>NZ_JTDW01000024.1 GCF_000943565.1 Neotamlana sedimentorum
TTTAATTAAAAAAAACATCGATAGATGATAGAGAGTCGTAACAAATGGAGTTAAGTGAGAGAACCATAGAAAGTATTGATGAAATACTAAAGAAAATATTAAAAGATGGAAGTTGTTCTGTTCATGACACTGGTACAAGCCCAGACATAAAAAGAAAAATAAAATCTAAAAAAATATGTAAAGCATTAAATTTAATAAGACTTAAATCTAATAATCAATACGAACTTGACGAAAAGGGAATACTTGTCATTCAAGACGGCGGAATTGAAAACTATTTGAACAATCTAAGACTTGACCGAGATTTAGAAAAAACCATAAAAGACCTTACAAAAGAAAATTTAGAAAATCAATTTAAACACAATATAATATTTGTTTGTCTTGGGGGTGTTATAGGACTTCTAACAACAGCCATAACAATGGCGGTGCAACCAGATAGCGCAAAACAATATATAAACAAAATAAATGAAATGGTAGAGCAAGATAAGCGGATTTCCAAAGGCCTTCAAACTGATATCCAACAAATGCGTTCAGAAATAACTTCTTTAAAAAAGCAAATAGATTCTTTAAGAAACGCATCGGATAATAAAACTAAACACAACAACGTGTAT
>NZ_JTDW01000025.1 GCF_000943565.1 Neotamlana sedimentorum
ACCTCTAATCTTGAAAATTGTGCCATTTTATAAAATGCTTTAAATTAATAAAGCTGCTATATAAAAAATATAACAGCTTTATTAGAATTATTTTAATTATCGAGCTACACGACCTGAAGCATCACCACCCATAAGTTTTTCAACTTCGGCTACGGTTGCTAAGTTCGCATCACCTTTAATTGTGTGTTTTAAACATGAAGCTGCAACGGCAAAATCTAATGCATTTTGATCGTCTTCTGGGTATTTTAATAATCCGTAGATTAATCCACCCATAAACGAATCGCCTCCACCTACGCGATCAACGATATCTGTAATTTGGTATTGACGTGTTTCGTACATTTTTTTACCATCGTATAAAACTCCTGCCCACGTGTTGTGAGAAGCAGATATAGATCCTCTTAAAGTAGTAATTACCTTTTTAGCTCTTGGGAATTTCTCCATCATTTGCTTACAAACCGATAAGAAAGCTTCTGCTTTTACGTTGTGTCCTTCAGTTTGTACACTAATACCTTCTGGTTTAATTCCAAAGTGCATTTCTGCGTCCTCTTCGTTACCTAAAACGATATCACAGTAAGAAGTTAATTCTGTCATTACAGCTTCTCGATGTGCATCGTCACAGTATTTCCAAAGTTTAGCACGGTAATTTAAATCGGTTGAAATTGTAATCCCTTTTTCGCTAGCAGCCTTAACAGCTTCTAAACAAACATCGGCAGCACCTTGAGAAATAGCTGGTGTAATACCTGTCCAGTGAAACCACTCTACCCCATCGAAAACAGCATCCCAATCGATCATTCCTGATTCGATTTCAGAAATAGCTGAATGCGCACGATCGTAAACTACTTTACTACCTCTACTTACAGCTCCTGTTTCAAGAAAATAGATTCCTAAACGGTCTCCACCCCATACAATTTTATCTACATTTACGCCACGCTTACGCATTTCCATCATGGCACATTCTCCAATATCATTTTTTGGTAAACGTGTTACAAAATCTACTGGAACCCCATAATTAGCTAAAGAAACTGCAACGTTTGATTCTCCACCACCGTATACAACATCGAAGCTACTCGCTTGCGAAAATCTTAAAAATCCTTGTGGGGCTAATCTTAACATAATTTCCCCAAATGTTACTACTTTACTCATTTATTTATAGTTTGTGTTTTGTGTTTCTCAAAGGTTATTTTAAAAATTAAATACCCAATCCTTGGCCTCCACCTACTTGAATTGTTTCAGCAGTTAAGAATGCCGCAGCGTCACTAACTAAGAAAGAAACAACTGAAGCTACATCTTCAGGTTGACCTAATCTACCCAATAAAATATTGTTTTTCCATGAAGCGAATACTTCTGGTTTCGTAGATTTAATTTGCTTGTGGAAATCTGTATCAATAGTACCAGGAGAAACTGCATTAACACGAATACCATATTCAGCTAAATCTTTAGCTAATGCTCTAGTTATAGCATGCACAGCAGCTTTTGAAGTACCGTAAACACCTGCTCCAGGTCCACCAGCATTCCATCCTGCAATAGAAGTATAGTTAATAATAGATGCATTTTCACCTTTCTTTAAGTAAGGAATAGCAGCTCTAGATGCGAAAAAAGTTGAATCTAAATTTAAAGCCATAACGAAACGGTAAAACTCAGTAGTCATTTCCTCGAATCTAGAACGACCACCTAATCCACCTGCATTATTAATTAAAGCATCAATTCTTCCGTATTTTTCTCCAATTTTTACGATATTTTCTGTTACTTCTTCTTCTTTAGTAACATCAAAACCGTAATATTCGGCAGTAATACCTTCGTCGGTTAATTGTTTAACACGCTCTGCTCCAGCTTCATCTTCTATACCATTTAATATAACGGTATAACCGTCTTGACCTAAACGTTTTGCTACTTGAAAACCAATACCTCCAGTTGCTCCAGTTATTACTGCTACTTTTTTGTTTGAATTACTCATTTTGATTATTTTATATGTTAATTATATTTACTAATGTGATGTTTTCTAACCGGTCCAATATTTTTTATAAAAATGAAAATAGACAATACCCCTAATATTACCGAAACACAAATTGCAACGAATGCTGGTGTATATGAACTTTCTGTAATTTGACCTACAAACCAGTTCATAATCATTGGTGAAACAGCTGCAATAGTACCAGCCAATCCTGCTAGAGTTCCTACTGAAGGCCCACTAAATAAATCACTAGAAATTGTTTGAATATTGCCAATAGCAAACTGAAAACCAAATAGTGCTAAACCAGCTAGATAAATAAAGGTCATAAAGTTATCTTCACGTACTAAAGTAATAATACCTACAAAGGCTAAAAGAATTAAAATTCCTCCTATTGAAATAGTTATTTTTCTTGAAATATTAACTGAGTACTTTTTCATTAAGTATCCTGTAAACATACCTCCTAAAATACTTCCTACTGCAGCCATTAAATAAGAAATCCAGATAGTTTGTGTTTCTTTAATATTAAGACCAAATCTATCGGCAAGGTATAGCGGCATCCAACCTACAAAAAACCACCAAATAGGCTCTATAAAAAACCGACATAATAAAACGCCCCAAGATTCTTTATGGCTTAGTATTTGTTTAACACTTAACCCTTTTGGTTTGTCCTTGTCTTCCTCCTCATCATCAATTCTATCATTTAAAATTAAATCACGTTCTTTATCTGTAATCCAAGCATGATCTTCTGGTTTTGCTTTGTTAATAAATAACCAAGGAATTACCCAAAGCATACCAACTGCACCCAAAATAATATAAGTTGTTTTCCAACCAAACTGTGTATATAAAAACACAATTACAAACGGGGCTATAACATTTCCTATCGATGCTCCTGCATTAAATATACCTTGAGCCGTTGCTCGCTCTTTTATTGGAAACCATTCCCCATTACTTTTTACTGCTCCTGGCCAGTTACCAGCTTCTCCTAAACCTAATAAACCTCGAACTACAGAAAGTGACACTAAACCTCTTGCAAATGCATGAAATACAGAGGCTACCGACCATACAATAATTGACACGGTAAAACCAAGTCTGGTTCCAATTACATCGTAAAGTTTACCAGAGGCAAACTTACCTATAGCATATGTAGCCATAAAAATATTAAGCATAATAGCGTAATCGGAATTATCCATTCCTAAATCTTCACCCATTTCTGGCCAAAGAAGCGCAAAAGCTGTTCTATCTATATAATTAATAACTGTTGCTAGAAAGATAAGTCCAATAATCCACCAGCGTAATCCTTTTAATTTCATAATACAATAAGTTTAGTTTATAAGGTTAAATAATTAGTTTCTGTATTTTTTTAAAGCTTAATTATAGTTTAAACAATGTTATATTATTTTTTAAGTTTTACTGGCACTTTAAAGCACCAGTAAAACTTGAATTTGACTTTATACAAACAGAAAAACTAAATTATTGATTGTAAAAGCTTGTAGGTTATAAATCTTAATTAGTAAGATTAGGATTTCGGTCTATTTCATCCTGAGGAATTGGTGTATCGTAATCTTCTGATGCATTCCAATCTGGTTTATCGCCTTCATAACCGGAGGCACTAAATACAACATCTCCTAATTGTCTTCTTTTAATATCATACCATCTTTTACCTTCAAAAGCTAATTCTATTCTTCTTTCTTCTAAAACATCATCAACCGTTATAGAAGTTAAATCTGCAGGCACACTACTTGCAGGAACAGTTTCTTCGACATATCCTCCATTGGTAGAGTTACCTCCATTTCTAGCTCTTTCCCTTACTTCATTCAGAAAATCTACAGCGTCTGCTGCTCCTATTTCAACACCTGCTTCAGCAGCAATTAATAATACTTCAGCATAACGAATCATTGAATAATTATGACTTGTAGCTCTTTTATTACCACGAGCGTATGGCCCTGGGTAACGTGTATATTTAGCAATGTATGGCTGGTTTGCAGCATCACCATGACCACTAATGGTAAAGTTTGTATAATCAACAGTTGTACCACCTATGGTTGCTTCTGTTTGGAAACTAACACGAGTACGGTAATCGTCTGGATCGAAAGAATCGTAAACAGCCATTGTAGGTACAGCTACCGACCAACCTTGATCGTCGTCGTCACCTCTAATTCCTGTCATTGGAGCGGTTTGATCGTAGGCATTGTTTGGCGCTTCCACATTATTATAATCTAAAGCAAAGATAGGCTCTTTTGAAGCATCGATTAAGTTAGCGTTAAACAAAGTTTGAAAATCTGGATCTAAATCAATGTCGTAGGTTCCTTTATTAGTAATAACTTCTTTAGCTTTATCGTAGGCCATTTGAAAATAAGTAGCATCACTAGTTCCTGCCATTGTTAAATACACTAATGCTAAATAAGATTTTGCAGCAGCTTTAGAAGGCTTGGCTCTTGTAGAAACTGTATTTGGCAACCATTCTTCTGCAAATTCTAAATCCGAAATAATATTAGCATAAACTTCTGCTTCTGGTGTACAGCTTACAGATTTAGCTGAAATATCAGAAATAGGCTCATCGAAATAAGGTACATCTCCAAAAAGTCTAACTAAATGGAAATAGTAAAATGCTCTTGCAAAATAGGCTTGTGCTACAATTGGGTTTAAAACTGACTCCTCTTCATTAACGCCATTTGCTCCTTGAATTACTGTATTAGCAGCAGAAATTCCTAAATAAATTCTCTTCCATGGGTCGTATACCATTTCGTTATCTCCTGTAATGGTATGTGTATTCATTTCAACTCTTCTTGTTTGAGAAGATTGTAAATTTACCATATCAGAGCGAAGCATTAAGGCAATTGATAATTTTCTTCCCCAAATTTCTTCATTTATTGCATGTGTTAACGAACCGTCTATTCCAGCTTGTAAATCTTCAGTTGTTTGAAAATATCCGTCAGGGTCTAGTAAAGCAATAGGAGATTCTTCTAAATCTGAACATCCCATTAAGGCTATACCCATAAATAACAATATATATTTGTAAGTATTCATATTTTTTTTCTTTAAAATTAACAATTAAAATTTCGCACTTAAGCTAAATGTAAAAGATCTAACAGTTGGATAATTTCCAAAATCGAAACCTTTAACTGTGTTACTGCTTGTGTTATTATCTCCCGCAGAACCAAAGTAATTCACTTCTGGATCTAAACCAGAGTAATCTGTAAATGTTAATAAGTTTTGTCCACTAACAGATAGTCTTAATCGCTCCATACCTAATTTTTCTATTATACTGGTATCGAAAGTATAACCAATAGCTAAGTTTTTTAAACGCACATAGCTACCATCCTCGACAAAACGAGAGGACATTTCTCTTGAACTATTATTACCAACTCTTGGTTGATTGGTATTTGTATTTGTTGCTGTCCATGCGCTATTATAATAATCGTAAGTAGTATTAGCATCACCATTGTTTAACTGCACATTAGTCATGTTAAAAATTTGACCACCTTCAGACCCTTGGAAAAAGATATTTAAATCGATATTTTTATAAGTAAACGTATTTGTAAGACCCCAAGTAAAATCTGGGTTAGGATTACCAATAATAGTTCTATCGTCGTTGGTAATATCTCCACTTTCGTCAATATCGTAAAATAATGGATCTCCAGCTACCCCGTTAGGTAACGTTGCAGTTCCGGCTGGTAAGTCTCCACCTTGGTAAACACCTGCATAATCAAAGCCCCAGAATAAGCCCACTTCTTCACCTTCTCTTAACAAACTCGTGTTATTTACACTAAAGTAACTTGGCGCACCATTACGGAAATAATCGTCTCCATTAATAAGCTTAGTAGCTGTGTTTTTATTTTTTGAGAATACGAAATCTGTTGTCCAAGAAAAATCTTCTTTAGAAATGTTTCTGGTGTTTAATGAAATTTCGAAACCTTTATTATTAATTTCACCTGCGTTAGTAATAATGTTACTATTTAATAACCCAAAGTAATCTGGAATACTATTATCTACCATTAACACATCTTTAGTATCGATGTTATAATAATCTAACGATAAAGAAATTGCGTTATTCAATAAACCTAAATCTAAACCAACGTTAGTTTGGTATGATGATTCCCATTTCAAGTTAGGGTTAGCATTTTGGAATGGCGTAACAGCCGCAACGGTTTCTCCATTGCTAGACGCATATAAACTGCTTAAGATGGCTAAAGATTGGTATGCAGGAATAGATTGAGTACCTGTAACCCCGTAACTACCTCTTAATTTTAAGTTTGAAATAACATTGTTATCTTTTAAGAAGTCTTCGTTAGAAACTTTCCAGCCTAATGCAGCCGATGGGAATGTTGCATATTTTTCGTTTGCTGCGAAACTAGACGATCCATCACGTCTTACGGTTGCAGTGAACAAGTATTTATCGTCGTAATCAAAATTAACTCTACCAAAAAACGATTGAATTTCTCTTTCGTTAAAATAAATATCGCCACCTTCACCATTAATTAAATTGGTAGCAGTATATAGTCCGTAGTAAGAAAACGAATCTCTAATAGTTCCTGTGCCTTCAGAATAAGACCCTTTGTTTGTAGTTTTTTGAAAAGAGTAACCTCCTAATAACGTTAAAATACCTTTACCTATTTCTTTATTATAGGTTAAATAACTCTCGGTTAAAACACTATTTGTTTTATCTTCATCAATAATGGCTCTACCATTTACACCAGAAGCGGTAACAATTAAAGTTCTAGGCATGTAAATACCTCTAAACGTATTACGTGAGCTTAAACCAAAGGTAGTTTTAAAAGTTAAGCCTTCTAAAATATCGTAATTAGCAAAGAAATTTGCTCTAAAGTTTTCAATTTCAGTATCGTCGTCTCTTTGTGTTGCCACAGCCCATGGGTTATCTACAGGATCTCCAATTAAATCATTTGTAGAGAAATTACCATTGGCATCGTAAATTCCTTTATTCGGATCGAAACGCATCGCTAAAGAAACTACATCGTCTCCACCAACTGTCACAGAACCGTTTGATTGTGTAGTAACACCGGCCTTTTGACTAACATTAGTTGTTAAGTTGGCTCCTAATTGCAATTTATCTGTAACCTGGGCATCTAAGTTAGCTAAAACAGAAACTCTTTCGTAATCTGAATTAATTAACACACCATCTTGTTGAAAATACGTTCCTGATAAATAAAATTTCATTTTTTCAGAACCACCTGAAACAGAAAGTTGGTGGTTTTGTGTGTTACCCGTTCTGTATATTAAATCTTGCCAATCGGTATCAAAATCACCTCTTACATATGGTGTTGGCGTGTTACCATTTGTTAATGCTACATTTTGTCTAACAGCGTTTTGGTAATCGGTAAAATCATCAGCATTTAATAAATCTAATTTATTAGCCGTACTTTGAATTGAGTAATTCGAGTTTACTTCAATATTAATTTTTCCAGAACGACCTTTTTTAGTTGTAACCATTACAACACCATTAGCTCCTTGAGAACCATAAATAGCTGTTGCAGATGCATCTTTTAAAACTTGAATAGATTGGATATCTCCTGGTTGAGGCATTGAAGCTCCAACGAAACCATCAACAACAATTAAAGGTGCACTACTCGCGTTAATAGAAGTATTACCACGAATACGCACACTTATAGGCGCTCCTGGCTCACCACCATTATTAGATTGTACATTTACACCCGCAGCACGACCTTGTAACGCTTGTTCTGCGTCAAGAACTGGAAATGCAGTTAATTCATCAGCCTTTACTGCAGAAACAGAACCTGTTAAATCACTTTTTTTACGAGCACCGTAACCTACTACTACAATTTCTTCTAATTCTGCTAAATCTTCACTTAAAGATACATTTAATGTAGATTGATCTCCAATAGTTATAGATTTTGTTACAAAACCAATATAAGAAAACTGAATCACATCACCTTTCTTTACAGAAATTTGGTAATTTCCGTCAAAATCGGTTGTTGTTCCATTCGTAGAATTTTGCACGATAACATTTACACCTGGAATGGGAACGTTATCCGTAGCCGAAACCACCGTTCCTTTAATTGTAATTCCGCTTTGAGCGAATAACATCACACTAGAAAACAGTGTTAATAAAGTTAGTTTAATTTTTAAATTCATAATTAGTCTTTTTAGTTTAATTTTAGGACGTTTTCAGTGGTTTTCTACGCCCTTTTAATTGTTTCAACCAAATACTTAATAAGGATTTTTTTCTTGACATCTTTATTTTGTATCTAGAAATACACACACGTAAAGTTTTACTTTACGTTTTTCCAGAAAATCAAAGTCTTTCCGGTTTTTTAATCTCACTCGTTTACATCATATTTAGTTTAATTTATTTAAAGTTATACAGTGTTTTATTTAATTAAAATTGGTTATTCAAACTGGTAAACCAATTTGGTTTTCCAAATATATGCTTAATTTTATTTAAAAACAATAATTTATTAATTAATATTATTAGCCTTATGAAGTTAGTAATTAAGATTTAAGACCATTTGAAGCGGAAGTCCCCTACTATAACATTCAAATAACGAGTTTAAACTATACTAGTACATTAATGTTAATTTTAAATTTTGTTCTGTGATGATACTTCCAGAATTTATAATAGTATTGTTAACCGCTGAATTGTTTTTAGCACCCCACAATAAGGCTACTAATTTTACTGGATTACTTTTAAATGTATTGTCTATTAACGTCACATTTACAATTCCTCGATGATTTATCAAAATGCCATTTTTTTCTTTACCTCCGGAATTTATAAACACAGAATTTTCAACTATTAAGTTCCCTCCAATTGTAGATTCGTCGTAGCCACCACGATAATAATCAATAACGTTTTGTTTAACATTGTTAAACTCGCAGTTTTTTATTGTTAAGTATTCAGTATTGTAGTCTCCTTTGTCATTTATTTCCTCAGATAATTCTAAACCATTTTCACAATTTAAAATGGAAGTATTTGCAAAAGTAATATGTTCGGCAAAAGCTTGTTTATATACTTTCAAAGCAAAATTGAAACCTCGAATTGCTGTATTGTTTACATTTAAACCAAAGTGAGTAAACATGTTTTCTTTTAAGGAGGCAAAGGCTTTCGTCGAGTTATTACCTTGTAAAACTAATCCGTCTACATTCAAAAACCCTTTTGGATGAAGCTCAAAAAGCGCAGTACCAGTTTCGCCATTATAATTTATAATAGTTTCACCCTTTGTTTTTGCCTTAACGGTTATAGCTTTTGAAATTTCCAATGAATTTAAAACTGAATAGCTTCCTGCACTCAACAAAATTACATCTCCATTTTGTGCTTCATCAATTTTTTTCTGAATATCTTCTCCTGGACCAACTTCAAAAGTCTGAACTTCACTAGTATTTTGTTCTTGTGAAAACCAAGATGGACCATATTTAGATTTATCCAATATTTCTGGATTAATCGCTTCGGTAGAAACAAAAGCACCAATATTATTATTTGAAGCTCTTGAATTGCCAAATAAATCTTCAGTGATCTTATCAAAATCAAAACCTACGTATGGTTCAACATTTAAACTTTCAGTAGGAATATAAATATTTTCAGAAATAGCTTTAACTTCAAAATTTGAAGCCGATAAACCTTCTACTGCATTAAAATATCCGCCTTGATTATTGATTGCATTACTTTTAAACGTTACGCCTTCAATTTTATCGTGTGTCACAACAATTAAACTATCTGCTTTAGAATTATATACAGTATTATTCGCAACTATTGTTCTAATTGGAATTGCCGAACGAATTTCGGATGCTGGCAATACATCTTTTTGATCGGTATTTACTCCTACTCCAAATTGCCATGGCGACTTACAATTTACATACGAATTGTATGCCACTACAACATCGGTAACTTGGTTATACCTGTTTTGAGGAGATTTTGGAATACCATTCATTACAGCTAACGGACTTCTAAAACTTTCACCAATTAAATTGCAGAAATAATTATTAATTATGGTATGCCCTGTGTTAATAACACGAATACCACCTATATTTTTATTTACGCCATCTCCAATAAAATAGTTACCTTCAATAGTACAGTAATTTCCGTGTCTGGTTACCAAAGACCCTTCACTTTTATAAAACACATTATTTTTAAACTGATTGAAGTTTGTTTTGCTAGAAATAATCTCGACCTCACCATTACACTCTTCAAATAAATTATTTTCTACTAAAGTGTAGCTTGGTGCCATAGACGTATAACTATCGCCTAATTGAATAGTTTCACCACTTGCACCACCTTTTGGAGGGCGAGGTCCAAAATGATTATTAATAATTCTGTGATGGTTATTAATGTGCTCATTTCCTTTTAAATCGATTCGAATAGTTGGTCCGCGATTTGTTTTTCCTCCAATATAACAATTGCTTAACGTATTATGTCTTCCCCAGAATTGCACCCAACGATCGGAATCGTCGCGTTCCATTTTATTAAAATCTTCAATTACACTGTTTGTTAGAGTACAATGGTTACCAATATGCTCATCATCCAATTTAAAATCTACTACATTTCCTTTAGCATAACCTCCTTTAAAATGAAGTCCGTCTACAACTAAATAATTACCTCCAAATTTTAATTGTGATACTCCCGAAATAATAACACCACCTGGCGTTTCTGCTTTAATAGTTATAGGGTGATTTTCAGTACCGTTTGCCTTAAAATTTATTTCCAAATTTTCCCAATTACCATTTTTTAATATAATTACATCGTCCGGCTGCGCATGATCTATAGCATCATTAAGTTCTTCAGAATTATTTACAACAAGGTTTTTTTGAGTGTTTTTTGATGTTTCACAAGAAAAAAATAAAACAGAAACAATTAAAAAGACATAAAATTTACTCATAATTATAGTTTAGTTTTTTTGGTTTTCCAAACTGGTTAACCATTCTGGTTTTCCAAAAGTAATGTTTTGACTTTTAATTCCAAAATTATAACTGTTAATTATTTATCGCCTCTACATATAGCATAAGTTCTTATTCTTTAAAAAAATCATTTCACATTAAAAAAATTACTATTTTTACAAACCAGAACAGAACAGAACGGATAGTGGATTTATCAATAGATTTAAACATAGAATTACCAAAATACCAACAGCTAGTTAACGCCGTTAACGATGCCCTTGCTAACAATACATTAAGCAGTGGCGATGCCTTGCCATCAGTAAATAATGTTTGTAAAGATTATCACTTATCTCGCGATACTGTTTTTAAGGCCTACTCCATTTTAAAAGATAATGGTGTTATAGAATCGGTACCTAACAAAGGCTATTTTATTGCAAACGATACACGTAAAGTTTTGTTAGTGCTCGATACTTTTAAGGCCTATAAAGAAGTTTTGTACCACGCTTTTGTAAAAAACTTACCTAAAAAAGTAATCGTCGATGTACAATTCCATCATTATAACATTAATAATTTTAAAACCATTTTAAATAACGGAAAAGGCAAATATTACAAATATGTTGTAATGAGCTTTAACCATAAGGAGGTTCCAAGCGTACTTTCAGATTTTGATAACGACAAGCTATTATTAATCGATTGGAATATTCATGCTAAAAAAAGCAACAATTATGTATTTCAGGATTTTGGTAACGCTTTCGCAGAAGTTTTAAAAGAAGTGCTACCAGCGTTACAGAAATATAAACGCTTTGTATTAGTATATCCAACGTTTACCTATCATCCTGTCGAAGCTGTTACTCATTTTAAACAATTTTGCAAAGCTAAAAGAATAACATATAAAATTGTTACAGATATTAATGAATTTGAAGTAAAAAAACACGATGCATATTTAAGTGTAAGCGATCGGGTTTTGGGTATGTTTTTAGAACAATGCCGAAATAAAAACCTAGAACCGGGAACAGATGTTGGTTTTTTATCTTACAACGAAACACCAATGAAGCCCTTTATTTACAAAGGTATTTCGGTTATTTCAACCGACTTTAAAGCCATGGGAAACCTTGCGGCTTCATTTATAAACCAAGAACAATCAATACAAAAATTTATACCAACTAAACTTATTTTAAGAGACTCATTATAATGTATTATTTAGGATTAGACATAGGAAGTTCTTCAATTAAAGCTGCTTTGGTTAACACCAAAACCAGTAAAAGCATTGCTGTTGTGCAAGAACCAAAACAAGAAATGGACATGTACGCCAAAAAAAACGGTTGGGCCGAACAAGACCCAGACCTTTGGTGGCAACATGTTTGCAACGCTATTACCCGTTTAAAAAGTGAAAACAACGTTACTAACGAACAAATTGTTGGTATAGGTATTTCGTACCAAATGCATGGTTTGGTGGTTGTAGATAAAGCAGGTAAACCATTACGAAAAAGTATTATTTGGTGCGATAGTAGAGCGGTTGAAATTGGTAATAACGCGTTCAAATCTATAGGCGAAAATACTTGTAATACCAACTTGCTAAATTCTCCGTCAAATTTTACGGCATCTAAACTAAGCTGGGTAAAACAAAACGAACCCGAAGTTTTCGAAAAAATTCACAAGTTTATGTTACCAGGAGATTATATTGCCTATAAATTCTCCAACACCATAAATACCACAATTTCAGGATTATCTGAAGGTGTTTTTTGGGATTTTAGTAAAGACGATATTGCCGATTTTTTATTAGACCATTATGGCATTCATAAAAACTTAGTGCCCGATATTGTTGCTACTTTTGGTAAACAATCTGTTGTAAATGAAGCTGGAGCTAAAAGTAGCGGATTACTAGCCGGAACCCCAATTTTTTATAGAGCTGGCGACCAACCCAATAACGCCCTATCTTTAAATGTTTTTAACCCTGGTGAAGTCGCTTCAACTGGTGGAACTTCGGGTGTAATTTATGCGATCACTAATAACTTATCTGTAAAAGAAAGCTCTAGAGTAAACAATTTTGCTCACGTAAATTATTCAAAAGGAGATGAAGCACGCATCGGGAAATTACTTTGTATTAACGGTGCAGGAATTCAATATAGATGGTTGTTAAACAATCTCGCTGTTGAATCTTATGAAGACATGAACCAACTTACCAACAATATTCCTGTTGGTAGCGATGGCGTGTGTATAATTCCGTTTGGCAATGGTGCAGAACGTATGCTAAACAATAAAGATGTAGGTACGCGTATTTTAAACCTTAACCTCAACAATCATAATAAAGGGCATTTATGTCGTGCTGCATTAGAAGGTATCGCGTTTTCATTTGTATATGGCATGGAAATTTTAAAGTCCGATGGTATAAAACCAACCGTTATACGTGCCGGAAACGATAATTTATACCGCTCAGAAATTTTTGCAAATACCGTAGCAACCTTAATTAATCAAGACATTGAAATTTACAACACAACCGGAGCTATTGGAGCCGCTCGTGCAGCGAAATTGCATGAAGGCGATTTCGAAGGTTTTGGTAAAGGCATTATGGAAAACGACTATGTTATGACATATAAACCTTTAAAAGATAACACCGCTTATAAAGAAGCTTATAACAATTGGAAAAACGAATTAGAAATTATATTAAAAAACAATAACTAAATTTTAAAAACATGGCATTAATAGGAAATAAAGAATACTATAAAGGTATTGGAGAAATTAAATTTGAAGGCAAAGAGTCAGATAACCCTTTAGCGTTTAAATATTACAATCCAGACCAAGTTGTTGCTGGCAAAACTATGAAAGAATGGTTTAAATTTTCTGTGGCTTACTGGCATACGTTTTGCGGACAAGGAAGCGACCCGTTTGGTCCTGGAACTTTAAACTTCCCTTGGGATGCTTCAACCAACGCTGTTCAAGCTGCAAAAGATAAAGCCGATGCTGCATTCGAATTTATTACAAAAATGGGATTTGGCTACTACTGTTTCCACGATGTAGATTTAGTACGCGAAGGTAATTCGTTTGGCGAACTAGAATCTAACTTAGCTGCAATTACCGAGTATTTAAAAGAGAAACAAGCTGCTTCGGGTGTAAAATTACTTTGGGGTACAGCCAACTGTTTTTCTAATCCAAGATACATGAATGGTGCTTCTACAAACCCAGATTTTAATGTGGTTGCCAGAGCTGGCGGACAAATTAAATTGGCTTTAGATGCTACTATTGCTTTAAATGGTGAAAACTATGTATTCTGGGGAGGTCGCGAAGGTTACATGAGCTTATTAAATACCGATATGGGGCGCGAACTAGACCACATGGGGCAATTTTTAACCATGGCTAGAGATTATGCTAGAGCTCAAGGTTTTAAAGGAAACTTCTTTATTGAGCCAAAACCTATGGAACCAATGAAACACCAATACGATTTCGATTCGGCGACTGCTATTGGTTTCTTAAAAGAATATGGTTTAGATAAAGATTTTAAAATTAATATTGAAGTAAATCACGCGACGTTAGCACAACACACTTTTCAACATGAAATTGAAGTGGCAGCAAAAGCCGGTATGTTAGGTAGCTTAGATGCTAACCGTGGCGATTACCAAAACGGCTGGGATACAGACCAGTTTCCTAACAACATTCAAGAAACTACCGAAGCTATGCTTGTATTTTTAAAAGCTGGTGGTTTACAAGGTGGTGGTGTTAATTTTGATGCTAAAATTAGAAGAAATTCAACCGATTTAGAAGATGTATTTTTAGCTCACATTGGTGGTGCCGACACCTTTGCTAGAGCTTTAATTACTGCCGATAAAATTATTTCGTCGTCGCCTTACGATAAGTTAAGAAAAGAACGTTACAGCAGCTTTGATTCTGGAAAAGGAAAAGATTTTGAAGCTGGTAAATTAAGCTTAACCGATTTATATAATATCGCTCAAGAAAACGGCGAATTACCTTTACAAAGCGGTAAACAAGAATTGTTCGAGAATATAATCAATCAGTATATCTAATTATTTTTTTAATTAGAGTTAATAAAGAGGCTGACTAAAAGGATACATGTTTTGTTAATCTGAACTCGTTTTAGATTCTTCAAACTAACGAAAATCAATGTTAAGATTCTGAAATAAATTCAGAATGACAGATTTTCTATCTTTTTAGTCAGTCTCCTCTTATATAAAAAATTGATTATAGCAGTGTAGAATTTTAAATTAAAGCATAAAAAAAAGCTTCAATTTCTTGAAGCTTTTTGTGACCGCGGCAGGATTCAAACCTGCAACCTCTTGAGCCGTAATCAAGTGCGCTATTCAGTTGCGCCACGCGGCCGTTTTTTGTGGGTGCAAATATATATTTTTATTAATATACCACCAAAATATATTTAATATTTTTTAGGAGATATTTACACCAAACTGGTATTCCCAAAAAATAAAAAAGGTAATAGTAAGATTTAAATAATTTCTGCGCTTAAACCAGCCTCTAAAAGTTTTGAGCATCGTGGTTTTAAATCGTCGTAGCCACCAGTTTTTACGGTACATTTACCTTTATAGTGTACTAAAATAGTGCACTGCTCTGCTTGTTCTAAGGTATGCTCGCAAACATAAATTAAAGTTTCGATAACATGATCGAAGGTATTTACATCGTCGTTGTACAATACTATTTCATTTTGAGTAGAAACTTTTTCTTGAAGTAGTACATCTTCCAGCGCTTTTTCTTTGGTACTCATGTAATTACAGGTAATAGGTGATAATTTTTTACTAATTTATAAATTTTAACGAAACCCAGTTATTTCTTTCAAAATTTTCTTCGAATTTTAACAATAAATTTTCGCAAGCTTCTTGAATAATTGGAATATCGTCACTATAAAAACCACTTAAAAACAACAGACCTCCTTTATTTAAACAAGACACATATGTTGCCATATCTTGTAATAAAATGTTTCGGTTTATGTTTGCAATTATAACATCATATTTATTTTTGCCCAATACGCTGGCGTCGCCTTCAATAACTGTAATGTGTTGGCTGTTATTACGCTCTACATTTTCTAAACTATTTAAATAGCACCAATTATCATAATCGACAGCGTCAATTGGTTTTGCTCCTTTTTTTTCGGCTAAAATGGCTAAAACACCTGTACCACAACCCATATCTAAAACCGATTTGTCTTTAAAATCGTTTTTTAAGATGTGCTGAATCATCATGTGTGTGGTTTCATGGTGGCCGGTGCCAAAACTCATTTTTGGCTCGATAACAATGTCGTATTCTACATTAAATTTTTCATGAAATGGTGCGCGAACTGCACAAGCATCGTCTACAACTATTGGCTTAAAGTTTTTTTCCCATTCGGCATTCCAATTGGTTTGCTCTATTTCTTCGAAGGTGAAGGTTATTTTAAACTCCTCGGAATTTAATATTTGTATATCTTCTAGAATAGATTGGTTCCACTCTTCTTTTTGAATATATGCTGTTACGCCTTCTTCAGTTTCTACAAAACTCTCGAAACCTGCGTAGCCTAATTCGGCAATTAAAATTTCTACGGCTGGTTGTTGCGGTTCTACTTTAAAATAATATCCTAAATATATTGGATTTGACATATGCTATTTTTAGGCTGCAAAGATAGTTACTAAAAAATAAAGCTAGACTTTTGATTTTGTATAAAACCAAAAAACCTGCTAAGCTTTAATAAACTTAACAGGTTTTATGTTTTATAACTGGTTTTGGCAAATATGCCCGCGTTAGGGATTGAGGTATTGTTGAAGCTCACCGACGAAGGAGGTAGCGACTACCGAAAGCCCGACCTTGCCCAAAGCAAGGTAACGCCCAAATTATTTTATTTTTAAAAGGCGTTTACTATGGCAAAGAAATCTTCGGCTTTTAGCGACGCACCACCAATTAAACCACCGTCTACATCGGGCTTGCCAAATATTTCGTTAGCGTTGTTTGGTTTTACACTACCGCCGTATAAAATGGATACGTCGTTTGCAGTATCGTAACCATAATGGTCTGCCAAGGTTTTTCGAATGTGTGCGTGCATGTCTTGCGCTTGCTCTGGAGAAGCTGTTTCTCCGGTACCAATGGCCCAAACTGGTTCGTAAGCCAATACTATATTTTTATAATCCCATGATTTTAAATGGAATAATGCATTTTTAATTTGATCTTCGACAACTTGCTCGTGATTACCCGATTTTCTGTCGGCCAACTCTTCGCCAAAACAAAAAATCACGGTCATATCGCTAGCTAAGGCTGCATCTACTTTTTTGGCAAGAAGCTCGTCGGTTTCGTTAAAGTATGCACGACGTTCGCTGTGACCTAATATTACCGTTTTTATTCCTATGCTTTTTAACATAGCTGCACTAATTTCGCCTGTATATGCACCATTTTCTGCAAAATGCATGTTTTGTGCAACAACTTCGATATCTGTTCCTTTTAATGTTTCGAAAGCACTGTAAAGGTTGGTAAAGGTTGGTGCTACCAAAACTTCGGCATTCGAAGTTTTAGTTTGGGTTTTTAAATTTGTGATTAAGGCTTGAGTTTGCGCTAAATCGTTATTCATTTTCCAGTTTCCGGCTACTATATTTTTTCTCATGATCGTATGGTAACCTTCGTAAAAAGAAGGTATTAATTTGTTTTATTTATGATTATTCGAATTATACTATGCTAAAATACTTAATTTTTAATAGCTTCTAGCAACTTTTCGTCATCAGCTTCAATTACATTAAATACAACGATTTCGCCAGCCTTATTTATTACCATATATCGAGGAATCCAGCTAATATTTACAAAATCTGCAAAAGCACAATCTTTAGCGTTTGGTAAATAATAATGATCGCCAGTAACTTGATATTTATTTATACCATGTTTCCAGGAATCGATACTTCTATCTAAAGATAAAAACACGTATTCTACGTCTGGAAATTGAGCTTGTAACTTTTTTACTTTGGGCATGTTTTTTATACAATCGCTGCACCAAGACGCCCAAATATCGATAACAATAGTTTTTCCTTTATGTTTGTTTAAAATAGATTGAAAAGAAACTTGGTTTCCTGCTAAAGAAATAAAGGTATCGTTTAAAGCTTCTTCTGAAAATTGTGTTGGTTCTTGCTTGTTACAGCTTAAAAATGTTACAACAGTTAATATTACTAAACTTAGTTTTTTCATTTATAAAATTTGAATTTGAATGCGCTTTCGCAGCTATTGAAGATTAATTAAGTTTTACCTTTGGATCTAACCAAACATATATTAAGTCGACAAGAATATTAATAATTACAAACATAATGGCAATTATTAATACGGCGCCCATTATAATTGGTAAATCGAGCGTATTTAAAGCATTTACAATTTCTTTTCCGAGGCCATTCCACCCGAAAATATACTCTACAAAAACAGCTCCTGCTAACATGGAAGCGAACCAACCCGAAATTGCAGTAACCACAGGATTTAAGGCATTTTTAACGGCGTGTTTTTTTATAATTTGAAACTCGCTAAGCCCTTTGGCTCTGGCAGTGCGAATGTAATCTTGATTAAACACTTCTAACAGCGAATTACGCATAAGCTGAATAACAACTGCCAACGGGCGAATACCTAAAACGATTGCAGGAAGTATTAAATTTTTCCATTTAATATGCATAGCTTCACCAAAATCGTCGAGTTCGTAAAGGCTGCCTGTCATTTCTAAATTGGTATATTTATGAAGTACAAAACCAAATAACCAAGCAAATAAAATGGCACTAAAAAACGATGGCACACTCATACCTAAGGTACTAAATATTTGAATGGTTTTATCGAGCCATTGGTCTTTGTATAGCGCAGAAACTATACCTAAAATTACACCCAAAATCATGGCTATAATTATTGCAGATACCGCCAAAACAAAGGTGTTTGGCAAGGTTTCTTTTAAAACATCGCTCACTTTTTTACCTTGTTTTGTAAACGATTCGCGCAAATATGGAAGTTTTAATACAACCATGGTATTTCCTATTGAAAACAATCGAGCTGCATTATACTTTCCGTCTTGTAAAAACGTATAATCGGTTTCACTTTTGGAGTGAAATGAAATAGGCGATAAATCGTTTAAATAGTAAAAATACTGGGTTGTAACTGGCTTATCGAAACCATACTTATGTTTTACCAATGCGAGCTGCTCGCTATCTTCATTTTGACCAAGCATCATTTGTGCCGGATCGCCAGGTAATACATTAAACAGAAAGAATATAACCGTAACTACACCAAATAAGGTGAGTAATGCATAAGAAGTTTTATTTATAAAATAATTTATCAGACTGCTTTTTGTTGATTATAAATTTAGAAAATTAATTCGACTTTAAGGTAACGACAACTAAACCGGTAAAATTTGTATTATTCTCGATATTATGAGCATTAACAGTTTCCGGATCTTTTATAACATTTACACTTTTTATTTTTGCCGGATCGATAGCTTCAACAACCTCTTTGCTAGATAATTGCGCATCTAAAAAATAACCAACACTTTCTTTTACTAAAAAATCTTTTGGTTTAGTTTCTACTAAAGGTAAGTTTAAGTTTTCAATATCGTTCCAATGTACTTTTTGTTTTACGGTTCCTGAATCCAGTTCAATAATCCCAGGATTAGCTCGAACCAACGTTTTTAATGCTTTTTCGTCGCACAAATACCAATTAAAACTAATATTATATAATTTTTTAATGTCTTGTTTTGTAGCCTCTCCAGACGCTGTTAAACCAATAATTTGATAACCGTTTTTTTCGGCCTTATCTTGCAACGCTTTTAGTTTTAAAGCGCCTTCGCGCTCAATTTTCTCTAAGCTATATGAAATAACTACAATTAAATTTTCTTCTGAAAGAAATTTTGATGTAAAATCTTCGTCTTCAGTTTCAATTGAAAAATCGTAAATTGCTGGTTGGTAACCTTCTTTTATCACTTTAGTTTCAACACCAATAAACTCACCTTCAACCGAAGGGTAAGCACCCATTGTTGTAATTATTTGTTCTTCGCCATCAACTTTAAATTTCCAGTAATATTCGGTTTCGGCTTTAGGCGCATCATCTGGAATAAGCATTCCTTCACTAATATTCGCACCAATTTTATAGGCTCTAAAATCTTTAGCCGGTAAATGCATTAAAACATGGTAACCAAACCAAAGTGATAAAATAAAACTTAATAATGCGACTATTGTTAATGTTAGTTTACCAAAACTTGGGGTAATATATTTTTTCCCAACAAATAAAATCAAGATTAGTATAAGTAATACCAAATCTTTTGTAAAACTTTCCCATGGCGTAAGTTTTAAGGCATCACCAAAACAACCACAATCTTTAACTTTATCAAAATAAGCCGAATAAAAGGTTAAGAATGTAAAAAACACAATCATTAACAACAAACTCCAAACGGTAAATTTAGGTTTATATCCTATTAATAAAAATACGCCTAAAACAACCTCGAAAACCACAACAACAACCGAAATCATTAACGCATAAGGTTCTAAAAATGGGATATTTAATACATCTGGACTAAAATATTCTTGTAATTTATATGAAAACCCAAGCGGATCGTTAAGCTTTATTAATCCGGATATGATGAATAAAACACCAACAAATATTCTGGAAATACTAACTAATATCTTCATTATGTGATTTTGAGTTTGAATGTAAAGATTTCCGCTGGACAGCAGAAAATTTTAACTTTTGTTTAAATGAATTAGTGCAAAAACCGAATAATTAATCATATCTTGATAATTAGCATCTATACCCTCGCTAACTAATGTTTTGCCCGCATTATCTTCAATTTGCTTAACTCTTAATAGTTTTTGTAAAATTAAATCGGTTAAACTACTTACACGCATATCGCGCCATGCTTCGCCATAATCGTGGTTTTTGTCTTCCATTAATTTTTTAGTGATGGCTACCTGTTTTTCATACAATTTGGTGGCTTCTTCGGTATTTAAATCTGGCTGTTCCACCACTCCTTTTTCAATTTGAATTAAGGCCATAATACAGTAATTTATTATGCCTATAAATTCGCTAATTTCGCCTTCATCAACCTTTCTAACATCGTTTTCTTGCAAACCTCGAATACGTTGTGCTTTTATAAAAATCTGGTCGGTAAGCGATGGCAAACGCAAAATACGCCAAGCGCTTCCATAATCGCTCATTTTTTTAATAAAGAGACTTCTACAAGTTTCTATAACGGCATCGTATTGTTTTGAGGTTTCTTGCATAAATAAATTGAATTTTGTGTAAATTTCGCCTAAATTGTTTAAAGTACAAAGTTGAAGCTTTAAAGTTTTTAAACATAGTACAAACAACGGTTAAAACAATATGAATGACAATTAATTGCAAAGGAAACCTCATCGATTTATCTGCTCCAAAAGTAATGGGCATTTTAAACCTAACACCCGATTCTTTTTTTGATGGCGGTAAACATAAAAACGAGAAAGACATTTTATCGCATGTAGAAAACATGTTAAACGCAGGTGCCACTTTTATAGATGCCGGAGCTTACAGTTCGCGTCCCAATGCAGATGATGTTAGTGAAACTGAAGAATTACATCGAATGATTCCTATTATAGACTTAATTCTAAAACATTTTCCAGAAACCATACTTTCCATTGATACATTTAGGAGCCGTGTAGCAGAAAAAAGTATTGAAGCTGGCGCCGCAATTATAAATGATATTTCGGCAGGAAACCTCGATAAAAACATGCTACCAACTGTAGCTAGTTTAAAAGTACCGTATATTATGATGCACATGCGAGGCACCCCAAAAACCATGCAACAACAAACCAATTACGGTAACTTAATAAAAGACATTATTTTTTATTTTTCTGAAAGATTAGCGGCAGCAAAAGCTTTAGGCATTAAAGATATAATCGTAGATCCTGGATTTGGATTTGCAAAAACCTTAGAACAAAATTACACGCTTTTAAATAACTTAGAATTATTAAAAATGATTGATAAACCTTTACTCGCAGGTGTTTCAAGAAAATCTATGATTTATAAAAAGTTAGACATTACAGCTCAAGAAGCCTTAAACGGCACGTCTGTTTTAAACACCATTGCACTGCAAAAAGGAGCGAAAATTTTACGGGTTCACGATGTAAAAGAAGCCGTTGAATGTATTAAATTAATTGAAGCGTTAGAAGTTAGAAGTTAGAAGTTATGAAATATATTATTTTACTCTTAACTGGTGTTTTATTTTTTTCCTGCGGAAATAAAAAAACGGTACAGTTACCCGAAATTAACAATTCTGAAATTCAAAATATTCAAGACGTTTCTGCGGCATATATTTTTTACGACCAAACACAAAAAGACAGTGTTTTACTAAATAGAAAAAACCTAATTAGCACCACCAATTGGTTAGTTAATATCGATAAACGATTAACGTTACGCCAGGTTGTACCGCAAATAAAATTTCTACAAGAAAAAAAGGCAAATGCTGGCCATAAAAATGAAGACGCTAAAAACTATTTTTCTTGTAACGACATAAGCAAGAATAATTTAGGGTTTATGGAATTTACTAATATTAAATATGTAATTAAAGAAGAAAACACTCCACAAACAATACCACTAGATTTTGAAGTAACCACTAAAAATATTTTTGTTAACGATAACGGAAAAATATTTATAATAAACCATGAAAAAGAACCTTTTATAACAGAAAGTAATAAAAACAAACTTATAACCGACTTGAAAAATGTATTCGCTAAAGCATCAAAAGTTTCCTTACGGTTTTCAAAGTCATTAACTTTTCAAGATTATATAACCATCAAAGCTTTAATACAAAACAAAGAATTTAATCATCTTAAAATATCGAATACAGAATTTATAAATTGATAACTTCATTTTTATTAAATTTACCAAAACCCATTGCCTTTGGATATTTTTAAAGACATTTTAAACTTTAGTGTTATTGATGTAATTGACGTTATTTTAGTAGCGCTTCTGCTTTATTATATTTATAAGCTTATTAAAGGCACGGTTGCTATCAATATTTTTATTGGTATCATTATTATTTACTTGGTTTGGAAACTTACCGAGTTTTTAAACATGCAACTGCTTACCAGTATTTTTGGGGGCTTCATTAAAGTTGGAATTATTGCACTTATTGTTGTTTTTCAGCCTGAAATAAGGAAATTTTTATTGATGGTTGGCTCTACAAATCTCAACAGGCGTAAGCAATTTTTTAAGCCGTTTAACTTTTTAAAAACTGAAGAGGAATTTGAAACTAACACCGATATTAATGCGATAATTTCGGCATGTAATAAAATGAGTCTGTCTAAAACAGGGGCATTAATAGTTTTTGAACGTAACAACAATTTAGACTTTTTATCGTCTTCGGGAGACGAAATGAACATAAAAGTAACACAACCCATTATTGAAAGTATATTTTTTAAAAATAGTCCGTTACACGATGGTGCTATAATTGTAAACAATAATATTGTAAAAGCTACCCGAGTTATTTTACCTGTTAATAACGAAAAACACATTCCGCAGCGTTTCGGGCTCCGGCATAGAGCAGCCATTGGTGTTACCGAAAAAACTGATGCTTTGGCCCTAGCAGTAAGCGAAGAAACCGGTCATATTTCATATTTCAAAGATGGAGAATTTGTGGTTTACGAAGACAGCAACGAGCTCACAAACATTATTAAAAAAGATTTAAGCTAATTTATTATGACTTGCAAAAACTGTAACAATACCCTTAGAACCGATTATAGTTTTTGTCCAGATTGCGGTGCTAAAGTTATAAGAAACCGAATTACAGCAAAAAGTTTGACTTTCGATTTTTTTGAACGTTTTTTCAATCTGGATAATACACTTTTTAAAACGCTTTGGCACATGATAATTAAACCACAAGACGTTTGTGGTGGTTATATTTCTGGATTACGTAAAAAATATTTAAACCCAGTAAGCATCTTAGCTATTTCGCTTACGGTATCGGGATTAGTAATGTTTTTAATGAAAAAAATTGCATGGGAGCATATCGATTTTAGTAATATTGGTTATGCCCAAACCAGTTCGGGAGCAGCCGGCACAGAGAAAATCATGTCCAAAACCATGGAATATAGTTCGTTTGTATACTTTTTATACATTCCAATTATAGCGTTTTCAAGTTTTGTTGCCTTCAATTATAAAAAATATAATTTTGCAGAACATGTTGTTTCGGCCATTTATACACTTACTAGTTTTAGTCTTATTACTACAATTTATGCTGTAATTACACTGCTAATAAATCCGCAGTTATACATGAATACGGCAATGATTTACATTGTTTTTATGATCGTATTTTGTATTTATGTATCATATAAAAATTCTGAGAACAACCTAAAATCTTTATTTTGGAGAATTCCCTTATTCCTACTCATTGTTCTAATAGGTTATATAGGCACTTCTATATTAACGGTAGTTGTATTGTTTTTATCAGGCGAATTAAGTCCGCAAGATTTTATACTTAAAAATTAAGCTACTTTTTCTTGTAAAAACTGTACTTCGTAAAGGTTTTTATAATAACCATTTTCTTTTTTAAGCAATTCATCGTGTGTGCCTTGTTCTACAATTTCACCGGCATCCATAACAATAATTTTATCTGCTTTTTTAACAGTTGCTAAACGATGCGCAATAACAATGGAAGTTCTTCCCTTAGTAATTTTATCCGTAGCATCTTGTATAAGTTGTTCAGAATGTGAATCGACAGACGATGTCGCTTCATCTAAAACCAAAATACTAGGGTTTGTAACATAAGCACGTAAAAATGATATTAATTGCCGTTGACCTGATGACAGCATAACGCCACGTTCTTTTACGTTGTATTGATAGCCGTTTGGCAGACTTGAAATAAACTCATGCACGCCAATTTCTTTCGCAGCTGAAATTACATCGGCTTCAGAAACTTCTGGATGATCGAGCGTAATATTACTCATAATTGTATCTGCAAACAAAAACACATCTTGTAAAACTACCGCTATTTGATTTCGTAACGATTGTAAAGTGAAGGCTTTAATATTAACATCATCAACTAAAATATTGCCATCTTTAATTTCGTAAAAACGATTCAATAAATTAATAATTGTAGATTTACCAGCTCCGGTAGCACCAACAATAGCAATAGTTTCGCCAGCATTTACATTAAAAGAAATTCCTTTTAACACTTCTTCTTCTTCAACATAACTAAAACGAACTTTATCGAATCGTATATTTCCTTTAAAAGCTTCTGCTAACTGCGTTCCAGAATCGTCGATATGAGATGTTGTGTCTAATACTTTAAAAACTCTATTGGCCGCAACCATGCCCATTTGCAATGTATTAAATTTATCGGCAATTTGTCGTAACGGCCTAAACAGCATAGGAATAAACATAATAAACGACACTAAAACACCTTGAGAAACACTGCTTGTTACGCCAATATTTAATCCGCCATACCAAGCAACTAAACCTATAGTTACAGACCCAAATAATTCGGCAATTGGAAAGAAAAACGAATTATACCAAACGGTTTTTAACCACCCTTTTTTATGTCGTTCGTTTATAGTTTTAAACTTTTCGAACTCTATAGATTCACGCGTAAAAACTTGCAAAATTTTCATTCCTGTAAGTCGCTCTTGAACAAAGGAATTAAGGTTTGATACTTCCGAGCGTACTTCTTCAAAGGCCTTTTTCATATACTTTTGAAAAATTCGTGTTGCATAAATTAAGATAGGCAACATAAGCACCACAATTAAAGACAACTTTACATTGGTGTAAAGCATAACACCAAAAACTACAGCCATGGTTAGTAAATCTCTAAAAATCATAAACAAACCTTGTCCAAAAATATCTGCAATACGCTCCATATCGGCAACCGATCGTGTAATAAGCACACCAACAGAAGATTGGTCGTAATATTTCATTTTAAAACTTAGTAAATGATTGAATAAATTTACACGAACATCTTTAACCAAACTTTGCCCTAACCATGAGGCATAATACATAAACAATAACTGAAAAATGGTTTGAAAAATTAAAGTACCAAACATAAGCGTTACATAAAACACAAAGCCTTCTTTGTCTTTATTAGTCATACTATCATCTATAGCTAACTCTGTTAGCTTCGGGACTGCTGCACTTAAAACAGCTAGTAAAACAACACTTATAATTAAACCAAAAAACACAAACTTGTAAGGCTTAATAAACTCAAACAGTCGTTTAAACAGGTTATAATCGAAAAATTTATCTTTAGAATTACTCATTATATTTTTATGTCCTCGGGGTATTCAATATGCGTTAAGTACAACCCGTGAGCAGGCACCGAAAAGCCAGCTTCACTACGGTTTTTAGACTGAATGATGTCGTGCAAAGCTTCAACTTCAATTTTACCTAAACCAATATTTACCATGGTACCAACTATAGCACGCACCATGTTACGCAAAAACCTATCGGCCTTTACGGTAAAATGAATTTCGTCTTCAACCCTATTCCATTCGGCTTGCATAACTTTACAGTTAAAGGTTTTAACATCGGTGTTGGTTTTTGAAAAACATTGAAAATCGATATATTCAAATAGGATCTTCGAGGCTTTATTCATTTTTTCCAGATCTAATTCCTGATTTACAAAATACGTATTATTAAAATTAAATACATTTTTTTTTGTTGCAATTCGGTACAAATAAGTTCTACTTAAAGCATCAAAACGGGCATGACCGTCTGTTTTTACTTCAAATAAATTGTGAATAGCCACATCTTTAGGTAAAAACGAATTTAATTTATAAACTAAGTTATCCATTATTTGGTCGGTTTCAAAATGCGCAAACATTTGTTTAGCATGCACACCAGCGTCGGTTCTACCCGCACCAACAATGCTAATTTTTGTATTTAATAAAGTTGACAATGCTTTCTCAATAACTTCCTGAACGCTAATTGCATTGGGCTGATTTTGCCAACCATGATACTCGGTTCCATTATACGAAAGCTCTAAAAAATACCTCAATCTGTTTTTCTTCTTTTATTAAACAACAAATATAGATAGTTTTGTAGTTTCTGCGAAAGCCATAATCTTAATTCTATATTAAAAGAAAGCCCTTTTACATGACAAAAATACTTTTACTTTCTGATACGCACAGTTATATTGATAATGATATTTTAAAATATGTAAAACAAGCCGATGAAGTTTGGCATGCCGGCGATATTGGTGATTTAAAAGTTACCGATGCTATAAAAGCTATAAAGCCATTGCGAGGTGTTTACGGCAATATTGATGATGCTAAGGTTCGAGTAGAATTTCCTGAACATAACCGTTTTTTATGTGAAGCTGTAGATGTTTGGATTACACATATTGGAGGTTATCCGCCAAGATATAACGTTAAAACTCTTAACGAAATTAAACAAAACCCGCCACGACTATTTATTTGTGGGCATTCTCATATTTTGAAAGTAATGCCAGATAAGAATTTAAATTTAATTCATATGAATCCAGGAGCGGTTGGTAAACACGGTTTCCATAAAGTACGCACCATGCTTCGATTTACTATTGATGGTAAAAAAATTGACAACTTAGAGGTTGTCGAATTCAAAAAGTAGTATGAAAATAAGAGAAATTAACGTCGTGATTTTTTCTTGTTAACTTGATGACAAACCATACAAAAAGAGTCTGTTTTAAACACTTAGTTTTTTAATCTCAATATTATTTAAGTTTCAAAAAACACTGAAATTGAAAAGTATCATACTCTAAAAACCTCAGAATAATACATTTCTAACTTTTAAGACAGCCTCTTAATAATATTTTAGAAATATAACTTAACCAACTTTTTGTTGCTCTTTTATTTGATTAAGCATACTTAATTCTTGCTTAATTTCAGCTTTACGTTTGTTAAAAGCATTAATTTTAGCATCAATTAAAGCTTGGTTTTTTATACGACGCTGACGTCTAAGTTCTTGTTTTTTTAATTGTTCTTCTTGTACTTT
Organism: Neotamlana sedimentorum; assembly: GCF_000943565.1. Classification (GTDB taxonomy): domain Bacteria; phylum Bacteroidota; class Bacteroidia; order Flavobacteriales; family Flavobacteriaceae; genus Neotamlana; species Neotamlana sedimentorum. Next base: position 27,725 of record NZ_JTDW01000025.1, read on the forward strand.
CTTTTGTGTCATTTTTTCTTTAAAAACAGACCAATACGAGTAGCCATACATACTTAAAAACAACAAAGCTACAATACCAAGGATTACGTAACCATTTTCCATGACTTAAGGAGGGATTAATGAATTAATATTTTCTTGCTAAAAATCTGCGTAATCATTATTTATTAACACAGTTCTTTCACAAAATTATATAATTAGTTATTTAAATAAAAATAAACAAGCCAAATTACTAAAAAAGAGGATGAAATTATTTCAATAAAAAAATCTTTAGATAATTAAATTAATAATCACCTAAAGATTCTAAATTCTTATTTTTTTTGCTTAAATTTATTGGTCTACCACTTCACCAGTCCATTGTAGCATGCCGCCTTCTAAATTATAAGCATTTTCAAAACCTAGTTCTTCCATTAGTTTACATGCTTGCCCGCTTCTATTTCCTGAGCGACAATACACGTAATAATTCTTAGTTTTATCAAGCTTATCTATTTCTTCAATAAATTCTTGACCTTTATAAATATCTAAATGAATAGCATTTGGAATAATACCATCGGCAACTTCAGCATCAGTTCTTACATCTAAAATTACAGCATTATTATCATCGGCTAATTGTTCTTGCCATTCTTCTTGAGATAAATCTTCCATTTTTATTACTTTAAATTTATATTACAAAATTACTATATATTTAAATTTAGACGAAAAAAAATCTGAAGTTTTACAAAACTTCAGATTTATATAAACCAATATAATATCTTATTAATTAGCTACTTTTATTGAACAACCAATGGCTTTTGTTTCTGTTTCTTTTATTGGTGTTCCTGCTATTAAAGCATCAACCGCATTTTCAACATATTTGGTTGTAACTGCCGATGCATCTTTATAATTATTATCGATAGCTCCAATGTAAGACACTACAAATCCTGATTCTGTTCTATCTAAAACAAATACGTGAGGTGTTTTAGTTGCTCCAAACTTTGGATAAACATCTTGTTTTGCATCAATTAAATACGGAAACGTAAAACCTTTTTGTTCTGCACGCTTTTTCATTGACTCTAAATCGTCATCTGGTTTTACACTTGTATCATTTGGCATAATAGCTACAACAGGATAACCTTTATCGGCATATTTTTTATCTAATTCAATGATACGATCTTCGTAAGCCACAGCGTAAGGGCACGTATTACATGTAAAAGTTACGATAACTCCTAGTTTGTCTTCGTAATCGGAGAGCGAAACCATTTTTCCGTCGATATTTTTCAATTTAAAATCTTCAACTATATCTCCAATATTATAGCCGGCATATTCTGCTGTTGGTTTTAATGTGAAGGCACTAACAAGCCCAACAACGCAAACAGCTAAAATTAATTTAATGGAATTTTTCATAGGTTTTTTAATTTAAGAATGGTTTTAATTCGTTTTCTAACTCTTCAAAGCTAAAAGATTGTTCAAAAAATAATTTTTTATTTTTATTATAGATTACCGTTGCCGGAATAGAGCCCGACCAGGTTTCGTCTACTTTAGGAATCCAAGTATTCATATCGGCATCATCCAACACTAAAACTTTCGATTTTAATTTATGCTCTTTTATAAATGGTTTCAATTTTGTGTCGTATTGATGCGGAAAATCTAAACTCACCAATAAAACTTCAACGTTTTTATCCTTGTAGGCTTCATTTAATTGTTCAAAATATGGCAGTTCTTTTACACACGGCGCACACCAAGTAGCCCAAAAATTGACTACATAAGTTTTATCGTCTTTAAAATTTAAAAATTTTTCCAGACCGTTAAAGTCGTATATTTCAAGCTCCTCATTCAAAACTGCTGCTTTAGCTTCAGAAAATTCATTAAGCTCCTGCCCTGTTTTGCTTTGTTGTTTACAACTGGTTAATGCAAAAAATACAATAAAAATCAAATTTAGTTTCATAACCTTAAAAATAATTAACAATATTCTGTTTTTATAATAGTTTAACAAAGTTTTAATTAAAAAATCAACTAAACTTTTGGGTAAAACTTAATTCATTTTTATATTTGAACCAAGCAAAAGAAAAAAATGAAAAATTCATTAAATAATACTTGGTGGTGGTGTTTACGTAACTAACGTTCGTGAAGCAAATTCCTCGTATATTTAATTAAAAAATATCACAAAAGGCTTGTCATTCACGACAGGCCTTTTTTAATGGTTTTAATCAAACTATTTATTTTGAAAAACAAACTAAATGAAACAATACAAATTACATACACACTATAAAAAAATATTAACCGACACCATAACTCCGGTTACCGTTTACTATAAAATACGCGACAAATACCCAAACAGTATTTTGTTAGAAAGTGGCGATTACCACCGTAACCACAAAAACTTTTCGTACATCTGTTTTAACCCAATTGCATCAATTAAAGTTGAAAACGAAGTTATAAGCGAAACCTTTCCAGATGGTAGTTCTGCCGAAGTAAATATTACAGATCAAGTTAGTGTTGTAGACGAAATTTACAATTTTACTCAAAAATTTGATGTAGAATCTGAAGAAGATTTCAAGTTTATAAACAACGGCATTTTTGGTTATACGGCTTATGATGCTGTTCGTTATTTTGAAGACATCAATATTAGTAAAAAAGACGATTCGGTTACCATTCCAGACATGTATTATGCGGTTTATAAGAATATAATAGCCATAAATCATTTTAAAAATGAAGCTTATATTTTTGCGCATTGTCCGGAAGGTTCAGAAAACAATATTCATGAAATAGATAAACTAATAAACGTGCAAAACTTTGCATCGTATAAGTTTAGTGCCAAAAATAATATTGAATCTAATTTAACCGACGACGAGTTTAAAGAACAGGTAAAACTAGCTAAAAAACATTGCCAACGCGGTGATGTGTTTCAATTAGTATTATCGCGCCGTTTTTCCCAAGAATTTACTGGCGACGATTTTAATGTGTATCGTGCCTTACGAAGTATAAATCCGTCGCCATATTTATTTTATTTCGATTATGGCGATTTTAAAATATTTGGTAGTTCTCCAGAAGCCCAACTTATTGTAAGTAATGGTTTAGCCGAAATTCATCCCATTGCAGGAACTTTTAAACGCACAGGCGATGAGGAACAAGACGAAATTTTAGCAGAAAAGCTAAAAAACGACGACAAAGAAAATGCCGAACACGTTATGCTTGTCGATTTAGCTCGAAACGATTTAAGCCGACATGGAAACAACGTAAATGTAGAAACATATCGCGAAGTTCAATTTTTCTCGCATGTTATCCATTTAGTAAGTAAAGTAATTGGTAAAAAACACGATACGACCTCCACAATGCAGGTCGTTGCCGATACCTTTCCTGCAGGAACTTTAAGTGGAGCCCCAAAGCACATGGCTATGCAACTTATTGAAAAATACGAAAAAACAAGCCGTGGCTATTACGGCGGCGCCATTGGTTTTATGGATTTTGAAGGAAACTTTAACCACGCCATAATGATTCGTACCTTTTTAAGTAAAGATTACAAATTAAACTGGCAAGCCGGAGCAGGAATGGTTTCTAAATCGAATGAAGAAAGTGAAACCCAAGAAGTTTATAACAAACTAGGTGCGCTAAAAAAAGCTATTAAAGTAGCTGAGGAAATATAATTGAAGTTTGAATTTTCAATAGAAAGTAAAAATGAAAAAAGTCAAGCCCCAAATTTCGACATAGTCGAAAACGTCAATCTGCAGAAATAAAGAGCGTAAAACGTAACTGCGAAGCGTAGCTTCAAGCATGAAGTTTTAAAGTGAACGTTCCGAAGGAATTCCCTCAGATTGATTTGATTTTTTGGTTCGTTTTGTATCAAGACAAAATGAACATTTGAATTAATAAGAGATAATTTAAAAAAGATCCTGAAACAGGTTCAGGGTAACAACTATGAAAAAAATATTAGTTATAGACAATTACGACAGTTTCACATACAATCTTGTACATTATTTAGAAGATTTAAACTGCGAAGTAACCGTTGTTAGAAACGATAAATTACAATTAGAAGATGTTGAAGCATTCGATAAAATTGTATTATCTCCAGGACCAGGAATCCCAGATGAAGCTGGCCTTTTAAAAGCTATTATTGAAAAATATGCAGCAACAAAAAGTATTTTTGGTGTGTGTTTAGGGCAACAAGCTATTGGTGAAGTATTTGGAGGTTCTTTAGAAAATTTAGATGATGTTTACCATGGCGTGGCAACCAACGTAACTTTAAGTGTTGATGATGAATATATTTTTGAAGGTTTAAATAAAAACATTGAAGTTGGCCGTTACCACTCATGGGTTGTAAATGCAAATTTACCAGAAAGTTTAGAAGCAACATCGTTTGATGAAAACGGACAAATAATGTCATTACGCCATAAAACATTCGATGTTCGCGGTGTGCAATACCACCCCGAATCGGTTTTAACACCAGACGGAAAAAAAATATTAGAAAACTGGGTGAATCATTAGAAGTTAGAAAGATTAAAATTTTAGAATAGAACAAGAAATAAAAGAAACAAA
>NZ_JTDW01000026.1 GCF_000943565.1 Neotamlana sedimentorum
ATGAGTATATCCATCCAATAATATGATAATTGGATATTTTTTCGCCACTTCAGTTGAATCATTATATGAATCAGGAATACTTATTAAACAAGTTCTTTCTTCATTTAAAATACTAGATTTAATAATGAACTGACTTCCAATTATAATATCCGTTTTATTCTGTCCGAACGTCGTTTGTGCTCCAAAAAGAAGAATACATAAAATCACAAATGTAAAAGTTCTCATAGTTTGCTTTATATGTTTGGTAACAAATATTTTCGACAACGTACCACCTGTGGCTTTCATTTCTCCAATTTCATAAGTGGCATTATCACACTTCGGACATTTGTATTTCATAGTTTTATATTTTTTGAGTTGATACTATATGGCTGTAAAATATTAACGCTATTATTCATTGCCTTTTATTTTAAAAACTTAAATCGAGGTCTATATATCACCTCTTTTTCATTGTTTATTCTAAGTGTGTTGATCAATATTAAAATTAAATTGGCGACATACAAAAAGCCAATAACTATAAAAAATGTACTTAACGTTATTTGGTCTGTGAGTCCAATTTTTGATATGATGAAAAATACTAGAGGGATAAAAAATAACAGTATGGTCCACGTGATTTCGAAATTGATTAAATCTTTACCCAACTTATTACTATTTTTTATCTTACCTTTTTTTGATGTCCAAAGTATAAATGGAATTAAAACCCCTAGCAATGGAAAGACCAGAAATAACAGTGCAGAGAGATTGAGATACGTTAAATACTTTTTATCTTCTTTTACGGACCAATCTATCAACTCATCTGGACTTACATTTAAGGCATTGGCTAATCGCTTCAATGACTCACCTGTAGGGTTTGATTCCCCTTTTTCGATGCGTTGAATAGTTCGTAAACTTAAACCAGATTCTTCTGCAAGAAATTCTTGTGACATCCCTTTCTGGTTTCTCAATTCTTTTACTCTTAAAGCTAAATAGTTATTATCCATTTTCTAAAGGTTTGTTTTTAGTTAAAGTTTTTCTGTACCTCATTATTGTTATGGTTACTATTCCTAATAAAAATCCAGGAACCAATTGAACTAACGACCCATAAATCACATGATTTAATAGCGCTTGCCCAAAATTATCATAATATAATCCATAATGAGTGCCAATTTCCCATTTTGTATCTACCCACCAAAGTATAGCAACTGGAATCCTTGAAATAGGTGAGTAAATAAGTAAGCTTAATAAAAGAATCTTGTAAGCTTGTTTTTGATTACCTAATTTAATACCTAGATATATAGCAATCCCTAAGGTAAGCCAAAGTAGCCCGATAATAAAAATAGCATTTTCAGGCAATCCCAATAATTCTAAACCATATCTAACTGGAGTTAAAATTAATGCAATTATGATGGGTGCTTTAGCATAATAAATGGCTTGCTGTAAAGATGTTTTTTCCTTGTTTTTCATCCTAATTCTTTTTTGCGATAATTTTACGACCAGATTGATTCATCGTTAAGCTAATAACATTATTCGCTTCATTTTTATTAAACGTGATTTCTGCATCTACAATTTTTACAAAAAAATGATTTTGAGTTTCAGCAAATAATTCAACCTTTTTAGTTTGACCTGGAGCTAATAAGTATAATTGATTTGTGTTATCCAATCCTATAGTAAGGTTTACATTTGGTTTAACCTCATAAGTACCTGTATAGTCACTTAATATTTCTGAAGGTACATTAATTGATTTTCTCTCAGGTTGATTATGCTTAGCCTCTGTTATTTTATCATCTGGTATACTTACAAATAATTCAGCAACTTGTTTCGCCACGTTATTTACATTCTTACAATTACAGTTGGTTAATGCAGTTATATACAGTTTCTCTTTAGGTAAAAACAGCGCAATACTGGTAAACCCCTTCGTACTTCCTGTGTGGGCAATTACAGGAGAATTCCCCAATTTCGAAAATCGAAAACCATATCCATAAGGTACTCTTTTCCCACTGTTTAATAAGGTTGGTGTCATAGCTTGTTTTATACTAGAAGCTTTTAAAAGTGTGTTTGAAAGTAATGCATTTTGCCATTTTAAAAGATCCTCTGTGGTAGATAAAATAGCTCCCGCGGAATATGCTAAAGACAAATTCATATCATCTGATTTTACAAAATCATTTTGTTCAATGATATAACCCGTAGTAGGGTTTGGAATACCTTGTTTCGGATCTCCACAGGATGAATTCTTCATTCCTATTTTGTCAAAAATATTTTGTTCTATAAAATCACTGTAAGGTTGTCCAGAAACGATTTCAATAATTCGCCCTAGTAAAATATAGCCTGCATTACTGTATTTAAAACGCTCTCCTGGTTTGAATTCTAAAGGTTCATCTTTAAAATATGCAATAAGTTCTGTAGGTGACATATTAGTTTTAGAAATAAAACCCTTGTCACCAACAGGTGTTCTGTTTTTTATTCCCGAAGTATGGTTTAATAGATGATGAATGGTAATGTCTTTTCCAATTTCAGCATATTCAGGAATGTATTTTCCAATTTTATCCTCAACACTTAACTTACCTTGTTCTTCTAGCATTAAAATAGAAATCGCAGTAAATTGTTTTGTTATAGAGCCAATTTGAAAGACACTATTAGTTTCTAAAGGAGTGTTTAATTCTAAATTAGATTTTCCAAAAGCTTTACTATAAATAGATTCTCCTTCTTTTGCTACCAGAATTGAAATACCAGGCTCGTTTTGATTGTAACTTATAGCAACTATGGAATCTATTTTTGATTCATAGCTCTGACTAACGCTAAAATATGTAATGAAAAGAAAAGTGAGTGTTGTAAAAAAATTATTCATTGATTTGTATTTAATGTTCATGGGACAAAATTAAATACAAACCTTACTGGCACTTGCGCCAAGCTTATGACATCTTTATGACATCTGCGCTTATTCCTTTAAATAAAGGCACATTTAAACTTTATTTTACTTAAGAGATGAGATTCTAACAGTTATTGAAATCAGTTCCAAATTGGCAAAGAAATACTGCTGTTTCCTGTAAAAATTATCTCTAATGGAATTTCAGCATCTTTAATACTTTCTTTATTAACATCCTTTCCAGTACCATAATTAATTTGAGCATTATTGTTTTTATTGACATTAACCACCACTACAATGCGACTCCCTTTTTCTAATTTTTTACTGATTAGTTTCGAATTGTCGAAAGACACTTTCGTCTTTTGATTCGGTATCAATAAATTTCTTTGTTCTCTATCTTTAGCATAGCTCGCTCTACCAATATAATAGCTTAAATGAAAATAGTTCCCTTCTGGAGTCAATTCATATACGATTACAGAATAATCAACATCTTTTTTATTTATTGAAAATTCAAGATTCCCTAAAAAAGAGCCATTTATAATTACATCTTCCTTTAGCGCTTCAGATTTAAAAATTAAACCATCTTTTAAATTGATTTGGTCACGTTCCAAAGGCCAAGGATAATACTCTGTGTTAGTCATACTCTTTCGATCCTTAAAATCAACAGACATTTGAATCTCTAAATTATTTGCTTTTGATTTTAAGGCATAAAAATCGTTGGTTTTATCAGCACTTAAATGAAATGTTAAAGTATCATTGGTCATGGCGCTTAAACTTGGTTTGTGCATCCAGGTATTCGTACCCATGACTTGGAAGTTGACTTTATCTTTTAAAATACTCGGTTTTGCTTTTCCGTTCAAAATGTAATCAAACCATTGGTAAATTAGTTCTTCTTCGATGTTTATCAAAGCAGCTTTATCTAATTTGTAATTTCTTAGACTTTCTTCTGGTTTCGTTTGTGCAGCCCAATGATCATAAGGCCCAACTAACAAATAATGATTTGGATTTTTTGCATATTTATGATGTTCATTGTAATAATATATGGCTCCTCTTTGTGAGTCATCATAATACCCTGTTATGGTTAAAATCGGAATGTCAATTTTAGCAAATTCTTGTTGGTATGGTATCATTTTTTTCCAGAAGTCGTCATAACTAGGATGTTGCATATAAGTATTCCATAATGTATTTACCCGACCATCTAAACTATCTAATTTGTTAAACGCTACTCCTGTTTTGTACCAGGTGTTTTTTAAAGAATTCCAACGCTTAAAATCATTTGAAGCTTCAAAATCTAAAAACTTGTTATTGGTTACATAAAAATTCCAAGAATATGAATAATTGTGGAGGATATTGTTTTCCATTGGGTAATCAATACCTGGTGCAATAGCAACCATAGGAACAATGGTTTTTAATGCAGGATGCACCTTATGTTTCATAGAAGCCCATTGTGTAAAACCATTGTAACTCCCTCCAAACATGGCTACTTTTTGATTAGACCAAGATTGTTTACTAATCCAATCAATGACTTCATACACATCAGTATGTTCATATTCAAGTGGTTTTATGTCGCTTTTACTCAACCGTTTTCCTCTTGTATTGGCAATAACGCCTATATAGCCTTTAGATGCTGATAACATAGCAGAAGCTTCATTGGTGCCTGCATAAATAGAAGATACCAATATGGCAGATTTTTTAGCTGTTGAATTTCCCTTGCGTTTAACTACTACCATTGAAACTTCGGCACCATCTTTCATAGGAATGACAATACTATCATTTACGACATATCTGCGTTTATGATCTTGTTTTATTTCTTCAAAATAAATAGCTCTAGTTGATGAAAACACCGATTTTAAAAAGTACTTTTTTACTAAATCTATAGCTATAGGCTGTGATATCTTTTCAGAATTAATACTAGTATACGTGGTATTAAAATTACTAACGTAATAATCAGTTGGGTCTCTAACTATCAAGGCTTTATCTAAATTAAGAACTTGTATGTCATCAGAATTCTTTACGTATTTGTTGTAAGATTTTTTAAACGCGTCTTTGAAGTTCGTAGATAGCTTTGCCTCTACATAATGGATGTATACATCTAAATACTGCCTTTGATCTATTGGTGTTTCTGCTACTCTTTTTTTTATTGAAGCTAATGCGTCTTCATATTCACCTCTTATTAACTGGAACTTAAACAGGTCTAATTCTGATAAATTTTGAGTATCACAGATTGCGGCTAATTGCTGCATTTGGTTTTCAAGCGCTATTGAATCTGATAGTTTCACCTTTTTAAATGGCAATTCTTGTGCAAAAGAAGTGCTACTAATTGCAATTAGAAATAATAAAAGGACTGACTTTTTCATTGTTTTACGTTTGAAAATTGATAAAAAACTAACTATTTCCTATTTGGGTCTATGTACTGGATTAACTCTTCATTGTACAAAAAGCCATCTTGAGTTTGCGTCATCTTAATAAAGTTTTTTAGTTCTGGTGCATACAACCAAACTTCATCTGTTTGTGCGTTGTAGCCTCTAGAATTAGAAACGCTCCCCTTGTATTCTATGGTGTACGCCATAAAGGTTCCAGCGTCTACAGTTTCTTCTTTATATGATAATACTTTTGCCTTTTGACTTTGTGTTCCTGTGGTACCATCTTGACTTGTCCAATTTTTCTCATATTTCCACTTCTTTCCCACTTCTAAAGGCCATTTGTATCTTGGTGTTTCGCTTTCTTCTGGCTTTACAATGTCCGAAACTGGAATCGTGTCTTTTCCAATGACCATACCTAAACCATCAGCTATATGTACTATTTCTCTTGTATCTTTGCCTTCTGAACGCACTTCGCCTTCAGTGGTTATGCCTTTATATTTCCAAGTCCATTGTTCTCCAACTGTATAATCAGCTAAGGTTGGTTGTTCTGCTAATGAAACAGTGTTTTCATTACAAGATATCAACAATGAAATTAGCACTAGATATACGATTCTTTCTATATTAAATACTACTTTTAAATACTTCATAATAAGGATTTTAAATTAATTATAGTACAAAGTAAAGGCGTCTGTTTCTTTCAAAAAAGGAAAAGTACATGAGCGTAAATAAAAGTCAATGAACGTTAGAAAACTCAGCGATTTTCTCTTTATAAACTATTCCAGTTTTTAAACTTAACGGACTGCCTGCTAGATACTTCTACTTTTTCACCAGTGGTTAATATAATTTGTAATTTATTATTGAAGTAGGGGTGAATCTTTTTGATGTAATGTATGTTAATCATTTGACTTCGATTCACACGGAAAAAGACTTTAGGGTCTAATTTTTCTGCTAATAAATTTAAAGAACGCTTTATCATTGCTTTATCCGAACCAAAATAAAGACGTGCGTAATTTTCTAAAGATTCAATAAAATAAATATCTATGAGTGGAATAAAATGACAATTTTCACCATCTTTTATAAATATCTTTTGATGCATCGGTAATGTTGTAGGCTCTAATTTTACCCTATTAGAAAGTTCTTCCTTTACCTTTTCAATAGTTTTAGAAAAACGTTCATCTCTTAAAGGTTTTACCAAATAGTCTAAAGCATTCATCTCAAACGCTTTTACAGCATATTGATCATAGGCCGTTGTAAAAACGACGTCAGGCACATTTGTTAGTTCTTCCAGTAAATCAAACCCAGATTTCCCAGGCATATGAATATCTAAAAACAATAGGTCTGGTTGTAAGTCTTCAATTAAAGTTATGGCATCATCTACATGACTAGCTTCACCAATAATTTCAAACTCTGTATGTTTTTCTAATGCACGTTTTACTTCTTCTCTTGCTAAACGTTCATCATCAATGATTATGGTTTTAAATCTTTTCATCGTTTATATGCATTGGAATTATTAGTTCTGCGCAAACATGGTTATTTTCAGTCGCTGTTAAACTAAAACCAGCCTTACCTTTATATTGAATTTCTAAGCGTTTTTTTAAATTTTCGAGACCTAATCCAACACTTTTATTTTGATTAATTATTCCAGGATTTTCAACCGTAATATGAATATGACTATCCTTCTTTTTAATTTTTAAGTTAATAACGCCACCATCAACTTTTAAATCGATGCCATGTTTAATGGCGTTTTCGATTAACAACTGAATACTTAAGGTGGGAATCTTATATTGACCAAGGTCTTCTTCAATATTCGTTTTGAGTTGCAGTCGTTCCTCAAAACGCAACTTTTCTAATTCAATGTAATCATAAACTAAAGCCAATTCATTTTTAATAGGTGTTAAATCTTTGTCTTTTTCATATAAGGATGACCGCAGCAAATCTGATAATAAATCAATAGCTCTTCTTGCAACGTTTGGGTTTTCGATGACTAATGATTTAATAGAATTTAAAGAGTTGAATAAGAAATGTGGATTCAATTGCGCTGATAAATTATCTAACTGGGCTTGTTTTGCGATTAAGGAAAGTTGCGCATTCTCTCTTGCCGTAACCACTTCTTTTTGATAGTAATGATACAAGTGATACGCCAATATCCAAATAGACATTAATCGAAGTCCTGTAAGTAAAATTGGATCCCAATACATAATGGCTTCAAAGAAATTTTTATCCTCGCCTGCAAGAAAAGTCCAATACGCATACCATTTTAAGTTGTTTATTAACACGTATAGAAGCGCTAACAAAAGTATACTTGGTATTACACTAATAATTAACTTTTTAATTGGCAATTGACTCCAGTTAGCTTTTAATGCATATATTCTATACATATGCGTCAAGATAATTCCAATTGCCACATCTAAAACATAATTTAAAAATGTATAAAAAATCCCATAATTATCTCTAGTATATACGGTGTATGCCCAATAAGTTGACACCAAGCACCAGCCCATCAATTGGCAAAGCCAATACAAACGGGTTTTTGATATTTTCTTGGTATAACTTAAACTCATATGAATAACAAAGCAACGTATTTTCTTTAAAAATAGAAAAAAGAAATACATGAGCGCGAATAAGAAGAGATAAGCGTTTGTTATTAATTTTAGGAATTTAGGCTATGAAATATTTAAGGCTTGGATTAATTGCTAAAAAAATACTAATTGAAGACAAGAGAATTTATGACTTAAATATTGTCTTTCATCATGATAGTCTCAGCAGAGGATTGCTTTTTTTTATATACATCTTTGTTGGTTGTAGGTTTTATACAATTCTTTATCTCTAACTTATAACGCCATTATTAAAATATAATCCAATAAGACTAAGAGAGTTAATAATTCCATGTGCAATTATTATAGGAAAAAGTTTTCGCTTAATTATAAAATAGACTGAACCAAATATAAGGGCAATACAACCAGTGGCAATAACACCTGCTAATCCTTGGTAAATGTGTAACATTCCAAATATTACAGCATGTATAATTAATGCTATAATTATTCCCAATGTATTATTTCCAGTACAATCAACCAATCTATTTAGTAAATATCCGCGAAATAACAATTCTTCACCTAAGGCTGCACCAAACCAAACAACTGTAATTAGGTAACCTATAAACACAAGAGGTTTTCCCATAAAAAAGGCAAATCTATCAGCTACACCTGCTGGGTTCGTTAGGCCAAAACTTTCCAATATTGGTTTTACAATTAGTCCCATAATTGAAAAAACTAGTATTACAGTGCCAAGTGTTATCAATATATTAATCATCCAATTTTTTGTGCCTTTTGGAATCTTAGGCCCAAGCTCTTTCCAGTTTATTTTTTTTTGTTTCATGAAAATCGTACTAACTATAATACCACACCAAATTGCTATTGAGCCAGCACCAATTACGTCGAAATAATCCGCAAGGTGTTTTATGCTCAATATAGTTAGGAATACAATTGTTATTTCTACAAGTATTTTAATATTAAAGGATTTCTTTTGTGGTTCCATATCATTCATCTAATTGTTTTTATGTAATTTTAGGACAAATTTACTAATAATAATTTAAATTAGGACAAGTTTACTAATGAAATCGACAAAAGAAAAAATATTGGATAATTCAAGGCACTTATTTAATGAGCAATCTTATAGTTCAGTAACTATTAGAATGATTGCAAAAACATTAAAGATGAGTTCAGGGAATTTAAATTATCATTTTAAAAAACGTGAAGAAATTTTGGAGGCTTTATATTTTGAAATGACAAAAGAATTTGACTATAGACTCTCAAGTTTCTCTGAGATGGAAGTTTCTATAAATCAAATAAAAATTGAAATTAAGTTAACCATGAAGCGAATGATTGATTATCAATTTTTCTGGACAGACTTATACAATATATTAAATTTAAATGATAATATTAAAACTCATTTTCATAAAATATATGATTCACGATATGAGAGTTATATCTTTTTATTTACTCAATTAAAAAAGAATAAATTAATGAAAGTATCTATACTGGATTGGGAATGCCAAAATCTTGCCGAACAAATGATTCTTTATAGTAATACTTGGTTGTATTCTACCGTATTATATGGAGGGAAAATTAATGAGAGTGTAATAGAAAAAAAAGCAAATACTTTATTAAGTATACTTTATCCTTATCTTACTGTAAAAGGAAAGAAAGAATTTTATGAAATTATAGATTCTAATGAAAGATAAATCTGTTTTTTCCAAATATGCTTTAACTATGTAACTAGTTAGTTGTGAGATGTATACATCTTTGTTGGCAGAAGTTGTTGTTTTATTTCCTTAGTTTTTTTATTACCTCCGCGCTTACCCAAAGTATATCCACATTTTCAAAATCGTCTGATCCTACATTTCTACTAAAGAAAAGGTATTTACCGTCTGGTGTTATACTTACGCAAACTGCACACTTTGTTAGTGTCAGTATTTTTAATCGACTGGATATATTATGAAGCTATCATGAATTTGTTTTGTCGGTGTATCTCCCAATTTTGTGAGAGTGCTTGACAGTTCTTTTAATGTGAGCACACTTAATGGAAGTTGATGCTCTTTAGGTTGGTAGATACTTCCCATGGGATAATCAACTCCAGCTGTTTGAGTCATTTCAATGTGATTTCCAAGTATGGTTGAAACCTCATTAATGTCGGTGAATTTTACAAGTCTTTCAATACTCATTTTAAAAGCAATCCAATCATTTATGTATAGTCTACCAGGATAAAAAGTGTCTCCAGTCAAGAGAATTTTCGTCGAAGTATCATAAACCGCAATTGAAGACGCTTGGTGTCCAGGAATTGGTATTATTTTCATCATGCGATTTCCTAAATCATAATCTACAACTTCTTCGGGCCAGTTTGCTATCTTAAAAAAATCTTGTACATCGTTAACTTCAAGACCGATTACAGAAGTGTTTGGTTTTCCTTTGAATTGTCCATCGCCAGCATAGTGGTCTCCATGCTTATGAGTATGAGCAACAATTAATTCAACTTCTCCATTCTTTTTAGACCAATCGTTAATAATTTTATTTACAGTTTCATAAAGCGGAAAAATATCATCTTCTTGAGTAGCTCCAGTATCCATTAATAGCGCTTTGTTCTCACCAAAAAATAGAAACATAAAAGGCGCTTCGTAATTTATACACTTGTTTTGACGTAAAATATAAGTATTGCTATTATACTTAACGACCTGAATTGGTGGGTCAATATTATTTTCACAGTTTTGAGAACCATGAATCCAATTTTGAACATTTAAATCAACAGTGTCTTCGATTGATGGCTGGCATGACGACATCAGAATTAGTGCTGATAGTAAGATTGTGATTTTTGTTTTCATATGTTGATCTATATTGGTTTTAATGTGATTGAGTAAGATTCGTTACGTATTTAAGCAACTGATTTAACAAATAAATCGCAGATAGACACGAGCTTTGCGAACTGTGCGCAGCAAAAGTCAGCGAGGACTTTCGTAAGTAGGCTATAACTAGCAATGACAAGAGTTTAGCGAACTGGCGAAGCAATTATACACGGTATTAGCCGCTGTGTTTTTTAGTTATAATTTTTCTTTAATTGCTTTTCTTAATTCATAAATAAAAAATCCTCGCCATCCAATCTCTTACCCTAAAGTTGTTGCTGCTGCTCTAATTACTTCGATAGTTCCTAATAAGATAATAGCTATGATTGCAATTGATGTAGGATTTAAAGTTCCTATTCCAATCAAACCAAGTTCTTTTCCCCAATCTGTAATTGCTTCTTCATTTGTTAAACTTCCAAAACCTAAAACCCAAATGAGTATATAAGTGATTAAGCCATATAAAGCAGGAATAAAATAAGAAAGTCGAATATATTTCCAATTTCCCCAATTCCAATTTAGAGATGAAATCTTACGACCTTTTATTTTTAAGGTAATGAAGGCTGCAATTGCAGGACACCACATTATAGCCCCAACATTTATTCGTGATGGATATAAATTAACTATGGCATAATGAAAAGGTGAAGTAAGAAGAATAACGATTGCAAGAAATAGAAAGATTGTTTTCCAAGTTTCTTTTCGTTCTGTTAATTTTTTTTGCATTTTAATTTACTGATTGGTTTGTTAATGGAAGACGATGAGTTGGTAGTTTAGTTACATTGCGCTTAACGCCTACTGTGTATGGCGCAGTGAGGCGCGCCCAAAGGTCTCAGCTATGATTTCGTTGTGGAAAATACAGCATGGATTTTCAAGCGTGAAATCAAGCCTGAATTTATGATATTACTTTAAAATTTTGTTCAATTCCACAATGAATTATAGCCATTTTTGGCTACAGTTTATATATTCATTTCCATTTCATATTGATTAACAGTATTCGATAATCCAATTGAATTGATGAAATTTATTTTCTCGTTTAATCTTGTATCGACATTTATTATTTTTATTGAGTTTGATACTTCTTTTATCCCTTTAAATAATCTATTCCAACAGCCATCACTTTCTTTTAAAATCTCAAATTGTGCTAAATATTCATTTTTGGGGTTTACAACAAAAAATGACTCAAGAAAATTATCCTTTGTAATTTGATAGTATTCGTAATCTCCGTTTTTAATTACTTCTAAGTTAAAATCCCAAGAATATAAATTTTGATTAGGTAATTTTCCCCAATCAAAAGCATTATAGTCAACTTTATTCATCTCAATTTTAGCATTTGAGATTAATTTAATTTCTCCACTGAAGCAATTAAATGTTTTACAAATTTCGAATCCAATTCTTTGATAAGATTTTATTGCTTTAGTATTTTCAATGATTACCTCTAAAGAACATTTTGTAACTCCATTTATTTTTAAATCTGGTATAGCAAAATCGTAAATCGATTTAACTATTCTTCTTCCTCTATATTCTGGAAGTACACCTGTTCCGGTATTAAAGGCTATTTTTTCTCCATTACGTTTATCTATGGCGTTAATTATAAATCCAACTAATTTATCTCCATCAAACATTCCATAAGAAAGAGCATAATCAACTTTTGATATTTTCCATCTCTCTTTATAATAATTTTTGTCAGTAGGAACTTTAACATAGTAATTCTCGAAAGACCTTAAAAAACAATCAGCGATTATATCAAATGTTGTATTCTCTAATTTTTTTACTATCAAAATTTTATAAGTTATTTATTATTAAATTGTGGGTAGTGCTATTATATTTTCATATTCATTGCTTCAGTGACTTCACTTAAAGTTTCAATAGCTGTTTCTCTCGCTTTGCTTATACCTTTAAGCAAAATATCTCTGACATAGTCTTTATTTTTTTCAAGCTTTATTCTTTTTTTTCTAATAGGCTCAAAATATGTGTTTATAGCTTCTGCTGTTAGCTCTTTAAGTTTTCCTGACCCTTGGTCGCCAATTTTATCAGCAATATCTTTTGGGCATATGTCTGAACATAAGGAAGCTAGCTTAAGTAAGTTGGAAACCTCCGGTCTGTTTTGGGGGTCGTAAGATATATAACGACTTGAATCAGTTTTGGCAGATTTTATTAGTTTTATTGTTTCATCAGCGGTTGACTTTATCATAATTGAATTGTTGCGACTTTTACTCATTTTTTGAATACCGTCTAACCCAAGAATAGTAGGGGTATCAGTAAAAAGTGCAACTGGTTCTGTAAAAATATTTTTATTGAATTTGGTATTAAAGCGCTTTGCAATTTTCCGAGTTAATTCTATGTGAGGTAATTGGTCTTTTCCAACAGGAACCACATTACTCTTACAAAACAAAATGTCAGCAGCTTGGTGAACTGGATAGATATACATTCCTGCATTAATATTACTCAGTCCTGAAGCAGTAATTTCTTCTTTAACAGTTGGATTTTTGTTTAATTCTGAACTAGAAACTAATGTCAGAAATGGAATAGTTAGTTGATTTAATTCAGGAATATGACTATGAGGAAAAATATGAGTTTTATAATTTTCAGGGTCTAAACCACAGGCTAAATAGTCCAAAGTTAGTTCATATGTGAATTTTGAAATTTCATTAAAAACATTTCTATCTGTCAACACTTGATAATCAGCAATTAAAATATAAGTCTCAATTCCCAAACTTTGTAATTTTAATCGGTTTATAATTGAGCCAAAATAGTGTCCAAGATGCAAATTACCTGTAGGTCTATCTCCCGTTAATACGCGATACTTATGAGGATTCTTATACAAATCATTTTCTAATAATTTGCTTTGCTCTTTTGCTTTTTCAAAACTTTTATTTAACATTTTTTGTTTAATTTTACTTATAGCTAGGTCTTATGCCAAAAATTAATAAATAACCAATCATCCAAAATTCACCAATAGTTGCCGGTAGCGTAAGATATTCATTGAAGCTAAAATCAATGCCTGCATAGTGGATTAAGGTACTTAATACATAGCCAATACCACCTAAAACAATAACTCTTCCCAACCAGATGGGCATTCTTTTAGATTTGATAACTATGTATCCCATAGGAAACAGCCAAAGTCCAAAGAAAAGACCACCAATACCCCAGGCATTAGAAATTATATGTTGAAAAACCTGAATTAGTAAAACTTTATCTTCCATAGCACTTATATCAGAATTTGCAATGCCTATTGCTGAGGCGATTGAAATTGCACTTATCATAATGACTAAAGCATTTACCATACCCCATATACCTAGAGTCCAGGCTTCCCATTCATAATTATCTTTAAATAATTTAAAAAACCAAACTGCGGTAAGTGCCTGAGAAATTACGATACCAAATTCTAATAGCAACCTAATTCTTGCTGTAGATTCTAATTCTATTAAATTTGTTAGCGTTTGTTCAGGATTACCAGACACAAATATTTGAGAATGAAAGACCATAAACCCTAGAATTCCTGTAATAGCCATCATTAAATACCATAAGCCAGTTATTCTAGCGGTCTTAATCAAATTTTTCTGTTC
Source organism: Neotamlana sedimentorum (assembly GCF_000943565.1). Lineage (GTDB taxonomy): Bacteria > Bacteroidota > Bacteroidia > Flavobacteriales > Flavobacteriaceae > Neotamlana > Neotamlana sedimentorum. Next base: position 14,158 of record NZ_JTDW01000026.1, read on the forward strand.
TGTATTTGCAATCATAGTTTATTTATTTTTATTATTTAATACTAATTCTGACTCTGTAAAAGAGTAATTGTTACAGTTTTGCCCTAATGGCACACAACGTGATTGTATATGGTTTGTAGCGTGTTTTAAGCAACTAATTACCGACCAAGAAAGTCCGCAAGAACTTTCGCAAGTAGGCAAAAAGCCAGCAATAAATTATATACGGTGTTACCAAACGTATTTGTTGATATTACTAGCTTCGAAATCATTCCTCTTGATTAATATATTTTAACCCTTCGTATAAAGCTACTAATGGTACAGAGCGATGGTTTTCTTTTTCAAAATATTCTATTTCGATATTTAGAGGTTTATCCGATTTCTTTGTTATTAAAGTATAGAGAGAGTCGTGTCTTTGTTTATTCCTTTCGTAATTAGCCTCTCCTTGATTGGCAGTAGCGATATAAAGTTTTTTATCTAATGATATTGAGGAAATAGAATCAACTTTGTTTTTCATCATCTCCTCATTCCACCAAATACTTGGGTCTATAGAAATGTAAGCATTAAATACGCTATTTTCATCCATATAGGAATTTAGTGTAAGTAGTCCTCCTAAAGAGTGCCCAACAAGAGTTCTAAACGGTTCTGTCTTATACTTTTTATCAATATAAGGTACTAGTTCTTTCTCAATGAAATTCAAAAAAATCCTTCCACCTCCCATATTATTCGGTCGTTTGGTCTTAATTTTTGTAACTGTAAAATCTCGTTCTCGGTCAACATTCTCTATGGCTATAATAATACTTTCAGGCATTAAATTGTTTCGATTCCTATTAGAACTCATAAAATGTACTATTCCAGATGC
>NZ_JTDW01000027.1 GCF_000943565.1 Neotamlana sedimentorum
CTTGTTTTTTAACTCAGTTCTTTGTTGTACCCAGTTTTTATTCAGTCATTGTATATCCAGCTCGTGTTTTCAATTTATTTGGTTGAAACATAAAAGAAATTCCATTAATGTTCAAATCGGTCAATTCATCGAGAGTTTTATAGTCAGTAAAAATTTGACAAGCAACTGCTGTAAAATCATATCGATTATCTACTGGATTAAAGAATAATTGAATTCCACCATCATATGTGTTTTCAACTAATTCAACATTAGGAAACAATTCAGTCAGATAATTTAATTTCAAACTCAGTTTTTCTCCGTTAAACGCTAAAAATGTAACGGGTTTATCAATTTCAGTATCTTCTAAGTCAGGATTTATCGCAACATAATTCAAATTCTTGTTTTTAGGAATTAAGAATTTAGAGCCACGCTCATTTCTATTGTATTTTTTGTTTTCAGAGCCTAAAGATTTCGAAATAGCTTTTGTTGATTGAGAATTACCATTCGATAAGAATTCGGTTATTAAATTTAACCATTCTTTAGATGTCGTATTGTTTAGTCCTTTAGTTTTGGTCACAGTTTTCTCAAATTGGGTACAACGTGTTTGTGTATGATTTAGTTGCGTGTTTCAGCAACCAATTTAGCAAATACAAACCGAATAGAAAATCCGTGAGGATTTTCGTAAGTAGGCGAGTACTAGCAATGAATTATACACGGTGTTGTGAGCAGTTATTTTCGTCCATACCATTTTTCCACAGCATCCATTTTTAATTTGAAATTATCTTTATTCAATTTAATAAACCTAAATTCATTTCTAATCAAAAGCTGATTTTCTTTAAATGATGGAAATACTAAAAAGTCAAATTCACTTTCTTCTTCTCTTTCATCGACTTTTATAAGAAATACAGGAATATTTATTAGTCCAGCATCTCTATAACTTTTTAATGAGCTTAATTGTTTATTAATTCTGCTTTGAAATCTACTTTTTGTTTTAACCTCAATCGCAAATTTTATTTCAGAGTTCGATTTTAATTTAATAAATAAATCGAACATTGGTGTAGGAAATGTTTCTATGTCAAATTTGTAACCAGACTTTAATAAAAAGACTTTTACAATTTCTTCCGCTCTCCATTCTTTAAAGTTGCTCATTATATCTTATGGTTGAAATTACGTTTATAAGTCTTAATATCAGAATTCAGCCAAAATTTTTGGACTTCTTCAAATAACTTGATTCGGTTTTGTTTGTTCAAGACAAATTTAGTCGGAAGACTACTTATTCCTTTTCTGCGTCTTGTATTTACAGACACCAAATAAACCTCTTCAGTATCGTTGTCAACTCCTGCAACATAAGTAGGACAGTAGTATGAATTCAAATCGTGTAATTTTTTCTTTGGAACCTTTACTCTTAAATTCCCTTTGTTGTTTATTCCACTTTCAGTTGCTTTTACTTGAACAATAAAAAAGAAGATTTCAGTTGGTCCAATTAGTTCAACATAAAAGTCAGATGCAGGCCATTTTTCTCCTAAATGTCGTGGTCTAAATTTATAGTCACGAGAAATAGCAACATTAAAAATACCTTCTCCTAATTCTCCAATTTCGTTACTCATTCTTTTATTACGAATGTTTGTTTTAATTGCTCACAACGTGTTTGTATATGGTTTGTTGCGTGGTTTATCACGTAATTTAGCAAATAAAAACCGAATAGAAAATCCGCGAGGATTTTCGTAAGTAGGCTTGAACTAGCAATAAATTATATACGGTGTTGTAGCCAGTTATTTTTTCAGTTCAAATTCTTTATATTTTTCTCCATCAAGAATTCTTAGAACTGCACTTTTTTCATTCATTTTATTGTCAGCTATAAGAATTTTATCAATCATTTTTATGATTTCCGCATTCGATTCATTGTCTTGTTCGAGAATACCATAAAGATGCATTAAGAATTCATCTCGATTGTGCCAATATGCTGTTTTTAATATTAGTGAGCCAATTAAAAGGTCTCCTTCTTTACCAGAATTAATAAATGATAGAAATGCAAAAGTCCAAGCTTCAATATCCCAAAGATTTATACTTGCACACATTGCAAAACAAAAAGTTGCTTCTTGAAAATTAGCATCATCTTTTTTTATCATTCCTAGATTAAACCAAGCTAGACTTGAGAGTAAATCTTTATTAAAGGCTTTTTCAATATCTTCAATAGAAGGTTTATCACCTGCTATTTTATCTGCTTCTTCTGGTTTTCTGTTTTGTGAATCTATTTTCTCGTTTTCTATTATGTTTTGAAGAAGAATAGCTTTTAGTAAAAATTCTTCATTTGGTGTTTCTGTGGTAGTTATGTAATTCTGAAATACATTATCTGCTTCTTTATAATTACCTGAAAACATTAATGCATCTCCCAAAAGAGATTTAGTATCATTTGAAGCTCCAAGTTCGATAGATTTTTTATAGAAATCAGCAGAAAATTTAAATTTGTTAGCCTCAAAACAAACTCCAGCTATTTCTCTGTAGTAGTAAGACCTTTTTAAATAATTTGAATCATATCTCTTTGCTTGGACATAGTTATTTATAGATTCCTTATGTCTGTCTTTACTTCGATAGAAGTTACCTAAATTATAGCGAGAAGTAGCTATTAAACTATCAAGATTAAGTTTTTCAGCTTTTTCTAATTGAGACTTGAAAAATGACTCTATTAGAGCTATACGCTTTTTGATTTTAGTGTCAGATTTAAGTAAAATTGATGCAACTGCAGGAAATAAAATTATTTCATTTTCTTGATTGTCTAGTGCATCATTTATTAAATTTAATGAATTTTCAAAATATGAACTAGAAATTAATATAGGCAATAATCTCAATAATAATTCTTCCTTTTCAATTAATCTGTTTTCTAATTCGTTGTCAAATATTATTTTTCCACAATAGTCGATTTGACCAACCATTACCATACATATTGATAGACTTAGTAAAATATCTAATGATAATTCTTCTATGAAATTCTCTTTAGGTCTTTTATCAAGGTTATGGAAAAATACACCTTTAAGAATACTCGTTTGTACTAATAAAACGTTTTTATCAATACTGATGTTTATCAGGTAATTTTCATCGTTCGATTTATATTCTAAAAAATCTGAATATTCTCTAAGTTCATTTCTTAATTGAATTTTGAGTTGACTATTTGAAAGTCCTTGAATATTGTCATCCTCAAAATTTATGGAATATGACAAAGGGAAATTAAATGAACCAGAGTTTAATATTCTTACGTTTTTTAAATCATTTTCAATTCGAATTTCTGATTGTTCATTCCATTCATTCGTTTTGTCAATTTTAATTCTAAAGGTTTTTGCTTTCTCTTTGGCAAAAGTTAGGTCAACTTCATTAATCCATTTTACATAAGTTTTATCAAGATGTTGAGAATACCTAGCTAATAAAACAGGGATTTCAAGTTGTTTAAAGTATTCTAAAGTGTCAATCTTAAAGTCAATGTTGAAGATTTCAGATTCTTTCTTTGAAGCTGTAGCTTTTAATTGTACATAAAATAAAAGTCCAGTTGAATTTTCGTCATCGTCAAATAATTCAACCTCACAGTCAATTCCGTAATCTTTGTCTTTATCTCTTATAACCCATTTTTCGGGAAGACAAAGCTGAAATTTAGCTCTTGATAAATCTTCTAACTGATGTTGTTTGGGTCTTTTCGGCATTTTGGTTTAATTGGCTACAACGGTTTGTATATGAAACGTAGCGTGTAAAAAGACGCTTTCCTTTCGGATTATACACAAGCCGAATTTTTAAATTTTTCTTTTTATCTTTATTTTACTAAAAGCCAAATTTAAAAATTTGGCGGTCTCAGCAAATATATACTAACCTCTCGGAAAGCCTATAATAGCTATGTTTTATATACGTTGTTGTGGGTAGTTTTTATTCGGTCAACTATTTCCGATGTCACTTTATTAAAATTAGAATTCACTTCATTTTTAAATTCACTATTAGCATTATTTCCGTCAATATTGTTTGCTCCCCATTTATAAATTTCAATAACAATCGGAATTAAATCAATTCCTTTTTCTGTTAACGAATACAGATATGAAGATTTATTATTCCTATCAACTTCTTTTTTTACAATATCATTTTCAAGTAGTCGATTTAATCGGTCAGCAAGAATATTTGTAGATATTTTTTCAACTGTTACTAACTCGTTAAAGTGTCTGTTGTTAAAGAAAATAAAATCTCTTAAAATTAGTAAAGTCCATTTGTCTCCAAAAATGTCAAGCGATAAGCTAATTGGACAGTCCGACCTTCTTTCAATCTGTTTCATATGCAAATATATAAAAATGCACTTGTAAAATAAAAGTACTTTTATATATTTGCACTTGTAATTCGCAAGCACTATTAATATTTTAAAATTAAATTATGTCATACACAACAATGGTTTCTATTAATGGAACTACACAACAAGTATTCAATGCTATTTCACAACACGTCCAAAAATGGTGGGGAAATACAGATAATTCAGTTTCTTCAGTTGGTGATGAATTCACAACAAGTTTTGATAGTACTTATTGGAAGTTTAAAATCTCCGAATTTGAACCTAATAGAAAAATAGTATGGAAATGTATTGAGGCTAAACATATTCACAATGGTTATGAAGGAATTGAAAAAGAGTGGGAAGGAACTTTTGTTGAATGGGTTTTGGAAGATAAAGGTCAAAACGCAACAATTCTAAATTTCGCACATAATGGATTAGTTCCCGAGTTAAACTGTTATGAGATTTGTTTTCCTGCTTGGGAAAGATTTGTAACTCAAAGTTTAAAGAGTTTTGTTGAAACTGGAACTGGAATGCCTCATCTTTCTTAAATTACCCACAACGCTCTCGGCTATGAGTAGTTGCGTGGTTTAGCGGTTAACTTTTTAAGTACACACCAAGTTGGAAATTCCGCAGGAATTTCCAAAGTAGGCGAAAACAAGCAATTACTTATAGCCATTGTTAGCCACTGTGTTTTATTATTCAGTTATAAATTCGTTTTTGTTTTCTCGAATGTATTTTATTTTTAATTCTCCAATTTTTTCGGAATCATAAAGGTTGTAAAATTCAATGTCCTTATCATTGAGAGGATTGTCCTTATAAGACTCGCTAAAACTTTCCATTGTTCCATCATCAAATTCCTCAAGTCTCTGTTTGTTTTCTGAATAAATTTTATTCGCTCGTTTTGTCAATTCAGAAAACTTATCCGCCCCAATTGTCATAAATCCGACTTCTGCCATTTCCGCAAATTGTCCGCTTGAATTGAAATAGAATTGATTAAATCCACCATTGTTAACTTCGGCTTCCAACCACCAAGTGGAAAAAACTGCCTGTTGTCCATTGGTCAATTTAGATATTTTGTCCAAAGTGTATTGTTCTACGTCTTGGAATTTGGTGTCAATATTATCCATAATTGCCTGTTCCAATTTGTCGTCAGAAATTGAGTCCAAAATTTCAGAAGTCAAGGTTTTATAAATTGTCCGATTATTAAATTCGTCAATACTATTTTCAATAAGCAAGTCCATTTCGGATTTTTCTTTTTTCGGCTCGTTTTTTTCTTTGCAACCGAAGAAGTTTAAGATAGAAGTCAAAATCATTATCGTTATTATTCTTTTGCTCATTGATTGGATTACATTGTGGCTAACGTGTTTGTATATGGTTTGTTGCGTGTTTCAAGCACCTAATTTAGTAAATAAAAACCGAATAGAAAATCCGCGAGGATTTTCGTAAGTAGGCTAGAACTAGCAATAAATTATATACGGTGTTAGGCGTAGTAATTTTAATTTAAACTATTGCTTAATTCGCTAGTATTTCTATGAATTCTTT
>NZ_JTDW01000028.1 GCF_000943565.1 Neotamlana sedimentorum
GCGTAGTAATTTTAATTTAAACTATTGCTTAATTCGCTAGTATTTCTATGAATTCTTTCGAGAACATTTTTATCCAATTCCAAAGTTAGTTCTATTTCTAGATTTATATCTTTTTCTCCATTAAGAACTTTTTCTTTAACTTTTTCTAATTGCTTTTTTATTTTGAATGGAAAATTCCAGATTTGTTCAGATGGTTTTAATACTAATTCAGAAAGATCCATTTTGACGTGGTTACAACTTTCTTCTATATAGGTGCTTCTTGTTTCAATACTCCAATTCAGTAGGCTTTCATATAATTGAGCATATTTCATTGCAGTATAATAAAGTCCTTTTAAATCAGCTGGTTTTCCAGGTTCATTCAAAAACTTTAATAAAGCATTATTAACTAAACTAGAAAATCCACCAACTATGTTTTGAGCTGTTGCAATTCGTTCTTGTGCCCAATTAGGAATGTCATACAAATCATTCACAATGTGTTTGGGTTCAATTAAGATTGAATATTCTATGTCGTTTTTTAAAAATTCCTTTTTTTGAATTTCATCAATGAAAACTTGGGCTAAAAACATATATTCAAACATTGTGTCCTCTTCAACAATTATTTGTAATGCTTTATTTGATAGATTAAGCTTAAAGAAGTCAGAAATTTTTTCGTCAATTATGCTTTTGGCTTTTAAACTATCTTTAAATAAATAAGATAATTGAACTTTTAGAGTTCTTATAATATCTTGTGCTTTCTCAAATGGAAAAGTCCAAATTTTAGAACTTTCTCTTATGTTACTTATAAATTCAAATATTTCAGTATTATCTACAATATGAGAAAAATCGGCATCTTTATTTTTTTTCCAAAAATTCAATGCATTTAAAGTGCTTTTATCAATGAAACAGAAAATTGGAATACCTTTTTGTTTAGCAACTAAAAATTCATTGTTCGTAATAGATTTTCCATTTTCTATAACATTTCCATATCTGTTACCAACAATCAAAACTAAAATGTCAGCATTTTCTTTTACTATTTTTATACAATTTTCAATTGTATTTAATTCTGGTGTAATTGGGAAATTTTCAAATTCTGATAAGATTGGATTATGTCCCGAATTCTCAATAAATTCTGAAATATCAACTCTGATTTGTGATAAATCATAGCAAGTTGAACTGACAAAAATGTTAATGTTATTCATAGAGTTTGTTGAGTGTTTGGTTTTATTACGCCTAACGGTTGGTGTATGAAACGTAGCGTATAAATATACGATAATTTTCAGATTAGCACCGAGCCGAATTTTTACATTTTGTTTTTATCTTTATTATTCTAAAAGCCAAATTTAAAAATTTGGCGGACTTTGTAAATTAGGGGAAAACCTTTGATTTAGCACTTGCTAGCTATGTTTTATACACGTTGTTGTGGCACGTTATTTAGCACCACCATTTTTTAATAAAATATTCCGCTAACAATTCCGTTCTTTCTTCGATGTCTTTTTTCTTAAATTCACTTTTAGTTGAAATTTGAGAAGCTATGTTTTTGGTCATTTTAAAAATACTTTTATCATAAACTTTTACTTTTTCAAAAGTGCTTTTGTTTTGAGCTCCGCTATTTAGATTTTTTTCTAAAACACATAAATTTCCTAGACTATGTTCGTATTCTAAATATTCCTCTGTGCTTTTAAATCCGTGACTTTTCAAAGTGAATTTTGGTTTTTGAGATAAAATATGTTCAATTGTAGGATTAAATCTTCTGTCATTTGCTATTTTTTTCAATTCATCCATTGTGAATTCAGTTCCTCTTAAATTCTCTGAATATTCAACGAAAATATGTGGTAAGGCACGATTTCCATAAATATACCCGTTCAAATAATTCATAAAACTTGGTTTATTCATCCAGTGTTTATTATACCATAATAGCCAATTCTGAATATCCTCATCTTTTGAATGTTGATTTAGTCTACAAGCAAATCTTGAAATATCTGCTCTTGGGTCAGTACCTCTTGTTTTATATATTCTAACATCAATTAGTTCTATTAAGTCAAGAAAAGTAAACTTCTTGTAGTTAGCATTTGGAAGTTTGTTTTCTAATTTTCCAAGCATTTCTAACTTAACAATTAAAGGATATAAAGTTGCGGAAAGATTTAAAATGGAAAATAATTTAAAATACTGTTTTTTCTTATCAGCTCTTTTTATTAAGGTATTTAAACTTTGAAAGAAAAGTTGTAAACTCTCCATATAATCTGTTATAAAATCTTCAACTTTTTGGTAGCCAACTTTTTTTCCAACTTTCCTATAGCTATTTAGTCTCTTTTTTAGAAAGTTAAGTACATAACCTGCGGTTGCATCATAATCTTCATCGTTATAAGCTACAAAATGATAACGCATAACGGTATCTTCACTAAACTTATCGCTACCTATTAAGGTTATCCCTAATTCTTCTCCCTTAAATTTTATTTCGTCATACATTTGGAAAATCTCTCCAAAAGCATCATTAATTTTATTATCTAATTTTTTGTCTAAATAGCGATTAGAAAAATAAACAAGTAAACTTTTAGCTTTTTCCATATTAGACAAAGGTTTTCCTCTGTCATTTACTGTTTGAAATATTCTAATTGCATCTCCTTCGCTTTCTTCAATAAATTCAAGAATTTCAAGGCTTTCTATCATATTTAGAAAACTCAAAGGGTCTTTAATTTGTTCGATTTGTTCTTCAATTTCTTCGTAAGCTTGTATCAAAAGTCTTTGACTTTTGTTTTTAGGTTCTAAAGATTTACCGTCTAACAACTTTTCAAAAAAATCTTTTTCTTTTCCAAGTGGTTTTAGTCGGTTTACATTGTTTTCAGTTATGTAAAATCTTCTATAAAATGAAGCGTCATCGGGTGATAATTTTTTTATTAAAGCGTTAATTATCATTGTTATGGTAGTGGTTCTTTGTTGTCCGTCAACTATAAAAAATACTCTGTCACTTTTTTTAGATTTTGATAATACAACAGTTCCGATGTAATGTGAAGATTTTACTTCTTCTGCCTCACGAATATCATTAAAAAGGTCTCTTACATTTTCCTTGTTCCAGGCATAACCTCTTTGGTATTTTGGTATTTCAAAAAATTTTCGGTTGAAGAAGTCTTGGATTTTGCTATTTGCCATTCTTTATTTCAGTTAGTTTGATGCTATTACGGATGTTTGTCTTAATGTGCCACAACGTAATTGTGTATGGAAAGTAAGGGGT
>NZ_JTDW01000003.1 GCF_000943565.1 Neotamlana sedimentorum
AAAAAAAAAGTGAGCCACCACAGCTCACTTTTACCAACTAAACTAAATAAGACATTAAACTAATTATTAATGAATTTTGTCACTCTGTTAGAGTATATATTTTATCGATTTTTATTTTAATAGACTTAAAAAAATCTACCACCAATTTTTTAAGTCTATTAAAATAAAAATGATTTCGATAATTATTTTAATAATGTTTAACAATGCAAATTTAAAATAGAATTTTATTAAAAAAATAAATGAAATTGATGAGTTTGTATGCTATATTAACTAAGATTTCATATTAAAGTTAATATAGCATAGTTAAAAGGTAAAAAAGTTAAAAATTGTTTTGTAGAATTGTTTTTTTGTGTTATTTTCACAAAATATTAACTAAACTAAATAAGGCAATAAAAAAAGTGAGCCACCACAGCTCACTTTTACCAACTAAACTAAATAAGACATTAAACTAATTATTAATGAATTTTGTTACTCTAATAAGAGTATATATTGTCAACGATTATCTAAACACACCTTAATAAAACACTAAATTGTTTTTATTAAGGTTTTTTTATTTAGTTAAGCATTGATATATTTTATAATGTTTAACATTACAAATATAAAAACGTATTTCATCGATAAAAACAATTTTTTTATCTAGTTTATATGCTAAATTAACAGTTAATAAATTGTTAATTGATGATAATGTTAAAATAACATATATTTTTGAGAAATATATGTACAATGTATGCATAATAAATGTTAATTTTGTACTGTAATAGTATCGTTGTCCTTAAATACTAATTATTATGATTAATAAAAAACCTACTTTTAGAAAACTTACGCCCAGTTTTGGTAGTTCAATTCTAATAAAACAACACGTTGATACTCTTGATAAGAATGCTGCTTATTGGCATTTTCATCCAGAGTTAGAGCTTATTTATGTAAATAAAGGTCAGGGTAAAACGCATATTGGTAATCATTTATCATATTTCAATAATAGTCAATTAATCTTAATGGGTTCTAATTTGCCTCATAATGGATTTACAGATAGATTAACAGCTACTGGTACAGAAACAACCATTCAGTTTAAAGCTGATTTTTTAGGTGAAGAATTTTTAAACGTTCCTGAAAGCGCAAATCTAGCTGCACTATTTGATAGAGCTAAAAAGGGTATACGCTTTAAAGTGAATACAAAACAAAAATTAGGTCCTAAAATTGAAGAATTAAATGATTATGAAGGCTTGATGAAAGTTATTAAGTTTTTGGAAATTTTAGAATATTTAGCAACAACCGACGATTATGAATTATTAAATGCCGATGGTTTCGCTTTTGAAGCTGAAGCTCAAGATAGTTCAAAAATTGATGTTGTATTTAAATATGTAAATCAAAATTTCCAAAATCATATTTCATTAGATGAAATAGCGGATAAAGTAAGTATGACAGTTCCGGCATTTTGTAGATATTTCAAAAAAGCTACAGGAAAGACTTTTACGCAATTGGTTAATGAATACAGGGTTGTTCATGCAACAAAATTACTTAATGAAAGCCAAATGAGTATAGCCGATATTTGTTACGAATGCGGATTTAATAATTTTTCGCATTTTAACAAACAGTTTACCGAAATTACAGGAAAAACGGCGTCAAACTATCGCAAAGAAATTAAGTTAATTATCCAAGATTCAGCACAAAAAGCGGTTTAAGACTTACCATCCCATTCGTTATAAAATTGATTTAAAAATTCAAGCATATATTTATGTCTTTTGCTTGCAAGTTTTTTAGCAGTTTCAGTATTCATTTTATTTTTTAAAAGTAATAACTTTTCATAAAAATGATTAATTGTAGGTGCTGTTGATGTTTTGTATTCAGCTTTAGTCATGTTTAAATTTGGCTTTATGGCTGGGTCAAACATGGGTCTGTTTTTAAATCCTCCATAATTAAAGCATCTGGCAATACCTATAGCGCCAATTGCATCTAGCCTATCAGCATCTTGAATAACCTTTAATTCTTTTGATGTAAAAGTTACTTTTCCTGAGAGTGAATTTTTAAAGGAAATATGTTTAATTATGTTTATAACATGCTCTATTATAGTAGAGTCAATATTTAATTTAAACAAAAATTCGCGCGCCATATGAGGTCCAACAGATTCATCTCCATCATAAAATTTACTATCAGCAATATCGTGAAGGAGAGCGCCTATTGAAACTATTAGTAAATCTACAGTTTCACTTTTTGCAATCAATAAAGCATTGTTGTAAACCCTTAATGTATGAAACCAATCGTGGCCGCCTTCGGCATTTGTCAAAGTTTTTTTTACAAACAGCTTTGTTTCATTAATAATTTGTTCTTGTGTCATTACAAACTATTTATTTGCTGCGGGTTCTACCCATTTAAATTGATATGAGTTTTCTGGAATTTTAATACGATCGGCTAATCTATACATACGGTTAGGGAGTTTCATTAGGTAATCTCTAGCTTTTTCAGCTTCGTCTGTTAAGTTAGTTACCTTATCAATTTCCCAACGATTAATTAGTTTTTGAAGAATATCTACATAATCAGTTGAGGTATAAACACCAATGCGCTGTGCTGTGTTTGAGAACTCTTCAAAAGCTGTACTTATTTTATCTCCAGACTCGCGTAAAAAATGTGCTGGCATAGTTATTTTTTGCTTCATCATGTAGTAAAAAGCCATCATCATTTGGCTTGGATCTACTTTAAAAATACGATCTACAAATTCAGCGTAAGCATTATGATGACGCATTTCGTCGCCCGAAATTATTTGACACATTTTACCTAGTCGCTTATTACCAGCTTTTTTTGCAATTTTTGCCACACGGTTATGTGAAATATAAGTTGCTAATTCTTGAAAACTGGTGTAAACAAAGTTTTTGTAAGGGTCTCTGTCGGTTCCAATATCAAATCCATCTGAAATCAAATATTGCGTAGTTTTTTCAATCTCTCGCATATTTACTCTTCCCGATAAGTATAAATACTTATTAAGTACGTCGCCATGGCGGTTTTCTTCTGCAGTCCAGTGCTTAACCCATTTTGACCACCCATTTGGTTGTCCTACTTGATCTACACCTTCAACATCCATTAACCACGATTCATAAGTTGGTAAAGCTTCTTCGGTAATCATATCACCTACTAATACTACCCAAAAGTCGTAAGGCAATTCTTTTGATAGCTCTCTAATTTCTTCAATTTCGTCGAAAAAAGTATCGCCTTCAGAATTTGGTAAAAAATCGGTTGGTTGCCAGATAGTATCGATCGGAATTAAATATTTTTCTATTAATGTCTCTACATCTTTTTCTAGAAATTGCATAACTTCTAGTCTTACATTTTTTAATGACATTTTATTTAGTTTTTTAATGAATAGCTTCTTTTATTGTTGATTCAATGGTGTTAATAAGTGCTTGTTTATCTTCGAAATCGGAAAGTTTCAAGGGTTTATGAACTTGAATTTTTAAATGAGCACCTATACCCATAGGAAATTTACCAAATTTAACCAATTTCCATGAGTTATTAATGGTAACTGGAACAATTAAAGCCGATGGTATTTTTTTAAACAGTATTTCCAGTCCTTTTGTTTGAAATACTCTTGGTTTCCCATTTTTACTTCTAGTACCTTCAGGAAAAATGGCAGCAGCACGTTTTGTTGTTTCTATGTATTCACCAAATTTCATAATTGCAGGTAAGGCTTGTCTTGGATTTTTGCGTTCTATTAAAACCGAGCCGCCATGACGTAAATTATAAGATACGCTAGGTATGCCTTTACCAAGTTCTTTTTTGCTAATAAACTTTACATGATGCTTGCGTAAATACCAAATTAATGGTGGAATATCGTACATACTCTGGTGATTCGCAATAATTATTAATGGCGTTTTTTCTGGAATTTTATACGGATTTACGTAGGTAAAACGAGTACCTAAAACGTTTAAACAACGCATAATAAAAAACTGAAGCCAATCGACACTAATTTTTAATGCTTTATAACCAAAAACATTATTACAAAACCACTGAATGGGATGAAAAATTAGTAATGTTAACCCAAAAAGAATAAAATATATTACCGTTAAAGGATAAGCTAGTATTTTTTGCATACAGCAAAAATAACGAAAACTACATTTTTATATAGCGAAACTTAAGCTATATTTTTATGAATTATAATTGAAATAATGACTTAATAAAGCTTTTTAATTGGCATTTAAAAGAAGTTAATACAGCTTCATTTATTATACAAAAACCAAACGACAACCTTGTTATATTAATAGGTACCTTTTTCGCACCCTATTTTACCAAAAAGCTATAACACTAATAGATTTAATTTTGAAGCTTAAATAACGTAAACGTAGTAAAAACAAGGAAAGTTTAATGCATAAAAAAAGCCCAACATTTCTGTTAGGCTTTTTGCTCCTCAGGCTGGGCTCGAACCAGCGACCCTCTGATTAACAGTCAGATGCTCTAACCAACTGAGCTACTGAGGAAGGTTGTGCTTTGTCTTAGCGAGCGCAAATATATATATTATTTTATATTCTGCAAAAACAAAAACAAAAAATATTTGTTTTTTTTCTCTGCGATTTTATTAATTAAAAATAGCTTTATAAATATCGTTTCCGTTAGCGAATAGTACTAAAGCAATAAGTATAAAGAAACCAACCATTTGCGCGTATTCCATAAACTTATCTCCTGGTTTTCTACCCGAAATCATTTCGTAAAGCAAAAACATAACATGTCCACCATCTAAAGCTGGAATAGGTAATAAATTTAAAACACCTAGCATTATAGATAAAAATGCAGTGATGCCCCAAAACACTTGCCAACTCCAAAATTCTGGAAATATATCGTAAATAGCTTTAAATCCACCAACACCTTTGTACGCTCCTGTACTTGGCGTAAAAATAGCTTTTAATTGCCCCCAATACGACACTAATTTTTCTTTAGTTTTGGTTAAACCAACTGGAAAAGATTCAAAAAAACCGTATTTTTTAGTTTCGAAAGTGTAATAACCTAAGGCTTCTAATGTTTTTGGAGTAGATCCAGAAGCATAAATCAAACCTAATTTACCTTCGTTGCTAATTTTTAATGGTAATGTAATTTCAGTGTCATCACGTTTTACTTTTGCTGTAACCTGTTGTCCTTTAAAGGTTTGTAAAGCCGTTTTAACTTGATCGGCGTATTTTGTTTGTATATCATTTAAACCTACTACAATATCTCCTTTTTGTAACCCACTATTAATGTTTCTTGAAGAATCTGGAACCTCAACAATAATGAAAGGCTCGCGTAAATCGATAAAATCCTTTTCTTTTGAGTCTATTAATTGAGCTAAGAAGTCTTCTGGCATTATAACGGTCGACTCTACGCCGTCTCTTTCTATACTTATTTCTTTACCAAATAAAACTTTTTCAGAAATTTCGGAGAAGTTCGTAATTTTTGATCCATCGACTGCTAAAATTTTATCGCCAGTTAATAAACCAGCTTTGTTAGCTACTGTGTTTTCGATTAAAACACCATCTTTTATGTTATCGTTTGGTAAAAATCTATCGCCATAATAATAACTCATTCCAATATAAATAAGAATCGCTAATAAAAAATTAACGGTTACACCACCAAGCATAATTATTAAACGTTGCCATGCGGGTTTAGATCGGAATTCCCATGGTTGTGGTTCTTGAGCCATTTGCTCGGTGTCCATACTTTCATCAATCATTCCAGAAATTTTTACATAGCCACCAAGTGGTAACCAACCAATACCATAAACAGTATCACCTATTTTCTTTTTAAATAATGAAAATTTCACATCGAAAAACAAATAGAATTTTTCAACTCTAGTTTTAAAAGCTTTTGCAGGAATAAAATGCCCTAATTCGTGTAAAATAATTAGTAAGGAAAGACTCAGTAAAAACTGAGATATTTTTATAACAAAATCCATATTGTGTTTTCAGTCAATTTTTTATAATCGCACAAAAGTAAGCTTTTAAACCAACTTTAAAAAGGGCAAAGCCATTTGTACAGGTATTTAACAATAATTTATACCTGATATTAATTTTTAAGCTCTAATTTTCAATGTATTTTTGTTTAAATTTTTAGATTTTATGTTATCCTTTTTTAAAGATTACAAAAAGTTTGCTGTAGTTTTTGCAATTATATCGGTAGTTATTCTTGCGTTAATTTACAATACACTTAATGTTTACCAACCGCTAAACATTTACCAACCTGCTATGGTTGATGAACAATTGGTAGACAGCACCATACAACACCAACGTAAATATCATAAAATAGCCAATTTTAGTCTTGTAAACCAAAATGGTAAAACCATTACACAAGATGATTATAAAGATAAAATTTATGTAGCCGATTTCTTTTTCACCACTTGCCAAACCATTTGCCCTATTATGACAAAAAACATGGCCGATATACAAAAAGAAATTAAAGATGATGATGAAGTTATGCTATTATCGCACAGCGTAACTCCAGAAATTGACACTGTTGCTCAACTTAAGCGTTATGCCAAAGAAAAAGGTGTTATTGATAGTAAATGGAATTTAGTTACTGGCGATAAAAAACAAATTTATGAACTCGCTAGAAAAAGTTATTTAGCGGTAAAAGACTTTGGTGATGGAGGCCCTTTTGATATGATACACACTGAAAACTTTATGCTTATTGATAAAAAACGACAAATTCGTGGGTTTTACGATGGCACAAATAAAGACGATATTGAGCGTTTACTTAACGATATCGATATTTTAAAGGAAGAAGACAAACAGTAGTTAGCCTACCGCATTAGGGATTGCAGTGGATAGCTTTTGGCGAGGTGCGCATCGAGCCAAAACTAGTAACGAAAAGCCCGACCCTTTAGGGGAATGCCCTAAAACACTGTGGTATTTAGAAAACTTTAAACCTGAAACTTTGAACCTGAAACTTTTTTACATTATTTTTGCTTCTTTAAAATCAATCTAAATAAGTTTGCAACATACATTAGCTCATCTAAAAAAAGGAGAAACTGCTGTAATTACAGATGTGTCGTCTCGCGAAATTCCTTTAAAACTCTTAGAAATGGGGTGTTTACCCGGTAATACTGTAGAGTTATTACAGATTGCACCACTAGCAGATCCTATTTATTTAAATATAAACGGTTCGCATTTAGCGATAAGAAAAGAAACGGCTGCGCTTATTTTAATTGAAAAAACTGCTAAATGAGTAAACAAATAAACGTTGCTTTAATAGGAAACCCTAACACAGGTAAAACTTCGGTTTTTAACGCCTTAACGGGTTTAAACCAAAAGGTTGGTAATTATCCTGGTATTACTGTTGATAAAAAAGAAGGTATTTGCAAACTACCTCGCGGACTTAAAGCACATATTTTAGATTTGCCAGGAACTTATAGTTTAAACGCATCGTCGCTTGATGAAAGCGTAGTTATCGAGCTACTTTTAAATAAAAATGACAAAGATTTTCCTGATATAGCTGTAGTTGTTACCGATGTTGAAAATCTAAAGCGTAATTTATTACTGTATACTCAAATTAAGGATTTAGAGATACCTACACTTTTGGTTATAAACATGGCCGATAGAATGGTAAAAAAAGGTATTTCTCTTGATATTGCTCATCTTGAAAAACAGCTTCATACCAAAATTGCCGTTATTAGTACGCGTAAAAACGAAGGAATAATTGAATTGAAAGAGTTTATTACAAACTACGGTGTGCTTAGTACTAAACCATGTTTAGACATAAGTACTATTGATGATGCCTACTTTAAAAATTTAAAGAAAGCTTTCCCGAACCAGCTGCTTTATAAACTTTGGTTAGTTATTACGCAAGATGTAAATTTTGGAAAAATTCAACGAAACGATTTTAACGACATTAACGATTTTAAAACAAAGGATACTGCCGATTTAAAACGATTACAACAAAAAGAAACCATAAAACGCTACCAGTTTATAAATACTGTTTTAAAAGATGGCCTTAAGGTTGATTTAGCCGCAGCTACCGATTTACGCATTAAACTAGATAGAATTTTAACGCATAAAGTATGGGGTTACCTCATCTTTTTTGTGATATTGTTTTTAATGTTTCAAGCCGTTTACGATTGGGCAGGACCACCAACCGATTTTATAGACGAAAGCTTTGCAGCGCTTGCAGACTGGGTTAAAAACACCTTGCCACCAGGCGTATTTACCAACTTATTAGCCGAAGGTATTATTGCTGGTATTGGTGGTGTCATGGTTTTTATTCCGCCAATTGCATTCTTATTTTTATTTATTGCCCTGCTTGAAGAAAGTGGTTATATGAGTCGTGTTGTATTTTTAATGGACAATATTATGAAGCGTTTTGGCCTTAGTGGAAAAAGCGTTGTGCCCTTAATTTCTGGAAACGCTTGTGCTGTTCCTGCTGTTATGGCCGCTAGAAATATTGAAAATTGGAAAGAACGCCTTATTACCATTTTAGTTACACCGTTTACTACCTGTTCGGCAAGGTTGCCTGTTTACGTTATAATTATTGCACTAGTAATTCCTGAAGGCACATTTTTAGGAATGAGTTACAAAGCTTTAACCTTAATGAGTCTTTATATTATTGGTTTTTTAACAGCAATAGTTTCGGCTTATGCTTTAAATAAAGTCTTAAAAATAAAGAGTAAAAGTTACTTTGTAATGGAAATGCCAAGTTATAAAATTCCGTTATTTAAAAATGTAGCTTTAAGTGTTTACGAAAAAACGCGAACTTTTATTTTAGAAGCTGGTAAAATAATTTTAGCTATTTCCATTGTGCTTTGGGTACTTGCATCGTACGGCCCTGGTGATAATTTTAATAATGCTGAAACGATTGTAAAAACTGAAAATCCGACACTTTCTGAAACCGAATTAGACGATAAAATTGCAGCACACAAGCTAGAATACAGTTATATTGGTATTGTTGGAAGAGCCATTGAGCCTGCTATTCGACCGTTAGGTTACGATTGGAAAATAGGTATCGGACTTGTAACATCGTTTGCAGCTCGCGAGGTTTTTGTGGGTACTTTAGCAACTATTTATAGTGTTGGTAGTGCCAACGATAATGAAGATGAAGACACCATAAAAAGTAAAATGGCTGCCGAAACGTATAGTAACGGCACCAAAGTTTTTACTCTAGCAAGTGGTATTTCGTTGTTATTATTTTACGCTTTTGCTATGCAATGTATGAGTACGCTAGCCATTGTAAAACGCGAAACCAACAGCTGGAAATGGCCAATGCTTCAACTGGTTTTTATGAGTGGTTTAGCTTATGTTACCGCCCTAATTGCTTTTCAGTTTTTGAAATAATTTGAAAATAAAACGACTAATACCACATGAATAACTTGATACAAAACATACTCGTTATATCTACGTTAGTAATTGCGGTGGTATTTTTATTGAAGAAATTTGTTTTTAAAGGCAAAAAATCTTCAAAAAAATCGTGTGGTAATGGTGATTGCGGTTGTTAAATTATTTTATTTTAACAGCTGCATCTTCATCTAAAAACCAATATAAATTATCACTTGCTGGGTTTACTAAACTTGCAGGATAGTTTTTAGAAACTTCGGCAGTATTAATAATTTCGTCAACTTTTTCTGCTTTACTCGCTCCGGTTACTAAAAAGGCTACTTGCTTCGCATTATTAATAATTTTGCCGGTAATAGACACACGCTTTTGTGCCGATTCTGGATGTGTTGCCACAACGCAACTTTCGGCTGCATCCCAAAGGTTTATTTCGTGAGGAAAAATAGAAGCAGTATGCCCATCATCACCCATTCCAAGAATAACTAAATCGAATTGCGGAATATCATGTTCTATTTCTAAAGTTTCATTTAAAACCATAGCATAGCGTTTGGCTTCTTCATTTGGGCACTCTTCACCTAAAACTCTAAAAATATTTTCTTGAGGTATATCAATTTTAGATATTAAATGCTCAACCGTCATTAAGTAATTGCTCTGCTCGTTTGTTGGTGGTACGCAACGCTCGTCGCCCCAATACAAAAATACTTTGCTCCAATCTAAATCGTTAAAGTTTTCGGCGATATAATCAAAAATCACTTTTGGTGTACTTCCGCCAGATAAGGCAATGGTTAATTTATCGTTAGTTCTAATTAATTCTTTTAAATATATCGCGAAGTATTTGGCAACTTCGGCTTTGTCTTTATAAATTTTCAGTTCCATTATTTTTAATATTTAATACGCAATACGAAGGCTCATCGGCTAAGTTTTTACAAGGATTTCTCCAAAAACCACGTCCTTCAATTAAATCGTCGGCATGTAAAGGCCCCCAAACACCAGCAGAATAACCATGTACAATGGCCGATTTGCTTTCGTTCCAATATTTTAAAATTGGATCTACAAAAGCCCAAGCTGCTTCAACCTCATCGGCACGTGCATAAAGCGTAGCATCGCCTTGCATGGCATCGAGCAACAAGCGTTCGTAAGCTTCCATAATATTGTTGCCTTCATCTAAATCAGAATAATAAAAATCCATATTAGCACGCTCAACATTAAAGCCTTGCCCTGGTACTTTTACACCAAACTTCATTAAAATTCCTTCGTCTGGTTGAATGCGTATAATAAGTTTATTATCGGTATCAAAATCTTGATCTTTAAAAATGTGATGATGCGACGGTTTAAAATGTATTACAATTTCGGTAACTTTTGTTGGCATTCGCTTAGCAGTACGCACATAAAAAGGCACATCTTTCCAACGCCAATTATCTATATAAAATTTAATAGCTGCAAAGGTTTCTGTGGTCGATTCTGGATCTACACCTTCTTCTTCACGGTAACCTTTTACGGTTTCACCATTTATTATGGCGCTTGTATATTGCCCACGAATGGTATGATTAAAAAGGGTTTCTTCGTCGTCCATTATTCGTAACGATTTTAACGCCTTAACCTTTTCGTTTCTAATTTCTTCAGGATCGTCGCTAATTGGCGGTTCCATAGCAACTATCGATACAATTTGCATTAAGTGATTTTGAAACATATCGCGTAATGCACCAGATTTGTCGTAATAACCACCACGATTACCAACCCCAACACTTTCGGCATTAGTAATTTCTACGTGACGAATGTAGTTTCGATTCCAAAGTGGTTCAAAAATGGTATTAGAAAAACGGGTTACCAATAAGTTTTGTACTGTTTCTTTACCTAAATAGTGGTCTATTCGGTAAATTTGTGATTCTTTAAAATACTTTTGTAAGCCAATGTTTAATTCTTTCGCTGTTTCTAAGCTATAACCAAAGGGTTTTTCAACAATTAAACGTTTCCAGCCAACACCTTCCACACTTAAATCTACAGCTGCTAAATTTTTAGCAACGGTTTCGTAAATACTTGGTGGCAATGAAAAATAAAACACAAAATTGTGGTTTATTTTAAACTTGCTATTAAGTTCGTGTATTCTTTCTTTTAGCGGTGTAAAATCTGTGTCGTAGCCATCGCCTAAATCTTTGTAAAAAAGTTTTTTGGCAAATTCGGCTTTTGTAGCGTCGCTATTTTCAGCATCATCTTTTAAAAACTCACTATTAAAAACCACACGGTTTCTAAAATCGTCGTCAGATAAGTCGCTGCGACTGGTTCCTAAAACCACGAAATTTTCGGGTAAAAAATTACCTTTATGTAAATCGTATAATGCAGGAATTAATTTTCGTTTTGTTAAATCGCCCGATGCCCCAAAAATGATAAGCATCTGCTCGTCCATAGACTTCATATTGTTTTGTTAATTTATTGAAAAGTAAGCTTTTTTAAAACCTATTTCATTAATAACTAAATAATTTATTTTACTTTTGAAACACTGTGTTTTTCGGCATTCAATATACGCTTTATTTTCTAGGTGTTTAAAGGATTTTAGTCGATTTCACTTAAATTTAACTACAAATTATGAGCGATAAAAAATACGATTTCGGATTGGTTGGTCTTGGTGTTATGGGCCGCAACTTTATATTAAATGTAGCAGACAATAACTTTTCGGCTTTTGGCCACGATTTAGATCAAGAAAAGGTAGATGCTTTAATAGAAGAAGGCGGAAATACAGAAAAAGTAAACGCATCGTCCGATTTAAAAACATTTATTGATGCACTTAGCACACCACGAAAAATTATGCTTTTAGTGCCTGCTGGAAAAGTAGTTGATATTGTAATAGATAGCTTAATCCCTCATTTAGATAAAGGTGATATTATTGTTGACGGCGGAAATTCGTTTTATACAGATACCGATCGTAGAGATGCCTATTTAGAAGAAAAAGGCATTCACTTTTTTGGAGCCGGTGTTTCTGGTGGCGCAAAAGGCGCCAGAAAAGGCCCAAGTATTATGCCTGGTGGCGATGCCGAAGCTTATAAAGTGGTGCAACCCATTTTTGAAGCGGTTTCTGCAAAATACAAAGGCGAACCTTGTGTGGCCTACATGGGTAAAAAATCGGCCGGAAATTATGTAAAAATGGTTCACAATGGTATTGAGTATGGCTTAATGCAACTTACCAGCGAAATTTACGATTTACTTAAAAAAGCAGGTGACTTAACTAACAGCGAGCTTCATAAAACGTATTCTGAGTGGAATTCTGGAAGATTACAATCGTTTTTAGTTGAAATTACTGCCGATATTTTTACTGAAAAAGATGATAAAGGTGATGGCGATTTAGTTGATAAAATTCTAGATAAAGCCAAACAAAAAGGAACCGGAAAATGGACATCGCAAAACGCCATGGATTTAGGAATTCCTGTACCAAGTATAGATATTGCGGTGAGTATGCGTGAAATTTCGGCCTTAAAAGACGAACGTATTTTAGCTGATGAATTATACGGCAGACCAACACCTGAAGCTATTGATAAAGCCGAGTTAACCAAGCTAGCCGAAGAAGCCTTGTATTTTGCATTTATTATTACCTACGCACAAGGGTTACACCAATTAACAGATGCATCGAAAGAATATGGTTATGGCTGCGATTTAGCTGTTATTGCCAAAATTTGGAGAGCAGGTTGTATTATTAGAGCTGCTTTGTTAGCCGATATTACTGAAGCTTACAACGATAACCCAGAACTTAAAAATTTACTTTTAGCACCAAAATTTGTTGAAAAAATACAGTCTACCGTAGCTTCGGCAAGAACATTGGTAAGTTATGCTGCTAAAAGCGGAATTCCTGTACCAGGTTTATCAAATTCGTTAACCTATTTCGATGCTTACACCTCTAGTCGTTTGCCATTAAATTTAATACAAGCGCAACGCGATTATTTTGGTTCGCATACCTACGAAAGATTAGACATAGAAGGCATTTTCCATACCGAATGGGAAAAGGAATAGCCTATTAAAACCTTACTATAAAAGTCTGCATAATATTTTAAGTTATGTAGGCTTTTATGTTTTGTATTAATTCATATATTTGAAAAAAACCAAACTAAATATATGAAAACCAAACAATTATTTTTGCTGTTTGCCTGCATTGGTATGGCAGCTTTTTCTCAAAAAAAAGGACAATCTATTGCTTTATTAGATAAAGATTTAAGCAATTTTGATATCTGGCTAAGCATTCCGCATTCCTCGGTTACAGATTTACCAGAAGGCACCTATCAATCGGATAAAATGAATTCAGGCGAACCCATAGGTTTAAACAACAACTTAAAAAATGTGTTTTCTATTATTGAAGAAAATGGCGAACCTGTTTTAAAAATTACAGGCGAAATTTTTGGTTGTATATCATCAAAAGCATCTTACTCAAATTATCACTTAAGTGTGTTATTTAAATGGGGCGACAAAAAGTGGGAACCACGACTAGACAAAAAACGCGATAGCGGTATTTTATACCATTGCTACGGGCCGCATGGGCGTTTTTGGAATACCTGGAAAACCTGTTTAGAATACCAAGTACAAGAAAGTGATTTAGGTGATTTTATTCCGTTAGGCGGAAACTCAGCAAAACCAAAAGTAGGTTCGCCAATTACCGATATTAGAGGCGGTTTTAAAGAAGAAAAACGATTCGATCCAAACTCTGAAGTTTACTCAGAAGGCAAAGGCTACATTCATGCGGCTTCAGAACACGATAAACCACATGGCGAATGGAACCTTTTAGAAATTTATGTTATTGGCAACAATGCGGTACATTTAGTAAACGGCGAAATTGTAATGGTGGTAGAAAATGCTAGAAAACACGATGGCACTATTTTAAACGAAGGCGAAATACAAATACAGTCTGAAGCTGCCGAATGTTATTACAAACAACTCACGTTAACACCAATAAAAAAGTTTCCAAAATTTATTTCTAAAAATGTTCGCTTTAAAGAATAAAGAAACTCTTCTATAAACTTTAAAAAATTTCATATTACCCCGAACTAGTTTTCGGGGTTTCATTTAAAAATTCAGTTTTAAAAACATTTTGATATGCTGAAACGCGTTCAGTATAACAAAAATAATGATATTCTATATTAGAATACAGACAAAAATAAAACCCCAACCCTTTAATACTCAAAATTTAAAGGGTGTTTTGTTGCATATATTTAATTTTTAACTACATTTGAATAAATTTTTAAGCTTACTTAAAAATAATTTAAAGCAAATTAAATGTCTGTAGCCATTGAAAATTTTGTAAAAGCCATTTACAAAAACGGAAAAAGCAAAACCAACAACACCAAACCAGGTAATATTGCTAAAGTTCTAAACATATCTAGTGCTGCGGCAACCGATATGGCGCAAAAATTAGCTGCTAAAAATGTGGTTATTTACGAAAAATATCAACCCTTAAAATTAACTGAAAAAGGTAATAAAATGGCTTTAAGCATTGTGCGAAAGCATCGTTTATGGGAAAGCTTATTATTTAAATTATTCGATTTATCGCTACACGATATTCATAAAGAAGCCGAATTATTAGAGCATCAAACTTCCGATTTGCTTGCTGAAAAAATTAGCGAATATTTAGGCAACCCAAAATTCGATCCGCATGGCGACCCAATTCCAAATGCCGATGGAGAAATTACAACTATAGATACTTCTATTCCATTATCAAAAGCCCAAGAAGGCAAAAGTTATATCATCTCAAGATTAATTAGCTCCGATAAAGAGTTTTTCGATTTTTGTTCGGCTAACGGATTAAAATACGGGAACACGGTTACAATCTCGAAGCAATTCATTTCGAGTAAAATGACTCAAATTTCAATTAACAATAACACCATTGTGCTTAACAGCGATTTCACCAACATTATCTACGTTAATGAAAACAATTAAACTCCTTCTCTCAATTATATTAATTACGGTTTTACCACTAAATGCTCAAGAAGTAAAAGGTAAAATCACCTCAAAAAACGAAGCCCTTCCTTATGTAAACGTGTATTTAAAAGGCACTACAAAAGGTAACGCATCAAATGAGTTTGGCGATTATCAAATAAAAAATATTAAAGAAGGTAATTATACTATTGTAGCTTCGTTTACGGGTTATAAATCGGTTGAAAAACAAATTTTCATAAAAAACAACGAGGTACTAACGGTGCATTTTAATTTAAAAGAATCTGCACTGTTAGACGAAGTTACAGTTACCGGAACCTTAAAACCGGTATCAAGATTAGAAAGCCCAATTCCTGTTGAAGTGTATTCCGCTACATTTTTAAAACAAAACCCAATATCAAATGTGTTTGAAGCACTTCAAAACGTTAATGGCGTGCGCCCACAACTTAATTGTAATGTGTGTAACACGGGCGATATTCATATTAACGGTTTAGAAGGCCCGTATACTCTGGTATTAATAGATGGTATGCCTATTGTAAGTGGTTTATCAACGGTTTATGGCTTATCGGGTATTCCAAATTCATTAATCGAGCAAATAGAAATTGTAAAAGGTCCTGCATCTTCACTTTACGGTAGCGAAGCTGTTGGTGGTTTAATAAATATTAGAACCAAACAATTTTTTAAAGCACCACTAGTATTTACCGATGTGTTTTCTAACAGTTGGGGAGAAACCAATTTCGATTTAGGTTTTAAAACCAACGTTGGTAAAAAAGCCAATGTTTTAGTTGGCGCAAACTATTTTAATTACTCAAACCCCATAGATAATAACAACGATAATTTTACCGATGTTACGCTTCAAGACCGTATTTCGGTGTTTCAAAAATGGAATTTTGAACGCAACAGCGGAAAAGCTTTTTCCTTAGCCGGTCGTTATTTTTATGAAGATAGATGGGGTGGCGAAATGCAATGGAATTCATCTTATAGAGGTGGCAACGACATTTACGGAGAAAGCATTTATACCTCGCGCTACGAAATTATTGGTAATTACGAATTACCGGTTTCAGAACATATGAATTTTCAGTTTTCATATTCCGATCACGACCAAAATTCCGTTTACGGCGATACACCCTATATTGCACAGCAAAAAATAGGTTTCGGACAATTACTTTGGGATAAATCTGTAAACAATCACGATTTACTTTTTGGCGTTGCAGCACGATATAATTTTTATAACGATAACACCACTGCAACAGTACATGCAGATGAAGTTACAATACCTTCTATTTTTGCTCAAGATGAATTTTCTATAACCGAAAAACAACACATTTTATTAGGTGCTCGCTATGATTACGACCAACGCCACGGATCTATTTTTACACCGCGTTTAGCCTACCGTTTTAAGCCAACAAAAAACGATATTATTCGCCTAAATGCAGGTACAGGTTTTAGGGTTGTAAACCTCTTTACAGAAGACCACGCTGCTTTAACAGGCTCAAGAGATGTTATTATTGAAGAAGAATTAAAACCAGAGCAATCGTACAACGTTACTTTAAACTATTTAAAAACATTAACTACAAATTCTGGCGAATTGTTTACGTTTGATGCCTCGTTGTGGTACACCCATTTTACCAATGCGATTATACCAGATTACGACACCAATCCAAATCAAATTATTTACGCAAATTTAGATGGTTATTCAACATCAAAAGGCGCAAGCTTTAATATTGATGCTATTTTAAACACTAATTTAAGAGCTTCAGTTGGTGCCACATTTCAAGACGTTTCTCAAACAGAAAACAATGTAAAAACACAACAAATACTAACCGAAAAATTTAATGGTGTTTGGTCGGTTTCCTATAAAAATTATAAAACTAACTTATCTGTAGATTACACAGGAACCATTTACGGCCCCATGCGATTACCATTATTAGGCGATTTAGATCCTAGAAGCGAATACTCACCAACTTGGAGTATTCAAAATATTCAGCTTACCTTTAACGGACTAAAACATTTTGAAATTTACGGCGGTGTTAAAAACATTTTAAACTGGACACCAAACAAGGGCAACCCGTTTATTATTGCTAGAAGCGACGATCCTTTTGATAAAAATGTAGAATTTGATAACGATGGAAATGCAACAGTTACAGACGATAACCCGTATGCATTAACATTCGATCCGTCCTATGTTTATGCACCCAACCAAGGACGCCGTTTGTTTTTAGGTTTACGATTTATGATTAACTAAATGAAATAGACAATACATAAAAATGAAAAAATCAATATTAATTATAGCGTTTTTCAGTCTTATTTTTGGCTGTAAAAACGAAAAAAAAGCATCAGGAAAACTACAAATAGTAACCACAACAACCATGATAACCGATTTGGTTAAAAACATTGGTGGCGATGTTGTAGATATAAAAGGTTTAATGGGAAGCGGTGTCGATCCGCACCTTTACAAAGCAAGCGAAGGCGATGTTACCAAGTTAGCCAATGCCGATATTATTTTTTATAACGGTTTACATTTAGAAGGTAAGTTGGTTGAAGTTTTCGAAAAAATGAAAAACAAAAAAACCATTGCTATTGCCGATGCTTTAGATAAAAACACATTAATTGGCTCTGAGTATTTTGCGTCAAACTTCGATCCGCACATTTGGTTTAATATAGATTATTGGTTACAAGCCGGAGCTTTTGTATCGCAAACTCTTGAAGCGGAATTACCTGAACAAGCAGAAACTTTCAGAAAAAATTGGGAAAATTACAAAGCGCAATTAATAACTTTAAAAGCTGAAATAACTAAAACCATTGAAGCTTTACCAAAAGAACAACGCATTTTAGTAACAGCACACGATGCGTTTAATTATTTTGGAAAATCTTTTAATTTCGAAGTTGTTGGTTTACAAGGTATTTCAACAGCAACAGAAGCAGGCGTGCAAGATGTGCAAAAATTAGCCGCATTTATTATAGAACATAAAGTACGAGCCATTTTTGTAGAAAGCTCGGTACCAAAACGTACCATTGAAGCTTTGCAAGCCGCAGTAAAATCGAAAAATCACGATGTCGCTATTGGCGGAACTTTATATTCCGATGCATTAGGAACAGCAGGAACAGTAGAAGGCACTTATATAGGCATGTTTAAATACAATGTAAAAACTATTGTTGAAGCATTGAAAGCCTCGAACGATTAGAATAATTTAGCATTATTGAATGTCCTTTTTTGACTTGGGTTATCCTGAGCATAATCGAAGGGTTTTTGGGACAAGCAAAAATAAATGAAAGAAAATAAACAAACAGTCAACAGAACAACAAAGGTTATGATTGATAATAAAAATAAAACAACACCAATCGCTGTAAAAGTAGACGACCTTACCGTAGCCTACAATTACAAACCGGTGCTTTGGGATATCGATTTAGAAATTCCCGAAGGCGTTCTTATGGCTATTGTTGGGCCTAACGGTGCTGGAAAATCGACACTCATAAAATCTATTTTAGGTATTTTAAAACCTATTGCTGGAAGTGTTTCCATTTACGGAAAGCCATACGATAAGCAACGAAAACTAGTAGCCTACGTGCCACAAAAAGGTAGTGTAGATTGGGATTTTCCTACCACAGCACTCGATGTTGTTATGATGGGAACTTACGGCAATTTGGGTTGGATAAAACGCCCAGGGCAAAAACAAAAAAAAGAAGCGCTTGAAGCTTTAGAAAAAGTAGGCATGCTTCCTTTTAAAAACCGACAAATAAGTCAGTTATCCGGCGGCCAGCAACAACGTATATTTTTAGCCAGAGCCTTGGTGCAAAATGCCTCAATTTATTTTATGGACGAGCCGTTTCAAGGTGTAGATGCCACCACCGAAATTGCCATTATAAACATTTTAAAAGCCTTACGAAAAGCTGGAAAAACAGTAATTGTAGTACATCACGATTTACAAACTGTTCCAGAATATTTCGATTGGGTAACCTTTTTAAACGTAAAAAAAATAGCCACAGGCCCAGTAAAAGATATATTTAACGACGATTATTTAACAAAAACCTACGGCATAAATTACAAAGTAAGTATTCATAAGTAACGTTATGGAAATAAGACGAGCAAAACTCGAAGATGCAAATAAAATTAGCTATTTAGTAATTAACACATCGGCAACACATAACCCGAATAATTACAATACCATTCAAGCCACAACTTGGCAAAAATACAATACGCCAGCACGCATAAAAGCGCAATTGCAAGAACGCACTGTTTTTTGCGCCTTTTTAAATAACAAACTTGTTGGTACTATTGGATTAAAAGATAATTGGATTGTTGGATTTTACGTTAGCCATCATATGCGCGGTAAAGGCTTAGGTTCAGAATTAATTCGTTTTATAGAAAATTATGCCTTAGAGCAAAACCAAAAAGAATTATTTTTAATTGCAACACCATCGGCTGTAGCCTTTTATAAATCTAAAAATTACAGCATTACAAAACCCGTAATTGTAACTTTAGATCGTGTTGATTATGATGAATTTGAAATGCATAAAAAACTAACTAAAAATTAATTTTTCGCTTTCGCGGAAATATAACAATGAATATTAAAGAATACATAGAACTTCTTTTTACAGACTACACACTGCGCACCATAACCTTGGGCACAGCCATTTTAGGTGCAGTAACAGGTATGTTAGGCAGTTTTGCAGTATTACGAAAACAAAGTTTGTTGGGCGATGCTATATCTCATGCTGCATTACCAGGTATTGCCATTGCTTTTTTATTAACCGGAACAAAAGATTCAAACATTTTATTAATTGGTGCTTTGGTTAGTGGCTTAATTGGCACATTCTGGATTCGAGGCATTGTTAAAAAGACGCATTTAAAATCCGATACTGCTTTAGGTTTAATTCTATCCTTATTTTTTGGTTTCGGTATGTTATTACTCACGTTTATTCAAAAACAACCCAATGCCAATCAAGCAGGATTAGATAAATATTTATTTGGTCAAGCCGCAACACTTGTAGAAAGCGATGTATGGCTTATGGCTTTAATTTCAGGTATCTGTTTACTGGTATTATTGTTTTTCTGGAAAGAGTTTAAAATACTTTTATTTGATGCCGATTACACCAAAACCCTCGGCTTTAACACCAAATTCATAGATGTTTTAATAACCTCGTTTATAGTTTTAGCCATTGTTTTAGGCTTGCAAACTGTTGGTGTAGTTTTAATGAGTGCTATGTTACTGGCACCAGCTGCAGCAGCTCGCCAATGGACAAACAAACTAAGCACTATGGTGTTTTTAGCAGCACTATTTGGCGCGTTTTCTGGTGTATTTGGAACAGCCATTAGCGCCACACAAAACAATTTATCTACTGGTCCGGTAATCGTTATTATTGCAGGTATTTTTGTGCTATTTTCGTTTGTTTTCTCACCAAGTCGCGGATTACTATTTAAGCAAATACGATTTATAAAAAACCGTCGCGATTTACAGCTTCATAAAACCCTAACATTTATGTTTCATATAGCCGAAGATCACGATAACATTTCGCATCCGCATGCTATTAAAATTTTAAATAATTTCCATGGATACACCCGCGGAACACTTCAAAAACTAGAAAAAAAGAATTTTGTAAAGTTAGATGGAAACATGTGGAGCTTAACCGAAGAAGGTTACAAAACGGCATCAAATTTATACAATCAGCAAAACAAAACCAATGAGTAACGCACAATTAGAAATACAACTTATTGCAAGTATTGTTGCAATTGCTTGCGCTATTCCGGGTACATTTTTGGTGCTTCGTAAAATGGCCATGATAAGCGATGCTATTAGTCATTCTATTTTACCAGGCATAGTCATCGGTTTTTTTATTACCCAAGATTTAAATTCGCCATTACTTATTTTATTGGCTGCATTAACCGGAATTATAACGGTTGTTTTAGTAGAATACATTCAAAAAACGGGTTTAGTAAAAGAAGATACGGCTATTGGTTTAGTATTCCCAACCTTATTTAGTATTGGTGTTATTTTAATTGCTAAAAATGCTAACGATGTCCATTTAGATGTCGATGCTGTTTTACTTGGCGAACTCGCCTTTGCGCCTTTCGATAGAATGATAATTTCTGGTGCAGATGTTGGTCCAAAATCCTTATGGATTATCGGCAGCATTCTACTCATTACCATCGCACTGCTTTTTGCCTTTTTTAAAGAACTTAAAGTAAGCACTTTTGATGCTGGTTTAGCAGCTTCGCTTGGGTTTTCGCCGGCTGTAATTCATTACGGACTCATGACGGTCTCGTCTATTACAACCGTTGGAGCTTTTGATGCCGTTGGAGCCATTTTAGTAGTTGCTTTAATGATTGCGCCACCCGCAACAGCCTACTTATTAACTACCGATTTAAAAAAGATGCTTTTATACTCGGTTTGTTTTGGTGTGTTCTCCGCTATTTCTGGCTATTGGTTAGCACATGGTTTAGATGCTTCCATATCTGGTTCCATAACCACCATGTTAGGCATCATCTTTTTATTAGTGTATTTATTTGCTCCAAACAAAGGTGTTATTGCTGTTTTATACCGCGAAAAGCAACAACGCACCGAAGTACTTTTACTAACGTTTTTATTGCATTTAAAAAATCATACCGATGAAAGAGAACGCCATGTAAACCACTTAAACGAACATATAAATTGGCAAAAAGTAAGAAGCAAAACCGTGTTAGATTTAGCCTTAAAAAACAATATGATTAAGTTTAATAAAAACATTGTGTCGTTAACCGAAAAAGGCGATGCTTTTACTTCGCAAGCCATCGATTATATCATTACCAACGAAGATGCTCAAATTGAAGATATGAAAGATGATTTCTTTTTGTTTAGGGGATAGTAGGGCAAAGAGGTTGTGTTTATATTACTTACAGTGTAGCGAAGAATATTAAATAAATAAAAGTTTTTAACTAGATTTTTTTAAGTTATATGACTAAAAAATAAACCTTAATTTAGTGATATGGCAAAACACAACGAATTAGGGAATAAAGGCGAGCAAATGGCGGTAGATTTTTTAATTGAAAACAACTACGCTATTCTAGAACGCAATTACCGTTTTAATAAAGCTGAAGTCGATATTATTGCCCAAAAAGAAGATATTCTCGCCATAATTGAAGTTAAAACGCGCTCTACTACCGATTTTGGGAATCCGCAAGATTTTGTAAAACCTAAACAAATAAATAATCTGGTTAAAGCAGTTGACGAATACGTTACAATAAACGAATTAGATGTAGAAGTTCGTTTTGATATAATAGCGATTGTGAAAGATGGCAAACAATTTAAATTAGAGCATTTGGAAGATGCTTTTTATCATTTTTAATAATGATATCTATAAATTAATTGCCGAATTTTCACGGCCTTGTTCAGGTTTTGTAACCTAATTAAACTTAGCATTTAAAAAAACATCGAAGAACCTAAAAAACATTAAAATTATGTTTTAAAATTAGATGCTTCGATAGATTCTTATTTACATTGAATTGCTAAATATTAGCAAAAATATATTTCATTTCGGTTGCGATTTGCAAGCTACGTTCAGCATAAACTTTACTTTGTTCTGGTGTACCGTCTGATGCTTTTGGGTCTTCGTAAGTAATAGCAATACGTTTATCGCAACCTGCTACAAATGGGCAACCACCATCGGCCGACGAACAAGTCATTATTGCTGCAAAGTCACTGTCAGGATTAAAAGGATCACTATAAATTTTAGAAAAAGCAATAATAGCAGGATTGTTTTTAGTGTATTTTATGGCATAAACAGGATTGTTACTATCGGATAATTTTAAAATTTGAAAACCTTGATTTTGTAATGTTTCGCCAACTTTCGGGAACATTGCCGTGGCTTCGGTTCCGCCAGAATAACAAGTCACATTATCAATATTAAAAAAGGTAGCCATAGTTTGTGCCCAAATTTGGGTTAAATGGCTTCGGCGAGAATTATGTGTACAAATAAAATTGATGTTAATTGGCGCTTTAGCTTCAATTTTAGCCTTAATATATTCGGTTAACGGATTTAAAACGGCTTTTCTTTCTTCAGAAATTGTATTGGTGTTTAATGAAACTATGGTTTGGTTAATAGTTTCAAAAAGAGGTGTTTTCATAGAGTTTGAATTAAATATATCTTTTTTTTGAATGATAAATTTATGCTTAACAGCAGTTTCCATCTGGAGAACAACAAGGTTCGCTGCTTGAGTTTTCTAAAACAGGAGCTTCTTCTGGCACTCCGCAAATACCTTTTGCTTTACAATCGGTTTTTTCTACAGCTAACTTAAAAATGATATTGTTATTACGTATTTCAAAATCGTTAACAAATAGTTGTGCTGTATGAAAATTAGCGTTGCTATATTCAAATTTTACTTCCGCATTGGCTTCATAAGACTTTAGTTTTCCAACTTTATTTAAAATGCCTAAAGCTTTTAAAACAGTCATATATTCTGTTTTTCCTAATTCACTTGGGCTTTCCCAAAGCTGAATTACGGTTTCTTTCCAAGCATCAGTTTGTGCACCACAGTCTACAGATTCGATGGTAACGTGTTTAACTTCGGTGATATGATAATTAGCGCCAACCAATAAATTTGGAGCATATTCAAATAGTAAATTTTTATTTTTATTTTGATTTAAAACGTTTAATAATTCTTGTGTTTTCATGGTTTTAAAATTTAATAGTTATGTTGAATTTTAATTGAAAAGCATAAAACTATGCAGTTAAATAGGTTTGATTTAACAACAATTAGATTTTGTGTTGTTAAAAAACTGGTTTAAATGTTGTTGAATTTCATTCCAACGTTCTACGTTTATACAATAGCAGATACTTTTACCTTCAATTTCTCCTTTTAACAAGCCTATACTTTTAAGCTCTTTTAAATGTTGAGAAATAGTAGCTTGTGCTAAGCCAATTTCTTCTACTAAATCATTACAAATACAAGAGTTTTGGTTACCTATATATTGAAGAATAGCAACTCTTGCCGGGTGTCCAAGCACTTTAAAAAACTGTGCTAAGTCGTTTTGGTTGGTTGTAAAAATATCTGATTTTGTGATACCCATAATTTCATTATAATTATATATTGCAATATTACGATGATAAAAGTAATAAAAAAAGCCTAAACCCTTAAATTTTGACTTTTTAAATATATTTTAACGCTTAAAACCAGCCTTTTTTACCTATTTGGTACGTAGCATAAAACTCTTCATCAGATTTGGTTAAGTAAATAATACCTTCAATTAAACCAATAAGTCCAATAATGGATGCACCAATACCACAGGTAATAACTGTTATAGCAAGCATAATAATACCTTCTTTACTGTAGCCTAAAATAAATTTATGTACACCCAGAGAGCCAAAAATTATAGCCAAAACTCCTGCTAATACTTTTTTGTTTTCTCCAGTAACTTCGTTAAAGGTTTCTTTGGCGTTATTTGCAAATTCTGTGGCTGTTTCTTTAGCATCATCTGCAAATTCTTTTGCTTTTTCTTTGGCCTCTTCTGCAAATTCTTCGGCTTTACCGGCAGCTTTTTTTGCGCCGTCTTTGGCATCACCTAACATTTCGTTTAGGTCATCGCTTAAATTTTTTTCATCAGACATGATTAGTGTATATTTTGTAATTGATTAATGTTTAAATTTAGTGAAAAAATTAGTTATACTAGTTTGTAGTTGTTCTTTTAATTTTGTTACAGCTTATCGAATAAATAACAGTATACCAGCAATGGCTGTAATTATTAAAATAAACTTTCTGTAGTTTACATTCGAAATAAGTTTAACAATATAGGCTCCTGTAAAAAAACCTATAATGGCGGCGGGAATAAGTACCGAATTTAAAACCAATGTTTCAACAGTAACGGTTTTCCAAACAAAAATGTGAAAGGGTAGTTTAAACAGATTTATTATAAAAAATAACCAAGCTGCGGTACCAATAAATTCATTTTTTTTAAATCGAATAGCTAAAAAATACACATTAGAAATGGGGCCTGCCAAATTACCAACCATTGTAGTAAAACCTGTTAAAAACCCCATGATGCCAGAGAAAAATTTATTGTTTGGCATATTGTTGTTTTGTAGCCGCTCTGTAAAAAGCATGATACCAACAGATATTAAAACGATGATTGCCATGAGCCGTTTAAAAACGATTTCGGAAATATCGTTACCAACCCAAACACCAACTAAAACGCCAACAATCATCCAGGGGATTAACTTTTTTATAATACTCCAATTGGCATGTTGGTTATAATAGGTTACGGCTAAAATATCTGCGACAATTAACATAGGAAGTAAAACTCCTGTCGAGGCTTTTTCGCCAAAAACAAAGGCCATAATTATTACAATAAATATGCTAATGCCTTTTAATCCTGCTTTTGAAACGCCTAAAATAAACACGGCAAAACTAATTGCTAGCCATTGTAAAGTCGATAAATTATACGATTCTAAAATTTCGATGTAAGTCAATATATGTTGTTTAAGAAAAAAATTAATATTGTTTAAAGTTGAAGCTTTAAACCTTCATGTGATGCCGTAAAACCTAATTTTTCGTAAAATTTTATGGCTTCGGGACGTTTTTTATCGGAGGTGAGTTGTATTAAAACAGCGCCTTGTTCTTTAGCGCGATTTATGGCCCATTTGAACATGGTTTTTCCATAACCTTTACCGCGATATTCTTGTTTTATATGCACCGATTCTATTTGCACGCGCAAGCTTCCTAAGCGATTCAAATATTGCAAAAAGGTAAGTTGAAGTGTTCCTATTATTTCGTTTAACTCGTTAACTACAACCATAAGTTCTTGGTTTTTGTCTTCGTCTATCCTTTTAAAAGCGTCGGTATAAACTTTGGGTAAAGGATTTTCGAAACGTTCGCGAGTTTTTCCCAATTTGTCATCGGCAAACATAGCAATTATTGAAGGTAAATCTTCTAAAGTAGCTTTTCTAAAAATCATAGCTTTTATGATTGATTCTTATATTTAATTTTGAGAAAATTTATTGGTGAAATTCACGGTAAATTCGTCTATTATTTCCAATTCGGTACGGAAGGCAAGCATTTTATCGGCGAACTTTCTTAACCCTTCACTACGCAATGTATCGGCATGTGAGTTGTAATAATCCTCTAGGTCT
This sequence comes from Neotamlana sedimentorum, assembly GCF_000943565.1. Lineage (GTDB taxonomy): Bacteria > Bacteroidota > Bacteroidia > Flavobacteriales > Flavobacteriaceae > Neotamlana > Neotamlana sedimentorum. The sequence continues at coordinate 26,286 of NZ_JTDW01000003.1, forward strand.
TCGCGCGAATTGGTACGGTATTGCACCGAGTAGGTAACACCACCCATGTCTTCTGTTACTAATACTTTGGTTAGTGTTGCGTTAGTAAATTTTCCAGTAGCTAAAACTTGTGGAATATGTTCCTGTTTCATCCAGTTTAACCACTCTTCGTGAATGCTTTCGTCTATGTTTGAGGTTACATTATATATGTACATAATTATAATTTTTTTGTAAATAACTCAAGTTCTTTTCCGTCGTTAAACGGAATAATTATTTTTTTAAATACAAATCCTAATTTACTTAATAGCTTAATTGAATTTTTGTTTTCTGCTTGTACAATGGCTAACAGCGCTTTTAAACCATGTTTGTTTTTAGCAAGTTTTATGACTTGCTCTGAAGCTTCAAAACCAAAACCTTTGCCTTCATATTCTGGTAAAAAGGCAAAACCTAAATCTACTTCTGGTAATTCTTCTCGTTTTATTAGTCCGCAAGTACCAATGGGTTTATGGTTTTCAGATTTTAAAAGCACCTTATAAAACCCAAAACCGTGGTTGTTATAACTTTGTAAATGCCCATTTTTTATGCGAATTTCGGCATCTTTTATGGTTTTAGTGTTTCTGTCTCCAATATATTTTATCCAATTTGGGGAATTTACTAATTCTAGAAAAAATGGCGCGTCGTTTAAAGTAAATTTTTCTAGTATTAATCGTTCTGTTTCGGCTACTTTCATCTTTAATTTATAGCATCGCCACGCAAAGCCCTAAAGCGTTTTCGGGCATCGACAAAATAAATACTATCGGCATGATTAAATATAATTTGCTCGTATAGTTGTTTTGCTTTTTCTGGTAAGTTTAGTTCGGTTTCGTAAATCTTGGCTAAATAAAAATAAGCATCGTCTACCAAAATGCCGTCGCGATAGTTTTCAATTAACACTTCGTAATTTACTTTGGCCTTATTAAATTCTTTTTTAAGCTCAAATAGTTGGGCTTGTTTAAATAAAGTTTGAGCAATTATAGGTTCGGTTTTATGGGCTTCTAAAATGTTATCGAGTAGCTGTATGGCTTCGTCGTTTCGGTTTTGAAACGCTAACAAATCGGCTTTGGCATAAATTTTTAATGCGGTTTGTAGCGAATCTTCATATTTATTATCGGTAATAAGTAATTTTAAATTTAAGGCATCGTTTGCAATTAACTGCGAGGTGGACGATTTTAAAATTTTAAGCTGAGATTCTGCCCATTTAAAGTCGCCTTTGTAATAACTTGTTTTAGCGACTTTAAACCGCGCTTCTTGCGATAAAGTACTGTTTTTTAAGTTGCGCTGAATTTGCGTATAATAAATTAAGGCTTGATTAAATTTTTCTTGCAACACCAAAATATCGGCGAGTTCTAACTTAACTCTAGCCGATTGAAATTTAGACAAAGGCAATTCGAGCGTGGTTTTTAATAGACGTGAAGCTTCATTCGTGTCTTGTAAATAAAAAGCCAAAAAATGCGCATAGGCTATTTTTAAACTTAAAACTTCTTTTTCTTGAATTACATCTGTTTCAGCAATCATTGTGCTGTTGTTATTTTGAGATAATAATTCTAAATATTTAGCTTTTATTGCAGGATATGCTTTAGGTTGTGCTTCTTTAATTTCTAATTGAAGAAGTTCGTGGTGTGCTTGTAATTTGTCTTCATTAAATTGGGATATCTCAATAAGGTATTTGTAAATATCTTTAGCGATTTCAGTATTATTTTCTCTAATGGCAATTTCAGCTAATTCTTTAATTCTGTCGGTTCCAATTGGTTCTCGTTTATAAATTGCCTTTTCTTGTATAAAAGCTTTTTCAAATTGTTTTTGTTTAATAAATAACCAACTTAAAAACTCGTTCCAAACTAATTGGGGCTGTTGCTGCATGTTTTTTAGCAGCATTTTTCTTAATAAAATATTATTATCATTAAAAGGGTCTTCGCTAATAAAATCGTTTATGGCTCGTTTTACATCGCGTGCTAAAGCTGGGCGTTTTTCGACATAACTTAAATAGCTAGCAAACATTTTTTCAATATTACCTTGTTCGCCATAAATTTGGGCTAATTGCAGGCTAAAATTATATTCTGGATTAATAATCATAGCCTTTTCGTAGGCTTCAATGGCTTCTTTTAATAAACTATGACTTTGAAAACTTCGGGCTACAGCATAAACATTACTGGCACGTTTATCTATGGCGCTTAAAGCTTCTTTATAATGTTTTTGTGCAGAAATAGTATCGTTTTTTAATTGAAAATTATAACCAAGTTCAACAATAAAAGCAGCGTATTTAATGCGTGTCATTAATTGGGTTAAAAAGGCTTCGGCTTCGTTGTACTGTTCTAATTGTTGGTGTGTAGATACTATTTGGTTAACAATTGTGATGTTTGATGGTGACTCTTTGTATAGTTTTTTATACTCAACTAAAGCTTTTTCGTATTCACCATTTTTAAAGTAGGCTTTGGCAATAACATCGTTTTGAGCAAAACCTAATGTTGTAATTAAAAGAAATAAGAAAACTAATAATCTCATAAGGTAAAGATAACAATTGTTGGTTTTACATACCGTTTAATTTACACTTTTAATAAAAAGTGCCCGATATGATATCGGGCACTTACCAACCAAAAATAATTTTCTATTAACGTTTCATTAATTGATAATCGATTGGGGACAGTCTTAAATTTCTATGGATTAAGAAATGACTATTTTGAAAAAAACTTGTGATTTTGTTTTAAGTCTATGTTTAAACTAAATAAAATGATGGATCTATTTTAAAACTAAAATGAAGCAGCATAAAATATGATAATGCGTTTTGGGTAAAAACGTTTAAACAAGATATAATAAAAATGAAGTAAGCCTTATTTACTTACTATAGCGGTTTTATTATCTTCAGATTTTACAATTTCGAAATCTGAAAACAACACTTTACTTGCTACTACAGCGAGAGCAACTAAAAGTATTATGCGTTTTAAATTTTTCATGGGTTAAGTAGGTTAACAGTTTTTGGTTAAGCTAACTTGATAAAAATTTTAAAAAACACAAAGAAACACACAATAAAATCGTTAAACAACGATTATTTTGTGCGTTTCATCGATAAAAAATTGATTTTGTCTTAAGATACTAGAACTAATCGATTATTTTAAAGCCAGTGTAAGGTTGTAAAACTTCTGGAATTTCTATACCATTTTCGGTTTGATAGTTTTCTAAAATACCAGCTAGTACTCTTGGTAATGCCAACGAACTACCGTTTAAAGTATGTGCTAATTCGTTTTTACCATCGCTATTTTTAAAACGTAACTTTAAGCGATTAGCTTGAAAAGTTTCGAAATTTGAAACCGATGAAATTTCTAACCAACGGTCTTGCGCTGTCGAGAACACTTCAAAATCGTAAGTAAGGGCAGAGGTAAACCCTAAATCGCCACCACATAAACGTAAAATGCGATATGGTAACTTTAATTCGTTTAAAATACCTTTTACATGTTCTACCATACCTGTTAAAGCATTGTATGAATTATTTGGATGTTCTACACGAATAATTTCAACTTTATCGAATTGATGTAAACGGTTTAAACCACGAACGTGCGCACCATAACTTCCGGCTTCACGACGAAAACATGGTGTGTAACCGGTAATACCAATTGGTAAATCGGTTTCGTTTAAAACAACATCGCGAAACATATTGGTTCCTGGAACTTCTCCTGTTGGAATTAAATATAAATTGTCGCCAGCAACGTGATACATTTGCCCTTCTTTATCGGGTAATTGACCAGTGCCAAAACCTGAAGCTTCGTTTACCAAATGTGGTAATTGATATTCGGTGTAGCCCGCTTCTGTATTTTTATCTAAAAAATAAGCAATTAAAGCACGTTGTAATCGTGCGCCTTTTCCTTTGTAAACAGGAAAGCCAGCGCCTGTAATTTTATTACCAAGCTCAAAATCTATAATATCGTACTTTTTAGCAAGTTCCCAATGTGGCTCTGCTTTATCGTATAATTTTGGAATATCGCCAGCTTCAAAAACAACTTCGTTATCTTCATCTGAGTTTCCACTAGGCACAATCTCGTTGGGTACATTTGGTATTTTGTACAACAATTCGTTTAATGCTTCGGCTTTAGTGTTTAAAGCTTCAGTTAAGGTTTTAGAGGCTTCTTTAAGCTCCGAAGTTTTTTCTTTTAAAGTATTAGCTTCTTGCGCTTTCCCCGATTTGTATAAGTTTCCTATTTCTTTCGATAAAGAGTTCGATTCGGCTAAAGTATTATCTAATTGTGCTTGAATACTTCGGCGTTCTTCATCAAATGTTAAAACATCAGCTATCATTTGCGCAGCATCAATGTTACGCTTTTTTAAACGCTCAATAATTAAATCTTTATTCTCTCTAATAAAAGGAACTTGTAACATGGGTTAAATTTTAAGTGACAAATTTAATGAAATACCCCAAGTAACGAAATATTTATGCTTTAGTTTATAAAGTAAAATTATTTGGGTTTCGATGGTAAAATCCAATCGCTATGTTTTAAAGCTTGCCACTCAACATTTGCTAAATCTACCTTAGGGTTTATAAACAATTTGTAGGGTTTGCGGTTTACACTAACGCGGCAAGTAACATATACTTCAATTTCTTGATTTTTTGCTTTAAAGTCCTGTTTTAAGTGTTGGGCGAATTGCCAAATAACATCTGGATTTATGGCTAATTTTCGCTTTTGTTTTTTGGTTAAATATTGGTTTAAATTAATTCTTATGCGCTCGCCAGTGGTTTTATTTTCTATTTGATAAGAAATTATACCGCTTTTAGAACGTAGCATCATGCGCCACGATAGGCGATGGCCTTCTTCGGTCCAGAGCACATCGTCTTTAAAAAAGTGATGGCGTAATGGTAACCCAATTTGTACAATAAAATAAATTGAAAATAGTGCTATAAAAAAATTATTGCTTTTTGGAATAATAATCTCATTTGAATTGTAAAGCGATTTTTTCTTTAAAAATAACTTTTGAATGGTTTCTGCTTCAAAGAAAAACAAGGTAAATGCTAAAGCTAAATACGGAAATATGCCAATTTGAAGCACAAACGAGTTGAACAAATGAAATATAATTGAAACTATAAAAATGAATTTTCTCGTGGGTTTAAATAGCAATAAAGGAACCACTAAGCCATCAAATAAAATACCACCATAAGTTAAAAAATAATGAAACCACTTTTGTTGAAGCAAAGGGCCAACCAACGGGTAATCTGCTTTTCCGCTCATTAAATTGGCAATAAAAGTGGTGTTTAACCAATCGGGGTAAAACTTAGCTACCGAAGCATAGGTGTAAACAATAAATAATTGCAAAACAATAACCCATTTGCACCATTGTGGCATGGCATTGCTTTTTATTTTAGGGTTTATTTTCGCGTCTATCGAGGCATATTTATGTGCTGGCATAAACACCATAATACTGCTAATTAAAATTAACAAATAGTAATGGTTGTTGTACGAGGTTTTTTGCATTAAATAACTCGCCGTCCACATAAGTGTAAAGCTAATTATGGCTAAACGGTATTTGTAGCCTAACATTACTAGCAAGCCAAAAATGCCCATTAAGGCGTAGTAAAAATACATGCCGTTTCCGGGAAGTGGCTGTAACCATTCGAAACCAATAAATGAAAATGTAAACTTAGGCGTTACCAAATTTATTTTTACCCAACCGGTAAAAATGGCACCAACCGACTCTAAAAAACACAGTAAACCAAAACACATTCGGAAAATAACTAAAGCCGAATTATCGATGTGTTTAAATAAAAACGATTTAAGCATTTTGAGCTGCTATAAATTGTAACGAGGTTTCTTTATCTTTTTTTAATTGCTGTGTTAAGGCTTCAACCGATTCAAATTTTTGTTCATCGCGAATGCGCTTTAACAGTTCAATTTGTAGGTTTTTGTTGTAAATATCGTTGTTGAAATTAAAAAAATGTACTTCAATAGTTTGGGTGTTTCCGTTTACAGTTGGGTTTACTCCAATATTCATCATACCATAAACTGTAGTATTTTCAATGACAGATTTTACAACATACGAACCTTGTTTTGGTATAATTTTATAGTCTTCAGAAATTAAAATATTCGCGGTTGGGAAATTTATGGTTTTTCCCAATCCTTTTCCTTTTGTTACTGTGCCGTTAAGCATAAAATTATAACCTAAATAATTATTTGCCGTAGTAATATCACCTTCAATAAGTGCTTTTCTAATTTTTGTAGAACTTACCGAAACATCGTCAATATCTTGTGCTGCTATTTCTTCCACTGCAAATCCGTAAGTTTCTCCAAATACTTTTAAGTTATTAATATCGGCATTTCGGTTGCGACCAAAGCGATGATCGTAACCAATAATTACTTTTTTAGCATTTAATTTATCAACTAAAATTTGTTTTACAAACTCTTCGGCCGATAAACGTGAGAATTCTTTAGTAAAGGTTTTAATTAATAAAAAGTCTAAGCCTAAACTATTTAAAATAGTATAACGCTCGTTTATGGTGTTTATTAATTTAATATTCGATTCTTTTTGCAATACCATTCTGGGATGCGGGAAAAAGGTAAGTACTACCGATTTTAAACCTTCCAATTTTGAGGTGTTTACAAGTTGCTTTATAATTTTTTGATGCCCAATATGTACGCCATCAAAAGTGCCAATGGTAACCACCGAAGGTTGATTAATTGAATATTTTTCTATATTTTTAGTTTGACTCACTTGGTTTAAAAGTCAATTATATTAAGATTTATTATATTTGGAGTAATTAATAGCCCCAACCATGAAAACAAATCTACGTTATGTTTTATCAATAGCAATGTTTTTGACGATTTTTTCGGCTTCAGGTCAAGCATTTTTTTTCAAAAAAGAGTCTTCGCAAAGTAAATTTTCTAATAATTTAAAATCGGTTACAAGTGGTAGTGTATATCAGTTTGATAATATGGCGCTTTCTCAATATTTACAAAAACAACATACTAGCTTAAATAAGGACACTGAGCTTGCCTTAATGTTACCAGATAGCGATGATAATTTAGTGGAATACATGGTTACAGAAGCCTCTGTAATGCATCCCGATTTGCAAGCTAAATATCCTGATATTAGATCGTACGTTGGGTATCAAACCAATAATCCTTCGGTTGTTGTGCGCTTTAGTTTATCTCCAAACAAAGGGTTTACTGGAGTGGTTTTAGGTGCTGAAAGTACGTTAACCATATCGCCAGACGAAGCTAATTCTAACTTAATTTCGGTTAAAACTAAACCTGATTTATTAAAGGAAAATAGTTTTTTATGTAAAACATTAGATAACCTTAAAAATCAAGCAACACAAAAAGTTGGCGAGCTTAAAGATGCCGACGATAGTCAAAAACGTACCTACCGAATTGCTATTTCGGTTACTGGTGAATATGCGGCATATCACAGAGGTACTTTAGCTGGAGTAAATGCTGCCTTAGCGGCAAGTTTAACCAATGTAAATGCTGTTTTTGAAAACGAATTTAATGTGTCGTTGCAGCTAATTGCTAATAACGACGATATTATTTATTTCGATGAGAATACAGATCCTTATTCAAATACTGGCAATTATTATAGTGAGTTAGCTAATGAGCTTGATTCCAAAATATTAGAAGCTAACTACGATGTAGGACATTTATTGGCTACATCTACTGGTTACGAGGGTGATGCCGGTTGTATAGGTTGTGTTTGTAATAATGGTGGTACCGTAGGAGTAAATCATAAAGGAACTGGGTTTACGGCAGGTTTAGAGCCGGGAGGAATTACTTTTGATATTGATTTGTTTGCACACGAATTAGGACATCAATTTGGTGCATCGCATACGTTTACATATGGGAGTAATGAAGGCTATAATTCGCATATGGAACCAGGAAGTGGTTCTACTATTATGGGATATGCTGGAATAGCAGGTTCTTACAACGTGCAAGGGAATAGTGATGCTTATTTTCATGCCATTTCAATAGAACAAGTAGCAACAACCATAAAAGGCACAAGTTGCGCAACCGTTACAAATACTGGAAATACAACGCCTACAGCAAATGCAGGCCCAGATTTAATATTACCTATTGGTACAGCATTTAAGCTAATTGGTTCGGGTAGTGATGCCGATGGCGATACGATAACATATTGTTGGGAGCAGTTTAACGAAAATAATGCATCAACTACATTTCCAAATTCAAACTCTACCAACTCAAACTCGGTGTTGTTAAGGTCCTTTGCTCCAACTATTAGTAATGTTAGGTATTTTCCTAATTTAACCGATTTGAAGTTTGGCATAGATGCTAATAAATGGGAAAAAGTACCAAATGTAAATAGAACGGTTGATTTTAGATTAACGGTTAGAGATAACAAACCAGGTGGAGCCAATAATACACACGACGATATGGTAGTAACTTTTAGTGCAAGTTATGGGCCTTTCGAAATTACATCTCAAAACACTTCAGGAATTGTTTGGTCTGGGGGTAGTACCGAAACCATTACCTGGGATGTAAACAACACAAATAGTTTATCAGGTGCCTCGAATGTAAACATATTATTGTCGACCGATGGCGGTATATCTTATAACGAAATAGTGAATAATGTACCAAACAACGGGAGTTATACACTAACGGTTCCTAATACGCCTTCGCCATATTGTAGAATAATGATTGAACCAACAAACAACAATTTTTTTGCAATAAATACCGAAGATTTTGCCATAGATTACAACGTAAACACTAATTGTACCACTTACAACTCTTCTCCAAATTTAAATTTAACAATTACAGATAATACAGATTCTTTTAGCCAAAGTAGTTCTATTTTTATTGGAGATACAGGCGTTATTGAAGATTTAAACATTGGTATTGATATTAGCCATGCATTCATTGGCGATTTGGTAATAGCTTTAACTAGTCCAGATGGCACTACAAAGTTGTTAAAGTCGTTTGATGACTGTTTTAGTGAAGACGATATGTTAATGGTTTTTGATGATAATGCGCAACCGTTAGATTGTAGCGATGCGGCAAGTAACAGATCATATGAATCTATAAGAAGCTTACTATCGAGTTTTAATGGTGAAAATTTAAGTGGAAACTGGACGCTTTCTTTAGGCGATTTTGGTAATGGAGATGTTGGGACTTTAAATTCTTGGTATGTAGAGGTGTGTGAAACTACAGAAACCGGATTAGATGTTGAAGATTTTGAAATATCGGGCTTAAAAGTTTACCCCAACCCTAATAAAGGTGAATTTACCGTGCAATTAGGTAATTCTGAATCGGATTTTTTAAACCTTAAAGTTGTTGATGTTAGAGGTCGGGTTATTTATAAAAACACCTTTGAAAATCGAGGTTATTTTAAAGAAAATATACAATTAAATACAGCTCAAACAGGTGTGTATTTTTTAAGTATTGACGATGGTAAAAACCAATCGATAAAAAAACTTATTGTAAAATAATAGTTTTTTTATTTACCATTAAAGGTGTTCATAGTATTATTTACACCAGCTAAAGCAAAGGATTTTATAAGTTCTACCGATTTTTCTAAGCGCTCTGTAAGTTGATTTTCTTCTTCGGTGGTCCAATCACCTAAAACATAATCTACTTGTCGGCCTTTGCTAAAAGCATCGCTAATTCCAAACCTAAAGCGGTTGTATTTTGTGGTATTTAGTTTAGCTTGAATGTCTTTTAAACCGTTATGTCCGCCGTCGCTTCCTTTAGTTTTTACTCGAATACTACCAAAGGGTAAATTTAAATCGTCGGTAATTACTAAAATGTTTTCTAACGGAATTTTTTCTTGAGTTTGCCAATACAAAACGGCTTTTCCGCTTAAATTCATAAAGGTGTTTGGCTTTAAAAAAATAAAGGTTCTGCCTTTTAGTTTAAAGGTTGTAAGGTCTCCAAGTTTTTTTGTTTCAAATGTTAGGCCTTCTTGTTTGGCAAAGAAATCTAAAACTTTAAAACCAATATTATGGCGCGTGTTTTCGTATTTCTCACCAATATTTCCTAAACCAACTATTAAAAATTTTTTCATAGGATTTTGTTCTTCTATGTCACTTTTTCTTCGGAATAATTTGTACAAAAACTGAAACATAAATAGTGTTTTTGTAAAAATAAAAAAGCATTCCGAATCTTAATAATTTCGATTCGGAATGCTTTATATTTTAATTTAAATCTGAGCTTATTCTGCAGCAGTAGCTTCAGCTTCAGTACCTTCGCCTTCAGCTTCATCTTCGTCATCATCAGCAACAGCTGTTCTAGACGTTTTAATTTGTGTAACTACAGTGTTATCAGAATGTAAGAACGTGTAATCTTCAGCAGGTAACGAACCAACATAAACTTTATCACCAATTTTTAAAGGTGTAATGTCTATTTCGATAAAATCTGGTAAGTTAGCTGGTAAAGCTTTAATACGAAGCTTTCTTAAGTTTCTTCTTAAAACACCACCGTTTTTAACACCACGAGAGTTACCTACTAATTGTACAGGAATATCAAGTGCGATTTCTTTATCATCAAATAATTGATAGAAGTCAACATGTAAAATTCTGTCGGTTACTGGGTGAAATTGAATGTCTTGAAGTACAGCATTTAAAGTTGTACCGTTGTCTAGCTCAATCACAACTGTATGCGCATTTGGTGTGTATACAAGTTTAGAGAAAGCCAATTCTGCCGCAGAGAAATGTACTGGCTTATCTCCTCCGTATAATACGCAAGGAACCTGACCAGCATTACGTAAGGCTTTTGTTGCTTTTTTGCCCACGCTTTCTCTTTGAGATCCATTGATTGTAATTGATTTCATTTTCTATTTATATTAATTATTAAATTACATTAAAAATTTTGAAGCAATAGATTGGTTGTTATGCACTTTGTCCATTACTTCGGCAAACAAATCGGCACAGCTTAAAACTCTAACTTTGTCGCTTAAAGGCTTTACTGGTATCGAATCTGTTACTATTAACTCTTCTAATTTAGAGTTGTTTATTTTATCGTATGCATCGCCCGATAATAGTGGGTGAGAACAAATAGCTCTAACACTTAATGCACCACGTTCCATCATCAAATCGGCTGCTTTTGTTAAGGTTCCTGCGGTGTCTACCATATCGTCTACTAAAACCACATTTTTTCCAGTAACATCACCAATTAATTCCATATGAGAAATAACATTGGCTTTAGCACGTTGCTTGTAACAAATAACCACATCGCTTTTTAAGGCTTTTGCATACGAATATGCTCTTTTCGAACCTCCCATATCTGGAGAAGCAATGGTTAAATTTTTTAGATTTAAGCTTTCTAAATATGGTAGAAAAATAGTAGATGCAAATAAATGATCGACTGGTTTTTCGAAAAAACCTTGAATTTGGTCCGCGTGTAAATCCATCGTTATAATACGCGTTGCGCCTGCAGCTTCCAACATTTTAGCAACCAATTTTGCTGCAATAGGCACTCTTGGTTTATCTTTTCGGTCTTGTCTTGCCCAACCAAAGTAAGGTAAAACGGCGGTTATATGTCTTGCTGAAGCGCGTTTAGCAGCATCAATCATCAATAACATTTCCATTAAGTTTTCTGGCCCTGGGTTGGTAGAACCAATAATGAAAATACGAGTGCCACGAATAGATTCTTCGTACGAAGGTTGAAATTCGCCATCGCTGTAGGTTGATGTAATTACATTTCCTAATTCGGCACCAAATGCCTTAGCTATTTTTTCGCCTAAGACTTTACTTTGCTTACATGCAAAAATTTTGGCTTCGGTAATAACAATAGGCATAGGTAACTTGTTGTTTTAGAGTGAGCAAACACTGCGTTATTTTTAACGAGCTGCAAATTTATACATTTATTTTAACCTAAAAAGTATTTAGTGGTTAATTTTGGCTTAAATATTAAAATTATATTTATTTTTGCAGACTAATAACCAAATTGGTTGTTAAAACGCTCAAGTGGCGGGATTGGTAGACCTGTCTGCCGACAGGCAGGCGCGCTAAGTTAAATATTTTATTAATGTATTATATTTATGCCATTGCAAGTGTTGAAAGAAACTACATTTATGTAGGAATGACCAAAAATCTGAAAAACAGATTAAAAAGACATAATTCTGGTTGGGAGAAAACAACTAAAGCTTATAGAACATTTAAGCTTATTTATATCGAGCCAGTTGGTTTAGATAGAAATGAAGCAAGGAAAAGAGAAAAATACTGGAAATCTAGTATTGGAAAAGAAAAGCTTCGAAAAAAGAGAGACAATTAAACCTCATTTTGCTCAAGTGGCGGAATTGGTAGACGCGCTGGATTCAAAATCCAGATTTGAAATTTAATGCCTCGGTGGCGGAATTGGTAGACGCGCCGGATTCAAAATCCGGTACTGCAAGGTGTGTGGGTTCGATTCCCACCCGAGGTACGAAAAAGCTTAGATGAAAATCTAGGCTTTTTTTATGCTCAGGTACAACATAGGTACAACATTTGGAGTTTTTGATTTATCTCATTTGAATTGTACGCTTTTGACTATTAATACTATTGAATCGTATTATTTGGGTGTCTGGTTAATAGTTTTTAATATGCCGTAATTGTTTTTATTCCCACTCAGCACATTCCCCTACATTCCAAGCCTGCCTGCTTAAAAAGTAGGCAACCACTTCATTTCGGGAAAAGAGCTTCACTACAAAGGTCTTGGACACCGTACCCGATTTCTACTTTCCATTTCGCTAACCCGATCCGCTAAGCTGGAACGGGACACTACATTCCCAATCCGAAATAGGGTACGAAGTCCGCTTTCTCATCGGAAAGTCATCACTTCGGTTTTCTTAACAGGATTTTCGGCATGGTCTTCTTGAGCCCTTACTCGAAAATCCTTAAAAACCGAACCGCTGTCTTACACATTTTAAGGGGTTTATAATGGATAAAGCCTTTGTTGTTTTTCGGGGCGTCGAAAAACAGGCACGACATAACCAATTCTAAAATAAACCCAGCCACTCATTTCGCTTAACTGTCGGTACGCTCAAATCGTAACCGGATTTATAAGAATTGCTAATGCCCTTATGGAACTTGTCAAGACTATACGAGTTTTAGTGTAAAATAAGGTTTCTACTTCCTTGAAAATCAAAGGATTTTACTACGTCGCAAACACACCTGATTTTGCCCTAAAAGTCTTGACAAAACCCACTCTATCCATTGTGCGGTGCACGAAAGAAAAGAACAAACACCCCTTAAAATTATATCTGTTTTAAATCAATAGGGGAAATATAAATCACTTAAATATTTCATTATGAGTACTATTAAAAATCACGTACAGTTAATTGGAAACGTTGGACAAGAACCAACCATTACGAACCTTGAAAGCGGAAAGAAAGTAGCCCGTTTTTCACTAGCCACAAATGAGTATTACAAAGACAGTAAAGACGAAAAACAAACGGATACGAATTGGCATACAATTGTAGCCTGGGGCAAGACTGCTGAAATCGTTGAGAAGTTTGTCGAAAAAGGCAAAGAAGTAGGAATCGCAGGAAAATTAAAAACCCGAACCTACACAACGGACGACGGAAACCAACGCTATGTTACCGAAGTGGTAGCGGATGAAATCCTTTTGCTTGGAAGTAAAGGCGATAAGTAAACCTAAAATTAAAGAGGGCGTTCCTCTGGAAAGTTGCGCCCTCTTTTCATTATTCAAATTTGAAAAATCCAAAACAATGAAAGCACAAGTTAATGAAATAAAAATCAGTTACAAAGGCGGGTTAAAATCTTCTATGTGGCATAAAATTAGTAGTTCAAAGGATGCAGCTGAACTACTGTATGAGGATTGGGATAAAGACACAATAGGCATACAAGAAACCTTTAAAGTCGTTCTTTTGAACAATAGCAATAAGGTAAAAGGGGTATATCAACTTTCGCAGGGTGGAATTACAAGCACTCAAATAGACCTTCGGATATTGTTTGCGGTTATACTAAAATCTTTATCAGTAGCTATAATTTTAACGCACAACCACCCAAGCGGAAAATTACAACCTAGTGATGCAGACAGGAGCTTAACGAACAAGATTAAAAAGGCATCCAAATTATTCGATATTACCATTCTCGACCATTTGATATTTGCGCCTGATGGCGATTACTATAGTTTTTCTGATAACGGAATTTTGTAAAATAAAAGGCTATGGTATATCTCAATTTTACAGACTTGAGCAAAGAGGCTCAAAACCGACTTTTGGAAACTTCCAAAGAAGATGTGAAACGAAAATTTGGGGATAGTATTCGCAAATACGTAACAGAAAATTATGGCTGTTTTGAAACAATGATTGAAGAAGAGGCACTTCGGAATTTATATTCCTACACCTACGTTTTCAATCCATAGTATTCAATAGAAATTAAACAGACACCTCTAAAATTTTAGAGGTGTTTTTTGTATGTAATCTATCCTACGTCAATAAAAAAACGTATCTTTATTTCGCTGAAATTCAGCATTCAAATTAAAGTAAGGTTATCCACTTTTCGACTTTCGCCGATACCCTTACATATCGAAAAATAACATATCGGAAAATCATTTTTCCTTGAAAATGGCAATTGGCTTTTTAGCCGGATTGTATGGATTTTTGTCACGCTTGCGCGTGACGAAAAGGAATAGCAAGAGGGTAACACGCTACGCGATGTTAAAAATTTCTTTTCATTTTTAAATAACTGATTATCAGTAATTTGAAAACATTTTAATTTCCTGACAATCAACGATTTGCGACAAACGGGCTGGAAACACCCATTTTTTGGGAAGATTTTGCGACAAATCGGCGAAATATGGACTCATTTATTGGCATCAGATTCAAAAAGGAAACAGCAAAACGTTTTCAAACATTCTCACGTACTTACTTTAAATCGCATACCGAGGCAATGTCCACGATGCTCGATTTTTTCTTCTACAATGAAATTTCGCCAAAGGAAAAATTAGGTCCAACTGGACGAACAATTGAAGCCAAATTACTCAAAAGAATCAATGCGGTCATTGCTATAATGCGTGACGTAGAAAAGACCCAAACCAAACCTACCGTAGCGATGATTCAATCCCTTTTTGAGAACGAGGAGCCAAGCAAAAAACCTTTGATAGTTGAAAAGAAATATGCCGAAGAAAAGAAGGAAGTACGCTTTCGTGAAAAGCGGGATCTAAAAAACGAACTCTAATTTTTTGAGCTATGTATATCACCATCACACCTCAAAAATTAGGAACAAATTACTCACAGAGTTCGGCGGATTTCGTAGGGTATTTAGAGAAAGAAAATCAAGGTTTGGAACAGCAGGATATGGAACATTTTTTCAATCAATATGGCGATGAGATTTCTGCTAAAGAGGTGGTCAAGGAAATTGATGGAAACACAGCAAAACTGAAAAAGAAAGAACCCAAGTTTTATTCGATTACGGTCAGTCCTTCAAAGTATGAATTAAGAAAACTTCAGGACAATAGTCAAGATTTAAAACGATACACCAGAGAGCTGATGAAGGATTATGCTGCATCCTTCAATCGGGAAATCAACGGACGACCTGTTACGGTTGATGATATAAAATACTTTGCGAAAATCGAGCATCAGAGAACTTTTAAAGGAACAGATTTTCAGATTAAAGAAAACCAACCGTATGCAACTAAAATACTTCAGCTCAAAACGGATATCCGTAATATTCAAGAGGGACGAGCTGAGGGAAATATTAAGAGTATGAAAAGAGAAATTGCTAAACTTGAAAAACAAGCACCGCACCAACAAAACGGAAAACGGATAACTCAGGGAATGAAAAAAGACGGCGAGCAAAGCCACATCCATATCATTGTGAGCCGGAAGGATGCATCCAATACGTTCAGCCTTTCCCCAGGTAGCAAGCACAAAGCTTCAGAAGTTGAGATGCACGGCAAGACTGTAAAACGAGGTTTTGACCGTGACACATTTTTCGCGAAAGCGGAACAAACCTTTGACAAGGCTTTTGATTATAAGCGCAACTACGCAGAGAGCTATAAAGCCAAAAAGACATTCGTCAAAAACCCAAATCTCTACTTTTCTGCTTTGATGAAACTGCCAGCCAATGAAAAGGCTTTGGCTTTTAAAATCATAAGCAAATCAGGATTGCCTGTTGTGCCGAGTATTCCAGTAAGTCAGGCGCAAATTGCGCTTCGTGTTTTCAAAAGATTAAGACGTGGCGCTGAAATAGCAATTAAATCAAGTTCCATCGGAATCTAATCGTTATGCAAATAGATAACCTTATAACGACACTTTCAATTATTGGTATGGCCGGTATTGTTTTCTATGTGATATTTCGGATAAGTAGATACGCATTCATCATTAATTTTCTTGTGCTTGGTGCGATGGTGTTCTATTTGACCGAGGAAAACCGACTGATTCTGATTTCTCTCTATCTGGCTTGCCCTCTCATATTAATTAACATAGGACTATATGTGTTTCTTCATAAAACGGACGAGCTGATAAATGGCGACGGTAAATACAAGGTCAACTTCGCTACTACTAAAGGTAATTTCAAACTGGATAATATTAAACGTGGGGCATCCGTCATCGGATCCGCTGGAAGCGGAAAAACGGAAAGTGTAGTGTATGGATTTCTAAGGCACTTTCGTGAAAATAATTTCTGCGGTATTATCCACGACTATAAAGATTTTGAATTGACCGAAATGGCGTATCCGCTTTTCAAGGATAGCGATATTCCGTTTAAGGTCATTTCCTTTGATAAAATTATCCATCGGGTAAATCCTATTGCGCCACGCTATTTAGAGAATGAGGAAAGCGTAAACGAAGTTTCACGGGTGTTAATTGAAAACCTTTTAGAGCAAAGAGAAAGCGGAACAACTGGCACGACAAAATTCTTCAACGATGCTGCGGAAGGATTGATTGGTGGATTGATTTGGAAACTAAAAACTGACTATCCTAAATACTGTACGCTGCCACATCTAATAGCCATTTATCAGATGCTCGATACCGACAGCCTAATTCAATTTTTGGAAACCAATACCACATCACGAGCAATGGCAGATGCTTTTATAAGCGGTAAAGATTCGGATAGGCAGACCGCAGGTGTAAAAAGCACCCTGGCCAATGCGTTGAAACGAATTAGTACACAACGGATTTTTATGGTATTATCCGCAGATGAAGTGCCGTTAAATGTAAATAGCGAAGATAATCCTGCAATAATTGCTGTAGTGAACAATCCGAAATTTGAGACCTCTTACTCGCCTGTAATCGCAACTATTATTCACACGATTACCAAACAAATGAGTGTGCGAAATTCAAAACCTTCATTTTTGTTGATGGAAGAAGCGCCGACCATCCGCTTGTTGAATATGCACCGAATTCCGGCAACGTTGCGTAGTTACGACATCGCTACTATTTACGTGATGCAGGATAAAATCCAGAACGATATGATGTATGGAGATAAGGCGAGCAAAGCTATTTTGAGCAATTTGTCCTACCAGTTTTTCGGTAAGGTAAATGACCCAGATACTGCTAAATATTATGAACGCTTTTTTGAAATTGTAAAGAATCCGACCAAGAGTGTAAGTCGAGGGCATAATCTGGATTTCGATACACGCATTACTACTGGCGAAAAGGAAATCCCAAAAATAAGAGCTGATGTTTTCTTTAGATTGAAACAAGGTGAATTTATAATCTATGCTGATGGAAAGGATAAGAAAGTACAGTTTAAATTAGCTAATATTAAAAGACAGTTGCCAGAAGAAACAAAGCAGTTTTCACAAGCTGAATTGACAACCAATTTTGAAAGGGTTTATGATGATGTGCGGTCGATATTTAGTTAACCTTTCGCCATCCAAAATTCCAAATCAAAATTTTTGAGTCTCTCGACAAAGGCTTGTTGAGAAATCATTACATCATCTACTCTGCTAACAAGCTTCTTGATATAAGATAGTCTGACAGACTTACCGTGACCAAAAATCCACTTTTTCCCGTTAGGCTCTTCTTCAAATTTCATTTTAGGACTACTACAATAAATAATAATGTCGTTGTCTTTGGCTTTTGGCTCTGACCATATACCGTGAATAAATGAATTCCTTTCGGATTTTATGTAGCTGACTTCATTCAAAATTCCTGCAAGAACCTGGGGTTCGTAATTGTGCTTCTTATTGATTGTCTTAATGATTTGAATGTTCTCATTAAGGCCATTCTTTTCAAAAAGATAGGCATTGAGTACATCATCATCCGATATAAATGCACCGAGCATATCACGGACAAGTACTTCCATTTTGGCAAACCTATCGGAAAGCAACCCTATGTAGAAATAGAATTCTTTTTCGGTGTCTGTATATTCTTTGTAGCGTTTTGCCATACGGTCGAATTATTTTTTATTTACTCTGTTAACTTATTCTTCTTCGCCAGACTTATCGAAATTAATGTTACGAATAGATTTGTACGATTTCCAATAATTTTTATTAGTCATCAATCCTGGAATAACATCGTCATGGCCAAACTCATAAGGATACTCTTCTAAGAGCTCAGTTTTATATTTAGAAATGTGTTCACCGTAAAACTGAATAATATCTCGATGATTTTTTACGATATCAAAAATGGATTGGGAAAGTAATTTAGCATAACGTTCCTCAGACTTGGACTGTTTGGTGTGGATGATTTCGTTTCGTAGGTTTTCAAGCTCTGTAAAAGACATCCACCAATTTTCTTGACTTGGATCCGGTGTATTTAATATAGGGCGTATTATTTTTTTGAATTTATCACGAAGTGGAAATTTGCGCTCTATGGCTTCTTTAGAGTATATGGTCTTTACGCCATTTGCTTCTGTTTGGTATTCCCATCCAGATGGGATACAGATGTTAGCGAAAGCTTCCAAAGCGGTATAGGCAAAGATTACCGCCTCAATTATTATCTCAAAATAATCATAATATTCTTTTTGGATTTCTAAAGATGGGAAGCTACCGGACCATTGCTTATGACGTGGAAGAATTACTTTGTCATAGAATTCGCGAGCCTGATTTAAGCATCTTTCAGATATATTAGAATATAGGGCGACGTCATTTGGCTGAATCAACATTGTTTCTAAATGGTCAAAAATAAGTACCCAATTAGAATCAAAGATGAAGCGATGAGTAAAGTTATCCTGATTGAGCATTATATGAGGTTTCTTAACACGCCAATCCCTATCTTTTCTGTAGTTATTAGTAAATTCCTTTCCCACCTCTAGTAAAGGATTGAGAACTTTCCAGCTACCTTCTGAAAAGGTTAAATACTTTCTATTGTTTCTTCTTGAGTATGAATTGTGAATCGTATTTTTCAACTCGCTCTCTTTTTCTTGATGTAGGTGAGCTATTGTCTCAAAAGCTGATGAAAGCATTGATACGTAATCAATATCCTTAGGTTTTGGATGAAATAGAAATTTTAAGACATACTTGCCTTCAAAGTTAAAATAGAGAGCAAAAGGCGCTAAGGTCATACCTTCTATTTGTGACATACTTTTGAAAATATCTAAGAAGGAATCAAATTTTTCAAGAAAATCGGTATATGCCTTCGATGCTTGAATCACCTTGTTTTCAATAAAAGGAACAGAGGCATATATATCAAAAAGTGATGCATTGTAAATCCAGTCTCTGTCTTCAATTTCTTTATCATCTACTGAAACTACATTGGCAGATATTTTAACTGGTGCGTCTAATGTTTTCAAATTTTCAGTTAAGACTTTGTCTATATAAAGTTTGAACTCTGGTCTATCTGCACTAAAAAGTAGGTCGCTATCAAAAATTGGAAAATTCATATATTGTTGTATATTATCAACAAAAATAGTAAATTTGTGGTAAATATGCAACAAAATGAATTCTAAGAAAACAGTTCTGTTACCAAAATATCAGAAAGTATTTGAGCATTTGGGCGAGAATATAAAGCTTGCACGAAAGCGAAGAAAGCTCACAGCTGAGCAGGTTTCCGAACGTGCGGGTATTAATCGGACTACATTGTATAGAATAGAAAAAGGCGACCCAGCGGTTGCCATAGGTTCTTATTTTAATGTTTTCAGAGTTCTCAACTTGGAAGATGATTTTAAAAAGCTAGCAGTAGATGATGAATTTGGCAGAAAACTTCAAGACCTTGATTTATTATAAGAAAGATGGCAACAGGAAAATTTGACATATATGTTTTTGCTGATTGGGTAGGTCTTAAAGAGCCAACACTAATAGGAACTTTATCGGCACATTTTGCCAAGGGAAAAAAAGCATTCAGTTTTGAGTATGATAAAGATTGGTTAAAAACTGATGCACAACGATTGTTAGACCCGGACATCGATTTTTATTCTGGTCCGCAATATCCAACCAACAAAGAGAATTTCGGAATCTTTTTAGATAGTATGCCAGACACTTGGGGGAAGACTTTAATGAAACGTAGGGCTGCCCAAGATACTAGAGCAAATAATGAAAAGGCTCGTACACTCTATGAAATAGATTATTTACTTGGGGTTTTTGATGAAAGTAGAATGGGTGCGTTGCGTTTCAAAACAGATTTAGAAGGTCCTTTTTTAGATAATGATGATAGAACGCCAACACCACCTTGGTCATCATTGGGCGATTTACAAGAAGCCGTCAAACAGTTAGAAAGTGACGAACAAAATGATGATATACGAAAATGGATTGCAGTGCTGATTGCGCCAGGTTCTTCATTAGGTGGTGCCAGACCAAAAGCTAACATTTTTGATATCCAAGGAAATCTATGGATTGCCAAATTTCCGTCAAAAACAGATACAGTTGACAAAGCTGCTTGGGAATTTTTAGCCTATCAATTAGCTACTGCAGCGGGTATAGAAATGGCAGATTCTAAAATAGAGAAGATTAGCGGTCAGTATCACACATTCTTAACAAGACGGTTTGATAGGGACAATGGAAAACGCATTCACTTTGCGTCCGCTATGACGATGACAGGAAATACCGAAGATATCATAAAAGAGTCTGCACCTAGTTATCTCGAAATCGTAGAATTTATAGAAAATTATGGTGCAGATGTAGAAGCCAATTTGCATCAGCTTTGGCGACGCATCGTTTTCAATATTACTATTTCAAACACCGATGACCATTTGCGAAATCACGGATTTATATTAACCGATAAAGGTTGGGTTTTATCGCCAGCCTATGATTTGAATCCATCCATAGAAAAAGATGGTTTATCGCTAAATATCGATATGGATGATAATGCTTTAAACTTTGATTTGGCTAAAAGTGTTGGTGAATATTTTCGATTGAGCGAAAGTGAAATGGAAACTATTTTGGATGAAGTCCTATCTGTTGTAAAAGAGTGGAAACATATTGCAGAGGAAATGGGAATAAAAAGAAGTGAGGTGGAATTGATGGAAGGGGCTTTTAGATGGTAAAGGCAGGATGAATATTGTTAAAAATTATAATTAATTAAAATGGTACAATGAACACCAAAGGTGATTTTTCTTCTTTAATATTTTTAAAAAAAGTCAATACGCGTAGTATTGAAAAGTTCCAATTCTGGAGGGATATTCAGCAATTTTACCAACATAATAATGTAGAAGATGTTGAGCTTTTCGTAAGCTGTTTTGCTAGTATAAACGAGTTTTTTAAATCTGATTTTTCAAGTGGTCAATTTTACACTTGGCTTGAGAAGTACTCTGAGACCAACCCAGAAATTGCTAAACAAATAAAAGAAGAAATTGAGAAGAACCTCTCAAGGGATACTTATGAGTTTTGGGCAAGTATTGTTTACGGATTGAATAAGGTCGGTGAAGACTTTGTAGACGAAATAATCAATAATATAGAATCCGATGTCAGTTTCAGAATCTCTGCCGGGTTTCGCGCAGCAACAATAATAAACCTTGAAGAAAAACACTCCTTTTGCGATAGAATTAACAAGCTAATAGACATCAATAAGTTTAAAGAAATTCTTGAAGACATTGATTGGGCATACTTGATGAATTTTTATACTCGTCATCTAGAGGATTTTCCAAAATTTAATAGTAGAATACAAGAGCTCTTTAAAATTGAATCATCGTATATCTATTCTGCACTAGTTAGAGCTTTAAATTCTTTTATTGAATTAGAGAAGAATGAGGAGCTATTTCATCTGTCAATTAAGCATCTTGCAAAAGTTCCGCTTCAATATTCTGGCATTTACAATTCTTTAAATTTTTCGCTTGATAAATTTTTAGACTCCAATCCTGAGATTATCAAAATATTTCTTGAAAATTGGATTGATTTTCATTTGCCAAGTGCAAATGGTATGCAAGTTTTAGAGCATCTTTTGAACAATTTCAACGATAAAAATTCAAAGTATTTTCATAAGCTAATATCAACTTGGCTATTAAAATCACATAATTATGGTCTTGCAGTTCAATATGTGATTAGTGAAATTAGAAGCACAAGAGATTCCTTGCAATTAGATAGTGCTTGGATAAAAGAATTGAATGAAGAGGAAACTATTCTATTGGCTTTGAGAGTAATCGGTTTTGCTTGGGATAAAGATGTTGCCTATAGAATGCTCTTTCAAATATTGGCAGAGAATCTTGAATCACAGGAAATAATAAATCATACCGCAAGTTTAATTTATTCTGAATTGCTTTTAAATTACCCGTCATTGATAGAAAAACTTAGTAAGGAAAAAGTCTCTGATAAAAAACACAAAGCTATAATTAAACAAATTACGGGTAAAGCGGACGATTTTTTTAACCGACTAAGCAATCTTCCAATTCACGATGAATTTAATCCATCTGAAAAGAGATTGTCTTACTATAATAAAGTCCAATTTAGTGGTCTAGGTAATGAAGCAATTGAAAATAGGAAACCATCATTTTTAGATTTCGCAGACAAAACACAATTAAGAGTGGGTAAAGGTTTCTTTTCAAAAACTGAACAAGGTTTCACAGAGGTAATGGAACCAAAAAGTATTTCTCATTCAATGGAAATGCCAAGATTAGAATTTATTGACCCAATTGGGCAACAGGCAAAAAGACTACATTTCAGATACA
Source organism: Neotamlana sedimentorum (assembly GCF_000943565.1). GTDB lineage: Bacteria > Bacteroidota > Bacteroidia > Flavobacteriales > Flavobacteriaceae > Neotamlana > Neotamlana sedimentorum. Next base: position 49,216 of record NZ_JTDW01000003.1, read on the forward strand.
TTTCAAAAGATGAACTTTATAATTCGTGAATACATATCAATTCTTAAGGAAGACGGAGAGTTAGATTCTTTGTTGGCAGACCTACTTTTTGAGCAAGGATATACTATTAAATACAAACCAGAAAAGGGTAGGCAATACGGTGTTGACATATTAGCATTTAAAAAAGAAAAGCAAAAAGTTGTTGAAATTAGAATTTTAACCGTAAAACGAGATAATATCACGAGAAGTGCTTGGAACGGTAGTGTTAATGCAGCCAAACAATCTCTTGAAGAAATTCTTGAAGTTTATTTAAATAAACATCTTACACAACAAGAACAAAAACTTCCTATAAGAATCACACTAGCAACGAATGGTGTCATTTCACAAAACTTAGATTTAGATTGGACTTCATTTAAGGAAAAACATAGTAAGGATAATATTGTTATTGACTTTTTAGGTATTGATGATATTACAAATCAAGTAAAAGATGATTTTCTATTTGATACATTACTTGATAAAGAGAATCAGGCATTATTTCGAAAGACTTTGGCATTTATGGACTTAACTGATTATCAATATCATCATTATATTCAGCTATTAGATGCTCTTTTTGATAAGGCAATCCTGAGAAAACGTGAACTTCAAAAATTAATACGTTTAATAAAATTATTATTGGATTTAATGTTTAAGTGGAGCGATGAAGTTGGTAACCTAAAATCTGCAGTTACACTTAGCCATATAACGCTGTTGAAAACGTATAACTTTTTAACAAAGAGTAACAAACTAAAGCTTAAATACATTCAAGAAGAATATTTCAAAATTTACAGCTTGAGTCGCCTAATTGCTGTAGATTATTATAATAAAGTCAATGACCATTATTTTGTGGAACAGAGCGTACAGCGCTACTCAAAAAACCATTTGGAGTATGGCTTAAGAACTTGGGAAGAATTGGGGCTAATTTCTATTCTTGGTCATTTTGAGTTGCAACAATATTGGGTATATCTTCAGACTAAAAATAAAGCCGGGCAAGAAATATTCTTGCGTTCGCTTACAGATGTGAACAAATCCTTGACATCCTTTATTTCAAAAAATTCATCTTTAAATTACCCTTTATATGACGACCATTTGATAGAATTTAACTTAGCAATGCAGTTTCTACGGATGTACCAAAAAGATGATTTTTGTTTAAATTGGATTGAGAAAATCCTGATATCGCTTCATAATCAATATCGCATAAAACAATTATTTCCGCTCTTTAGACCAGACTATGAAAAGTTAGTTGACATATATTTTGGTAAATCAAAACAAAAATTAGAATCTTCAATGTTGTTAGCGAGTATACTTGATTGGTGTGTTATTTTAGATTCAGAGGAAACATACAACAAGGTTGTAGAGCTTGTCAAGCTTTTTGACCAAAAAATAAGTATTCAGACTTGGTATCCAACAGAAGATACGGTAGATATCTGTTTAGCTGAGGGGTATTGTTCTAAGTCCGGTAACGTTTTTTCATTTAAGAATATACCGTCATTCAAGGAGTATAAAAACAACATAATTGAATTACGAGAAAAGTTTGTTGAGGCTAAAGAATTCAAGCCCTACAATTTGGGTATGGAAGTTTTACATCACATTGCATCATTTCATCATAAACAGCTTCCATTACCATATTTATATCATCGTTTCGTAAAATAATAAAGTATAGAAATCAAAAAGGCCCTTTCTCTCTCGGTCCTTTACTAGTCACCTTCCATTGGTTATCCTCTTTGATGAGCTTAAAGACACCAGACTTTCCATCAAAAGAGGTTTTATATTTCACCCAGGCAATTTCACCTTCAATAGCCTCATCCAAAATTTCTACTTCGATTTCTTTGTCAGAATCTGGAAGCATATTTTGTACCGTAATCAAACTGGCATATCCTTCTGCTGTAGTATGCTTTTTTAAAGCTGACTCATCTTTTGAAAAAAAGCTTTCAGCAACAACTTGCGCTGTTTCGGTGTGAGACATATTGTTATTCTCTGCGCAGGAAACAAACAGAAGTACGAGTGAGCAAATGACTAATCTTTTCATAATATTATTAATTTGGGTTATTGACATACCTATGTGCTATTTTCAGTTTAATATTTCGTTCGCCATCTTTCTCGTTCAATTCCAAAATTGCCCTGCGGTCATTGGATAATGAAAATTTGGGCAATACATAAACGAACCTTACCATTTCACCTTCTACAATTTTTGAAGGAAGGCGATGTCTGTAAATAGGTTCTTGATACAAACGCTGTAAAGATTTCTTTTTTCCTTTTTGTCGAGTTTCGATGCAAAGGTTCAAGAAATTAAGGTCGTAATCCAAGGTGGAATTATTCTCAATCTGGATAACGAAGTAGAGTTCTTCTTTATCAAAAACAATATTCTCAACACTCAAAACAATGCTTTCGTTTCGTTTTTTAATTCGACCTATACGCTGGTTTCTGTTAAGAAGATAAGTGCAGAATTTTTGATAATAATACGTTCTGTTGTCTATACTTTTTTCAGAAGTTTCAGCCTGAATCGAATCGGTTACGATTGGTCTTTCATTCCCAATACTATTCGACAATGGGATGAAATAATTGAGCTTTGAAAGCTGTTTTTTATACCTTACAATATACGAAAAAATTGAACCATTTCTATTGACTACCAGTAGATTACTTTCTTTCCCGGGCTTTGCCTGAAGTAGTCCAAAATATTGTTCTTTTTCACGATTGTAGGTAAAGACAAAATTATCTGAACCGGTTATGCCTTGCCGAATAGGTTCTGGAAAGAATAGCGCAACATTTTTAGTATCGTTGGCATAAATGGTATCAAGTACGTGAGGCGTTTGTGCGTTCGCTTTCGCGAAAGCGAAAACAAATATCATTATGAATATATAATTATATCGTCTCATAGCTTTGGTTTTAGAATTAATCTGTAATTATTTAACACAGTTACTTTTACACTTCTATTTCGTCGTCTAAACACCTGTGTAATTCCGCCTACTTGCGGAACGGTAGGGATATTGATATCGTCTATAATATCATCCAAGACTTCGGTAGAAACTTCTGCCCTGAAGTTGTTTTCTACGTATATGCCCTCACTACCATCAGACAAATCGAAGGCCTTGAGCTTTGTGGGATGGTGATTTATGTTTTCAATTTCAATCAAAGCACGGTTGGGCTGAAAGCTGATAAATCCGAAAATGGGTGTGTTTTTGGGCATCAGCTTTCCGTTTATTGTAGCCTCTTTGGTCAGGCGCATCCGTAACCTGGTATTTGCCTTAACGACTTGGTCGCCATCGACGACCACGTAAATGGTGTTATCTGTAGAACCGAGAATTGAAACTTCATTCGGTTTAGGTGTAGCGGCAAAAAACAGTTGGTGTTCCAAACCCAGTTCTTTCGCTTGGATTTTTTGTTCTCTTTTGACTTCGGCAGAATCAACTTCCGTCGTATTCTTGTTTGCGATTTTTCTCTGCCCTATGTTTCTGTATGTTTTTTCCGAATACTGAATTTTACCGGCATCGTAAATACTATCTACAATGCGTTCTTTCTCTCGTTCTGGAAGGTCTGGGTCGTAAAAGCCCAGGGAATCAATTAGTTTTTCATTATAGATACTTGGTGCATTGGTTTCACGCACTTCCTTTAGGTCGTTAATAGCATCTAGCTTAGACTCGTACTCTTGCTGATTTTCTTCCAATTCTGGAACTAAGGTCTGTTCAAGATTTTCATTTTCACTCTCATCATCGCCCATCACTAGAACGGAATAGGAAATCAGGAAAATAAAAATCACAGCTAAGACTGCTGAAAAGACGATTTTATTTTTTTCTACCTTCATCGTTTAATTTTTTTAAGGTGTTCTCGAAATAGTTTGTAATCAACAATCCGTGTGGATTGTTTGGAAAGTTTCTGTCAACCGTTATGAGGTTTCCGCTGGAAACCAATTCATAGGTATCGATGATTGAGCCTCTGTTGATTTCAAAAATGGTTGTGGTCGTGAAACTGTAAGTACCATTGCTTTCTGAAATTCTCGAATCGATACTCAATACTTTCTGCACCAATGAATACTGTAATAATCGGTTATAGACACCATCAGCTTTTTTCTGACGGTACAGATTGTCCACAGCACTATTGCCCAACCAAAGGGCTTTTTCCAAATTCCGCTCATAGTTACTGGCATCAATGTTATAGAAGTAGTTGTGGAACAACTCTAAATGCGCCAAAGCTTCCACTCTAAAATTTTCCTTTTGGGTCACAAGTTTCAGCGGAATAATACTGCCATCAGTATTGATGGCAAAGGCGCTGTTAAGGGCCGCTTTATTCGTTTTAAAAGCCATCCAAAGGGAAAAAGTGCTAGAGAGCATTGCAAAAATGACAACTGCCAACACGATAAACCTGTTTAACTTTAAGATGTTATAAATGTTTTTATAAGGTGTTTTCATTTTCATTAGAATTAACTGGTAAACAATCTCAGGGTAAACGAAGTAGCGCGTTTGTATAATTTGAATTTTAGAAAGACAATAAATCCTACTGAACCTAATTGAACGACTGGTGCAAAAAAGCCCTGGCCCACATCGGTCCCAAAAAGGTTAGTCCAGAAGTTGGTATTGATTTCAGTATAAAGGGCATTTATAAATACATTGACAAGAAAAAAAGCTGGAACAAGCATATAGACCGCAGCGTACAATTTGAAAAACGTGTAAGCAAGCGAACGGAACTTTTCAAATACTGCCAAACTAATGACCAACGGAAAGAATGCCTGCATTATTCCCAATAGGAAGAATCGTTCTGCCAAGAACAATGGATAAATGAACAAATCCAATATCCAAAGAAAAAGACTGATGATAAAAGCAAATATTTTGAAACCGTAAAGTGGTGTTACCAAGGCTTCGTACAACAACGTCATCGCAGCCTGAGCCACTGCGATGATACTAACATCTTCTTCAATTGGGATGTCCTGCATCTGCAAAGGCAATAAGGCTGGTGCGGTACCACGATATTGTGCTTCTATGGAAACAAGTATGCCATCAAAGAAACCAAGTACTTGTGTAGAGAAAATGACCAGAATAACGATTGCAAAATTCCTTGCAAGTTCGCCAGGACTCAATCCCCAAGTGTAACCGTCCTTATCTGCAATACCTTCATTGTATTTTTTAAGAATATTTACTAGAAAGAACAAGACAGCAAGCGTTTTCATTCCGGCAATGGTGTATTGCGAAAAGTCGCTGGCCTGTATGGTTTGGTACACCGTATCAATGTATTCCAGTCCAATCCCTAAAAGTATGGTCGCAGTCATCTCTAATATTCGGTATCTCGGTTATTGACCTTATCCTGCATTTTTCTGAAGGATATAATGTCGCGATAGCGCTTAGTTTTGGTGGTAATGTTGGAAACCATTTCTTTAGATTCCTTTTCTTTTTGCTTCAATACTTCAGCACGTTCAGCATCGGTCATTTTCAAATAATCGCTGGATAATACTTCATCGATAAAGTCAACCGTATCTAAAGAGTGCTGGACTATGATATTGAATGATTCTGTTACCCGAGTTACTTCTTCTGGCTTGATGTAGGGCGAGTTCAGAATATCCTGTAAATCATTTTGCATTACTTGGATAAGCCGCTGATTATTCTGCGCAATTTCCTCTACCGCTCTAAGTTGTTGAACAACACTAGATACTTTTTCTATAGCTTCCTTGGCATCTTTCAAAAACTTTACAGATTTAATGAGCTGGCTCGTTTGTTTAGCCGATTCTACGAGCGATTTTACCAAGCTGATAAAATTGGTGTTGTCATAAACGGGCATTCCCTGAGCGGAAGCACCTTTAGGGAATAAAAGGGCAAACGCTAAGATTAACCCGAACAACATTGTTTTGATTTTTGTTTTACTCATAGCGGAATATTTGTTTTGGTATTCGTGAATCTTCGATTTCATAATTTTTATGTTTTAGATGTGAATTCAATTATTGCTTTTTGCATATCCTGATACTCGTTATAGAGCTTCATTATTTCCTCGTTTTCTTTACCGTCGGTCAGATAGGCGGCATACACTTCTTTGGGAACTTCAAGACGGAAAATGTTACTTTCTCTACCAATCTTGATGAACATTTCGGTGTATTTCCGTGGTCCGGAAAGGTTGTTTTTGATGGACTTTAATTGGTTTAAATCGTGGCTAGATAGGTTGAGTCGTTTGACCAATTCGTCATAGCCTTTTTCGTTGTTCAAGCTGTAGATGACTTGTGTATTTTCAAGTATGCTCGCAGAAGTCGAATTATTCGGAAGCTGATTGATGGATTGCAAAATAATCCCAATCGCACCATTTTGTTTACGAATGGCTTGGTAATAGAATTCCACACTTTCCAGTACGTTGTCAAACTTCAGTTGTTTGGCAAATTCATCAAATAGGATAATGCCTTTTTCAGCACGATTCTTCCAAATAGTTCTTTGGATAGCCGACTTAATCAGCTTCAGCATTACGGACAGGATTTCCTTGTTATCCTTTACTTCATCCAGTTCAAAAACAATCAAACGTTTGTCCTCAATTTTATAGGTCTGGTCTTCGCTAACTTCAAAGAGGAATCTATATAGACCATCGCCGACATATTCGGACATTACGTGCAAGAAGCTGGTAATATTGAAATAGTCGGGATGGATTTTTAGGGTGTTCAGAAGGTCTTTCTGATTTCGCTCTATAAAATTGTAAAAACCATCCAGCGAATGATTTTCTGAAGTATTGTTGTAGTAATGGCGCAGTATCTTTTTAACCGAAACCGATTGTGCTTTGGTCACTTTTAAATCAGAGGCGAACAGTTCAAATAAGAATACAGATAAGTCTTCCAAACGTTCAGGTGTGAGATCGTTTACATCACTTATATAAAAAGGATTAATGCCTAGATTCTTTCCACTTTCATAACGAAGCACGGTGTATTTCTCAGGATAGAGTTTGGCAAACTTGGTATAAGAACCACCCAAATCTATTATGACTAGACGGACACCGCTCTCAAAATATTGGCGTAGAATGTTATTTGCTAAAAAAGACTTGCCTTCGCCCGTAGGGGCGAAAATGGCGAAGTTGCGTGCCTTGATACGCTTCTTACGTTCGTCCCAAACATCTTTTAGAACAGGAACGTTATGTTCTCTATCATTAAAGATGATTCCGGTAGCATCTGAATTGTAATTCGTGTTATTGATAAATAAGCATAAAGCATGTTTTAAATCAGTAACATATAAATCATTATTTGAGAAGTTGGATGAAAAACAGCAGTAACTATTTAGGATGTAGTTCTTCCGTTCTTCGCCTCTTGGATAGTATGGGATGATATCCAGTTCCTTAAACTCGGTTTTTATTTTTGAACCGATTCGGCTCAAATTTTCAGGGTTTTTATCCCAATACACAATATTTAAATGTCCACGAATAATTCGTGCATTATCATCGGCATTAATTTGGTCCAAAATGTGTTGAATTTTACCAAGTACTACTTTGTTTTGTGAACCGAAATTTGAACTTTTATTGAGTTCTTCTACTTTCTTGTCAAGCTGCTTGCGCCATTTCTGTTTGTCATCCAGATACAGAATTTGGTTGACGATATGGTTCTCATTAAGCGTAAGCCCTAAGCCATCAATAAACCCTTGGTGAAACACAAAATCGTCAGAAGTGAATTTCTCATTGGTCTTGCTACTTTGTACACTTTCGCCAAAGCACAGTTCGCTATTGATGGCTAGGGCATCAAAATGGTTTTCGCCAATATTGACGCTTTTCTTTTCTAATATGATGTCCGTATCAAATCCTTCATTAAAACCATTGAAATAGCTATTCGTGAGTTGCTGAATCTCTTCCGCTCTAAGCGAAATAAATTCCATCTTTCGGCTGTTGTTTATAAAGGAAATTGAATCGCTTACCGAGCTAGCAAAACTTTTTACGTTGTCATCCAATTCTTGAACAATTCCCTTGGAAGCCTTCCGGAACGGATTGACATATTTTGAATTGTTAAGTGCTTTGTTCTTGGTCAGGATGAAGAACAAATAGCATTTATGTACTATATGTCCACGGCCTTTGAAATGCTCGTGCGTGGCTTTTTCCAGAAAGGTTGTGTTTGGAAGTTGATTTGAAGTATAGGATTTCTTTAGGTAGATATCCTGTTTATGAACCACAGTCCCAACAGGCAGGGATTTCAAAGCCTGAAACCAAGCACCGTGCATATCCTCAAAATCCTTTTCGGATAAAGAATAGATTTCTGGAAGTGTACCTTCATAGCATAAGACTACATTGCCATTATTGGCAAAAATGATATTGTCCTGAATATCTGTAATGGGTCTATATTCTGATAGGTTAATCTTATTCATAATTGAAACCAGAGTTTCTTTTGTTACTTAGTATTCTTGGGAAGACCTTTGCCATTTGAAATAGCTGTGGGTTATGTGTTATTCTCGTGAGGGCTACATATAAAGCAGTATTAAAAACGAGAACGCCAATTATTATCCCGAAACTGAAAGAGAAAATGATAATGAGCAACGAAGCCAAAATGGACACCATCATTAGGGCGAACAGGGAAATGGGCAGCCCAAAAATGACTGCCCTTTTTCTAATGTTTTTATAGACCTCATACTTTTTCATAAGTCAATGCATTATTGCCAAATGTCGCTTAGCGACTTAGACTACGATTCCAATGAGATATGTGAAGATTCCGACTACAGCTCCAGCAATCAAAACAAACACTAGTACTCTCGTAATCCCTTTTTTAAGGTCTGCGTTTTCCCCAAAGAAGTGTCCTGCATTAAATAGGAAACCAACCAGAAAGATGACACCTAATAAAATGGGAAATATGGTTCGGATGGTATCGCCTACATCATTAACTGAATCTTCAATGCCACCAATTTGAGCAAAAAGCGAAGTGGATAAAAGCGAAAGAATGGTTGCTAAATAATGTGATTTTTTCATAACGTAACGGATTAAATTTTCGAGTTATTTCGTTATGAGAAATTTACATATATTTGATTATAAATAACTGAAAATCAAATATTTGTGAATAAAATATTATTTGAAATCAATTGAATTTAATTGCTGTTATTTGGTATCAAATGCTATGGATTTTTGAAGTGAAGTTGTTGATAACCTGAAAATTAAAAATGAAAAAAGTGCTCAAAAACGTCAGTTTTGTCTTTTTGCTTCTAAAAATGTGCATCATTTTTGGACAAGAATCGAGTACTCAAAAACGAATTGTAATTGATGTTGGACACGGTGGAAAAGATGCTGGTGCAATAGGCATAAATGGAATTCAAGAAAAGGATGTTGTACTCAATATTGCAAATTCCATTCTGAAGCTAAATAAAGAATTAGATACCCCTTTGGATATTTACTTAACCAGGTACACCGACACACTCATTTCTTCATTGGATAGGTCGCAGCTCGCCAAAGCCCTAAAAGCTGATTTATTTGTGTCCTTGCATTGTAATCATTCGGATAATCCTAATGCGAGAGGTGTTGAAGTTTATGTGTCAAAAAAGCAATCGACATATTCTAAAGTATCTACTTGGTTTGCTTTTCAGTTACAAGCTGCATTTAACATTGAACTGGGTTTTGAGAGTAGAGGCGTTAAGTTTGCTAATTTTCAGGTATTAAGGGAAACTGTTGATTATTGTTCGGCTGTGCTTTTGGAATTGGGGTTTTTGAGTAATGGGGATGAGAGTAAGTATTACCAAAAGACAGAATCTTCTAAGATTTTAGCTCTTTTTATTTTGAGAAGTTTAACTGAAAAATTGGGTGATTATGAAAGAGTTAGGTATTGAGGTTTACAACATTATGAAGCAAATAATTATTTTAAAATTGGAATATATTATCAAAATAATGAAAAAAATATTAAATAGTGGAAATTAAATGTACTAAAATGGAAATATATTTGTATATTTGTAAAAATTAGATATTTATATATAGAAAATATAGTATGGCAGATAACTTTAACATAATAAGAGCACTTTGTAGGACGGCGTTAACAAACCCAAGCGATGCACTTATTCATCAAGTTGAAAGATTAATCAAGAACCTTGAAAAGGAAGGAAAGAAAAAGGAAGCTAAATCGCTTAGCGCTTTATTAGCGTCTGGAAAAAAAGATGTCCATATGTCTCCTAGCAGAATTGAAAAATCATTTCTACATAATAGAGGTGAAAGTTTAACGAACAATACTGTAATTCCTGTAGACAAAGAAACAGCTACTCCTCTTGCTGAAGTTTTTTTTGCTGAGGATTTACCTACCGAGATGCCTGTGTTTGATATAAAAATGGAAGAGGTTATAATTTCAATAATTAATGAGTGGATGAAATATGATAGATTATTAGAGATAGACGCATCGCCTGCGAACTCTTGTTTAATTTATGGAGTTCCTGGTACTGGTAAAACCCATTTGGCTAAATGGATTTCAAAAGAAATTAATATCCCAATTGTTCTTGCAAAATTAGATGGATTAATGTCATCGTTTTTAGGGACTACCTCCAGAAATATTGGCAATCTATTCAAATTTGCCAATAGATATAACTGCGTATTGCTACTCGATGAATTTGATGCTATCGCGAAATTGCGAAATGACCCTCACGAAGTAGGGGAAGTTAAGCGAGTAGTAAATACTTTATTACAGAATCTAGATTCAAGGAGGGGAATTGGTTTTACTATAGGAGTTACCAATCACGAAGGATTACTAGACCCTGCAATTTGGAGAAGGTTTGATGTTCAAATTGAAATTCCAAGACCCACACAAAAAGTAATGATGGAGCTGTTGAAAGAGTTTTTAAAGCCTATAGATTTAGCTGATAGCGAAATGAAATTTTTAACGTGGTGTATTGAAGGTGCTTCTGGAGCTGATGCAAAAGTATTGGCTAATTGGATTAAAAAGTCTTCTATTCTTAGCGATAAAACACCAATGGTAGATACAATGAGAAAGTTTGCATTATTAAATACTGGGAGAGTTAAGGATGATAAGAGAAACCTGTTTATTGGTAACGATGAAAATTTAATTTCGACACTCATAAAAGATGAAAATTATGCCTTTAAACAAAAAGATATTGCCTCATTATTTGGCATGACACAATCATCATTAAGCAAATTACTTTCAAAACAAAAAGAAGTAGAAAATATTTAAAGTATGTCAAATAGTCCAGTACAAGTAATTTTAAACACCAACGATTTTATCGAGTCTTGGGAAAGAAATCCAGGAGGTTCAAATAAAGACTTTTTTGAAGATAATGATTTGGAATTCATTGCTCACAAGCAAAATATTCAGGAGCAGTTGAATCAAATTAAGTCTTTACAAATTGTCAGTAGTTATGCTCCTGTTTCCTATGCAAAAGTTATTCTAAAGCAAACAGCATTAGCTAAATCCCATAGGCCAACTTCACAGCTGTTCAAACCTGATGTCGCTCCAGTTGTTGGTGCTGGTGACTTAGGAGAATTATTTGTTGAGTTAAATCCGGATAGCGTCAATTATGTAACCTCAAGAATAGAACGTGCCGAACTAAAGACAAAATATAAAGAAAAGAATGGAAAACTGGTGGCAAACCCTTCTACTTACAGGAGTGAGCTTGGAGCGATTGAAGAAATTTTACCTTATTCTGCAAGTGATAAGCGAAAGTTTTCCTTAAAAGAAGGAGTTGAATGGCTTGCCAATCACCGTACTGGTGGAGCATATATTGTAGAATTATTTGATTCTCCACCTCCGAGAAAAGATTGGGATATGCTGCCACAAGATAAGTTGAAACTGTTCAGCACCTTTATAAGTGGACTTAGAGAATTAGGATTAGGGGTAACTGCTTTGAAGTTAGTTGATAGAATTGGTACAGGAACAATTTTTGGAATTAGAATTGAAAAAGGCTCTGATGCAGCAAAAGTAAATCTGACACTGTCCCCATCTTCCGCTGGTAGAAATGAAAAGCCGATTGAAGTTGATTTGAATATAGATAAACATTCAAAGTTAATAGATTTCTTGGAAAGTCATCCTTTAGTGAAGAAAATTAACCTACCGCCAATTATTACGCAAAGTTATTCAAGAAAACCCTCTATTACAGGTGAAAATTTTAAGATTCCAAAGTTTAAGGAGAATCAGCAATATCCAAAAATTTGTATAGTCGACGGAGGGGTTTCGGACATTTATTCCGATTGGATTGAAAGGAGGTGGGGTTTATTAAGTCCATCGGATAAAGATGAGGCTCACGGAACTTTCATTGCTGGATTAACCATTCTAGGACAAAGTTTAAATGGTCAACAAATATGTAAAGAACTTGACGGTTGCAAAATCATCGATTTAGATATATTACCAAAGCAAGAAAAACACTCTACATATTATTCCAAACCACTTGAGTTTTTCAATGAACTTGAAGAAGCAGTACAACAGCTAACAATAGAAACTGGTGTAAGAATTTTTAATTTCAGCTTAAATATTGATGAGCACGCTAGTACTTCTGGTTACAGTCTACCAGCTCAAATACTAGATGGAATAGCAGAGAAAAATGATGTTATTTTTGTCATATCAGCAGGTAACACGAATGCACCTTGGATTAGAAAAGAGTGGCCAGATGATAATCTAGAGGCGTTAAAAATATTAGCTAAATCTAGAAATGATACAATCAAGACTCCCGCAGAAAGCTCTAGAAACATAAGCGTTACTGCCCTAAACCCACCAGATGTCGACGGGACTATTCCTTATGCATTGAGTAATTATAGTTGCAGAGGCCCTGGTTTAAGAGCTGGATTGAAACCTGATTTTGCCCATATTGGAGGTTCTGGAACTAAAAGTGCTAAATTCGGTCACGGGTTATATTCATTAGATGGGACTAGTAAAATTATTGATGGGTGTGGCACCAGTTATGCAGCTCCCAATGTAGCAAAAACTTTGGCCAGTTTAGATGCGTCAATTGAAGGGGCTGTCTCAAGAGAGACACTAATTGCCTTAGGCGTTCATAATGCAACGTTACCAAATTCTTTAGATAATAAAGATTTATCGAGTGTCGCAAAGGACTTAATAGGCTTTGGTATTCCAAATGGTTCAGAGGAAATACTTGAGGGAGACCCATCTTCAATTACTTTAGTTTTTGCGAATAGAATAATCAATAGGCATAAGATGAGTTTTAAATTCAGCTGGCCTTCGACCCTTGTGAAAAATGGAAAATGTACGGGTAAGGCTAAATTGACCATAGTTAGTACTCCGGATTTTGATTATAAATATGGGAGTGAGTTTGTGAGAATTAATATAGATGCCTATTTACGACAACAAAATCGAGATGGTAAATATGTTGGACGTCTTAAGTCAATATACACTCCAGATGATGGAGAGAGTAGTTTGTACGAAAAAGACCAAATACAACATTCCTTCAAATGGAGTCCAGTAAAAGTTTATGAAAAGACTTTCCCTAAAGGAGTGGGTCCAACTACTGATTGGTCATTAGATGTGGAATATTTGGCTAGAGATGGTGCTAAACTCCCGAAAAAGGGTGTTCCTTTTACCGCGATTTTAACTATCTCAGACCCTAAAAAAGAAGAACCCGTATTTAATGATATGAGACAGACATTACAATCATTAGGAGTTAATACAGTGGATATCAAAACAGCAACTAGAATCATACCTAGAGTTTAAAATTAAAAATAATATCTTATGGCAAATTATCACGTAACGCAAAAAAAAGGACAAAAAAACTGGAATGTAAAAAAAGCTGGAGGCCAAAATGCTTCGGCAACAGCACGGACTCAAAAAGAGGCAGAGAAGATAGCGAAACAATTTTCCTCTAACAGCGGTGGTGGTGAGGTAAGAATTCATAAACCAAATGGAGGGCCTATTAGAGATAGTGATACAGTAAAACCTGGAAATGACCCGAGGTCCATTAAGGATAAGAAGTATTAATTCTAAAATCATTTCCTCTTATCTCCAGCACCTTTATCAAAAGCAATAAGATTAAATAACTCTCGCATTCTGCTTCGAACACGATTGCCATAACGTTCCTCTAATTCTTCAGCATTGAGATTTGTGGTAGCGTGAGTTTTTATTTTACGTTTAGTATTTAGGTAGAGCTCGTATCGTGATAAGAGCACTTCGCCCATTACATTCAAATCTTTGCCGTAGAAACGACCTGCTGGTTCAACACCTAAATCATCAAAGCAATAAAATTTGGTGTTGCCGTATTCTTCAACGGTTTTGAAGCCTAAATGGTTAAAGCTGAAGGTTACATTCCGGCAAGGAATCATTTCGTAAGGTCGTTGCATTGGTACGATATGCCGAAGCAATTTCATTAAACTTGTCTTGCCACAGCCTACTGGTCCGGAAAGCAGGATGCCCTTTTCAACATCAATTTCATAGCGTTCACAATTTTCTTTGTCCCGAATGAAGTATGAACATAGTCCTAATAGGATATCCTTATCCTCTTCATAAATCCTGAATTTCTTTCCAAAGAGCAATTTGCCTTTGGCATTCAGATAAATCAAAATTTTTGGGAAGTCGTACAGAACGCTTTTCCCATCAAATTTTCCCAGCGAATATTCTACGCCACCTTCGATAATTTTAGAGGGGTTGTCCATAGTCCTTGTTTTTAGTGGTCCGTAAGTTGTCCTTGATTTGGGACACTTCTTTTTTGTTTGATTTGTTTTCTTCTTCGAAAAGTTCCGTCCTGTCCATCCAGTTTGTAGCCAAGGCGCGCCAATCCCGTATCGGCTTTTTGTCGCTCGTTTGCCATTCTCGGTCGGCATAATGCTCGTAGAATTTTTTTCCTTCATCAGCATCAAAACCTTTTTCTTCAAAAAATAAAACAACGGCCTGCCTGCCCTTTGGTTGTTTTATATTGTTTTCTTGTTTTATATTGTTTGTATTAGATACCAATGCTTGTCCATCTATGGGACGGTGTTGGTACAAAGCCTGTCCATTTTTAGGATGGTGGTGTCCCTCAAGCGGTACACCTCTGGAATGGTACTGTTCCGCAAGCTGTTCTAAAATGGGATTGTAATGTCCCACAACTGGTCCATCACTTGTTCCAATAATGACCATCTTGATTTTACTGCCTTTGTAAGGGTTCTTAGATGGGAAGTAAGATAGGTACTGCCAGGAATCTAATTCCACAATGCATCTATGGTATGTTGATTTTGAACCAATCTTGGCAACGCGCATCAGTTCCCGTCGGTTTACATAGAATTCGTTCATAAACCGAGAGCTGTTCCATTCTTGAAACAGCGCCATATATAAACTGATATGGGTAGGATTTAGGCGGTCATCAAAATAGAACCTTTCAAAAGCCGCATTAAGTAGCTTTATATAGTTCATCGCTTAAGAGTTTACACCGTGGTCTACACGGTTGGCTGTCATCACATTTTGAATTTCTTCTGCATCGTAATAGATAATGCCACCAACCTTTGTGTATGGTAATGTTCCATTGATGCGAAGATTTTGCAAAGTGCCCGGACTTACTTGAAGTAAATCCATAACCTCTGAAGATTTGAGGTACTTTTTTAGTTTTCCTTTTGACTGATTGGTAAGTAGTTTTTTAATGTCATCGAGCAATTCCATTTTGAATTCCCGAAGGTCGTCTATGGTGATAATACTTGTCGGCATAATAGAACGGTTTTAAAGAAAAGGACTGTCAGAAATTTTAAATTGATAGTCCTTTACCTGATTTGACTTTCGTTCTACAAATATGAATAGGATTGTTGGTTTTTATTCACAAGCTTAACCCAAGTTGGGTGTTTTTATTACCTCATTTCCAATGGTTTAAAATGGGTTAGATTAGGGCGTGCGCTATAATATACCAACACTAAATTATATTAACTAAAATTAATTTTATTTTTTCCCAAGTAATACCCAACTTGGGAAAAAATTTAACAGTTTTTGAAACTAAAAGCGTTAACCGTCCGTTTCTTCCATTCTTCTTAAAAGATTTGTTTTCAATCTATCGATAAACTTTGTCTGGTCGATTTTCCGCTCTCTTATTTCGAGGAAAGTTCTGTAAACATTGCCAAGATTAAGTTCAAAAATGTATTCACAAGCAGAAGCCATCTCCTTAATTCCTGCAGTACCACTTTTTATAGCTCCCGAAGCCTGTAAAGCATATATCAATTCAATTAGGTCTGTTTTTGAGGCTGTCCAACTAAGTCGTTCATCATTGGGTAATAGGTTAACTTTTTTTGATTTACCTAGAGATAGTTTTCTGAGTCGGATTAGTTCAATAGAATATTGGTTTATTAAGAGGTCATAAGCAATAATTTTGGCTACGGAATTGTCGTGGCTAGTAGAAAATTCAGCATCGGTATAAAAGTGTGATGTGTCAGAAACCAAACCAATATTGTCCTTGCCTCTTAAAAAATAGAATTCATCTAAAACGGTAGCATTTTCTCTATAGTACTTAACAAAATCAAGATTACGTAGATTCTTTTTTTGAAGCTTTTTTATTTTAGAATCTATAAATTTACGTTGAATTTTTATACTTCCTTCAGGTTTTTGAATAAGGTAATGATACCATTTTGCGTAGAATTTTAATCGAGCATAAATGCAAGGTTTTTGTTCTTTAAAGAATTTGATTTCCTGTGCTTGATTCTCAAACTTATTTTCCCTTAGGCATACGCGTAGTTTTTGAAGGCATTTCCGCGAAATTGAGATTCCTTTCTCAACATTATTGAAATCATTAACGTTTGCTCTCTCAACCTCCAAAATGTCACTTCTGTACGAATTTAATATGTCGGTTATTAAATGTTGCAATTCTATTTAATATTTTATTATACACCTCTATATTCAAGTCTCTTGTTTTTGCTTTTTAATAAAATTTTAGCTCAGTTATTATGGTCTTACGACTGTTCATATTTAATTCACGGGACAAAATTTTCATTCTGAAGTCAATTCCTTGACCAATTCTCCGCTTTGATTTAAAATTTGAAATCTGGGCTCATTGTTTTTATCGATGAAAATTTTAATCCGTGGATTACCCAATTCATCTTTTATAAACACACCAACTTCCTCGTCATAATTCTTGCCTGTAAATAGTCTTTGTGCTGAAATTGGTTTGCCGCCGTTCATTCGTTTTAAAGTATCGATTATGGACTTCCTAGGAACTCCTTGTTTTTTTAATGAATCAAGAGTGGTTATTAGGTGAGGGAGTGTATAGGTGTGCGATCGATCCCATACATTTAAACCATATTGTTGTTTGCCCTCTGCGTTTCGTTGATACTGTATCTGTACTACCTGGTCATTTTTATATTGATCAAGTGATAAGGCCATACCAGCACCTTCTTTTTCGTTCCCGTAATAGATCAATCCTCCAACTTCATCTTGTTCTTCATTAAAGAAGATAACCCCAGGAGGTCTCACACGTTCTTCTAATACCTCACCATCAAACATTCCCGGATGTTGCTTTTTTGAATTGCTTATAACCATAACCAATGTACCGTCAGGTTCCACCACATTTATTCGTTCCACAGTAATCTCTTTGAATTCATTAGAAGTTACATCGGAGGTAAATCCAGATAAAATGATGTAACCCAAAATAAAGGTCAATGATATTGCGTAGAGTTTTAGGATGAAACTATTAGTAGGCATAATTGTCATTTAAAATTATAGTTGAATAAATTTTTGTTTACCGATGAAACTATCTGACTATTATTTGTAATCATTTATTATGTGTTTTTGTCCACAGTTTAAGAATCAATGTTGTATGTATTAACTAATAATTAAGTTCATTACTTTTATTAATCACCTAACCATTCGATTTTATGTTCTGTTAAAACACTTATTACTAAGGATATATCGATGTAGTTATTTTCTAATCTTAGAATATTGTCACAATCTTCCAAATCAAAGTTTATTTTGTAATCGGGAAATAAATTCTCTAATTTCCTTTTGACCTTTTTCGCTTCTTTTTCCGTTGATATGTCTGTTTTAAAAATTTCAACCATATTTGTATCAAAGCTCGTTCACTAAAGGGTTTAGAGAAATCTGATTAATTTAATAATGTGATTACTTTGAGTCCGAAAAAGAACGATGTAATTTCTTTTGTCCAGAACTCTGGAACTTCCATTGCTGCAAAATGGCCACCTTTGGATGGATAACTTAATTTTTTCAAATTTACTTTTCTTTCCATCCATTCTTTAGGAACTGGCGCTTCGCCAGGAAAGCCAGAAACACCAGTTGGAACTTCAACATATTCAGAAGATTTTAAGCCTCCTGAATAACTTGCCATTGCAACGTTCTTGTAAGTTCTTATAGAACTATTTATGGTCTCTGTAACCCAATAAATCATTATGTTGGTCAACAGTTCATTTTTGGTAAAACAATTCTCAATGTTTCCATTACTATCGCTCCAAGAATTGAATTTTTCTATAATCCAAGCTGCCAAGCCCACCGGTGAATCATTAAGCCCATAAGCTAATGTTTGCGGCTTTGTGGATTGAACCATATTAAATGCTCCTTCGGTGTAAAACCATTGTTGAATATGTTGTCCAAACTTTTGTTCAGCTTCTGACATTTGTGACCAGTCCTCACTACCGTTCGGGTAGCCAACATCAGTAAGATGGATGGCCTTTACGGCATCAGGAAATTGATTTGCAAGCGACTTTGTGATATTTGCTCCCATATCCCCTCCAGCGGCAAAATATTCTTTATATCCTAAAATATCTGTCATTAGGGAGTTCCATATTTTAGCGGTTCGGTCATCATCCAAAGCAGTTTTATCCGAAAACCCAAACCCTGGAATGGATGGAATGATAACATCGAAGCTAAAGTCAGATGGATTGTTGCTTTCTTTGGATTCTGTCAACATAGGGATTGCTTTGTAGAATCTATAAAAGCTATCTGGCCATCCGTGTGTCAAAATAAGGGGTTTTGAGTTTTTCCCTTTCCCTTTTATGTAAACAAAATGAATTCCAACTCCATCAACAGTCTCTTTAAACTGAGGGTATTGGTTAAGGTGTTTTTCATTGGCTCTCCAATCATATTGGTTCTGCCAGAAGTGTACCAGTTCCTTTAAGTATTCAAGGTTGGTTCCATAGCTCCAATTTGCATTTTCAGGTTCATCGGGCCATCTGGTCAATGATAGTCTGGTCTGTAAATCATTCAGGACTTTATCGGAAATTTGGATTTTGAAAGGTGTAAGGTTTGATTTCATTTTTGGAATTGTTTATTATTAAAGTATAGTTCAAATATGCACATATCTGAAATTCTATTCTAGGGCAACAATTCTGTATAAATGGTACTTTTTTCCGTTTGTGTGATAGTTGAGTTGCGAGACGCTTTACTGAAGATTAATGATTGATAAAGTAAGAATATCTATCTTCAATTTCTTTTATTAAGGGAAGGTTCAATTTATTTTTAGAACCGAAATAATCAATTATTATTTCTTTATTTTTTATACTTTTTCTCCATATTCCTATAACTTTTCCATTAGCAATCAATGTTGGCTTGAAAATTCCGTTGCGGGTAAAAATTTTTCCTTTGTCCTCATTTTCGACCATCAATGACCTGTCTTTATAACTGATTAAATATTCATCAAAAGCAGGCAACAAATGGATAGTTTCTCTTTTTACAATATGCTTATGAAGCAAGCTTCTATTGAACCAATATTTTTGAGCTTCTAAATAAACGAAAGTTAGCTCTTTACTCAACTCAATGCCCTTTCTTGCATCTTTAATTGTCAATCCGGACCACCACGCAAAATCATACACAGTAGCAGGACCTCGACTATTAAAATAGATTTGAGCCAAAGTCATCAAAGACTCGTCTCTAGACAAAGATTTGGTTTTTGGCACAATCTCATCCAAAAGACCATATAGCATTTCCTTTCCTTTATTACCGGCACTACAGATAAGCCCATCTAATTCGGCATCCATTAATAAAAAACCTAGTCTTTCATCATCACAATTGATATGGTCTTTCTCAAAATTCTTTTTTAATTCAGAGCGAGTTTGGAACCGTTTTCCAGACAGAGCTCTTTGAATTGATTTCTTACTTCTTTTCAATATTTCGTAATCTATTCCCAATCTTTGATGATGATTTTTGTTTCCAGCTTTTATTCTAACAGCAGTCAAAGCCAACATCCATCGAATATCTTGGGGTGCAACAAAATGCCAAGTAGGTCTTAATATGTGTGTTCTTAGGATTTTGTTAGAATTAAAATCTTCTTCAATTTTTAAATAGGTAGCGTTAACCAGCCTAGAACCTATAGCCCATTTTGCCATTGTGTAGTTTTGAGCCTGTATGGCCCCGAAATACCGCACAATTTCTTGTGTACTTTGCCCTTTGTTATTGGGGCACAACAAATGGTTTTTGAATCGATATTCTAGTAATTCTTGCTGTGTCATTCTTTTATACGTTATTCATTCAACCGTATATTAAGTGCTATGCTTTACTATTTTCTTAGGATTCTATTATTTCTCACTTACTTGAATAAATTGTTTGCATTTTCTTTAATTCTTTGCTACATACAGGCTTTTTCCAGCTTCACCATCTGCATCCTTTCATTTTCAGATAATTTTGATAAAATGTTGGACGCTTCATTCACATATTTAATGTTCTTTGTTGTTCCTGCCTGATAAAATAAGTCTGAAACAGTTTTCCATTGTTCTGCAATTTTTGAATATTCCAGATAGGCCTCTTCAATTTCAGCTGATTTCAATAATTCGGCACTTTCTTTTAAGAAATCCCGATATAGATTTCTGAATAATGAACCTCCAGTTCCAGCGTTTTCCATTAGGCTTGCAGACATTTGAAATTCATCCTTCACATTATTACTGTTTTGAAACCATTTTTTGATTTCCGAACTTGTTTTCAGAATTCCTTTGTAACCGATATTTTTGATTGGTGGATTGAGAAATTCAGTAGCATTATTTTTTATCGCTTGTTTTACGGCTTTTTTCAAGTCGGTCATCGGCTCTTTTTTTTGAATTGTATAGCTTCTGTTTTTTGAGGACATTGGGCCTTTTTCATTTCTCGCCAATTGAAGGCTTTTTAAAGTCGTTTTGACTTTTCCGCCTTGTTGGTTAGTGTCAATCAAATAGGCAAATTCTTTATCATAGCCGTAAAACGCAACATAATGACCTGCAAAATGAAATTTGCTTGTGAAATATTCTAAATGGTAACAGTCCAATTTTAGTCCGACAGTATTGCCTTGGTCGATATGTTTTTTAACATTTTCCCAGGCTTTCGTTTTCGAGGAAGTTTCTTCAACCTCCAAATGTAGGTTTAAGTTCTTGCAGATATTTTCTGTCACTAGATCCGTTTTAATACGACCGCCAATAAAGGGAAAATCCAACGTTTTCATATTCCAAAAGATGAATCCAAGACCTTCGCCCAATCCAAAAAGCATAGGTTCGGAAAACTCTACTCCCATTTGCTTTAATAGCGTTCCGGTTGCGGTTGTCTCGCAATGTTGCCCTTTAAAATGTTTAAAATCCTCAACTTTCATCCTTGTTTTGATATTTTTTTTAGCAATTGCATAACTAATTTTTAAGTAGTAGATAATTATGTTCAAAACTTATAGTCACACTTTCATAATTTTTAAGTAAATCTTGACCAATATTCCCATAAAATTCTTTTCCTAATATGTGGTCATTTTCTATATCTACTTCGACATTATTAAACTTTACATCCTTATCACCGAGGTTCAATACGATGTTTTCCAACACAATTGCTTTGTATTCTCTACTTCCGCCTGCGCTCTCTAGCTTCCTATTTTCTGATTTTTCATTTCTTAAGGTGGTTTTAAATGTCTCATAAAATTGCTTTGAAAATTGTGATTGTTGAGCACCTGTATCTAAAATAAAAGGAATTGTTTTTTGTTGGTAATTCATTAGAATGATAGGGTGTAGTGATTCTACGAATAGGTTTTTTCTAAGTTCACTTTTATTTTCCGCTCCTTTTGAAACAACAAGTCTATCAGAAAAAATCTCAATGGTGCCAAGTTCTTTTGCAATGGGAAATCCGATAATGCCGTTTATTTTGTACGCACCATTCGCAAATGTGAGGGCTTCATTTTTAAAAACCAGAAAAGGCACATTTTCAATTAGGATTCCATTTATGATTAACTCTTTTGCCAATGCAATTTTAATGTCATTGTCAATGCCGTTAAATCCTTTTATTTTTATTCCTAAATCATCCATAAAAATCATTTCCAATTCTATAGCGACACTTTCCTGAATACTCGAGATACCAGCTCCGGTATCAAAAACAAAATTCATTTTTTTTCCGTTTGATTCAATTTCGACATTGGGTAGTTGTGCCAAATCGCGAGTAACAGGTATGCTTGTTCTGTTAAATTGATGAACTTTTTGAGGTTTTTGCGCTTTTAAGGTTTTCCATATTTTTGCTGCATTTGCTTCATCATCTACATCCTCAGATTTTATAAATGAGCGGTATTTTGAGGTTAATTCGGTTGCGGTACTGTAAGCGTTTTGATAATCGAATAGTTTGATATAATTATCATTTCGTAACTTCACTATTTCGTAGGACAAACTATCTGGAATTTGATTTTCTTCTAATTGCAAGCTGTCGAGATACTGATTGGATTCTCTAGGTTTGTTGGTCACGTTTGAGAATACAGCTTTATAAAAATAATAAAGCGAAGAGTTTGGGTCGTTGTTTTCAGATTCTAGTCTCTGATACTGTTTCTTTTTAAATAGCAAAAGTAACTCTGAATTATGTACTTCGCTATTGCAGCACAATAAGAGCAAAACCGCGATACTGAAATAAAATTTATACATATAAATTTTGATTTGATTTTTTTATTATATAATCGGTTTTTGAACCTGAGAATGAATCTAAAAGGTGTTCTTTAGTTGGGTGAATAAGGTTTTAAATTTTCAATCATCTGGCTCAATGTTGAAATCGTAGTCTCATAAGCTTCATCATTAATGCCTTTCATTGCTGCAACCTTAATTTCTTCTTGAATTTTTAAAACCTCGGAATAGGCCATTTTCCCTTTTCGGGTAATTTGATAACCGCTGTTTACTGAAGAGATTAGCCCCTCATTTTCAAAATGTTCAATTAAAGTTTTGATTTCATTTTCTTTAGTGAAAAAGCTTAAAAAATCAGTGATTGCTGTTTCGGTGGTTATTTCGTTTTCTTTCAAATAATTTAGAAATTGCCATTCAAGTCTGTTGAAAGAACCATAGTCTTTTGTGGTTCTTGTTAGGTTTGTAAATACATCATTCGTTATTTTTACCCAAGCTCCAATAGATTTTTGTGCTGTGTTCATAGCTCGTTTATTTATTCAGATTAGTAATTGTCTACAAAGGTTAATTTTAAGAGTCGGCTTTCTATTTCTTTGTTTTCTCCAAAAGAAGTGTAGCTTCTTTTTTGGTTACAATGGCTTCTGAAAACCACAGGAATTCATCGATGAATTTCTTTGCATCCTTCGTGACAGAAGAGTTCAAGGAACTATAATCGTCAGAAAATGCGCTCTGTATTTCTGGCACCAGTAATTTTAAAGGCATAGGGTAAGCGCCCAAACTCAATATTAGTTGCTGTAAATGTGTGGACGCGTTGATGCCTGCCATTTTACCAGCAGAAGCAGTTGCTACCCCTATTGGTTTTTTATGAAATTCACGCCAGTAATAATCTAATAAATTTTTTAAAGCACCAGAATAACTGCCGTGATACTCAGGCGTCACAAAAATGAGAGCTTCTGCTTTGGATATGACAGAACCTATATTTTCAACATTCGAAATATCGGTTCCTACCTGACCGTAAATAGGTAACGGGGTCAAAGTTAAATCAACAATCTTCGTGTCTTGCCCTAGTTCATTAAGCTTATTCCTTAAAAAATATGCAAGCCTGTGAGATTGTCTCTCTTGGCGCACGCTACCGAGTATTATGGTTATATTCATCTGTTCCTTTGTTCTGGCTGGCATTCTTTTAAAAGCATAGCATTGCCAATTACAAATACAAAAGAACATTTATTTAAAGAAACTCGTTATGTGGTTAACTCCGTAAAAATGGTAATTTTTGCGGTTCTCTAAAATCACAATTTTCTATATGAAAGTGGGGTCATTCCTTCGTGCTTTTTGAAAGCTTTGGTAAAATAGGAAGTATCATCGTACCCTAGCCAAAAACAAATTTCTTGTACTGTCATACTCGTTTGGCGCAATAGACTCTTTGCTTCTAAAAAAATATGTTGGAGGATGAGAGACTTTGCAGTATTTCCCGTTTCAGAAAGTAATACTTCACTTAAATATTTTGGACTTATGTTCAATTTATCTGCGTAAAAGGCTACCTCTTTATTTTCTTGAAAGTAAACAGGGATTAATTTTTTGAAATCAGAGGTCAGCTTTTCTTTTTGGGACGTATTTCGAAATTGGCTGTCATCAATCCGATGACAGCGTTTTACCAACATTAAAATTGAATAAATAATGCCTGGCACCAAGTCATCGTTATCACTCAAATCCTTAAGGGACTGAAATAATACTTTAAAATTTTCAACGTTTTGGTTTGATATATTTATTACGTGATTTCCTCCAGCATTGAAACACGACATCTCTTTTAAGAATGAAGGTTTTAAACCATCTTTAAAAAGTTCTTCTGTAAAATAAATCGTATCGTGGACTGCCTGATATTCTCCCTTCCATTGGCATACTATACCGGGTCCAATAGTAACTAGACTGCCAGTATCAGTATAATATTTCATACTGCCAATTTGAAATGGTCTTCTTTTGCCAGAGTATGTGATGCCAATTCCATACGCAAAGGTTCTAAATGGAAAGTTTATAGATGCTTGCTTATAAGTGTCTTGATTGGCAAGAAAATAAGGTGTACTCAAAGAATGGGCTCTTAATTCCTTTAAATGCTCATAAATATTGAATTTATTTAAATTTTGATTTTTCATTTATTAAAAAAGTTGTTGTATGATCAAAAATCAATAACACTATCCAAAGCATCATCAGCATCTTTGTGGATGAAATTAGCTTGGTATTTTATTGTGGTAGTGACGGATGAGTGTCTATAAAGCTTTTGAAGCATTTTAATCGGAATCTTATCTTCTGAAATGTGACCGAAGCTGTGCCTTGCAATATGCATAGTTACTTTTTTAGTAATTTTTGCTTTTTTCGCGACCTCTATCAAATATTTGTTGAATTTTTTTGTAGCTGTTTTGGTTTTTGCATAAACATCTTTTGCATCGTTGATATCCGCTTTTTTCATTTCGGGAAAAATAAAATCATCATTGTTCTGCTTTTCTGATTTGTAATTTTCCAAAATAGAGAAAACTTTTTCCGGTATTTTGAGGGAAAGTAATTTGGAATTCTTGTTCATACGGTAATGAAGCCTTCCGTCATAAATATCCGACCACCTAATTTTAAGAATATCAGCAGCTCTTATTCCAGCAAAATAGAAACTGAAAAGCCAAACGTTTCGGGCGTGAATTTCGTTTTTAGTAAGATTTGTTGTAGACTCGAATGACTTAATTTCCTTTTTTGTCAAACCAATTTTTTCTGTTTCGGGAAATTTTATTCTAATCTTACCAGATCCAAAGGGATAAAGCTTTCTATCAACAATTCCCGTTTTTATGGCCCTGTTGTAAATTGTTCTTATGACTACAAGATTATTAACTATAGACCTTTCTGAAAGATTTAATTTCTTGAGATAAATTTTGAATTTTCTCAAAAAGGCTTCGTCTATTTCTTGAAAGGTCAACTGCTTGGATTTGTAAAAGTTTATAACGTGATTAACACGAGCCTTATCTGCTGACAGTTGAGATAGTTTTTTATTTGATTCAAGCTCGGAAAGAATATCGTTTGCAACTTCGTAAAAGGTGTTTGCTTTAGTATCCGTGTAAAGAACTTCTTTAATCTGATTTGCGGAAAAGTCCTTTTTGTCAGACTGTAAATCTACAAGAGCTTTATTAGCCTCTAAAAGCTTTGTAGAAATCAAATTATTTAATCTGTCTGCATTATTATGGGATTTTCTAACTCGTAGGTTCTTCTCATCCCAATCTTTTAAATCGATATAATGACCAACATAATGATATGTTGACCGACGGTTTTTTGTAATACGGATTGCCAAAGGATAAAGGCCTTCTTTATTAGCTTTTTTTCTTATAACAACTTTTGCATTTGAGGCCATACCTTTAAATTTAGATTATAAAGATAATCATTTTTGGTACAACATAGGTACAACATTTATTGATTTTAAATCATATCAGATATAATAATATAATATTAAACATCTATTAAACAATTGATTATGAATGAATATGATAAAATGTATAGTCAAATACGCTGGATTCAAAATCCAGTTTCTTCGGAAGTGTGGGTTCGATTCCCACCTTGAGTACATATTTTTTATTAAAACACCCTATTTTCAAGGATTTTGAGAGTAGGGTTTTTATTTGTGCCAACAAAGTGTACTACATTTGTTAAAAACCTTACTAATAGACTATGTTAAAAGCCCATAATAAATTGGGGTGAAGCTTTAAAGTGTTATAAATTAAAAGATAAAAACGAATCCTTTTGAAAATAACTAATTTTTATAGTTACCTTTTATGCTTAAATTTATAATAATTGAGAATAGATTAAAGTGCTATTCACAATAGAAACAAAATTAAATAAACAGTTAAATTTAAACTAAGATGATATTTCTGTGGTATATGATTTACAGTTAAAATAAAGATATAAAATGGCAGTGATATATAATTTCTGTGCCGTTTTTATTATTAAATTTAAGTTGATTCCAATTACTAAACCGTCAGATAAATTAATATTAATATCTTCGAAAAATGTCTAGAATAAAAAAATATACCACATATAATTACTTCATTTTATTAATATTTTTTGTCTTATTTGGGTGTAATGATAATGAAACGAAATTATATAAGATAGGTTTTTCGCAATGCATTAGTAAAGATGATTGGAGAAAAGCAATGGATCATGAAATGCAAGTTGAAGCATCATTGCATACGGATATAAATTTAACTGTTTTTCAGGCGAATGAAAATATAGAGCTTCAAAAAAAACATATTGAATTCATGATAAATAATGGATTTGACGTTATTGTAATTTCGCCATTACGTCCAGAGCCATTGGTTCCTTTAGTAGAAAAAGCTTATGATAAAGGGATTCCTGTTATTATTGTTGATCGTAAAATTAATTCAGAAAAATTTACTGCTTTTGTTGGGGCAAATAACATAGATGTTGGTCGAAATGCTGCAAATTATATTGCTTCTCTAAACGAAAAAAAAGCCAATATTTTAGAAATTAAGGGAAGTGATAATTCTTCGCCAGTTATTGAACGCCATTTAGGGTTTCATAAAATTGTAAAAAGCGAAGCAAGTTTATCTGTTGTTCGTAGTGTTAAAGATGAAGAAATTGAACAACGAATGCCTCAAATCTTAGATTCGTTAAGTGTGAAACCAATAAATTTTGTGTTTGCATTTAATGACGATATTGCCTACAATGCTTGGAAAATAGCAAAATCTAAAGGGCTAGAAAAAACCATTAAATTTATTGGCGTAGATGGCTTAAACGGCTCAAATAATGGTATAGATTTAGTGCAAAATGGAGTGTTATCGGCAACCATACTATATCCAACAGGTGGTCATGAAGCCATAAAAATTGCAATGAAAATTTTGCGAAATGAAAATGTTCCAAAAAACAATAAGTTAAATACCACGATCATTGATTATAGAAATGCCGAAATAATGAAAAACCAGTATGATAGAATCAATAAACATCAGAATGACATAGAAATACAACAAGATAGAATTAAAAAACAGGAACAAACCTATTCAACTCAAAGTAATATTTTAAAAGTACTCTTGGGGTTATTAATTATTAGTGTGCTTTTGGCAGCATTTAGTATTTATTCAGCATATAATATAAAAAAGAAAAAACGTGAGTTGGAAATCCGTAATAAAAAAATAACGGTTCAACGTAACCAAATTAAGAAAATAGCAAAAGAGGTTAAAATTAGTAACGACGCCAGAGTTAATTTTTTTACAGGATTGTCCCATGAGTTTAAAACACCTATTACATTAATTTTATCTTCAATAGAATCATTAGCAGAAAACAAAGCAATAAAGGATAGTAAGCTTTTAAGCGAAGTGGGGTTAATATTTAATAACTCTAAACGATTGTTGCGATTGATTAACCAACTGCTTGATTTTAGAAAGGTTGAAGATCGTAAGTTTATATTAAGAGCGTCAAAAACAAATTTGTATCAATTTTCAAATATCATTTTCAAAGATTTTGAACGCGAAGCACAAAGGCGTAACATTAATTTCACACTAAGCACCAATAATGAAGATTTATCGGTTTATATAGATAGAAATTTAATGGATAAGGTGTATTTTAATTTACTGTCCAATGCTTTTAAATTCACCCCTAATAATGGGGAAATCTCAATAGAAATTCAAGATAAACCAGATAGTAATTTTGTCAAAATTCATTTTAAGGATTCTGGAATTGGCATTCCTAAGAAGGAAATGGATAATGTGTTTCTTGCTTTTTTTCAAGGTTCAAACAATAATAAAGCAAGCTCTGGAATAGGTTTGCATTTATCGAAAGAATTTATCGAAATGCATAAAGGTTCAATTGAGGTTATCTCAAAACATGGAGCAGAATTTATAATTTCCCTATATAAGGATAAAGCCCATTTGAGTTCCGATGAAATTATTTATGAGGCCGATATGGTCGATAGTTCACTTTTAAATTCTAATTTAGATTATGAAGACGACAGTTTTACCGAACCATTAGTTGTGAATGATGAAGATAACTATTCGGTTTTAGTAATTGAAGATAACCTCGATTTAGTGAAATTTTTGAGAACAAAGTTATCGGCAGAGTATACGGTGCACTTTTCAGATGGCACAAACGCTATTGAAAAGGCGCTTGAAATTATACCCGACATTATTTTATGCGATATAAACTTACCCGAAAAAAGTGGCTTTGATATTTGTGAGATTTTGAAGAAAGATTTAAGAACGTCCCACATTCCCACAATCATTTTAACAGCTTTAAATAATAAAGAATCTTATATTAAAGGTTTGGAATCTGGAGCAGATTTATTCCTAACCAAACCATTTAGCTTTGCCATTTTAGCACAGTCTATAAAAACGCTTATTTATAATCGAGAAAAACTTAGATACTACTTTGTAAATAACGTTCATAGTATAGACGATTCAAGCAGTTTTGGATCTATGGAACAACAATTTGTTTCTGATTTGAATAAAATAATAAATAAGAACATAGACAATTCTAAATTTTCTGTTGAAAATTTAGCAAACGATCTAAATATATCTCGAATTCAGCTTTACAGAAAAATGAAAGCCATAATGGGTGTAAACATTAGCGACTATATTCAAAATATTCGATTGGAAAAAGCAAAAAACATGCTAATCAATACGCCATTAACAATATCGGAAATAGCCTATGCTACCGGATTTTCTTCTCCAAATTACTTTTCCACAAGCTTCAAAAACAAATTCAATAAATCGCCTAAAGCTTTTAGAGGATAACTAGAGGCAGCTTTTATCTTATTATTACAGTGCATAATAATAAAAAACACATATATATTTTTGTGATTTTATCATTTTTATAGTCAATTAATAGTCTTATTGTTGATTATTATGGGTGTTTTTTATGAAATTCACAACTTTTTTAGTTAATTATAGGTAACATTTTTGAACATAGTATGTAACAATTTTGAATCTCTTAATTATTTGTTAAAACTTAAAAAATACTTAAATAACTGATAACGAGTATATTATGTTAATTTAGATGATTACTTAACAATTTTGAATTCATTTGATACATATCTAAAAGCCATATCTGTGCTTTCAATCTAAATTGCAACTAGCTAAACTAAATACCACCACCACATGAACAAAAAAATACTAATATGGTCCATTACTGCAGCTTTGGCTGGTTTTCTTTTTGGATTTGATACTGTAGTCATCTCGGGTGCAGAAAAGAAGTTACAATTATTATGGGGGTCTTCAGATATGTTCCATGGTGTAGTTGTAATAGGTATGGCATTATGGGGTACGGTAATTGGTGCTTTTTTTGGAGGTATACCTACTAATAAATTAGGACGTAAAAATACTTTAATATGGATTGGTGTTTTATATACCATTTCCGCAATAGGATCTGCTCTTTCTAATGATCCCATAACTTTTGCAGTATTCAGATTTATAGGCGGCTTGGGGGTTGGAGCGTCAACCATTGCAGCTCCGGCTTATATCTCAGAAATAGCGCCCGCAAAAGACCGAGGCAAATTAGTTGGTTTATACCAGTTCAATATTGTATTTGGTATCCTTATTGCTTTTTTATCGAATTACTTATTAAACAATATAGGTGAAAATGCATGGCGATGGATGGTTGGTATTGAAGCCGTTCCTGCGGCAATCTATACAGTCTTTGCTTGTACAATACCTAAAAGTCCAAGATGGTTGTTAACTAAATTTAGAAATAGTGAAGCCATAGGTGTATTAAAAATTATAAATCCCGATCAAGATCCAGAAAAACTCATGTTAGAGATTAAGGACGAGATGGAAAACACCATACCTAATGAAAATATATTTTTAAAGAAGTATAGGTTTCCTTTAGTGCTTGCATTTTTAATTGCTTTTTTTAATCAATTATCAGGAATCAATGCATTACTTTATTATGCTCCTAGAATTTTAACAGAAGCAGGTCTTGCCGAAAGTTCAGCACTTTTAAGCAGCATAGGTGTAGGTGTTACGAACTTAATTTTCACACTCTTAGGGATTTTTCTAATTGATAGATTAGGAAGAAAACAGCTTATGTACATTTGTTCATTTGGTTATATAATCTCATTGAGTTTAGTTTCCGCTGCTTTCTTTTTTAGTTGGGAAGGTAGCTTAATGCCCATATTTCTGTTCATGTTTATAGCCGCACATGCTATAGGTCAAGGTACAGTGATATGGGTGTTTATTTCAGAAATTTTCCCCAATCATTTAAGAGGCTCGGGGCAATCCTTTGGCAGTTCGGTACATTGGGTATTGGCAGCGGTTGTACCTTCTTTAGTCCCTGTACTATTTTCTACAATAGGGGCAGGTATGGTTTTTCTCTTTTTTGCCATCATGATGGGATTCCAGTTACTCTTTGTAATATTTATGATGCCAGAAACGAAAGGGATTACTTTAGAAGAATTAAGTAAAAAACTAATTAAATAAGATATATAAAATGAAAACCTTAATCAAATCCAATTTAGTTGTAATGCTTATGGTTGTATCCTTTCTTATAGGATGTAAAGGTAAAGCAGAAAAGAATCAAAATATTGATAAAGTAGAGCAGGTATCATATTCGGAAGAAGAACTATACCGTCCAAACTTTCATTTCACTCCAAAAAAAGCGTGGATGAATGACCCAAACGGTATGTTTTATTATAACGGTTACTATCATTTATACTTTCAATACCATCCAGAAAGTAGCGTTTGGGGGCCTATGCATTGGGGACATGCAACTAGTACCGATATGATTACTTGGAATGAGCAACCTATAGCCATTTACCCAGATGAATTAGGGACTATTTTTTCAGGAAGTGCGGTAGTTGATATAGGCAATACCTCCGGTTTTGGTAAAGTAAGCAAAGCTGCACCAATTGTAGCCATTTATACAAGCTCAAAAAAATTGGAAGGCAATGATAACTGGAAACAAACCCAAAGCATAGCCTATAGTCATGATGAAGGCAAAACCTTTACTAAATATGATAACAACCCGGTTATAGATAATTCTAATATCAAAGATTTTAGAGATCCAAAAGTAATGTGGGATGAAGAACGCAATAAATGGGTAATGGTTCTTGCTGCTGGAGATAAAATTATGTTTTACGATTCTAAAGATTTAAAAAACTGGAATTTGCTGTCTGATTTCGGACAAGGAATTGGCGGGCACGGTGGCGTTTGGGAATGTCCGGATTTATTCAAATTACCTGTTCTGGGAACAGAAGAATCTAAATGGGTACTTTTTGTAAGTATAAATCCTGGAGGCCCTAATGGAGGTAGTGCTACCCAATATTTTATTGGAGATTTTGATGGAACAAAGTTTACTATGGATAAAGAATTTGAAACCGCACTAAACAAAGAACATAATTATTGGATAGATTTTGGTAGAGATAATTATGCAGGGGTGTCATGGTCCAATGCCACTAGAAAAGATGGTAGCAAACTTATACTAGGCTGGATGTCAAATTGGGATTATGCTCAAGTTGTTCCTACCGAAACTTGGCGAAGTGCCATGACCATAGCTAGAAAAGTACAGCTGCAAAAAAATGATAATGGTTATAGGTTGTTAATTAACCCCGTAGAAGAATTAACAAATTATCGTAGCACAAAGTATAAAAAGGAAAATATAGTTGTTAAAAACGATACAAAAATTATAGATTCTAAAACCATTGATTTGGCTAGCGCTGAAATTCAATTTAATATTTCAAATTTAAAAGAAGAAGGATTCACTTTTAACCTTACCAATAAACAAGGAGATACATTGTCCTTTGGATATAACCATACAGATAAAAACTTTTTTATAGACAGAAGAAAATCCGGAAAACGAGATTTTTCAGAGAAGTTTGCTAATCATGTTTCCATTGCCAAAAGAACTTCGATTAGTGCGGACTTAAAAGGCACAATCATTCTTGATAAAACCTCTATAGAAATATTTTTTGATAACGGAGAAACCGTAATGACAGAAATATTTTTTCCAAATGCACCTTTTAATAAACTAAGTATTAAACCAAACCATCAAGAATTCGTTCTTGATAATATTGAAGCAAATAAACTAAATTTTAACTAAAACTAAATTATTATGAAATGTAAAAAACTCTTTTTATTAACGCTGTTTGCGCTATTGAGCATTGTTGTTCAAGCTCAAATTAGTGGTACCGTTACAGACCAAGCCGATGGTATGCCACTACCTGGAGTGTCCATTTTAGTATCTGGAACCACCCAAGGTACAGCAACAGATTTTGACGGAAATTATACACTAGAAAATGTAAGTGGTAATGCCACTTTAGTGTTTAGTTATATAGGCTATAAAACTCAAGAAATACAAGTGAATAACCG
Organism: Neotamlana sedimentorum; assembly: GCF_000943565.1. GTDB lineage: Bacteria > Bacteroidota > Bacteroidia > Flavobacteriales > Flavobacteriaceae > Neotamlana > Neotamlana sedimentorum. Next base: position 82,203 of record NZ_JTDW01000003.1, read on the forward strand.
TTCTGTTATAGATATATCTTTGGTTGCTGATGCAGCACAACTTGAAGAAATAGTTGTAACAGGATATTCTAGAGAGCGTAAAGTAGATGTTACTGGGGCTATTACCGTGGTAGAACTTGGACCCACTGAGGGTGTTAGTATGAGTTCTGGTAGTGCTATTCAAGGGTTGCAAGGGCGTGTGCCAGGTGTTTTTATCGAAAAATCTGGAGATCCTACAGGAGCTAGTAGCAATATTTTAATTCGCGGAGCTACCACATTAGGAAATAATGATCCGTTGTTTGTTATAGACGGTGTTCCAACAGTAAGACAAGATGTATTCTCAAGTATTAATCCCAGTACTATAGAGTCGGTTCAAGTACTTAAAGATGCATCGGCTTCTTCTCTTTATGGTGCTCGTGCAGGTAACGGGGTAATTATTGTTACTACTAAAAATAGTGCAAAGGCTGCTGGTGGCGAAAAATTCAAAGTAAGTATAAATTCTAATATATCGGTACTTTCTGAGAAGCAACAACGTTATGATATGCTTAATGCTCAACAAAGAGGGGAAGTGTTATGGCAAGCTTCGGTAAACGACAATTCAGATCCTAATTCAGGATATGGTGAAATATATAATTTTGACTGGAACGGAGATTTTAATAACCCTGTTTTAAACAGTGTTACCGTACAGCCATTTGTTGGAGGAGATACTAATGTTCCTGCAGGTGATACAGATTGGCAAGATGAAACTTATCAAACAGGTTATGTATATAACAACGAAATATCTGTTTCTGGAGGTACAGATAATTCTTTCCATTTGCTAAACGTTGGACATTTAAGAAATACAGGTATTTTAAAATACACAGGGTATGAGAGAATTTCTGCAAAATTAAATTCTAATTTTAATTTATTTAATAATAGATTAAGGGTTGGGGTTAATACGCAAATGTTCACATCCGACGAAACTTTGGCCTCTCCAGATGTTGGTAGTGCACCTACACCTGGTTTAGCAATTTCTTTAGCACCAACCTTACCAGTTTATGATGCTGATGGTAATTTTGCAGGCCCTTTAGGTTCGGGCTATTCTGATAGAAATAATTCTGTTTTAATGCAGTATATAAACCGTTGGGATAACACCGATAGAACAACCTTTTTTGGAAATATATGGGGTGAATTTGATATAATTGAAAATTTAACTTTTAGAACAAGTTTAGGTTTAGATTATAACGACTACCATAGAAAAGATATTGAAACAAAAGTTAGTAATGGATTCATTACAAGAAGTAACAATAGGCTGATACATGATACTAGTAAATTTACCAGTTTAGTTTTTACAAATACACTAAACTATCAACTGGATATTAATGACAAACATAAAATTGGTGTATTACTAGGAACAGAATCTATACAAGATGATTTTCAGAGTGTTAGTGCGCAAGCAGATGGTTTTGCGGTTGAGACTGAATCATTCTTTCAGTTAGATGCAGCCACTGGCGCTAGAACCAATTCAGGCTCATCAACAGGAAGTCGTTTATTGTCGCAATTTGGTAAAATTAATTATGGTTATGAAGACAGATATTTGGCTTCTTTTACATTGCGTCGCGATGGGTCTTCCAGATTTGGACCAGATAACAGATATGGTGTTTTTCCAGCAGCTACTGTTGGTTGGAGAATTAGTAACGAAGAATTTTGGAAAGATAATGATATTGTAAACTCATTAAAATTTAGAGCCGGTTATGGTGAAGTAGGTAACCAAACCATAGGCGACGTAGCGCGTTTCGGATTGTTTGAATCTAGATATGGTGCAAATCAATTACAAGCTACCGGAGATACATTCTTCTTTAATACATTTTATAATGTTGGTACAGCTTACGACTTAAACGGAAATAACACAGGTAATTTACCCTCCGGATTTGTGTCTATTCAAGCAGCAAATTCTGGCTTAAAATGGGAGACTACTAAAGAAATTAACCTTGGTATTGATTTTACGTTGTTTAATAATGTAGTTGGGTCTTTTGACTATTTTACAAGAGAAACATCAGATATTTTAACAATACCACCAATTGCATCAGCAATCGGTGAAGGCCAACTGCGAACATTAAATGGAGCTACAACCGAAGTGAAGGGTTGGGAGCTAGCATTAGGTTATTCAAAAACATTTGATAACGGTTTATCGCTTACCGTAGCAACCAATTTTGGTTCTTTTAAAGATGAAATTACCGAATTACCTGCTGAAGTTGTATCTGCTTTTCCAGGAACTGTAGATAATTCTATTATTGGTCATTCACAGTTTTCAATATTTGGCTATAAATCAGATGGTTTGTTTCAAAGTCAAGCCGATGTAGATTCAAGTCCAACACAAGTTCCTGCAGGACGACCAGGAGGAATTAAATTTAAAGATTTAGACGGTAACGGAAGTGTGGGTGTTGAAGATAGAGATTTCCTTGGAACAACTCTACCAGACCTTGAGTATGGTATTAGAATTGATTTAGCGTACAAAAATTTCGACTTGTCGTTATTTGGATCTGGGGTAACTGGAAGAATAGGGCAAGACCCGTATATATTTTGGAATAATTTTGTACAAGGCAGGGAAAATGCCGGACTTGGTGTACTAGATGCATGGACACCAACCAATACAAATACCGATGTTCCAGCATTGACACTTGCGAATAATGATAATAGGGTTTCAGATTATTTGTTTAGAAATAACTCTTATTTTAAATTAAGAAACCTTCAATTAGGATATTCACTTTCAGAAGACTTAATAGAAAATTGGGCAGGTATGTCCAGCTGTAGAATTTATTTTCAAGGAGAAAATCTATTCTGGTTTACTCCAAGCGATTACATAGGTGCAGATCCTGAGCGTACAGATGTAAATAGAATTCCGGTTCCTACAACGCTGTCTTTAGGTCTTAACATTAACTTTTAAAAATGGTAAACATGAAAAAATATATAAAAACAGTATTAACAGGAATTATGGCAGCATCTGTATTGTTTGCTTGTTCCAAAGACTTTTTAGATTACGAACCGGAAGGCGTATTATCTAACGAAAACGTAGCAACTGCAGAAAATGCTGAAGCCTTAGTAGTTGCAGCTTATGCTGGAATTGCCAATGATGATATGGTAGGGCCTTTAACCAGTATGTGGGTATATGGTAGTGTACGTTCTGATGATGCCTATAAAGGCGGCGGTGGACGTGGAGATGTTGATGTTGTAGATAGATATGAGCAATATAACTTAACTATTGCTGATGACCCATTAGATTGGATGGCACCAAGAACATGGACAAATTATTATGCGGCTATTTCTAGGGCAAACTTTGCTTTAGATGTTATCAATCAAATTCCAGATGCAGATTACGCAGATAAAACAACAAGACAAGCAGAACTTAGATTTTTAAGAGCGCATTCTCATTTTGTATTAAAACTATTATTTAAAAAGATTCCTTACATCACCGAAGGTTTAACTCAAGATGAAATTTTACAGATTTCAAATGTTATAGACAATAATGCTTTATGGGATAAAATTGCAGATGATTTCTTATTTGCTTTTAATAATTTACCACAGGCACAAGATCAAGTTGGTAGAGCTGATAGAAATGCAGCAGCAGCTTATTTAGCAAAATTACGTTTATATCAAGCCTACGAGCAAAACGATACGCATCAAGTAACTAACATTAACGCTACTCGTTTACAGGAAGTGATAGATTATGCAGATGAAGTAACAGGAACATTAGAATCAGATTACGGAAATAATTTTTTAGTTGATTTTGATAATGGTGTAGAGTCTATTTGGGCAGCTCAATTTTCAATAAATGATGGAACAACAGTTGGTAGAGTTAGCTTTGTTACTGGGTTAAATTCTCCTCACGGAACAGGTTTATATGGTTGTTGTGGCTTCCACTTAGCAAGTCACAATATGGTAAATGCGTTTAAAACAGATGTTGTTACTGGTTTACCATTATTAGATACATTTAATGATACTAATATATTTGACGTAGTTGATGCTAATGGAGAAACATCTCTAGCTCCGGGTATTACTTTAGATCCTAGAATTGACCATACTGTTGGAATCCCTGGTCGTCCTTTTAAATATCGTAATACTGTGAATGAAGCTGGTGATATGATTTATAACTTTAGTTGGGCAAGAGACCCAGGTGTTTATGGTTATTTTGGAAATATGAAAGAACAACAAGCACCAGATTGTTCATGTTATGTAAAAGAAGGACCGTTTGTAGGAACATCTAAAAATATAGAATTTATTAGATATGCCGATGTGCTTTTATTTAAAGCAGAAGCTTTAATACAAATGGGGCAAGTGGATGCAGGTGTAACTATAATTAACGAAATTAGAGCTCGCGCAGCGGCTAGTACACAAAGACAGTTGGATGCTGGCGCGTCAGACTTATATAACGTGGGTATGTATCCTATGGGAATGTCTAAAGAAGAGGGTATAAAAGCCCTAATGTTTGAAAGACGTTTGGAGTTTGGTATGGAAGGGCCTAGGTTTTTTGATTTAGTACGATGGGGCATAGCAGAGCAAGTGCTTAATGCTTATTTAGCTGTAGAGAAAACAAGAAAAGATTTTCTTTCTAATGCTCAGTTTACAGCAGGGAGAGATGAATATTATCCAATTCCACAAAGAGAAATTGATTTTACAGGAGGATTGTATGAGCAAAACCCTGGGTACTAGTTTTAATAAAAAAATTAAGTTTGTTTTTTTAGTTTGTTGATAAACTCCAGGAGTATTTAAATTTTGTTAAGTGCTTCTGGAGTTATTTAAAAATAAAATAATGGTAAAAATTACTTGTTTTGGAGAAATATTATGGGATGTGTTTCCCACTCATAAAAAAATTGGAGGAGCTCCTTTAAATGTGGCGAGTAGATTACAATCATTCAATCAAAACGTGACTATGATTAGTGCTGTTGGAAAAGGAGAAAATGGAGTGAAAATTATGCAATATCTTAAAGATTGTGGTATTAATACAAGTTGTGTTCAGGTACATGATGAATATAAAACAGGAAAAGTAAAAGTGATGCTAAATGATAAAGGCTCGGCATCTTATGACATCAAATACCCAAGAGCTTGGGACAAAATCAGATTAACAGAAGTGAATAAAAAAGCTGTAAAAAGCTCGGATGCATTTGTTTTTGGGAGTTTAGTGGCAAGAGATGATAGTTCTAGAAACACCTTATACAGCCTCATAGAGTTAGCGAAATACAAAATATTCGATTTAAATTTAAGACCACCTTACTATACAAAAGACGTTTTGTTTCATTTAATGGATAAGGCCGATTTTATTAAGTTTAATGATGATGAACTTTTTGAGGTATGTAAATACATGGGTTCAAAATTTAATTCGCTGGAACAGAATCTTATGTTTATTTCTGAAAAAACAAATACAAAACACATCTGTATAACAAAAGGGTCGCATGGAGCTGTTTTGCTATACGATAATAAACTATATTACAATAGTGGTTTTCTTGTAAAAGTTATTGATACCGTAGGTGCAGGAGATTCATTCTTGGGCACTTTAATCAGTCAATTATTAAATAATATAAACCCTCAAAAAGCAATAGATTTTGCTTGTGCTATAGGGGCATTGGTGGCACAAAGCGAAGGTGCAAATCCGGTTTTATCGAAATCTGAAATAGATGCTTTTATAAATCCATGTTAATCCCTAATCATGTTTCGAGCTAAATATTGTTATAAAAAGATCCAATACAATATAAACTATATGAAATTCTACTAAATTAATTAAACTATTGTTAATAAAGGAATAATTAGGTGTTGGTGAAATTTAATATGCTTAAAAAATTCTTTAAAAACAGTGGTTTACTTATTTTTGGTTAGGTATACCTTGAGTACTTAAGGCTTTAACAGGTTTGTTGAAGCCTTTTTTTATGCTTTACTTTGGCCAATAAAGTAATACTATAATTAAAAAAACAGGATTAACGCTCAAAAATTTATCAAGATTATTTAAGCTTAACTTTAAAACTTCTTAAATTGTATTTATGTAATAAACAACCAGCTTTTTTTGAGTGCCACTTTTATGAAAATTCATTTAAAAACAATATTTACTTTTTTCATTTTTTTGCTAGTTAATACCAAGTTAATTGCACAGGAATTACCACCTATTCAAAAATTTTCGCCAGTAGATTACAATGCAGATAGCCAAAACTGGATGCTTTCTCAAGCATCAAACAATTTTATATATGCTGCTAATAATAAAGGATTGCTTGAATATAACGGACATAATTGGGTTGTTTACCCATCTCCAAACAATACTATATTTAGATCGGTTAAGGCTATTAAAGACAAAGTTTATACGGGATGTTATTCTGATTTTGGATTTTGGTATAAAAATAAATTTGGAGTATTAGAATACAAGTCATTAGCGTCAAAACTTGACAACAAAGTGTTAATTGATGAGCAAATTTGGGATATTATTGAATTTAATGAATGGGTAACTTTTCAAGCCAGAAAACACATCTATTTTTACAACACAATTACCAAAGCGTTTAAAACAATAACCTCAAAAAATTTAATTTATAAAATTTTTAAAATTGATAATCGAATCTATTATCATGTAGCTAATGAAGGTTTATATACCATTGAAGATGGCAAACCAAAACTATTAGTTAATGATGCCATTACATTAAGCGATAGGGTTATTAACGTTTTTGAAAATAATAAAAGCCTATTTCTTTTAACTAGAAAGTCTGGTTTTTACAGAATAGAAGCTAACTCATTAATTCCTTGGCGTATTCCGGCTTTAGATACCCTAAAAAATACAAGTGTGTTTAGTGCTATACAATTACACGATAAAAGCTTTATGCTTGGGACTATTTCTAAAGGTATTTTGCATTTAACCAAAGATGGACACATTGATTATATAATAAATCAAAAAAAAGGACTTAGCAACAATACGGTATTATCTTTATTCGAAGACAGTAACCATAATGTTTGGGCTGGTTTAGACAATGGTTTAGATTGTATAAATGTAACATCGCCAATTAAAACATTTATAGATTATGACGGTGTTTTAGGAACTGTTTATACAACAAAAGTATTTAAAGATTATTTGTATTTAGGTACAAACCAAGGGTTGTTTTATAGAAAATTAGGAGCTTTAAATGATGATTTTAAATTTATAAAAGGTACTGCTGGACAAGTTTGGAGTCTATATAATTATAATGATGAATATTTACTATGTGGACATCATCTTGGTGGGTTTTTAGTAACTAAAGACGAGGTTAAACAAATAAGCAAGCATTTTGGAGTCTGGAATTTCCAAAAGGTTCCAAACCAGGAGAATTTATTGTTACAGGGTAATTACGACGGTATTTATGTTTTGGAAAATACAAACAACAACTGGAAATTAAGAAATAAAATAAAGGGCTTTAATAATTCTTCTAGGTATTTTGAAATTACCAACTCCAATCAAATATGGGTAAATCATGAATACAAAGGCGTCTTTAAACTAACGTTAAATGACAGCTTAACCAAAGTAGTAAATGTAACTAAAGAACAAACATTACCCAAAGGCAAAAATTCTAGTTTAATATCGTACAGAGATACTATTGTATATATGTCTAACAGTGGTGTTTTTAAACTTAACGATAGTTTAGGGACCTTTAAAAAAGACTCAACACTAAGTAAACTGGCTGTAGAAAACCAATACATTTCTGGAAAAATGGTAGTCGATTTAAACAAAAAACTATGGATGTTTTATAAAGAGAGTTTAAGTTTTATAGAAAACGATAATCTTACAAATAATGTTAAAATAACCAATTTACCGATACCTTCTAAATTTAGAAGAGGTGCTTTAGGATTTGAAAACATAGAAAATATTGCTCATAACAATTATATTTTAGGAACCACCAATGGCTATTTAAAACTGAATCTTGATAACACGTCTTACAAAAATAATTACTATGTCCATTTAAACTCAATTTCAAATACCAATCTAAATCAAAATACAACAACAAGGATATCGCTTAAGGATTCAGGTGATTTTAATTATAAATATGGTATACTAACATTCAATTTTTCGGTGCCAGAATATGAAAAATATTTAGATGTTAAATACCAATTTAAATTAAATGGAAATATGAATGAATGGAGTGAATGGTCCAATAAAGCCGAAATAAGTTTCGAAAACCTACCATATGGAGATTACCATTTTGAAGTAAAAGCAAAAGTAGGCAACCAGCTATCTAGCAATATAGCGTCTTATAAATTTACTATAAATAAGCCTTGGTTTATATCTAATTTAGCTTGGTGTTTATACTTTTTACTACTTATTGCTATTGCTATTCTAACACATAGTATTTATAAAAATTATTATAATAAAATGCTTAAAAACAAAGAATTAGAAAATAAGCAGATTATTATGCAAATGAAAAATGAAAAATTAAACCAAGATATTGAGAATAAAAACAGAGAATTAGCAATATCTACCATGAGCATTATTAAAAAAAATAGGGTTTTAAACAAAATAAAAAAAGAATTAAAGAAAAGTAAAAACGCTAATAATGCCGAAGCTATAAAACTTGTAGAAAGCAATTTAAACGACTCCAAAGATTGGTCCTTTTTTGAACAAGCATTTAATAATGCAGATAAAGACTTTTTAGAAAAAATTAAACAGGTACACCCAGATTTAACACCAAACGATTTGCGTTTTTGTGCCTACTTGCGTCTCAATTTATCTTCAAAAGAAATGGCACCTTTATTAAATATCTCGGTTAAAAGTGTTGAAACTAAACGTTACCGTTTAAGAAAAAAACTTGGTTTAGAGCACGACAATGGGCTTGTTAACTATATCTTAAAGTTCTAGTAACACTACAGGAGTATAATTTACCACGACATTACCACTACAAGCCCATAAACCCCTTTGTTTTTAAAGGCTTAAACTAAATTTTATGTTTTTTTTATCATATATAGTGTCTACTGGTATTTCGGCTGTTTTTTTTAAATTTTATACATTTTAAAATTACAATGTTCGTTTTTTATCGGCAGAATAATTATTGAATTATCAGAGTCTGCGGGTAATTTTAACAAACAGTTAATTTTAAATATCTTCTTAAAATTCTATCAAACTATAATTTTGACACTAAACTAAAACAACCATTTTATGAAATTTAAAATTTGTTATCAAAAAACTAAAGTACTGTTCTTTATATTGTGTTTTTCTATTTCATTAGGAACCTTTGCACAATCGGAACAAACAATAACAGGTACTGTGCTATCGGCATCAGATAACATGCCTTTACCAGGAGCAACAGTGCTTATTAAAGGAACTAGCAATGGCGTATCCACAGATTTCGACGGAAAATTTTCATTAACCTTAAACAATAACACAACGGTATTAGTTGTTTCGTATGTTGGTTATAAAACAAAGGAAACTCCAATAACTTCCAACCAAATAACTATTCTATTAGAGCAAGATGAAAACATTCTAGACGAAGTTGTAGTGGTAGGTTACGGAACTCAAAGAAAAAGCGATATAGTAAATGCCGTTGCAGTAACCGATTTAGAAAAAGCAACACTTTCTCCAACCTCAGACGTGAATGAAATGTTGAGAGGTAGAATTGCCGGCCTTCAAGTTAATGTGGGCGGCGGTACATTAAGACCAGGTGGAACTTCAGACATAATTTTTAGAGGACAAGGTTCTATTGAAGGTAATGTAAGCGCCATTTATGTTGTTGATGGTATAATAAGAGACGATGGTATTGAGGATATAGATTCAGACGATATTGAGTCTATAGAATTTCTTAAAGATGCATCTGCACAAGCCATTTACGGATCTAGAGGGGCTAACGGTGTAGTATTAATAACTACTAAACGTGGTAAAGCAGGTAAAGTAAGTGTAAACTACCACGGTTTTCTTACGTCCAAAACTATAGAGCGAAATTTTGATGTTTACAGCGGTGAAGAATTTGCTCAATTAAGACGAGAAGCCGTTAGAACAAACAGAGCAGATGACTCTTACCCTAATGATGAAGATATTTTTTCTGAAATAGAATTAGAAAACATAGCAAATGACAATTTTGTTGATTGGGAAGATGAATTAATGAGAAACGGATTTGTAAACAGTCAAGCTATAAGCGTTAGTGGCGGTACAGAATTAACTAAAGTATTTGGTAGTATTAACTATTTTAAAGAAGAAGGATTAATACCTACATCTAGTTATACAAGAAAAACTTTACGCTTAAACGTAGATCAAAAAATAAGTGATAAACTATCTGTTAATTTCGATTTAAACCTTTTAAATGATAATACAGACCTAGCTGCAAACGTAAACGTTATTACAACTTCACCTTTAGGTAGCGCCTATAACGAAGACGGCAGTATTACGCGTTTTCCAAGTGGCGAGGAATTATCTGCAGTAAATCCACTTTGGAATTTAAATGAGCAAATTAACGAAGAAACAGGAAATGACTTTGTAATTAACATTACTCCTATCTGGAAAATCACAAACAACTTAACCTACCAATTAAAAGCGAACATGACTAGGCGTACTTCAGAAAGAGGACAGTACCAATCGTCTTTAAGTTCTGCCGGAGATGATGTAGGTGGCATTGCACGAATAGATAGCCGACTAAGAGAATCGTTTTTAGTAGAAAATATTTTAACCTATGACAAGGAGATAAATGTAAATAATAAGCTTAATGTTACGCTTGTTCAATCTGCACAAGAAGATGATGTAAGAAGAACTTTTACAGAAGGCCAAGGGTTTACAAACGAAGATAACGGTTATAATGGTATTGCAAGTGCTATTGGAAACATAAGTGTGGAGCGCGATTCAGATAAAATCAATTATCTATCCTACATGGCCAGAGCACGATACACTTTAATGGATAAATATTTATTTACAGGAACAATGAGAGCAGATGGCTCATCATTAAACGGTGTAGGAAAAGAATGGAGCTATAACCCTGCAGGTTCTTTTGCTTGGAAAATGCATAATGAAAGCTTCTTAGAAAATGTAAATGCTATACAAGAATTAAAATTAAGATTAAGTTACGGGTCCTTAGTAAACGATTTAGGAATTCCTTATACATCGCTTTTCACTGCCGATCCAGAACCTTATATTTTTGATAGCGAGTCTGCATCTGGTTTTTCTCCTTCAACAATTTTACCTAATCCAGATTTAGAATTTGAAAGAATTACAACTGCAAATATTGGTTTAGATTTTTCTATGTTCAATAAATTGTTAACCGGTAATATTAACTGGTACGATGCAAGAACCAAAAATCTTCTGTTAAAAAGAGCTGTGCCTTCTACAACAGGATATACCTTTACATACTTTAATGCAGGAGAACTACAAAACACAGGTATTGAGCTAGGTTTAACAGCTAATATTATAAATAACAACAATTTTAAATGGACGGTTTCTACAAACTGGTCTAATAATAAAAATAAACTTATTGAACTCTATACCGATGGTAATGGCGATCAAATAACTAAAGATGATACGTACAACTATTATGTTGGTCAGCCTGTAGGTGTAATTTATCAATATGCATTCGATGGGATTTGGCAAGAAGGCGACGATTTTGAAAATGCGGCACAAGCTAATCCAGAATCCTCACTTACTCAAGATAACTTAAGTCCAGGTGATATTAAAATTAAAGATGTTAACGGGGTCGATGATGAAGGAAATATAATATCTGGTCCAGATGGAAAAATTACTCCAGAAGACCGTGTGTTTATAGATCCAAACCCAGATTGGTTCGGGTCGTTCTCAACAACTTTTGAGTATAAAGGTTTCGATTTGTTAGTAGATTTTTATGTTGTTGAAGGAGCTACAAAAATAAACCCTTTTTTATCTGATTTTAATAATGGAGGCACAATATCTGGTAAACTTAATGGTGTTGAAGTAGATTATTACACACCAGAAAACCCTTCTAATTCGTTTCCTAGAGCAAATTTCGATTCTACACCATTATACTTAAATGCTTTAGCTGTTAAAGATGCTTCTTACGTACGATTAAGAACGTTAAGTTTAGGTTATACGGTACCAGAAATAGCCTCAAACAAGTTAAACTTAAACATGATTAGGTTTTATGTAACAGGAACAAACTTATTTACAAATACAGATTATATTGGCTATAGCCCAGAGGTAAATATAAGACCAACTTTTTCTAGTGCAGATACAGGGTATCCAGATGCAAAAAGTTTCACATTTGGGGTAAGAGTTAAATTTTAAAAAAAGAAATAATGAATACAGAAAATTTATATAAAAAATTAAAAGGATCAGGTTTGCTTCTTATACTATTAATTTTTGCAGTTTCTTGCGAAGACTTTTTAGAAGAAAACCCAAGCACATCAATTGATGCAGATTATATTTATACTACAGAAGAAGGTTTAAAATCTGGAGTTGTAAGCTTATATAAATTCGAACGAGATCGTTACCAAACAAGTACAGAAGATTTTATGGGTGCTGTTCTTATGTCTTCTAGAAGTGATTTAGCGTTTAGCAGAACAGGTTATACGGGTTTAATGGGTAGATACGAAAGAGGTGTTTCGCCAGTAGACCAAGGTGCTAACTTTGTTTCTTCACTTTTTTGGAAACACTTTTATAATATGACTAATAAAGCTACAGCTATTATAAATGCAGCAGAAATTATTGAAGACATTGATGAAGACGTGAAAAACCAAGTACTTGCCGAAGCTAAATATTTTAGAGCACATTCTTATTTTTATTTATATAGAATGTTTAATAATATTTATATTAATACCGAAACTGTTACTGTTGAAAATGCATTTGATGTTGTAAACGACAAATCTTCTGAAGAAGACATTTTTGCCCTTATTAACAGTGATTTGGATTTTGCAGTAGAACATTTAGAATGGACAGATACCTTTGGACGCGTTACAAAAGGAACCGCTAAACATGTGAAAGCAAAGGTTGCCATGTGGCAAGGAGATTGGACTGAAGCCAAAAATCAAGCTTTAGATGTTATTGAAGATCCAGACTCACCACACAGCTTAGTATCTAGCACATCGGAGGTTTTTGCTGGCGACAGAAACAACTCGGAATCTTTATTCGTAATTCAAGCCGAAGACGATTTATTGGGTGGTGGTAACACAACTATGATAAATGCTAACTACGTAACTCAATACTTTCATATTTCTGGTATTGAAGCAAATATAGAACAAGGCGGCAGAGGTTTTTCCCGTATTTTACCTAACCTATATTTATTAAATCTTTTAGCTGAAGATCCTAATGACACTAGAGATGATGATACTTACTTCAGACTTAAATATTATTATACTTCTGGAGACAGAATTGGCGAAGAATTAGACGACTATGCACCAATAACAGACTTAGATAACCCAAGCAGTAATTACACAACCTATTACCAAAGAATGCATCCATCATGCATAAAATTTGCCCAGGATGACGATAATCCAGACTCTTACTTAAATAGAAGTAATATTACAGTTTATAGATTAGCAGAAACATACTTAATTGCAGCCGAAGCTATAATGAGATCTACAGGAGATCCTTTACCTTATATTAATGCAGTTAGAACTCGTGCCGGTGCCCAACCAGTATCATCTGTAGATCAACAAACTATTTTAGATGAACGCGCCAGAGAATTAGCCTTTGAAGGGCAGCGCTGGTTTACCTTAAAACGTATGGGACAAGAGGTTATAGACTTTCAAATAACAAATTACGCAGGCGACGGAGAATACTTTCCTGCTAATTTAGGCTCTAAAGATCCAAGAACAAATTGGCAACCACACTATATTAATTGGCCAATTGCCCAAATAGATTTAGATTTATTAGGTCCTAATTACCCTCAAAACGATGGCTATTAAACCTTAACAACACCCTATTTAAAACACCTAAGGACAACTACAATTGTCCTTAGGTGTTATAATTATTTATATTTTTTAAACTTATAATTCTGTATTTCTTTATGAGCATTTGCAAAACCATATGTATTTCAACATTAATTTTTATAAGTCTTATGGCTTGTATGTCGAGCTCAAAAAAAAATATAGCGTTTGCTAATAATGTTGTAATTGCACACCGAGGTGCATGGAAAACTAATCAACTACCACAAAACTCTATTGCGGCACTAAAAAAAGCCATTCAGTTAGGTTGTACAGGATCAGAATTTGATGTTCGGATAACTAAAGATAGCGTGCTTGTTGTAACTCACGATAAAGAGTATAATTCTTTAGTTATTGAAGAATCTACGTATGCCGAATTATCAAAATTTAAACTTTCAAATGGAGAAACCTTACCAACATTAAAAAACTACATTTCTGCCGGTATTAAAAATAACGATTCTACTGGTTTAGTTTGCGAATTAAAACCAGCAAAAACCAAAGAAAAAAATCTGCTTATAGCAGAACAAACTATAAAATTAGTAAAAGAACTTAAGGCCGAAAACCACATTCTATCCTACATCAGCTTTAGTTATAGCATATTAAAAAAAATAAAGGAACTCGATCCTAATGCTAAAACACAGTATTTAGACGGGTCTAAATCACCTAGCCAATTAAAAGAAGATGGAATTTCAGGGTTAGACTACTTAGTTTACAAATACAAAATACATCCAGAATGGATATCTAGTGCTAAAGAAAATAACTTAAAACTAAATGCGTGGGTCGCCAATAAGGACCATGATATAAATTGGCTTTTAGCTAATAATTTTGATTATATCACAACAGATGAGCCAGAACTTACTTTTAAAAAAATAAAAGAAAGTCCAACCAATAAAGGATACCAATTAGTTTGGAGCGACGAGTTTAATTATAAAGGCAAACCAGACAGTACCAAATGGGCTCATGATTATGGTTTTTTAAGCAATAGAGAAAAACAATACTATACAGACAGCTTAAAAAATGTTAGAGTTGATAATGGGCATTTAATTATTGAAGCGCATAAAGAAAAAATAGCAAACAAAGACTTTAACAACCCCGAAATTAAAAAGAAAAGTTGGATAAAATATATAACAGAAATTGATACTGCCCAATACACCTCGGCACGATTAAACACCAAAGGATTAGCCTCATGGAAATATGGCAGAATAGAAGTTAAAGCTAAACTGCCAAAAGGTGTTGGCTTATGGCCCGCTATATGGATGTTAGGTAATAACAGAAAAGAAGTGGGTTGGCCAGAATGCGGAGAAATAGACATTATGGAACATGTTGGTTTTAACCCAGATTCTATATTTGGCACTATACACACCAAAGCCTTCAATCATTTAAAAGGCACACAGCGGGGTAAAAAGATTTTTATTGATAAACCTTATAACAAATTCCATGTATTTGCAATAGAATGGACTCCCGAAAAAATCGATTTCATCTTGGATGGTGTGGTATATAATCATATTGAAAACGAACATAAAACAACTGCAGAGTGGCCTTTTGATCAAGAATTTTATTTAATTCTAAATGTTTCAGTAGGCGGTATGTTAGGCGGAAGAAAAGGCATTGACGATAGCGTTTTTCCGCAGCAAATGCTAATTGATTATGTTAGGATTTTTCAAAAAAAATAGAGTAAAATGAAACATTATTTAAAAGTACTATGCATATCTGTTTTAGCTTTTTCTAGCTGTAAAACTGCAATAAAAAGTCAAAACCTTAGTGTAATGACCTATAACATACGTTTAGATGTTGCCTCCGATGGTGAAAATGCATGGAAAAATAGAAGCCAATTTTTAAGTTCGCAAGTATTATTTTATAGCCCAGATATTTTAGGCGTTCAAGAAGCTCGCCCTAACCAAATGGCAGATTTAAAATCTTCGCTTTTAGATTATAAAGCCTTCGGAATTGGTCGCGATGGTGGAGAAAAAGGAGAGTTTTCATCTGTTTTTTACAACTCTAAAAAAGTTAAAGTAGAGCACGAAAACACGTTTTGGTTGTCTAAAACACCAAATAAAGTATCAAAAGGTTGGGATGCCGCCTACCCTAGAATTTGCACTTACGGCCTGTTTACCATACTTAGTAATAACCAAAAAATATGGGTGTTTAATACGCATTTAGATCATAAAGGAGCAGAAGCTCAAAAACAAGGTATGCAATTAATTCTTACTAAAGTAGCACAGCTTAATACTCAAAATTATCCGGTTATAATTATGGGAGATTTTAATGTGGAACCTAGTAGCGATTTAATTAAAGATATAAAGCTTACTATGCAGGACTCTAAGAACATTGCTAAAGTAACTTTTGGTCCCAACGGAACTTTTAATGGGTTTAAATTTGAAGCTCCTGTTACACGAAGAATTGATTATATAATGCTTTCAAAAAATTCTGGAATTCAGGTTGAAAAGTATGGCGTTTTATCTAGCAACGTTAATTTAAAATACCCTTCAGACCATTTCCCTGTATATGTTCAGCTTAGCTTAGAATAAATACTGTTAAACAACCATTAAACACGCTTTAAAAGACCTATTTAACACATTTCAAATGAAAAAAATCTTATTCTATATTCCCATAGTCTTGCTTGTTATATTTCTAACTAGTCTTAAAAACCCTAGTTTAAAAGAGACTTTAGCAACCTCAAACAATGATAAGATTATAGAACAAAAAGTAGATTCTGTTTTAGCATTAATGCATCTAAATGAAAAAATTGGTCAATTAGTACAATATAGCGGAAAATGGGATGCTACCGGACCTTCATCTTCAAATAACGACCAATTTAAACTAGAAAAACTAAAAAAAGGTGAAGTTGGGTCTATGTTAAATATTGTTTCTGCGGCCACTACGCGCGAAACTCAAAAAATTGTTATGGATAATTCACGACTCAAAATTCCTTTAATTTTTGGGTATGATGTTATTCATGGTTATAAAACCATTTTCCCTATTCCTTTAGGAGAAACTGCTAGTTGGGATTTAAATATTATAAAAAAAACAGCAGAAATTGCTGCTAAAGAAACAGCTGCATCGGGTATACACTGGACTTTTGCACCAATGATTGATGTTTCTAGAGATGCCCGTTGGGGAAGAATTATGGAAGGTGCTGGAGAAGATGTTTACTTAAACGAAGTGGTTGGAGTAGCACGTATAAAAGGGTTTCAAGGAAACAATTTATCCGACACAAATACCATAGCTGCCTGTGCTAAGCATTTTGCAGGTTACGGTTTCGCCGAAGCTGGACGAGATTATAACACGGTTAATGTTGGCGAATTTGAATTACACAATACCATTTTACCGCCATTTAAAGCAGCTGCTAAAGCAGGTGTTGCAACATTTATGAATGCATTTAACGAAATTGATGGCATTCCTGCAACCGGACACAAAGTGCTACAACGCGATATTTTAAAAGGAGACTGGAATTGGGACGGATTTATAGTTTCAGATTGGGGTTCTATTGGAGAAATGAGAAATCATGGCTATGCTAAAGATAAAAAACATGCCTCTGAAATTGCAATGAATGCTGGTAGCGATATGGATATGGAATCGTATGCCTATCAATCTAGTTTAGAAAGCTTACTAAAAGAAAACAAAATAACTTTAGCACAGTTAGATGAGGCCGTAAAAAGAGTGTTACGAGTAAAATTCAAATTGGGCTTATTTGATGACCCATATAAATACTGTAATGAGGAGCGTGAAAAAAACAATGTATTTACGAAATCCCATTTGGCTATTGCACGCGATGCTGCAAAAAAATCTATTGTACTGTTAAAAAATGAAACTAATATTTTGCCTTTATCAAAAAACATTAAAAGTATTGCAGTTATTGGTCCGTTAGCAAACGATAAAGACACGCCACTAGGAAATTGGAGAGGAAAAGGAGAGCACAACTCAGCCGTTTCTTTTTTAGAAGGTATTAAAAACGCAGTAGGAAACAACACTACAATATATTATGAAAAAGGTGTTGATTTAACAGTACCCAACATAAAACCAGGTAGCAATCAGTTTTTACATCCTCTAGAATTTAACAATACAGACCAATCAGGAATTGCTGCTGCGGTTGAAGCTGCAAAAAAAGCAGACGTTATATTATTAGCAATTGGTGAAAATGCCTACCAAACTGGAGAAGGTAGAAGTCAATCTAATATTGGTTTATTAGGGCTTCAAAACGAATTATTAAAAGCAATATACCAAGTGAATAAAAACGTGGTTATTGTTTTAATGAATGGTAGACCAATGGATATTTCTTGGGCAGCAAACCACATACCTTCCATTTTAGAATGCTGGTTTTTAGGTTCTGAATCTGGAAATGCCATTGCCGATGTAATATTTGGAGATTACAATCCTTCCGGGAAATTACCGGTTTCTTTCCCACATAACGTTGGTCAAGAACCATTATATTACAACCAAAAAATGACGGGAAGACCATCAAGCCCAAAACATGTTACATATTCGGGTTATCAAGATGCTCCTAAAACAGCTTTATATCCTTTTGGATATGGTTTAAGCTATACAACTTTCGAGTATAAAAACCTTATACTTGATAAAACCGAAATGCCAACTAATGGAGAAATAAAAGTATCGGTAGATGTAACCAATACAGGAAATAGAGATGGCGAAGAGGTTATTCAACTTTACATTAGAGACCTAATTGGTAGTATAACTCGACCTATAAAGGAGTTAAAAGGTTTTAAAAAAATAATGATTGCATCTGGTGAAACCAAAACAATTCATTTTACTATTAACGCAGAAACTTTACAGTTTTACACTAGTAATAAAAAGTGGGAAGTAGAACCGGGTGATTTTAATGTATGGGTAGGTGGCGACTCCTCAACAACCTTAAAAACATTATTTACGGTTGTGGATTAAAGATGAGATACTGCTCAAAAAAAGCATAAATCAACTTTATTTAACCAAAATTGTTGGGGGAGTAGTTAGGCCTATCTTTAAAAACCAAAAATCACCAAATTAAATAGTATAGAAATAGGTTTCTGTTAAAACCGAGACAGCGCTAATTGTTTATATTTTTTAAAAGTTATATGAATTTTTAGAAAAATAATTGGCTTTATGTTTATTCACTTTTTTCACCATGAATTTTGCGTTCCAATTCGGCTTGAAATTCTTCCATTACCGGGCGTACGGTGCTTTCTGGTAAATCGGCAATTTTAATATACATTAAACCATCAACAGAGTTGTTAAACAGCGGGTCAACATTAAATGCAACTAGTTTCGCATTTTGTTTTATATATTTTTTTAAGAGTACGGGTAAGCGTAATGCACCTGGTTCTATTTCATCAATAAACTTATCGAATTTATTTAAATCGGCTTCGGTTTCATCGAAAACAAAGTCTTTATCGGCATCTTTAAGTTTTACTTTAAATTCTTTTTTAGGGCGTACGTATTGTGCAATGTAGGGGTCGTAGTAATGCGATTTCATAAACTCAATCATTAACGATTTTGAGAAGTTTGAAAACTGATTACTTATGCTAACACCACCAATTAAATAATTGTGTTCTGGGTAACGAAGCGTCGTGTGTACAATACCTTTCCAAAGTAAAAATAAAGGCATTGGTTTTTGTTGGTATTCTTTAATAATGAAGGCTCTTCCTAATTCAATAGATTCGCTCATCATTTTATAAAGTTCGGGTTCAAAACGAAATAAATCTTGTAAATAAAAGCCGTTAATGCCGTAATTTTCGAAAATTTTATCGCCTAAGCCCATACGGTAAGCACCTGCGATAAGCTTTTGTTCGCTATCCCATAAAAACATATGGTGGTAGTAGGTGTCGAAGGTATCTAAATCTATAGCTTCGTTGGTGCCTTCTCCAACTTCTCTAAAGGTGATTTCTCGTAAGCGTCCTATTTCACGTAAAATATTTGGAATGTGTTGAGCTGGTGCTAAAAATACTTCGTAATTTTTACTTTTTAATAACCTAAAACCGTCTTTAAAAAGTGTTTCAACTTCGGTTTCCATTAATTGTGCATCAACCGGAGTTACAATACGTTTAGGTATTTTATGAGTTTTTAACGACGATGAAATATTATCGAGTATTTTGGGTTTTTCTTCAAAAGAATTCGATAATAAATATGTTTTACGGCGTAAAAATTCGGTAAAATCTTTTAAGTCGGTATGTTCTTTTTGGTCTGCTACGGTAATAGGGCGACCAATTCTTACTTTAATTACACGGCGTTTTTGGGTTAGTAATTCTGAAGGTAGTTTTGCGGTTCTAAACGTATCGCTAATTTTGGAAAGCTTGTAAAACAATTTACTATTCTTAGCATGAAAGTAAATAGGAACAACAGGCACTTCGGCTTTTTTTACCAGTTTCATGGCAGCTTCTTCCCATGGTTTATCGACAACAAGTTTCCCATCGCGATAAGTTGATACTTCTCCAGCTGGAAAAATACCTAGAGGATGCCCTTCTTTTAAATGTAAAATCGAATTTTTAAAACCTGCAAGACTAGATTTAGCATCTTTTCTATCCTCGAAGGGGTTTACCGGCATAATATAAGGTTTTAATGGCTCAATACGATGCAGTAAAAAATTGGCAATAATTTTAAAATCACTACGCTGTTCTAGCATTAATTTTAATAATAAAATGCCATCAATTCCTCCTAGCGGATGGTTTGAAATGGTAATATAAGCGCCATCTTTTGGTAAACGTTTTAAGTCTTTTTCTGGAATTTCGAATTTTATTTGAAAATCGTTTAATATGGCATTTAAAAAATCAAGATCAGAAAGGTGTTTGTTATTATTATAAACACGATTGAGTTTCGAAATTTTTAAAACTTTCATTAATATCCAACCAATAAAAGTGCCAATAAAACCGTATTTATCGAGTTGTATTGCTTTCGCGACTTCTTTGGCGGTTACCAATCCTGTGTCTTGTGGTTTAATCATGACTGTAAAAGTACTAAATAAACTATTTAGTTACTACTAGAACGGTTTGTTGTATATATTGTTTTAAAAGTACAATGTTTAATAGTTTAACCTAAATCGAGCAGTTTTATTTAAATAAATCTTTGAATTTAATAGAGGTTAAAAGTCATTTCAATAATCTTAAATTTTAGAAAGATAATTTTTAATTCCTGCTTCGCTAAGTTGCACCACGTCCCAATCGCGCATAACGTTGGCACCTTTACTTTCGTAAAATTTAATAGCGGGTTCGTTCCAATCTAAAACTTCCCAATTTATGCGTTTTACACCAATGCTATGGCCATATTTTACAACTTGGTTTAAAAGGGCAGTACCTAAGCCTTTACCTCGCATTTTCTGGCTTACAATTAAATCTTCTAGATGAATAATTTTGCCTTTCCAGGTGGAATAGCGATTGTAAATTAACGCAATGCCTTCAATGCTATTATTAATTTCGGCAACAAAGCATAAAAAGGCGGGATTTTCGCCAAAACCGTCGTTTTCTAAGTCTTTTAATGTAACCTCTACGGCATCGGGTTCTTTTTCGTAAATGGCAAGTTCGTTAATTAAATCGAGTACCTGCGGCATGTCGGTTTTTACAGATTTTCTTATAGTATAATTCATATTTCTTAAAAATTACTTCAAATATAAGTTAAAGTAAAAAAATTACTTAATCTGAAGCGAAAACGTTGTAGTTTGTTAAAAAAAGGCGTTAATTTGTATACACGCAAATTAAATTTTATGTCTTTAAAAAAACAAACTTTAGGAGAATTTATTATTGAGAATCAATCATCTTTTAAATATTCTTCTGGAGAATTGTCCAGTTTACTAAACTCTATAAGACTGGCCGCAAAAGTAGTAAATCACGAAGTTAATAAGGCTGGATTAGTAGATATTATTGGTGCCGCTGGTGATACAAATATTCAAGGTGAAGATCAGCAAAAACTAGACGTTTATGCTAACGAAAAATTTATTCAAACCTTAACTAAACGTAATATTGTTTGTGGTATTGCAAGTGAAGAAGAAGATGACTATATAACAATTAATAGTCAAGATGAACAACACCGAAATAAGTATGTGGTTTTGATAGATCCTTTAGATGGTTCGTCGAATATAGACGTAAACGTATCGGTCGGAACTATTTTTTCTATTTACCGACGCGTAACACCAATTGGTACGCCTGTACAGCTTGAAGATTTTTTACAAAAAGGAAACCAACAAGTGGCAGCTGGTTATGTTGTTTATGGTACATCTACAATGCTTGTTTATACAACTGGTGATGGTGTAAATGGATTTACATTAAACCCAGCCATTGGGTCGTTTTATTTGTCGCATCCAGATATGCAATTTCCCGAAGACGGATCGATTTACTCGGTAAACGAAGGGAATTATGTGCATTTCCCACAAGGTGTAAAAAATTATATTAAATATTGCCAACAAGAGGAAGGCGATCGCCCATATACTTCTAGATATATTGGTTCTTTAGTATCCGATTTTCATAGAAACATGATTAAAGGAGGTATTTATATGTATCCTGAAACCTCTAAAAACCCAAAAGGAAAGTTACGTTTGTTATACGAATGTAACCCGATGGCTTTTTTAGCCGAACAAGCTAATGGTAAAGCAAGTGACGGGTTTACAAGAATTTTAGATTTAGAACCTACCGAATTACACCAAAGAGCACCATTAATTTGTGGTAGCCGAAATATGGTTGATAAGGCGGAAGAGTTTATGAAAAACGCATAAAATACTTTACATAATTATATTAGAAAAGCGGGCCAAAAGCCCGCTTTTACAGTCCCTAAAAATTAACTTGCAATTTTTAACTAAGTGACTAACCTAGTTTTTTAGTATTTTGAAAGCAGCATCTCCCGCATCTGTGTGTAGTATAAGGATATACATGCCACTTTCTAAGTGTTTTAAATTTAGTTTTGAATTGTTATTTAAGCTTTGGTAAACTTTTTGTCCGACGTTATTATAAATTTTGGTTTCCTTAATATTTATATGGTTGGGTATTTTAATGTTTAATTCATTCTTTACAGGATTTGGATATAATGAAACACTAGAAAGAATTGAATTTTTTGTGGATAGGGAAGCATCAATTGTGAACAAAGCGGAGTCATAAATAGACCAATCTCCATTACTGTCTTGAACACGAATATAAAACATGTGTTCACCTTCTTCTAAATTATTAGTATTAATGGAAAGCATTTGCGTGCTTTCTGAAGGGTTAACGAAATTGAATGGGGTGCCATTTCCAATACCTAAATCCTCATCAATAAAATATTCAGCAGCAATAACTTCATCGGGTGTTAAGTTGTAATTTTTAATGTAAATTAATTTACGATCATATAAACTCCAATGATTGGCATTGTCTTGAGTTCTTAAATAAAAACTATTAAAACCATCTAATAATTCATCTGTTGGTATAGTGAATAGCTGTGTTAAATTACCATCATTATCGTTAATGCTAATAGCATTACCGTTACCAACACCAGGATCTGTATTAAAGAAGTATTCTGCCGCTTTAACGGTGTAATTATTTAATGATACAATGTAAAAGTTCTCTCGGTCGTATAAACTCCATTGGTTATCGCTGGTTTTAGTTCGAATGTAAAGACTATTAAAACCTACAGGTAAAGTTGTAATAGGTATGCTAAACGTTTGTGTTAATTCTCCTGTATTGGAGTTAACAGTTAAAGAAGAACCATTACCAATACCGAGATCTTCGTTAAAAAAATATTCAGCTTCAACAATGTTGGCATTTAATATTTTTACCAAATAAAAATTCTTTCTGTCGTAAAGACTCCATTTGTTTTCGGAGTTTTGGGTTCTTATATACAAACTGTTGTGTCCTTCGTTCAACTCTGAGGTTGGGATACTAAAAGTTTGAGTTAGTATTCCAGAATTATTGTTAACCGTTAAGGTGTTACCATTGCCAATACCAGGGTCGTTGTTAAAAAAATATTCAGCTATCCCAATGCTTTGTGCTGATGACGCGAAAATACCACAACACAAAACGAAGTAAGCTATTAAGCTATTTTTCATATTAGTTGGCAATTGTATTTATAGTAACACTTAAATTTGCTCCAGGAGCAATTCTGTCTGTAATATCTGTAATTTTAACTGTAGGAATACCGTTTGTAAATCCGTAATTGTTAAAATTAAAAGTTCCGTCGTAAATCCCAATATCTACGCCCCCAGCACCACTACCAATGGCTGGTGAACCAGTTTGTAAGTGAAAATCGTCTGTTTGCGAATTGAAGCCTGCATTATCGGTATCTTCTATAAATAACGGGTTTTGATTATCTAAGTTGTTTGAGCCTAACAAGGTTGAGACATTGCCCGATCCTCTATTATAAGTCAAGCAATTTTCAAAAACAACATTAGTGCTGTTAGGATTGTATGTTGAGGTTGTACTGTAGTAAAAAATACAGTTTTGAATAGTAATATTTCCAGATCCAGCATTATCAATTGGGTCTGCACTATTTATTCCTAGAAAAATATTATTTTTTATAGTTATTGAGTCGTAGTTTTTAAAACCAATAACATCAGTAATTATATTATTTGTAATGATTGTATTAGTAAAATTATCGTAGCTTGTTGAGCTACTACCTTGCCCTATATTATAAATTAAATTACCTCTAACAATAACATTATCAACGGCACCACTATTGAAGACAAGATGATCTCTAATGTAGTTGTTTTCAATTGTAATATTAGTTAATGTTTCAGAATTATTTGCTGTGTATATGTCATCATATACATAAAATCCAGTGATTTTAGAATTAGAAGCACCATCGGCTAAAATAATGTCTTCAACCTGAGTTTTTTTCTCAGGATGTAAGTGGCCAAACCCAACTAATGTGATTTTTTTGTTAATAGAAACAGTTCCATAAGATGTAATGGAAGGGTGAACATATATTGTGTCTCCTGCTGTAGCGGATGATAGAGCGCTAGCAATATCGCTATATTGGGCATTGGCTCCAACCGAGTTGTCGACGGTTAAAACGTTTTGAGCGTTTACAATAATAATTGCAAATAAGGCTGTGACTAAAAAAGTGAATTTTGTTTTCATAATTTTTTTGTTTTTATTTATTAATAGCTGTTATTTTAATTGTTCAATAGTCTGTTTTAATAATGCCGCAATATTTCGAGCATTTTCAATATCGGTTGCTTGTATAGCAAGTTTATAGGAATAGCTTTTTATGTTGCCATCTTCGTAGGTTTTTATAATTTTTTCTAAATGATTGGTGTTTAGTTCCACCAAAGCCGATTTACCTGCTGTGGCAATACTTATGTTTTTTGGGTTTATATCGGCTAAACCAAACTCAAAAATACCTTCTACACTTTTTTTAAGGTTAGAAAACACTTCGGTTAGTTTTACGGTATAAGGATTTGTACTAACAATTTCGAAAGTTTGATCGAAGTTGTCGTCACCAATTTTAACAATAGTAATTTCCTTATTTAATGCCTCTAATCCAGATGAAACCGATGTAACGTTGGGTGTGCCTTGGTAATCTTCGCAATTTTTAGTTATGGTTTGCAAGGCTTCTTTTTCTGTTAAAGTGTCTTCAATATTTTCGGTATTAACATCGCTAAAATTAAACGAATATAAATTATCGGTTGATCCTTTTGGGTTGGTTTCTTTTACAATAATTTTAGAAACGCAATCGCCTTCTACACTTATTTTTTAAAATTAAAAGTAGTAGTGTACGCCTATACCAACGAAGGCTTTACGATAACTGCTGTAATAGCCAAAAGAACCACCAGTTCCATAACCAACTTCGGCATTTAATCCTAATTGCTCTAGGCCATCAAACGAATATTCACCTCCGCCGCCTACACCAAAAGCTACCGAAGAGTATTTGTTACCACTATAATCGAATTTAACCGACCAGTAACCTAATTGTCCGAAACCATATGTTTTTAGGTTTATACCATCTAAAAATAGAAAGTTATACAAGTAACGACCAGTTGCAGTAAACGAACTATAGTCGCTAGAATAACCATAATTGGCGCCACCTACAATAAATTGCGCATTGTGTACATCGGTAATGTTGTATTTGGCACTAATACCGTAAAACAGCGTGTTAAATTGTGCTCCAATACCAATAGAGCCTCCGTCTAGCATTTGGGCGTTTGTTTTGGTTGAAAAAGTAAAAGCAAATAATGCACAGGTTAACAAAATTAATTTTTTCATGATTGTTTATTTAATTATTGGTTAATAGCTATACCATAATTAATTAAGTAAATAGTTAGATGTTCTGGGGAAAA
Source organism: Neotamlana sedimentorum (assembly GCF_000943565.1). Classification (GTDB taxonomy): domain Bacteria; phylum Bacteroidota; class Bacteroidia; order Flavobacteriales; family Flavobacteriaceae; genus Neotamlana; species Neotamlana sedimentorum. The sequence continues at coordinate 108,253 of NZ_JTDW01000003.1, forward strand.
GAACGTGAAAATAAAAAGGTACTTTTTATACATCGAATATAAAAATAAGAGGCTATGTTTGGCAATACGTAAATTCCCGTATTTTTCAGATTATCAGGTGTTTTTAATCGAATATTCTGTAATTTGGTAGAGCAATTGTATTTTTTAATGAATCCACATCTTTACCTTTTATTCATTTTATTAAATGTTGTAATTTCATTTGGTCAAAACCAAAAGACCAAACAAAATTTACTTACGGTCGAAGGGTTAATTAAACAAGGTGATAGCTTAAAAAAAATAAATAAAGACGATGCTTTAAAAATTTTTAACAAAGCTTTAGCTATTTCTTTAGATAATAATTTGCTTGAACAAGCAAGTATTCTTTTTAAAAAATCGGGTGTGATTTATCATACAAAACATGAATATATCATGGCCGAATATTTGTATAAAAAAGGAATTGCTTTGGATAGCTTATCTATTACATCGGCTGATTTGCTTTATAATATATCTTTAATAAAAAGTATAAAAAACCAACAGGATAGTGCGCTTTTTTATTTAGAAAATAGTATTTCTAAATATGAAAAATTTAAACTAAACGAGGCAGCATTTAAAGCTTTTTTACGTGCAGGCATTTTATATAAAGACAGGCAAATATATGAACAAGCGTTAAACTATTCGATTAAAGCATATAAAGGTTTCGATAGTATTAATAATAAGCAAAAATTGGCCGATGCATGTACGGTAATTGGGAGTGTTCAAAACCATCTAAAAAATTATAACCAGTCGTTACAATATCATTTTGAAGCCTTAGAGCTTAATTCAATAGCAAATAATAATTATGGAAAGGCTGTTTGTTATACAAATATTGGTAATGTTTATAGTAATTTAAAAGAGACGGATTCAACGGTTTTAAATTATGAAAAAGCTCTAGCATTATTTAAACCAACAGCGCCACAATATGCCGTGCTTTTAAATAACTTAGGCAGTGCATATTTTAGTTTGAATGATTTTAATGCATCGAAAAATTATTATTTAGAGGCTATTAAATTAAATGAAAATTTAAAAGATACTATTTCTTTAATGTATAGTTTTAATGGTATTACAAGTTTGTATTTAGAGCATAATAATTTAAAAAAGGCAAACGAATATTTAAACAAATCAAGTAAAATTTTATCAACTATTATCGATAAAAATTTGGAGCTTGGTTACTACAGAAATAAAGCAAATTATTACGAAAAAACTAAAAATTACCAAAAAGCAATACAAAGCCAAAAACATTACAATGTGTTATATGAGAAAATTTATAATTTAGAAACTGCCAAAATAACTCAAAAATTACAAGCGCAATTTGATTATAATAAAAAAGAAAATGAAATATTAAGACTTAAACTAAAAGATAACGAAAATCAATATTTATTAAAGGAAAAGACCAAAAATATTAGAGAAAAAAACTTAACTCTTATAGTCTTAGCCGTTATTCTATTACTATTAGTAGTAGTGTATTATTTGTTTTTACAAAGGCAAAAAACAATAACGCAAAAAATTAAAATTGAAAAGTTGGAAGCTATTTATAAAGGACAAGAAAGCATTAAAAAACGAATATCGAGAGATTTACATGACATAATTACAACAAATTTTGATGGTTTACGTTTGCGAGTTTTAGCGTTAAAACGGTCAGATAAAATCAGTGAAAAAGTTGATGAGATTGCAACTGATTTAAAAAAAATGAATAATCAAATTCGTACCGTTTCGCATCGTTTGTATCCATTAGAAATGTACATGGGAAAACAAAAATTTAACGACGTTATAATGTCTAGATTAACCGAATTTCAACTTTATGGCAAAGTGTTTGTTGAACTAGAAAATGAGTTGCCAGAACTGTTAAACAAGCAAAGTTTAACTGTACAAAATAACTTTTACGGTATTTTTTTAGAAGTACTTAATAATATTGAAAAACATGCCGTTGCAACAAAACTAACTATTAAGAATAGTGTAGATAATATCAATAATTTACATTTTATTTTTGAAGATAATGGTATAGGTATTACCAAAGATCATAAAGAAGGTATAGGGTTATTAAATATTAGACAACGTGCCGAAATACTAGAAGGCACCTGCAGCATAACAAATATTCAAATAGGTACGCGTGTTCATATTTATTTTCCAATAAGTAAAAACGGTTAAAATGAATTTAAAAATTAATAAAGCAGATATTTTAATTGTAGACGATTCTGTAATATTTTCACAAGGTTTGGTGTCGCTTCTCGAACAATACCCCGATTATGTCAGCAGTATTCAGGTGGCACATAACTACGAGCAAGCGCTTAAAATTTTGGCAACAGCAATGATTAATACATTAATTTTAGATTTAAATTTTGAATCGGACGATTACAACGGATTTATAATTGCTAAAAAGGTAAAAAGCCTATATCCGAAAATTAAAATAATAATTCTTACGCAAGAGGCAAAAATAGATAACTACGAAGTTTTATTTAAAGAAATAGATGTTGATGGATATTTAGACAAACAATTAGGAATAGAAGAAACCCTTGGCGCTTTAACAGCCATAATGAATAACAAAAAATATATTGATAAAAATATAAAAGCTATGCTAGAGATAGGTAAATGGCTTAATATTTCACGACGAGAAAAAGATGTTATAAACTTGCTCTCACAAGGGCTTACTCAAAAAGAAATAGCATATAATTTAAACATTAGCAATCGCACTGTGGAAACCCATATAAAAAACTTGACTAAGAAAATGGAAGCAAGAAATACACCTCATTTAGTTTCCATTTACAGCCAATATAAAAACGGAAATCGAGAAAATGGCTATACTTTTTAAATTAAAAAACCAACTATAAAAAGCGGTTAACTTTTTATAATTGGCTAAAAATGTTATTGTAAATAATTACGAAACCGTTTTTTATAAGTTAAACGAAGCCCCGATGTTTAGAGTCACTTGGTTGTTTAATTTTTCAGCTGGATTAAGATTTTCATCATAAGTAGCTAAAGGAAAATTAAGTTCAGAATATACACCAAACCCGTCTGTAAAAAAGTAGCGCGCTCCAACATGACCACCAAAGTTTTTAAAACTAAAGCTTAATCCAGGATATAAATCAAAATTATCACTAACATTAATAACATTACCTAAATTAGCATTGAAACGTGCCTTTAGGTCAAAACGATCTCCAAAATCTACATCATATAAGTTATCTAAATCTTCATTTACACCTAAAAGGTAAGTTGTAGATAAACCAATAGAGATATTTTCTCCAATACCATAATCATAGCTTAAATTTAAACCACTACCGTTATCTTGAGCATTTAAGCCAACTTGAAATTTAGTGTCGCCTTTACCCTCAAAAGCTTGAGCATTAATAAATAGAGTGCTTGTTAGTGCTAATAATAAAAATAAATTCTTCATAATATCTTTTATAGATTTGAGGTGCAAATATAGCCAAATTTTATACTATAAAAATTTACCTACGAGTATTTTTATGGGTTCTTATAATAGCTTGCTCATTTTTCCAATCTATCCATTTTTGTCCTTTTAAACGGCGCATAATATTATCAAGATTTCGCATTATAAATACATTGTAAACTGCTTTACCAAGGTTTTTGGGGTTTCGGGCAATAGCACGTAAACTCATAGAGAAACCAGGTGTTTGGTAACGCATATAGTGCCAGTATCCTTCCGGAATATATAACATTTCACCGTGTTTTAGCTCGCAAACCCAACCTTGAGCTTTTTTTAATGCCGGCCATTTTTCGAAATCGGGATTATTAAAATCAATGTCTTCTCGCGTAATCAACGAATGCGGAATTTTGTATAAAACATCGTTTTGGTTTTGGTCGAATAGGATACACTTTTTTTGCCCATCGAAATGAAAATGAAAAATATTTGCCAAATCAATATCAAAATGCATAAAAGTATGCGAGTTTGTACCGCCAAAAAATAGCATGGGGATGCCTTTCATAAGGCGCAATCCAAAATCGGGAAAGGTAAAATCCTTTTGTAATTGAGGTATTTCTTTTAAAGCATTCCAAAGGAAAATACGAAATTTTGTAGGCTCGCGCTTAAGTAAATCAATGTATTCGGCAAGCTTCATTTTAGCATGTGGTTGGTTAAATCCATCCTCATGGTTTACTGGCCTATCGTCGTATAATGGCACGGTTAAATCGCCTCCAACCGACTTTATATAACTTAAATTCCACTTTTTATATGCTGGCCAATCTTCAATAAATCGCTCAACAACCACAGGTTTTTGCGGTTTAAAATAGCGTTTTAAAAATTCCTGTTTAGTAATGGTTTTTACACGAGGAATACCTTGTAAGTTTAGCGACAATTTTATAAAATTAAGTGAGCAAAGTTAAGAAAACGTTATTAAAGTAAAAATAGTATTTGGGCGTTCCCAAAGCTTTGGGGCGGGCTTTACGCTCATAGTTTTGGCTCGATGCGCGCCTCGCCAAAAGCTAACCGCTGCAATCCCTAACGCGATTTTTATTTGCTATGGCTTATAAAAGTATAAAAGCCAGAGGTTTATCTGGCTTTTTATGGTTAAAGTATGTAGTGTTTATTTAAAATTATATTGTAAGCCAAAAAGTACGTTGCTTGGTGGCATTGGTGTAAAACCAGATTCAATATAATCGGCATCAAAAATATTGCTTGCTGTAAAAGTAAAGACTAAACGTTTAAGGTTTAAAACAACCGATGCATCCCAAACATTGTAGCTGTCGCCTGTGGTACGTTCGGCATGTTTGTAAATAATATTCTGACTTAAATTTTTAAACAACTTTGTGCTTAATCGTGTTGTAAAATGGTGTTTCAATGTATTTAGCGAGTAACGCGATAGTGCTTCGTTTTGGTCTATTATATCATCTTCTAAAAAACTATAACCAATGGCTAAGGTTTGGTTAAAATTATTTAATTTAAAATTGTACGAGGCATCAAATTCAAACCCTTTAGTATTTACTTCTGCAATATTGGTTGCTGTAAAAGATTCTTCAGTTGTATTTTGCCTCACATAATCAATAAGGTTCTTGGCATCTCTATTAAAAGCCGCCAAGGTTACAGAGAATTTTTGCGTGAAATATTTTAGTCCAACCTCTTGAGCAAAGGCTTCTTCGGGTTCTAAGTCTGGGTTTCCAATACTTCCGCCACCATTATAGTATAAATCCGTATAGGTAGGAATTCTATAAGTATAGCCAATGTTTCCGTAGGCTTTTAAGTTGTTTGAAATATCAAATCCAACATCTAATCCTGGAAAAGCATTAAATTTAAAATCCGAAAAATATGTTATGGCAACACCAGGAGTAAAGTCTAATCGGTTATTTGCAAATTCAAATCTATGTTCTAAAAAAGCGGTAGCCATAAAACGCTCACGTTGCCCTAAATTGTTACTTTTTAAATAGGTTTTAGAAAGGTCTATACCAAAACCAGTTTCGCCTAAATTAGAGGTGTAAGATGCATTAGCTTCTGTTCCAATTTTATTCGAAATATGAAAGTTTCTAAAAAAATTAGGGTCGTCGCGTTGTAATAGAAACATATCTTGGTTTCGTTTCCAATACACACGAGGTTGAATTTTAAAGTTATTAGTTTTAAATTTAGAAGTAAAAGCAATTAAACTATTTTGCGTTTCTTCATATTCATTAAATCCCCAACTGGTTGGTGTGTAGAAATTTTCGGCACCAAAATGCTTTTCGAAAAATGTTGCTATCATTTCAATAGGTTGTGCTTTTTTGTTGAATACACTCTTTAAAAAATAATTAGAATTTTCATAATCAGTGTTATTTCGGTAGCCTTCAGAGGTCATTTTTCCGGCATGAAAAATATGTGTTGAGTTTTCTAAATCCGAACCAATGGTTACAGCGCCGTTAAGTTGTCCGAAGGAACCCGTTTCAATATTTGTAGAAATAGCGTTTTTTAGGTTAGATTTTGTTACAATATTAATAGCTCCAGTAAAAGCATTTTGCCCAAAAACACGGGCTGCAGGACCTTTAATTATTTCTATACGCTCTATAACTTCTAATGGTAAAGCGGCATTCATGGTGTGATGGCCCGTTTGCGCATCGTCCATTTTTATGCCATCAATTAATAAAAGTGTTTGGTCGAATCCGCCACCACGAATGTATAAATCGGCTTGACTACCACCTGTACCACGTCTTCTAATATCTACACCTGCCACTTGCTGTAATAAATCTGCCATGTTGGTCGCGGCACTTTTTTTAATGTCCTCAGAAGAAACCACCGTTATGGTTCGAGAGTTTTCCTTAAACGGTAAATCAATTCTTGTAGAAGTAATAACAACTTCTTGCAACGAATCGGTTTTAACGGTTTCTTCTTGAGCAGCGAGGTTGATAATAGTAAATAATATAAATGTAAAGAGTGAAAATTTAGTTTTCATTAGTTTGTTTTAATTTGATGCTGCAAAAATCGTAACTTTCCGGACGATTAAACTAGTCCAGTTTTAAAACCATGAATAGTCCGGTTAGCGATTTGTTAAAACAACTTATAAGTTTCGATAAAAGTTTATCGCAACCTGTATATATACAAGTGTCTCAGCAAATTATAAATGCTATACAGCGTGGGTATTTATCGAAAGGTAATAAACTACCTGGTACACGTGTTTTAAGCGAATTGTTATTTGTACACAGAAATACGGCTGTTGCTATTTACGACGAGTTAGCATCGCAAGGTTGGGTAGAAATTATAGCTAATAAAGGCACTTTTGTATTGTTTCCGGAAGAGAATGCTACAAAAATAAAAGCTTCAGCAGCATCAATTAATAAAGCTTATCAATATTCTGAATCAACGGGATTTTCTTTTCAGAAATCGTTTCATTTATCGCCAACTACGCAATCTTCCGAAGCTAAATATAGCATTAACGATGGTAAACCCGATTTACGTTTACACCCAGTGCATCAATTTTCGCGCTGGTATAGCGCCGCAATGAAGCGCAATACTTTGGTTGGAAAATGGAATAAATCCAACGAATCGCAAAGTACATTGTTTAAAACCCAATTGTGTAATTTTTTAAATACTACGCGAGGGTTTCATATTAAGCCTAGCAATATTGTAAGTACACGAAGCACCGAAATGAGTTTGTACATAGTTTCGCAATTACTAATTAAACCCAATGATATTGTTTTAGTTGGACAATTAAGTAACTATGCTGCAAACATGATTTTTCAGCAAGCCGGTGCCACTATAATAACTATTCCGGTTGATGAAAACGGACTGGATATTGAATATATAAAAACGCATTTTATTAAAAACCGCATTCGCTGCGTTTACATTTGTGCTAATCGCGATTATCCAACTACCGTTTCTTTAAGTACCGAAAGGCGTTTACAATTGATGCAATTAGCAAAAACTTATGGTTTCGCCATTATTGAAGACGATTACGATTACGATTTTCAGTTCGATGGTTCTGCTATGTTACCTATGGCAAGTGCCGATGCCAATGGCATGATAATTTATTTAGGAAAAATGGGGCAATCGCTGTTTCCTAGTTTTCAAACGGGGTTTGTTGTAGCTCCAGATAATTTAATTTCTGAAGCGAAAAACTATTTGCAGTTACTAGACCAACAAGGCGATTTAATACAGGAGCAAATGCTTTTGGAATTAATTTACGAAGGCGAAATTTACAGACTCCTTAAAAAGAATGTGGTAACCTACAAACAGCGTCGCGATGCGTTATGCAAACAATTGAACTTGCATTTAAAAGATATAGTAACGTACAATATACCTAGCGGCGGATTAGCAATTTGGTTGCAGTTTAAAACTAAAGTTTCATTAATTAAACTCGCTAAAGTGGCCCAAGAGCATGATTTACTTTTGCCTAAAACCGTTTTATACCAAGATCAAAATAATTGTGCGATTCGTTTTGGTTTTGGGCATTTAAATGAAGATGAGATTGAAATTGTAGTAAAAAAATTAAAAGTTGTTTATGACTCGGTGTCAAACTCATGATTACAATCTTCACATTTATATAAATGTTTGGTGTAAACGGGTAAATTTAATACAAGTAAATTAGTTAAAAGCGAAAAAATAAACGCAAAAAAGGATTTTAAGCTTTTAATGGTGGAAAACAATTCTACTTTTTCACTATTGCATTTTGGACATTTTATGTTATTACCCGCTTCGTCGGTAGAGTATTTTTTAATGCTATTTAAAATGGTTAGGGCTTCATTAAATTGGGATGACAAAACTTTTAGTTTTACACCACCAATGGCGTTACTAACCAAAGGATCGGTGTCTATGGTAATATTATCGAATAAAAATACATTTATACCCTCTGCTTCCAACCGGCCTTTTATAATTTGGGCTTCGGTGGAATATTGAAATCGGGCTAAGGTTTTAAACGTTTCACTCATATGATATTGAAGATACTGAATTAATTTCAATTAAAATTATTGTTTTTCGATAATTTTTTTATATTTGTTATTGTTAAACAATAATTTTAGTTATGGATTCTGGTGTAATTAATAGTCAAAGGTTTTTTATATTAATGTTTTTGGTTATTGTTTTAGATATCGCTTTTTCTGATTATTTCCCTTGGGTAAAAGCACTCTATACAAGCGATAATTTAGAGGTTATAGCTTTAAACGAAAAAATTACAAATCAAAATTTTAGTAAATTATTAGTGGTAAAAACACTTCGATTTTTAAGTGTGGCTTTTTTAGTAGTGGCCTTTTACTTTTATCATAAATTTTTAAAAAATATAAAGTCAAACGTTTTGTTTAATAAAGACAACTATCGTTTATTATTTCGGGTGTCAACCTTTTTAATTGTATATGCTATTATCCATTATATTTTAAATTATTTCGATGTTGAACGAGGTTATTTTAATAACGGTTATGTAGTGTTTATTGCGATTACGATTTATTCGTTTGGTGAAATATTTAAGTATGCTACTAAGGTTAAAAACGAAAACGATTTAACAATTTAATTATGCCAATAGTAGTAAACTTAGATTTGATACTTGCTAGTAGAAATATGAAAAGCAAAGAATTGGCAGAAATTATTGGTATTACAGAGGCTAATCTTTCTATTTTAAAATCTGGAAAAGCTAAAGCTGTTAGGTTTTCAACGCTGGAAGCTATTTGTGAAGCACTTGAGTGTCAGCCTGCTGATATTTTAGAGTATCAACAAGAATAAAATTGTATTTTTGAACGAAACCATATTTTAATTTTATGAAGTCTTTAGTTTATATTTTTCTATTTTTTATTACCCTAACTGCATTTTCTCAAAACAACTACATTGTTAAAACCGAAGATGGTCGTCGTGTGTTACTTAAAGCCGATTTTACTTGGGAATATATCGATTTAGAAGCGCCAAAAAACCAAATTTCGGAAGTTAAACCTATAAAAAACAATGAAAATGCATGCCATGTACAGCCAAACTTTATTGAACCAGAATTAGATAATAAAGTTCAAAATCAATTAAAAAAAGGACGCGCAACTTTAAAACATATTAAACAAAAAGTGGCTAAAGATTTTCAATGTCCTGTAGATCAAGTGGTTTTGCTGGCGGTAAAAGAAAATAAAAAAACAGGAACTTATAAGTTTTGTGCCAACGGTGAAAAAGTGACTTATAAGCGTATAGGCCATAGCGTTGCAAAGAAAATAGAAGTGTTTTAGCTTTTATAAACAATTGTATTAGTTTTTTTCGATGCCGTTTTATCAACCCATTTATGATAACCTCTTTTTCGTGCATCGAGTAAATCAATATTTAATTTTTCTGAAAAAAACTGGCCTTGTTTAATGGCTTCATCGGCATCTGTTAAAGCCGCAAGATTAAGATTATCGTTTTTATTAAACCACATGTTTATTTCGTAACCATTTTGTGTTTGAAAAACCGAGATGTATTCTAAGTTTTTTAAGTCTTGCCAGCTTTCGTTGTAAGTAAGCATGCCGATAGAATAGCTGTGTTTAATTTTTAGTTTTGTAAAATTTAAATGAATGTTGTGTTGTGCTATTAAAGGAATAAGAAAAACAAATAACACACCAAAAAACCAAACAAAATAGGTGATTATTGACCATTTTTGTGCTGTGTTGTATTCCGTTGTTGTAAAAAAATGAATTAAATAAGTGAAGAAACCCGAAAATGCTGCAGCAACAAAAACTTTTACCAGCCAAGGTCGTTGAGGTTCTTTAATAGTAAATTCAATGGTATACATGCTGTAAATATAAAACAGAATTGTATTTATTGCCGTCTGTTTGCTAAAAGTGGTGGTGGTTCGCCGTTAAACGGATTCCAACGGCTAATGCTTTTGGCATCCATTCCAGCAGCATTTATTACGGCTCTATCGCCATAACGTACACGCATTTTATCTATAGCTTCAATTAATCGCAGTTGTTTTTCGTTGTCTTCAAATAAATTAATTTGGTGTCCGCCTTCAACTAAATGACTAAATTTTACGCCTATTAGTCTTACCAGTAGTCGTCGGTTATAAAGTTTATTATACAAATCTAAAACCACAGGAATTATGGTGTGATCCATAGCGCTGTACGGAATACGTTGTTGTTGTGTATAAGTTTGAAAATCGGAATAACGAATTTTAAACGTTACGCAAGCGGTTAATTTATTACCACGCCGTAATTGATAGGCTAAATTTTCGGCCATAGCTATAATAATGCCTTTTAGTTTAGCAACATCGGTAGTGTCTTTATTAAAAGTGCGTTCGGTTGAAATAGATTTACGTTCGTGATATTGTATTACAGGGCTATTATCTATACCGTTGGCTTTTTTCCAAATACTTAATCCGTTTTTACCAAGTACACGATGCATGAGTTCCATAGGCATATCTTGTACTGTTTTTATGCGTTTTACACCTAAGTCGCACAAAGCTTTGTAAGTAACATTGCCCACCATAGGTATTTTTTTAACCGAAAGTGGTGCTAAAAAGGGTTTTTCGGTACCCGAAATAATGCGTATTTCGTTATTTGGTTTGGCTTCCCCAGTTGCTATTTTCGATACGGTTTTGTTAATAGATAAGCCAAACGAAATAGGTAAACCGGTTTCTTTAATAATACGTTGGCGTAATTCGGTAGCCAGTTTATGGCAACCAAAAAACTTATCCATTCCGGTTAAATCTATATAAAACTCATCGATTGATGTTTTTTCGTATAGTGGTACAGTGTCTTTAATAACTTCGGTAACATTTTGCGAAAACTTGGTGTAAATTCCAGAGTTTCCTCTTAAAATTATGGCTTCGGGACATAACTGTTTTGCTAATCGCATGGGCATTGCAGAGTGTATGCCAAAACGCCGAGCTTCGTAACTGCATGAAGCTACAACACCTCTATCGGAAGTGCCACCAATAAGCACGGGTTTATTGTTAAGACGACTGTCTAGCAACCGTTCGCAAGACACAAAAAAAGTGTCTAGATCCATATGAACTATAGAACGCTGAAAACTCATAAAAACACAAAAATTAGATAGATTTTGGAGACATTGGCGATAGCTGATTCGCCTTATGGGTTGCAAAGCTTTTTTTATTCTGAAACGTTTTGTTTATCGAGTTTACAGCGTAACGCGGATCTTCAATAATAGCCGAACGTTCCATAGCCGAAACCTCAATAGTTACACAGTCGAATTCTACCGTAATTTTTCCAGTAATACTGTAAATACCTTTGCCTCGAAATGGGTGTTTTGAAGCTATAGGCGGAAAGTGAACCGTATCGATAAAATTACCATCATAATCTAAAAAGGTGCCAAAATGCATGGTTTTACCATTGGCTGTTCTGGTGTTTTTTACGGTAACCAAATAGCCTTCAATAGTTATTATTTTATTTTCAAGCCTTATTAAATGTGTGGCTCGTAAAGGGTTGTTTGTTGGGTTTTGTAGTAAATGAAACGGGTTGCATAACGGGAAACCAAGAAGTTCCATTTCATCGAAAGCATGTTCTAAACCCGAACTAGATAATTGAGGTGTTTTATAGTTGATGCGTTGGGTTTTAAAAAGTGTTATAACGTGGTCTTTTATAACTGTTTTGCTTATTTTTAGGTGTGCTTCCCAGAGTAATTCTCGCTTGTTAATACCTGTAAATCTAAAAGCATTAATTTTTATTAATATTGAAATTTGCTCAATAGAAATAGGTACACGCTCAATAAAATGATCTAAACTTTTAAAAATTCCATTTTTTTGGCGTTCATCAATAATTCTAATACTAATTTTTTGTTCTAAAGCATGTAAAAACATAAACCCTAAAACAATAGTTTTCCCTTTAATTATGGTTTGGTTAAAACTTTGGTTTATGCAAGGTGCTTCAATAATACCTTGATGCATTCTGGCTTCGTGTACATACAATTCGGTACTATAAAATCCGCCAAAATTATTAATAGTCGCTACCATGTATTCCAATGGGAAATAAGCTTTTAAAAATAAACTTTGATAACTTTCTACAGCATACGAAGCCGAGTGTCCTTTGGCAAAGGCATAACCTGCAAAACTTTCTATTTGGCGCCAAATATCTTGTGTGGTAGCTTCGGCTTCACCTTTTTGTTTACAGTTATTAAAAAACAGTTGTTTAACTTGTAAAAACTCTTCGCGAGACCTAAATTTTCCCGACATACCACGTCGTAACTTATCGGCTTCACCTAAAGTTAATCCGCCATAAATATGGGCTACTTTAATTACATCTTCTTGGTAAACCATAACGCCGTAAGTTTCGGGCATTATTTTAAGCAAAACAGGATGTGCTTTTTTAATGCGCTCGGGGTAGCGGTAGCGTAAAATATACTCGCGCATCATACCAGATTTTGCTACTCCAGGACGAATTATAGAACTAGCGGCTACCAAGCCCAAATAATTATCGACCTGCAGTTTTTTAAGCAGCATGCGCATGGCGGGAGATTCTACGTAAAAACAACCAATAGCTTTAGCATTTTTTAGTAAATATTTAATGCGCTTGTCTTGTTTAAAACGTTTAATGTCATGAATATCTATAGGTGCTTTTTCTGGGTGATTGTATTTAACTATTTGTACGGCATCTTTAATTTTTCCTAAACCACGCTGACTTAAAATATCGAATTTATACAAGCCAATATCTTCGGCTACAACCATATCGAAATGCGTAGTAGCGTAACCTTTTGGTGGCAAAAAGGTGGCGGTGTAGTAATGTATAGGCTTTTCTGAAATAATAATACCGCTAGCGTGAATACCTAAATAGTTGGGAAAGCCTTGAATGTATTCGCTGTATTTTATAACCAATTGCGAGAGTTTATCTAGGTTTTGTATTTGGTATTTGCCACGTGTAAGTTTGTCTATTTCGGTTTTAGGTAAGCCAAAAACTTTACCTAATTCGCGTACGGCAGCTTTAAACTTAAAAGTGTTATAAACGGTTATTAGCGCCGTGTTTTTAAAGGTTTTAAATATAAAATTGGTAACATCGTCGCGATCGGTCCACGAAAAATCAATGTCGAAATCGGGTGGGTTTTTACGATATAAATTTATAAAGCGCTCGAAATACAAATCGAGTTCTACGGGGTCTACATCGGTAATTCTAAGTAAATAAGCAACAATACTATTGGCGCCACTACCACGACCAACGTGGTAATACCCTTTGCTGCGGGCATATTCTAAAATGCGCCAGTTAATAAGAAAGTACGATACAAAACCTTTCTCTTTTATAATATTAAGCTCCTTTTTTATACGTTCCCGAATAATAGTGGTAGAAGGAGTATAGCGGTAAGGCAAGCCTTCATAAGTTAGTTTTTTTAGCAATTCGAAATCGGATGCTTCAGTTTTAGTGTAAGATTTTTGATTGTTTGGTGTTTCTTGAGAAAAATTGAATTCAATTTGGCAACCTTCTAAAACCGACTTGGTGTTTTTTATAAGTTGTGGGAATTCGTTATAAGTATCGCATAAATCATTATAAGGCAACATTATATCATTAGGTTGGCCTTCTTCGTTTTTCGAAAGTTTGCTTAATAGTGTATTATTATCGATAGCGCGTAATAAACGATGTGTGTTAAAGCCTTTTTTGTTTTGAAAAGAGACTGTTTTTAAAATAACTAGTTTGTGTTGTAGTTTATTCCATTTCGAGAATTTAAGCGCGTTGAGGTCTTGAGGCTTTATACCTAAAAATTCGTTATGCTTTAAATTGTAATTTACACCGTTTTTATACGGATAAATAACAAAAGTGTCGTTTAACTCTGGTGCGGTTTCGGGAATTTTTAAGGTGTCGTCGTGCAAAAATGTAGAGAGGTAGCTATTTATGTTTTTAAAACCATTGTTGTTTTTTGCTAATAATACAAATTGCTGTTGTGCGCCGTTTCTAAAATCGACACCAAGTACGGGTTTTATGTTGTGTTTTTCCGAAAGGCGAACAAAATCTAAACTTGCCGAGGTGTTATTTATATCGGTTAACGCCAAGGTATTAATGCCATTGGCAGAAGCTATGGCTAATAATTGCTTGGGAGCAATGGTGCCATAACGTAAGCTGTAATATGAATGACAATTTAAATACATAGGATTAACAAAATTAGCTACTATTTGTAGTTTTTGTTGCTTATATTTGTAGCAAATAATGTTAAAGTTTATTTTAAGATGAAGCATATTCAGTTTAACATAAAGCATCTTCGTGGGCTTAAAAAGTTTTCGCAAGAACGTTTTGCAGAAGAATTAAAATGGACTCGTTCCATGGTGGGTTCGTACGAAGAAGGCCGTTCGGAACCTCCAATACATCGTTTAATAGAGCTTTCTAACTATTTCGATATTCCTATAGATATTTTAGTGAAAAACGATTTGCGTGCCGCTAAAGACACCTCGTTTATAGAAGTAGGGAATAAACGCGTATTGTTTCCTATTACAGTAAGCGAAGCCAACGAAGATTTAATAGAAATTGTACCAGCAAAAGCCTCAGCGGGTTATTTACAGGGTTATGCCGACCCTGAGTATATAGAGCAACTTCAAAAAATAAAATTACCATTTTTACCCACCGGAACACATCGCGCATTTCCAATTAGTGGCGATTCTATGTTGCCTGTAAAAAACGGCTCGTTTGTAGTTGCTAAATTTTTAGATGATATAAACGATGTAAAAAACGGCCGAACCTATATTGTTTTAACTAAAAATGATGGTTTGGTGTATAAACGCGTTTACAATACTATAAAAGAAAAAGGAAGTTTAGAGCTGCATTCCGATAACAAAACCTACCAACCTTACGAAGTAAAAACTGAAGATGTTATAGAACTTTGGGAGTTTACTTGCTGTATTAACACTCAAGAGTACGATAAAGACGAGTTAAAGTTAAGCAGTATAATGAATATGTTTCAAGAACTAAAAGTAGAGTTAGAGTCTATTAAAAAATAAAGAAAACAGTTTGTAATGTTACTTGTAAATTAACGAATATTTGTGTTTGTAATAGGTTTGTTTCCTAAGTATTAAATAACTGTTAGTATTTGCTTTATGTCTGTTTTGTACGAATAAGAATTAATAACTTGGTGTATTAATCGAGTTATTTTCGTATGAAAATTTTAGTAACAGGAGCTGCGGGATTTATTGGCTTTCATGTGGTTTCAAAACTGTTAAAAGCAGGTCATTTTGTAGTTGGTTTCGATAATTTAAACAAATATTACAGTGCACAACTTAAATACGACCGTTTAGCACAAACTGGAATTTTAAAACATAAGGTTTTAAATAATGTTGAGGTTCAGTCCGAAACGCATTCTAATTACTTTTTTATTAAAATGGATTTATGTCAAAAGGAAGCTGTTATGCAACTTTTTGAAACTCATAAATTCGATATTGTTATTCATCTGGCAGCTCAAGCGGGTGTTCGTTATAGCATACAAAACCCCGAAATATATTTAAAAAGTAATGTTGACGGATTTTTAAATATTCTTGAAGCTTGCAGGCAAAACCCTGTAAAACATCTAGTATATGCTTCAAGCTCTTCCGTTTATGGTAATCATAAAAAAGTGCCATTTTCTGTAAAACATAAAGTAGATACACCTATAAGTTTATATGCTGCAACCAAAAAAAGCAATGAACTTATGGCGCATACATACAGTCATTTATTCAAAATACCAACTACAGGGTTACGTTTTTTTACGGTTTATGGGCCTTGGGGTAGGCCAGATATGGCACCGTCACTTTTTACCGATGCCATTATAAATAACAAACCCATTAAAATTTTTAATAACGGTAAAATGAAACGCGATTTTACTTATGTAGATGATATTGTAAAAGGCATTATAGGAATAAGCAAACATCCGCCAGTTGTAAAAAATAAAAAACCACCCTATGTGTTACACAATGTTGGAAATAGCAAGCCAATTAAACTTATGGCATTTATAAAAGCCTTAGAAAATAATTTAAATATAAAAGCCAAGAAAATGTTTTTGCCTATGCAACCTGGCGATGTTAAACGAACATTTGCGAATGTAACCAGCTTAAAAAAAGCAATTGGTTATAAACCAACAACGAGTTTAAACGATGGTGTTAAGGCATTTGTAGATTGGTATGTCGATTATTTTGCTGAAAAAAACACCAAAAATTTAGAAAAAGAAATTCAAGAAAATTAAAAATTTACAATGAGCTCTAATACATATATATCTGTAGTAATACCTGTTTATAATGAAGAAGGTAACGTTGGGTTATTAACAAAATCTATTGAAGATGCTTTAAAATTGTATAAATATGAAATTATTTATGTTGATGATTTTTCAACAGATAAAACCAGACAAGAAATAAAAGATCTTGAGAACCCTAATGTGATACTTATTGAGCTTAAACGAAATTACGGACAAAGTTCTGCACTTGCTGCTGGTATAGAGTTTGCTCGTGGAAATTTTGTGGTTACTATGGATGGCGATATGCAAAACGACCCATCCGATATTCCAAACATGCTAGAGCTGGCTATTGCCGAAGATTGGGATTTGGTAACAGGAATTCGCGCTAAGAGAAAAGATAATATTATAAAAACTTTTCCGTCGAAAATAGCTAATTTTATAATTCGAAAAGCAACAAAACTTCATATTTCAGATGCTGGTTGTGCTTTAAAGGTAATGACTAGCGAAACGGCAAAAAATATTCCACTTTACGGCGAGTTACACCGTTTTATTGCGTTAAATGCTCATATTGATGGTGCCAGAATAACCGAAATACCAGTAAAACATCATCCGCGTAAGCATGGTGTTTCAAAATACGGTTTAGGAAGAACATTTAAGGTAATGAATGATTTGTTACTTATATTATTTCAGCGTAAATACCTTCAAAAACCCTTGTATTTATTTGGTAATATGGGAATGGTATTTTTTGGATTAGGCATGCTAATTAATTTATATTTATTATACATTAAATTTTTAGGTTCCGAAATTGGTACAAGACCTTTGTTATTACTAGGAATTTTATTAATTTTGGTTGGTATTCAGTTGTTTACGATTGGAATTGTTGCCGATTTACTGATGCGTACCTACTACGAGTCCCAAAACAAAACACCTTATAACGTTAAAAAAATCACGAGTTTTGGAACAACGGACAAAAAAACAGCTTTACACGTATCTTAAAATAATAGTAACCGGAGTTTTATTAACTTTTGTTATTAAAAGTATCTCATTTGCTCAAGTTTTAAATGCTTTAACCAGGGTAAATCCTAAATTTTTTGCTGTAGCACTACTTTGTTTCGTGTTGTCTCAAATTATTTCGGCAAGACGGCTTTTTGTTTTGTTTAGAAGTCAAGATTTTGGAATCTCCAGAATTAGCAATTACAAATTATACCTACTTGGTATGTTTTACAATTTTTTTATTCCTGGAGGTGTTGGTGGCGATGCTTACAAAGTTTTTATTTTAAATAAAACGTTTAAATGGCCAATAAAAAAGCTTAGTGCTGTTATTTTTATCGATAGGTTTTATGGGTTTGTAGCAATAAGTTTTATAGTTGTTCTATTAGAGTTTTTTGTGCCTTATTTTAGAGAAGAAAACTTACTTGGAATTTTAGGCTTAGCCTTTTTAGGAGGCATAATTTTAACCTACTACATTATAAAAAAATGGTTTAAGTCGTTTTTAAGTGTCTCTATAGTCGCTATTGCTTTGTCTTTAGTTATTCAAATTTTACAGTGTGTTGCTGTGCTGTTTATATTATTAAGCATCTCGGTGCAGCCTAGCGAATTTGTAATTTACATATTAGTATTTTTAGTATCGTCTGTACTTTCTATATTTTCTTTTTCTGGAATTGGAGTTCGAGAAATGATATTTTTGCAAGCCTCGACAATATTCTTGTTCGATGATACCAAAGCCGTAGCAGTTGGATTATTGTTTTCTATAATTACAGCGTTTATTGCTTTATTCGGTATTGTATATCATTTTAAAAGCCAAAAAAGACCTTATTTAAAACAGCGTATCTGTTAATTTTTACTTTTGAAAATTCTTGTGGTATGGTTTTCAAAAATGGCTTTTTGTTCTAAAATAAGTTCTAAACGGTTATCGGCTTCAAGTAACTTGTAATCATTTCTATGGTTTGTAATGATAAAACCTTCTGGATGTGTTTCAATAAATTTAAACACCGTTGAAACGTCTTTTGCAATCTCAAATGTTTGCTTAAAATTAATTGGAAAAGCGGGGTCCATGCTTTTAAAAAACAGTATGTTACTATTTGTTGGTAATTTATTTTTTGCAACTTCAACAGGACTTTGTGCTGTTAATTTTGGATAAATAATTAGAAATAATATAGGCGCTAAAATGATCCAGCCTATAGCTATACTGTAAAACGATTTTTTAAAACGATTTTTAATGTAAAAAATTAATCCTATTAAAGTCATAATTGAAGTTGGCATTAACCAAAACGCCACATGACTAATTTGCGATAAAGATTTTTCGTTAGTCAGAGCCAATTTCCCAGCAATGGGTAATAAAACTGATAATATTGTTATTAAAATAACTACTATAGTAATTCCTGTTTTCTTTTTATTATTTTGAAAAGCTTTAACTAAATACAAGCTTATTAAAAATGCTAAAAACGGATAACAAGGCATGGTGTAGTTAGGTAATTTTGTGCCAGAAATGCTGAAAAAAGCAATAAAAATAATCGAAGTTATTAAAGCAAATAAGGTTAAAGTGTTTGTTCGGTTTAAAAAGGCGTGTTTAATAGCATGAAATGTAAAAAAAGAAAAGGGCATTAACCCAAGTAAAACAAAGGCCCATGTAATTAAAAAAACACCTCCATGACCTTCCATTTTGCTTCCAAAACGGTTTATATTATGGTCAATAAAAAAACCTTGTGTCCACGCACCATTAGTTTTTATATGCACCATAATGTACCACGGCAGCGCTATTACTAGTATAA
This sequence comes from Neotamlana sedimentorum, assembly GCF_000943565.1. Lineage (GTDB taxonomy): Bacteria > Bacteroidota > Bacteroidia > Flavobacteriales > Flavobacteriaceae > Neotamlana > Neotamlana sedimentorum. The sequence continues at coordinate 127,528 of NZ_JTDW01000003.1, forward strand.
GTAATAAGCCTAATAGTGGTTTGTTTTTAAAAATAGTTTTAAAATTAAATTGTTTTGTGGCTAAAAGGTAAATTAGGCATATTAAACCTGGTAAAGCAATTGCAACAGGTCCTTTTGCTAATACACCAAAACCTAGGCATGTGTAAAAAGTCCAAAGTGAAATGGGGTTTTTTGTACACTGAAAGTTGTAAAAATTCCAAAGCCCACAGCTTATAAAAAAAATAAGGTAAGGATCTGGTACAGATAGATGAAATTCTTGAACAAAAAACACCGACGACCATAATATTAAAATGAAAATAAGGGCATTAATTTTGTTCGTAAATTTTTTTACAAAGTAGTAAGAAGTCACCATTGTTAAAGCTCCAAAAACGCCAGAAAAAAAACGTGCCGAAAAGGCATTTATACCAAATATTTTATAACTTAAAATCATAAAAAAGTAATGCAAAGGTGGCTTATCTGTGCGTAAACTGTTATTAAAATATGGTGTAATTAAGTTTCCATTCATTAGCATTTCTCTTGCAGCTTCGGCATTTTTGGCTTCGTCTAGAATATAAATGGGATATTGTCCAGAACCTAAAATGCAAAGTATTAAACTAATAAAAAATATAGTTAAGGTAGTCTGGTGTTTAATTAAAAAGCTTATAAACAAAGGGAATATTTGGTTTTAGTTTAATTCCAAGATTCTTCAATAATATCTTGTTGTTCTTCTAAGTAAACCTCAAGATGTTTAAATTTTGGGATTAAAAATTTATTCATCCAAGGATATTTTTTATGAATTCTTTTTGTAATTACTAGAGATAAAACTGCTGAGGTAAACCCAAATAGTAATCCAAAATACACATCAATTAAAAAATGCTGAATTAAATAGATTCTTGAAATACCTACAAATACAGATAAAAGCATCATGCACCATGTTATGCTTCGTATTTTTTTAAAGGCAAATGCTATAAAAGTGGCACCAAAGGTTGCTCCGGTAGTATGTCCAGAGGGAAAACTTGTGGTTCTGTAAACTCTTAAGTTTTCTATACGGTAAAGTAAATGTTCTTTACCAATCGCTTCAAAATAACCGAGAGGTCTTAATACTTCAGGAAATAGTAAAAGCTTATTAATTTGTATGAGTATAAAATGGATAGTCAATCCTATTAAAAAGGCAATTAACCATTTTGTTTTTTTTATCAAAATTAAAACAAGTGCACTAATTAGCATAAAGCCTTCACCTAACCATGTTGTTTTAATAAAAAAGGTGTCAAGACTTGGCGTGTGAAAGCTGTTTACATAAATTGAAGATGCTTCTTTAGAAACAAAAATAAGTGGAAAAAACACTGCTAAAACAATAGCAAAAGGTAATACCGTTTTAAACTTAACTTTCATGTAAGTAAAATTACACTATAGTAAATCTTGGTGTCTTAATTTTATGTTATGCCTTTATATTTTAGGGTTAAGTTTTAATGGTATGTTTTAAATAATTGTTACGAGGTTATTGGTAAATAATTTCATCTAGCGTATTAATGCAAAATGCCCTTTTAAAGAAGTGCCATTGTTAAACAAGATATTATACCAATAATCGTCGTTTGGCAACATTTTTTTTGAGTAAGTACCATCCCATCCAGAGTAGGGCTCATTTAATTGTTTTAGTAATTTACCGTAACGGTTAAATATGAGCACTTTCGAAATAGAGCTAACAGTTTCTGGAATAATCCATTTATCATTATATCCGTCGTTATTTGGCGTAAAATATTTTGGAATTCCAGTATAGGTTAATACTGTTTTAAAGCTATCTACAAGGCAAGATTCGCTTTCTGTAATTGCATTATAAGGCGTTATTTTTACAAAAATAGTTTGGTTTTGGGGTAAAGCCATTTCTGGCGTAAAGGTGGTAGTATTTGCAACGTCCAATGTGTCAATTATGTTATTTGCTTCAAAGTTTGTTCCTATTGATAACTTATAGCCTTCTGCTCCCTTAACATTGTTCCAGTTTATGTTTGTTGAAACATCAACATTTGTAGCACCAGAAGTAGGGAAGGTTAGATTAGAACAATTAATGGCACTTGATATTATTGTAAGCGGAAAATTTACTTCCGAGCTACAATAAGCATTGTACTTTGAGTAAATATACAGTTGAATGGGATAGGAATCGAAATCGTCAAAATTTATGCTATCTCCAGAATTATAGGCTACACCATTACCATCAGGTTGGGTATAATATTTTTCGTTTCCTGTTAATTTTTCACCTGTAATTTGCGGAAAAGTAAAATTATCTACAACGTTTTGGTCGGTTAAATTATTTAGTATTGGCGCAACAGAGCCACCATCAATTATATTCCAATTAAATTCTGTAATTATTTTTTCTCTAGCGTCTTCGGCAGAACAATACGTGCTGTAGCCACCATGAAACTCGACATTTGAACTTAAATTAAGCTTCGACCAACCTATTAATAAGGAGTCGTAGTTTGGGGTAGATAACGCAATGCCTGTAAACATTCCGAACATTTTTAATACGTTCGATACATTCCAGTTACTTAAATCTTGGTCGAAATTGTTAGCCAACCCAAACATAAGTTCCATATTCGTTACTTTACTAACATCCCAAATACCTATGTTTTGATTAAAAGCTTCTGCAGCATAAAACATATTGCTCATGTTAAGTACATTGCTAACGTCCCAATCACTAATATCTTGGTTGAATTTAAAGGCATGAGAAAACATTTGTTTCATGTCCATAACGTTACTTACATCCCATCGCGTTATATCGTGATTAAACTCGGCGTTTAGGTAAAACATATTACTCATATCGGTAACTTGTTTTACGTTCCAATTTCCAATGTCATGGTTAAAACTTGTGGCTTCAAACATGCTAGCCATTGAGGTAACTTTGCTAACATTCCAATTTCCAATATCTTGATTGAACGACCTAGCGTTAGCGAACAGATTACTCATGTTTATAACACTACTAACATTCCAACTGCTAATGTCCTGATTGAAGTTATAAGTGTTAGAAAAAGTATGCATCATATTGGTAACATTACTAACGTCCCAGTTGGAAATATATTCGTTAAAACTTAGAGCGCCATTAAACATATAAGACATGTCTGTTACATTTGATGTATTCGGAGTATCGGAATAATTGCCTACCAGCCTATAACAACCATTAAACATGTTGGACATTGAATACCAGTTATTGTTGCCCCATTGCTCTATGGTTAGTAAACGGTCTTGGTACGCAAAATTTAGGTTTGGGAAATCACCAGTAATACTTACCGTGTAAATACCTGCTAATTCATAATCGTGACGGGTGTTTCCTGTATGATTTGTAGTGATGTTACCATCGCCCCAGTCTACTGTATAATTATGGCCGTTTCCAGTGGTAAATATGGAAACAAAATTATCTAATCTAACATCAAAGTTATCGACTTCTTCTCCTATGAACCAAGTCGTAACAAAAGGTGTGGTTCCTGAGAATGCATAAAATGAATTTAGTGCGCAAATAATAATGAGCAACCTAATATTGGAAATTAGCTTTAATGTGGTGTTTTTTAAAGTCAATTAAAATAAATTATTTAGAATAGTTGGTGGTACAAATATAAAAAATAACCAATTGATTTATAAACAGATGTGTTTTATTGTTGTGTGGTTAGTTTTAAAAATAGATTAAAAAAAATGCGAAGCATTTGCTTCGCATTTTTTTTATTTATTTAAGGTTGTTTTAATCTGCTAAAACAATAACTTTATTATTATTAATTTCTAAAGTACCAGAATTAATAGTTACCGTTAGTAATTTCTTGTCGTCTTTATGAGGAACAACATTACCGTGTAACTCATCTAGCTCTAGGTGGCTTTGCGAATGTGTTCTTATTTTAACGGTACCTTCTTTTAAAAGCGATACAATAGGAGCATGACCTTGTAATAACTCAAACTCTCCATTTATACCTGGTACAACAACAGAGTCTACTTCCGAACTAAAAAGTGTTGCTTCTGGTGATACAATTTCTAAATACATAGACAAATTTATTTGTCATCCTGAACTTGATTCAGGATCTCATTATTTTTATTCTTAATACAAATAGATGCTGAAACAAGTTCAGTATTAGCTTTGGTTTACGCCTCAGCTAACATTTTCTCACCAGCTTCAATAGCTTCTTCAATACTTCCTTTAAGGTTAAATGCAGATTCTGGTAAGTGATCTAATTCACCATCCATAATCATGTTAAAACCTTTAATAGTTTCTTTAATATCTACTAATACTCCTGGTATACCTGTAAACTGTTCAGCTACGTGGAAAGGTTGAGATAAGAAACGTTGTACACGTCTAGCACGTCCTACAGCCATTTTATCTTCTTCACTTAATTCTTCCATACCAAGAATAGCAATAATATCTTGTAACTCTTTGTAACGTTGTAAAAGCTCTTTTACACGTTGCGCACAGTTATAGTGATCTGCACCTAAAATATCTGGAGTTAAAATACGTGAAGTAGAATCTAATGGATCTACCGCTGGGTAAATACCTAACTCGGCAATTTTACGAGATAATACTGTTGTAGCATCTAAGTGAGCAAAGGTTGTTGCTGGAGCCGGATCTGTTAAATCATCTGCAGGTACGTAAACCGCTTGTACAGATGTAATAGATCCTTTTTTAGTTGAAGTAATACGCTCTTGCATCGCACCCATTTCGGTTGCTAATGTTGGTTGGTATCCTACCGCAGATGGCATACGACCTAAAAGTGCCGATACCTCTGAACCTGCTTGGGTAAAACGGAAAATGTTATCAACGAAGAAAAGTACATCTTTTCCTTGTCCGTCGCCAGCACCATCACGGAAATATTCAGCAATAGTTAAACCAGATAAGGCAACACGCGCACGTGCTCCTGGTGGTTCATTCATTTGTCCGAATACGAAAGTAGCTTTAGAATCTTTCATAGCAGTTTTATCTACTTTTGCTAAATCCCATCCACCTTCTTCCATAGAGTGCATAAAATCATCTCCGTATTTAATAATACCAGATTCTAACATTTCTCTTAAAAGGTCGTTTCCTTCACGAGTTCTTTCACCTACACCAGCAAATACTGATAAACCACCGTGACCTTTTGCAATGTTATTAATTAACTCTTGTATTAATACTGTTTTACCTACACCGGCACCACCAAATAAACCAATTTTACCACCTTTTGCATAAGGCTCAATTAAATCGATTACTTTAATACCTGTAAATAAAACTTCAGTTGAAGTTGATAATTGGTCAAACGCAGGGGCTTGACGGTGAATTGGTAATCCTGCATCGTTTGCTTTAGGTAAGTTACCTAAACCATCAATAGCATCACCAATTACATTAAATAAGCGTCCGTAAATATCGTCACCAATTGGCATTTGTATAGGTGCACCAGTTGCAACAACTTCAGTTCCTCTACTTAAACCATCAGAAGAATCCATAGCGATAGTACGAACAGTATTCTCGCCAATATGCGATTGTACTTCTAATACTAAAGCAGAACCATCTGGCTTTTGTATTTCTAATGAATCATAAATTTTTGGAAGCTCTGAACCAGCTTCGAATTCAACATCGATAACTGGACCAACTATTTGTGCAACTTTACCTGTAACTTTAGACATTGCTTATTTGTTTAATATTATGTGTTTTAATTAAATGAAAACACTTTTAGTTTTCGCGTGCAAAGATATACCTTTTAATTTAAATTGAAAGTTGTTTTTTTGTGTTTTTTCATAATAAAAAAACACCTTCGTTTTGAAGGTGTTTTATAAATTGTGAAATTTTTAACTTATTGTAGTAAAGGCGAATAGTTTGTTGGGTAGTTTCCAATATCGACTAAATTACCTGAGGCTTCAAAATTACTACCGTAAGTAATATCTATAGCTTTCATAAACTCGTTTGCAATGTAGGCATAACCTCTTGCAGTTAAATGTACACCATCAAGAGAAAAGGCACCACCAGTTACTAAATTAGAGGTTAAAATAAAATTATCTGAGGCTAGACCTGTTGTTGCTAATTCAGATAAAAGTGCATTAGCATCTACAAAGGCTAAACCGGCATTGTCTGCTGCAGTTTTAAGAGTTGCATTAAATAAATCTGTTGCGATTTTAATATCCTCTTGTTCGCTTGGTAACAATACCCATTTGTCTTCTAAAGGTAATGTTATACCTTCAACAGAAAATTGTGCAGCTAATTCTGGCGATAAATTATAACCTAAAAGTGTAGCATACGAAGTGGTATTGACTTCACCTATCACTGAACTGCTAGGTAAAACAAATAAATCACTTTCTGTTGCTTGTCTTGCTTGACCGTAATAGTTTCCCATTAGAGTTGCTACCAGTGGTACAAAAGATTCAGATAAGCCAAGACTTTGTACAAAAAGTGAAAAACTATCGCTTGTGCTTAAAGCGGCTGTTATTTGCATAGATAAATCTGTGAGTGTTTCATCGCGAATAACCACACCATTAGCTTCAGTTTCAGAAAAGGTTATAATTCTTGAAGGATCTAATACCGAGAAAATTTGGTTTAAAGCACCATAAACAGTATTTAAAGTTGGTATTTGAGCAACTAAATCGGCTCCTGAGTCTTCATCCGTAGGATCTAGCGCATTATAAGGTACAGTTGTAAAATGCGGAATATCTGTTACATAAGGAATATTTGCCATTACACCTTTCGCTCCATTTGATGTAAGTGAAGTAATAAGTGTATTAATGGCAAAATTAAACGTTGTTTCGTCTGTAATAGGGTCGCTACCGTCTCCTCCTGTTGTTGCATATCCTAATACATCATTATTTCCTGCCCAAAGTGTGAAAAACGTTGGGTTTTGCGCCATGGCTAATTCTAATACACTGGCATCTGGTGTACTACCTGTCATTCGTATAAAATAAGGATTTGCAGCTGCCGGAAAGTTAGTAATGTTACCATAACCTGGAGCGATTATATGAAAACTTTTTGCTCCTGGAACGCCCATGTTGTTAAATGGCCCAGTAGGGTTGTTTAATAAAAAATCGGTTGTTGGTGTAACATCTCCAATAACATCAGTTAAAGCTAAGGGCGCGCCACCAGTAGTTACTAAACGCGGTGCTAATAGCTGTTCGCCAGTATCAGGATCGTAAACTATATTTCCGCCTAAAATAAGTCCACCAAAATTATCATTCATTAAAGGCTGGGTAAATGTTCCAGCGCCTAAAGATTGAAATTTTTGAGATAAAATATTAGGCATAGAATTTTCTTGACTAGCAATAAAAAGAGCATTGTCTGTAAAACCTGCTGTTAATGAGTTACCTATAGCTACATAAGTAGAGAAGTCAACAGAACCTGAAGTTAAGCTAGGTAAGGTTTCTGTGCTTGCGTCTATATTAAAGTCGGCTAAAACATCTTCTGGATCGTTACAAGAAACAAACCCAATTAGTAAAACAAAAAGCCATGTATATTTAGTGTAAGTTGTATTTTTCATAATAATTATAGGTTGTTAATTGTCCAAGAAACGTAGTACATAGAGCCAATATTTCCTGTACCAAATGCAGTAAAGTATTCGTCACCCAAAAGATTGGTTGCACCAGCTTTAAAAACGGACTTAATATTTGGGACTTTTATATTGATTTGAGCATCAACAACATGAAATTCTGGAACTAAACCGTTACCAAAAGTGGCTTCCCAATAGTAATCATCGCTAAATCTATAAGCGATATTAAAGCCAAAATTTTTAAATAATTCGGTATTACCGAATGACGCTTTAAATTTATGTTCTGGCGTATTAAAATTTGTTGTAAAATCTGGAAACTTTTGACGATCGAAATCTAATTTTGCGTAAGTATAGCTTCCACTTAAATCGAAATTTCCAAATACTTTAGTTGAAACGCCAACCGAACCACCATAAGAATTAACATCTGCAGGAGAATTGGTATAAGTACTATATGCTTGATAATCATCGTTGGCAATTGCAACTACCGAAGCGCCACCGTCTCCAACGGTACCATAAAATGGAGAAATTACTACCTCTTGCGAAATAAAATCTTGATACTTGTTATAGTAAGCGCTAAAATCGACAATAATACCATTGAATTTACCACGATATCCAATTTCGGCCGATGTTACTTGTTCAGGCTTTATAAGATCTGGGTTTGAAATTTCTAAAACTGCAGGGTTCCCAGTTTCTGCTAATTCTAAAACGGAACTTGCAGTGTATGAGTTTTCGTAAGCAACTCTACCTGTTTGAGTTATGCTTTGTTGTTGCGTTAATGCTTGTCCTTCTGTACTAAGAGAATAAGTGCGTTCGTAACGATCTAAATTGTCTGGAGCAGCACCAATTAAAATGGCTCTACCAGCATCTAAACCAATAAATAAATCTTGCGTTGTTGGATTTCTAAAACCAGTTTGAGCTGAAGCTCTAATGTTATGGTTTTCATTAAGTGTTAAACCTAAAGATAAACGTGGAGATACAAACCCGTCAAAGAATTCAGATTTGTCATAACGTGCAGAACCAGTTATTTTAAGGCTTAGGTCTTCATCAAATTCTATGGTTTTTTGTATTTGCGTGTACAAACCATACTCTGAATAGTCAATTGGTCCATCGGTATCTGTATAAATGGTTCCAAATGAATTTAAACTATAGCGTCTGTATGATCCGCCAACTTGAATTTCGGCCCAATCCATTAAGTGTCCAAAATTGTAATTAGCATCGGAATGATAGTATTTTGAGGCATCTTGAAACTTAGAGCCTGTCGCTAAATTGGGGTCTTGAATGCTGCGGTTAAAAGCATCTTGGTATTCTGTACTTCCTGGCAAATATCTGCCAGATTCGGCTTGGGCACGAGCGGCAGCATGAGCTTGGGCTTCGGTTGCACCGCCAATAGTTGCTCCGGCGTAGGTTTCTATGTATTGTCTAAACCAATCTTCGTCGCTTTTCCAAGCGCGGTTAATATTAATACCGGTAAATACCATATCGTAAGAGTCTCCAGCTTTATCGGCAACGATATAACCTCTTACAAAAAAGTTATCGTTTTTAAATTCTAACTTATGTTGTTGTTGGAAAAAATTATCGATGTAATAACGGTTTGTTCCTTGGTAAATGGTAGAACCCGTACCAACTTTTCCAACATATTGAATTTCGAAATCGTTAGCCCAAGGACGTAAAAATAGGCCCCAATCAGCTTTTATACTTTCGGCATTATAATCTGTTAAATCACGTTCGTTGTATCCGGTTCGGCTTACTTCAACATCAGGAATAATACCTTTAATTGCATCTGGTGCTTCCGAGCGAATATTTGCTGAAACTTCGTCACCATAAACGTTAATTCCATCGTAATTTAAATTTGCTCTACTTCTCGTTGGGTCAATTTTGTCAATTTCGCTAGTGGCAGCCCAATCGGTTCCTTTTAAATAACCAAAATTAATTTTGGCAGCAAAGTGTTCGGTAAATTTATAAGCGGCACGAAAATTAACATCGATATAATCGTTATCACCTGCAGCTTCTTGCGAAGTGATTCCTTTTTTTATTGAACCGCTAATCCCTTGATGATCGAAAGGGTTTTTACTTCGCATAAATAAAATACCATTAAAGGCATTAGCACCGTATAATGCCGATGAAGCTCCTGGTAAAAGCTCTACGCTAAGCACGTCGGTTTCTGTCATTCCAACCAAATTGCCAATAGGGAAGTTTAATGCAGGGGTAGAATTGTCCATGCCATCAACTAGCTGCATAAAACGGTTATTTGCAAAGGTTGCAAATCCACGTGTATTTATTGATTTGAAGGTTAAACTGTTTGTATTAACATCAACGCCTTTTAAGTTTTCAAGACCGTCGTAAAAATCTGCGGAAGCAGTATTTTTAATTTCTTTTAACCCAAACCGTTCAACGGTTACAGGTGATTCGAAAACACGTTCTGGTGTTCTGGAAGCGGAAATCACAACTTCGTCGAGTGTGGTGCCTTCTTTTAAAGCAAAGTTTAATTTTTGGTTGTTTTGGGTTACTTGAATTGTGGAACTTTCAAACCCAACGCTACTAGCCTGTACTGTAAATGGTGGATTTTGCCCGTAGGTTAAAGTAAAGTTGCCATCAAAATCGGTTACAACTCCTGTAGTGGTTCCCAAAATTAAAATATTTGCTCCAGGAATAGGTTGGTCGTTATCATCAACTACCGTCCCCGAAATGGTTGTTTGAGCAAAGGATATACTACAGAATAGTAACAAAAAGAATTGGAGAATTGTTTTCATCTATAAAATTTAGTTTTAGTTCGAACAAGCAATATATATATATTAATGCATTACTTAACATAAAAATAGAAAAAATTATGCATGCATATTAGTTTTTTAACAAAAAACGATAACAAAAATTATTATTTGTTCAATAGAAGTGGTTTTAAAGTGAGAATTAGCCTGTTTATGGGTGTTAATTTGATAGAAAATTATTCTACTGTAACAGATTTCGCCAAATTACGAGGTTGATCGACGTTTTTATCCAATAAAACGGCCATGTGATACGATAAAAGCTGCAACGGAATGGTAGTTAATAATGGCGTTAAAAATTCTAAGGTTTCTGGGACTTCAATAACGTGGTCTGCCAGAGTTTTTACTTGTTGGTCACCTTCGGTAACTATACCAATAATTTTTCCTTTTCTAGATTTTATTTCTTGAATGTTGCTTACTACTTTTTCGTAATGCCCTTTTTTTGTAGCAATTACAATAATAGGCATATTCTCGTCTATTAAGGCAATGGGACCGTGTTTCATTTCGGCAGCAGGATAGCCTTCAGCATGAATATATGAGATTTCTTTAAGTTTTAAGGCGCCTTCTAGGGCTACTGGGAAATTAAAACCTCTTCCTAAGTATAAGCAGTTGTTTGAATCTTTATAAATATCGGATATTATTTTGATGTGTGCATCAGATTCTAAAGACTTTTCAATCTTATTTGGAATCATTTCTAGCTCCAATAAATATTTTCTAAAGTCGGAACTACTAATCGTGCCTTTTGCTCTTGCAAGTCGCAGTGCCATCAGTGTTAATACAGTAATTTGAGTGGTAAAAGCTTTTGTTGAAGCGACACCAATTTCTGGCCCTGCATGGGTGTAAGCACCAGCATTAGTTTCTCGTGCAATTGATGAACCAACTACATTACAAACACCAAATACAAAAGCGCCTTTAGATTTTGCTAACTTAATAGCAGCTAAAGTATCGGCCGTTTCTCCAGATTGCGAAATGGCAATAACCACATCATTTTCGTTAATTACAGGATTTCGGTATCTAAATTCTGAAGCGTATTCAACTTCAACAGGAATTCGTGCTAAATCTTCAAAAATATATTCGGCAACTAAACCAGCGTGCCATGATGTTCCGCAGGCTACAATTATAAAACGATTGGCGTTTAAAAACTTTTTCATGTTATCTTCTACACCAGCCATTTTTATGATGGCTTCATTGCGTAATAACCTACCGCGATATGTGTCTCTAATAGCTTTTGGTTGCTCGTGAATTTCTTTAAGCATAAAATGCTCGTAACCACCTTTTTCTATTTGCTCTAAATTAAGTTGCAGTTTTTGTACGTATGTTGGTACTAAACTGTCATCTTTAATTTTTCGAACTTTTACACCTTTTTTACGGCTAATTATGGCCATTTCTTCGTCTTCTAAATACACAGCATCTTTGGTGTACTCTAAAAACGGAGAGGCATCACTAGCTATAAAAAACTCGTTGTCTTTTTCACCAATACCAATGGCCAATGGACTACCAAGGCGAGCTACGACAACTTCTTCAGGTTTATTTTTATCGAAAACAGCAATGGCATACGCGCCAATAACTTGATTTAAGGCAATTTGTACGGCTTGCCCAAGTTTAACATTTTCTTGTAGTTTTACATCTTCAATTAAATTAACAAGAACTTCGGTGTCGGTGTCCGATTTAAAAGTGTAACCCCTAGCTGTTAATTCTTGTTTAAGCGATTCGTAATTTTCGATAATTCCATTATGAATAATTACTAAATCTCCAGAATTTGAAGTGTGTGGGTGAGAGTTAATATCGTTTGGAACTCCATGAGTTGCCCAACGTGTGTGGCCAATACCAACGGTGCCATGTTTTGAGGCTTTGGTTTCAAAACGAGCTTCTAAATCGGATACTTTTCCTTTGGTTTTAGAAACATGGAGTGTTTTACCGTTGTAAAGTGCAATTCCAGCACTATCGTACCCACGGTATTCTAGTCGCTTTAAGCCTTCAATAATAATTGGATATGCATCTCTATGGCCAATATATCCTACAATTCCGCACATAATGTTTAGTTGTTGCGTTTAATTATTAGATGCCAAACTTATGTTATTTTAGTTTGGTTCGGTAAAAAATAGTTTTAATTTTAAACGTTTATCGTCTGGAATATTTTCGTGACTTCCATGTAAAATAGTACCTCTTGGTGAAATGTAAGTTGCGGCAGGAATTGCCGTTACTTCGTCTTCACTATTTAAAATTTCTGCATTGGTGGTGTAATTTACGTTGTTTGAAATAACTAAACCAATTTTTGTGTTTGTAGAATCGTTTAAAATAATACTATTAAAATGATCGGTTAAACGAATTTTATATTTACCCGAAATGGTGTCTCTTTGGCTTAAACTAATTATATTTGAGTTTAATGGTGTAACAGTATTTGCAGTTATATCACCTGCGTAATCGTATGTTATAGTGTTATTTTTAATATCATAAGCATAAATTCGGTCATATCTATGAAAATTTTCGTCGTATGCTCCAATTTCTATATCGGCATCTTCATAAATCTCTAAATGAACTTCATTTATAAGCTTTAACAAATCACCATCACCGCTTAAAAATTCGTCTTTAAAAGCTTGCACACCGTTAGGGAATAAATCTACAATAGCCATCGATCCGGCTTGACCTTTTAAGTATAATTTATTGTCGCCCTCAGTTTTGTTTGGTGTAGGAATAACAACATTGTAATTATTAATGATTGGGTTTACTATATTACCCGAAAAATTTAAAGTGTAAGTGGCATCTATACGTTCGCCAGCAGTTGTCGATTCTTCAGTGTAATTTATTGTTATAGTAGCATCTGTTGAAGCTAAATTTAATAAAAACAAACTACCATCGATGTTGTTGGCTTCAGCCTTTAAATAAAGGCCCCTAAAATAATTTTTAAATTCGCTTTGGTTGCTCAATTCTTGATCGTCACCTTTTGCTATAAAGGTGTTAAACCAAAAGGTTAAATCATCTGGATCTGTTATTGTATATCTAATGGCCGGTGCAGCGTAAGTTGTGTCTGTATCGGTAATTACTTGGTTGCTATTGGCGCTAACTTTAAAATTAGGAATTTCTAAAAGTTTTTCTCCCAAATGTTCGTCAAAATTAACAGCAAAAGTGCCAGTAAGCATTGAGTTTTGAGAACTATTAGAATTCGAAAAATAGTTTTGAGCGCTATTATCTTCCGTGTTTGGGTTAGCGTCTCTTAAAAAATAGTTATTTTGATAAATAGATAGTTTTATTGACTCGGATGTGTTGCCATAAACGGAATCTAATTGGTACTCGGCATTTCCGTCTTCATCGTAATCTATAATAGTACTATAATATGGGATGTTAAAAACTACAGATTCGATTTCTGGGTTTTCTCCAAAATCTGGGGAGTATGTTGACGGCGTAACTTGTGCAACAATACTTGCTATGGTTTGTCCGTAAGCTGGGTCATTAAAAACGCCTAACATATTTGATGATAAACCATTTATTTGTATTGAATCTAATTTTTTGTTGTAAGCAACAATAGGAAGTTCTTTAAAATTAGTAGAAAAATTTGTGTTGTCTCTTCCTAAAACGTCACTTTCTATTACATTAAAATCTTTATCACAAGCAATAAAAAAGGATGCAAGTATAAAAAAAGCAACAGAGGACTTAAGGGCTTTAAAATTCTTTTTCATAGATTTTTATAAGAAATGCTGTTTAGCTTAAAACGGAATTATTAAAAAATGTTGTGTAAGCTTCGCCAAATTCGTCTCTACTTTTATATTCTAAGGTAGGTTTATCTGATGCTTTTATATGTGCATCAAGTTCTTCTGGAATGTTTTCCGAACCAACAATTAATGCATCAGATTGATCGATAGCTACCTTCATTAAATTGTTGTATGTTGGCTTGTCTAACGTTTTTATAGCGTCTTCAGTTATATTATCAAACTTAATTTTGTTAATTAAATCGTTGTTTAACATATTATCAAAGCTTTGATTGTAAATTGAAGTAACAATTTTACTTTCGCTAAACAGTGGTTCGTCCTTATAATATTCTTTTAAATATAGAGGCAGTAAAGCAGCTAACCAACCATGAACATGAATGATGTCTGGTGACCAGTTTAATTTTTTAACAGTTTCAATAACACCTTTCGCAAAAAATATGGCGCGTTCATCGTTATCTGGAAATAGGTTCCCATCCTCGTCGGTTAACGTTGCTTTGCGTTTAAAGTACTCGTCGTTATCAATAAAATAAACTTGAATGCGCTCTTTTGGTATCGATGCAACTTTAATAATTAGCGGCATGTCTAAGTCGTTAATTACTAGGTTTATACCAGAGAGTCTTATAACTTCGTGTAATTGGTGTCTGCGTTCATTAATATTGCCATATCGGGGCATAAAAATACGAATTTGTCCACCTTGTTGATTCACCAATCTTGGTGCTTCAAAAGACATAGAAGAAATTTCGGTTTCGGGTAAATAAGGCACTACTTCAGATGATACATACAATATCCTCTTATCTTTCATATGTTTGTTTTTGTTACTGATAACGATTTTTTAAAACCGTTAGTAATTATTGATTTGTTTTTCGTCGAATTAAAAAGCTTAATTCTTTCAATTTCGATATAAAAAACATGCAAAACTACAAAAATTTATGCTAATTGGCTGTAAAATCTTAAGTTTGCAGCCGTTAAATTTTTTTTAAAGCGTGGAAGTTTACAATAATAAGCAAGAAATTATAGCTGCGATTGCGGCATTAAAGCAAAAGAATATAAGCCTTGGCCTTGTGCCGACAATGGGTGCATTACATAAAGGGCATTTGCAGTTGGTTAAAAGAGCTTTGGTTGAAAATGAAAAGGTGGTAGTTAGTATTTTTGTAAATCCAACACAGTTTGATAATAGTGATGATTTGGAAAAATATCCAAGAACTTTAAATACGGATGTTGCGCTGTTAAAAACTTTAAGTGAAAAAGATATTTTGGTTTATGCACCAACGGTTAACGATATTTATGAGGGGAACACCGTATCTGAATCGTTCGATTTTGATGGTTTAGAGTATGAAATGGAAGGTAAATTTCGTCATGGTCATTTCGACGGTGTTGGTACTATTGTTAAACGCTTATTTGGAATTATAGCTCCAGATCGAGCTTATTTTGGAGAGAAAGATTATCAGCAACTGGCTATTATTAAAAACATGGTTGAAAAACATAATATTCCAGTTAAAATTGTAGGTTGTGACATTTACAGAGAAAGTAGTGGTTTGGCGATGAGCTCTCGTAATACTAGATTAAAACCAGTATATAAAGAGGCGGCACCGTTTATTTACAGAACCTTAAAATCTGCCAGAGCACATTTTGGCACAAAAAGTGCTACATTAGTTACACAATGGGTAACTATGGAATTTGCAAAGCATAATTTATTAGAACTAGAATATTTTATAATTGCAGATGCAGAAACCTTAAAACCTGTTCATAGAAAATCGAGTAAAAAAAAATATAGAGCATTTATAGCGGTTTATGCCGATGATATACGACTAATAGACAATATCGCACTAAATTAATTATCTTTGCCACATGCAAATACAAGTAGTAAAATCTAAAATTCATAGAGTTAAATGCACTGGTGCAGAACTCAATTATATTGGTAGTATAACTATTGATGAGGATCTTATGGATGCCGCCAATATTATTCAAGGCGAAAAGGTTCAAATTGTAAATAATAACAATGGAGAACGATTAGAAACTTATTGCATTCCAGGGCCACGAAATAGTGGGGAAATAACGTTAAATGGGGCCGCTGCAAGAAAAGTGGCTTTAGGAGATACGTTAATTTTAATTACCTATGCGTTTATGGATCTTGAGGAAGCAAAAAACTTTAAACCAGCATTAGTTTTTCCAGACGAAGCTACTAATTTGCTTAAATAGTTTCTTTTGAAATTTAACATAAACAGTAGTTTAAAAATTGCACTCCCATTATTATTGGGAGTTTTTTTAGTTTGGTATTCTTTATCAGAAATTTCAATTGAAGAGTTGTTTAAATACTTTAAAAAAGCCGATTATACCTTTATTGTATTAGGTATGGTTTTAGGTCTGTTAAGTCATTTGTCTAGAGCTTATCGTTGGCGGTTTCAACTAGAGCCTATGGGGTATAATATTAAGTTAGGCAATAGTATTATGGCTGTTTTTGCCACTTATTTAATAAATTATACCGTACCCAGAGCCGGTGAAGTAGCACGTGCTTCTATTTTAACTAACTACGAAAATGTGCCTTTCGAAAAAGGTATTGGTACCATTGTTGCCGAACGAATAGCCGATATGGTAATTATGTTAAGCATTATGGCAATAACATTACTGTTAGAATTCGATTTTATTTATAGCTTTTTAATTGAAAAATTTAATCCTATTAAATTATTTACTTCGGCCTTAATAGGTCTCGTTACACTAGTTTTAATTGTCTGGGTAATAAATAGAAGTAAATCGAATTTTGCATTAAAAATTAAAGGCTTTTTATCGGGATTAATTGAAGGTGTTTTAAGTATTTTTAAAATGAAAAAAAAATGGGCTTTTATAGGACATACTCTTTTTATATGGCTTATGTATTTACTTATGTTTTATGTTACTTCATTTACCTTACCAGAAACAAGCAATATTTCAGTGTCTGCACTTTTAATTGCTTTTATTGCAGCAAGTTTTAGTATAGCTGCTACAAATGGGGGAATTGGTTCTTATCCGGAAGCAATAGTTTTAGCATTTTCTTTATTTACAATTCCAGAAGACCCAAGTAGAGCTTTTGGCTGGATTATGTGGTCGTCTCAAACCTTAGCTATTGTTGTTTTTGGAGGCTTTTCGTTAATTTATTTACCAATTTTTAATAGAATAAAGGGGTGAATTTAGCATTAAATTTGGCTTTCTAAGCTATCTTAATTTTTATTAACTTGCATTATTAAATCTCAAATCTTTAAAAATGAATAAAAATACGTTTTTCTTTTTGTTCTTTATTTGCTCCATAATATATGTTGAAGCTCAAGTCAAATACGAAATCTTTCAATCGGAAAAATTACGTGACAAACGTGAATTAAAAATTCAATTACCTCGTGGTTATAATCCCGATAGTAATAAAACGTATCCTTTGTTTTTAGTTTTAGATGGAGATTATATGTTCGAAGCCGTAGCGGGTAACGCCGATTATTTTTCCTATTGGGAGGATATGCCAGATGCCTTAGTAGTTGGTTTAAATCAATCTGAAACACGTTCTGATGACTGTATGTACTCGCAAATGAGTTCACTTCCTTCCGAAACTGGCGCAGTGTTTTTCGAGTTTTTAGCTATGGAGCTTATTCCTTATTTAGAGCGCAATTTTAATGCTGGTAGTTTTAGGGTAGCTGTCGGGCATGGTAGTACTGCTAATTTTATAAATTATTATTTATTAAAACCTAATCCCATTTTTCAAGGTTATATATCTATAAGCCCAGAGCTTGCGCCAAACATGCTAAATTATATACCTGAAGTTTTGGGTAAAACCGAATCTAAAATATTCTATTATCTAGCAAATACCAAAGAAGATATTGGAAGCATTGTAGAAATGACAAACGCTTTAAATACCGATTTACAAAGTGTAAGTAATCCTAATGTAAATTATAAATTTGATAGTTTTGAAACTACCTCGCATTATTCTGTACCAACACATGCTATACCGAGTGCTATTGAAAATATGTTTAAAGTTTTTCAACCTATTTCTAGAAAGGAGTATAAAGAAGTTATCGTAGAATTAGATGGTTCTCCAGTTACATATCTTGAAGATAAATATAAAACTATTAATGATTTATACGGTATTAAAAAAGAAGTTTTAGTAAACGATTTTAAAGCTATTTCGGCGGCTATTGAAAAAAATGAGTTATTCGAAGATTACGATAGATTAAGTAAACTAGCCAAAAAAGATTACCCGGAATCTTTATTAGGTGGTTATTATGAAGGTCGCTTTTTAGAAGAAACAGGAAGACCTAAAAAAGCTTTAAAAGCATATCAATCAGCTTTTGATCTTGAAGAAATTGCTGGAATTACTAAAGATGATGTGTTAATCCGAGTTGAATCTATTAAAGAAGACTTCGGACTTTAATGGCAAAGGTAAAAACAAGTTTTTTTTGTCAGAGTTGTGGTACACAATATGCTAAATGGCAAGGGCAATGTAATGCTTGTAAACAATGGAATACTATTGTTGAAGAAGTTATACAAAAACCAGAAAAAAGCGATTGGAAAACACCAACTTCAGTTGCTAAAAGAGCGTCTATTCCATTACGAATTAAAGATATTGATGCGTCAAAAGAAGCTCGTTTAGATACTTTTGATGGCGAATTTAATCGCGTTTTGGGTGGAGGTATTGTTTCTGGATCATTAACACTTCTAGGTGGAGAACCTGGTATTGGAAAGAGCACATTACTGCTTCAAATTTCATTAAAATTACCATATAAAACACTTTATGTTTCAGGTGAAGAAAGCCAGAAACAAATAAAAATGCGTGCAGAACGTATTAACCCAGATAATAATAATTGTTATATTCTAACTGAAACAAAAACGCAGAATATATTTAAGCAAATAGAAGCTTTAGAACCAGATATTGTTATTATAGATTCTATCCAAACATTACATAGTGATTATATTGAGTCGTCTTCTGGTAGTATTTCTCAAATAAAAGAATGTACTACTGAGCTTATAAAATTTGCAAAAGAAACATCAACTCCAGTATTATTAATTGGTCATATTACGAAGGATGGAAATATTGCTGGCCCTAAAATATTAGAGCACATGGTAGATACCGTTTTGCAATTTGAAGGTGATCGCAATCATGTATTTAGAATTTTAAGGGCACATAAAAATCGATTCGGTTCAACAAACGAATTAGGTATATATGAAATGCAAGGCTCTGGTTTACGTGAAGTTTCTAATCCATCAGAAATTTTAATTTCAAAAAAAGATGAAGAGTTGTCGGGTAATGCAATAGCATCGACTCTTGAAGGTATGCGTCCTTTAATGATTGAAGTACAAGCTTTAGTTAGTACAGCTGTTTATGGAACCCCTCAAAGAAGTGCCACAGGTTTTAATGCTAAACGTTTAAATATGCTTTTAGCAGTTTTAGAAAAACGGGCCGGATTTAGGTTAGGAGCAAAAGATGTCTTTTTAAATATAACAGGTGGTATTACGGTTGATGACCCTGCAATAGATTTGGCAGTGGTTGCATCCATTTTATCATCAAACGAAGATGTGGCTCTAGCTAAAGATGTTTGTTTTGCGGCCGAGGTTGGTTTATCTGGAGAAATTCGTCCTGTTCAACGCATTGAACAACGTATTTTAGAAGCCGAAAAGTTAGGTTTTTCAACAATTTATGTGTCAAAATACAATAAAATATCTCTTAAAAATCCTATTATAAAAGTTCAGCTACTTTCAAAAATTGAAGATTTCGTTATGGAATTAACATAAATCGATGAAATAATCAAGTATTTTATAAAAAAGTGTATTTTACCGAAAAAAATAAGCACTATATCGATGTTTTGTTAGGCTATTTCAGTTTTTTTGTTTAACATTGTACAAGATTTTATTATTTTATAAAATGAAAAACTGGAAGTATTATTCCCTCAGATCATTTTCAGTGTTTTAGTATTATAAATTTTTTAATTATAAAAAGTTATGCGTTTAATATACACTATATGTTACGCTAATACCAAATTTATAAAATTTTAAAGTCAAATTTTGATATCCCAAATCTATCAATAATGACAAAAAAGCTACCATTTTGTGCGTTTATAACGTGTCTTATTTTTAATGCATCGGTTTCCCAAACTAATGTGCCGCGTATACCAGCTGATGATAGTTGGTCCATTTATATCGATACTCAAGAGGGTGTTTCTACAGATTTTAATATTTCAATTGCTACAGGTATAGAACAAAAATTAGATTTGGTTCTTCCCGATACCAAAACTACTTATATTAACCATATCAGAGCATCAGATGACAATGACGGAGGATATCAATTAAAAACAACTGGTGGGTGTTGGTACATTATAAAAAATGGTATTATTCTAAGTAAATCAACAGGAGCATATGTGGTTTGTTTAAGAACGGATTAACGAACTGCTCACTTAAAAAAATATTTGAAATGATAAAAAAAGTTATTAATCGGTAAAAATGAACACTTAAATTTTCGTCAATGTTATATTTCGTCTTTTTTGGTATTTTACCGAAAATAGAATAGAGTAATAACAGGCAGTTTAAAACCAATATAAATTTGCAATAAAATAAAGACTTTTACTTAAATAAATTTACTTCCCTCGTAAATATTTATTAATCCAATCCATTTAACGTCAAAGTAGTAGTTAGTAGTGCAAAATTTATTAGTCCCAAACTAATTAATTTAACCTATGAAAAAAATATTACTATTTAATTTAGTATTTGTATTCTTTGTTTTGAGTACAAATAGTGTAAAAGCTCAGTATTGTGAAACCCAAAATATTGGTACTTCAAACAATTATTACATTTCAAATGTAAGTGTTGGTAGTATAAATAATTCAAGTTCTGGTTCTACAGGAGATTATACCTATTTTTCTTCTGTACCATCAACTTCTTTCAATGCTGGAGAAACTATTAGCGGCACAGTTACAGTTACTGTTGATGGTTGGAATAAAAATAAAAACACCCTTATTATTTGGATGAATTTTAATAATTCCGATGACGATTTCGATGATGATGGCGAAGAATTTCAATTTACTGTTAGAGACAAAAATAACAAAAGTGGTAATAAAACCATCGATGTGCCTTTCGAAATTGAAATTCCATCAGATGTTGAAGCTGGAATATCAAGAATGCGAATTGGTTTCAGATCTGGTCAAAGTCAAAGCTTTGATTCTTGCGATTTTAAATATAAAGCTGGAGAAATAGAAGATTATAATATAGAATTTATAAACAGCAGTACGGTTACAACTCCAACAACCCCCGTTTTTTGTACACCATCAGACATTAACGATTATAATTACAACTATATTAGTGAGGTAAATATTGCTAACATTAATAATGTAACAACTGGAACAACAGGTGGTTATTCCCAAATCTTAAATACAGCTGAAGAGCTAACTGTTGGTACTACGCTTACCGGAACGGTTACTGTTACAGTTGATGGATGGAACAAAAGCGAAAATACGTTAGCCATTTGGTTAAACTTTAATGAAAGTAGTGACGACGATTTCGACGATTCGGGAGAGCGTTTCTTGTTTTCAGTTCAAGGTTCTAAAGAAAAATCAGAAACAAAAACTATTGATGTACCAATTAGTATTCCCATACCAAGCAATGTCGATTTAGGAGATTCGGTAATGCGAATTGGTTTTATTACGGGTAATAGTACAGCATTTACTGCCTGCGATTTTGATTATAGAGCAGGAGAAGTAGAAGATTATAATGTTTTGTTTTCTAACGGGAACAGTATTCCGGTTTCAAACTTAGATTCCGATGGCGATGGTATTGTTGATACTATTGATGTAGATGATGATAATGATGGAATTTTAGATTCTGTTGAATGTGGGATATTGTATTGTGCCGAAAGCATAATAAACGGAGGTTTTGAAGAAACTACAGTAGCTACTGGTGGTAATAAAACAACTAACGAATCTAATGTTCCAGGTTGGAACACCACTGCTACCGATAGTAAAATTGAACTGTGGGGAAGTGGCTTTTATGGTGTGCCATCAGCTGAAGGTAATAATTTTGTAGAATTAAATGCTAATGAAACTTCAGCTCTATATCAAAAGCTTTGTGTATCTGCGGGTGCAAAAGTGCAATGGTCTGTTAAGCACAGAGGTAGAGATGGAGTAGACGTAGCCGCTGTTCGAATAGGGGCCGATTTAATTTTCGCAACAACAGTAGAAACAATGTCTGACGGAACTTCTGCTTGGGGATCTTATACTGGCGTTTATGACGTGCCAGCAGGACAAGACAACACATTTTTTATTTTCGAAGCTGTTAGTACTGCTAATGGTAATAAATCGGTAGGGAATTTTATCGATGATATCGAAATAATTATTTTAGAAGAAGCACCATGCACAGACTCTAATGGAGATGGCTACGAAAATAAAGTAGATTTAGATAGCGATAACGATGGTATTCCAGATAATATTGAAGCCCAAACAACTTCGGGTTATATATTGCCAAGTGGCACTGTAAATACAACAGGATCTTATCCTGGATTATGGGATAACTATGGCGCAGGTTTAACACCAGTCGATACCGATAACGATGGTACACCAGATTATTTAGATAGCGATTCTGATAACGATGGTACACCAGATATTCAAGAAAACGGAATGGCGAACGCTGCAGCAGGAGCAGATGAAGATAATGATGGTTTAGATAATATTTTCGAAACTAACGGAACAAACGATCCTGTTTGGGATGTTAATGAAGATATCGAAGATCCATCAGATTTAAGTGTACTTCCAGATACCGATGGCGATTTGGCTACTGGTGGAGATGTAGATTATAGAGATAGTTTTAATATCAATCCTCCATCCGTTGCCAGTATAGATTTTGATGGAGTAGACGATTATTTATCGAGATCTGCTTTTTTAGAAGGATTAGACGAAGTAACTATTATGGCTTGGATAAAATCTGATAATGGAAATTTAACCGATATGGTAATAGCTGGTGAAGATGACGGTGTAAAATTATGGTTAAAAGATGGAAGAAAACCGGCGGTGACAATAAATACCAAGCATGCCTTAACCTCAACAACTGTGAACTGTAGTTGCGTTTTAAATTACGATGAATGGCATCATATTGCAGCAAGCTATTCAAGATACAATGGTTTAGTTAAGCTTTATGTAGATGGGGAATTGGTGGATACTACTTTAAAACTATTATCATTAACTCAAATAGAAAATAGTTCAAACTCTAACGGGAATTTTGAAATTGGAAGGTTGTCTACTACTGATTCTGATAAACAATATTTTAAGGGGGGTATTGATGAGGTAAGAGTTTTCAATGTGGCTTTAGCCGAATCTCAAATTCAAAAAATGGTTTATCAAGAAATTGAAGCCGTTTCAGGTAATGTTTACGGTACTGTAATACCAAAACCAATTACTACTAGTGATGCATCCGAAACAATAGCATGGGATAACCTTATAGCTTATTACCCAATGAGTAATATTGTGTCAAACACTATAACCGATTTTTCGAGTTATAACGTTGGCGCTTTAATAAATAATATTGCCAACATAGAAGACCAAACGGCACCTATGCCTTATAAGACTATTTCTGATGGCGACTGGGAAATCGAAAGTACTTGGTTATATGGAGATGTTTGGGATATCGAAGATATTTCTAGTAATAAAGATTGGAGTATTGTTAAAATAGCTAGTAACGTTACAACAACAAATTCACATTCAAGTTTAGGATTAATTATTGAAGATGGCGTTTCGTTAACAGTAAGTGATGAAAACCAGATTATGAACAGCTGGTATTTCGAATTAAATGGTGCGTTGGATTTAAAGGATGATAGCCAGTTAATTCAGACTTCAACTAGCGATTTAGTAACCTCTGCATCGGGAAAAATTCGCCGACGCCAAGAAGGAACATCAAATGCATTTTGGTATAATTATTGGGGGTCGCCTGTTGGGACGTTAAGTGCTACTAGTTTAACTAATAATAATGCTTCTACTAACAACGACAACAATACCCCTTTTAATTTAAATATGTTAAAAGATGGTGACGATAACCCAATGACGTTTACATCAAGCTATACAGCTAGAGGTAATGTAAGTACATATTGGTTATACACTTACAAAAATGGCTTAACTTACTGGGATTGGAAAAAAATAGGAACCTCTTCAAATATTTCTCCAGCTATTGGTTATTCTCAAAAAGGAACGGGAACTTCCGAGGATTCTCAGCAGTATATTTTTGAAGGTAAACCAAACAACGGAACTGTAGTTTTAAGCGTAACAGATAAAGGTGGTTTTGGTTCTACTCCAGGGTCAACAAAAACCGAATATTTAGTTGCTAATCCTTATCCGTCTGCTATCGATGTTCATGAGTTTATCGAGGATAATTATGGTGTTATTGCAGGCTATGTTCAATTATGGCAGCAATGGGACGGAACATCTCATAATCTTGACGAATACGATGGTGGTTATGCCACTGTAACCAAATTAGGTTCTATAAAAGCATATCAATTTCAAGGTATCTTAGGAACTATTTTAGGTACGGTTCGTGGTACTCTAACACCGACCCGATATATTCCAGTTGGTCAAGGTTTTATGGTAGAAGTCGTTGGAGATGGTGAAATTAAATTTAAAAATAGTCAGCGTGTTTTTATAAAAGAATCTGATAGTAACGGGTCGTATAACTCAGGCTCTTTGTTCCTTAAGTCTAATTCAAAAGACGACGATAAAGGAAATACAAGTAAAGACGAAAGTGGTGATGATTTCATGAAAATACGATTAGAAATTAATTCGATTGCTGGCCCTGAAACTAATAGAGAATTACTTTTAGGATTTAGCAGTACTACTACCGATGCTTTTGATTATGGTTACGAAGCAGAATGTGTAGAAATAACTAATAACGATTTATTGCTAAATCTAGAGGGGGCAGATATGACCATTCAAGCTTACGGAGAAATAACAAGCGATAAAGTTGTATCACTAAACTTTAGGTCTTCGGGAAATAATAGTTTTGAAATAACAGCAACCGAATTCGAAAGTTTTACCGACGATCAGGAAGTATATTTACGTGATAATTTAACCGATACTTATTTTGATTTAACTGGAAACGAGGCCTATAGCTTCACTTCAGAGCAAGGTGTTTTTAACGACCGTTTCGAAATTGTATTTCAAAGTAAGTCTAAAACATTAAGTTTAGAGCAAGCACAGTTTGATGCGAACTACATGTATTTCCAAAATTCAACCAATACGTTTTATGTTAAAAAATTTAGTGGCTCTGCTAAAAACTTAGCCGTAATAAATATGAGAGGGCAACGTATTATGGAGTTAGAAAATGTAGACAATTCAACATTAGAAAATGGAATAAATTTAAGTAATATATCTACTGGAGCATACGTAGTATGTTTACGTACCAGCTCAAACGAGGTGCTTACTAAAAAAATAATTAAAAATTAACAAATGTGAGATTAACTAAAACTTTTGTTGTTATGAGTTTAGTTAATTTATGAAACTATTTAAATGGTAAATTTTATAAGCTAATGTGTCGGTGTACTATTAATCAACTGGATTTATTTATGCTTAGCTAAAATGAAATAAACTAGAGCCTATGTTTAAAAAGTTAACTATATTTTTAAGTTTAGTTTTGGTATTAAATATGCCATTATCTTTAGGTGCGCAATGTAATAGTTGCGATACTATTGGTCCAACAAGTGGAAATGTTACATTTTATAGTAACACAATCACTTGCTTTACATCAAATGCTACTTTAAACGATGTTGTTTTTCAAAATAATAGTACGGTTTGTATAGCTCCCGGAGTAACTGTTACAATTCAAAATAATTTAAACACTACAAACGGTCATGACATTTCAATAGAAGTACAGGGGACGTTAATTTTTAATCAAAGCCCAACGTTTAATGCCAATTTTTCATTAGATATTCAATCTTCAGGATTTATTAAATCTGGAAATTCGGGTAATGGAACTTTTACTTTCAATGGTTCTGGCATAAATATTTATAAGAATTCTGGTATATCCGAATTTGGAGTTTTGCAATTTAACAATGCTTCAGCTACTAATAGTATTTATAACTATGGAACGTTCAATGTAACAAATATGAATGTGCAAGGAACAACTAATTTTACGAATCAAGAAACTTTAAATATAGGATCAAATTTTAGTTTTAGTGTCAATTCTGTGTTAACAAATTGTGGAACAATTACTACCCAATCAGGCTTTAATCTTAACGGAGGTTCTGTAATTAATACTAACATATTTAATGTAATTGGAGGAGATATAGATTATGGTAGCACAAATTCATCAATATACAATTATGCAACTATGTATATTGGAGGGAAAATTAATATGGCCGGAACGAGCAATATATTGTATAATGAGGGTTTAATTACAATAGATGGGAGTATTCAAGGCAC
Organism: Neotamlana sedimentorum; assembly: GCF_000943565.1. Taxonomy (GTDB): domain Bacteria; phylum Bacteroidota; class Bacteroidia; order Flavobacteriales; family Flavobacteriaceae; genus Neotamlana; species Neotamlana sedimentorum. The sequence goes on from NZ_JTDW01000003.1 coordinate 153,846, forward strand.
CATTGGTAAAATTCAAGGCCCTTTAGATAATACAAAATTAGGTTATATAAAATGGAGCACTAAGCCAAATGTAGGATCTGGTGCCGAAATAGGGCCTAATTTAGATATAGAATATATAAGTGGCGGAACTGCTGCTCAAAAAGCAAATGTATATTCAACTTTTAATGGCACAGAATTAGCGAATGTATCAAAAGCCTGCGAAATTTATGGAAATTGTAGTGCATCTTTAGATACAGTTGGAGGAACGTGTGCAGACCCCGATGCCAATGTTGATGTATGTTCTAGTGGAACAATAATAGGCACACCAACAGAAAACGACCCCGATGCGGATGGTATTATTAATTCATGTGATTTAGACGATGATAACGATGGTATTTTAGACATTGTAGAAATGAATACCCCAACTGGTTATATCGATTTAGGTCAGACTTTTAGCGATAAAACATCAAGTTCGGCTGTAATAAATAATATTTTTTCATTTGGAACAAATTTTGCTAATTTCAGTTATAGTTTAGAAGGCAATGCAAATTGGGGCTCTGGTGTAAGTTCTGCATCTAAGGCAGGAATTACTGGAGATTATATTAATCTGCAAATTAAGAATTCAGATTTCGTGAATGGCGATCAAGGAGTTTATGTTTTTGAATTTGATCAGCCAGTTCATAATTTATACTTTAAAATGGGAGGTTTCGATTTCGAAGATAGAGCAGATTTTGAAGCCACTTTAAGTGGTGTAGAAGCTACTGTAATACTAGAAGATATAAATTTAGGCACAACAGGAACAATAGTTAATAATACTATTGTAGGATCGGCTACAGTAGCTGGAAATGCTCCTCAAAACAGTGCCGCAATTATAGTAAATGGCCCTGTTGATAAATTAGTGATTCGAACTGCAAAAAACAATGGGTCTAGCAATAATGTAACCTTACAAATATATGAGTTAGCCTATTCTACCGAAATCCAAACGGATTTAGATAGTTATCCCAACCACTTAGATTTGGATAGTGATAACGATGGTATCCCAGATAATATAGAAGCACAACCCACAGTAGGTTATGTATTACCTACTTATGGTTATGATGATGATGGTGTAGATAACAATTACACAGGGGGCCTAGCCTTAGAAGATACGGATGGCGATGGTACCCCCGATTATATAGATTCCGATAGTGATAATGATGGTATCCTGGATATAGAAGAAAACGGGATGGCTAGTACCTTAGGCGGAACAGATACCGATAACGATGGCTTAGATGATGTTTTTGAAACCAATGGAATAAACGATTCGAGTTTAGATGTGAACGAAGATATAGAAGATCCTACAGATTTAAGTATTTTACCAGATGCCGATGGCGATGTACTTAGCACAGGCGATGTTGATTATCGAGATGATTTAACCGTAATGTCTGATGTAGCCACCATAGATTTTGATGGTGTAGATGATTATTTAGATGGCACGCCGTTTATTACTAATTGGAATAATGGTACTATAATGAGTTGGGTAAAAATATCTCATGATAATGCTGGTAACCTGCCGGATAATTACAGTATAGCTGGACAAGAAAGTATGCGTATTTATATTACTAAAGGCCGTACCCCAGCATTTTATGTTATTACTCAAAATCAGGTGACCTCTTCGAGTAACTACCCATCGAGTAATATTAGTGTACAACCCGATCCGTTATTAGGTATAAGTTTAGAGAACGATATGTGGTACCATGTAGCTGGTGTGTTTAATTCCTCAGAGCAAACCGTAAAGCTGTATTTAAACGGAGAGTTAGTAGGTACAACTTCAAGTGCATATTTAAATTCTGAGCTAATCACACAAAATTATAATGGCACACCGCATATTTATTCCACTCGCGAATTTACTATAGGGAGATATCCAACTAATACAAGTACGGCAGGTTTTGGTCATTTTAGAGGAAGTATAGATGAAGTACGTGTATTCGATACGGCCTTAACGGAGGAGCAAATTCAGCAAATGGTATATCAAGAGATAGAAAATAATGGAGGTGTAATACGTGGTAAGGCTATCCCAAAAGATGTAGAAGATCATAGTTTAGGTAGTAAAGTGTCGTGGTTAAATTTACAAGCCTATTACCCCATGACCGATATTGTAAGTTCAACCACTAACGATTATTCTAGTGCAGGTAATAATCTAACGTTACACAACATAACAACAGTACAAGCCCAAACAGCGCCTTTACCCTACGAGACTAT
>NZ_JTDW01000029.1 GCF_000943565.1 Neotamlana sedimentorum
TTTTAGTCAACCTATTTCAGGAAAGTACAGTTGTTATATTGGTGCTAACAGTTTTGTGTATGGTTCGTGGCGTGTTTTAAGTACCTAATTTAGCGATTTTTTATACATGGTGTAGTAGGTAGTATTTTTTAATTTAATTCAACTCCCATTTGATTAAGATGCTTTTTTAAGTTTATAGACACTTCAATAACATAGGCTTTCTCTTCTTGTTTCTTTTCTAATGCTATTTGGTGCTTTTTTATTTTTTGAATGGCATCAAGATAATCTTCATAATAGGTATTATCATCAAAATCAAGGTAAAGTACTTTATTAGACTTTATTAGCGCTTTCAGGTTATTATCATTTAATAACAAATCTTTATGCTTTAATGCTTTGTTTGGAGAGACGGTTATTAAAGTATGATTATGTTGATTTATGGCTCCTTGGATAACTTCTTTATTATCTGAATATAAATCTCTTTCTAGTTCAACCCACCAAGGATTGGCAAAATCAGAAATATCCATTGTAATTGAAGAAGATTCAATGAGCTCTTCTTCTTGTAATGAATTAATTTCCTCCAATAAGAAACTTTTTTTTGAGAAATTATTAAATCTAAAAGATGTCGCAATTAAATCATAAATATTATCGGTCATATAGAATAACGAAAATGTAGATGTAATATGGCTTTTAATTTTATCGATAAACTTATATTTTGTATGGGCATCTGCATAAAGTAATACCTTTTGTGCTATCCAAGGTTCTGGAATCTTATTTTTCTGGTCTAATAATGTGTAGTTAATATCTTGAAAGTACTCTAATTTTTTATCATCATTATATACCTCTTGGTTTTTGGTTATATATAAACTATAAAGGTTTGTTAAACTTTTAATTTCTATTTTCTTACCGCCTTTAGGTAATTTTATTTCGTCTTTAGGTTGCGAAAAACCTTTTAAGGCTAATAATAGTAAGAGCAAATATTTCATTTTAAATTTCATATTGTTTTTACATTTTAAGGAAATCCAATTTTTACTAGTAGTTTTTATTTTTTTGTAATAATTTACCTTTGTTTTATTATTATTAATGATTTGAAGTATTGGTAGTTCAATAATATTGCTACAACAGTTTTATGTATGATTAGTGGCGTGTTCAAGCACCTAATTTAGCAAATAAAAACCGAATATAAATCCTCTGGGATTTTTGTAAGTAAGCGATAACTAGCTATTTATTAAACACGTTGTTGTACTTTTGTTCTTTTTATAACTTAAGATTATTTTTTTCTTCTTCAAGTAATTTTATAACTTTTGTCATTCCATTGCTTATTCTATTCATATATTTAATCCTTACAACTTTCATTTGTAAAGAATTATTTAACGTGGCAAACGTAGAAGGACTTGCAAGGATTTCCAAAAACTCTTTTTCAGTTAATCTAAACCTTTCAGGTATCATTTCATTAGGCGTAGATAAAATTTCGCTTAATCCTATTTCTTTTCTTAGTTCCCAGTCAGAACCATTATAATACATATCATTACTAATTTTACGGTGAATGGTTCCACCAATGTCGGCAGACATTATCTCAGCGTAAAGTGTAAGTACTTTCTTATTATTAATCATACTAAGCCTGCCTGACGATTTTGAATCTTCATAAATTGGTAAATTGAGATCATAAGGAATACCATATGTTATAAAATCTCCAAGTTTTTTTAGTGAATCTATTTGAATTGTCAATTCTCTAGATCCAATGTGTTTTAAATACAATTGACCATCTGCAATTAGAGAATCGCCAAGGGCAATGGCATCATTTATTATAACCCTCGATGATTGTAATTCTACAATTAAGTCTTCAATTAACTGCTGTTTAATTATCTCATTTTTTTTGATTCATTCCAATTATTTAAACTCAGCGCAATCAAAATTCCAATAACGACCAAAACAATTTCTCCAATAGCATACTTTATATACTTTCCAGCGTTATTTTTTTTCATAAGGTCGAAGCGTATTTTTCTAAAGAATTTTATCATTGGTTAGCGGTTTATGCTTTCGTTATTTTTAATTCAGCTATTGTTTTAATTCTTTGTCAATCTGAGAAATAATATCTAAAAGGCTTTCTTGGTTTATGACAAATGTTCTCCAATAATAAAAGTTCTTTGATTGAAAATAAATATTAAGATCAGCAATTAAATTTTGATCCGTTAAATCACTAAGGTTTTTATATGGCTTATAAGTTAATATATGAGCATATTTATAATTTAAATCCGATGAACCCTGTCTCAAGATTTCAAATAAATTTTCATTGGTAGGTGCATTAAAAGTATAGAACCTTTGAATATTAGAGTATAAGGTGTCATTTATTATAAGGTCAGAATTGCCATCAGCAATCATTGCATCGTATGCACTTGTGTTTGATCGAAAAGGCATATCATATCCAAATAACTCCGAATAAGATATTTTGCTAATAGTATCAAGGTCGGCAAAGGAAGTTATTTCTTTACGAGGAATAAATGAAGGTAAAACCTTTTTAAAGTACATAATCTCTCTTCCCCAATAAGGTTTTAATTCTTCGATTAACTCTAAATCTTTAAACATATCCGAACGAATTTCTTTCAAAATAGTGGTAGCTTTCAGTTTGTTCTTTTGAACTTCATTCCAATTATTAATCTGCAATGCAATCAAAATTCCAATTACCACTAATAGAATTTCGCCAATAGCATAAACCAGATATTTGCTGAATTTATTTTCAGTCAGCATTTTTTGTCTAATTTTTCTAAAGAATTTTATCATTGGTTAGTGGTTTTAGATAATGAAGCATAATGGTCTTATATAAGAGTAGTAGCGATTTAAGACCACAAACCTTTCAGTTTAGACCATAAATTATTTTTATCTTTTTCTTTGGGTTTAGCGCTATTCCCGCCATTACTTTTATACTTTGTTGTGCTTAGTGTTTTTATAATTTTTCTTTGAACCAATTAATTAATAACGTATTTAGCTCATTTTTTTTATTAGAAAACTTGTGGTCAGTTTTTACTTTCTCAAGCTTAAAATCATAATTTATTTTAGTTAATTTATCAGCTATTATATGAGCCTGATTAGGGTTTACTTGTTTGTCTTCAGTACCACAAAGAATAAGTAAACTTGCACTTTTATCTAATTCGTCAGCCCAATAAGCAACAGAACGTTTTTTTAGTTCTTCACTTTTATTTTCTTTATATTTTGGAATCAGTTTAGCACATACTAATCTTTCCATTTCAGGCCTTTCAATAATTAATTTTCCTAAATCAGATGGTCCATTTCCAATTACCGCGGTTTTAATTAGATTGCTGTTTTTTAGAGATAGGTAAGTCATCATTCCGCCTCTTGACCATCCAAACATTCCAATACGACTTGAATCTGCTTTATTAATTGTTTTAATAGTTTCCGTTAAATTTAGAACATCTTTAATGTCATTACCTCCAAACTCATCATTTTCTCTATAACAGCTGGCTATAACTAAATAATCTTGGTCTGCTAATTTTGAAGCCGATTGTATTAAAGAATGAAGTGTTTTTGCTTTAGCCATTTTTCCAACTTCTTTATTTCCTCCTCTATTAAAAATAACTACAGGGAATTTGCCTTCTTTTTTGGGTTCCGCAATTATTCCATTCACTAGTAGAGAATCACTCTTATAGAGAATAACATAAAAATTAATGTTGTCTAAATATTTATAGTTTTTTGTTAAAGAATTGTTTTCAGATATGCTATTCCAAATTGGTGGTATTTCTGAAAGGTTTATTATTTTTTTAGATATAATAGCTCCATTTTTTATATTGTATGAATTGTTATAGTCTTCAGCGCTAATTTTAGAATCTAGAATTGTATTCGTTAATGATTCAGAATTTTGATAAGATTTATAATACTTTGTTCCAAGTTTTAAACCAAAAAAAAGAAACACAATTAGTATTAAAATTCCGATAGATATTACAATTCGTTTTATTAATTTCATAAAATAGTTCGTTTATATATGTGACGAATTATCTAGAATTTTGTTACAGTTTGGACATTAAGCACAACTTGTTATAATCGTACTTTGGTTTAATTTGCGAGTGCTTTTCCAAATGCCTCTCTAAGCTCAAAAAAGTAACCAAATGCTACAATTACAAGTATAATACCAATAAAAATATACCAATAATTTAATTTTTTTGATGTTTTTATATTTTAAGTGGTTAATACAGTTTATTTTCTGTAGAGTAGTTTATTTTACTCGTTAGTGTTAAATTACCTACAAAAGTTACAACAAAATTTAAATTTATGGCTTATAGTAGTTTACTCAATGAATTTTAAAGGAGTTATTTATGAAGTAAAGCGAATAAGACTAGCTTTTTTTAAATACGTCATATAAAAAATAGCTTGCTATTTAACTATACAAAACCTTTCAGAAAGTGTATGTTAACTTTGTTTTATTTGTGTTGATGGTAATAGCTTTTAATTAAATTTTATTGAATTTGTTATTTTAGTTTTATAAAAGTCACTTAAATTTAGAACACTAATTTTTGATGAGGCAGATTTTGTAAATTCATTCTCATTAAAACTTCCAATTATATAGAGGTTTCCATCGAGACAATACGTTTTAGAGCTTTTTGTATACAGGCCAATTTTATATTCGTTTAAAATTTTAGTTTTCGTGTTGTAAGTGAAAATTAAACCATTACCAAGGATATAGATAGTACTGTTTGACTATGCTAAAGCAGGATTTTCTATTCCAGAAAACATATTGCTTTCTTTTTTCTATTTCCCTTTTTTAAGGTCGTAAGACTCTATTTCTGTGAAAGGCTTTTTTATTAAAGCCTCCTATAAGGTAAATCTTGATCCTAATTAATTCTGATTCTTTTGTTATCGACATTTTCTTCTTATTAAAATAACGAATATCCAAATATTAGTGATAATGTTTTATATTCTGAATTCCAATATAAATAGTTTCCTATAATTTCTCTATTAGTTTGGTATCTTATTTCTACACTATATCTGTCATTATGTTTGTAACCAATTCCTAGTGCTAAGTTATTTCTGGAATTAATTTCTAGAGAATTTACACTTGAACCATCAGATCTTGTAAGCTCGATTGATGATTTTGAAAATAAATCTAATACGTAAGAAGCATTTATAAAAATTTTAGAATTATTATTTAAAAAGAAATAATGGCGTAAGCTTAAGGGCACTTCAATGGAGCTATAATCTACATTTGCTATTAATACGCCACCAGAAAAATTACTTGAGCTAGTTGTTTTTTCGGATTTATAACTTTGATAAGTTGGCTCAATGCCAATGGCCCATTTGTTTTTGTTAAAAGGTAAAATAAACTCAGTTTCTAACCCAAATCCAACCCCGATTTTATTTTCAAAATCAATATTTTCAGAATTTGGATCTTGCATTGATAATGATGAACTATTTATACGAGGCCTTAATGTTAAATTAAACCAATCTCTTTTTTCCTTTGGCTCGAATTTCGTTATGTCGTAGTTGTGGCAATTGCTGTAATCAGTAAAAAATCGTACTAAACTATTTTTTTTATATTCTAAATTCTCAATTTTACGCGATTTAAAATTTGCACAATTTAAATCAATAAACAACTGTTGTTTAAATCTATTATTTTTAGCAACATTGTTATCTGCGGTTTTATAACTTTTAAATATTAATTGTTCAATATCAGAATTGTCTTTATTGTAAAAATAGCGTTTTAAGTTACTATCGGCGTATTGATATAAGGTTGCTTTACCATCAACTAATACCTTTAAAAAAAGCTGTTCTTCTTTAAATATTGGGTTTTTGTCGGTGCTTAATTTATTAATGTTCTCGCTAGATCTGTCAATATTTACAGTGCTTCGTACATATTTTGAAATATTATTAATACCAAATTCTTTTATTGATTTTATAGTTGCTTTTTTAGGCTCACTATTTTCGGATAGTTTATATTCAAATTTAGTTGGGTTATTTTTCCAATCAACATTTTTTATTAAACAGTTAACTTTTTGGTTTGTATTGTCAATGTAATATCCTTTTTCAAAAGAGATTTGTGAATAACAATTAAGGCCTAAAATTGTTATTAAAAGACATAAAATTTGTGTTTTCATTATTGTTTTAATTTGCTAATAATTGTGTAGTTATTGCTTAAGGTTTATGTATGGTTTTTTAGGTGTTTGCAAAAGTTATCTTTTACTTTTTTGGTCAATCTTCCTGTTGCAAATAGAATTCTATAGCTCAAACTGTGAGCGTGTTCATTTTTGGAAATTCTGAAGTAGTCTTCGCATTCGGTCATAATTGTTTACAACAGTCTCGGTTATGGATAATTGCGTGGTTTGGTTACTAATTTAGCAAAAGTTTTTGAGCTAGATGAAAATCCGTAGGATTTTCCGAGTAGGCAAGAACCAAGCAATTATTTATAGCTATTTTTGTAGGTGTTTTTTATAATTTATATCCAATTCCAAATTTCAGAATATTAATGTTCGTGTTGTAACTTATATCTGGAACTCCATTTTCAACTCTAATTTTCACAAAATCATATTGTGCCTGTAAAAAGAATTTTTCAGATAAATCATATGCAATACCTAAATTAAAATTAAAACCCTCTTCGCTATCGTCAATATCAGCAGGCAATTCATCATCTCGATTGTCCGCCCAATCTGCATTAAAAATAAGTATTGAATATCCAATTCCAACTTGAGGACGAAGTTTTTCTAAATTCGGAATATTGAACTCTGCAAATAAGCGAGGTTGAATAGGAATAGTTTTAACATCAAATAATTGATTCTGGTCGGTTGCACCTGACTTAGTGTTTTTAAAGAACCCAAAATTCGCGGACACTCCTAAATTCAATATTTCTTTTTGTAGAAATCTGTAATTGATTCCCAAGTCAATAATTCCGTTATGGTTGTCTCCTAAAAAATTATCTCCAATAGCGATTGGGAAATTAGCCTCAATGTCAAATTTAGATTCTTGGGCGTTTAAATTTAGAGCTAAAGCTAAAATTAAAATCCAATAGAGTTTTGATTTCATAAGTTAAGTAAAGTTTTGTTTATGTTTAATTTTAGTTTATGGGGAACGTGTTTGTATATGGTTTGTTGCGTGG
>NZ_JTDW01000030.1 GCF_000943565.1 Neotamlana sedimentorum
TTTTAGTCAACCTATTTCAGGAAAGTACATGTGGAGAATTAAGTACAACGGTTAGTATATGGAAAGTAGGGCAGTTGATAAGCACTACATTTCGGGTTAAACACTTAGCTAAATATAAATATTTTGTTTTTATTTTTCGATTAAATTCCAAATTTTATATTTAGCGGATTTCGTAAATAGACACAGAACTTTGGAGTTAGTACAAAAGCCCTATTTTTTATATACATTGTTGTGCATAGTGTTTTGTACGTCCAGCTTGATTTTCAGATGTTTGATACTTAGTTCTTATGTGTGCGTTGGCAAGACATACTCTTTTGCAATTTTTGGTGTAGCGTTGGCTGTAGTGAATTGTAAATGTGTATGGCTTTGAGCGTTGGCAATTCCATTTACTTGCTCAATTTTAGGATTCGGATTGCTCCTTGAACTACCAAAATAAAAACAATTGTTCCGATAATTAAATCAGGCTTATTGGAATTCAACCAATTTACCGAAAACCCTGCTATTATTAATCCTATATTAATAATCACGTCATTGGATGTGAAAATCATACTTGCTTTCATATGAGCCTGTTCTTTACTCTTTGATTTTTGTAAAATGTAAAGACAAATTCCGTTTGCAATAAGTGCTAAAATCGAAACGATAATCATTGTTGAAAAATCGGGAAGTTTCTCTGTTCCAAAAAACCGTCTTAAAACTTCTATAAACCCTATAATTGCAAGTGTAATTTGAAAATATCCAGCTAGTTTAGCAATCCGTTTTTTCTTAATTAACGTACCTCCAACCGCAAACAAGCTAATTCCATAAACAAAACTGTCGGCAAGCATATCTAAACTATCGGCAATAAGTCCCATTGATTTTGATATAATCCCTGTTGTTATTTCGATAATGAAAAAGGTGAAATTGATTCCAAGTACAGACCAAAGTAGCTTTTTCTGGCTTGCGTTTTCTTCAAATTCCGTTTGGTCGGTATGCTCGGTTGATATTTTCTTTCCTCCTAAATTTAGTTCGATAACTGACTTTTCGATTTTGTCCATTTCTCCGCTGTGAAAAACAGTCAATTTTCGGTTCGGAATATCAAAGTCCAAATTCACAATACTTGAAATTCCGTCCAATTTCATTCGGATTAGATTTTCCTCTGAGGGACAGTCCATTTTGGTGATTTCGAATGTTGTCTTTTTCATAACTGTTATAATTGAACACCGGCATTAGTAAAAATATCTTGTAATTCCTTTTCTATCGGAAATGATTTTAAAGGAGGAACATTAGCTCCTCCAGGATTACCAATTGGAATTTTTCCAACAAAGGATTTAACACCTCCAAAAATCAGTCTTGGAATCTGACCAAAGACTTCTTTTCCGCTTTTAATTTTAAATCCGAATTGTAGCATTTTCCAATGAACAAAAGTATGTGCATAAGGATATTTTTGTCCTATTATGTGAGCACGTTCCAAATGAATCCAAGCATTTTTTAAATTCCCAGATATGTTTTCAGCGCTGTATTTTTCTAATTCTGTGTTGAAATATGGTTTTAATTCTTTTGGTATTGAAGTATAAAGTTTCATAATATCGTTTTAATGATAGTACAAATGTAAATACCTTTTGGCGCAACTCGATTGCAAAGATTATTTGTTACAGTTGTTGCATAACCCTTTTACAACCATATTGGCTTGTTGTATTTTGAAGTTGTCAGGAAGCTCAATATTTTGAACAGGAATGTCAAAAAGACAAAATGTTTTGTTGCAATTATTACAATAAAAATGATAATGTAAGTCTTTTGGGTCACAGTTACATCCTTTAGCGCAAACTGCGTATTTTAGCATACCTGAACCATCTTCGATACTGTGTATAACTTTATTCTTCTCGAATGTTTTTAAAGTCCTAAAAATAGAACTTCTGTCTGTATGAACTAATACGTTTTCAATGTCTTTTAGAGATTGTGCTTTTTCTTGGCTTAAAAGATGACGTAAAACCACAGTTCGGATTGCAGTATTATTTACTTTTTTTATTTTTAGGATTTCTTCGATGGTTTGCATTTTCCTAAAGTATTGTTTTTTTTAGCGTTGGCAAAACAGCTCTTTTATTTTTTGTGATTTGGCTTTTGCGGTTGGGAAAAATAAATGTGCTGTTTGTGCGGTGGATTTCTTAGTTTAAATTTTTATTTTTCACTCGATTTTTCGCATTATGCACAACGGTTAGTATAAGAAACGTAGGGCAGGTGATAAGCACTTTTGTTTCGGTTTTTTAGCTAAATATAAATATTTTGCTTTTATCTTTTCTACTATAAACGCCAATTTTTATATTTAGCGGACTTTGTTAATAAGCACAAAACCTTCGGATTAGCACAAATGCCCTATGTTTCTTATACATTGTTAGCCACTGGCACTCTTATTTTTAATTCTTTGTCCTAATTCTATTTCTTCATTTGACATTAAAGAAAATAGAATATTATGGTAGTTAGAAAAATTCTTTTATGCTGTGTTTTGGTATTAAACTTTTCCAAAATATATGCCCAAGAAAAGGAAAAGAGCTGGATTGGTCTAGAAACTGACCCGATTTCGTCCGCATTTGGAGCAAAGACTTTGTCAGTAGTAATTGAGCCCCAAAAATCACATCATTGGTCGTTGTTTCTTAATGTGGTTAATGCAGATTTTCCAAATTGGATGGATGATTTTTTAAATCCTAAGAACAAAGGAAAGGGGTTTGATAGTAAAATCAATATTGGAGGAGGATTTGCTATTGATTATTTTATAAAAGAGGAAAGAAAAGGCGTTTACTTGGGATTAATCAACCTGTTTTTTCAAAATGAAATTAGTCGAAATACTGTCAGTGGTAAAGTCCTTACCCATAACATTATCCCGAGAGTTGGATATAGATGGTATCCTTTCAAGAAAGCAAAACTGTATGTCAATCCATTTTTAGGGTTGAGATATGAATATAGTTTTCAAAATACATTAATGATTGATGGTGCAGTATTTACCCCTGCTGGAATTCAACCATTTGGAACAATACATATTGGATATCATTTTTAAAATCATACGACTATGAATAACGTAAATTTAAGAACAGAAAAAGGAGTGACTATTATTACTTCCGAAGTAGAAATCAACGCATCAAGAGAGAAAGTTTGGAAAGTACTAAGTCTTATTGGAGAAATCGAAAAATTTCATCCTTTAGTCAAAAAGTCCGAAGCTATTTCACATATAAAAAGTGGGTTGGGAGCAAAACGGCATTGTGAGTTGCTGCCAATGGGTCAAATGGAGGAAGAAGTTGTAGAATGGAGAGAGGGCAAATCTTTTGTTTTGGAAGTGGTGGGAGGAAAGATGCTCCCTCCCTATCGTTTTATGAAAGGTAGGATTGATTTAGTAGAATTAGACGAAAAAACTAAGGTTACGTTCTTATTTTCGTACCAATTAAAATATGGCATTCTTGGAAGAATGATGAATGCTTTAGTGATAAGACCTCAATTTAAAAAAGCACCTCCAAAATATGTAAATGGGTTAAAAGAGTATGTTGAAACGTTGAATAATTAATTATTCATTTTATATTCAATAAGTGCCTTTTCAGTTGCCGATTTCGATAGTTTTAAAGCGGTGTTAAAATAGGCTTCCGCTTTTTCCCTTTGATTTAGTTCTTGATAGAAAACAGCGATTGAAGTAAAATAATGTGTATTTTTTTTGAGTTCTTCATCCTTTTCCAAGGACAACAAATCTTGAAGTGCCTCATTTTTGTCAAAACCATAGAATTTAGAAATGGTCTTATTAAGAGTAATAATGGCACTTTTGTTTAGCTTTTCGAGTATAGCATATTGCTGGTAAATACTCTTCCAATTGGTTCTTTCGAAACTTTTGACCAGACAATGTTCAGCAGAAATCCCTGCCAGTAAATGATAAATAGTTACTTCGTTACTCTGTGCAGATTGATGAAGATATTCTATGCCTACAGCAATTAGTTCTTTGTCCCATAAATTTCTGTTTTGTTCTGAAAGAATAACGATTGCCCCCTTTTCGTCAATTCGACTTTCGAAACGTGCAATGGAGAGTAACATTAAAGATAGAAGAGCCTTTGCTTTAAATGAATTGGGGTAAAACGAAATAATGTCTTTTAACAAGCGTATGGCTTCAAAGCATAAGTCTATACGGATAATTTTTTTATTATGTGAGGAGTAATATCCCTCATTAAACAATAAATAGAGCGTAGTAAAAATGTTGTCTAACCGTTCAGTTAAATCATTGTTTTTGGGGATTTGAAAAGATATTGAGCCATCTCTAAATTTTTGCTTGGCTCTATAAAGTCTTTTGTTAACCGTAGATTCTGTCGTTAATAGTGCATTTGCAATTTCTCCAACGCTCAAACCACAAAGTGTTTTTAAGGCCAATGAAATTTGTGATTCCGAAGGTAAATCAGGATGACAGCAAGTAAAAATCATTCTTAATGTACTATCTTTCTCAATCGATTCATCTATTTCAAAAAAGGCGTTGGCTTTTATACTTGGAGCTATTTTAGTTTCAAAGTTTTGATTGCGTTTTAAAAAATTTATAGTTTTCTTTTTTGCAACATCCATCAGCCAACCATCAGGGTTGTTTGGAATAGATTGAACACTCCATTTTTCCATTGCTTCAACTAAAGTGTCTTGAACAATGTCTTCCGCTATTTCAACTTCTTTCAAACCAAAATAACGCACCAAAACAGCAACCATTTTCGCATAATTGTGCCTGAAAAAATGTTCAGTTAATTGATTTGTCGAAATATTAGTCATTAGGAACCATTGGTCTTACATAAATTTCAAAATAATTAAGAAGTGGAGATGAGTTTGAAATTGTAACAGCTTCATCAAGGTTTGTTGCTTTAATAATAATAAAACCAGCAATAATTTCTTTAGCTTCTAAAAATGGCCCGTCAGTTGTTATTTCATTCTTTTGACTGATATGGGCACCTATTCTTTCTAAGCGGTTATCGGCAACATAATGTTCTTCAATAGTAGTCACCCACGTTCTATATTCTTCTAGCCTTTTTTGAAGTTGTTCAGGAGAATAATCTAATTCCTTTTTTCCTTTTAATAAGAGTAAGTATTGTTTCATATAAATGCTCTTTTTAGAAATTGATTAAGAGGCGTAATTGCCTTAAAAGAATTTATTATTGTAGCGAACATTTTATCAGAGTTTAAATAACCAATTAAAGGAAACTCTCGCATTGCATAAAATTGTTTATTCGCAATGTATGGCGTTTTAGATAAGATTGGTTGAAAATTTTTATCCAATCGTTTAGCTTGTTCTCCTTTTAGTTCTTGGAATGTCGAAATAAAAAATTCAGAATTTACAAGTTGAATAAATTCATCAGTGTTTTTAGTAATTAAGGTTCTTACGTTTTTTAAATCCGTTCCTTTCAAATTAAATAATCCACCGCCAACGTGAATTTTATCTGCACTAATTCCTAAATAAAAACCAGGTAGTTTTGATTTTTTTCCATTAGGAGAAAATCCTGCTTTAAGAAGTACGTGATAAGGTGTTTTATCGTTTGAAAAGCGAATGTCTCTATTAATTCTGAACAATGCATCTTTTGGATTTGGAGAAATTTGAGGTTCTAGTTTTTCTATTTCTGGAATTAATATTTCCAACAGTTCTAAAAAAGGTTTTTTAACGTCATTTTCATACGCTTTTTTATGTTTATGAAACCATTCTTTGTTATTGTTTTTTTCTAAGCTTTTAAAAAAGGCAATATAGTCTTGAGTAATCATAGTTCGCTTTTTAATAAGGTGAGTGCTTTTTTTGTGAGAGGTTCCCATTGTTCCTTCTCTGTAAAAGGAACTTCAAACCAACCATTTAAAGGTGTACGATTTTTGAATGGATTAAATACGGCTATTTCTATTCCAAAACTATCTGGGTCAAAATCTTTCCCGAGTTTAAATACCATTTTCTTTTTACGAGAGAAGAAAGCAAAGACCTTACCCATATAGGTGATTGCTTCAGAACTCATCATTTTTCCTGCTTTAACACTAGAGTCCATTGAACAGAATCGTTCTCTAATTTCATTAAAATATTGTTCCTCCATTTTTAACCTATTTCTTCAAACATAATTTGATTTCCATCAGGGTCGAGAATTATTGCAGATTTCATTGAATCATTTTGTTTTGCCTCTTTACTAAATGTTACCCCACTATCTTTTAATAAAGATTGAATATTCATTAAATCAAGCGGATGAAATGAAAGTATATTTTGGTCGAACATTCCTTGAAACAGACCAATTTTAACAGAAGAGTTCTCTAGTATTCTCCATTTCATTGTTTCACTATCCTTAAATTCTTCATTTTGATGACCTCCATCAATTATTATAAAACCAAGATTGGTATAAAATTGAAGGCTTTTGTTGATGTCTTTGACGTTAAGACTAAGTGAAAATTTTCCTAAATTCATAATTTTTTTGTTATTTATTATAATGTCAAACGAAGATGAAAAAATAGGACATCGGATGGAGTTTTTCTGCTTGTGGCTAACGTGTTTGTATATGGTTTGTTGCGTGTTTAAGCAACTAATTTAGCAAATAAAACCCGAATATAATATCTGCAAGGACTTTTGTAAGTAAGCG
>NZ_JTDW01000032.1 GCF_000943565.1 Neotamlana sedimentorum
ACTCACTAAAAAGATTGTGGTTAAGTAAAAATCATAATACAAAAAATACTTGTTTAAGTCTTGGTAAATGTGACTTATTAATATAAATATTGTCTAAAAAAGTGCTTAACTAAATTTTAATAAATGAAAAATAAATTACCCGCCTCAAGTAAATTATTTATAGTTTTATTTTGTTTAACTGTATGTATTAACAAAGCCTTTTCGCAAGTTGAAATAGCTAAACAACGTTTTCATAATGGAGATCCTAGCTATCAAAAAGCTATTGCTGATAAAGATGGTACTTGGGCTCCGCCTAGCCAAACTATTACAGCACATTCTGGTACAGATAACTGGGATTATACGGCAACTACAGTAAACGGATTTATTCGAGTGGTAAATTCTGATATAACAACACCAGCCTCAGATTTATATTGTTTGGAAATTAAGAACTATTGGGATGATACACCATCTATAGTTTTTGCAGAAAAAGATTTAACAAATTATACAGATGTTACCTTTTCTATAGCATATCAGTCACTTGGGGAGCCAGATAACAATGAGCATTTAATTTTAGATTATTCTTATTATGATGGAAGTGTATGGGTCGATAATTCTGTTAATTTAATTGACGGGGTAGATTCAGCCACAACAGACATAATATATTTTAATGCTTCAGGTCCTAATACAAACCCTTTTGAGATATCAATTCCCAATTCTGCTACAGCATTTAGAGCAACTGTACGTTCTAATTTTATAGATGGCTCTAATGGAAATGATAATTATTACATTGATGATGTTATTTTAAGTGGACAAGCGGTAACAACACCGCCAGTAGCGAGCTGTGTGGGTGATTTTAGTATAACTTTAGATGCTTTCGGAAGTGCTTCTATAACAGCTTCAGATATTGATAATGGATCTTCGGTTTCTTCAGGAACAATGAGTTTATCAATTGACAAATCAGAATTTAATTGTGATGATTTAGGAGAGAATGTAATTACTTTAACAGTTGATGATGGTACTCAAACAAGTATATGTACAACCACTGTAACCGTAAATCAATATTCCGGACCTTTGGTAGCGCCAACATTAAACAATGTCTCGGTGTATTGTTATTTTGAAGCGGAAACGCCAGAAGATATTCATTATCAATGTAATACTGTAACTCCTACAACATCCGATGCAACAACATTTAATACACCCGGCACTCATACCATAACTTGGACCTATTTCGATGCTGCAACTGGAAATAGTGATACTGCAACGCAAACCATAACATTAAATAATCAAGCCCCACCTGCGGGAGTTGTAATAAATAACATAACAGCAAATTCAGCAACTGTAACCTGGAATGAACAAGTAGGGATTGACTCATACGAGATTCAATATAAAAAAGATAATTTGGTTAATTGGGATGTTGTAACTTCTACATCCAATTCAGTCGATTTAGAATTGTTAGACCAAAAAACATTATACAATGTACGTGTTTCAGCATTGTGTAATGGTTCTACTAATTTTTCAAGTATTGAAAATTTTACAACTGCTAGCCATGATTACTGTGAGCCAGATGTATCTAACGATAGTGCTTTAAGACATATAAGTAATATTTTTGTTGCTAGTCCAAAACCCTCAGGAAATACAATAAATAATAATTCAGCCTACGATAATTCTGGATATACCGATTATACAGATTCTGTTTTAGCGGCAGAATTATATAAAGGTCAACAGTGTCAAGTAACTATTAAAGTAGTTGGAGAAAGTTGGGCAGAATATGGTTATCGCATTTGGGTAGATTTTAATGGCGATGGTAATTTTGACGATGATAATGAATTGGCTTGGACATATCTTGATGCGGGTGGGGGTGACCCAAGAACATCAGATACTACAATTAATGCAAATTTCGATATTCCTAGTTATGCCGTATCAGGTGTTACAGCAATGCGCATTGCTTGTAGAGCATGGTGGCACCCTAGTAATGATGCTTGTGATGGTAGTTTTGATGGTAATGCAGGTGAAGTTGAAGACTATCCATTAAGTTTAGAAATTAAACCAGATGCTCCACAAGAAATAGATGTTACGGGTAATGGAAATATGATTAATGATGGTGCAGGACCTGGGGATACATTGGAGGAAAACAATACAGATTTTGGTAATCATGATATATTTGAAAGCCCACTTATTAAAACTTTTAGAATTACAAACAACGGGGCAGACCCATTAACATTAACTGGAAACCCTATTGTACAATTTGTTTCAACTTCTGGAGATTTTACTATCGCTCAGCCCTCAATATCTGTTTTAGCTATAGGTGAATCTACAACTTTTACCGTAGCCTTTGATCCAAATACTGTTGGAACAAAATCTGCTGTACTAAGAATTCTAAATGACGATGTGGATCTTGGAGATACAGAAGATGATTACACATTTAATATAGTGGCTAAAGCAGTACAAGATTTTCCAGATACAGACGGAGATGGTGTGCCAGATAACGTTGATGGCGACGACGACAATGACGGTATTCTTGATACAACCGAAGATAATTCATGTAAAACATACCCATATGCTACAACCGTAGAAATGGTTTTTTTAAACGAAACTTTTGGTTCAGGTTACAATAGAGTAGAAATAGATGAATATAACGATAGGGCCACAACAACTTATTGTTATGAAGATGGTTCTGGAACATGTTCTGGAAATAATAATTTAGGAGATGGTTCTTATACTATTTACTATAGAGCAGGAAATGGAGACGGAACGAACCAAACACCAAATGGAGAAGTTGCTAGTTGGGCCGATCAAGTTTGGTATACAGGTTTAGATCATACACCAGATAGCGAAGACGGAGCAGAACCAGGCCGTATGCTTTTAATTAATGCCAGTCACGATCCTGGAGTTTTTTATAGCGCAAATATTACAGGAGTAACACCTGGAGTAGAAGTAACGTATGGGTTTTCTGTTATAAATTTAGATAGATCAGATGCGCCTTGTTTAGATGGTTGCCCAGGCGGAGCAACATGGGATGATAATCCAAGAAATAGGCCAGAAGTACTTATTGCTGTTTATGATGCAAATGGAAATTCACTTATTCCAGCCTCAACATCTGGTTTAATTGAACCAACCGATGCATCAAATCCAAATGGCGATTGGGTAACAGTAGAAACAACATTTACAACAAATTCATCTCAGTTTACTATTCAATTAATTAATAGTCAAGATGGAGGTCAAGGTAACGATTTAGCAATAGATGATATTTATGTTAAGCAAATTTTATGTGATTTAGATGGTGACGGAGTTGCAGATTCAATAGATTTAGATAATGATGATGATGGTATTCCAAATGTTGTTGAACTTGGGCTTGCAGACACCGATAAAGATGCTACACTATTTGGAGATGGTTGGGTAGATACCAATCAAAATGGTGTTCACGATTCATATGAAAGTGGTGCAACGCTTATTGATACCGACGGAGATGGTGTTCCAGATTATATCGATGCCGATTCAGATAATGATGGTATATTCGATAACGTTGAATATGATGGTAAGGGAGATATCGATGTAGATGGTGATGGCTCTGGTGATGGCTCTGATGCGAATAGTTTATTGGCAAATGATGACGCCGATGGAGATGGAATATTAGCAGTTATGGATGGAAACGATAATGACACAGACGATGAAGACCACGGTAGTGCTTCATATCCAGATCCATTAGATAGCGATAATGATGGAATTCCAGATTATTTAGAGGTTGATTCTAATAACGATGGTGTTTTTGATATTAAAGAAACTATTTATTTAGATTTTGACGCGGACAATGATGGGATTATAGATGGTACTATAGATGTTGATAACGATGGTATTTTAGATACTTTTGATACAGATAGTACTGTTTTTGGTTCGCCTCGAGATTTAAATGAAGAGTATACGCTTTATTTTGATGGAAGAAACGATTATATTTCAGAAAACGTACCGGTAATTAATGCTTGGGGATCTGCAACTCTTATGGCTTGGATTAAAATTCCTGTTGGAGCTTCAGGGCAAAGACGCATTGCTGGTCAAGATAATTTTTATATAACGGTAAATAGTGATGGTACTGCTAGTGCTGTAGCTGGAGGAAATACGCTAACTTCCATGACGGTTTTACCAAATAATATTTGGGTTCATATAGCAGCTTCTTTTAATAATCCAGATAATAATTTTGTTCTTTATGTTAACGGGGAAGCAGAAGAAACTATTACAGCAAGTGCGATAGCTTCTGGTGTTACAGATTTTACAATAGGTAGACGTCCTGGGGTTTCTGGAGAAGAAAATGTTTTAACTAGTGAATATTTTAAAGGTGAAATAGATGAAGTACGATTGTTTAATTTTGGGTTGAGCGAAGATGAGATTCAAAAAATGATTTATCAGGAATTGGACGATGCAAGTGCTTTTGTTTCTGGTAATGTAATCCCTTCAGAAATTTCTGCAACAGTAGGCTCTAGTTTACAACGTTATTATAAAATGAACGAATTTTTAGCAGATATAACTTCAGATGAAAAAGCAATTGCAACAGGGGCTAAATTGTATAATATAAAAAACATCTATTTTCAAACAGCGCCTTTACCCTACGAGACTAT
>NZ_JTDW01000033.1 GCF_000943565.1 Neotamlana sedimentorum
ATTGTTTTACTACTCGCTTAACAAACTCATTATCTTGAGTTTTAATTTTAAATAAATACATACCTGTTTTAAGGTTTGATATATTTATTTCGGTTAAATTATTAGTTGCATTTTTATTTAATAAAATTCTACCGTTTAAGTCTAACACTTCAACTTCTGCATTTAATGCCTTTGCATTTTTAATAGACACAATATTAGTAGCTGGGTTTGGATACACATTAAACCCTAAAGCCTTAGCTTCAACAGTTTTTGTGCTTAATACAGGCGCTGTACCTTCTATAATGTTTGCTTCAGGAAATCTACACCAAGAAATATGATCTAAATAAGCTTGCTTTGAGCCAACTGGCACATATATTTTTACAGGAGTACCTGCAAACCAACCTGTAAGGTCTGCAACTGTCATATCGCCATAAGCCTTTGTTCCTGTTCCTGGCTCACCATTACCACTATCTGCCCATTCATTTCTAAAAAATTTAGAATCATTAGCAAAGTTAACTGCAGCAAGTTGCGTTGCATCCCAATTAAGTTGTACTTGCTCTAAAGCGTTACTAGTATCATCATCACCTAAAAACAGATTACCTATAGACATAAGACTTGCAGGAACATTATATTCTTTAACACCATCCATTCCGTAAAAAACACCTGCACCACCAGTTTCGGCAACAGGAGCACTAATTGATTCTATATTATTGCAATTAAAGAATGGGTAAGCTCCAAGATTTGTACAAACTGGCAAACTAATTTCTCCAGTTAAACCAGTACAAGCAACAAAAGCATTACTTCCTAAATCGACAACATTGTCAAGATTGATTGAAGTAAGGTTTGGGTTGTCTCTAAATACATGTGCATCGAAAATTGTAACCGATTGTGGTAAAGTAACGGTTTGAATAAAAGTGTTTTCTGTATGACCTGCTCCTCGATTAGCTGCTGTATTACAACTAAAAGCTCCTAAGCCAATTTTAGTTACGGTAAAGGGTGCAAATCCATTCATTGCTGTTCCTGGAATTACAACATCTACATTTTCGGTAGGTAAATTAACCCAACCAGTTACTTCGCAATAATTATTATCGGTATCGATAACATTATACGTAAAGGTTCCATCATCGAAAGTTTGAGCTGTTAATGACGCAGTAAATAATACAACCATTAAAAATTGTAATGTTTTTTTCATAATTAATTTAATTTAGATTAGTTACCTACAAGATGTAAAAAACCTAGATTTTATGCTTTAAATTATGATTCAAAACCTATAAAATTATGTTCATCCCTTTAAAATAGAACACTTTAAAGCATAACTTGTTATCAAAAATTTTCTTCGTATTGTTTTTAACAATAAAAACCGTCACAAAAAGTGCAACGGTATTTTCAACTAAAACTAAAGACTAGTGTATTTGTTGCTATTGCTTTACAATTCGCTTTACAAACTCACCATTTTGATTTTTTATTTTAAGCAAATACATTCCTGTTTTAAAACCAGACAAATTTATTGGTATTTGAAGTGTATTAGCTTTTCTATTTAATAACGTTCTACCGTTTAAATCGAAAACCGAAATAGAAATATTTTGCATTTTTAAATTATTAACATAAACCAAATTAGTTGTAGGATTAGGAAACAAATTAAAAACGTCTTCGTAATTAAACTCATCTACTCCCAAAACTCCTTGTTGTATGTTAAAATCTGTCCATACCGGCGCCGCTTCATAATAAGCGATTGTATTATCAGGTACTAATAAATTTATATTACTTAGTGTTAAGCCATTAAATAAATTATTTACTGTTGCATCTGCTATACTCGCTTGATCTGTCCAATTAACTTGAACATTTACAATTCCAGTACAGCCTCTAAACGAAGCCACACCCATAGTAGTAATTGTACTAGGAATATTAACTTGAGTAACTGCTTTACAATCTCTAATCATTTGATCTGGTAAAACGGTCCACTCGCTAGGTATAACAAACGATGTAATTCCTGTTGCTCGCAATGCACCAACACCCAAAGTAACAGTCCCTGGTACTGTAACGGCGGTTATTTTAGCACAATTCATAAAACAATAATCGCCTACATTAGTTGTATTCGAAAAATCGAGAGGCGCCAACACTAAATTTGAACATCCATTAAAACTATGATTGCCGTATGTTTTTATATTTTGAAGATTTACAGACACTAAATTTGTACAACTTTGAAAAGCACTTGTACCAATATTATCAACCCCGTTAGGCAACGTAACATTTGTGATTATAATATTATCTTGAAAAGCTGATACACCAACCGATACCACATTAAACGGAATAGTCTCATTATTTGCCTGTTCTGGAATTACTGCATTTGCTATATCTTTTCCTGATACAAAACCAGTAACTTCACATTGATTAGGGTTTGTGCCTAACACACGGTATGTATAAGTATCATCTTCAAAATCTAAATTCTGAATCCCTTCACATGAATTAGTAATTACGGTATTTCCTGTTCCGTTATCGGTAACCGAACCTGTAGTATTAATTACACTTGAAGATGTTGTTGAAAGTATTTCAACAGGCATATCAGTGCAATTATTTAAAGTTACCGAAGCAGTAGCTCCTGTACCTAAAGGCGAAAAAGGGTTAGTCCCTGTAGGTCGTGTTCCCCCAACCAAAATTTTATGATCTTGAGTTCTAGTTTCGTCGTTCCACTTGGTTAAGGTTACATTATTGTTATTTCCTGCTATTGTTGCTACCGCATGCAAGGTTGTAGTTGGTAAAGTTGGCATTAAAGCCAGTTCTACTTCAGAATTGTCTCCAGAAAGATATAACAAAGGCCCGTTTACTGCATCGCCACGACTATTCTGCACCGTTGCGTTATTTAAATTATACCCAGATTCACAGCCAGTAGCTTCGCAATTTTGAATTAATATAGGCCCACCAATTTCCAAAGCAAAACCAACACGCGCATTTCGCGCCGTACAATTTATTAAAGTTACACCTTCGGTATCATGTCCTGCCCCAGAACCATAAGTTCGGAAACCAACTTCGCTCAAAGATTTTGTATATCCTGGTGTAATTACTTTTTCGCCATCATAATTTGGGTATACCGCTTCAAAATTTAAATCGAATGCAGGTCCCGATGTTTCAGCTAGCATATCGTCTGTTGTTCGTGTCACGGCTTCGGCGTAACAATCTTGAAACAAAACATTGCGCCCGCCTTGAACAAAAAATAAATGCCCAAATGAAGTTGAATAAATTGAACAACCAATAATAGACACATCTAACCCACCTACTAGCAAACCGCTATGTTTTCTCATCGCAACTAAGCTGCCGCCTCCTTTACCAAGTAAATCGCCATAACCATAAGGCGATGAACCACTCATGTTTAAGGTTACATTTTCTATGGTAATATTGTCGCCAGAAACAGTCATAGATTGTCCACCACTAGCCGTAGGACTATTGCCAATATCGGTAACTATTAAGCCTTTAAAGTTTATATGGTTTCCTGTAAAATGAAACTCTATTACACTCCCACCTAAATCGTTTAACAATTCAGTATCAACATTAATTGTTACTCCCGTTAAATCGAAGGTATTATTACTTCCGCTAAAACGAATCATAGCTCGTCTCCCTAATTCATCTGCAGAAGTGTTGTTCGAAATAACTGTTGGTGTAAGATAATCTGCCATTTCGTAAACCCCAGGAGTCATCGTAACCATTTGATTGGATTGTGAAGCTACATTTGCCAACTCTGCAAGACTAGATATTGTAATTTGAGAAGTTGCAGAAAACCCAGTAAATACTATTATTAAAAATAGAAAAAACTGCTGTTTAAAAATTTGCTGTTTTAATGTCATTGGTTTTTAGTTTAGTGATGATAAAATTGCAAAAAAAGAAGAGGTTAGTTTTGAAATTATGATTCAAAGAATATAACTAGGCTATTAAAACCATAGAGAATAGCTAAATTGGTCATAAAAAAAACCGCAATCAAAAACTGATTACGGTTCTTCAAAATAAACTAAAATACTTGCTTACA
>NZ_JTDW01000034.1 GCF_000943565.1 Neotamlana sedimentorum
GCTTGTTTTTTAACTCAGTTCTTTGTTGTGCGTAGTTTTTATATTTCCGTAATAAACCAATCTTTAATACTGTTCTCACTAGGTTTTATAACTAGAATTTCATTTTTGTTTTGTGCCCTAATTTTACTCTCATTTAATATAATATTAAAATCAGTATTTGTTCGATATGCTCTATTGCTATTTCCAACATATTCTTTCCACTTTCCATCAACATTCTTTAGAAACCTAAATTTTAACTGTGATGGTATAGTTTTTAAATTACCTTGAAGAAAATTATTATCATTATCTAATATGTGCTTTAAACTTTTTGAAATTAAAGCATCGAAGGCTAAAGCGATAATTTTCCCTTGTAAAACAAAATCTGTTAAGTCATTTATAGGTGCGTCTGAATTCGGATTATGCGCTGCCTTATGCCTTCTTTGTGCAGCATTCCTAAAAATATCACTAGGCTGAATTAATGTTATGTTTAACATTGAACTAATCTCTTGTACCGACGACCAACCTCCTTGAATTTGAAAAATTTTAAAAATATCTTTTAAATCTTCAGTAGATAGGTTCGATTTATCCCAACCTAAAGTATATTCAGATAATTCAAAGCTAGAATCCAAAGTACTAGCTAGAAATTTTGCCTCTGATTGAATAAAAGTTATATGATCTCCTGTTGTACGCTTTAGGTTTTCGGCTCGTTGAAGTATTCCTTTTAAAGCTTTGTATAAGGATGCCTCAATAATAGTTTGGGGCAAATCGTTAAATGCAATTCCACAAGTCCCTAAATACTTGAATGCTTCCCCAATTCTTCTTTTAATGAAGTCTTCAATTATATTGAATTCTATAATTGCTAGCCCATTTCTTAACATTCTTGCTTTCTCATTATGGGCTCTTTGAGTTAAAGCTAAAGGTGAAACTTCTGGTGATGCCAAAGCATTTTCAAGGTTAACAAACCTTTCTATTAACACCTCTTTAGCTGTTGCCATTATTCGATAATTGATTTTACAATATCTTTCATAGTACCAATTCGATATGCCACTTGCTTGATATTAGAAGTAAATTGTCTCATTGAAACTTGGAAATTATCATCTTCAGTGTACTTTTGATTAAATGTTTCCTTTATAAGCACTTTATTATCTATTAAAGCTTGAAAGCTATTTTGCACAAAAAAGGATAATCCAACTGCTTGTGCATCATAAATACCTTGAATCAATTCATTTCTCCCATCTGGACGTCTGAATGCATCTTTACCAAAAATAATCTCACAAGCTTCCATTGATTTATTAAATAAAAAGTCGAATTCTTCTAAAGCTCCACTGTCAACCTGTTGATGATTTCTCATAAAGTTATCCAACTCATTTTTCATATTTCCAGAGAAGGAATTCCAAGTGGACCGAAGCGTGAAAAACCTTAGCACATATTCAAGGTCTATCATTTCTTTATATACCTTTGATTGTAGTCTTTCTTTTTCGGAATTAATATTAAATTGTTTGACTAAGAATGAGTTTTCTGATAATTTGATTAGCAGACGATTAAATTCTCCTTCATAGGCTGCATTTCTAATTTCTTGAGGTAGTAGTTTTATTCCTCCAGTGTTTAGTCTATTAAAGACTTCGTATTTCAGATTTGGGTCAGATTGTTTTAACAAAGTAATTACTCTTAAATAAGGTCGTATTTTTAACGCATTATTCAGCTGAGCAGGAAGTTCATTAAATGTATATCCTTCTAATTCTTTAAATTTCTCTAGACTTTCTAATTCCATACCTTGATTTATGAAATTGTAAATTGCTGTTATTCTCTGCTTTCCATCAATCACAGAATATTTTCCGTATTCATCTTCTGCTAAATAGATAGGTGGAACAGGAATGTTTAAAAGAAAAGATTCGATTAAGGCTGATTGTCTTGGAACATCCCAACGATCTCTTCTTTGGTATGTTGGTTTTATATTGATAGCTTCTTCCGAAACCATACTAGCTATGGAATCTAGTGACAAATCTGATGATTGAAAAACTAATCTATTTTGTGCCTCTAAGAAAATCTTAATGATATTATCTTTTTTATCATTCATCTTTATTGGTTTTATATGAAAAAATGGTTAGGGAAAGTTATGTTTATTTTATGAATATTTAATTGATTGTCGTCGGTTTTTTTAATTACGCACAACGTTTAATGCATATGGAAAGTTGCGTGTTTGTGTGCGAGGATTTTCCGAAGGAAAATCAGAGGCTAGCAAACAAGCAACGAACTTTGGTTTAGCTAAAACTAGCAATTTTTTATATACTGTGTTGGGTGTAGTTTTTACTTTATAATTCTAAAATTAAATCAGGAATATTTGGCAACCCAGTCCATTGGGCAATTTTATTATAAGTTTTTCCCAAATTTTGTACAGATTTTTTTAATTTCTGTGATTTTTTAATGACTTTACTGAACTCTGATTCTTCGTCGGTGATTTGGTCAAACAGTCTTTTAATTCTCTTTAAAGGTGTTTTATTTATATCATTTTGTGATGAGATATTCCCTTGCTCAATAAGCTCATCATCAATTTGTTTTATCTCTTCTTTTATTATACTCGGTGTGTCTTCTGGTAATTCATGAAGTAAATGATACACATTGTTCTGTAAAACAGGAAATTCTACTTTTAGATTTGAAATTATTTCAATTTTTGCTTCTACATTTGAATTAGAAGTTGCGATGGTGTTTATAAAGACTGGATTTGGATTTGTTTTTTCTAGTTTTAATAGATCAAAATATTGTTCTACTTGGTTTTCTAAATATTTAAGTTTGAATTCTCTTATCTCCACTTGATTTTTAAGATGAATTACTTGCTGTTTCAATTCTAATATAAATAAATCTCTTTGCGTTTCTGATAATACAATTTCTATTTTTGGTGCTATGGATTCTATGTTTGTTTTTACAAATCCTAAATATTCATTAAAATATTCATTAAGTTCCTCAATACTATCTTTATCTGACATAACAATCGTTACACCTTCATCGTGAGATTTCGTCTCAAATTGGATATTTTTTCCTTTTGATATTTCAACATATTCAGGAAAATAACTTAAATATTGTTTAATAGCAGTTCTTAACTCTTTTGGAATTTTGAATGTTAAATTTGATGAATTATAAAAGTCAGATTCTTCAAGAAAAAAGAACAACAGAATTCTCATAAGACCTCCATCCAAGACTTCTTTTGGCGGATAAATGATTGGATTGTCATTCAGCATTAGTTCTTTAATATTCTCTAATTTTTTAATAGAGCTAGGAAGTCTTTTAATTTCATTGTTTTTTACAAATAAATGAATCAAAGAATCTAAATCTCCAATTTCTTGTGGTAAACTAACTAAATTGTTGTTTCCAAGATTTAAATGAGTAAGAAGTTTTAGGTTTGAAATGCTTTTGGGAATCGATGATATTTTATTCTTCCTTAAATGCAATATTTGCAGACTTTTTAAACTTGTTAGTGATTCTGGGAAAGATTCAAGTTCATTATCAATTAAATTCAGCTCAATGAGCTGGTCGAGACATTTAATTTCGGTAGGAATATTTTTTATTTTATTCCTTCTTAATCTTAATATTTTTAACTGTTTCAATTCAAATACTTGGGCAGGGATTTCTAATAATCCTAAATCATTAAGTTCAAGAATTTCACCATTAGATATTCTAACATTATTTATCTTATCATGTATTGTTTTCATACAATATTAAATTATAACTTAAAATGGCTGTATTCAATGTTCTTCGATTGGATTCTGTATTATACTGAAATAGGTTGACCTTTT
>NZ_JTDW01000035.1 GCF_000943565.1 Neotamlana sedimentorum
TTCTGAAACAAGTTCAGAATGACAAGGATTTTTTTTTAAACAGCTTCTTTTTTTATAAATTTTTAAAGCACCTCTACTCTATTATTTTACTTCCTTCTGGTGCTTCAAAAACAGAAGGCATTCCGCAGAAATAAAACATCAAGTAATTGTAAAACTTACGTTTACTTTCTAATTGTTTATAACTTCATAAAGAATATAAACTGTTTTTCCATCAAAATCAATACTAGGTTTTGGTAATTCAATTCTCGATTTTCTTTACACTAAATCTATCGTTGTTACTTCATCGCCTTCCTTATTACCTATTGTAAAATCAAGCGTTTTCATAGTATTCTAAGAACTGTTCCTCTAAGCGCATGAAACACTTCAGAAATTAGCTCTGTAAGTATAGAGATTGCATCGGGCCTTTCAGTTTTATAATTTATTCAACAATAAGCTTTTTAACACTCTCTAAACCATCCTTCTTTATTTTCAAAATATACAATCCACTTTTAAGCTTTGAAACATTTAAATGTGTTTTGTTTCTATCCAGTATTTCGTTGGTTTTTAAAATTAATTTCCCTTGTAAATCAAAAGCGCTAATCTCGATTAATCCTTCGCTTGTATTGTTAAATATTAAATCGAGCTTTCCATTAGTAGGGTTTGGATACATAGAAACGCTTTTAGTATTAAAATCTTCTGTTGAAAGACTAGTTTCGTCCACAAATTTGGTTTCGAAAATATTGGTTATAATGGGGTCGTTAAAATCAAAATAAATTTCGGCTTTATTGGGGATAATATCACCAACACTATAACCTGCAGTTGGTTTTATTTTGTAGTACACATAACCATGACTGTTTGGTTCGTCCATATCTTCACTCGGTAAATATATGTCATCAAATTGCCAATTTAATTGATTATTAGTTCTTGTAAAAACATAATCATGACTGGATGTTAATATTTGAATGGTAGATTCATCTAATTTAGAATCTAAAGTATTGTCAATTGAAATATTTATTGCATCTGCTGTTCCTACATTTTGAAATCGTATTGTATAGAATAAATAATCTTCATCTGTAAAAGATTCATGCAAAATTTCTGGACCGTGAGATTCTAATATATCGTTAGGATCGTAAGAGCCTACTACTGTTTCTGTAAGTGTTGAAGAATTATCGGTTAAATTATAATCATAAAACGAAACCGAAGCAGAGTTAGTTAATACATCCCCTAAATTTAATGAGGATGGCACACTCATATTAACAAATAGGGTTTCAGTTTCGTATGGCTCAATCTCTTGAATATTTAAAACGAATCCGGTATTTGTAGTAGTGAGTGTATTTTCAGGACTAACACCTAAAACTTCTATCACTTCCACATTCTCGTCTTTTTCAAAATAAATATTTAATGAATTAATAGTTTGATGTGCAGAGTTTTTTATTTGCAATTTATTAATGTAATTAAAACCAGGGCGAGGTGAAACATCACTTAACAAAACTACAGCAATATTTCTACACGTCTTTTTCTTAACAACAGGAAAAGATAAGTGTTTTATTTTTCCACCTGAAACACTAACATAATACATAACTTCATTTGTGACTTCGTAACAGTTTGTCAACTCATTAAATAAGGTATAGCGTATGGTATATTTATCCGTATCATTTTCAGTTTCAATTGTAAAAAACCCTTTAGATGTATCAATATTATGAATAACACCATTATTATTGACTTCATAGGTAAAAGTACCTTGCGAAAAATATTCCTCCTGAGCAGAAAACGAACCATCCTTATTTTCATCGTAAAATGCACTTATAGACAGCCTCCCTTTATCGGTGCAATTATTCACATAAAGATAAATGCTTCCAAATAATGGACAATTCCCATATTGATAACGAAAATAGACTCTATCTTGATAAGGCTTTAAATTTTGAAAATATTGCGGTAATTTATTAATATTAGCTTGAGCATCCTCCTGGGTTCTAAACAAATCTAAACCTTCTGTAGGCACACCGTTTATGTAAATTTTCGCATCATTAGAATTGAATTCCGTAATACCATCAATCGCATCTGTATCGCATTTATACAAACCATCATAATCAAATACTGGTTTTCTTTCTACAGTTAATTTTAATGATTTAACAATATAATCTTGCAGGTTATTTGGATTAAAAATATAAACATAAATCGCTTGATGGTTATATAAATTTGTGTAATTTTCTGTGTTGTAAATCCGATTTATACCAACATTATTAGAATTGTCCCAACCTTCATAAAACAAAACATCTAACTCCGGGTACTCTTCCTTTACCAAGTCTGATATAGTTTCAAGATTAAAACTATCAAAACCAGTATAATATGAATGGTCTTGACATACGTATAAATCTTTTAGGTCAACATCTATCTCTGGTAAATCAACATAAAAATCAAATGAAAAGATTTCAAATAACTCGCAAGGTTCATTTTCTACTCTTGCAAACAATGTAACTAAAGTGTTACTATTAAAATCGTCGCTTGGAATTATTTCATTAGTTTTATTTTCTGCATCTATTTGAGAAAAATAATACGATACTTTTAATTTGTTTTGGTCTGATAATATACGATTGGTTATAGATGTAAAGGGCAGGTTTTCAACCCCATTCCTATCCTCATCAATAATAACAAAGTCTGTGATAATATCATATACCAAGATAGGTTGAAGCACTCCTATTTGAGCGGAGTTTTTTATATAGGTATTTCCCCAAGAGCTTCTATACCTTGCTCTAAAATATATAGTTTCTTGACTACCTGTATTAACATCGTAATAAGATGCTTGATATGATGTAAGTGCATTTGTACCATTATTCATATCTTCTTCTGTCAAAAAATATTGTGTAGATTCGTATTGATAACTGCTAGCATTACAAAAGGGGAAAGGAAAAACACCCTTTAAGTTAAATGTTTCTAATCCATCATTATCGCTGTCACATTTATAATATTCTAAATCTTCACAACCAGTAGGAGACGCCTGAGCAAAAGTAACCCAAGAAAAAAATATTGAAAAAAAGAAAAGTATAAGTTTTTTCATGTTTATAGTTAATTTATAACATCAAACATAATAAATAATCAACTGAAAAAAATGTATCAAACTTACAAAACCTATTTATTCTTCAACTTTTTCGATTAAAAGACAAATCGCTTGAGCCTGAAAAAAAAGCAACTATCCTTATCTGTCAACCTGAACTTGTTTCAGGTTCTCA
>NZ_JTDW01000036.1 GCF_000943565.1 Neotamlana sedimentorum
ATACACGTTGTTGTGTTTAGTTTTATTATGTCAGCGACAAAACTTTCGGAAAAAGAAAAAGAAAAAATCATAAATGATACATTGGATAAATTAAAAGGTTGCTCGAGTTATGAGTTTACAATGTTCTTTAGAAAATTAAGACAGACAGCAGAATTAAGAAGCACTATCTCTTAATATGACTTTTGATAGTTCTTCTATTTCTTTTGAAAGATTGTATAAATCCCCAGAAAGTTCCCTGTTCGAAACGTTGTTTAAGTACATTAAAAATTCAGTCAAATTGTCGTCTGCGTTTTTATTGAAAATGGTTTTAAACTCAGATTTTTTTATTTCTATGAAAGCCTGTTCTTGTTCTATGCTCATATTGTTTATTTTTTAATTAGTTAAAGTTTAATTTGTCAGTCGCACGTAACAGTTGCGCACTGCTAAGGTCAGTCAGGTGTTATGTTAGTTGATAAAATTCTCCGATACATTCTTATTTTGATATTAGCTTTAGATATAGTTCTTGGATTATATCTATTGACGCTATTAGCCCGATTAGGTTTATTGCTCCTAAAACGATGTTTACTATAGTTGAAACTCTATTTATTTTAACCGACTTTAAGTTTTCTTTCGCTAAGTTTAATGTGGTTATATACATTTCATATTCGGCATCTGGCTTTATATTGAAATCCACATAATCTTTATCTATTGCAATGTCGTATTTATATTTTTTAGTAACTGTTGCTAGTGCTGCGATTTTAAGTCTCTGTGTAGGAGTAAACTTTTTATTAGGGAGTCCCATAACTTCTTTTATGGCAAATCCTGAACGACAATAGCCTTCTGATTCAATTACTTTTTCAACTTTTAACAGAATCTTTTTAATATCCTGTTCAGAGATTAACACTTGCTCATTGTCTTTCATCTATCGATGTTTTTTTAATTAAACACAACGTATTTGTATAAGCTTAGTTGCGCTGGAAATCCGCGAGGATTTTCAGATTAAGAAACTAAGATAGTAAAAATGCGAGGATTTTCCGCAGGAAAATCAGAAGCAATTAAACTTATACGGTGTTACAAAATGTAGCGACACGTCAGATTGGTTTAAGGTTGTATTTTGTCCGCGTAAAATTTCAAAAATTCAGGTTTTGAGTTTTTTAGAATATTCTAACTTAAAATTCTCAAAAAAAAATCGTGAACAGTAAACCACGCTTTTTTTTCAGCCGTTCTAAAATTCCGCAACCTTGCTCAATTCCGGAAGAGTGAGATTCCGCATAACGATTGTCAGATTCAGAGTTTAAAGTTCAGAGTTTGAATGTTCAATTCCGCGCGCTGCTTTAGTCAAATTCAGATTTATATTTCCATCGAATTTCTCCGCGTCTGAGTGAGTTCGGAGCTATTTTTTGTAACGGTTTTGGCTATGGTTTCGTTGCGTGAAAATCCGCGAGGATTTTCCGCCGTAAACGGAAGATAGCAAATTTGCGAGGACTTTCCGCAAGGAAAGTCAGAAGCAATGAACTATAGCCGGTGTTGTGTGTAGTTTTTATTTCAATTCATTTTTTACTTTCTTTTCCAAACGTTCTAATGTGCGTATGTTATAAATTGAATCATTATAACTTAACCATTCTTTTTTAAAATCAGAATAATAACGTCTATGCATTTTATCAAAATCGGATGCTTTTAAATCTTTTACGCTCAATTTTCTAAAACTATCAACTTCTTTTTCCATTCTACGCCGATACGTTTCAAGTAAATCAAATTTAACTTGAGCAACTCTTAAATCTCTTGGGTCAGTTGTGTCAGATATTTTTGCGTTTTTAGGCTCAAAAACTGTATGCGACCTAAATAAAATCGGGTCATTTACATTAAACCTGGAGTGAAGTCCTATTCTTGCGTCAAGGTCTTTTAATTCGGGGTCTGTAGTAAAATTAAAGTCAGAATATTTAAGTTTTCTATTCTCCGTCCAAACAATTTTGTCCTTAAGGGTCAAGTATTCCGAAAAGTCATAATAGTAACTCATAAAAAACAATCGAAATGTTATAAATCCAAGGATTATTATGGAAATTGCCAGAATAATTTTTCTTTTTCTATTCATGTTCTCAAATTACACACAACGGTCTCGGATATGAGTAGTTGCGTGGGTTAGTACATAACTTTGCAAGTACACACCAAACTGAAAATCCGCGAGGATTTTCAGAAGTAGGCGAGAACAAGCAATTACTTATAGCCATTGTTAGGCACAGTATTTATATCAGTCCGAATATAAACATTAAGATTAATGTCAATATTAGTCCTTTGTTAAACTTCGTTTTCAGATTTTTAATTCTAATTCCAATGATTAAAGTCAAAATTCCGATTGTTATTTTTGTTATAGTTTTCCAAATAGGATAGTCCGTTAGTTCTGAATTCAAATTCGGTTCTATTGTTCGAATCAGCACATAACAGATTGTAAAAGTTCCAATTCCAATAATTAAAATTCCGTAATCTTTTATTCTGTCAACTTCTTCTTGTTTTGAAAACTTAATTGCAAAATAGAGTAGAACAATACCACCTATTAGCTTTAAAAATAATGTTGGGTTTTGTAATAAATTCAATCGATTGGCACTATAAAAAATCAAATCCGTCAGATATTGATAGAAAATCAAAATCGCTGGAATTATTAGAGAAACAATTATAAATATCCGAGATAAACGTTCTCCGTTAAATTTTTGAATCAATAGTGAAATAAGAGCAGTTGCGGAAACAAAAGCGAAAGTAATTCTTAATATGAAACTACTGAAATATTCAAATCCGTTCATTAGATTCATAAAAGTCAGCACCGAAAAAATCAGGGATATTCCGATTAAAATCCAATCAAAAACTCTATGTGAAAATGTTTGTTTCATATTGTGCCTAACGTAATTGTGTATGGAAAGTAAGGGGT
>NZ_JTDW01000037.1 GCF_000943565.1 Neotamlana sedimentorum
ATTATGTAGCCTTTATTCAGGACGGGTCATTTGAAAAAAAATCCGTGAAAGAATAATGATAGTAGAATTTTTAGGACAAGGCTTACATCTCGAAGAAGATGAAACGTGCGGAAATCACGTTTGTTCTGCTATAAAAGACGAATCATTTACACAAATAACAATCTTTGTCGCATTTTTGAGAAAACCTGGTTTAGACTATTTAGCACCTTTCATAAAACAAGCAAGAAAAGAAAATAGAAATGTAACTTTCTATGTTGGAATTGATGAAAGAGTTACATCAAAAGAGGCTCTCGAATTACTTTTAGAATTAGACACAGAAACGTACATTTATTATTCTGATAGTTACATTTATCATCCAAAAATTTACTTATTTGAAGGAGATAGAAATAGAATAATTACTGGTTCATCAAATCTTACAAAATCAGGACTTTTTTACAACGTTGAGTCCTCAATCCTTTTGGACTTTACAAATAGTGACACAAGTGGATTAAAAATTATAAATCAGTTAAAAGAATTTTATTCTTCATTTTTCGATTTTAGCGACCCAAATCTGGAATTATTGACAAGTGATTACTTGAATAAACTTGTTCTTGAAGATAAAGTGTCGTCTGAAGAATTTTCAAAAGGTTCTGACTACAATTCAAATATTCACGATAACTCAAAAAAAAGAGGTAGAAATCCAAAAATTACTGATTTAGGTCATTTAGAAATCAAGGAAAAGAAACCGATTAAAAAGTATCAGTCAATACTAAAAATAACAGAAGATTATCTTGCGAAATGGGATTATATGTTTAAAAAAATGGAACTTTTCTATAAAGAGAATGAACATTGTACAGTTCCAAGAGAATACAAAGACAGAACACTTTACGGTTGGTATAGTAAACAAAAACAATTATTTAAAGCTGGAATTTTACCTAAAGAACATTTAGAGAAATTAAAAACAATAAATTTCTATTTCGGAGATGCTCACGTATTGTATTGGGATAAAAAATGGCTCGACAGTTATAGTCAATTATTAAAAGTCTATAAAGAAACAGGAGAAAGTAATGTAAAAAGATATAAAGATAATACTCATCCTCTATTTTATATTTCAAATTGGGTTGCATTAGAACGAGGAAAATATAAAATAGGAAAACTAAAAGATTGGCAAATAGAAAAACTTGAAAAAATAGGTTTTAAATGGGAAATGGATGGAGTTCGGTCATTAAATAACGAAGATGATTGGCTCGATAAATTAGCACTTTTGGAACAATACAAAATAGAATATGGGGATTGTAATGTTTCACAAACTTTTAAGAATCCTAAATACCCAAAACTTGGTAAATGGTTAAATGACCAAAGAACATATTACAAAAAGAAAAGAGATTTTTTGAACGAGGAAAGAATTGGTCTTTTAGAAGATATGGGAGTTATTTGGGATATGGATGTTTATAATTTTGACCAAAGAATTAAAGAAATTCAAGAATACAAAAAAGAATTTGGAGATTTTAATATTCCATCAAACTACAAACCAAATCCAAACCTTGGAAATTATGTTTATCGTATAAAAACAAAAGGAATTAAAGAAAATTGGAAAAAAGAAAAATTGCATCAAATTGGGTTCTTTGAAATTGGAACGAAATCAAAAAAAGAAAAAGGCGGACATATTACACAGAATTGGTACAATAACTTAAACAAGTTAAAAAAAATAAACAATCCAGATATAAAAAAAGATAATCTTGAATATCCTAAATTGGCTAAATGGCTTCATAATCAAAAAAGAACTTTTAGATATGGAAGATTAAAAGATGAACAAATTAATGAACTAAAAAAGTTAAACATAAAACTTCCTGCAAGAAGTAAAAAAAGAAAAAAGTGGGATGAATATATTGAAATCATTGAACTTTTTAGAGAGGAATATGGAACAAAAGAAATTACGCCTGAATTTGATAAAGAGATATATATTTGGGTAAATCAACAAAAAGCAAATTACAGAGCAAAAGCGTTGAAAACTGAAAAAGTAGAAAAATTAAAGGAATTAGGAATTATAGAAAGTGAATAAAAACGTTGCACAACACCGTATATAATTTATTGCTAGTTCTAGCCTACTTACGAAAATCCTCTCGGATTTTCTATTCAGTTTTTATTTGTTAACTTAGTTACTTAACCACGCAACAAACCATATACAAACACGTTGTAACACATTTGAGAAAAACTAAAGACATATTAATTTTCGTATTTGCTATAATTGTAGTTTCGGCTT
>NZ_JTDW01000004.1 GCF_000943565.1 Neotamlana sedimentorum
ATAAATTATTAGTGTTTACGGATATACAAAATATATAATATCAAAAATTATTATTTTGTTCTGTTATTGATGTTTTTTTAGGTTTATAACTAATTGAAGGTTTTGAAACTAATTAACTGATTTTTAATAGTTCGAGTCCAGTTCCACTACTATCAAATATACATCGGTAGTGAGGTTAGTTAAAATAATCTAAGTTGTTAATCTATTTACTATAATTTGTTTTGGAATTAATAATTCAATATGCAGGTTTGATACATATACTGCTTCATTTAAATAGTAACATGCAGTTTTGTTCCAAAATAGTGGTTTAAGTATTGAGTTGTAATCTCGTTAATTTCCTAACTTTATTATTATATTGTAATTCCATGAAACTTCATATTCTTACATAAATATTATATATGTGTATTAGCTTTGTAAAAGTCATTGAAATCGAAATTGTTAAATCTTATAACTGTAGTTTCAATGATAGCTTTTCGCCCCACTTGTATTAATTCTTGGTTAATTTGTTACATTTTTTTCTATGTCCATAAATAATTTTAGTTTAATTAATAATTTAAGCGTTAACAATAAATCAAAAAGAGAGGGCTCTAAAACTTAAATATTATGAAGTAAAAATTACTATTATTAATTATTTTGACATTTACTTTTGCTACTATTAAAGCACAAACGTTGTCTAATCTGGTTTTGAAACTACTATCACGCCAACCACAACGAAAGTAGATTTAACCTTTGACTTTAGCGGAGTCTCAACTGGTGATACTTTTGAATGGTAGTTATATTCTAGCTTTACCTGATGGGGCTCCAGATTGGGGTTCAGTAAGAAATATAGCGTACGAAACAGCAATCGTTCCTAATACTTTGGGTTGAGGAACTCAAACAGTTAACTTTGGAGTTTATAATACCCCAGTAAAAGGTGAGGTTTTTACTTAGGCAGGAAAAGAATCCCAATGACTATATATTGCATAATAATTAAATTCTTTTAAGAAGCTAAAGCTTTTACTTTTAACCACCCGCTTTTAAAAAAGCATTTTGAATAAAATTAATTCAATTGGATTTCAAACCTCTTTTTAGAAAAACAATCTGATGGTGGGTTTTTTGGTAATGTCTTTTCGAAAATTTCTAGTTTTTTCAACAGTTCACTAACTTTTTGTGGATTCTTATTTGAGACATCATTTTGCTCCGCCCAGTCCAAATTAATATTATATAATTCTGTTTTTCCAAGTTTGGTGTTTGTTAAAAGTTTCCAGTTATCTTCTTGAATAGCAGCTGAGGGCCAAAAACCTGGCCTTTTTGAAGCATACAACCAATTCCAATAAATTGCTTTATCACGTTTAAACGCTTTACCTTTTAGCGCCTTTGCAATATTAACACCATCTGTTTGGTAACCATCTGGTAAATCGGTTTGAGCTAAATTTAAAAAAGTAGGTAATAAATCAACTGTTGATAATTCTGTTGTTTTATCTACAATTCCTGATGGTATAGTTTCTGGCCATCTAGCAATGAATGGTATCCGAACACCGCCTGCAAATAACGAGCGTTTCTCTCCTTTTAATTCTTTCGCTTCCCCAACAGAATAATAAGTCCCTAAACCTGGCCCCGTAGAATTATCATCAGTTTTAAGTTTGGTTCCTGTTATTTCTGGACCATTATCTGATGAAAACAGCACTAGTGTGTTATTATCAATACCTAAATCTTTTAAAGTCTTAAACAATTCACCAATACGTTCATCATACTCTGCCACAACTGCCGCGTAAACTTGTTGCTGTTCACTTAAATGAGAAAATTGATTCATATATTTTTCCTTTGGATAATGAGGTGTATGCGTAGCATGAATCCAAGCATTTATAAAGAACGGTTGGTCTTTATGGCGTTTTGCAAAATCTATAGTTTTATATAATGTAGAATCAACGTGCATTTGATGTAAATTACTTGGTAAATTAAACGCTCCATACTCATCGTAGCCATATTCCAAGGGAGAAGGCGCATCGGCAACATGTGTGTTAGATAAGTGCCATTTTCCAAAATGTGCAGTAGTATATCCAGCATTTTTAAGCATACGGGGCAGAGAAGGTGCCTTTGGGT
This sequence comes from Neotamlana sedimentorum, assembly GCF_000943565.1. GTDB lineage: Bacteria > Bacteroidota > Bacteroidia > Flavobacteriales > Flavobacteriaceae > Neotamlana > Neotamlana sedimentorum. The sequence continues at coordinate 2,083 of NZ_JTDW01000004.1, forward strand.
CTAACCAATCTGGCATGCCTCTTTTGATATGAGATTCAACAGATGCAAAATGACCATGTACATTATGTCTTGCGGGAAATTGACCAGTCATGACTCCAACTCTACTAGGAGAACAAACAGGATTGACTACAGAGAAATTTTGAAAATCAATTCCCTCTGCTGCCATTTTATCAAGATTAGGCGTTTTACAAAATGAACTCGCATGAACTCCTAAATCACTATAGCCCCAATCATCGGCGAATATAAAAATGATATTAGGTGGCGTTTCTTTGTTTTCAATTGGTTTATTGTTGCCATTGGTTTTGCAACTATGCGCAAGTATAATAGTAAATAATAAAGATGTAATTAGATTTACGGTTTTCATAAGAAGTAATTTTGTGTAAAAATATTTAAATAAAAAATTAAACACTTGCTCATTTAGATTTAGTTTATTCTCAAATCAATCATAATTAGAGTTGTACTTAAGATATTGAGCCAAATTTTGACTCCTAAATATCATTGATTTTTAAACAAGGCATGAAATTCAATGATTTGATTTAGTATCGGTTTTATGCTCCTTGCATTAAATAAGCAATAAAATGGGTAAATAGAGAAACACAAAAGCTTGGTATTTCATGAAATTTACACTCAAATATGAAACCATGAAATTTTACATTAAGGCTTTACTAATACTAGGCGTTATTTTTTTATTTGCTTCCTGTAAGAACGAACGAATTATAAAAAAATCTGCTTTTTGCGAATCTCATGTTCCAGGAGATTATATTCTAGATGCTCCAGAAGGTTGGTGGCATTGGTGTATGGCTCCAATATATGATAGCTCTGAAAAGCTACATGTGTTTATGTCTGCTATTCCAAATGAGGGTAATTGGAGTAAGGATAGTAAGATTGTGCATTACACCGCAAATTCTCCAGAAGGACCCTATACTTTTATAGATACCACATTTGCCAGCAAAACCCATACGTATCATAATCCACAAATATCTCAAGTAGATGATACTTACGTGCTTGTTTACTTATTAAAAAACAGAGAAACCCCAGGTATAAATCAAGAAATTGGAATAGCAACATCTAAATCGTTGGACGGTCCATGGACTGAAAGCCCACATAATCCTATTATTAAAGCATCGGGAAAACAAGGGGATAACACAAATATTATACATGCATCTAATCCTACTTTTTTAAAAGACAAAGAAGGAAAATTTAGAATTTATTATAAATCAATCACAGATGCTTATAAACCAAAACAACATCGTGAAATTTCTTTAGCATTAAGCGATAACATCGAAGGGCCTTATGAAAATTATTCAAAAAATCCACTTATTTCTTATGCTAATGAAGAATTGGATATTGAAGATTGCTACGCCTTTTACTATAAAGACATGTACTATATGATTGTGGAAGATAGAAAGGGAGTGAAAAATATGTTAGAAGGTAATCCTATTCCTCAGAAAGAAATAAAACCCGGCGGAAATCGTCCAGGTCTTATTTATAAATCAAAAGATGGAATAAACTGGGGAGAACCCGAGGTTGGTTATAATACGAATGAGCAATACTTTGGTGATAAACTTGCACGCACAGAACGTCCTCATATTTTATGGAAAAACGGAGAGCCTGAATATCTTTTCCTTGCTTGTCATGATGAAGACCCCTCAGCAGGTTTTTTTGTGAAAATTGATGGATGGATTCCGAATTAATTTAAATAAATAACAAATTCAAATAATTAATGAAACAGATAAGTTTAATAATAATGGCAATTTTAGTATTGTCTTGCGGTACCTCTAAAAAAAATGTAAGTTCTAATTTAACGAATAAAAAGGTTCAATTTCTCATAAGTGACGGCTCTGAGTTTATTCCTCATAATTCTTACCCTAGTTTTAATTGGGAAGTTACTCCTCAATATTGCATGTTTGGTGATGGTACTAGATTATTGAGTTCTAAGGAAGTGAAAACAATAGCTGCTAAAACAAATTTTATTTGTATTGAAAAACATCATGCCCATAGAGCAGTTGGATATGCTGAAATTGGTGCTAAAAAGGAAATAGCTGCTTTTAAAGCTTTAAACCCAGAGATAAAAGCCTTGTACTACTTTAACTCAGCTTACGCATGGCCATTCACGTCGTATAATGAGAATTTCACAAGAAGTAAAATTGATGATTATCCAGAGTTGAAGAAATTTATATTGGTTGATAAAGAAACAGGGGAGCTTAAACATAGAAGAAATACATTCTGTTTTGATGTTTTAAACCCAGACTTTAGAGCGTGGTGGGTTAAGACAGTTGCACAAGGAGTAATAGACTCTGGAGCCGATGGTGTTTTTATTGATCAAATGCATGGTTTTGTTTGGCTTCGTAATTCTCAAAAGAAGGAAGTTGAAAAGGCAATGGGTATGATGATGATGAATTTAAAAAAAGCTATTGGACCAGAAAAGATATTGTTAGGTAATAATGCATCTGGCGTAAAAGATGTTTTTCCTGCAATAGATGCAGCTATGTTTGAGCATTATAATAGCAAAAAATTAAGTAAAGAAAACCTACTTAAAGAATGGGGATACATGTTAGCAAATGCCAAAGCAGGTAAAATGTCTATTTTTAGAATAGGTGTTGAGGCTGAAAAAGAAGAGGCAAGCCAAACATTAATAAAGGGATCAAGAGGTGCGTCTCTTAAAGGATTGTCAAAAGAACGTTTAGAGTACTACCAAGCATGTTACTTAATAGGAGCACAGCCATATTCTTACTTCCAATACGGTTGGGGTTGGCGTTTAAATACTGGGCCTTTGGTAGACTATCCTGAATTAATGAAGCCACTAGGAGCACCAAAGGGAGCATATAATCGTGTTGTAGATAATGGATGGGAGTTTACTCGGGAATTTGAACATGCAAGTGTTTGGGTAAATACAGAGATTCAAGAAGCCAAAATAACATGGAAATAGTTTTATAAAAATTAAATTTTACTAAGTAATATAATTATGGAATTAAATTCGGTTTTTAAAAGACAGTTTTTTTTAGTCTTAAATTTAGTTTTTATCTTCTTTTCTTGTTCTAATAATGATGAACCTAAAGAAGTAATAGATGAAGAAGTAGTTACCGAGTTAACAATAAGTGATGGAACTTTATTTGAACCAAAGGATTTTTATCCTAAGTTTAGCTGGAGTGTAACACCTCAATATTGCATGTTTGGAGATGGGTCTAGAACACTTACACCATCAGAGATAAGTATTATTTCTGAAAAATCCGACTTTATCTGTTTAGAAAAAGATCATGCTTGGAAAGAACTTGGCTATGCTGAAATGGGAGCAAAACATGAGGTAGCCGCTTTCAAACAAATTAAACCAGATATAAAAGTGCTTTATTACTTTAATTCAGCTTATGCATGGCCTTTCACTTCATACAATGAAAACTTTACAACAAATAAAATTGATGATTACCCTGAACTTAAAAAGTTTCTAATTATAAACGAGGAGACAGGAGAATTAGAGCACAGAAATAATATATTTTTCTTTGATGTTTTGAATCCAGATTTTCGGAGATGGTGGGTAGAAACCGTGGTTTCTGGAGTTACATTTTCTGGTGCCGATGGTGTTTTTATTGATCAAATGCATGGCTTTTCTTGGCTTCGAAATGATAAGGCCGAAGAGGTTAAATTAACTATGGGAGAAATGATGGCTAGTCTAAAAGAAAAATTAGGAGCAGATAAAATCTTGCTAGGAAACAATGCCGCTAGATTAGAGGATGTATTTCCTGTAATTGATGCTACGATGTTCGAGCACTATAGTGAAACTGTTACGAATAGTAAAGAAAATTTATTAAAAGAATGGGATGATATGTTAAGAATAGCAAAAGCTGGAAAAATATCAATATACCGTTTTGGTGTAGAAGTGGAAAATGATGTATCTATCGAAGGCTTAAGTGGGTCAGAAAAAGAAAATGCTTTAGAGCAACTATCGAAAGAACGATTAGAATATTATCACGCCTGCTATCTTATTGGGGCGCAACCTTATGCTTATTTTCAATATGGTTGGGGATGGAGATTATGGAAAGGGCCTTTGGTAGATTACCCTGAGTTAAATAAGCCACTTGGACTGCCAAAAGGAGCATATAAACGTGTTATAGAAAATGGCTGGGAATTTACTCGAGAATTCGAGAACGCTTCTGTTTGGGTAAATACAGAGACTAAGGAAGGCAAAGTTTCATGGAAATAATTTAGCTAAACCTGTTATAACTCATTTGAAAACGTAGATAAACTAATAAAAAGAGTATTTATTGAAACATAATTTATAGTTACGCAACTTGTTTCTCCATAATGGGGATATGCAAGTTTTGAGTGGTTTAGCGTAAAAGACTAAAAACTTGCATAACGATATTATTGTTTTACAGCCTAATGGAGGAAATGCACATGGAGAAAGACCTATCATAAGAAGTGAGGATGGTCATTCCATAGTTTTGAAAACAGATATGGATTTTAATCTCTTCTATCATCCATCAAATCCAGATTGGATGGAAGTACTTTTCCGTAAAATGCGTGCTGTTTGCAAAGAGCCAGCAAGTGTTTTAATTAATCTAATGTTTGCTATTACTGCAGGCGTGGAATTTATTTTTTTTAAAAAAAAAGTCCAGCTTTAGAATTAGGGATTGAAACATTAAATATGTCAAAAAAGGGGATACAAAAAATGAAATAAACAATATTATGAATTTAAACATGATAACACATTTATCATTCTCCTTAGTTTTCATTTCTATGGTTGCTAAGGCTCAAGTTGTAGAGCCTGGAGATTGGTCTTCCCTTTGCCTGTATGGATATGCCTATAACATAAATGGATTTATAGATGCAGAATATGATTTTATCGCTAATCATAACTATTTATTCACTATCGAGATACGTCATGCCCGTAATATTTATGGAAATCCGACTTTAGAATATGCATGTGGAATTGCGGCACAGGAAATTAAAGTGAATAATCCAGTTTGCAGACCTTTATTCTACTGGAATTCCAATATTGTTTACGCCGATATTTATGAAAGTATTACAACGGCTCTTGCTGAGAATCCATCTTTTGTGGCTTTCAACGAGAAATTTAATTATGAGAACGCCGATTTTCCAGACTGGTGGGTTACTGTTCCCCAAGATCAGGTAAATAATACCGTACTTGAAGGGGGTTTTATTGATGCCTGTAAGAATGTAGAAGCTGTTTGGGGAGCTGATGCGATGCCAATATTGTACAATATGCTTGATGCCTTACTTGAGGTTCCGAAAATAAATACATAATCACCAGCTCCACACCCGATGGGGTTTGGTCAAATGGAACAATCTGAAGTAGATGTAAAATTCATATTGCAAAACAAAAGGCTTAAGGATTATTCTTTTTTTGGAGCACAAGATTAAAAATAATACAAATATTAGGGGTAAATATGGATAAAATAACTTCTAAGAAATAGACAATAACTAATTACTGAATTCTATAACAAAAACAAAAAAACTCGAAATTTTAAATTATGAAAAGATATTTACATTTATTGAGACTAAAACACGCTATTACACTTATAGCTATTTTATGTACACATATTTCTAGATCACAAACCGATTTTATGGATTATTTGCCTCAGCATTTATCTCATCTCGATACCTATACTTGGGATAAAGTTCAGCGAGGAGTTTTGATACGTTATCGTCATGATCCCCCTTTCCCGAGTGAGGCTGTTGATATTATTGCTAAAAACTGTATGTTTATTCAGCTTCAAAGTAATCTCACGCAGAGCTCTAGAGAAGATTTTACAATCCCTTATCCCAATAGGATTTATAGATTTGCTTATAAAAATTTGACAAAACACTACGAAGGAAAGGATGCTATATTTACAAATGTACCAGAGTGGTTTATGCATAATGCTGGGGGATCGCCTAATATCTATCTTGATCCTACGTATCCATATTACAACTTGCGAAATGACAGTACAGAATATTCTGGTAAAAATTTACAGGAATGGTGGATAAGTGAAATGCACACAGAAATAGATTATCAGGTTCCTGGTAATGCGCTATTTGTTGATGCATTAACTGATGCCATTCGAATTGGGCAGGGAGTTTCGCGCGGTGGATATGACTATTGGGGAAACGAAATTGGAGAAGATCCTTATTATGATAATAGCTATACTGAAGATTATTTAAAACCCTTATTAGCTTCAATTCGTGATGAATTTGCCGATAAAATGATTATAACTGGTAATCTTTTAAAACCATGGTTTCTACCTGATGGAAACTATAGTTATGTGAAGGATTATGCTCATTGTAATTATATAGAGAATTTTGAACGTTATGGGGATAGTTATATAAAACACCTTAATACGGGTATTGAACTTTATAAGACCATTAGCGAAGACGGTAAAATGACTTTTTTTAATATGTCAATTGAAAAACCCACACCTGCACCAACACTTACCATTGAAGAAATGCGAACAAAAGCTTCGGATGCAATGCCAGAGTTTTATAGCTCCTTACCTAACCAAACGGAAAAGGATGATTTGGCTGAGCTGTATGCGTATTTTGAATTTAGACTCGCTATATTTCTTTTAGGAGCTAACGAGTATTCTTACATGGCCTATCAAAGCACTCCCGTTGCTGATGATGCTGGAAAAGATCTATTTAGAACAATCCCCCCGTTTCCAGAATTTAAATACCCTTTAGGTGAACCTCTTGGTGCTGCTGTCCGAAATGGAGATATATGGACCCGAGAATTTAAACACGCTTCAGTTTGGCTTGATGCGGCTAATGGTTTAGCCAAGATAGATTGGGAATTAAAATCTTTAGGTGTGGCTTCATTAAACTTAGAAGACCATCAGTTAAAGGTTGTTCCTAATGTGATTAACCAAGATACTTATGAGGTGATTATTCAAGGCGTTCCACTTGATCAAAAGGATATTAAACTTTTCAACCTTAATGGCCAAGTAATAAGTCAAAATTTTTCGTATGTAAATACATATACTGGCGCTGACGGAAGGAAATATAATAGATGGAAATTATTTGGTTTTCAAAATCGTCTCAGTAAAGGTATTTATATCCTTAAATCAGGACATTTAAACACTTACCTAATTGTTAAATAGAATAGTGAAAACATGAATAATAGAGCTTTCTGTTGTATTAATTTATGAGAAAAAAGAGAAAAATAAAGAATAAGAAATAGACAATTTTATTCAAAAAAATGAATTTTACAACAATGAAAAAAACAACATTCATCTTACTTACCATGTTTATAATGGTACAGCAAACTTATTCTCAAACTTTTGAAATTAATTCTCCGAATGAAAACATCCAATTACAGGTAATGATTAATGGTGGGATCTCCTGGTCTGTCTCTCTTAATGAAAATGTAATTATTAAAGAAGCTAAAGTAGGAATGGATTTCTCTTCAGGACAAGATTTTGGAGTGAATTCACAAGTTAAACATCATAAAATAAAAGAGTTTTCGTCAACAATTACTCCTGTAGTACCTCATAAAGATGCTGTAATTAAGGATGAGTTTGTTCAATTAACACTTACATTCAAGGGAAAATATCAGCTCGAATTTCGCGCATACAATGACGGGGTGGCGTACCAATTTGTTGATGAAAGCACCAGTAACCGAGATGTAATGGAGGAAGAAATGTTGTTAACTTTTCCTGAGGGAGCAAGATCCTTTTTTCCAAAAGAAAACAAAATGTATTCACATAATGAACGTCGCTATTTAAAAAAATCATTATTTGAAATAGTGTCTGATGAATTTTGCAGTTTGCCAGTAGTTTTTACTACAGATAACGCAAAAGTTTTGTTTACCGAAACAGCACTTCATGATTACCCTGGAATGTTTGTAAAAGGAAATGGAAACACTACTATGGATGCTATCCATCCTAAATATGTTCTTGAAATAGACACTAAAAAAAAACAAGATCGTCATCAAACCATTACCAAAGAAGCTGATTATATTGCTAAAGTATCAGGAAAAAGAGACTATCCTTGGAGAGTTTTTATGATAAGTGATGATGACCGAACATTTGTAGAGAGCAACCTAACTTTCCAATTGTCCAAACCTTTGGCTATTAAGAATACAGAATGGATTAAACCAGGTAAAGTTGCATGGGATTGGTACAATGCTAATAACATTTATGGAGTTGATTTCAAATCTGGTCTGAACACAGCTACTTATAAATATTATATTGATTTTGCTTCGTCTAATAATATTGAATACGTAATACTTGATGAAGGTTGGACTAAATCAACCACTAAAATCCTTGATTTTAATGCTGATATAGATGTGCCTGAGTTGATCAGGTATGGAAAAGAAAAAAATGTAGAAATTATTCTGTGGGTTCTTTGGAAGCCATTGGATGCAAACCTTGTTCAAATACTTGAAACTTACAAGAATTGGGGAGCAAAAGGAATTAAAGTAGACTTTATGCAACGTAATGACCAATATATGGTTAACTCGTATGAGAGAATAGCTAAGGAATGTGCAAGACTTGAGTTGTTGGTTGATTTTCACGGAGCATTCAAACCTTCAGGTTTAAGAAGAGCCTATCCGAATGTTGTTAACTACGAAGGTGTTAAGGGAAGCGAAAACAATAAATTTAATAAAGGTATAACACCTGAACACAATGTAACCATTCCTTTCATTAGAATGGCTGCGGGCCCCATGGACTATACACCAGGAGCTATGATTAATAGGCAAGATGCCAATTTTCATGTCAACTTTGAGCGTCCTATGAGTCTTGGTACACGTGCACATCAAGTAGCTATGTATGTAGTTTATGAAGCACCGCTACAGATGCTTTGCGATTCCCCTTCTAAATATTACGAAGAACAAGAAACGGTTGATTTTATCTCACAAATTCCAACAATATGGGATGAGACCATCGTGATACACGGAAAAATTGGTGATTATATTGCAGTAGCCAGAAGAAAAGGGCATAAATGGTATATTGGAGCAATGACTGATTGGACTCCAAGAAAATTAGAAATGGATTTCTCTTTTTTGAAAGAAGGAAACTTTAAAATGGAGGTGTTTAAAGATGGTATAAATGCAGACCGATTTGCAGAAGACTATAAAATAGACGTGATAGAAGTAAATCAGAATTCAAAAATTACTGCAGAAATGTCCGCTGGTGGCGGATGGGTAGCAATAATCTCAATTCAAGACATTAAATAAAGACATAAAACAAGACAATGTATTTATTGAAGAGAATTACAATTTTAACAGTTAGCATTTGTTGTCTAGTTGTACTTGGTTGTAAAAATCAACAAGTGGAAACGAATTCGGTAGATTATATAACCGACACTTCTGGGAAAGTTGATTTTGGTAAAACAGACACATCTGCCTATACACCAGAAATTAGGGTGAATATGAAGAAATTATATGAAGACAAATTTGGAATGTTTGTTCATTGGGGGCCTTATGCGCAACTTGAAGGCGTCTGGAATGATGAAGAGGTTTCAGCTGAATGGATTATGCACAACGCAAAAATCTCCGTAAATGATTATGAAAAATATGCCGCGGGTTTATTTAAACCTGATAAATTTAATGCTTCAGATTGGGTAGATATTGCTGAAAACGCAGGCATGAAATTCATAGTGCTTACTGCCAAACATCATGATGGTTTTGCAATGTACGATTCTAAACATCCATATAATTTGTTGGATTTTGCTGGTTTTGGACGAGATGTTTTAAAGGAATTATCAGATGAATGTGCAGAACGAAATATGAAACTAGGATTCTATTATTCTCAGAGCCAAGATTGGCATGAAGAAGGTGGTGCTGGTAATAGTTGGGATTTTGGTTCTAGAATTAAACCTCAAGATAAATTTGATGCTTATTTCAAAGAAAAAGCAGTTGAACAAGTAAAAGAACTCACCACGAATTATGGCGACATTTTTATGGTCTGGTTTGATACACCTATTCAAATGGATGACGAAAAGTGTCAGCTAATGATGGATGTTGTAAAAGAGAACCAGCCAGGGGCATTGGTCAACTCTAGATTAGGACAGGGTTTTGGTCATTTTGATGTTTCCATAGATAATGGAAAAACACCTAGTGTGAGCAAAGCGACATGGCTACCCGATTTAAAAGTACCATGGCAAACCCATGAATCTGTTACCCAACGGGGCTGGGGCTATACTTCTTATGGTGGTGAAAATGACCGTTCGGAGGAATACAGTGATTTTATTTATAGTCTATGCCGAATTGTGGGCAACGGAGGGGTTTACTTATTAAACCTAGCTCCACGACCAGATGGGACGATACCACAATCGCAGGTTAACAGTATTACAGCCATTGGTGACTGGTTAGAAGTAAATGGTGAAGCTATTTATGGAGCTGACCCGAGCCCGTTAAAGTTTCCACCTTACGCCATTACTAGTAAGCCAGGTAAAATATACCTTCATATAAAGGATATGGAAGGAAATAAGGTCAATCTTACTGGTCTTTTATCTAAGGTTAATAAAGCCTATTGTTTGGCGGATAAGTCAAAGCTATCATTAGCACTTAACCAGACTGGTGAAAAATTGAGTGTCATAATTCCAGAAGAACTTAAGCAGCCAAGGGTAACTGTTGTAGTATTGGAAATTGAAGACTATAATGCTAAGGTCCACAATGAAATTCTCCAACAAGTAGCAGATGGTATTATTAAACTTCCCGTAGCAAAATGCGAATTTGCCATAAGACGGATAAGCTATAATTACGAAGAACACGTAACTCACCGCTGGGGGGAGAATACCAAACAAGGTTTGGTTTGGACAGTAAATATCACGAAACCTGGGATATATAAGGTCTTAAGTGAAGACAACGGCAATGACGATTATGTTTTTGAGTTGCGAACACCTTCAGATACCTTGGATATAGAACCAAAAGGGAATATGGGAGAAATGACCTTAAAAAGTCATGGAAACATTCAAATTAATCAGAAAGGAGTCATCAAAATTTCTGCATACCCTAAAGAGACCATTAGTATGTCAAGTCAATTTAAATTCAAAGGTCTGGTGCTTGAACCAGTTAAATAATATTTGGTATGATAATGGTTATCCTTATATAGGAAATAATGAATAAAGTGATAAAAATAAGTGTTCCAATTATAAAAATGAATGAGAGATGAAGTCAAATGAATTTGTTAAGTGCACCTGTAGTAAGTTAATGGTATTATCCCTAATGGGTTTTTTGCTTTTTAGTGTTAATTTAAATGCACAGATTATTGATAAACATTTGAGTCAATTATTAGACCAAAGTGTTTATAAAAGTCCGGAGATTCATTGGGAACCCACTTTAAATCAAGGTGATATTAAAGCTCTATTTTACGAAACACTTTCTTATAAAGGGAAACCAACTCGGGTCTTTGCTTATATAGGAATTCCTAAAAGCAATAAGCCTGTTCCAGCCATGGTACTGGTGCATGGAGGGGGCGGTAAGGCTTTTCATGAGTGGGTGAAAATATGGAATAATAGAGGATATGCTGCCATTTCAATGAGTTTAGAAGGGCATATGCCGGATGCAAATGGTAATGGGAAATTATCTCACGATTTTAGTGGGCCTTCTCGGGTTGGGCGTTTTGATGACGTTAATTTACCAATAGAAGAACAGTGGATGTATCATGCTGTTTCCGATATTATGATAGGACATTCCTTACTAGAGTCATTACCAGAAATTGATGCAGACCGAATAGGTGTTACTGGTATTTCATGGGGTGGTATTTTAAGTAGTCTCTTGTCTGGGTTAGATTCAAGACTAAAATGTGCTATTCCGGTTTATGGTGCAGGCTATCTCTATGAATCATTGGGGCATTTTGGAGAGCAAGGGAATAAATCTTCAGAATTCATTGAGAAAAAGAAATTTTGGGATCCTTCACAACAGTTTTCTAAAGGCTCAGTACCGACGTTATGGGTTAATGGTGATAGTGATGGGCATTTTTCTATTAATATTACCTCTCATTCATTTAAAACTACCAAAGATCATGCTTATCTTTCTATTCATCCGGGAATGAGACATGGGCACGGTGCGGGTTGGAACCCAAATCAAGTACCAGAAATATATGCTTTTGCAGATTATATTTTGAAAGGAAAAGAAACAGGGTTAGTAAAAATTATTAAACAACCATCAAAGCGAAAAATTAGTCTTACTTATGAGTCTGAAGTTCCTATTGTTGAAGCCAATGTTTATTATTTAAACGAAAAGCTAACGTATCGTAAACTAAACCCTAAATCAAAGCACAAAGTTCCAGGTCCATGGCTAAGTATGTCAGCTGATGTTAATAATGCTAAAAATGAAGTATCAGCAATATTGCCTAATTCGGCCGTAACATATTATGTTAATTTAAAAGATTCGAGGGGGTATGTTGTTTCTTCGGTTTTGGTTGAGTTATAGTTATAGGTAATGATTGTCTATTAGAAATCATATAATTTGGTTCAATTTAGCTCCTATATAATTATATAATAAAAACACACAAATTGATGTTTTAATTTTCTTTTGAAGAAATAGCGAAACTTATTGATTGATAAGAGAAAGAGTTCTAATGTAGTTCGTAGTATTTTTGTTGTGGTATGGACTTCTATTTATTTTAGAGTCTGATAGTTTTCTAAATAAAATCCGTAATAAAATGAATAGAATCAATAGAGGCATCTTGCTAGGAGTATTTATATTATTAGCCTTTAATTCTTGCGAGCAAAAGAAATCGGAAATAGAACAAAAACCCAACATTATTTTCATTTTAGCTGATGATATGGGTTATGGCGATGTTTCTAGTTATAATAAAAATTCTAAAATACAAACAGTTCATATAGATCAATTGGCAGAAGAAGGCGTTATGTTTACAGATGCACATACCAGTAGCGCTGTATGCACTCCAACGCGTTATGGTATATTAACTGGGTGCTATAATTGGCGTTCAACTTTAAAAAAAGGAGTGTTAGGCGGCTATTCAAAAGCATTAATTGCGACAGATCGTACAACGATAGGTGAATTTCTAAAAAATGAAGGATACCGTACAGCTTACATAGGGAAATGGCACCTTGGTTGGGACTGGACTTTCTTAGAAAAAGACTCTATAAATCAAAACAAATGGGATGCTAAACCTAAAGTAGATTTTTCTATTCCAGTCAAGAATGGTCCAAATACTCGAGGATTCGAATATAGTTATGGTTTTAATGGGTCATTGGACATGGCTCCCTATGTATGGGTAGAAAACGGTAAAGCAACTATGATTCCAACGAAAGAAACTGTTGATAAAGGCAAACAATCTTGGTGGCGAAAAGGCCCAACTTCAGATGATTTTAATCATGAACAAGTATTACCAGATATTACTAAAAAGACAGTTAACTTTATTAATGAAAATGCTAAAAGTGACCAGCCGTTTTTTGTGTATATGCCTTTGCCAGCACCACACACACCTATACTTCCTACAGATGAATTTAAAGGTAAAAGTGGGTTAGATAATCCGTATGGCGATTTTGTTTTAATGGTTGATTGGATCGTAGGTGAAATAATGAAATCATTAGAAGAACAAGGCATTTCAGATAATACCATACTTGTCTTTACAAGTGATAATGGCTGTTCTAATCAAGCAGATTTTGAACAGTTGTCTACTAAAGGACATGACCCAAGTTACGTTTTTCGTGGACATAAAGCAGATATTTTTGAAGGAGGCCACCGTGTTCCGTATTTAGTTCGTTGGCCATCTAAAATAAAATCAGGAAAGTCTAATCAGTTGGTTTGTACAACAGATTTTTTTGCTACTACTGCAGATATTCTTAATGTTCCGCTTAAAGATAATTTTGCTGAGGATAGTTTTAGTTTCCTGTCTGCACTTGGTGTTGAATCTAGCTTCCCAAAAAGAGAAAGTATTGTACACCATTCAATTAATGGTTCCTTTGCTTACCGAAAAGGCGATTATAAAGCTATTTTTTGTCCAGGATCTGGTGGTTGGAGTTTTCCTAGACCAAGAGATAAATCCATTGATAGTTTACCTAAATTTCAATTATATAATTTAAGTAGTGATATTGGGGAAGAACTTAATTTACAAGATAAGAAATTTGACCTTTTAGAAGAATATAGAAAAGAACTTTCACAAATTATTTTAAACGGAAGGAGTACAGAAGGAGCCATACAAAAGAATGATGGTTCTGAAAGATGGCCTCAGTTAAAATGGATGAATGATTTGTAAGAAAGTAAGAATAACATTAATTAACAATATAAACTAAAAATTAATTATGAAGCTAAAACATTTTTTTAAATTTTTAAAAACAAGTAATTTCTCAGCATCTTACTTCTTGTTATTAACCATTTCAATACTTCTTTCTTCTTGTAACGAAGATGCAAAAAAAGTAGAAAATGAAGAAAAAGATACAAGACCAAATATTGTATTTGTTATTACAGACGATCAAGGTTATGGAGATTTAGGGCATACAGGAAATACAATTATAAAAACACCTCATATAGATAAATTTTCTACAGAGTCAGTTAACCTAACCAATTACCATGTAGGCACAACCTGTGCTCCCACAAGAGCAGGACTATTAACAGGAAGAAACTGTAATAGAAATGGAGTATGGCATACCATTATGGGAGCTTCAATGTTGAATAGAGAAGAAGTAACCATGGCAGATGTATTGCAGCAAAATGGATACAAAACAGGTATGTTTGGTAAATGGCACTTAGGAGATAATAGTCCATTTAAACCACATGAAAGAGGCTTTGATGAAGCATTTTATCACGGTGGTGGTGGTATTGGGCAAACTCCAGATTATTGGAATAATGATTATTTTGATGATACCTATTATAGAAATGGAACACCAGAGAAGAAAGAAGGGTATTGTACAGATATATGGTTTAATGAAGCTTTAAGTTTTATAGAGGCAAAAAAAGACGAACCTTTTTTTTGTTACTTAAGTTTGAACGCACCTCACGGACCTTATAATGTGTCAGCGGAATATTACGACATATATAAAGACGAAACATCTATAAGTGAGAAGCAAAAACGTTTTTACGGAATGATTTCTAACATTGATGATAATTTTTCGAAATTGTTGAAAAAACTAGAAACATTAGGGATTGCAGAAAACACTATTGTTGTGTTTACAACAGATAATGGAACGGCTCGAGGCTATAAAGTAGATGCAAAAACAAATAAGGTCTTAGGTTACAATGCAGAAATGCGTGGTACAAAAGGAAGTGAATACGATGGAGGACATAGAGTTCCTTTTATTCTAAGATGGCCAGATGGAGGCTTAACAGGAGGTAAGACTTTAAACAATTTAGTAGCTCATGTAGATATGCTACCTACTTTTGTAAGTTTGACAGGAGAAAAATTCACATCAACCAAAGCCTTGGATGGTGTTGATTTAAGTAATTATTTGTTAGGAAAATCAGTTGCTCCAAAAAGATATTTAGTAACCGATACGCAACGTGTACCTTGGCCAATTAAAGGAAAGAATAGTTGTGTAATGGATGATAACTGGAGGCTTATTAATGGAAAAGAACTGTATGATATTTCAGTAGATCCAGGTCAGGAAAATAATGTAGCCGATGCAAATCCTGAAAAAGTAGCAGAGATGAATGCATTTTACGAAGCTTGGTGGCAAGAAATTATCAAAGAGACAAAGTTTTCTGTAATAGATTTGGGTGTGAGAAGTATGGATGCTCTCACTTGTCATGATGCACGAACAATTGATTTTTACCCACCATGGAATCAGCAATTGATACGAGCAGGAAAACCGATGGAACCCGCACCTTTTACTGTAAATTTTGTAAGAGCAGGAAAGTATAAATTTCATTTAAGAAGATGGCCATCAGAGAGCGGGTTGGCTCTTGGAGCTGAATTAAAAGATGGAAGAGCAGCTACGCGCAATACTGAGGCAATTGTAAATGGTAAGGCAATGCAATTTAAAAAAGCTTATGTAAAAGTAGGAGAAGCAGAGAAAGTTTCAGTAGCTGTTGATAACAATGCAGAAGCGGCAGTTTTAGAAATGGAAGTTCCTAAAGGTGAAACAAAGCTATTAGCTTATTTCGATATGGTAGATGGAACACCATGTAACGCATTTTATATAGATGTAGAAAAAGTTGAATAATCCGTTTGAAACAGATTCAAAAGCCGTATGTTTTTGCTTTTATGGTTTTGATAATGAAATCATTTTCAAATGTATAACTACTTAAACTGTTTATTGTAGCTAAAAGAAAGGTATTTTTGTCCAAGAAATAAAAATCGTTTATATATAGTTACCTCTTGAAAAGTACTTAAAACATTATCAGACACTTCAAAAACACTTTCTTCTATGTTAACAGGATTACATATTTATAATTTGTTTTCAGAAGAAGTACAAATATGACCATCTACTCCAGAAGCTATATGACTGATTCTAATTTTTTCCGGTATGGGTAACTATAAAATTTTTCAAACCAAGGAATATATGCATCTAATATAGTTAGATTATTTGTTAGGTATAAAAACAAAGCCATTATTTAATTTATAATGGCTTTATTTTTAATTGTTCTACTAAACCAAATCTTAGTATTATTTATTTGCCGAATTGAATTGAGCTTCTAAAGGTACATTATAAATGGACTCTAACTCTTTAACACTTTTTTTATAATATTCAGTTGGGGGAGGCAGGTTAAAGTTTTTCCAAAAAAACGAATTGTATTTGACACTAACATCTTGCATTTTTTTGTCATATACGAAAGAATCTTTTGTGTCAATTTTTCTTTTATCAGTTTCTAGACCGATAACTATTATTTCATTTCTAACTGCCAATTTGGCTTTTTTACTTTTTGTTCTTAAATTATTTTGTTGATGTTCGTTTAAATCTTTAAATCTTCTTGTATAATGATTATGATAACTTAAATAAAGCTTTCCTTCTTTGTTTTTTTTGTAAATATACATGACGTTTGAAGGTCTATTCCTTGTTTTGTAAACCTTGTAAGTATCAACTCCTATATAAAAAACTGGATCTAAATAATTTTGTCTTTCTTTCGTATTACTTACCCCTTGAATAATTACAATATCTTCGCCATCATAAGAAGAGTCCCCAATTTTAGTCCACTTATAATTATTAATAGAAAGACCTCTTCTTAAGGGGTCTATCATAATCATAAAATTTATTGGATACATTTTTCTTGACCTTTCATCTTTAAAAAATCTATAGTCTGCAGATTTTCTTCCTTCTACAACTTCTATGCTATTTACGCCATCTCCTCCTCTGGGGCCTACATCTTTAACTTTTATATAATGTTCAACAAAAAACTTAGCCTCATCATTTTCTACTGCAAAAAAGCGGTTCAAAATTTTTAATTCATGTACTGAGCTTACAGTGTTGTTTTTTAAATTTTTAAAGGCCAATTTAACATATTGCTCTGGGTTAAGTATGTTTACTTCATCAAGGGAAACAATATCTTCTTCTAAAGTTATTGTTTTTTCACTTGATTCAATAAAGTCTTTTACTAATATTTTGGAAGTAATGTAACCTATACTAGAAACTTCTATGGTGTCTAATAGATTTTCTTTTGATAGTTCTAAATAAAAATTACCATCTTCGTTGCTTGAAGTTCCAATCCATTTAGAAGGAATACCAATAGCTGCGTAAGGTACGCTTGATTTGGTTTGATCTAAAACAACACCTTTAATTTTTAATATTTCTTGTTGTGATTGAACGGAATGGCACAATAGAAACAGAATATGAAAAAATGTAAATGCTTTTAATGAATTCATAGTCATAGTGATTTTTAAAAAAATGAACATCAATTTGTAATGATTTTATTTGAGGCAGTTACAGGTCTTTTGAAATTGGTTGAATAAATTTTATGAAATAATAGTTGTTTTTATGGGCAATTCAATCCGGTTAAATAAAAATATAAAATACAAACATATAAGCAATAAATTGACTAGTTGGTTATTTCCAATCTATTCTAGCTTCCTTTGTTTCAAGGTTAACCCAAATAGAAGCATGTTCAAAATCGCGTGTTAATTGCCAACCGTTTACTTTCATATCATGTAAAGGTTTACCTAATGGTTTATCAAATTCAGGATACCAATCTAATGCACCATGTTTAAATCGATATCCCCAATTATATATGAAGTAGGAGTTTTCTTGAGCACCAGCTAAAAAAGAGGCTAGGGGGAAAGTTATGTTTTCTTTTGAAATTCTCTGTTTCTCTTTTAAAGGTTTTGCCATGAAATCTTTGTCAATCCAGGCGTACCCTGGCCATCCTTTAAAAATCACTATTTTTCCAGTTTTTCCAGCTTTTTCCATTTCTTGTATATCAAATAGCATGCTTTCTTTAGAGCTACTGTTAATGATGCCAAAATGTTCGATCATTACGGCATCAGTATAATCTGGAAAATTATTCCCAATATTTCTTCTTGGGTTGCTTCGAATGCCATTGTAAACTATTAGCTTGTTATCTCCTAGAGCAATTCTGGTCTCGGCTATTAATTTTTTTAAACCTTCATGGATACTGTCGTACTTTACTTGACCCCATAATTTAATATTGGCTGGACTTGTTACTTGAATTAATGCGTCCATAAAAACACCATCGGTAGAACCGTTTAAAATTTGATTTTTTGCCGTTTCTACCCACCATTTTCTAACTTTTGGATTAGATAAATCGTAACGTTTTAACCCCGCATTTTTAAAATCTAGTTCGCCATCTTTTTTTCTTAACCACCATTCTGGATGTTTATTATAAACGTTATGGGCTTCATACATGGAGTAATCTAAAAAGGTGTTCCAATAGAAAATCACTTTCATATTGGGGTTTATAGCTTTTAGTTTTTTAGCATCTTGTTCAATCCCAGTTTCAGTGGTTTTATAATCAGGTAAGCCATGACCTTTTTCCAAAACTATAAAGTTTGAATGTGATGAAATAAACTTTGCCTCATCACTTGTTAAAGCGCCTTCTTTTCCAAAATGAAAGGCAATGGGGACTTTATCCCAACTAAATTTAGGGTAAGTACTGTTTGTTTGTCCCGTTGACTGAAAACTAATAAACAGGATTAAAACATTAATGAGAACTTTTTTATGCTCGTTTTTCATACCGTTTATTAATCATTGATAGGTCTCAATAATATAGATTTTAAACTAGCTGTTTCTCTGTCTCCTTCTACCAAAGTCGTTGTTATGTTATGGATTCCAGGTGTTTTAAATTCTAAAATACCCATGTTGTAAAATATATATTTCTCTGTAGCTGCTTGCTGGTTTTGTACCATAACACCTTCATCTGTGGTTGTTTTCCAAACCAAACGGTCTGAACCTTTATAGGCTAAATCTAAATAGTAATATCCAGCTTCTTTTACATTTATTTTCCAAGTTACTTGTCCGTTTTCTTGCCATTCACCAACTTGATTTGCATGTTTCCATTCTCCAAACTTCTCCATCCAGCGTATGTTCTCTTGTGTTGCATTATTAACTTTTCCAAACTCCGTAATAAGTTCAGTTTTTGTGTTTGGATATATGCCTAATGCGGCGTCTTCAGCAATTATGTCACCGCCATTGTGAATGTCTACTTCAACTTCAATTATAGAAATTAAATTATCTGGTGCCTTAAAAGGAATTTCAAAAGTCACCCAATTATCCTGTCCTTGATGAAACTCAATGATTTGATCTGTTCCTTCAGGGTTTAATATTTTGGCTGTCTTAATTTTAGTTATCAACCCAGGTAAATACAGTTTGCCATCCCTTGGCCATTCAGAAACAGCTAAGTACATGTTGTTATCTTTGGTTGTTACATCACCCCATGGTAATTTGTAATCCCATGGCGAAGCGTTTGCTGCATACACAACTTGAGGATATTTTTTTAACCATTTTCCGGTTTTCCTTAAAAACTCAGCGCCAATTTCAGGAACAATTCCCAATTGGTCGGGCCCTACATTAAATAAATAAGAACCTCCACGTGCTACAGTCTCTATCAATCTGCCTAAAATTACTTTAGGGCTTTTGAAGTTATTATCGTACCAAGCATAAGACCAAGAGTCGTTATTGGTATCACAGGTTTCCCATAAACCTTCAATGCGTTTTGTTGGTACTTCCATATCGCCTACACTAGCATAATCTCCCAAACCATATCCAACCCTGCTACACATCATGGCTTTTGGCTGTAATTCTCGTACCATATCAGCCAATTCTACAACATATTTCTTTGGCATATCTCCTGGGGTATCAAACCATACAAAATCTATATCTCCATAATTTGTACAAATTTCTTTTACCTGTGGTTTACACTTGTTATAAAAATAATCCTTAAAAGTAGTTTTTTTACCTTTTTTATCAACTTCAGGACCTCTGGTGCCTCCTGGAGCGGTCCAATCTTGGTTGTGTGAATAATAAAATCCAAAACCTAAACCTAAATCATGGCAAGCATCAGCCAACTCATGCATGGGGTCTCTTCCAAAAGGTGTGGCATCTACAATATTGAAATCACTTACTTTGGAGTCGAACATCGCAAAACCTTCATGATGTTTACTTGTAATCACAATGTATTTCATGCCGGCATCTTTGGCCAGTTGTGCAATTTTTTTAGCATCAAACCCAGTAGGGTTAAAACTTTTGGCAATATGCTTATATTCCTCAACAGGGATACCAGCCATTCTTGGATTCATAATCCATTCACCAATGCCATAATAGGTTTTACCATTCCATACGCCGCCTAAATTTGAAAATAATCCCCAGTGGATAAACATTCCAAAGTTACTTTCATCAAAAAACTTCCCTTTACCATTTTTTAAGGCATCTAAGGAAACATTTTTATCTCCCCACATTTCTTCCATTCCTTTTCCCTTTTTATCTTGGGAAAATGAAAGGTTTGAAATACATATTATATATACAAGCAAAATAAGTTGCTTTCTTATAGTTTTTATATTCATTCTCTTTAATTTTTCTTATTACCGTTAATTGATAAAACTCATCTTTTTTGTTAAATGACCTTATTTAAGCATAGTTTTGGAAGATCATAGAAAAAAAAGTTCAATTTTATTATTAATTTTTTTAATTTTTTACCTCATTAAAAGTGGAAGGTGTTTTATTAAAAAATAAATAATTAATAAAAAACCCCTTGTAGTTTATAGTAAAATCAAGGGGTTTCTATTTATTGTTTTTAATTATTAGTACCCTTCATTTTGTATCCATCCATTTTCTATATTCAAATCCATTTCTGATTGAGGTATAGGGAATAACCACTCATTGTCTGGCCATGCAGGTCTGTCATTATAAAATGGCGTATAGCAATTTCTATAATTTATTGCGGATCCTTGTTCTGCCGTCCAATCAAGATTAATATTTGTAGTCTCTTGAACAAGTCTATTTGTTCTGATTAGATCGAACTTTCTTTTAAATTCTGCATTAAATTCAACACGTCTTTCTTGCCAAACAGCTTCTCTAAATTCATTTTGTGATAAGCCTGAAGTTAAATCGGCTAATCCTGCTCTGTTTCTAATGGCATTTACTGCAGCATAGGCATCTGCATTTGGAGCCCCGTCGGCTTCATTTTGAGCTTCTGCATAAATTAATAGAGCATCAGCATAACGATACAAAACAATATTAGAATTGGTATATTGAAAATTAGTACCTTCCTCGCCTAGATAATAAGCGATGTCTATAAATTTTCTAAAGGTTGGTTGACAAAGATAGGTTTCAGTAGCAGATACATCATAACGTGTCATAATACTCCAGAGTCTTTCATCTTCATCTTCAAAGGCGTCATAAAGATCTGGGGTAGGTAATTGAGCACCAATACCTGGTGGAAATCCTGGAAAACGCATAGATCTAATATCCGCGTTATTGCCTTCATCAACTAAAGGCGTAATGTTAGGGTTTGCTCCCCAGTATCCTGTGCCAAATGTTGCACCATTACTTTCACGACTTAGCCAGTTTCCTTGTCCAAATACTTGTACATAAGATAATTCTAGCATAGATTCAGGAGTGAACGGGTTATTATCATCCCAAGCCATACCGAATGCTGGTGTACTTCCTGAGCCAACAAGGTTTAAGCTATGTGGTGAATCATCAATAACTTCTTTTGCTTTATCTCGTGCTAATGCCCAGTTTATTGGGTCACCTTGAATAAAGTCACCTTGGGATGTTCTTCTATGGCCTGCCCGTGTTAAATAAACTTCAGATAAAAGTAGTTTGGCTGTCCATTTTGTAATATGTCCATCATGTAAACCATCTCTACAATATACCTCAGCAAACTGAAGGTCTGGTATGATAATTTCATCATAAATAGTTTCTGCACTTGTTCTTGGCTTTTTAAAATCGGCATCGGTGGATACGGCATCTAGCATTAATGGCTGATCACCAAACGCTCTAACTAATTGATAATAATACAAAGCCCTTAAAGCTCTCGCTTCTGCTAGAACTATGTTTTTTTCACCTTCATCCATGTCTATATCTGGTACATAAGTTAATACGTTATTGGCTCTGGCAATGCCTATCCACCAGCGGCTATATATAAGAAATTGCTCGAAAATCTGATCAGATGGTGACACTGTATGGGTTCCTAAAGAATTGTAAAACCCACCAGCATTTCTACTAACCTGATCATCTGTGTAGGCATCAATAGCGCACCAAAATCTACTATATACCTCATTCATTTGTTGATAAACACCATCAACAGCTGTTCTAGCGTCTCCAGCTGTTTTAAAATAATTGCTCGCTGAAATGAAAGTTGGTGGCTCTTCAACAAGATATTCATCGCATGATATACTCATTGTCATAATAAGTAATAATCCTATTTTTACTTTTATATTCATTTTTTTATGTTTTTTAGTTTGTAACTTTAGAATTTTAAATTTACTCCCATTCTGATAACTCGACCTGCAGGATAACCTGCATTGTCATGTCCTAAATTTGTTGTTGATGAACCTCTTAAAGAGACATCTGGAGAATACCCTGTATAGTCACTCCATATATGTAAATTAGTTCCTGAAGCATATATCCTTAAAGCACTAATGTTTAATTTATCGGTAATTTCTTTTGGTAAATTATAACCAATTGTAACATTTTGTAATCTTACAAAAGAGGCGTCTTCAATATAGCGATCGCTAAAGAGTAAATTAGTGGCATTGTTTTGATCAACTCTTGGCCAAATAGTACTTGGGTTTTCTGGTGTCCATCTGTTTTGAGTTACACTTAAGCCTTGTCTCCCTGTAAAATTTAAGAGGCCAGTATTTTGCACAACAGCCATATCTCTACCTAATTGAGAATCTATAAAAATGCTTAAATCTAAATCTCCAATTTTAAATGAATTATTAATCCCAAATGTAATATCAGCTTGAGCTTGACCTATGATTGTTCTATCGTCTTCCGTAATTGACCCATCTGGAGTTACGTCTTCATATAACTGTTCTCCTGGTCTGTGACTTACATCTGTGGTAGGATAGCCTCTGTCATGACCATCAACAAAGGTGTAAGTAGCACTAGGGTCTGCATTATACATATCTATACGCTCTTGATCAGTTAGCCCTTGAAACTCCACGAAGTCATCGAACTGTGCTATTCCTGTTCTTTTATAACCATAAAATGTTCCTATTTCTTCGCCTATAATTAAACGTTGTGTTCCACCCGATATGAAACCAGGGTTCCATCCACTAAAAAGATAATCTGATGCCATATCTCTAACAATAGTTTTACCCGTAGCAGCATTAGCGTTTAGTGTCCAAGAAAATTTAGGGTTATTAATGATATTAGCATTTACAGAGGCTTCAAACCCATTGGTTTCTAAAGACCCAAAATTTTCAGTAAATGTTGTGAATCCGGATTGTACAGGTATTCTATTGCCTGTAAATAAAAGGTCGTCAGTTATTTTTTCATAGTATTCAAAAGTAGCTCTAAACTTATTTTTTAAAAAACCTAAGTCTAATCCTAAATCTAATTGTGTTGTTGTTTCCCAAGTTAAATTGTCATTTGGTAATTGACTAGCAAAATAAATAGTTGTAGATGCCTCATTAAATGGTGTTAAACCACTAGCGTATTGGTCTAAAGATTGATAAGGTTGAATGGCTTGATTTCCAGAAGTACCATAGCTTACACGTAATTTCATTTCATTTATAAAATCACTATCTTTAATGAAGTTTTCTTCTGACAGTTTATAAGCAAAGGCAGCAGCGGGGAAAAAAGCCCATTTATTATTAGCAGCAAATTTTGATGCGCCATCGTAACGCCCCGTTACAGTAAATAAGTATTTTCTATTAAGGGTTAAATTAATTCTTCCAAAAAATGAAGCTAAAGTAGTTTTTGTATAAGTAACCCTATCTGGATCATAAAAGGTAGCAGAGCCTGGATCGTAATAAGTTAATAAATCATTAGCAAAACCATAATTAGAAACAATAATACCTTCACTTTCACTAGATTCTATAGATTGCCCTAAAACGGCATTTATATTTGTCCCTCTACCTAATCTCTTTCTTAAATTTAAGGTGTTTGTAACCGTAGATCTAGTAAATCTACTATCTCCAGTTCTAGCTCTTCCGCCTTCTGCTACATTATTTGGGAAGATATCTAATTGATAATAACGCTGTGCTGTATTTCTATTCTGATAAGAAAATGCAGTTTTAAACGATAACGCTTTAGTAAAATAATATTCGGCATTAATATTACCTATCATTTGGGTAAGTGTATTATTATATCTGTTGCCTTCTAATGCTGTTAAAGGCGTCCAAAGTTCAATACCCTCATCCTCATCATCAGCTAGAAGACCAGTTGTTGGAAAAGATCTAAGTGCTCTAGAAAAAGCACTACTAGCTCCTCTAAGATTATTAACACCAGTACTAATAGCTCTCTGGTTTGAAGTAACATGAGAATAATTTATACTTGTACCTACTTTAAATTGTTCGGAGATGTTGGCATTTAAGTTAACTCTAGTTGAGGCACGTTTGTAATCCGTATCTTGTACAATACCTTGCGCATTAAGGTAATTTGATGAAATTAGATATCTAAGATCTTTATTCCCACCACTAAAACTTAAGTTAGTATTTGATGTGGTACCTATTCGCGTAATGGTTTTTTGCCAATTTGAGTTAGGTAATAATCCAGCTCTAGCAGAATCTAATTTTACTAGATTTTCTTCAGTGAGTTCATTACCTACATTTGTAAAGGCTTCTCTATTTAGTATATAAAACTCATTAGACTTTAATACATCGATATAATTTAAAACCTCCGTAATTCCATATTCTTGTTCAATAGAGATAACTCCTTTTCCTATCTCCCCTGATTTGGTGGTAATTAAAATAACCCCATTAGCACCACGAGAACCATATATGGCAGTTGATGATGCATCTTTAAGGATTTCTATAGATTGTATATCTGCGGGATTAATCATGGCTAAAGGGCTTAATGATGAACTCTCTACGTCTTGATCACCTAATCCGCTAGCACTAGTATTGTCCATAGGTATACCATCTATAACATATAGAGGTTCACTACCATTAAGGGAGCTAATGGCTCTTACCCTAATAGAAGCCCCAGAACCTGGTTCACCAGAGTTTTGTGTTACCAAAACCCCTGCAGCTCTTCCTGCTAATGCTTGATCAAGACTTACCGCACCTGCTTTGGTTAAGTCTTCTGCTTTTACAGAGGAAACAGACCCTGTTAAATCACTTTTCTTAACACTACCATAACCTACAACAACAACTTCGTCAAGTATTGTGTCTGATTTTGCTAGAGATACATTAATGGTACTTTGATTACTTACCGTTATCTCTTTTGTTTCTGAGCCAATAAAGGAAAAGACCAATATGTTGCCTGGTTTAGCCTTTAAGGTGTAATTTCCATCAAAATCTGCGACGGTACCTTTTGCCTCACCTTTAATTAATACAGTAGCCCCCAATAAGGGCTGTCCTTCTTCATCAGTTATACTTCCTGAAACACTTTTTTCTTGCGAAAAAGCTTGAAAAGTTAACATAACAAGAAAAATAATTAGTAATTTTTTCATATTTTTAATATTAGTTTAATTAGTGCAACAAATGTATATTTTGTGCTAAAATATGTTTTTCTTTATTAGCCCAATTCTTTGCTCATTTTATGCAAATAAGCTATAAATGCTCTCTGCTGAATTGGTTTTGTTTTGTGTTAAAGAATTTGTTTTGTAAGTTTTGATATTACCTATGTGTTTCGTCTTTTTGCTGATTATATTAGTAATTCAGATTATAATTCTATTATATATTATTGCAATGATGAATTAGAGCATGTTTTTGATTAATAAGAGAAAATAGCTTCAATAATTTAAAGTTATTTTTATAGAATTAATCATTACGGTTGTATATGTATAACTTTAAATTCTTTATAACTGGGTATTTATTTATTCAAGTACTAATTTGTTTTGGGCAGAAAAAACACGGCTCTTTTGAATATAAAAAAATAAGCCCAGATTGGGAATCATCTATGGCGCAAAATTATCAGGTTCCAAATTGGTTTCAAGACGAAAAGATTGGTGTTTGGATGCATTGGGGGATTTCTTCAGCAATAGATGAAAACAGACCACATGATGGATCTCACTATGGAAGAAGAATGTATGGAACTGAAGATTATGATGGTAAAAACGCTAATGATATAAAATATACAGAAAATCTTACTAAATGGCATATAGAGCAGTATGGGGCTTTAAATAAATTTGGGTATGAAGATTTTATTCCGTTATGGAAAGCTGACAAATGGAATCCAGACGAATTGGTAAAATTAGTAAAAGAATGTGGAGCACGTTTTATTATGCCTGTAGCGACACATCATGATAATTTTGATTTATACGATTCATCATTCCCATGGAACTCCGTTAAAATGGGACCTAAAAGAGATATTATTCAAGAATGGAAAGAAGCTGCTTATAAGTATGGATTAAAATTTGGAGTATCTACACATCTTTACTGGTCTCCTCGTTTCTTTAAAACAGCTCGTAAATATCAAAAAGTAAATACGCCAGAGTGGGAGTTTTTTAATATGGATTATGATCCAAAAAAATATACAAGTCAAGATACCTGGAATGTACATTGGTTTAAAAGATGTTGGGATTTAATAGAAAAATATGATCCAGATATATTTAATAACGATTCACCATACCCTTCCATAAAAACAGGAAATGGATTAGGTGTGAAGTTGTTTTCTGATTTTTTAAATAAAGATTTGTCTGAAAATGGCGGAAAACAAACTACAGTATTATCATTTAAAAATTCGAAACAAAATAAAGCCGCATTCACTTATAATCTAGAGAGAGGTATGTTTGGAGAAATTCAAGAAAATCCATGGATTTGGGCAACTGATCTTTCCGGAAATTGGTTTTATAGAAAAGGCGCAAAAACAAGAATGTCTATACCGGTTTTAATAGGAAACGCAGTAGATGCAATTAGTAAAAATGGTGTGGTGATGATGAATTTAGCTCAGAGAGGTGGTGGTACGCTACCAGAATCTCAAGTTAAAATTTTACGTGCTTTTGGAGATTGGATTAAGATTAATGGAGAAGCTATTTATGACACTCGTCCTTGGAAAACATATGGTGAAGGTCCTTTAAAAATTGTAACTAAAAGAACGGGAGAAAATTTAAAAGCCTATTCAGCTAAAGATATACGTTTTACAATAAAAGCAGATAATCTATATACTTTTGTATTAGCAAACCCTACAGAAGATGTGTTGATTAAAACATTAAAAAGTAATGTGGTTTTGGACAAAGAAATAAAAAGAATAGAGTTGTTGGGGAGTGATGACAAAATTATATGGAACTATACTACAGAAGGATTATAGATAAAATGTCCGAAAAACACTTCAAATCAACTAGTTATAGCTTTTAAAATAATCTTAAAATAATCTTTATGAAATATAATATACTTGTTTTTTTATTAGTTGTAGTATTTTTTGCAACACCAAATACAGCTCAAAATAATGACTCTGTAAAAAAAACACCAGAATTTTCTTGGGACACGATGCCTTTGTATTTGCACTTACGTAAGGCAACAGCATTCACCAAAAAAGAACTTAAGTTTATTGCAAAACACCCCTTAATTACTTTTGAAAAAACAACAGGTAGTATAACGTATGGTTCTACAGAAAATGGAACTATAAAAGCAGCTGAAGCTGTTAAAAAAATAAATCCTGATGCAAAAATATTGTACTATAAAAATGTAGTTATCAATTGGCCAAGTTATAAAGAAGATGAGGCTTTCCTTAAAAAATATCCTGAGGCAATTTTGTTAGATACTAAAGGTGAAAAAGCGTTAATGCCAAATAAAAGAACTGGCTTTTTTGACTTGTCACAAGAAAAAGTTCGTAATTATTGGTTAGATCATGTTTCTAAAATGGCTAGTAATTCAGCTATTGATGGTTTGTTTATGGATGCTAATATTAAAGTATTAGTACCTAGTTTTTTTAATAGTCGTGTAGGAGAGGAAAAGCAAAAGGCAATAGAAAATGGTTACTTATCCATGATGAAAGAATTAGATGATAGACTTGGCAAAGACAATCTTTTAGTAGCAAATATTTTAAGAGTACGTCCAGAATTTAAAGATGTTGGTAGAGAATACTTAAAATTTTTTACAGGATCTTATCTAGAAGGTTTTGATCATGAAAATTTTGGAATGACTTATGAAGATTATTTAGTTAAAGGAATTGAAGCTGTTCAGAAATCGGCTAGAGAAGGAAAAGTAATTGCTATGTCTATGGGGCTTGGAAAAGCTGCTAAAACTGCAGTAGCAGGGATTGATGATATTAGAAATAAGGTCAATCTTAATGAAGGCTTAACCAAACGTTTAGATTATATATTGGCTATCTTCCTAGTTTGCGCTGAAAAATATAGTTACATCTATCCACATGATAGTTATGGAATTGATAGATCTGCAGTGTGGTTGAAAACATTTCCTCAATATGAAAAAAGACTCGGTGCTCCTAAAGGGTATGCTAAAAAAGAGGGGTATGTTTATACAAGGTCATTTGAGTATCTAGATGTTTGGTTAGATATAGAAAACAAACAAGCAAAATTAAATTGGAAATAAAATAGATACAACATGAAAAATTTTAAGCAAATAGTTGCATTTTTTTTAATAGTATCGTTTTATACAATTTCTATTCTAGGACAAAACAAGGAAAATAAAATCCAACCTAATATTATTATTTTTTATGCCGATGATTTAGGGTGGCAAGATACCCAATTGAATAATTTAGATAATCGTTGTCCATGGGAAACTCCTAATATTTTAAAATTATCACATGATGCATTAAATTTCACGAATGCATATTCTCCGGCTCCTACTTGTGCACCATCTAGATGTTCCCTTTTAACAGGTTTACACCCAACTAAAACAGGTGTAACACATGTAAGTGGAGGAGGAGTGCCAAAAACTAGATTTTCCGATTATATAGCTCCCTTTTTCCCATTAGGATTAGATCCAGAACATTTTACAATAGCAGAAGCTTTAAAAATGAATGGCTATACAACTGGTCATGTAGGGAAATGGCATGCTGGATCTCTTAAAATTCAGAATTCAAAAAATCAAGGTTTTGATTTTGCGTTTGAATCAAGAGGGGCGCATCAGGGTCCAAAAGAACCCAGTAATCGTTTAACTGCTTTTGCAACGTATTCAGATAAGGATGCGTATCGTTTGAGTGATGAAAAATACCCTCCATATACCAAAGATGCTCCAAATGGAATTTCTTATCCAAAAGATGAGGTTACTGAAAAAGCCCTAGAATTTATTAATAAAAGTAAAAATGAACCATTCTTTTTGTATTTAGCACATTGGTTGGTTCATACGCCTATTCACACTAAAAACCGTGAATTATTAAAATATTATAGTGATAAATTAGGAGTAGATTTCCCAAAAGAAGACATTCCTGTGACCACAGAAGGACAAACCAACCCATTTTACGGTTCTATGGTCACTACTTTAGATTGGAGTTTGGGACGTGTTGTTGATTTATTAAAGAAAACAGACGACCCTAGAAATCCTGGTAAAAAATTATTCGAGACTACTTACATTATCTTTTCGTCTGATAACGGTGGTTGTGAAAGAACAGGAAAAGAAATTATTACCGATAATTTTCCTTTGGATCATGGTAAAAAATACGCTCAAGAAGGAGGCATTAGAGTTCCTATGCTTATTTCGGGACCTAATATTCCAAAAGGGAAAACATTTGATGGTTTGGTAAATCAATTAGATTTTTTTCCAACTATTTTAAGTCTTACCCAAAGTAAAATAGAAGAGAATTATGCATCTAATCTTGATGGATTAGATATTTCAGGTGTTTTGATGCATAATGAAAAAGTTATCATAAACAGCAAAGGGAATCCGAGAGAAGAACTATGGTGGCATTTTCCTCACAATCAAAATCACCAAATGCAGTCTGCAATAAGGTGTGGTGATTATAAATTATATAAAAACCATATTCAAGGTAATTATGAATTGTATCGTCTGTATAAGGATGGTGAAAGAGCTGATTTAGAAGAAAAGTTCGATATAGCTGAAAAGTCAGTTGAAATAGTTAAAGATTTATCTGAGAGATTGGAAAAATACCTAATAGAGTACCATGCTAAATACCCTTACAGAGATCCCTTAAAAGCTAAAAGTGATTTAGAAAAAGAAAATGTTGTTTTTATACCAAAAATTATAAGCGATTCTTATGATGATAAATCTCGTAAGGTTTTCATCAAATTAGAGGAAGGTAAGTCTAAAGTAATTGAAAGTTATGCATTAATAAAAATTGGTGACCCTATAAGGGTAAATAAGAATGGAAAGAAAGTAAAACAAAGAAAAAAATCAACCACTTATATAAAAGTGCCAATAGATTCTAATAACGATGGCTTAGAATATATGGTTACAATTCCAAAAGAAGCATTAGAGTATGTTATAATCTTTATTGATGAGAATAGATTTATGGTAAAAAATGAGTTTCATAAATTGATTTAGAAATACATGAAAATACTTTCATTACAGGTTTGAGTTTGTTTTTAGTGATTTTTTTCGCTGAAAAAACATACGCTCAAGTGAATTCCAATAAAAGTAGAATACCACCCGCTTCATGAGAGATAAAAGAAGCAATTGAAGAGACAAGGGATTCCTTTTTGGAGTCTTAAAAATATTAGTATAAAAATCAAAAATATATCAAAATGAATAATAGTGTATTACGTAACTTTTTATGTGGCATGGTCTTTTTGGGATTGTACGGATGTGTACAAAAGGAAAAACCGAATGAGTTTAAAAAACAAAGTTTTGACCAAACAACAAATTGGACAATATTAAATAAAACAGATGCTGTTAAAGAAGGAAATGTTTACACATGGGATTTAGAAATAAAGCATCCTCTCAACTATGTTGTACAAGTTGTTTTTAACAAGTTAGCAAAAGATTCGTTAAAAGGAAAGCTTCAATTTGATAATCAGAAATTAGAGGGTGTATTCCAACAGAATTATACAACTTATGACGATAAAATAGTGTCAGAATATCAGAAGCCAATAAAAGTTAATGGTACTATAGAAAATCATGTTTTGAGTTTTGAAACGGATGTTGATTTTAATCACATAAGAATTATTCCTCATTTTAAAAACCCTATCGGGTCAGGAATACACCATAAGGAATGGTTGTCTATGCATCAATCTCCAGAAAAGCAAGCCGTTTTAAAATGGTTTAAAGAAGCCAAGTTTGGAATGTTTATACACTGGGGATTATATTCCCAAGCCGGTGGTGTTTGGAAAGGAACTAGAATTAATGCTGCTCCTTACCCAGGACCAAAAGTGGCAGAATGGCTCATGCATGCATTTCAAATTCCAAGAGAGAAATATGCAGCTTTAGCTAAATCTTTTAATCCAGATAAATCATTTGCTCAGAACATCGCAAAATTGGCAAAAGATACTGGGATGAAGTATGTTGTAATTACATCAAAACATCATGATGGCTTCGCATTGTTTGATTCTAAAAGTTCAGATTATGATATGGTAGACGCTACTCCTTATAAGGCAGATGCTATAAAAGAACTGTATGAGGCTTGTTTAAACGAAGGTTTAGATTTTGGCGTTTACTATTCTCACGGAAACGATTGGAATGATGGTTCAGATGGTAGTTACTCAAATATTAAAAAAATAAATGATTCTTTAGGTGTTTTTACGCATCCTTCAGGTAAAAATTTGTGGGATCCTAGTCCAAATACCCATGCTGAGTATTATGAGACTAAGGCTTATCCTCAAATTAAGGAGCTTTTAGAGTTGTTACCTAAACTTAAATTAATTTGGTTTGATGGTGAAGGTTTTACCTCCGAAGAACAATCGTTCCGATTTTACAAAATGGTTTATGATATAAATCCAAATGTATTAGTAAATAGAAGAGTTGGTTGGGAGTTTGGTGATTATTTAGACGCTGGAGACAATAAAATCCCTTCTGGTAACGACACCTTAAGTAAGTATTGGGAAACATGCGGAACAACTAATAATTCTTGGGGATACAAATCATATGATAAAGATTGGAAAAGCACAAAAGAGCTTCTGTATTACCTTATAGATATTATGTCTAAAGGTGGTAATTATCTTTTGAATATTGGGCCAGATGGAGAAGGGCATGTCCCAGAAGCAAGTGCAAATGGTCTTCGTGAAATGGGGGAATGGATAAAAATCAATAACGAAGCTATATATGGTACGTCTCGTTGGAAGGTACTTAATGAAGGTAAAGAAGAAACACTTTTAGACGGCACAGGCCATAGAGCTGCCAAAGGTTTTAAAAAAACATTTACTTCAAAAGATTTTTGGTTTACTGCCAAAGATAATGCAGTGTATGCTATATCACTGACACCCTCTTCTAAGTCCATTTTTATTAAATCTTTACATGAAGGCATAGGCAATATTAAAGCTATAAGCATTCTTGGAGGTAATAAGGTTGATAATTGGAAACAGTCAAAAGATGGTCTTCTAATAAATATAGACAAACCTATAGAAAGTAATAATGGTTTTGTTGTAAAAATAGAATTGTAACGGTGGCCTCTCAAAATTTGTTTTTATGAATAAAACACAAAAAATAATTTTAACCATATCAATACTGTTTACATTAATTGGATATTCTCAAAAAGAAAAGTTAGCAGAAGATCCTTTTGAAGTAAACAAGTATAAAAACTCATATAAACAAAAGAAACCCTGGGATACTAAAACTCCTAAAGAACTTAGAGTATGGGCTCAGAAAAATTTGCATCAAAAATTAACTGCAAGAAAAGTATTTAAGGATGGAGAACATCCTGAATGGGAATGGTTTCGGAAATCTGGATTGGGTATATTTTTACACTGGGGTTTACCAAGTACTAATCCTGATACAGGAGACGCTTGGGCTATAAGATGGAGTGAGAAAAAAGAAAAGTCAGGTCGTTATATGGAACCTGCAAGTAAAATGTTTGCTGTGGCAGATTCCTGGAATCCTGAAAAATTCGATCCAAATAAATGGTTGAAAGCTGCTTCAAAAGCGGGTTTTGGTTATGCAGTGTTTACAACAAGGCATCATGATGGTTATGCTTTATGGCCTAGTAACTATGGAGAATGGGATACTGGTGATAAGATGCATGGTAGAGATTTAGTAAAAGATTATGTAGAGGCTTGTAGAGTAAATAATATGAAAATAGGGTTCTATTATTCTGGTCCTAATTGGCATTATGAATATAAAAATAAAGATTTCGAATTTCCAGATACCAAAAAATACACGATTAATTACAAACATGAAAAAGTGGCGACACTTCCAGGTTTAACCAAAGAGATGAAAGCTGCTGAAAAGCAAGAATCTAAAAATCAAGTGAGAGAATTGATGCGTAACTACGGTCCTATAGACGTGATTTGGTGGGATGGAAATGTAGCTATGGAAGAAGCAGAATTGAAAAAGATACAGCCTAATATATTTGTAGCTACAGGAAATATAGCAACTCCAGAAGGTTTAGGACATGGCAAAAGTGAAAGTCTTAAAGTTGTAAATGAAGCCAATTGGTGGTGGGAAATGTGTGTGAAATCTGAAAATAAACATTCTCCAAATTGGCATTATGGTATTGAGTGTGAAACAAATCATTGGGACACAAACAAATTACTTACAGAACTTATTAGATGCAGAGCTCTTGGAGGTAATTTATTAGTAAATGTTCCACCCAAAGGAAATGGTGAAATGATGGATTGGTTTTACGAAGTTTGTTTAGAAATGGAAAATTGGATGCAGCATTCTAGAGAAGCTATTTACGATGTAAAATTAACTGCCCCTTTACCTAAGCTAGATATTACAAAGAATTATACAACTGTGAAGGGCAAAAATTATTATTCAATGCCTGATAATGAAAATAGAATTGAAATGCATAATGTTGAAAAACCTGTTTCTGTTGTTCTATTGAGAACCAAACAAAAATTAAATTTTGATTATAATAAAAAAGCAAAAATAATTACTGTTTTCGTATCAAAAGAAATGCGAACCTCTTTACCCGATATGGTTAAAATCAGTTTTTAGATTTGTATATAATTAGTTCTCAATAACACTGTTTTGAAAAATTATTTTATTCTCTAGAATAAATTACTTCTGGTTTTTAATTATTTAGCAGTTTATTAGTTTTTTGTAGTGATGAGTTTGAGCAACAAAATGATTAATTCGAGCAATGGTATCACCATTATCATAATGATTTTTGTTGAAAATTAATAAACTTTGAATATGAGAAAAATAATCCTATTGCTTATCATTTTTATACAAGCATCTATAGATGTTACAGCAAATGTTTCAACCGAAGATAATAACCCAATACGTAAAGAAATTAATCTTAACGGATTGTGGGAAATAAAGGTAGGAAATAGTAAAAATTTCGTAGACATTCAAGTCCCCTCATCTTATGCCGGTCAGAATTTATTATGGGGTAAAGAGCACTGGGATGTATGGGGGTATCCAACAAATTGGAAAAATAAAGAAGCTGTCTATAAACGTTCCATTTCAATACCTAAAGATACCAAAGGACAACAAATTCTTTTACGTTTTGAAGGCGTTAGACATACTGGTAGAATTGAAATAAATGGAAAAGAGGTTGGGAAATGGGAAGATTCTTATATCCCATTTGAATTTGACATCACTGACTATGTTGATTATGGTAATGAAAACGAATTGTTGGTTTTCGTTGATAATAAAAACACTAGTGGGTTGTTTGAAGATTACAACTTCAACAGAAGAGGTATATATCGTGATGTAACGTTAAAGTTTGTTCCAAAGACTCGAGTAGTAAGTTCTGAAGTATATATACAAACTTCAGTTTCAAAAAATACATTAACATATGAGGTTCCTTTATTGAATAACAGCAAAAAGAAACAAGACATTAAACTACGTTTTAAAGTTCAAAATTCTGAAGGAAAAATTGTAAAAACATGGGATTATAAAGAGAATATTTCTCTTTTACCTTCTGAAATGAAAAAAATTACAACTTCAGAAATATGGAATGAAGCACATCTTTGGTCCATAGATGACCCTTATTTGCATTTTATAACTACAGAAGTGTTAAATAAAAAAGGAAAACTTATAGATAGTCATCAATTAAGATTTGGATTTCGTGAAATTACTTGGAAAAAGCACCATTTATACTTAAATGGGAATGAGGTGTTTTTAAGAGGGCATGGAGGACATTCATTTGGAGATCTCCAAGGAGGAAAAGAATATACTAGAGCATGGCTTACACAGCTAAAAGATCAAGGTGTAGAAGCTATGCGACTTCATAATATGCCTCGTCATCTAGAAATTTACGATGCTGCAGATGAAATGGGGTTTTTGTTAATTTCTGAGGCTGCTCACCATTTTAGATTGCCTTCTAAAGAGAAAGGTTTGTCACACATGGAGGCCTTAATTAAGTGGTTAAGAAATCGTCCTTCAATTATGATGTGGAGTGTTGCTAACGAATTGCATTGGAGGAATTTTGAAGAACCAGTTTATTTAATTGAGTTAAGTCGCAAATTAGATCCTACGAGACCTGCATTTAATAGTGATTTTTCAAAATGGAGTAGACATGGTGATGTGATTTCACATCATTACGCTCCAGAAAAAATTTGGACAGATTGGGAAGAATTTGGTCCGGAAAAAGTAATGATTTGGGACGAAATAGGTAGCGTATGGCAACATGATAGACCTCTAAAAACAGGTCCTGCTGGAATTGAAATAAGTTCTCAAGATGTTGCAACAGGTATCTGGAGAGATGGTTGGGAAATGATGCGAAATGACATCGAAGTTTTTGCAGATGGAAAAATGATAAATAATGCACTTTATAGGGTAAATGCTTTTTTTCCTTGGGAATTAAGTTATAACTTTTTTCGCTTTCAACCAATCAATAATTTTCAAAGATTTTACCCTAAATATGAACAAAAAGAAGGTGTGTCTGGTATTCAACCGTTGTTTATAAATCCAGGTGCAACGCCTATAAATATTTGGGATCCAACATTGCCTAAATATATTGCAAACCCTGCATTTTATTGTTTTAATGAATATTTAGCTCGTGTGCGTTTTCCAGATGATTCAAAACACAGAACTTTTTTCTCGGAAGAAACGATTACATTCGATGGTCGACTATTTTTTGAAGACCATCGTCCTGCAGACAAAGTAGAATTTAGAGTAGAAACTCCTGAAGGTAAAGTGTTAACGTCTTCTTCTAAAGATATTTCATTAAAAGCGGGTGAATATAAAAAAGAGTTTCATTCTCAATGGACACTTCCTAAAGTAGATGATGTTACAGAAGTAAGATTGGTAAGACAATTTTCAAATAAAGGTAATATAGGATATAGAAAAATTACTGAAGCTAAAATATTCCCTAATATTAAAGCAATTGATTTAATATCAAAAAAAGTTGCCGTGATTGGTAAAGCACTGCAAGAAATCCTTGGTGGTTCTGGCGTGCCTATTTCAACTGCAAATATCATTGTTTCAGAATCTTATGACGCTTCTTGGGACAAATATATTGCTAAAGGTACACGTGTATTAATTCAATCTACCCAAGAAAAGTTAAATTCTCAAAATAAGATAGGTCAGGCCGTGATTACTATTAGAGGCAAATCGAAACATTTTACAGGTAGTGTTAAAAATTTAAAACTTGCAAAGCGTCAAACCATGAATTTTGGTGCACAAGAAAAAGTGAAATCAATTATGAATGGTAAGAGTTTAACCATTGAGAATCCAGCTCCTGGAACATGGTTGACTTTTGGTTTTCCTGGACTGATAGATTTTTCGCAAACCTCAAAAATCCAATTGGATTATGGTTTGTGGGAAAACCCTAGAAAAGATGGATATCAAAAGCAATGGACAAATAATGGAGGTGCTCCATTTTACGAGAAAAAGTTTAAAATCTTAGTTTCTGATACTTCGGGAGAATGGTTTGTTAGTGATGGAGATAACGGAACCTTAGCTATGGAAAGAAAAGACCCATTTGCTTTTAATGATTTACTTAAACTAGATTGTTCAACCTTTTCTTGGAAACCAGTAAAATTTGAAAACGGAAAAATTGTAGAGAATAACAATGAAGTAAAAATAAACTTAACAGGAATAGTTGCTGTTGGTATTT
Organism: Neotamlana sedimentorum; assembly: GCF_000943565.1. GTDB lineage: Bacteria > Bacteroidota > Bacteroidia > Flavobacteriales > Flavobacteriaceae > Neotamlana > Neotamlana sedimentorum. The sequence goes on from NZ_JTDW01000004.1 coordinate 39,571, forward strand.
TATTTACAGAAACCAACCCTAAAAGTAGAGTACAAATAAAATCTTTAGATATTAGAGGTGGTTCATTACCTAATGCTTACGTACAGCCAGGTAGTAACAAACACCTACTATTAGAAAATTTAGGGCAAGAAGACTTTTCTTTTTGGAGAGGTGGTAGTTCATTACAATCTATACCTTTCCCAGAATCTTTAAATACAAGAAGAATCTTATTTGGAAATAAAGATGGATCAAAAGCCGCACTTCAAGAAACTTTTATTGGAAAAGGTGTTCTTTTAGAAAGTGCTTTGAATATTCAAAATAATAAGGAACCTATGGCTGGATTTCTTTTAAATAGAATGTTAAATTATTTAGATGGCTATAAGCCCAGTAAAGATTTAGGAAAGGTTCATCTAATAGGTAATGGATTTTTGAGTAATTGGTTGAAAAAAATGGATATTGATGAAGTATCTAATATCTCTAAAACCTCAAAAACAGACATCATTGTTGTAGAAGCAAATGATGCAATAGAATTATCAAAAAACAAAAAAGACTTAAGTAAACATCTTAAATCTGGTGGAACTATTTTATTTTCACAAGTAAGCCCAGAGTCAATTGAGTTAATCCGTGAAATTACAGGTAGATCTTTACAATTAACAGAGCCTTATTTTGAACAACGTTTTAAATGTATTAAAGCTCCTGTTTCTTGGCAAAGAATTGGAACACCAAAAGAGTATGTTGATTATTATGAAGGTGTATTGGTTCCTTATCCATTTGAGCCAAATTTAAATCCTCTTCTATCTGGTATTGCAAATATTGATTTAGATTGGAACTCAAAAGAAATGTTTAAATACGGTATTGAAATAAAAGATATGAACCCGGTTTATGCGGTTGAAGATCATCAGATTTTAATAAGTAACTGGCATATTGGATCTGAACCTACCAACCATTTATATGGTGAACAACTTAATGGAGTTCGTGATTTACGTCAAAACAGTTGGTTTGTAAATAGAGACCCTGTTGTAATGGAGTTAAAAGCAAAAGGTGGTCGTGTATTAATATCTCAATTAGATTTAAAAGCTGGTGGAGAAAAATCACATCGTATTTTACAAACATTAATGACAAATTTAGGCGTTTCTTTTAACGGAGCTTTACCAATATCTACTGATAAGGTATATGATCTTTCTTTACAGAAAGCTCAAATTGAGCGTTTTAAAGTTTATGACAAGCAGATAGCATCTGTAAAAAGAGAATATTATGGAATACCTAAGGTTATGCCAGATTATCTTGAGGGCACAAAAATAGCACCAAATTCATCAGGTGTAGAGTTACCAACATTGCTATTTGTTGGTGATCCAGTAACGCTTAGTTTGAATTACGCTACAATGCAAACGCTTGAGGGTGTTGTAAAAACATTAGGTCCTATTAATTTAGATAATAGTAAGAATGCCGCTAAAACTATTTCTGAGAATATAGGTAAAAATAAAATTGACAGAGTTGTGTTTTCTATCGGAGAAAATAATTTGGATTCAAATATTACAGATCAAGAGTTTTTTAAATACTTAGAGGATGTTTGGAAAATTTTAAACAAAAAATCAAATAAAATTTATTGGACTCCTATTCCATCAGAATTTGGTAAAAATAAAAAGAAAGCTCTTGTTGCAAAAAGACTCAATGCTATTGCAGAAAAGTACTTTGAAGAAAAAAAAGAGGTATATGTTATTCCTTTTGTATATAAAGACGTTAGTAGTTTACCTGCTGGATATTTATCTGGGAAAACAAAAGAATTCTCTACAAAAGAAGCACGTATACTTGCTAAAAGATTGGCAAATGCCATAATCTCTTTTGGGGCACAGTAAGTAATAAAGTATATAACAATAAATTGAAACAAATTATGTTAAAAAATAATTCGCTGATTATAATAATCATATTACAATGCATCTTTATGCAAAGTAATGTGTATTCCCAAGATAAAAAACCTAATATCATCTATATTTTAGCGGATGATTTAGGTATTGGTGATTTGACAATTTATAATGAAAATGGTAAAATCCCTACGCCACATTTGGATAAAATGGGAACTGAAGGTATGAGATTTACAGATGCACATACCACTTCTTCTATTTGTACTCCTTCACGTTATAGTATCTTAACGGGTAGATATAGCTGGAGAACTCCTTTAAAAGAGTTTATCGTTTTGGGAAATGCTCCTACATTAATTAGAAAAGATCGATTAACGGTGGCTAAATTGTTGCAAGAAAACGGTTATCAAACAGCAAATATTGGTAAATGGCACCTTGGTTTAAATTGGTCTATGAAAAACAATAGTCCAGAATTTGATCATATAACAGATAGGAGGGGAGATAGATTGGACTTCAATCAAATAGACTATAGCAAACCTTTAAAATTCGGAATTTTAGATTTAGGATTTGATTATTCTTACGCTATTTCCACTTCTTTAAATATGCCTCCTTATGTATATTTAGAGAATGATAAAGCCACCCAAATACCCACAAAAATAACAGAAAGAAGCAGAAAAGAGTTTCCATTTACTGCCTGGATGAAAGGAGCTATCGCGGATAATTTTAAACACGACCAGGTTTTGCCCACTTTTGTAAACAAGGCAGTTTCTTATATTAAAGAAAAGGCAAATGATGAAAAACCCTTTTTTCTTTATTTGCCATTACCAGCCCCACATAGTCCAGTATTGCCAATAGCTCCTTGGAAAGGGAAAAGCGATATCAACGAATATGCAGATTTTGTGATGATGGTAGATGATTTGATGGGAGATATTTTTAAAACACTTAAGTGTCAAGGAATAGAGGAAAACACGATGATTGTATTTACGAGTGATAATGGATGTGCAGCATCAACAGCTAATATTGGTGTGTTAAAAAAGAAAAATCATAATCCTAGTTATATTTATAGTGGCTCTAAAGGTAGTTATTTAGAAGGAGGACATAGAGTTCCTTTTTTAGTAAAATGGCCTGGAAAAGTACAGCCTAATTCAGTTTGTAATACAACTATTTGTACTACTGATTTTATGGCTACTGTTGCGGATCTAGTAAACTATCAATTAAAAGATAACGAAGCTGAGGACAGTTATAGTATGATGCCTTTATTAACACAAAAAGGAACCTATAATAGAAAAGCTACTGTACATCATGATAAATTTGGAATTTTTGCTATTAGAAAAGGAGATTGGAAACTAATTGTTTCGCCAAACTCAGGAATTACACCTGGAGGAAAACCACATAAACTTAAAACCCCACTTCCAGAATATATATTATACAATTTAAAAACAGATGTAAAAGAAAGAAATAATATAGCAAAGCAACACCCTGATAAAGTTAAGGAGTTAAAAGAATTGTTAGCTCAAATAATAAAAGATGGTAGAAGTACTCCAGGTAAAGTTCAGCAAAATGATTCTATAAGGCATGCTTGGCCTCAGGCGGAATTTGTGAATCTTAAATAAGTAATAAAATTAATCATTACATAAATAGTGTCTGTTTCCGACTAGACACGAAATAACTGATTTGAATGCGTAAAATCAGTTAAATTAAAAGAATACAGCTATGTTTTAGTTAGCTTTTCTTATTCAAAACTATAAGGTTTTGCAAAGATATCTCACAACACTTCAATTGACAAATAATTGTTTAATCTAGCAATTTAATGGTCGAAATAAGAAAGTCTATTTGAAGTAGTTCGGTTATTTTTGAAGTTGTAATACTATTCTAACATAGAATAAACTATAAATATATTCATAAAGGTACATTGCAAAATCTAAAAGTAAATAAAAAATAGAAAAAGGAGAAGTCCTTTTGTCAGTTCCCAAAACAGATATTAAAGAACAACATGATATAGCAGATAAATATACAGATAAAGTTAAGGAATTGAAAGATTTATTAATTAGACAAATAAAAGAAGAACTAAGTACCCAAGGAAAAACACAACAAAACGATATTATTAGTTCACCATGGTCACAAGCTCAATTTGCATTTCAATAAGGCAAGTTATAGAAAACTTGAAAATGTCCGTTTCAAAAGAATTAATAAACCATCTTCAAAACAAGTAAAACTAAAAAAGCAAACACATTAAAATCACCTTATATAATTAACAATTTCAATTATGAGAAAATTTATGCTTTTAATTTTTATGAGTTCAGTTTTATTAAATAATTGTAGTCAAAGCAAACAAAAACAAAATAATAAAAAGCCTAATGTAGTACTTATATTAATAGATGATGAAGGCTATGGTGATATAGGTTGTTATGGAGCAACAGGTTTTCAAACCCCAAATTTAGATCATATAGCAAGTCAAGGCATGAGGTTTACTAATTATTACGCAGCTCAACCTGTATGTAGTGCTTCACGAGCTGGACTTTTAACAGGTTGCTATCCTAATAGAATTGGGTTAACTGGAGCTCTATTTCCAAGAGATACTATTGGAATGAATACATCTGAATTAACCATAGCCGAAATGTTTAAAGACCAAAATTACGCTACAGCTTGCTTTGGAAAATGGCATTTAGGATGGCAAAAAGAGTTTCTACCATTACAACATGGTTTTGATGAGTTTGTAGGTTTACCCTACTCAAATGATATGTGGCCATATGATAATGTTACAGGTGAAAAATTGCCAAAAGGCAGGGGTAGAGGGAGTTATCCCGAGCTACCTTTGATAGTAGGAAATGGAATTTCTGAAACAATTTCTAGCTTGAAAGATCAAGATAAACTAACAACTCTATATACCGAAAAGGCCGTTGATTTTATTAACAGAAATAAAGATAACCCTTTCTTTTTGTATGTGCCGCATACCATGGGGCATGTTCCTCTTGGCGTATCTGAAAAGTTTAGAGGAAAAAGCAAACATGGGTTATACGGTGATGTTATGATGGAAATAGATTGGTCTGTAGGTGAAATAAACAAAGCATTAAAGCAAAACAATCTAGAAGATAATACAATTTTTATTTTTACTTCTGATAACGGTCCTTGGCTGAGCTATGGTAATCATGCAGGTTCTACAGGGGGATTAAGAGAAGGGAAATTTACAAGTTGGGAAGGAGGACAACGTGTTCCATTCATAATTCGTTGGCCAGGAAATAGTCCTGAAGGAACTGTTTGTAATAAGTTAGCGTCTGCAATTGATCTGCTACCCACATTGACCTCAATAACAAATGGTAAACTATCTAATAATAAAATAGATGGTGTTGATATTACGTCACTTTGGAAAGGCGACTTTGAAGCTAGCCCACGTGAAACCATTCTTTATTATTTTGGAAAAAATCATCTAAATGGTGTGCGAAAAGGGAATTGGAAATTGGTTTTACCACATACCTATGGATCTGCTAACATAAAACCAAGAAATGATGGTTATCGTGCAAGAAAAGTAAAAATGACTATAGACCAACCTGAACTTTACAATATGATGAGAGACCCTGGAGAACGTATTAATGTAATTGAATCCTACCCAGAAAAAGTACTTGAACTAATGGAGGTTGTAGAACAATACAGAAAAGAACTAGGTGATTTAAATGTTGGAATTGCAAAAGGAAGTGAAAACAGAAAAATAGGAAAAATAGAAGGATAAATTTATTATCTAGTCGTTTGTTATAAAGGCAGTTTTTTTGTTGTAAGTCCAAAGTTTTTATGCTCTATAGATATGATATAGTGTATATCTATAGAACATAAAAATTTAGATTTCAGTATAATAATTATTCTTTTATTAATTTTACTACTGTAATTTGATTTGCAGTTTTTACAGTAGCAAAATACAAACCAGAGGTTAGGTCGCTTATGTCAAAATTAGTTTGGTTTTTGAATGATTTAATTAATTTTCCTGAAATGTTAAAAACTTCCAACATTTCAAATTTTTCATTAAAATCTCCTCCTATAACAAAACTATCTTTTACTGGGTTTGGAATAACTATGTAAGATGTATCGTTTTTAACAAAAGAATTATTTGATAATTCTTCTTGGTTTGTATAATGAAAATTATAAAATCTTGCAGCAGTTACAATTGTTGCACTACCATGGTCTAAATCGTTAACTTCTATGGAAACTTTAGTAGGTGTATTACTAAAATCTACAGTATTTGTGAAATCAAGACGGTATTGATCATATACACCTCCAGAATTTACCAATATGTCTGTATTCGTATTTACTACATTATATACTTGTGGAGTCAAACCCTCTACAGTAACGGTAACTGTAGCTTGAGTTCCGGCGACAGTTCTAAAATCAAATGCTATATTCCCTGTTTTGTTCCCTGAATCAGTTTGTACATAAAATTCTAATTTACCACTAATATTATTTAAAACGGTATTAGTTCCTCTTAGTTGTGTATATGTTTCATTAGAAGAAAATACACCTAGCAAACCTGATACAATATTAGGTTCTAGTGCTTCATTTATAGCAAATGTTTGCTCTCCTCCACCTGAAGTAACTATAACTTGAGCAGTTATTGCATTAAGTTCTTCTACAACTGTTAAAGTTCTAGTAACATCTACCGCTGCATCATACACAGAATTACCAGCTTGTGTGTGGGTTATTGTTGTTGTTCCAATACCTACAATATGAATTTGATTGTTTACGATTGTAGCTACTGATGTATCTGAACTAGTAGTTGTAACTGGTAATCCAGAACTCGCTAAAGCTCCTGTTGGCATGTCCGAGTCACCAAGTTCTTTGTCTGGAAGTTGATCAGCAAAGATAAGTTGATAACGATTATTTGTTGATTCACCAACTAATATTGCCCCTTCGGGTCTTGAATAGGGAACGTAATCAGGCATGGGGGACATTCTTAATCTTGAATCTATTGCCTTCATTATATCCATTTCCTCTGGCGTAATTTTACCATCGGTTTGCGTATTTCCCCAAGTTATGGCACAGTTACCATCTGTTAACGTACGTACAAATCTGTAGGCTTGCTCTATTTCAAACAACAAAGGGTAACTACTATTAGTCCATCTTTGTCTCATCGGCATCCAAGCATGCTTTACAAGATCTGTATCAGGATTAAAATAAGTAGTTTGAGCAATTATTTCTGGAAATGTAAATTCTTCATAAGCCCAAGAGTTAGGTGGTGCACCTTGTGCTAATGGTGTTGGGTGACCAGAAGTAAACTCTAAGTAAGGAGAGAACGTGTTAAATGTTTTTATTCTGTAATTTGTTGGATCTGTATCGTTTGGTCCATCTACATCAACTTGCATAACAGTTCCATCCGGGTATTCAAAATAATCATCAAAGTCTGTTACATTTTCCTCAACACCATTACCGGTAATAAGCAAAGTAGGGTCTACATCTTTTAACATAGCTATAAAATTTACAATGCCTCCAGGACAACTACCTGTATGATCTAGCCAATACCCATCTGCCAAACCTTTAAACCGTTCTGCAAAACCTCTAGCTAGATTTCTCCACGCTGCTCCCTCATCTCCGCCAAACGTGCTATTATAGTAGTTTGCCCATGCTGCTTCATAAGTAGCATTGTCGGGTGTACCTCCACGTGCAGATGGACCATCGGTAGCTATATAAAGAATGACTTTTTTCCCTCCGTTTTTTAATACGTTGATAACGTCTAAAATAATTTGTTCATTTTCAAGTGATGGAACAAAATCTTGATGAATTTCGTTTGCAATATCCACATTAGCATTAGTTCTTAAGGTAAAGTGATAGCCATGTGCAGGGTGTGTAAAATTAGTGATTACATGGCCAGCAGAAGGTAGTTCATTTACAATTTCTTGTGCACCTGCAACCCAGTCATCATCATCAGCATTACTATCCAATTTAGAACCGCCACTAACAATTAGACGAACCCCCCAAGAACCCTCAAGAGATTCTTGAGCATTAGCTTTAATACCCAAAAAAGCCAAAGCAAAAAGCGTACTAAGTAATATTTTTTTCATTTTCAATAAATAATTTTGGATGAACAATAAACTAAAAACAATTGATCAAAATCAATCATTATTCTCTGTATTTCATCTTTTAATAATCATTTTTATTTCAATAATTTTTAACAAATCACTTACAAGGGTTTAATAAGTAATTAACTCTCTATCTCTAAATTTGTCATTTTATATTTTAAGCTAAAAAAGCATTAACAATAATTTATTAATGCTTTTTTAACTAATAAAACAACTTTTTATTTATTTTTCATTGCACCTAATATTTCTCTAGCTCTTGTTTTACCAAAAGCTTCAAACATCGATTTATTTAACTTTTGGTTATTTTCATTTATTTTTTCTCTAAACATTTCAGGATCATCTGCTTTATATTTTTCAACAATTTCAAAATGTTTAAACAGTTGTTCTTTTTTCAAGGTAACAAAGGTCTTTTTCTCTTCTTCTTTTAAGGTTATTGTTCTCTCTATTTTTTCTATAGCTTGCTGTGTAATTCTTTCCGCGCGTCGATCGTTATTAGATTGTGCCATAGTAGTAATGTTAACTAATAATCCCAATACTAAAGTGAATAAAATTTTCTTCATTTTTTAATTTTTTTTAATTTTTAATTAGTTTTTCAGATCTTGTTTTCTTTCAACTTTGTCCATAAATATTTAATAACATAAAGTTTTGAAAACATTTCTATCTCTAACTTCAAAATTATTAAAACTTTGGTTTTACTTATTTCTGTAATCGATCAATTAATTGCTAGTTTCTTTCATTTATTCCTATTTACTGTTTGTTGTAAGCTTTAATAGATATAATAAATTGCTAATAAGTCAAACATTCGGTTTTTATTTTATTGAAGTACAAAAAAAGCAGCAATATAAATTCACTACCTTTAATTTATTAAAGCTATATTGCTAGTAGGTAAGTACATTACAACTTTAACTGAATTTCCAGATAAATCAAATTTGAAATATTTCTTTTTAGTTTTTCTGAGTGATAACTAGATTACGATTGAGGCTTTTTTTATAGGATGATTCATTTGTTACTTCTGGCTATAACTTTATTAAACGCCCAATAGCTGTTTTTCCTCCAAAATCTATTGTTTTAGCAATGTAAATTCCGGCTACTAAACCATCAATAATATACTCGTTTTCGGGCTTATTAAAAATCTTTACTAATTTCCCTGAAATGTTATAAATATTAATACTTTGAATATTGTTTTTGTTTAGTTTAAATGAAGTTTTTACAGGATTAGGAAACAATTCAATGTTATTTTCTGGATATGTAGCCGATAGGTTTAATGCCTCAAAAACCTGAACTTCTGCTAAAGATAATGGTAAGCCAGTTTTATTAATTATCTTTATCGTTTTACCTATAGCACTATTTGCGTCTATGGAAATCAAAGGGTCGGGATAGGTGTCAAATGTTTGAGAAAAGGTTAATTCTCCATTCGCATCATAAACCAACACGGTAAAATTTGAAAGACGCTCTAAGCAACAACTATCTGTTCTGCCAAAAACGTTAATGAGTCCAATAGGATATTCTGCATCTAGTTCTACCTGCCAATATGTTTCAGCATCTGAGCCAGTATGTGTTACAGATGCCCCTGAAAACGCACCGTTTGGATTTCCATCTATAGCTCTAGAAGCATCGCCACTGTGTAGGGTGGAAGATTGTGTTGCCACTCCATCTAAGGCAAGATTAGGTAAAATTTCTGAGGTTTGAACCCATAATTGGTTGAGATATTGATCTGTTAGAACAACTTTGGTATTGTCCAAAATCAAGTCATCAAGAAGTGAGAAAGCGGAGTTGCCAGACATATTTTTGTCATAGGCATATCCTAAAAGCCTAACATGTTCGATATCACTTTCATGAATTTTATATACAAACCTATTTTGATAGGTTTCATATTCAGGGTCCCCGACATTATATGGATTTACCAAAGGTTCGGTAGTGACATTGTAATAAGGATCTGGTGAAATGTATTCTTTTCCTGTTACCGTATTTTTCATAAGAAATATAGGAACCATATCTTTGGTGAAACTTGTATTTAAATAGATTGTTTGTGAGAGTCCTTCATTGGAATCTGCAACTGAAATTATTGTTTTAGGCGTTTCGGCGGCATTAGGTTCTATAAAGCCATAATCGCTATACGGAGCTAGTAGATTTGCTTTTTCTTGAACAAAATCTCTTGTTCCGTTTATATAATACGTTCTGTAATAAAATGTATCTCCACGCTTTATGTCTATTTGTGAAATAACGGTAAATAAAGTATAATCTCGCGGATTTGTATCTCCACCAACTTGTCCAAGTCTAAAAAAAACATTTCTTAAACCATGTTCCGCTAATTCAGCGGTTTTAACTTCGTTTCCAAATATCATTCCCATTGAGGCTGCAGTACTGTTAATCGTATCTTCAGACCATATAACAAACCCACCGGTTTCATCAATATCTCTGGTGTCGACTGTAGTACCTGTATTTCCTTCTGAAATTTCAATACTTCCATCTGGTAGCCCTACAAATTTACTACGTAAATTGGAAGCACGAACACCTCCCCAAGGCGCATTGATGTGAACCATGGTTTCATCTCCAAAATTTTTAATGAAGTAGGTGACTTCTAAAACACCTTCTCCAATTTCTCTATATTTTGTTGTGTATAAAATTTCTGATTTGTACAGAGAAGGAATATGTGCTTGTGCCCCCCAATTGGTAACAGAATAGGATTTTTCAGTAGTATCATAATAAGAAGCCATTAAAGGACTATACCAGGTTTTTTCAATACCATCGTTGTTATAGGCCCCAGCTCCATGAATAAAATAAAAGGCAGATGTAAAATCTCTGTTATTTAAGCCAGAAACAGAAACAGGTTGCCAAACCTCATCATTCCAAGTGGAATGTTCTTTAGACTGAGGAGGGATGCCTTCGCCATAAGCACTTTTAAAGGAGTAAATTTGTCCCCCTTGACCTATTCTAAGTTCCCATGAGTTTTCTGATGTAGTTGCTTCATGCTGTAATTTGGCTAAATAAACATGTTCTTCATCAGTTGCTGTAGGGTCAAGCCAATAACTTCCAGAAGGTGAGTAGTTGGTTGTAAAACTTGTGGTGCCACTTTGTGCTAATATGCCACTATAATCAATAGATGGTATAAATTTAAAAAAGGCCTCATCTAAAGCGTTTTCTGGATTTACTCCAATTACATTTTGTGCAATGAGTGTGCTGGAGAGCATTAGGAATATGGCATTTAGTGTTCCTTTTTTCATTGTATTTATTGATTAAAGATTTTGTAAATATGCTATTCAAAGAGCTGTTTTTGTTATCCTGATGTTCTAGTCTCACCACTAAGCCTATCCACATTTGCCTTCAAGATGAGATTAGGTGTTTTTAACCTAATAATAATTAGCTTTTATACTGTAATCAAATAAATTATTTTTTTATAAAACGATATACTTGAGTAGGCTGGTTTTCTATGTTTACTTTTAAAAAATATAAGCCATTTTTTAAATGGGATACATTAAAGTGATTTGTGTTTTTAAAAGATTGTATTTTTTGTCCTAAGATATTTAGTATTTCGGTATTTTTAGCCGTTTTGTTAATTCGTAAAATACTTTTTACAGGGTTTGGATATACTAATAATGTTTCTGAAGGTTGGAAAGAATCTTCAATAGATAAGGTTGCTCCTATATTTTCATTAGCAGTTAAAGATTCTATATAGTAAATTAAGTCTTCGTTTATTAACTCATTTCCATCTTCATCTATGGGGTATGTAAGTCCTGCAGTTGGCATAATTATCAATCTGTCATAAGCACTTAGTTCGGATAATGTGAATGTAAACTCTAGGGTTTCCCATACATTAGTTTGGGTAAAATATGCTTTTTGAAATTTTTGATTCAAATTAGTATTTCCCACTCTATCTTGCAGATAGATGCTTACACTTCTGCTATCGTCGCTTAATATGTTTATTTCTGAAATAGTTTCTGGTTTAAATAGAGCATTTAATTTAAAGGTGATACTTTCGGTGTCTTTAATTGCGCCATCTTCAAAATCATAACGCATTTGGGCAAATTGCCAGCTATTTTCTGTTGTTTTAGTAAATTTTGTAGCTATTCCCGATGTAGATCCACTACTTGTTACATCAGTATCTAATGATATATCATATAATTTGGTGTAATCACCTCCAACTTTGCTTACATAATTGATTTCTTCTACGGCAATATCTTCCGTATAATTCAACCAATTATAGTAAGGTTCTGGAGCTATATATTCAGGCTGATCTATCGTGCCTCGTAAATCATCATAATAATAAACTGTCCCTGAAGTTGTTGTGTCATCTGGAGCAAAAACTAAAATAGCTTGATTAAAACCGCCTGCATATAGAATGTCTGTAGGTATTGTTTTTGTTGTAAAGTCAAAGGTGTAATCTATCCATGATTGTCCAGAGTTTAGAATAGCTTCTTCATATAAACTGCTTGTTTTATAATCTATTTCAGAATTTGATAAATAGATTCTTACTTTATTGTTTGTAATAGAAGATAAGTCAGCATTACTTATATATAACTTGATTTTTTGCTTGAATACTGAAATATCGGTAATGTTTTCGTTTAAATTAAAAACAATTTTGGCATCATCTCCCAATGTTTTTTCAAACTTACCTACATAAGTACTTGTGTTTATACCAGAAGTATTGGGGTTTGTGGTGTCCTCTGTTAAAGTACCTCCTGAAGTATTATTAATTAGTGTGTTAAATGTATCTGTTTCATAATTATACCAATCATAATCCCTAATGGCATATTTGATAACTGAGCTATACATTAATCCATCAGTAGTATTATTTACATTTACATAGTATGCTTGGGCGTCATCTGGAAGTGTGGTTGTAATTACTCCTGAATTTACACCTTTGTTTAAGTTTGTAGTTTGTGTTAACCACAAATACTTATCATCTGCTTTACCCCATTGTAAAGTATCTTTAGTGTAAAACAACAGTGCTTCATCAACAGCTCCTTCAAAACTGTAGCTATAGTTTATGTTTTTATTATTATCAATGGTTTCAGAAGTAAATTCTAATGGTTTTACTGCATTGGTATTAAAACCAGTAATATAGTCTGCAAAATCATAAATTTCTTCGGGTTGTCGTCCAGCACCATGACCATGTCCCATTAGGTTTTCTATTCGAAGGAATTTTTCAGTACTATTAGAGGTTTCGTATGTTTTTCCGAAAATATTTAAGGTAAACTGTAAATCTTTATTGCCGTTTACATATAATATTGGTGCAGTATGTAAAGGCGCATACAAAGAAGGTTCCCAGTTTTCTAGGAAAAAATTTTGGGCAATGGTACTCATTTGAGAAAATTGGTTGGAATACACAGGTGAATTGTATAAGAAGCCACAACCATAAACAGGAATCACAAAATCTAAGCGTTCATCTATACCTGCAATAACCGTGTTTATAATTCCTCCCCAAGAAATTCCTGTAATTCCAATATTATTTTTATCTACATGCGTGGTAAAAGAATCATTTCTTAGTAAACTGTTAGAAAGCATGGAATTGGCTATGGCATGGTAAAACCATTGATCCTGTAAAAGACCATCATTGTCTGAGAAAAAAAATGGTTGACTTGGACCTGCATATTGAAATGTGTCAGAATCATCTGGCGTAGTCCCTCTATTAGACATAGCTATTGCTATATAGCCTCTATTAACCCATTCTGCTACCCACTCGGTAAAAGCTCTTCCTCCACCACCGTGTACTAATATTACGGCTGGGACTTTTTCATTTACAGCAAGACCAGCAGGTTCACCATACCATGCAAATACTTTTGTATCATTATTTCCATTTGCAGCATTAGTATAAGGAAGTCCCTCGAAGAACATCCCTCGTATTGTTCCGTTTACAGAAACAGTGTTATATGAATCGTATGCTGTTGTGAATTCAAAGTTAGGTGAAGTGTAAACACCACTATTAGTAAGTTCTTGTTTTATATATTCTGGACCATTGGTGGATTGCGAAAAAACCTGTAAAATAAACAAGTATATTATTAGTAATATGCTTTTTTTCATCAATAATTTTTCTTTTTCTAATTATAGCTTATCTCTTAAAAAATGAAATAAATAGATTAAGCTAATTGTATTAAAACACCACAACACTTATTATGGATTAGAACCAGTCCCCACAAAAAGTAAATGAATATTCTACATATCATAAAGACATTATTTTTTTGTCACTATAGTGCTGCAGTGAAATTGTAGGGGCTTAAACCCATATATGAAACCAACAAATTAAAAATAATTATCAACTAAAAAGAGACCATATTACCTTTTGATGATGGGATCTCTTTTAAGAATTATTTAAAAATAGATAATTATTTTTTTACAATTTTAACTACCTTAGAACCAAAAGCTGTATTGATTTTAGCAATATATATTCCATCTGCTAAGTCACTAACACTATAGTTGTCAGAAACCGTAAATGTTTTTAACAAAGAACCATTGATATTGTAAACCTGAATATTCTTTACATCTTTACTATCACTTAATTGAAAATTATGGCTAACTGGATTTGGAGTAATTTGTAATTTAGAATTATTTGTTAAAATTTCGTTAGAACTTAAAGTACCCAAATTTGGTCCTTGTAAAGCATCAATAAAGTATTCAAACCCTATAGCATCATCATCAGTATCTGCTGATGCGAAATATATAATCATTTGATCATAACTAGAAGCTGATTGAGTAATTCCCGAAAAATCAAAAGTGTATTCTACCCATTCTTGTCCAACACTTATGGTCTTAGTTACTATTGTTGTACTAGTGTTTGATCCAACATCTTTTAACTGAATACGGATATTACATGCAGTAGCAGCATCTACTGTAGCTTGAGCTACATCTAAATAAGCTTGAATTTTAAATGTTGTTGTTGTAAGATCTGTAATTGGAGCTGCGCTTAAATCAAATTTAATTTGAGAATGATTCCCATCGGCTTTGACAAAACTAGATACTGTGGTACTAGTGTTAATTCCAGTAGTATTTGGGTTTGTTTCTGAAGCAGAATACGAACCAAAAATAATGTTTGTAGGAGTTATAATATCATTAGTTGCATGATTTAGATACCAAGAGTTCCCTGAAATTTGAGCAGATAAACTAGTAATGTTAACAAACGCGATTGCGATTAATAAAAGTAATTTTTGTTTCATGATAGTATGTTTTTATGAATTAATATTCATCAAAATTATACTAATCACTACAAGTTTATTTGCTGTAATACGCCTTTTTTTTGCTTGTATTTACCTTTTTTAGAGTGATTACTTAGGTTTTAGGTTATAAAGAAGTTTAAAATCAATTTTTATTTTTTAAAAATTCTGAAGGCGATACACCATGTAGTTTTTTAAATGAAGTAGAAAAATAAGAATTTGATTCAATACCAATTTGATACATGACTTGAGCCACATTAAAACCTTCGTTACTTATTAGTAGTTCGGCAGCACGCTGTAATCTATAATTTCTTAAATAAACGTTAGGAACTTGACCAGTAAGCTGTTTTAGCTTACGATAAAAATGTGAAGTGCTTATCCCTACTTCTTTAGATAACTCTTCAACTCCAAAAGTGGAGTCTGAAAGGTTTGTTTCTATGACCTCAATTATATTCGCAATAAATGCTTCGTCTTTTTTCGAAAGTTCCAAGCCAATACTATTGTCTTTAGGAAGTGAGCTATTCTTTGCAAAGTATTCTTTAATTTTTAGATTAGATTGAATGAGTTTGTTAATTCGTAATTCTAAATGTTTAAACGAAAAGGGCTTGCTTATGTAGTCATCAGCACCATATTCTAAACCTTTAATAAGATTGTCGTTGTCCTCCAGAGCAGTTAATAATATGATAGGAATATGGCAAATTTCTGATGTGGACTTTAGTTTTTCACAGAATTCAAAACCATCCATTTCTGGCATCATAACATCACTTACAATTAAATCGGGTTCCTTTACTTTTAATTTTTCAAGCGCTTCAACACCATTACTAGCGATAATAATGTTATATTTTACAGAAAGTTCGGTCATTAAAAAATTCTGAATATCTAACTCGTTTTCAACAACAAGGACAGTATATTCTTTTTGATCTTGTGTATCTGATGATAAAGAGGCTAGTTCATTTACTGTATTTGATAATGGAACCCAATCTTTGATATAAGATTTTTCAATTAGCTTTGACTCATCTAATGAATAATCCTCAATTTGTTTAGATGGTATTTTTACAGAAAAACGTGTTTCAACATCCGGCTTACTTTTTGCCGAAATTTCACCTCCAAGTAAATTAGTGAGTGATTTACAAAAGGATAAGCCTATGCCACCACCACTTATATCTCCTGCTTTACTTCCTAATTGATAAAACCGCTCAAAAATATTGATCAATTTTTCCGGAGGAATTCCTTTTCCAGTATCAACAACATCAATATTAATTATTTTTTGGTCATTTAAAAATGAGATGCCAGCTTCAATACTAATATTGCCTTGTGTAGGCGTATTTTTAAACGAATTTGATAGTAAATTAAAAATAATACGTTCAACTTTTTCTACATCCAAAACAATGTCTTCATTGGGTTTTGTTATTTTATAAAAGAAATTAATGTTTTTTTCAAGGGCATAATCTTCAAAGGCTTCGGTAGAGGGGTAAATAAAGTCTCCTAATGTACATTTGGTAAGATTTAATTTGACATGGCCTTGTTCTGCTTGCCTGAATGTTATTAATTGATCCACTAAACTTAAAAGGCGTTTTGTGTTTTTTTCAATTATAGCTAAATATTTTGCTTCTTTCGAGTTGGTGTTATTAGCTATTATTCGCTCTAAAGGACCTGAAATTAATGTTAGGGGAGTTCTAAATTCATGTGATAAATTAGTAAAATAACGAAACTTTCCTTGGTTTATAGTTTCTATTCTTTCCTTGTCCTTTTTTTCATAGATAAGCCCCTGTTTGAGCCTTTCATGTTTTACAAAATAAATGATGATACCAATACCTATTGATATAAAAATAATGAAAAAAAGCAAATAGCTCCACCATGTGTTATACCAATGTGGTAAGATTTTAATATGAAGTTGTTTGTCTGTTGTGCTCCAAATACCATCGCCATTGGCGGCTTTTATTTTAAATATATAATCTCCAGCAGAAAGATTGGTATAGGTTACTGTAGTTTTACCTGTTGGCTTTTCTATCCAAACATGATTAAATCCTTCTAATTTATATGCCAATTTATTTTTTGAAGGTTCAGATGTGTGTTTTACCACCAAATTAAAAGCAATTATGTTATGTTTTTGGTTTACGGATATTTGCTCAGTTTCAGATATTGACTTTTCAAGTATAACTTTATTGCCAACCTCTTTATTGATTTTTACTAGGTTATTATCAATTGATAAAGATGTTATTAGAATTTCAGGAGGTTGCCTATTTAATTTTATGTTTTCTGGATTAAATATAATTAGGCCGTTTAGCCCACCATAGTAGAAATAGCCTGACTTTCCTTTAAAGTAACAATTTTGTCTGAAATTATTATGAGCTAACCCATCTCTTACATCAAAAACGTTAATAGTAGAATTGTCTATATTTAATTTTATAAGCCCCATATCACTACTCAACCATAGGTGGGATTTGCCATTTTGTAAAATTCCATAAATTGCATCGTCAGGAAGTATATCGTTTTTTCTAAAATATTCAATCTTAATAGGCAATCCTTGGTTGTTCAATGTCATTTTATTTAAGCCACCACCAAATGTTCCTATCCATAGATTATTATTTTCTTTGTGAAGAGAAAATATATTATCGTAACTCAATTTTATTTCGTCTATGCTATTGGCCGTATACTGTTGTTCAATTATTAATTCGTTTTGTTTAAATACGCCTTTTAATAGACCTTTATTTGTACCAAACCAAAATGAATTTTTTCCGTCTTCGAGTACAGTGTTTACACGACTGTCTTTTAAATCGGACTTTGATTTGATTTTTAAAACTGGTTTAGTTTTATTTTTTATTTCTTCCCAAGGGTTTTCTACAATTACAATCTGGTTACCAGCAAACAGTACGTTGTTTTCATCAATTTGAATAATATTTCTGAAATCGTCTTTAAATGGTACGTTTTCCTTGTTTTGAAAAGTAACTTTTTTGAATTTTTTATTTGCCGGATTATAAATGATTACTGCTTTATCTGAACCTAACCAAATAAAACCTTTTTTGTCCTCATAAATACAACGCATTATATCACCTTCGGACCAAGGTAATTGAGATTGTAAATTTTCAAATTGTAATTTATTGATAGTGTTACTGTTTATTGTGGTTTTACTTCTAACTAATGGCGAGTTATACCCAGATATCCAGAGATGGCCTCGCTTATCTTCTAAGATTGATGTTGTTAGATTGTCTGATATCGAAAAGGCATCAAATGGGTTACTTGAGTAATTAATGAATGGTTTTTGAGTAAGGTCTAGTTTATTTATGCCGCCTTGTGCTGTACCAATCCATAATACGTTAAAATCATCTTGGTACAGGGCGTTAATTTGATGGCTACTTAAACCTAGTTCGTTTTTTTGATTAAATGTATAGTGCTCAAAAGCGTCTTGCTCTTGATTGTATTTAAATAACCCTTTATCTATAGTTCCAACCCATACCATTCCAAAATGATCTTCAAAGATGGTATTTACTTTTTTAGGAACGAATTCTAGTTTTCTGTTATTAAAAGACTCAATTACATGGAGTCTATTATTATCTAAAGTTGCTTTAAATAATCCTTCATTAGTTCCAATCCAAAATATGTTGTCTATATTTACAACTTTGGTTATTACCCTATTGTTTAATTCCTCGAAACTGGATACTAATGTTTTATTGTTTTTTAATGATACACTTTTTAACCCAACTGAGGTCCCTAAGACTAGAGTGTTTTCGTTTTTAAAAACAAAAGAATTAATAATTGAGGATTTTGAGAAATCTTTCAAAATATTTTCTGATACTTTAAAAGTCCCGTTTTCAATATCTACTATTTCACAAGCTAATAAGTTGTTTTTTTTAGAAACCCATATGCGACCTAATGGTCCAGATTTTATGTGTGTTATTTTACCTTTTTGGGATAAAGGGATTGTGTAGAATTTTTCTAACCAAGGGACATAAATATTAAGACCTAAGTTTGTGCCAATCCATAATATGCCTTGTTCATCTTTGAAAAGACAAGTGATATAATTGCTTAATAAATTACCGTCGGTCTTAGATTGTGTTGTGTAAGTTTTAAACTCATAACCATCATATCTAATAAGTCCATTAGGGGTGCCATACCATAAAAAACCATATCGGTCTTGTTCTATCGCATTTATAGTGTTTTGATTAAAACCTTCTTTATTTGAAAAACGTTTAAAGTTTTGAGCCTCAGAAAAATAAGAGTTAGATAAGCAAAAGCATATTAAAAATATTGATAAAATAGATTTTATATGCTGTTGTTTTGTATTCATAAAACTATAAATTTATTACATGATGTTTGATGGTAAAATAACGAATTGTTTTAGGAAAAAATTGTTTTTTGGTAATGATTTTAAATTAATTTTTCAGGAATGATTCAAGTTTTTCAATCATTTCTGTGCTTCCGCAGTAAAAAGGAATACGTTGATGAATATTCGAAGGTACAATATCTAAAATTCTTTGATTAGAGCTAATGGCTTTTCCTCCCGCTTGCTCTGTAATATAAGCCATTGGGTTTGCTTCGTAAAGTAAACGTAATTTACCTTCTTTGTTTTTTGTGCTATTTGGATACAAATAAATACCACCTTTTAGCATGTTTCTATGAAAATCTGAAACTAAAGACCCGATATATCTTGATGTGTAAGGACGCTCGTCTTCTTCTTGTTGGCAATATTTAATATATTTTTTTACGCCTTGCGGAAAATGCGTGTAGTTACCTTCATTTACTGAATAGATGTTACCAGTTTTAGGGATTTTAATATCTGGATGAGACAGGTAAAACGATCCAATAGCAGGATTTAAAGTAAAACCATTAACACCATCGCCCGTAGAGTAAACCAACATGGTTGATGTGCCGTAAATAACATAACCGGCAGCAATTTGATCTTTACCAGGTTGTAAAAAATCTTTAAGTTCTACAGGAGTGCCAACTGGTGTAATTCTTCTAAAAACGGAAAAAATAGTCCCAACTGATGCATTTACATCAATATTTGAAGAACCATCTAAAGGATCCATTAATACGACATATTTCCCATTATTTGATTCGTTACTACCACTTATAGCAATAAAATCATCTACTTCTTCTGATACAATACCGCAAGCAATATCACGGTTTGTAATAGCCTGAATAAATTTGTCGTTTGCAAAAACATCTAATTTTTGTTGGTCTTCTCCTTGCGCGTTAACATCGCCGGCACCACCAATAATATCTACTAATCCGGCTTTATTAACTTCATGGTTTACCATTTTAGCGGCTAGCCTTAAACTGTTTAATAGTTTTGATAATTCGCCAGTAGAATAGGGGAATGAAGATTGGTTTTCAATAATAAATTCGCCTAGTGTTTTTATTTTACTCATAAAATTTAAATGTATTTACTATTATTGGTTTAAATAATCTTTCATTAGCATTGCGGCGCCTAATGCACTTGCGTTTTTCCCTGACGGGAATTGTATTTTTTGTTCGGGCATCATTTGGGTTAGGTATTCTACAAAAATGTCATTTCTATTAAAACCTCCGGAAATATAAACGTCTTTTAAATTATTGTCGGCATCTAAAATACGCTCAATACCTTGGTGAACACGTTGGCTTATTTCAAAAATTAATTGGTAATATGCATGCTCATAGCTTTCAAAATTATTTAGTTGATCTAAATCTCCTATAAAGTCTGATGCAATCTCGTTAGGGAAAAAAGTAGCTTTCGATTCGGCAAGTATATTAGCACAGAGGTTCTTGTTTAAGTTAAGTTCTAAAAAGTGACTTTTGCCCACATTAAAATACTTGCTTAACGCTATAGCATTAAGTTCGTGCACACGCCCTAAAAATTGCATTGATGATTTTATTTGCTTTTTGTCTGGTGTCATGAAACATAGGCAATCATTTTTTAATTGATTTGCAGTTAATGTTTCTTTGCTGAAAGGATTCATACAGATAATCCAAGTTCCGGTAGACAGTAAAACAAATTCGCTATCTGAATTCTCATGACTTTCCAACAATGGAATTAAAGATGAAGAACTATCGTGTAAGCCTTTACCAATATAGATTTCTTTACCGTTTACTACCGATAAAGCAGCATTTTTTCCTGGTTTAGGTTCGGGTAATTTTATGCCTTCATCTGTTAACCAATTGTGATATTGCATTGCGTCATAGTTCCAAATGGCTGTGTGTGCTCCAACCGATGTAAAATCTGAAGTCGGTTTTTTAGAAAATAAATAACTTAAATATTGTGGGTAGTGTAAAATAGCATCAACCTGTTTCCAAAAATGAGGTTTGCTGTTTTTTAACCAATACATTTGCAATCCAGAATTTAACATACCGTAAGCTGGAGATGCTGTTTGTCTTGAAAACTCTTCAACGCCACCATTATTATCGTAAAGAGGATTGAAATCAATTTCTAAAGGCTTTAAGTAATTGTAAAGCGGTGTTATTCTATTGCCATCTTTATCTAAATAGACTAATGAGGCGCCATGTGTTGAAAAGTTTATGGCTTTTATAGTGTATTCGTTTTGTTTTTGAATGGTTTTAATTTCAGTTTGTATCCAAGATTCAATAGATTCGATATCATCACACGGGTCATTATCATCATCTTCAACCTCTTCAAATCGAATGGAGTTTGTGTAAACAACATTAAAACCTTTATCAAATAAAAATATCTTCTTATTGGTCTTACCAATATCAAAAACAGCGATAACTTTTTTCATTTCTTAGAAATTTATGGAATAAAAAGCCTTTCCCTTTGGAGTTTTAGAACCCCTCGAAAAGGGAAAAGCTTATCAAATTAGTATAAAAAGAATTTAGAGATCTATAGCAGGACGAACTCCAATCATGTATGGGGAATTCAATTTTTAATATGCTTTAAGTTTTATTTAAATCCGTAAAGTGGGCCATAAGTAGCACAAGCTTTATAATCTGCAGATTCTAAATTTTCTCCAAAGGCAGACCATGCACTTGGGCGGAAAATATCATCATCAGAAACGTTGTGCATATTTACTGGAATTCTTAATAATGATGCTAATGAAATTAAATCGGCACCAATATGTCCGTGTGATATAGCACCGTGGTTTGCACCCCATTTCGCCATTACCGAATAAGCATCTTTAAAAAAACCTTTTCCTGTTACTCTTGGTACAAACCAAGTTGTAGGCCATGTTGGGTTTGTTCTTTCATCTAAAACGGTATGAATATCTTCTGGTAATTCTACGCTCCAACCTTCAACAATTTGTAATACTGGACCAATGCCTTTTACAAGATTAATTCTGCACATGGTTAAAGGCATTGTACCTTTAGTTTTAAATTGGGAAGAAAAACCACCACCTCTAAAATATTCACCAATAGCTGCTGGCCATTTTGTGTTGTCTAAACATTTTTGAGCTTCCTCTTCGGTAATATCCCAAAAAGGTTTCATTGTGGGATTTCCATCAGGATCAGTTTGTTGTGCAGTTGCATCTAGCGTTGTAGAACCAGAATTGATTAGATGAATAATTCCATCTTTAGCAATTCCAGTTAACTTTTTACCTGTTACTCGTTCAACAGATTCTGGGCTCCAATAGGTTCTTACATCCGAAAATATTTGAGCAGTATTGGTTAATAAATGACCAAATAGCATAGAAACCGCATTTAAACAATCGTTTTCTGTAGCAAAAACATAAGCTTGACGTATACCGTTCCAATCGAAAGATGAGTTTAAAATAGACTCTGTAAAATCGGCGTTTGGTTGGTAATCTGTCCATTGGCGTTGCCCTTGGAAACCACCCATAATCGCGTTTCTGCCTTTTGATTCTTCACCAAAACCTAAAGCTTTTAATTTTGGGTTTCCAATCATTAAATCACGACAAATTAATGTCATTTTAATAATCTTTTCCCATTCTTGTTCTTTAACTTCAGCTGATTTTTGAGCATCGGGACTGTTATAATCTTTACCTTCTTTACAGTTTGCTTTGGTCCAAGCTAATGCTTTTTTGTATTCATCTTTATCATAAATACCTTCATCCATTCTTCGCAATAATTCTACAGATTCTACAAATTCAGCACGAACACCAAAATAATCTTGCAAGAAATTAACATCTACCATAGAACCGGCAATTCCCATGGAACTGTAGCCAATTGATAAATATGATTTACCTTTCATTTGAGCAACCGCTAATCCAGCTTTTGCAAAACGAAGTAATTTTTCTTCAACATCTTTTGGGATGCTCATATCTCCAGCATCTTGAACTTCTCTTCCGTAAATACCAAATGTAGGTAATCCTTTTTGAGAATATCCAGCTAAAGCTGCTGCTAAATAAACAGCTCCAGGTCGTTCAGTTCCGTTAAAACCCCAAACAGCTTTTGGCATTAATGGGTCGGTATCCATAACTTCTGTGCCATAGCACCAACAAGGCGTTACGGTTAAAGATACTTCTACACCTTCTTTTTTAAATTTATCTGCACAGGCTGCTGCATCTGCAACACCGCCAATAGTAGTATCTGCAATAACGCATTCTACCCGTTCGCCACTAGGGAAACGTAAATTACCCTCTATTAATTTGGCTGCGGCTTTAGCCATATCCATACATTGGTCTTCCAATGATTCTCTTACACCAAGTTCACGACCATCAATTACTGGACGAATGCCTATTTTTGGTAACCTTCCTATTAATCTATTCATAATATAAGTTTTAGTTTTTTTTAGCAGTTTAATTTTATGTGAATTGCTCTAATTCAGTTAATTGTTCGTTAGAAAGTCCTGCTGGTTTAAACCCTGCAGCCCAACACATCATTAACATTTTAGCGCCTTTATTCGCCACATCTAAAAAGTCCCATGCTTTCATTACATCGGGTGCTGTAGCTGTTGCACCATGTTTTTCCCAAAGAGAAACGTTTCTTGTTTTAAAAGCTTCAATAGTTACTTTTGCTAAAGATTCTGTGCTCGATAGGGCATAAGGTGTACAATGAATACCTTTAGGTACAAACACTTTTACCTCAGGACACATCATCCAAATTTGTCTGTTTAATTCTTCTTCGTTATCAAACAATTCATGATGACTCATGCAGATTAACTCTAAAGGATGTGTATGTACAACCGCTAAGTTTTCTGGATTATGAATGGAATTATAAAGGTGAATGCTTGAGTGGGAAATCAACTCGCAGGTTGGTCCAAAATTTTCACGTTTACCACCCCAAATTATTGAATATGCTGTGGCGTCTTCATTTATATAAAGAATACAAGAAACTTCTTCAAGTTTATTAACTAAATCTCTGAGGTAACAACCTGTACCAGTTATGTAAATAACAAATCCTGCAGCTCCTTTTGGAAAATCAAATGGAACTTCAGTTCCTATTCCCTGTACGTCTTCTTTAGAAAAGTAGGAAGTTAAATTCATAGAAATGTTGCCTGCATTTCGTTCTGCCCATTCGCGTTGCCATAGATAACCAGCGACTTCTGACACTTTACTTAATTCTTTTTGTACTTCAATTGGAAGTTTTATAGCGCTCATAGTTTTGTTTATTATAGATTTAAACTGATGCAAAGTTAATGGGGCTTAAGAGGGATTTCGATATTCAAAATTTGTATATTTGTGTATAATTCAAACATTCGGCTTAAAAATGAAATTTGTCAAAGAACTTGGTTCTGGAGATCCATCTATTAACAATCAGCAGTTTATAGACGTAAAATTGAAGTTGTTATGTTGCCGGTATTGGTATTTAGATTTGTGGGATTGTCACGATATGGTATTTCCTTTCTGGAGAATATATTGGAATAAAAATGAAGGTGGCGAGTTAAAGCTTCAAGAAGAGGTTTATAAAATGGATCCTAATTACCTTTATATTATATCGCCTTTTACATCTTTTTCTACACGTTTTTTAAAAAATCATAAACATAATTCAGGCATACATGTATCCGGTAAAAATTTGACACAATTACATAAGGAAGCGGATTATGAAGATAAATCGTTAATTCATTTTTTTACACACTTTAAACTAGGTACACCGTTTGATAATGTGTTTCCAGGCATTTTTAAAATTGAACTTACAGACCATCTTAAAGAGCGGTTGGTTTATATTACTGATAGATTAAGGTTAGAAAATTATGATTTTAAGTTAACCTTTAATTTAAAATTACAGTCCTTTATACAAGAGGTGCTTTCTAATATTGGGCCGCAGTTATGGAAAACCATAAATATAGATCCACGTGTGTTAACGGTACACAGGTATATAGAGCGTAGTGTGGGAGAAAAATTAAGTAACTCAGAACTAGCTTCGCTTGTAAACATGGCTCCTAACTCGTTTGCAAGATTGTTTAAAGAGGAAATGCACATCACGCTGCATAGTTTTATTCAAAATAGAAAAATAGCCAAAGCTTGCGAATTATTTGAACATTCAAATGAAAGTATAGAAAGTGTTTCTTATAATTTAGGCTTTTCAGATCGTTATCATTTTTCCAGAGTATTTAAGTCTATTACAGGTATTAGTCCAGCGGTTTATAAATCGGGTAGGTATACTTAAATTTATTTCTTACATCTTTTTTTTTAAAGCCTCATATTGTTTTTTAGCTAGAAGCACAGTTATGCTATGTTTTATAGTGATGTAGCTACAAATTTAATGTGTTTGTAAAATAGGTTATGTTTAAATTATACATAAAGTAGATGATTATGGATAAATTTTTTTTAAACATCCTATTCTATTTTTGTACGCAGTCCATATTTATACACAGTCTTATAAATAGTGGGGGTTAAATCTAATAAGATGTTGTTAAATAAGCTACAACTTTTTGGCTCATGAATAAACTAACTAAAATTTAATAAAAACTAAATTATGAAAGAATTTAATCAATACATTAATGGGAAGTTTGTAAAATCTACATCTTCGGAGGTTACAGAAGTTTTAAACCCCTGTACTGAAGAGGTTTTATCTCTTATACCTAAAGGCTCAATTACAGATGCTAATTTAGCATTAGATGCAGCGCAAGGAGCACAACATGCTTGGAAATCGTTAACGGCAATTGAAAGAGCTAGTTACCTGCATAAAATGGCTAATGTAATTCGTGAAAACCGAGTGTTTTTAGCAGAAACCTTAGCAAAAGAGCAAGCAAAAGTAATAGGTTTAGCTCAAGTTGAAATAGATGTTACTGCAGATTATTACGATTACAATGCTGGGTGGGCAAGAAGAATAGAAGGTGAAATAATTCAAAGTGATCGTAAAAAGGAACATATATTTTTACATAAAGCACCTATTGGTGTAGCTGTGGGTATTTGTCCTTGGAACTTTCCGTTTTTTGTTGCCGCTCGTAAAATTGCTCCATCCTTGGTAACAGGTAATACATGTATTGTTAAACCAAGTTGTATAGCTCCTAATACTATTTTAGAATTTACTAAACTTATTGAAAATATAGGCTTACCAGCAGGGGTTTTAAATGTGGTTTGCGGTACAGGTCCTGTAGTAGGAAATGCACTTACATCAAGTCCAATTACTGGTATTATAAGCTTAACTGGTAGTGTGCTTGCAGGACAAAAGGTTATGGAAGCAGCATCTCCAAATTTAACAAAAGTGTCATTGGAACTAGGAGGAAAGGCGCCAGCTATTGTTTGTGCTGATGCTAATATGGATTTAGCTGTAAATGCAGTGGTTTCTTCAAGAATAATTTTTAGCGGTCAGGTTTGTAATTGCGCAGAGCGTGTTTATGTTGAAGATTCTATTTTCGATGAATTTATGGATAAGGTCACTACAAAAATGAGTGAATTAAAAGTAGAAGATGCTTTTTCTACTAACAACCCGGACATGAGTAGTATGGTCTCTAAAGATCAATTTGATAAAGTAGCAGAAATGGTTGAGTATGCTAAAAAAGAAGGTGCCGAAGTTCTAGTAGGTGGAGGCCCTTCAACTAATTTCGATAAAGGTTATTTCTACCAACCAACCTTACTAACCAATGTAAAACAGGATATGCAAATTGTGCAAGAAGAAGTTTTTGGCCCTGTTTTGCCAGTAATGAAATTTGGTACGCTAGATGAAGCTATTGCTATGGCTAACGATAGCGAATTTGGTTTAACATCATCTATTTTCTCTGAAAACTTTAATAAAGTAATGCATGCTTGCGATCAATTAGATTTTGGCGAAACCTATGCAAATAGAGAGCATTTTGAAGCTATTCAAGGATTTCATGCAGGATGGAAAAAATCTGGTTTAGGTGGTGCTGATGGTAAACATGGTATGGAAGAGT
Organism: Neotamlana sedimentorum; assembly: GCF_000943565.1. Classification (GTDB taxonomy): domain Bacteria; phylum Bacteroidota; class Bacteroidia; order Flavobacteriales; family Flavobacteriaceae; genus Neotamlana; species Neotamlana sedimentorum. Next base: position 66,827 of record NZ_JTDW01000004.1, read on the forward strand.
ACTTGCAAACAAAAGTAGTATATGCACAATACCAATAATATTTTTTAAATATTGAATAAATTGTTTTAGTTAGTAAAGCATACTATAATAAATGAAATTCATTTTAAAATATAGTATGCTTTATTTTTCTAAAATGGTGTAGCATTATTAAATAACTAAAAATAAGACATGAATAATACAGAAAAAATACCAGTTGTCTCCAAAGAATTTCTAATTCCATTTATATTAATTACATCCTTATTTTCGCTATGGGGTTTTGCAAATGATATAACAAATCCTATGGTTGCCGCATTTAAAACTGTAATGGAAATTTCTACTGCAAAAGCGGCATTGGTTCAATTTGCATTTTATGGTGGTTATGCTACTATGGCAATTCCTGCGGCACTTTTTGTTAGAAAATACAGTTATAAAAAAGGTATTTTGTTAGGGCTTTCATTGTATGCCTTTGGGGCTCTGTTATTTTATCCAGCAGCACAGTTTGAAGTTTTTGGATTCTTTTTAGGTTCACTTTATATTATAACCTTTGGATTGGCTTTTTTAGAAACAACAGCCAACCCTTACATTCTATCTATGGGAGATGACCGTACAGCTACACAACGTTTAAATCTTGCTCAGGCCTTCAATCCAATAGGTTCACTTTTTGGAATGTTTGTAGCTTCAAAATTTATTCTTGCCGCATTAGATTCAGAAATAAGAAACGAGGCAGGTGAATTGATTTTTTCCACCTTGGACGAAGCTAAGAAAGCAGTCATTAGAACTCATGATTTAGCCATTATTAGAAACCCTTACGTTATCCTTGGAGCTGTAGTTATTTTAATGCTGATAGTTATTGCATTATCCAAAATGCCTAAAAGAGCTAAGAATGATGACCAAGGTTCACCTGCTGAATCTTTTAAGAGATTATTTGCAAACGGAAAATACCGCGAAGGTGTTTTAGCCCAATTATTTTATGTGGCTGCACAAATTATGTGTTGGACATTCATCATTCAATACGCAGATAATTTAGGTATCTCTAAAGAAGCGGCTCAAAATTACAATATTGTAGCAATGACTATATTTTTAACCAGCAGGTTTATTACAACCTATTTAATGAAATATGTTAACGAAAAAAAGTTGTTAATGATATTTGCGTTATGTGCCATGGCAACTATGCTAGGAGTTATATTTATAGAAGGTATGATGGGACTTTATTTGTTAATCGCAACTTCCGCATTTATGTCATTAATGTTCCCAACCATTTATGGTATTGCGCTAAACGGTTTAAGTGAAGAAGATTCAACGCTTGGTGCTGCAGGTTTGGTAATGGCCATTGTTGGAGGTGCTTTGATGCCAATCTTACAAGGCAAAATTATTGATGAGGAAACTATTGGTTCCATGGCAGCTGTTAATGTCTCATTTATATTGCCTTTTATATGCTTTTGTGTTATTGCATTTTATGGGTATAGAACACTTAAGGTTTATACAGATTAATTTAAAAAGAAATAGATTCTATTAATAAAACTCTTCTAGAAAGATGGCAAAGCAAAAAAAAGAAATCAAAATTAACTCAAAATACCCTTCGGTTACGGATTTAAGAAATAGAGCTAAGAAAAAAATGCCAAAGTTTGCTTTTGAGTATTTAGATGGAGGATGTAATGAAGATATTAATTTAGATAAAAACCGCTTAGATATTCAGAAAGTAGAACTCATGCCACAATATTTATCAAAGTTTGATAATTCTGACTTGAGAACTGAATTGTTTGGCCATACGTATGATGCTCCTTTTGGTATTGCACCTGTTGGTTTACAAGGTTTAATGTGGCCTAATTCGCCAGAAATTTTAGCAAAGGCAGCTTTTGAACATAATATCCCGTTTATATTAAGTACTGTAACAACTTCGAGTATAGAACGTATCGCGGAAATTACAGAAGGGAAGTCTTGGTTTCAATTATACCATCCAGCAGAGGAAAAAGTAAAAAGAGATTTATTGGATAGATCTGCGGCTGCAGGAACAGATGTATTAGTTATTTTGGCAGATGTTCCAACTTTTGGTTACAGACCTCGAGATGTACGTAATGGTTTAGCTATGCCACCATCAATGAGTGTAAAGAATATAATTGAAGTTTTTAAGAAACCAGACTGGGCCATTCAAACTTTAATACACGGACAACCAGCTTTTAAGACTTTAGAACCCTATATGCCTAAAGGGTTAAACTTGAAAAAACTAGGCGAATTTATGGATGCTACATTCTCTGGAAGATTAAATCAAGATAGAATAGCTTCCATAAGAGAACAGTGGAAGGGTAAATTAGTGATTAAAGGTGTTGTAAGTGAAGAAGATACTGAAAAAGCAATTAGCCTAGGTGTTGATGGTTTAATTGTATCTAATCATGGTGGACGCCAATTAGATGCAGGACAATCAACTATAGTACCTATGACTCACTTAGCTAAAAAATATAAGGATAAAATAAAAATTATGGTAGACTCAGGATTACGTGGAGGACCAGATATAGCAAGAGCAATAGCAAGTGGTGCAGAGTTTACATTTATGGGGCGTAGTTTTATGTATGGTGTTGGTGCTTTGGGAAAAGAAGGTGGTAATCATACTATTTCTTTAATGAAACGTGAGTTTCAACAAGTAATGGAACAGGTTTGCTGTGAGAAAGTAGGGGATTTACCAAATCACATAATAACGAAATAGTTATTGAACATTTTAGCATATTTAGGTTGTAATCATATTAAATTTATTTTTTAAAATGGTGAAGCAATTTACGGAGCCGATCCAAGTCCGCTAAAACTTCCGCCCTATGCTATAACAAGTAAGCCAGGGAAAGTTTATTTACATAAACAGGAATTAGATGGGAATCAGGTTGAATTGAATGGTCTTTTATCAAAAGTGGAAAAGGGCTATTGTTTGGCGGATAAATCACAACGAGCATTATCATTTAATCAGGAAGAAGGAACACTTAGCGTCACAATTCCCGATGAGTTAAAACAGCCCCGAGTAACAGTTGTGGTATTGGAAATTGAGGATACTGAGGCAAAAGTAATTGATGAAACCATCCAGCAAGAAGAAAATGGAGCCATTAAATTACCAGTTTCAAAATGTGAATTTGCATTAGACGGATAAGTTATGATTATGATGAACAGGTAACACACCGTTGGGGAGAAAATACAAAACAAGGTTTAATCTGGACTGTAAATATTAAACAGCCGGGTACTTTTAAGGTGATAAGTGAGGATAACGGAAACGATGGGTTCGTTTATAACCTGATTACTTCAAACGATACAATTACACTAAATGCCTCGGGTGAAATTGGTAAAATGACTAAAAAACAACAGGAAGAAAACCTAATAATAAATCGGGCAGGGATACAAAAGTTAATAATATACCCTAAGGTGCCTGCATCTAAAGCAACAAAATCGAGTTATAAATTTAAAGGATTGGAACTTATACCTGTAAAATAGTCGATAAGAGACAAATGTTGGGTTATTTGAGCATAATAAAAAAGATAGATTTAGGTATTTTGGTTAAACTTAAAAAAATACTTATTAATGAGAATCTTTAAATTAATTACGTTCTATTTTATTATAATTATATCTTTTCAAAATTGTAAAGAACAGTCTAATTTTAACCCTGATAAGGAGGTAATTGAAACACGACCAAATATCGTATTTATTTTTGCTGATGATTGGGGCTGGGGAGATTTAAGCGCACATGGTCATCCTTATATAAAAACACCTAGCATTGATCGTCTTGTAAGGGAAGGGGTTGATTTATATAGATTTACAGTAGCTGGTGGTGTTTGTTCACCAAGTAGAACAGCGGTAATGATTGGGCAATTTCCGGCAAGACATAACATTGATGGACATTTTGCTTGGGTTGAAAACAATGCCCAACGAAATATGCCAGATTGGTTTGATCAAGATACTACCTTATTGCCAAGGTTATTACAGGAAAGTGGTTATGCTACAGCGCATTTTGGTAAATGGCACCCATCAAATAACATGATTCCAGATTCTCCTTCACCCAGTGAATATGATTATGATGGATATGGTGCATTTAATTGTTCAGGAGAACAAATGCCAGTTCATGAAGATGTCAATCATACCATTGCTTTTATAGAAAAATCAAGCAAAGAAAATAAACCCTTCTTTATTAATTTATGGATGCATGAGCCCCATACACCGCATCATGTAATTCCAAAATTTCAATGGCGTTTTCCTGACTTAGCAGAAGACGATAACATATATGCGTCAATCATATCTCAAGCAGATGACAGAATTGGTGAGTTGTTAGATGCTCTTGACCGTTTAAAACTAACCGATAATACACTAGTTGTTTTTAGTTCAGAAAAACTTAAATTAAAAGAGAAATGGATTTAGGATTAAAAGGTAAAGTAGTCGTAATTATTGGTTCTTCAAGGCTACCAGTTGATTTAGAAAAAATTATCATTGAAAAACTTATCGAAGAATTAACTATACCTGTGATTTTAGAAAATAGCGACACGAGCTTAGATATTGTAAAAAGAATCCAGTTTGCTGGGAATAGGGCGACATATTACGAAACTGATCTGGATGATTCAATGTCGATTGAAATAGCAATAAGTATTATTTCAAATAATTATAGTGGGATTGATTTTATTATTAATATCAATAATTTATATGAAAAAATTGGAATCGAAACTCTAATGGACGAATCCGTGATGTCATTAAATTTGGTTCAAGGAAATTTGATTTCTGATGCAGATGGAAGATTGAATGTATTTAACCATTCCAAAGGAAGTGTCTTGTTTATTAGGTGTGGTGTTCCAATAATTAGCCAAGAAAATTTATCCTTAAACAATCATTTAATGCTAATAGCAGAAGACTTTAAGGAGAAAAAATTTGAAGATTCTATTAGGGTAAATCAACTCATTATTTCTCAAAATTTCTTTAATGAAGAAAATAATTTCATTAAAGAAAAAGATAAACAAGAAGCGATCGCTGATATTTGCTTAGTTTTAGTAGCAACAAATATGTCAAATTCAGGAAAACAAATTCTATGCAACGAAGACAATCTTCACTACCTTAATGACGGGTTTTCATATTTAAATGGATAGAATAATAGATTTTAATTTATTGTCTTGCTTTTATGCAAAATTATCGTATTGATATTTTATTAAAAACTTCTATCGTTAATTTACATTCTTTCCATGCATCCAATAAATCAATAAATTGATTTTGTTGTTGTTGACTCTACTCCTAGACAATCTGTTTCTTTTGTGGAGAATACATAACGTTATACTAGTTTAGAAATATCATATTTTTTAGATATTTGATTTTGACGTTACTATAGTTATAACAGGATATGGTATACTAGAGAGGGGAATTTGAGAATTGAATCTTTTGTCAAATTTGTCTACATTTTGTTATTATGGATATATGTATTAAGTAGAATCTATACATTAATATGAGAGTAATAGTAAAGCCGTAGCATATATCCCATTCAGCACATTTTCTTCCATTCCGTAAAAAAGACATTCCAGAAAAAGAGCTTCATTAAAATAAGTCTTGGACCTAATCCACACTTTTTACTTTTCATTCCGTTAATCCTTTTCGTTGCTCTGGAAAGGAACACTTCATTCTTTAAGTAAAAAGCGTGAATCAAGTCCGCCTAATAGGATAAAAATGTATTTGCATTTTGTTCCACTTCCTATGATTTTGTATTTCACAAAGACTTTAGAATCACTTCCGTAATCCAACACCGTCACACCTTTTTTTGACAGCAAAATAACAACATTCAGCTTTGAACGACAGCATAACCAGGCTCGTGCCTCGCACTTTTTATATGTCTAAACAAAGCTGAATATCGAAAGCACTAAGCAATAAAAAGAAGGTAACAGCGTCGGCTCTATAGGAAGTAAATCTAAAATGAATCTTATGAAATCTTACAAAATCAATAAAAAGGAAGCGGAACAAAAGTTAAAAAAACAAAATAAGGAAAACGCTCTGGATATAATAAGTAAATCAATAACAAAGCCTTTCTGAATAGTTCAGATAGGTAAATATTAATCTTTAAATTTTTTAATTATGAGTACTCTAAGAAACAAAGTACAGTTAATTGGCAACGTAGGAAATGAGCCAGAAATCACAAACCTTGAAAGCGGAAAGAAAGTTGCAAAATTTTCAATCGCTACTAATGAATCTTATAAAGATTCTAAAGGCGAAAAAGTGACAAACACCCAATGGCACAATATTGTGGCATGGGGAAAAATTGCCGAAATCGTTGAGAAATATGTAGGCAAAGGAAAAGAAGTAGCACTAGAGGGAAAATTGACCTCACGCTCTTATGAAACCAAAGAGGGAGAAAAAAAATACGTTACCGAAGTGGTCGTGGATGAAATCTTGCTTTTAGGAATTAAAGGGGATAACACTACGGAATAATTTAAAATTAAAAGAGAGCGTTCCTGTGGAAAAGTAGCGCTCTCTTTTTCATTATTAATCTTATAAAATAGAATTACAATGAATGATAAAGTTAACAAAATAAAAGCCGATTTGCAACATTTTTGTGGTGCAGAAATGTTTTTTAAAATCCCATTAATTGGAACTCGTTTTACAGATGGATTAAAATATTTAGCCAACGAAGCGGAATGCTTTTGGCTGATTACTGATGCATCAGTAATTGCCAAAAGTTTATCAAATAGAAGTTCTTTTATTACCATCGATTTTAAGCGACTTTCTGAAAAAGAACAGTTTGAAAAGCAATGTGAAGCCATCATTAATTATAGCGATGGAAATGATAAAATTTTTGAAACGCATAGATATAATGTAACCGATTTTCCTTTGGATGAATTGCGATTATTTTTTGTAGATAATACACTAATGCTTCCAAGCGAATACTGAAAATGACGTTATGGTATATCTCAATTATACGAACCTCGATAACGAAACCCAAGAGCGTTTGGTTTCGGTTTCCAAAAAAGATGTTGAGCATAAATTTGGAAATGATTTGAAACGCTACGCCGAAGAATATCATATTGAATATGACAAACTATTGGAAGAAGAAGCTCTAAGAAATCTGTATTCTTATGACTATGTTTTTAATGTTTAAAATCAAATTATTAACTCAGGACCTTTAAGTTTTTTAAAGGTCTTTTTTGTTCTGTTATTTTATATTCTGCAACAAAAAGAGCGGTTTACTAAAGATACTTTTAAACTTCAAGAATAACAATCTTAAAAAATCGCATTACAATTAATAATCGTTATAAAGCCATTACATTTTGGATGTGATGGTATTTTTTTTGTCCAGCGAGCTGGACGAAAAGGAATAGCAAGAGGGTAACACGCTAGCGCGATGTTACATATATTGATTTTATGTTCAAGTCATTGAATATCAGTTTTTTACTTGGATTTTGAATACTTATTTGAATAACTCTTTTCTAACAGTTTATTGAAAACCATGTGAAAAACACCGAAAACATTGAAAAAGTTTATTGAAAAATGAAAGTTAAGGACAAATATGAATACGACTATTTAGCAATCAATTTAAAGCGCCATGTGGTAAAGCGTTTTCGTAAACTATCAAGAAAGTTTGCTTAACCACAATCGGAAACTTTGGATGCCATGGTCGATTTTTTTGAATGGCACGGGTTCTCGCCATTTGATAAAAAAGAGCCAAGTCTTTTGATTGAACTATTAAAGAATCGTAAACGGACTGAAGCAGTAATCGCTACCATAAAAGACATTGAAAAGAACCATGATAAACCCACAACTGCAATGTTACAATCTTTATTTATGGAGTTTGAACCAAAGCAAGAAAAGTTGATTTTAGAAAAAGAGGTTGAAGAGAAGGAAGTGCTGTTTGTAGAAAAAAAAGATTCAAATAATCAATTATAAAATTATGTACATCACTATCACAGCTCAAAAATTAGGAGGGGATTATTCACAAAGTTCTGCGGATTTTGCTGAGTATTTGGAGAAGGAAAATCAAGGTTTGGAGCAAGAAGATGTGGAACATTTTTTTAATCAATATGGAGATGAAATTGACGCCAAAGACGTGGTAAAAGAAATCGATGGCAATACTGCAAAACTCAAAAAGAAAGAACCTAAATTTTATTCAATTATAGTTAGTCCTAGTAAATATGAATTGAGAAAATTACAGAATAATTCTGAAGATTTAAAGACATATTGTTTTTAGACGAAGCAACTTCGGCCTTAGATGCCTTTAATGAAAAAATAATTATGAAAAACTTACAGCGATTTTTCCATAATAAAACTGTAATTGTAATTGCTCACCGACTAAGTACTGTTAAGCATGCCCATCAAATTTTAGTAATTGATAAAGGAAGAGTTGTAGAAATAGGAAACCATAAAACATTGACGGCTAAAAAAGGTCAATATTATAATTTAGTAAAAAACCAATTAGAATTAGGAAATTAACTTGGAGGTGCCTAAAAAAAATATAGAGTTACGGAGTGAAGAAGTTAAGGATATCTTGTCTAAGGTTCCACCTTGGCCGATACGATGGGGTAATATATTGTTTTTAGCATTGATATTACTTGTGGTACTGGCTACTTGGTTTATAAAATATCCAGATGTTATTACTGCAGACGCCTATTTAACTACAGAGCCCTCACCTCAAAAGCTATATGCAAAGGTTACTACAAGAATCGATACACTAATGATATCCGATAAGCAAGGGGTTCATTATAACCAGTTACTTGCTGTTTTGGAAAACACGTCCACTCATCAAGATATATATATGTTAAAATCTATTATGGACACTATTACATTGGATAAAAATGCTTTATTTTTTCCTTTCAAAAGCTTGCCCATCCTATTTTTAGGTGATGTAGATATGGCATTTGCTAATTTTGAAAATAGTTATTTTCAATATACCATGAATAGGGATTTACAGCCTTTCGCTAATGAAGCTTGGACTAATACCAGGTCGATATCAGAATTAAAAAAAAGGCTTTATAGTCTTATAGAGCAGAAAAAAACAACTAACACCAAACTAGATATAAAAAAGACAGATTTGGAACGTCACGAACAACTCCTTCTAAAAGGAATTATTTCAAAACAAAATTATGAAAACATACAGTTGGAATATTTGAAATCTTTAAAAACCTACCAAAATATGGATGTTTTGATATCACAAATCAAGGAGGCACTGAGAACTACAGAACAGGCTTCAAAAACCATTGATTATAAAAGAACAAGAGATGAAACCCAACTGTTGAAAAAAGTCTTTCATACATACAATCAGCTTAAAACGGCTATTAAAACTTGGGAGCTAAATTATGCCTTAAAATCGAATGTTAACGGTGAAGTCGCTTTTTCAAAGCATTGGAGTTCTGGACAAACCGTAACTACTGGAGATTTGATTTTTACCATTTCTGCAATGCATAACCCATATTATATTGCGAGGTTAAAAACACCTAAAACGAATTCTGGTAAAATCCGAGTGGGGCAGAAGGTTAATCTCAAACTTTATGATTACCCGGAATATGATTTTGGGGTAATCCGTGGCAGCATAAAAAGTATATCTGCTATTTCAGATTCAGGTGGTGCTTATAGTGTAGATGTCATTATACTTAAGGAGTTAGAAACATCATTTGGACAAATCATCGAGTTTAAACAAGAAATGAAAGGTGAAGCCGATATTATTACGGAAGATTTACGGCTGATTGAACGTTTCATTTATCAGTTTAAGGAGTTTTATAGACTTTAGTTATGGGTAATTTTAAATTAAAAGTACTACTTCTTCAACCATATATATATTGAGATAGAAAAATTAGCAGTATTAAATAGTTATTTTGGTGAATTGTTAACCTTTTAGTTATTGGTTTAAAGAATTATGCTTTTAACAGACAATAAGGAATTAGAGCAATTTTTTTCTTTATCAAGTATAAAAAGCTCACATAATTTAATGAAAATTCTGATTATCAATCCTCCCAAGTCTCAAGACGGATACTGTAATGCTCTAAATAATATTTAAAATGAAGTGGATTTAATTAAATTTAGAGGATTTTATAATTCGAATTCTTTAGATTTATTTAAAATGATATTAAATGTTTTCAAATCAAGTCATTAAATATTTATCTCTAGAAATATAACAAATGTTGTACCTATGTTGTACCTATAATAAAAAAGCCGAAGACGAATCTTCAGCTTTTCCTTTAATTACCTTGTAGCGAGAGCGGGGCACGATCCCGCGACCTCCGGGTTATGAATCCGACGCTCTAACCAACTGAGCTACCTCGCCGTATTGCGGGTGCAAATATAATAACATTTATTAGGTATGCAAATACTTATTTCAGAAAATATTATTTAAAATAATTATAATACTAATTAACAAATTTATATATTAGGCAGCATAAACCTTAAATAATCACATGGACGACAAAATTAAATTTAACATTGAGTACCCAATTCATGCTTCTCCGCAACTATTATATCAATATATATCAACACCTTCTGGTTTATCCGAATGGTTTTCAGATAATGTAAATTCTCGTGGCGAGTTATTTACTTTTATTTGGGACGATAGTGAAGAGCAGGCAAAATTATTAAACAAAAAAAGTGGTGAACGTGTTAAATTTAGATGGCTTGAAGATGAGGAAGACGACCAAACTTATTATTTTGAAATTCGTATTCAAGTAGATGAAATAACAAAAGATGTTTCGTTAATGGTTACAGATTTTGCCGAAGAAGATGAGGTTGATGAAGCTAAAATGCTCTGGGATAATCAAATTTCTAGTTTAAAGCACGTTTTAGGTTCGGTTTAACTAAAAAACTATTTAATTAAATTATATTTGTCCCGCTAAAAAACAGCGGGATTTTTTTATGATTAATTTTAACGGAACACTTCAAAACGAAAATAATATTTTATCACCTAATAATAGAGGTTATGCTTATGGCGATGCTTTGTTTGAGACGGTAAAGGTAAGTCATGGTAAAATTTTATTTTGGGAAGATCATTATTTTAGGTTAATGGCCTCTATGCGAATTTTACGTATGGAAATTCCAATGCATTTTACTATGGAGTTTTTAGAATCTGAAATTTTAAAAACCCTGGAAGCAAACAACTTAAAAAATAATACCGCACGAGTAAAATTGTTAGTTAATAGGGTAGCAGGTGGCTTGTATTTGCCAGAGAGTAACGATATTGATTACATAATCATGACCAAGGCATTAACTATAGATTTTTATACTTTAAATGAAGACGCTTACGAGGTGGAATTGTTTAAAGATTATTATGTTCCACCAAGCTTATTATCGACTTTAAAAACGAATAATAAAGCCATAAATGTGGTTGGAAGCATTTTTGCAAACGAAAACGGATTTAAAAATTGTTTGCTATTAAATACAAATAAACAAGTTGTTGAAGCTTTAAACGGCAATTTATTTTTGGTAAAAGGAACAACTATAAAAACGCCTCCATTAGCCGACGGCTGTTTAAAAGGTGTTATGCGTACCCAAATTTTAAACATTCTAAAAGATTTACCCGATTTTACATTAGAAGAAGCATCTATTTCGCCATTCGAGCTTCAAAAAGCCGACGAATTATTTATTACTAACGTTATTACAGGAATTCAGCCTATAACAAAATACAGAAAAAAAAGCTACAAACATGATGTAGCCAAATTGTTACTTCAAAAATTAAATGTAAAAGTACGGTTGTTGAGTTAGTTGTAACTTGGGTGCTCTGGTGCGTTCGACCATATGCTGTATTCGCCTCCAAGCTCAATCATTTTTTCTTTCCAAAAAGATTCGTAATCTTTTTCAATAATATTCTTTTTATAAATATTTTCGGTAACCACCCAACTACTTGCTTTTAATTCGTTTTCTAATTGGTGTTCGCTCCAGCCAGAATAACCAAGAAAAAACCTTATGTCAGTTTCTTTTATGGTATTATCTTTTATAAGTTCGGCTACTTTGGTAAAATCGCCTCCCCAATAAATACCTAGCGATATTTCGATGCTATCTGGAATTAAATGAGGTATTTTATGAATAAAGTATAAGTTATCCTGTTCTACCGGCCCACCATTGTATACTTTAAAATTAACATCTAAATCTGGAATTAAATCATTAATGGTATAATCTAATGGTTTGTTAAGAATAAAACCAATAGAACCCTCTTGCGTATGGTCTGCCAAAAGAACAATTGAGCGATTAAAAGATACATCGCCAATTATAGCAGGTTCGGCTATTAATAAATTACCTTTTTGAGGGTTAGATGTTACCATATTTTAAGGTATTAATAACTAAATCTAAGATATATTTATTAAAAATGCAACTCTTTAATAATATAAATAAAAAATGCCCTCTTAAATAGAAGGCATCTAAATCATTTATTTTATAAATAAATTAGTTTACTGCGTCAGATAAATCAGATCCAGCTTTAAACTTTACAACGTTTTTAGCTTTAATTTTGATTGTCTCTCCAGTTTGTGGATTTCTTCCTTCTCTAGCAGCTCTTTTAGAAACTGACCAAGAACCAAAACCTACTAAAGAAACTCTGTTTCCTTTTTGTAATGCTCCTTCAATTTCAATTAATGCGCATTCTAAAGCTTTTTTAGCGGCAGCTTTAGTAATTCCAGCATGTTCTGCCATTGCGTCGATTAAATCTGTTTTGTTCATAATGTGAATATTTAATTATTAATAAAGTGGTTAAACATTTCGTTAAATCCTATACAAATTTATACGGATTATGCAATCAGGCAAGTAATAGCAAGGGAAATCCCTATTTTTGTTAATAACTTGCTCGATTTGTTGATAAAGGCCATGTATTTTGTCGATTAATTGCGCGAATGTAAGTAAATATAAGGGCTTACAGCATTTTAACATCAGAATTAAACGTGTACCCGTTAAGTAATGATGTTGTATCCATTAATCGTTTTCCTGGAAGTTTTATTGTATCAATTATTATAAATCCATTTTTTACGGCAACTTTTAATTCTTTTTTTGAAACTTTTACATCTCCTGTATTTAACTTATGATCTTCTGTTACTTTTTTTACGGCATAAATTTTTACATCAAGAGTTTGATCTCCATTTAAAAGTTCGCTCCACGCAGCTGGATACGGACTCAAGCCACGTATTTTGTTGTAAATATTATCCATATTATCGTTCCAGTTAATTTTACAATTATCACGATTTAATTTATAAGCCGTTTTTATATCTACGTTTTCTTTTTGCTTTTGGGTTTTTACAGGGCCTTTTTCTATGGCGGCAACTGTTTTTAAAACTAAATTACTTCCTAAAAACATTAATTTATCGTGTAAACTTCCAGCATTTTCGGTTGGTTCAATGCTAATTTCTTCTTGTAAAATCATATCTCCTGTGTCTATTTTTTCATCTATAAAAAACGTAGAGACTCCAGTTTTAGTTTCTCCGTTTATTATGGCCCAATTAATTGGAGCTGCACCTCGGTAGTTTGGTAATAACGAAGCATGCAAGTTAAATGTACCATATTCTGGCATTTGCCAAACGACTTTTGGTAACATTCTAAAAGCGACCACAATTTGCAAATTGGCTCTTAGAGCTTTTAAATTCTCAATAAAGTCTTCACTTTTTAGATTGGTTGGTTGTAAAATATTTAAATCTTGCGATTTGGCGTATTGTTTTACGGCACTTTCGTTTAGTTTTCGTCCACGACCCGCTGGTTTATCGGGTGCAGTAATAACACCAACGATATTATAATTATTTTCTACGAGAGTTTTTAGTGTGGTCACAGCAAAATCTGGCGTGCCCATAAATACAATTCTTAAATTCCTCATGTGTTTACTGTTTTTTTTTATTAATCACTTAACTTATAAGTGTTTGTTGCGGTTGTAGTAATAATTTGATGCTCTAAAAGGTGCTTTAAAGCTTGCTTTAAGTCGGTTTCACTACATTTTAAAGATTCACCCAAAGCTCTAGACGATAAATGATTTACTTGAAGCAACTCAATAATGTTATTTTTAATATGATTTAAGTCTTGAGGGATATGTGCTTTATTTAATTTTAAGCATACCGAGCATATGCCACAAGGTTTTGTGTTTTGTTCACCAAAATACGCCAGGAGTTGTTCACTTTTGCAATCCTTTTCATTTTCAATATATTGAAGCATAGCTAAAACTTGCTTTTCTTTCTGTTTATTTTGCTTTTCAATGGTTTTTGCAATTCTATTTATAGTTTTATCGTCTTCTCGAGGTTCTATAAAAGTGATTTGAGCATCGGTTTTGCTTAAATTAAGAGTTATAATTTCATCGCGCTCTAATTCTTTTAAAACAACTATTATTTTTTCTGCGGAAACTGATGATTTGTTTATTACTTTATTTAAATCTATAGCGGTTTGGTTATCGAAAACACCACCATACATTCGTAAAATCGATTTTACAATAATATCGAAATCATTATGATGCTCTAAATAATTAAAAAGCGCTGTATTAGATGTGATAAATTGAAGTGTTACTTTATTTTTAAATTGTTTTGAAAGGGTTATAATGCTGTTTCTATCGAGTAGTAGTAGTGCGTTGTAGCACAATGTAGAGCTAAAGTTATAAGTTTTACTAAAGGTGTAAAAATCGAAATCGAAGGTTAAATATTCGCCTTCTCCATACGAAATTTGAAAATAGTTGCACAGTTTTCTATAAACTTGCTTTATAAAATTTATAGGGGGTAAAACTTTTAAAAACTGATTTTTTATTAAAACTTCATCACTATTATTTTTAAAAATAACAGCAAAAGCCTTTTTTCCATTTCTACCAGCACGACCAGCTTCTTGAAAATAACTTTCTATGCTTTCGGGCAAATTTATATGAATTACGGTTTTTACATCGGGTTTATCTATTCCCATCCCGAAGGCGTTTGTGGCCACCATAACCTGACTTTGGTTATTTAACCAAGCCGTCATATTATCATTTTTAGTATTGTTGGGTAAACCACCATGGTAGGTGGTTGCGCTTATGTGTTTCGAGTTTAAATAACTGCTAATTTCGTTGGTTAATTTGCGATTTCTAACATAAATAATAGAAGGTTCTGTATATTTTTTTAAGATAGTTTCTAGCTTATATAGTTTGTCTTCTTCATGAAAAACCATATAGGCTAAATTGCTTCTAAAAAAAGACTGTTTAAAAAGTTTTGGATTTATAAAATCGAGTTCTTTTATAATATCCTCAACCACTTCTGGTGTTGCTGACGCTGTTAAAGCTACCACATTAACAGCAGGTTGAATTTGCCTTAAAGTAGAAATATTTTTAAAGGCTGGACGAAAATCGTTTCCCCATTGTGAAATACAATGAGCTTCATCAACTGCAATTAAATTGACATGCATTTGTTTAATACGATTTTGTACAATTTCCTGTTGTAAGCGTTCTGGCGATAAATATAAAAACTTATAATTTCCATATACACAATTATCGAGCATAGTATCAAGCTCTTTATAACTAATACCACTTGTTAAAGCCATGGCTTTTATGCCCTTGTCGTTTAATGCCTTAACTTGATCTTTCATTAATGCAACTAGAGGTGAAACAACAATACAAATACCGTCTTTTACTAATGCTGGCACTTGAAAACAAATTGATTTTCCGCCGCCAGTTGGCATTAAAGCAAAAGTGTCTTCACCAGCTATTACGGCATTTATAATAGTTTCTTGCTGCCCTCTAAAAGAGGTGAATTTCCAATAACGTTCAAGTATGTTAATAGGGTGTTTCATTTACACGCCTAATACTTTAATTATAAAATTTGTACGGTTTTCAACGGTATCAAAAGGAACGTCAATTAAGGTGTAATTGTAACGTTTATATGTGTTTACTAAATTGTCATGAATTTTTAGGGCTTGTTCAAAATTTTCATAGCGTTCACTATCGCTAGTGTAAATCTCTTTCCAAGGTTTTAAAATAAAAACGGCATCGTAAACAGCATCATTACACGCATCAATAAAACTTTGTGGATATGTATCACCAATAAAATCCATGTAGGCTAAAATATCGGGAATTCCTCTATCGAAAAAAACAGTTTCATTTTTAAAGTTAGTAGCTTCAATAAATTGTTTTTGACGGCCTTTTAAAAGAAGTTCGCTAAATAAAAGTGGGTTAGTTAAAAACAATTGATCGATACCTTCTTTTTTAGCTTCAATAGTAACTTGTCTCGAAATTTCTTCAAGACAAATATAATTTCTTCTAATAAGGTCGTTTATAATACTTGATTTTCCTGTTCCAGGACCGCCTGTTATTACAATTCTTTTGGTATTCAATGCTAAATTTTTTCGTAAAAATCGTAATAAAACGGCTATAAAAAAAATGGAAACAAAACTCTATATTTGCATCTTATAATAATAACTATGAGCGTAACACCAAATTCTGAAGAATTTTATAAAAAATTAAAATCTCAATTACACGATACAGCGCTATGGCCATCGGAGTATTTGTATAAATTTATTGTAAAAACAGACACTAGTAAAATTGTGCAAGTTGAGTCTATTTTCGATAATATGGGTGCAGTAATAAATACTATAGAATCTAAAAATG
The DNA here is from genome assembly GCF_000943565.1 of Neotamlana sedimentorum. GTDB lineage: Bacteria > Bacteroidota > Bacteroidia > Flavobacteriales > Flavobacteriaceae > Neotamlana > Neotamlana sedimentorum. The sequence goes on from NZ_JTDW01000004.1 coordinate 83,307, forward strand.
GAAAATATACTAGTGTTTCTGTAAATTTAGTTATGAAAAATCCCGACGCAGTTATAGAAAAATACAAAGAAGTAGCAGAAAAAGTAGAGGGCGTAATAAGTCTTTAGTTTTTTTTTGTATTTTGCGATTGCATAATTACTACATGCAAAAAATTTAAAACTTCACATTTATTTTGATAGATAATTTAGAATACAACACCGAACGCGAGCATTTAATTATTCCAGAATATGGACGCCATATGCAGAAAATGATTAATCATGCTAAAACCATAGAAGATAAAGAAGAACGTAACAAAATAGCAAAAGCTATAATTGCTGTTATGGGAAATATACAACCGCATTTACGTGATGTTCCCGATTTTCAACATAAACTTTGGGATCAATTATTTATTATGTCCAATTTTGAATTGGATGTGGATTCTCCATATGAAAAACCTACAAAGGAACTTTTTGAAGAACGACCAGAACCTTTAAGATATCCCCAAAATCATCCAAAGTATCGTTTTTATGGAAACAATATTAAAACCATGATTGATGTAGCGAACACTTGGGAGGATGGCGATTTAAAGGAGGCTTTAGTATATACTATTGCTAATCATATGAAAAAATGTTTTTTAAATTGGAATAAAGATACGGTTGAAGATAATGTAATTTATGATCACTTGTTTGAGCTTTCTGGTGGAAAAATAAATCTTAAAAATTCTGATGAAGATTTAACTGATTCTTCAAGTTTAATGAGAAGTAAAAGCAAATTTTCAAATAATAAAAAAGGAGGAGGACACCACAAAAAAAATAACCGACAAAGAAAACGCTACTAAACGTTATGGGAACATTTAAAATTGAAGGCGGCCATCAATTAAAAGGAAGCATTCAACCACAAGGCGCAAAAAATGAAGCTTTGCAAATTTTATGTGCCGTATTATTAACACCAGAAAAAGTAACTATTAACAACATACCCGATATTGTTGATGTTAATAAGCTAATTAAACTACTAGGAAAACTAGGTGTTAAAATTGAAAAACTAAGCAAAAGCACTTATACATTTCAAGCCGATGAGGTAAATTTAAAATATTTAGAATCCGATCAATTTAAAATTGATGGTCGTGGTTTACGTGGCTCAATTATGATAGTAGGACCGCTTTTAGCTCGTTTTGGCAAGGGTTATATTCCTAAGCCAGGTGGCGATAAAATTGGGCGTCGTCGTTTAGATACGCATTTTGAAGGTTTAATAAAATTAGGTGCTAAATTTGGTTACAGTAGAGAAGAACAGTTTTATGGTGTTGAAGCTAAAAAGCTAAAAGGAGCCTATATGCTGCTTGAAGAAGCTTCGGTTACTGGGACTGCAAATATTGTAATGGCAGCCGTTTTAGCAGAGGGGCAAACGACAATTTATAACGCAGCTTGCGAGCCCTATTTGCAACAACTTTGTAAAATGTTGAATCGCATGGGAGCTAAAATTAGCGGTGTTGGTTCTAATATGTTAATAATTGATGGTGTTGATAGTTTAGGTGGTACGGAGCATACCATGTTGCCAGATATGATTGAAATAGGTAGCTGGATTGGTTTAGCGGCTATGACCAAAAGTGAATTAACCATTACTAATGTAAGCTGGAACGATTTAGGTATTATTCCTTCTGTTTTTAGAAAATTAGGAATTACCGTTGAAAAACAAGGTGACAATATTTATATTCCTGCACATACCGATGGCTATGAGATACAAAGCTTTATTGATGGTTCAATTTTAACCATTGCCGATGCACCTTGGCCAGGATTTACACCCGATTTATTAAGTATTATTTTAGTTGTTGCAACCCAGGCTAGAGGAAGTGTGTTAATTCACCAAAAAATGTTTGAAAGTCGTCTGTTTTTTGTCGATAAATTAATTGATATGGGGGCAAAAATTATACTTTGTGATCCGCATAGAGCTACGGTTATTGGACATGATTTTAAATCTACCTTAAAAGCAACAACCATGACATCGCCCGATATTCGTGCAGGTGTATCGTTGTTAATTGCGGCGCTATCTGCAAAGGGGACTTCAACTATTATGAATATTGAGCAAATTGATAGAGGTTACGAAAACATAGACGAACGTTTACGTGCTATTGGTGCCAAAATTGAACGTTTAGATTAAAGAAATAATAGGAAACTTTATAAAACTAAAAATCCTGAAAACGATTAAGTTTTCAGGGTTTTTAGTTTTGGTTGATAGGTTATGATTGTTGTTTATTAACTAATTCATTAGTTAATAATTGTAGTTAAAATTTTCCTTTTAGATTTGAAAATATATTAACATGTTTTCAGTTCTAACCTTCAATTTCAATATTAATTGATTCTATGTCGCTATACTCAATATCATATTCAATATTAATTATTTCGCCACTGTTGATAGTAATTTCGCGGGTGCTGCCTTCTTCTATAGTAGTGAAATTAAAGGTTCCAGAAATTATTTTGTTAGATGTGTCTAAGGCTGTTATTTTGAAGGTTCCCGAACTTCCTTCAACACCAGAAGAAGCTCCGATATAATTAATTTCATCTTCTATTAAATTTCCAGTCCAATAAACTCCTAAAAAACCACCTAGATTATCTTCGTTTATAGTTTCTATTTGATAAAGTTCGGAGTAGGAGATTCCTGAGCTCAAATTATTGAAATTTTGACCATAAATAAATATACCTAAGGTATGAATGTCTCTTAAAACATCGGTAACATCATCTAAATCTGTAAATGAAAGTACAAGTTTATATGAGTTATCTTGATAAACGGTAAAAGTGCCTCCACCTAATTTACTAACAAAGTTATAACCTTGAACGTTAGCTTTGGCAAGAACAGGCCCCTCAAGTTCGGTGACATCTTCAATAATATCTTCAATGCATGATGTAAATAATAACGTAATTAACAAAACAGGAAAAATGGTTAGCTTTTTCATATTATATAAATTTGTGTATTTTAAAGGAAACTCGTTACAGAAAATTTTCCAGAGGTTATTTCTATAGACCCACCTTCGTCTTCTTCAAACTCTGCAATAACACTAAATGTTCCGGCGGCGGAGTTATCATCAAAATGAGTTAAAGTAATAGTGCCTGATCCATAATCGAAGCCTGCAGTATAATTTTCGTATTCCGATAAGCCGGCTGTAATACTTGAAACATCGGTTTCATCGGAAATTGCTCCTAAATTATATGTGGCGCCTTCAATAGGATTTAAAATGGTAATATTAACGAACTTTTCGCTAGATAATTCAATTCCTGTAATAGATAAGATGTCGAAACTATAATAACCTGCAGTATAAGTTGAAGTAAATGAATCTCCATTAATTTTACAAGTGACATAATCGCCGCTAGGGGTATCGCTATCGGTTTCGCAATTAAAAAATAGTAAAGTGAAAGCTAATAATAATAAAAGGTGTTTTTTCATAATTTAAAGTTTGACTAAGTTTTATTAAATGTTAATAACTTAGGTAAATTTAAATTTTGATATCACTTGAATCAATACGGGATTTTACTGATTTTTTAATTAGTTTTTAAGAGGTAAAAACACAAAAACGAAACAATTTGTATTTCATAGAGCGTTAAGAAAAATTTGAGCATAGGTTTAAAAAGCAAATAAAAACAGAAAACCCTCGACGTTGCTTTGAGGCAAACTTGTCGAGGGTTTTCTTAACTAACCAACCAAAATTGTTACGATCGTCTTCTTACCGATGTCGATCTTGTATTGTTATTAGAACTTCTGTTGCTTTTATTTGTTGAAGTTCTTGTTTGTGTACTTTTTTTACTTACAGAACGAGAAGCAGTTGCTTTTGTAGTTGTTCGTGAGTTGTTTCTGTTACCGTTGCTGTTATAGTTACGGTTGTTCGATGTTGTTGCTTTTGGAGAAACCCTGTTGTTATTACGAGTCGCTACTCTTGCATTCGAACCATTTTTATTTGTATTTGCTTTAGTAACCGTTCTACTAGTTCTTGTTGTAACCGTTCCGTTATTATTTGTTCTAGTTACTGTTCTGCTATTTCGCGTTACATTATTATTACGGGTATTGTTGTTTCTGTTTACCGTAGTGTTATTTCTAGTAACTTTTGTGTTATTACGGTTTGCTTTATTTCTAACAACATTATTTCTATTAGCATTTGTATTTATTCTTGTAACATTTCTATTACTTCTGTTAACCGTAGCATAATTTCTATGTCTCGCAATAGTATTTCCACGTCTTGTTGCCACGGCAGTTCTTGGTCTAGAGTTATTATAAAACGGTCTGTTAAACACGTATCTAACTGGGTTATAAAATTGTCTGTAAGGTCTGTTAAACACAACTCTAAAGTTTATAGATGGTACAACGTAAAACCTGTGCCATGGTCTGTAAACATATCTGCGGTTGTAAACATTTATAAATCCGCTGTAATGTGTAAAAGCATTATAATTGTTATAGTGTACATTTAAACCTCCTACTCGTGAAACAAATCCAAAATTATTATAATACACATTTATGTTACCAATTTGACTTACTCTTCCGTAGTAATCGTAATAAATAGGAGTGTTTTCAATTTGAATTATAGCTCCGTACTCATCGTATTGTACATAAGCATTATAATCGTATCCAGAGTTAAAACTTAAATTTGCGTTTGGCGATCCAATAGAAATATTAACTCTAGGGTTGTTGTTAATAATATTAAAATCGAATTGTCCGTCACGGAAAATTGAGAATTCTATTCCATTTTCAACAAAAATGATAGAGTTTGCATAACCATCATAAATTGAAGATTTTGTAGTATTTACTTTTGCGTTGGTTGTGGCTGCATTAACAGTAAATCCTGTAAGGATTAAAGCTGTTATTAAAAATATAAACTTTTTCATAATTGTTTTGTATTAATGTGTTACGCTTAAATAATAACAAACAGCGTGCCAAAAACCGAAACATGTATTTATGTTACTGTAAATCAGTATTTTAAATTTGTGTTTTGAAGTTGTTGGAAGAGGTTTTTATAAAAAAATTACTTTTTGTAATATATGTTACTTAGCATTATTTAACTTGTAATTACTTTTATATGCTAAAATGAAATAGATTTTTAATTGAAAGATTTCTGGAATAATAGATATAGCGATAAAGCATTTGCCTATGGAAAAGAACCAAATGCTTATTTAGAAGAACGATTGGGGCAATTAAAACCTGGTAAAATTTTATTTCCTGCGGAAGGAGAAGGAAGAAACGCTGTGCATGCGGCGACCTTAGGGTTTAATGTTTGGGCATTCGATATTAGTGAATCGGGTAGAACTAAAGCGAATATTTTGGCTAATGAAAATAATGTAAAAATTGATTATAAAATTGGAGCGCTACCCGAATTAAATTATGAAAATGAAGCGTTCGATGCCATTGCTTTAATTTATTCGCACTTTCCGTCAAGTATAAAAAACGAATATTTTAAATTAATAGAAGACAAGTTAAAAAATGGTGGTTATATAATTTTTGAAGGTTTTAGTAAGAATAACCTAAAATTGAAGGAAGCAAATCCTGCTGTTGGTGGCCCATCGCAATTAGATGCGTTATTTTCTATAAATGAAATAAGCAATTACTTTAAAAACTATGAGATTATTGAATTGTGCGAGAAAAAAATCAATTTAAAAGAAGGTTTATACCATAATGATGAAGGCTCTGTAATTAGATTTTTTGGTAGAAAAAAATAAATCCCTAAAGCAAAAATTTGCGCTTAGGGATTTTTATATTATTTAATAAATAATCTTTATTAAAATTATCTTCTATTTTTATTAGTTGTTTTTACAACCGTTTTTTTAGTTACTACTTTTGTTTTAGTTACTTTACTATTGGTTTTTACACTACCTTTTCTAGTAACAATTTTACCATTTCTGTTATAGTTAACTTGTAAACCTCCAATTTTTGAAACAACGGCATTATTGTAATTAATATTAATCGATCCGGCTCTTGTAATATTTCCGAATCTATCATAAATAATATTTACGGTGCCAATTCTGGTAATTTTTCCTGTTCTATCTTTTATAACCGAATTTCCACGTCTGCTATTAGCGTAATTAATTTTTGTGTTATAATTAAAGTTACCATTAGGATAAATGAAAAATTCTATGCCGCCTTCAATAAAAATAATAGGCTCTGCATTTTTATAGGTTGTTACAATTCTTTTGTTGTTGTTTAGGTTATCTGTATTTGGTGTTTTAGCAAATGCGGTTGCTCCAATAAATAATCCTGCTAATACTACTGCTAATTTTTTCATAATGTTCATTTTTTAAATTAATATTTTCCGAAAGTTAAATCGCTTGTTTATTAAAGCTTGATTAAGGCTTTTCGGTTTTGTTATTGCTTTTTACAATTCAATTTGCGTGCCAAAAATTTAATTAATTGATTGTTAGTGATTTATGTTTTGTGGATTTATGAATTCTTTTGTTATTTTTAGTTCATCAAAAAATAGAATAAATGAGCGAGCTGTTAGAAACCTGTAAAAATTGTGAGAAGGTATTTTATTCAGCTTATAAATTTTGCCCTCACTGCGGGCAACAAACTAAAGATAAACTTACCGTTGGCGTTTTATTTGCTAATACTATTCAAAATTATTTTGCTTTCGATGCGCGCTTTTTTAAAAGTTTCTTCCCTTTATTGTTTAAACCAGGATTTTTAGCTCGAAAATTTGTAGAAGGCAAGCGTTTAATGTATTTGCATCCGGCACAAATGTATCTGTTTGTAACGGTGGTGTTTTTCTTTTTATTTTCGTTTATTCAAACAAAACAAATTGAAAATTTCGATAAGCAATTGGCTAAAAATTTAGATGAAAACTCAAGTATTTTATCGGGTAATTCGCAATTAAAAGATTCATTATTATTAATGGAAATTAAGCGTGAAGATTCAATAGCTAAAGCCGAAATACGTAATGCGTTGCAGCAAACTAAGGGTTTTACAAAATTAAGTGATAAGGCAATAGATTCTATAACACATAATGCTTCAAATAAAACATATTCTAATTTCGATTTTAGTTTCGATGAAAAAGTAATCGATTCTTTAATAGCTATTAATGCTTCCGACCAAGAAATTTATAAAAGCATGGGAATGGAAGAAGACGATAATTGGTTTAGCAAACGCATGTACTCGCAAGCGTTAAAATTTTATAAATCGAAAAGAGGTGGTAGTATTTTAAAAGCTTTTTTTGACACTTTTCCTATTGCGATGTTCTTTTTGCTTCCAATTTTCGCCTTTATATTAAAGTTATTTTATTGGAAACGTGGTTTGTATGCACATCATTTGGTGTTTAGCTTTTACTTTTTTTCGTTTTTATTTGCCACTTTTAATATTACACTTGGTGTGAATTTTGTGTTTAAACTTCCTGCTTGGGTTAATTTTTTTATAAGTTTATCTACCTTTATTTATCTAGTTTTAGCGTTAAAACAATTTTATAAACAAGGTAAATTTATGAGCCTTTTAAAGGGCGGATTGGTAACATTTTTGTTTTTGTCGTTTGTTATACCTGCAACAGTTGTTATTCTAGGATTGTTTTCCTTTTTATTTTATTAATGTGAATTATTAAAGAAGAATGAATTTAAATTTTATCTTTTAAATATTTACCAGTTTCTGAAGCTTTTACTTTTACAATTTCTTCAGGTGTACCAAATGCGACTAGATTTCCTCCATTTTCGCCTCCTTCGGGACCCAAATCAATAATATGGTCGGCACATTTAATTAAATCTAAATTGTGCTCAACAACAATAATGGAGTGTCCGTTATCAATTAAAGCATTAAACGATTTTAAAAGTTTTTTAATGTCGTGAAAATGAAGTCCAGTTGTAGGTTCGTCAAAAATAAATAAGGTATTGTCTTTGTTACTGCCTTTTCCTAAAAAAGTAGCCAGTTTAATACGTTGCGCTTCGCCACCAGAAAGGGTAGAAGAACTTTGTCCTAAAGTTACATAACCTAAACCAACATCTTGTAATGGTTGTAATTTCTTTTTAATTTTCGCTTGTTTTGAAGCTTCAAAAAATGCAATAGCATCATCGATTGTAAGGTTTAAAATATCATCAATGTTTTTATTGTTAAATTGTACTTCTAAAACTTCTTTTTTAAATCGTTTTCCTTTACAAGTTTCGCATTCTAAATGCACATCGGCCATAAATTGCATTTCAATGGTTACTTCACCTTCACCTTTGCAAGTCTCACAACGTCCGCCATCTACATTAAAACTAAAATGTTTGGGTTGGTAATTGCGAATTAAACTTAATTTTTGTTTTGAGAATAACGAACGAATATCGTCATAAGCCTTTACATAAGTTACAGGATTTGAGCGCGACGAGCGCCCAATAGGATTTTGATCGACAAATTCGATATGTTTTATATTGGTGAAATTGCCTTTTATTTCTGAAAACTGCCCTGGTTTATCGCTAAAATCGGTTAGTCTTTTTTGTAACGCCGGAAAAAGTATTTTTTTAATTAATGTACTTTTTCCGCTTCCAGAAACTCCTGTAATAACGGTAAGCATACCTAGAGGAAAGCTAACATCGATATTTTTTAAATTGTTTTCGCGAGCACCTATTATTTCGACATTATATTTTGTGGTTCGACGTTTTTTAGGAACTTCAATTTTTAAATTTTTATTTAAATACTTAGCTGTTAGAGATTCGGAGTTTAAAATACCCTCAAAATTTCCTTCTGCAACAACATGTCCTCCAAAAGTTCCTGCTTCTGGGCCAATATCTATAATGTTATCGGCAGCTTTCATTATATCTTCGTCGTGTTCTACAACAATTACCGTGTTTCCTAAATCGCGTAATTGTTTTAAAACTAAAATTAGTTTTTCGGTATCTTTTGGGTGCAAACCAATACTTGGTTCGTCCAAAATATACATAGAACCCACAAGGCTACTTCCTAGCGAGGTAGCCAAATTTATACGCTGACTTTCTCCTCCAGAAAGTGTATTCGATTTTCGGTTTAGCGTTAAGTAATCTAACCCAACGTTGGCTAAAAATTTTAAACGGCTATCAATTTCTTTTAATAATCTTTTTGCGACTGTAGTGTCGTAATCGTTTAATTCTAGCTGATTAAAGAAATTTGCTAGTTTATTTAATGGCATTTCTACCAAATCGGTTAAAGTGGCACCAGAAATTTTAACATAATTAGCTTCCTCTCGTAATCGTTTACCATTACAAGCTTTGCATTTGGTTTTTCCGCGGTAACGCGATAGCATAACACGATTTTGAATTTTGTATGCCTTTGATTCTAGTTCTTCAAAAAATGCATTTAACCCTTCAAAATATTCGTTACCATCCCAAACCAATTGTTTTTGTGCTTCGGTTAGTTCGAAATAAGGTTTATGAATAGGAAAATCGAATTTATGTGAGTTATTTACTAATTGATCTTTGTACCAACTCATGCTTTCTCCACGCCATGGGAAAATGGCATTTTCGTACACCGAAAGTCCTGTGTTTGGTAATACTAAATCTTCATCTATACCAATAATATCGCCGTAACCTTCGCATTTTGGGCAAGCACCATAAGGGTTGTTAAAGCTAAATAAATGAATATTTGGCTCTAAAAAACTAATACCATCTAACTCAAATTTATTACTAAATTGGCGTTGGTTATTTGTGCTTAATGTTTCAAGAATACATTCGCCTTTACCTTCAAAAAAAGCAGTTTGTATGGCATCGGCTAAACGGTTGTAAAAATCTTCATCGGTCTTTGTTATTATTCTATCTATAACCAATAAAACGGAATCTTTATCGCTTAAATTTTCAACTTCATCAATTCTTAAAACCTTGTTTTTTATTTTAATTCTTGCGTATCCTTGCTGATTTAAAGCTTTAAGTTTATCGTTTATACTTCGGCCTTCTTCTAAATAAATAGGAGCGAGAAGCAGCATTTTTTCTCGTTCGGCAAAAGTTTTTACGTAATTTATAACATCGGTAACCGTATCTTTTTTTACCTCATTACCAGAAATAGGCGAGTAGGTTTTACCAATTCTTGCGAATAAAAGTTTTAAGTAGTCGTAAATTTCGGTTGTAGTCCCAACAGTAGAACGTGGGTTTGTCGAATTCACCTTTTGCTCAATAGCAATAGCTGGCGCAATGCCTTTTATATAATCTACTTTTGGTTTATTTAACCTGCCTAAAAACTGTCGGGCATAACTAGACAGACTTTCTACATAGCGTCGTTGGCCTTCTGCGTAAAGTGTATCGAATGCTAAACTAGATTTTCCAGAACCCGATAATCCGGTTATAACGACCAGTTTGTTTCTAGGAATAACAACATCGATATTTTTTAAATTGTGCAATTTTGCACCTTTTATTATAATGTTTTCTTTAGGATTTACTTCGGAAATATTTACGCTCATACACTTAAATAAGGATAAAAAACAAAGATACTATTAAGTAATTATTTAGCTAAATTATTAGTGTTTAAATGAATATTGATTCTTATTAAAAACAAAAAAGCACCTCAAAATACAGATGTAAACCGTTAAAAATCAGTTTTTTTAGGGTTTTTCCTAAAAAATGGATTTAAAAATTGTTTTTTAGGAACGATTGTTGTTATATTTGGCATTATATAATTGATTTAAATAAACACTTGCCTATAGTATAACATTACTTTTTAACATTTAACCCCAAACAAAGAAGCAATTCTTTGAAAAAAAGTAATGATTATGCAACATCAATTAATTCCTGACGCGACATTAGTAAGTAACTATATTCAAGGCCAAGAGGTGGCTTTAGAAACTTTAATAGTTAGACATAAACAAAAAATTTACAGTTTTATTTACTCGAAAGTATATGATAAAGATGTGGCTGAAGATATTTTTCAGGACACTTTTATAAAAGTTATAAATACATTAAAACGAGGCGCTTATAACGAAGAAGGTAAGTTTTTACCTTGGGTAATGCGAATTTCTCATAATTTAGTCATTGATTATTTTAGAAAAAACAACCGAATGCCAAAATTCGATAATACGGGTGAGTTTAGCATTTTTTCGGTTTTAAGTGATTCTAGTTTAAATGCCGAAAAAAGTATTATAAAAGATCAGGTAGAAAGTGATGTTCGCCGTTTGGTTGATGAATTGCCAGACGACCAAAAAGAAGTATTATTAATGCGTATTTATAAAGATATGAGTTTTAAAGAAATATCGGACAAAACAGGCGTTAGCATTAATACGGCTTTAGGTAGAATGCGTTATGCACTTATTAACTTAAGAAAAATAATAGAGAAGCATAATATCGTTTTAACAAATTAAAACAATAAAGTAAATTTTGCTGCGTTATTAGTTTAAATTAATCTTTAACATAACAAAATGGCAAAACTTTACTCTGAAAAAAAATTTTTAAACGAAATGCAGCCGAAAGAAGAAACGGTAAAATTTCTTCTAAATTACTCAAAGGCTTTAAGTGTTATAAATTATAAAAAAATGAAGTTTGAAGCGCTTCTAAATTAAAATAAAAGTCCTGTTTTTCAGGACTTTTTTGATTTATAATACGCATCTAAAACCGATTTTCTTCCAATGGTTTTAGTAATAATATCTTTTTCTAAGTCCCAACCACGTGCAGGAGAGTATTGGCGACCATACCAAATAATTTGCAAGTGTAAATCGTTCCAAAGTTCTTCAGGAAATAAACGTTTTGCATCTTTTTCGGTTTGTACTACATTTTTTCCGTTTGTTAAATTCCAGCGGTACATTAATCGATGAATATGTGTATCTACAGGAAAAGCAGGAATTCCAAATGCTTGGGATAAAACTACAGCAGCCGTTTTATGTCCTACAGCAGGAAGAGCTTCAAGGTCCTCATAAGTTTGTGGTACTTTACCGTTGTATTTTTCAATTAAAATTTGCGATAACCCATGAATGCCTTTACTTTTCATTGGCGATAGCCCAACGGGTTTAATAATTTCTCTAATTTCATCAATCGTAAGTTTTACCATATCATATGGGTTATCGGCTTGTTCAAATAACAAAGGTGTAATTTGGTTTACACGCACATCAGTACTTTGGGCCGACATTAAAACCGCAATCAATAATGTGTAGGGATCTTTATGATCTAATGGAATTGGTATTTCTGGATATAATTTGTATAATGTATTTATTACGAAATTTACCTTTTCTTTCTTTGTCATTAATCGTATTTTTGTTAAAAACAAAATTAAGGTTATGAATACATTAAAACAAGGCGATGTAGTTCCAAATTTTTCTGTAAAGGATGAATCTGGAAATGTGGTGTCGTTAAGTGATTATAGAGGAAAAAAACTTATCGTGTTTTTTTACCCAAAGGCAAGTACACCGGGATGTACAGCCGAGGCATGTAATTTAAGAGATAATTATAAAGAATTACAAGAGGCGGGTTATGAGCTGTTAGGTGTAAGTGCCGATAGTGAAAAACGTCAGTCTAATTTTAAAAATAAATATGAGTTTCCATTTCCATTATTAGCAGATGAAGACAAAACAGTTATTAATGCTTTTGGTGTTTGGGGGCTTAAAAAATTCATGGGACGCGAATACGATGGTATTCACCGTAAAACTTTTTTAATAAATGAAGATGGTATTGTGGAGCGCGTTATAGATAAAGTGAAAACTAAAGATCACGCGGCTCAAATTTTGGAATAAAAAAAGAGGCTTGTAAGCCTCTTTTTTTATTTTAACCTTTTTCTATTCAAGGTTAAAGGTTTTCGAGTGTAGCCAAATAAACGATAATCTTTAATTAATTCTGCTGTGCCTTCAGGAACCATATCTTCCCAACCTGTCTCACCATTAGAAATCATTTTTAATATTTCCCTAGAGAAAATATTCATAATACTGGTATCATATTCTTCAATATCTATAACTTTACCGTTATATTTAAAAAACTTGTAAAGCTCTTTCATTCTTGGATGAACTTTTAAATTCTCACTATTTATTAACTCTCCGGTTTTTGAGTCGAGCATTGGATATAGGTAAACCTTTAAATCTTTAAAGAATAATTTCCCGAAAGCTTCAAGAATTCCTCCACTAATATGACGATAATATTTCTCATCAAAAGTTTCAATCATATTGCTTACTCCCATAACTAATCCCATTCTAGCTTTGGTGTAGTTTGAGAAATATTCTACTACTTTATAATATTCTTGGAAATTAGAAATCATAACCGAATGCCCAAGAGAACAAAGTAAGTCGGCTCGGTCAATAAAATCTTGTTCGTCAATTTCACCTTCAGCTCTGAGGTTTGAAAGGGTAATTTCAAAAACAACTTCAGTTTTTTCTTTTGAAACTTTATTTTCGTTAACAAATAACTCAAATGATTTTTCGTACATAGCCATGTTAACCTTGGTTACAGGCCTAAAACTTCCTCGCAGTGCTAAAATATTTTTCTTATAGAAAATTTTTGCAGGAAGAACATTAGTGCCGTCTGGACCAAACATTACCGCATCTGTCATCCCGTTTTTAACCAGTTGTAAACTCATTAAACGGTTATCAACATTTTTAAAAACAGGCCCAGAAAAGTTGATCGTATCTATTTCTACTTGATCTTTATGTAAGTGGTCGTATAAATAACGTAGTAATTTTTTGGGTTCGTTATACTTATAAAATGCACCATAAATTAAGTTTGTTCCTAAAATACCTAAAGTTTCTTGTTGTAAACGCGCATCAGTTTCTTTAAATCTTAAATGTAAAATGATTTCATTATAATCGCCAGATGCTTCAACTTGATACCTAAGACCAACCCAACCATGACCTTTAAATTGCTTAGCAAAATCGATAGTTGCTACGGTATTAGCATAGGTAAAAAATATTTTATTCGGATTTTTTTCTCGCGTAATTCGGTCTTCAATCAAATTCATTTCATGAGCCAACATTTTACGCAATCTAGCTTCGGTAACATACCGGCCGTCATCTTCAGCTCCATAAATAGCGTCACTGAAATCTTTATCGTAAGCCGACATTGCTTTTGCAATTGTTCCCGAAGCACCACCTGCTCTAAAAAAATGTCTACATGTTTCTTGGCCAGCACCAATTTCGGCGAAAGTTCCATATATATTTTCGTTTAAATTAATGCGAAGCGCCTTAGTTTTAAGTGATGGCACATTATCGATTTCTTTATCTCCTTTTATGGTGATTTCCATAGTATAAATATAGGTTAAAACAGTTTAACACAAAGGTATTAAATAAGTAAAGCAAACAAAAAAATAAGTTTATTTTTGTAGCAAACTTTTAGATTACATTGAAAATTACATTTTTAGGTACAGGCACCTCGCAAGGCGTTCCAATAATTGGGAGTAATCACCCGGTTTGTTTAAGTTCTAATAAAAAGGATAAACGTTTACGAGTTTCTATTTTGGTTGAATGGGATAACTATACATATGTTGTAGATTGTGGTCCAGATTTTAGATATCAAATGTTGCGTTCTGGCTGCACAAAACTCGATGGTATCATATTTACTCACGAACATTCCGATCATGTTTTAGGGTTAGACGATATTAGACCGTTTTATTATATGCACGGTGATATGCCGTTATATGGCCACGAACGCGTTTTAAAAGAACTAAGTGTTCGTTTTAATTATATTTTCGAAAGTAAAAACAAATACCCTGGAGCACCTGCGGTTATTGAAAATATTGTAGAAAATAAACCATTTAACTTATATAACCTTGAAGTTGTTCCTATAGACGGTTTACACGGTGAACTGCAAGTTTTTGGTTATAAATTTGGAAATTTTGCATATCTAACCGATATGAAAACTGTTGCAGATGAAGAGGTTCATAAAATTAAAAATATCGATGTTCTGGTTGTAAATGCTTTACGAGAGCAACCGCATCATTCACATTTTAATTTAGAGGAAGCATTAGCGTTTATAAAACGTGTAAATCCTAAAAAAGCCTATATAACACATATTAGCCATTTGCTTGGTTTTCATGATGAAGTTGAAAAATCATTGCCAGATAATGTGTTTTTAGCATATGATGGTTTAGAATTATTTGTTTAAAAAACATAATATTATAAAATGAAGAAAAGAATTTTTATGTACTTATTTGTATTCGCGGTATTGTTGATAATTTTTCAATACGTAAATGCAAAACATATTTTTGAAGATTTAAATAAACAAAATCAAGGATTTAGAGCGCAAGTAGAGAAGTATAAAGATTCTGTAGTAGGGTTGCACCATAAATTGCAAGACTATTCTGGTTTTAGTTTAGAGCAAAATGAAGATGCTATAACTTATTTTGAATCTGATGGTTTTGAGGTAGTAGAATTAATGCCTTATATAAAAGATAAATTATACGAAACTAATAATGTTAAAGGAGAGCATCCTATAGTGCCATATACTTCGAGCGCAGGCAGACAAATGCGAATAAACAATGTTAAGTTTTTAAACCATAAATGGTTAATAGCTAATTTTTCCGACGGTGAATTTTGGGGAGAAGTTTTAGTGAAATACTTTGTTAATACGGATAAATCGGTCGATTTTGAGCTATCGGAAGCTTTTTTATACCCAGTTAATTAAATTTTAATTGGCTTTATAAGCAATTCCTTTTTGTTTTTTTGTTTCACCAACATATGAATATTCATAGGTGTAAGACGAATCGGTAGTTGTTAGTATTTTTAAGTGAACATCTTTTCGTTCGGCTCTATTTTTAGGATTAATTGTTTTAAAAATAACTTCACAGTCGTTTATCCAGCGTAGTTTCGAGGAGTCTATTTTATTATTGTAAGTTTCAACCTGTACGTTTTCATTTCTGTAAAAGTTCGATTTGTATAACTTTCCGTTTATAGTAACTTCACTGTAAAATTTTCCAGTTTTAAAATCGCTACAATTTCTAGTTGTGCTATAACAACTAAAAAACAAGACACATAAAATTAAATATAAAAACCGCATATTAATCTAATTCTATTTTATGCAAAAGTAGAAAAGATAATTCTATTAATTATTGAAGTTTTTAAAAGTTCCGTCAGAATAAAAAATAACTATTCGTTCAATAGTTTTTCCTTTTTCTGCAAAATCTTGAATAGGCGGTGATACTTTCTTTTTTTCTGACTCCTTATAATTAGTCGAAAACAAATCTTCTTTTTGTTTTTCTGTTATAACAGATTTGTTTTGTGCTTCACCAAAAAAATCACCTTTACCATTAAAAAGCCAGTATAAGTTTATTTCGGGGTAGGTATTTAAAATTTTTAAAATAAAGTCTAAACTCGGTTTATTTCTTCCAGATAAAATATGTGATATACTAGAACGCTGCACACCAATTTTTTCGGCAAAAGAGGATGCAGATTCGTTGTAATAATCTATTACTTTTTGGAGTCTTTTTATAAAATCTTCACTGTTTATCATTGTAAACAAAAATATAAAAAATATTAATTACAAATGTAAACATGTGCGTTTTTGATTTGTTATAGGAGCTTGTAATTCTTATATTTTATTAAACCTTTAATTTAATTAAAATAACATAAACATCTGATTAATTGAATTTTAAGCTAATTAATAGTTGTTTATGAAGATTTCTGTAAACTTTTTCTAAACATCACCAACTGGATTGTTTACAATTATATACAATAACAAAAAATTAGTTGTTTACATTTGTAATATTTATATTGTTTACATTTGTAACTCAATATAAATTCATGGATACTTTAGAAATAAAAAAGTTATTTAATAAGCATAAGGAAATTAGTTTGTCTCACAGATACATTACTAATAAACACATCGCCTCGTTAATTGATAATTTAGATAGCAGTGTTACTGTAGAAACAATTGGAACCTCTGTTTTAGGCAAAACTATTTATGGTTTAAAAATTGGATCTGGCGAGAAGCGAATTTTAATGTGGTCGCAAATGCATGGAAATGAGTCGACGACTACTAAGGCTATTTTCGACTTATTAAACAGCTTTAAAGAGGAAACAGAGTTAAGTTCTATATTAAAAGTTTGCACCATATATATTATACCAATTTTAAATCCAGATGGCGCAGAAGCATATACTCGAATAAATGCCAATGAAGTTGATTTAAATAGAGATGCCCAAAATTTATCGCAACCAGAAAGTAACTGTTTAAAAGCTGTTTTTACTCGTTTTAAACCACATTATTGTTACAATTTACATGGACAGCGAACCATATTTGGAGTAGGAGATTCAGGAAAGTCCGCAACGGTATCTTTTTTAGCGCCGGCACAAGATCAAGAATGTACCATAACACCCAATAGAAAAGTGGCTATGGAAATTATTTCAGAAATGAATACCGCCTTGCAAGAAATAATTCCTGGTCAGGTTGGCGTTTATGATGATGCCTTTAATTTAAATTGTGTAGGCGATACATTTCAAAGTGAAAATACACCAACAATATTGTTTGAAGCTGGCCATTTTAACGCAGATTATGGCAGAGAATTTACTCGAGAATTGATTTACTTATCGTACGTGAAATCTTTGTTATATATTAGCAATACAGATGTTTCTGGAGCTTATTATACAGACTACTTAAAAATCCCAGAAAATAAAAAATGCTTTTTTGATATTATAATTAGAAATGCCAAGTTTAATAACGAGTTTTTAGATATAGCGATTCAATACCAAGAAGTATTTATTAACGAAAAAATTGAGTTTAAGCCTAAAATTGAAAAAATTGAAGATTTAAATGATTTTTATGCTCATAACGAAATAGATGCTAAAGGGCAGGTGGTATATTCTGAAACTAACGAAGTAGTGAAAATAGGTAACGAAAACGTTTTCGTAATAATGAATAATGAAAAAACTTCATTAATACCGAAATAAAACGTATTTTTTATGTGTTATTTTTAATGAAAATGTATTATTTTTACTTTTTGTTTAACAAAAATTAATTATGGGAAAAATTAAACTGGACGAAATTGATCATCAAATTCTTGACATGTTAATAGATAACACAAGAATACCTTTTACAGACATTGCAAAAAAATTATTAATATCTGCGGGAACAGTTCATGTTCGTGTAAAAAAAATGGAAGAATCTGGTATTATTAAAGGTTCCTCATTAATGTTAGACTATAAAAAACTAGGTTATTCATTTATTGCTTATGTTGGTGTATATTTAAATAACACATCACAAACAAAGTTTGTGTTGGAACGTATTAACGAAATTCCTTATGTTACTGTAGCGCATATTACAACAGGTAAGTTTAATATTTTCTGTAAAATTAGAGCAAGAAGTACAGAACACGCTAAAGAAGTTATTTTCTTATTAGATGATATTGAAGGTGTTTATAGAACGGAAACTATGATTTCTCTAGAAGAGAGTATAAACGATAAAAAACGTTTAATGCACTCCATCTTTAACGATTTATAAAATATTACAATCTTTTAAGGCTCTCGTTTGAGAGCTTTTTTTTGATTAAAAGTGTAGATTACAGTAGTATTTGGTAATTTAAAGAATTTTTTTGACCATTTAAATTCGAAAAATGATATTTACTCCTTATTAAATTACACCCAATTCTAATAACATTATAATGAATAAACTTAATCTAAATTTCAAGCAATTTTTATTATCTCTTTTTATAGTCTTTTCTATAACTTCTTGTGTTACAAAACAAGAGATTGTTTATTTTCAAAATGCAAAAGATTTTGAAACAATGGTCGATACCGATACTTTCGAGGCTAAACTTAAAATTGGAGATATTATTAGTGTATATATTTCAACGTTAAATCCCACATTAGCTCAGCCTTATAACTTGGTAATGGCTACAGGTGCAGCAGGTGAAATGGTAACGTATATTATAGATGTTGACGGAAATATTGATTATCCTGTATTAGGAAAAATAAAACTTGTAGGACTAACTGTCGAAGAAGCCAAAGAATTATTTAAGAAAAAATTTAAGGATGGTAATTTACTAAAAGACCCAGTGGTTATTATTAGAATATTAAATTACCGCGTTACTATTGCAGGAGAAGTTAATGGTCCAGGTGTTTATAATATTCAAAATGAACGAGTAACAATACTAGAAGCTCTAGGAATGGCTGGCGATTTAACCATTAAGGCCAGAAGAGATAACGTTTTGGTTATAAGAAATCAAAATGGAACAAAAACATATTCTAGAGTAGATTTAACTAGTAAAGAAGTGTTTAATTCTCCTGTGTTTTATTTAACACAAAATGATTATGTTTATGTTGAACCTAATAATTCAGCTATAAGTGGTGCGTCTGGTGATAGTAGGGTGAATACATTAATTACGATAACCTCTTTCATCTTAACAACAGCACTTATTTTTGTTACTAGAAATTAGAAACAATATAAGAACTTATAAAACAAAAAAACATCATTTTAAATAATGATGTTTTTTTGTTTTTAAGATTAAAAGATCTATTTCAATACTAGAACGTCAAAATTATTACCACTAAATTAATTATCGTAATAATTAAAAGCATCTAAAATTATTTGTTCATCTACAATGCAATCTATTTTAGGTTTACCTATACTTTCTAATAAAACAAAATTTATATTACCATGACTGTTTTTCTTGTCGTATTTAAGTAATTCTAAAATTGGTTTAATGTCTTCGTTTTCAATAGTTGTTTTTCCGTAGTAACTAATAAATAAATCTTTTATAAAATCTCTATCTGCTTTAGGAAAACCAGTAAGTTCAGACGAAATGTAACCAGCCAGAATCATTCCAATTATAATGGCTTCACCATGTAAAAGAGTTGTTTTGTTTTCGTTACCTAAAAAATAAGTTTCAATGGCATGTCCAAGGGTGTGACCGAAGTTTAAAGTTTTACGTAAGCCGTCTTCTCTTGGGTCTTCTGTTACAACATTTCGTTTAATAATTACAGATTCGTAAATTAATACATCCAAATCATCTAACGAAAGTTTTGATAAATCTGAAAATTTATTCCAATAAGCAACATCGCTAATAAGGCCGTGTTTTAGCATTTCGGCTAAACCAGAACGCATTTGGTTAGTAGGTAAAGTGTTTAAAAATGAGGTGTCAATTAGTACCAAATCCGGGCTATCAATTACTCCAATTTGGTTTTTTAAATGACCTAAATCAACACCGGTTTTTCCTCCAACCGATGCATCAACCATAGAAAGCAAGGTAGTTGGTACATTAATATAAGCAATGCCTCTTTTAAAAGTACAGGCTACAAATCCGCCTAAATCTGTAATTACACCACCACCAACATTAATCATTAAACTTTTTCTGTCGGCGTCTAAATCAGACAATGTATTCCAAACACCAACACAGGTGTCTATAGTTTTGTTAATTTCTCCAGATTCAATTTCAATAATTTCAATAGCAATACTAGTTTCTAATTGCTCTAAAAAACTTGGTAAACAATACTGATGCGTGTTCTCATCAACTAAAATAAATATTTTAGAAAAATTATTCTCGCTAATATGCTTGTTTAGCGCACTATAGCAATTAGCGTTAAAATGTATGGTGCTGTTATTTGCGGTAATTGAATTCATAAAAATGAAATTATTTTTTAAGGCTGTGAAATTAAGGAGATTTTGCAAAAAAAGATAACTTAGCTATAATTATCTTTGTGAAAATTTTTTTAAAATGAATACCGATTTAATTTTTGATAACACAAAAGTTGCCTTTGCACTAAAAAACGATTCTGAACTTGAACGTGCCTATTTTTTGTTTAAAATGATATCTATTGAGCCTTTGGTTAAAATTGGTACGGCGGCTACCAACTTTGCATTAAAAGCACATTTGCCAATCGAAGGTTTAATTCGTTCTACGGTTTTCGATCATTTTTGTGGAGGTGTAAATGAAGAAGATTGCTTGCCGGTTATAGAAAAAATGTACTCAAAAGGTGTAAGTTCTGTGTTGGATTATTCGGTAGAAGGTAAGGCTAATGAAACCGAATTTGATGCTGCTCGCGATAAAATTATTAAAATAATAAAGTTTGGTAAAGATAATAAAGCAATGCCTATTGCTGTTTTTAAACCTACAGGATTTGGTCGGTTTTATTTGTTTGAAAAGATAGGAGATGGTAAGCCATTAACAGAAGCAGAACAAGCAGAGTGGGAGCGTGTTGTCTCACGTTTTGATGCGGTTTGTAATATTGCCAAAACTTGCGATGTTACAGTATTAATTGATGCTGAAGAAAGTTGGATGCAAGATGCAGCCGACCAATTAGTTACTCAAATGATGCAAAAATATAACACCACGAAACCAATTGTTTTTAATACAGTACAAATGTATAGACACGACCGATTGGCTTTTTTACAGGAAGAACTTAAAAAAGCTAAAGTCGGTAATTATTATCTTGGTTACAAGTTAGTGCGTGGTGCGTATATGGAAAAAGAAAATAGTAGGGCAGAAGACAAAGGTTATAAAACGCCTATTTGTAATAGTAAATTTGCAACCGATCAAAACTTTAATGCTGGCTTACATTTTATAATGGATAATTTAGAAACGATTCATTTATTTGCAGGTACTCATAACGAAGATAGTTCGTATTTATTAATGGGTTTAATGGAAGAAAAGGGTTTAGAAAACAATGACTTACGAGTTTGGTTCGGGCAGCTATACGGCATGAGCGATCATATTAGTTTTAATTTGGCCGCCAAAGGTTACAATGTAGCAAAGTATGTGCCTTTTGGTCCGGTAAAAGATGTGATGCCTTACTTAATTCGTCGTGCTGAAGAAAATACATCTGTAGCAGGACAAACAGGAAGAGAATTGGCTCTTTTAGGAAAAGAAAAACGACGTAGAAAGGTGTAAAACTAAATGGTGTTTTTTAAAATAGTTTTAATTTCTTGAACGCTAAAATTAGAATCAAGTTGTTTTAGCTTTAAGAAATCAATTGGTTTTAGCGCGGTTTTTAAGTTTTCTATAATAAAAATATCAGGGTTTTTTGTTGGTATTAGATTTTCAGAATTACTAATTATTTCTTCGGTTAGTTTTTCACCTGGTCGTAAGCTTGTAAATTTTATAGGGTAATTTTTATTTAGTTTCGAAAGATGAATCATTCGTTTTGCTAAATCTAAAATTTTAATAGGTTCACCCATGTTAAAAGTAAAGCTATTGCTGCTTTCTTCGGTTAGAGCAATTTTTAAAATTAATTCGCAGGCAGTTTCTTTTTGTATAAAATATCTGGTGATTTCTTCATTGGTAATTGTTAGTGGTAATCCAGATTCAATTTGTTTTTTAAAAACGGGTACAACAGAACCATTTGAACCTAAAACATTTCCGAAGCGTGTAATATAAAAATTAGTGTTTTTATTTTCTGAAATATATTTTAAATAATTTTCAGCAATTAATTTAGTAAATCCCATTATACTTATTGGGTTTACGGCTTTATCGGTTGATATAAAAACAAACTTTTTAACCTTAAAATCAACAGCTAAATCTGCTAATAATTGAGTTCCAAAAATATTTAGATGAATGGCTTCAAGCGGATTATTCTCCATTAATGGAACATGTTTGTAAGCAGCCGCATGAAAAATAATTGTGGGTTTATATTTTTTAAATAGATTAACTAATCCCGATTTGTTTGTAATATTTAAAATAAAAAACTCAACCTTTCGTGTATTTGTGTTTTCTAAGCTTTTAATTAGGTTGTACAGCGGTGATTCGGCTATATCAACAAGAATTAATTTTTTGAAAGTAGAATGAATAAGCTGTTTTACCAAGCCAGATCCTATTGAACCAGCTGCTCCAGTAATTAATATGGTTTCGTTGCAAAAGTTATGCTGAACAATATTTTCGTTTATTGTATTTGAAAACACATCAGAATTTAGCAATAAGTCATCAATGCGATTTGAGGTAATACTATTCATAAAATGTTATGCTAATTTTTTTTGAATGTTAAAAAGCACGCACTGCAAAGTAATCATTTAAGTTAATTACTCAAAAAATGCTAAAAATAGTTTTAATTAAAATTTTAATATCTAAAGCTAAACTTTGTGAATTAATATACGTTTTATTTAATTTAATTTTATCTGGTAAAATGGTATTTAAATAAACAGTTTCAGGATTTTGCGTGTTTTTTAATAATTCATCTTCATTTTTATATTTTAAAGAAGCTAAACCTGTAAGGCCAGGTTTTACATTTAAAACCTCTAAGTATTCTGGTTTGTATTTTTTTACAAAATA
Organism: Neotamlana sedimentorum; assembly: GCF_000943565.1. GTDB lineage: Bacteria > Bacteroidota > Bacteroidia > Flavobacteriales > Flavobacteriaceae > Neotamlana > Neotamlana sedimentorum. The sequence goes on from NZ_JTDW01000004.1 coordinate 106,335, forward strand.
TGGTATTTCTGGTCTTGGCCCAACAAAACTCATATCTCCTTTTAAAATATTAAATAGCTGAGGAAGCTCGTCTAGCTTATGTTTTCGTAAATAATATCCCAGATTCGTAATTCTAGCATCGTTATTTCCAATAGTTAAATTTGAAGACGTTTTAGAAGAAATAAACATCGTTCGATATTTAAAAAGTGTAAATTTCTTATTGTTTTTCCCAATACGAGTTTGCTTAAAAAAAACGGAACCTTTAGAGTCGAATTTTACAAGAATAGCTATACAAATAAGGAGAGGAAATAATATTAGGAGTCCTGTTATTGAAAAAAAAATATCAAAACAGCGTTTTATCATTACTCTAAAATTTTCAAATGAGTTACGGTTGCAATACTATCGCAATTTTCTATAGTTATTGCAACATTTTTATCATCTATGGTATTTTCTAAATAATAGGAAGCACAAGGTTCTTTGCGTGTTTCGCTTTTTGAAAAGATAATGTTTCCGTGTTTAATTGCAGCATTTAGTTTTGTGGTGTCTAAGGTGTTTTGGGTTAAAACCGAATACGCATTTTGTGAATATACTAACTTTTTTGAATTAATATTTTTTATAACTCTTGCTTCCGGACCATAACTACACGACGTTTTTTTACCACTTAAAAAAAAAGCTAAAACAATTAATCCTATTGAGAAGCCACCGAGATAATACCCGAGTCTATGAATAAATTTCATTTAAAATATAAATTGAAAAAATCGGATTTAAAAAATAAGCAAATTAATATCACTACAATCTAAATCGAACCAATCTGCTACCGATTTACTGGTTAAAATTCCGTGGTAAAAATACAACCCATTTTTTAAACCTCTATCAAAACGCAGAGAATTTTCCAATCCACCATCTTCACCAATTTTTAATAGGTAAGGAGTGAAAATATTACTAATTGATATAGAGGATGTTCTTGGATATCTCGCTGGAATATTTGGAACACAATAATGTACAACTCCGTGGCATATAAACGTTGGTTTGTCGTGGTTTGTAACCTCACTAGTTTCAAAACAACCTCCCATATCAATACTTACATCTATAATTATGCTACCTTTTTTCATTGATTGTACCATTTGGTCTGTAACCAAAATAGGGGAGCGGTTTGCGCCTCTAACAGCTCCAATTACTACATCACATCTTTTTAAAGCCTTTGCTAAGTTTTTTGGCTGTATAGTAGAAGTAAAAATTGGTCGACCTAAATGAGCTTGAAGTCTTCTAAGCTTAGTTAATGAATTGTCGAATATTTTTACATTTGCACCTAAGCCCAGCGCACTTCTAGAAGCGAATTCACCAACTGTACCACCTCCAAGAATAACGACTTCTATGGGGGGTACACCGCTAATATTTCCAAACATAAGTCCATTTCCATTTTTCGTATCTGAGAGTAGTTCGGCAGCAATAAGAACAGAAGATGTTCCTGCAATTTCACTTAACGACCTAACCGCTGGGTAATTACCATCATCATCACGTATAAATTCAAAAGCTAAAGCCGTAACTCGTTTGGCGGCTAAAGCCTCAAAGTATTTTTTATTTTGCGTTTTTATTTGCAATGCAGAAATTAAAATAGTTTGTGGATTTATAAGTTTAATTTGTTCTAAAGAAGGAGGCTCTACTTTTAAAATCATTGGGCATGAAAATACTTTTGCCGTATCTTGTGTAACTTCAGCTCCGGCTTCACTATAATCTTTATCACTAAAATTAGCATTTTCACCTGCCCCAGCTTCAATCAAAACTCTATGTCCATTACTTACCAAAGCATAAACTGCATCTGGTGTTAAACAAACACGTTTTTCTTGAAATGCTGTTTCTTTGGGAATTCCTATAAATAAATCTCCTTTTTTCTTAAATATTTCAAGCTTTTCTTCTTGAGGAATAAGCTGCTGTTTGGTAAAAGGTGATAAGGGTTCTGGCATTGTTAGATTTTTAATAAAAAATTAAATTACAAATATTTTTTTAATTGATGATTAATGTTGAATTGAATTATACAATAAATTAAATAAAAGCTAATGTGTGTTTACAAATTTTATTAATAACATTTTATAATAAAAAGTCACTCGTTGTAGTTGTTTTCTTAATTTATATTGTGGTTTTTCCATAAATTGATAATTTATCTATTATAGACGTAATTAGAATGAAAAAAAAATTAATTTAGTCTGATATTACCATTATTTAGGGGTTTTACAATACATTTAACACATCAATGATTAATAAATTAATTAAGCTCATTTTTTTATCATGTTCAATTATAAGTTTTTCACAAGAATTTAATATTTCAGGAATAGTAAATGACGAGAATAAGCTTCCAATTGCTTTTGCAAATATTGTTCTTTTAAATTCTGAAACAGGTAATTCTGAGAGCGGAACAATATCCAAAGAAAATGGAGAATTCAATTTTGAAAAAATAAATCAAGGAAAGTATATTTTAAAAATTACATTTTTAGGATTTAAGGAATATTCGAAAAGTATAGAAGTTTTCCAAAATATTGATTTAAAGAGTGTTGTTTTAATTGAAGATATTGAAGAGTTAGATGGAGTAACCGTAGTAACTAGACGCCCTACCATAACACGAACAGTTGATCGATTGATATTTAATGTTGAAAATTCAACATTGTCCAATCATAATGTTTTTGATGTTTTAAAACAAACACCTGGAGTTTGGGTGAGCGATGATGGTATAACCATAAAAAACTCTACACCTGTTGTTTATATTAACGATAGACGTGTTTATTTATCAGAAAATGAAATAATTCAGTTACTAGAAGGTACATCTGCGAACATAGTAAAATCAATCGAAGTTATTACGAATCCACCTGCAAAATATGATGCGCAAGGTGCATCAGTATTAAATATTGTTACTAATAAAAATATTATTTCTGGTTATCATGGGAGTATTTTTGGTAATTACAAGCAAGGTTTTAAATACCCTAAATATTCGTATGGAACAAGTCATTTTTATAAATCAGAAAAAATTAATGTTTATTTAAACTTAAATGATAATCCTAGAAAAGATTATAGAAATCAATATCAAGAAGAGAATTTTATTGAAAGTGAAGAAATTAAAACGAGTTGGATAACAGATTATCATAGAGTTAGAAAAAGTGAATTAAAAACGCTTAACGGAAATATAGATTATAATTTAAGTAGTAAAAGTAATATAGGATTTACTACTAATATTCTTTACCAACCAAGAAAAACTGGGCAACTAGATATTAATTCTTCTACACAGGTATTTAGTAGCACTATGGAATTAGATTCTATTTTTAACACCTTTAATAATTCCGTAAATGAAAAACTGAATTTTGGTTTTACATTAGATTATTCTACAAAGTTAAAACGAGAAGGTGAGGAGTTATCTGGGAATTTGCATTATACGCATTATGATTATTCTGATTTTCAAGATGTTAATACTGGGTATTTTTATCCCAATGAAACAAATTCATTCAGGGATAATCGGTTTCAAACATATTCCAATCAAATTACTAAAATATTTACAGGTCAATTAGATTATGAATTACCTTTAAAAGATGGTTTTATAGAAGGAGGGATAAAAATTTCAAGTATTAGTTCTGAAAGCGAATTAGATCAAAATTTAGTAGAACATAGAACACAACAAATTAACATTGATAATTCAGATACATTTTTATATGATGAAATGAATTATGCAGCATATTTTAGTTATTCCAAAGACTGGACAAAATGGAATTTAAAACTTGGTTTGCGATCTGAGCTTACAGATTTAGAGGGTGAGTCGCTAATAGCTAATGAAATAAATAAAAATGATTATTTAGAGTTATTTCCGTCGTTTTACTTATTACATAATTTAAATGATAAGAATGATATATATTTTAGTTACAACCGTCGTATTTTTAGACCTAATTATAATGAATTAAATCCATTTAGGGTATACTTTACAGATAATAGTTACATTGTTGGTAATCCTAACTTACAAATTGAAATAGACGACGTATTAACGTTAGGTTATACTTTTGATAGTAAATATACTTTTGAATTATATTACAGATATGAAAACAATCCTACCTACGAAATTGGTTTTCAGGATGTTGATAATAATGAGATTCAACGTATTTATGCAAATATAGAAGAAGCTACGTCATACGGGCTTGATTTCACAACCTATACTTCAATAACTAACTCATGGAGTTTATATTGTTATTCATCGTTTTTCTATTACGATACAAAATTTAGAACATTTGATAGTAATGATTTAGTAAAAACAGGGAGATGGGGATTTTATGGTTTATTTGCAAATTACTTTTCTTTTTTAAAAGATAAAAGTTTAACTCTAGATGCTACCTATACTTATATTCCTCAAATTGTCGATGGTACGTCAATTGTAAGTGAAAGAGGAGGGTTAGATATAAGTGTAAGGAAAACGTTTTGGGGAAATAAAGCTTCATTAAGTTTAGGGATTATTGATGCTTTTAATACCCAGAATTTTACTGAAACTACGAAGTTTTTGAATCAAGATTCGTTTTTAGACTCAAATATTGAGAATAGAATGTTAGTTTTAGGTTTTAATTATAAATTTGGAAATTATAAATTAAAGACTAATAAAAAAGATATTGATATGGACGAAAGAGATCGATTAGGGTTTTATCAAAAATAATCTTTAAATTTTCCCCAAAAGTTTTTCGGTCTCATTTTAAATTCTTCTTCTAATTCTTCCATGCTTTTTGTAGCCTGATTAATTTGATCAAAAATTCTAGCTCTAATTAAATATATTGAAGGAATAATAACCGCCATAATAGGAAGTAGGTAAATTAATTGATTAGAATCAACAAAGGAAAAATCTTCATTTAAAGTAGTAAATATTTGGTAGGTATACATAGCTACTGGAACAAGTAAAACATGGTACCACCAGTGTCTACAAGTAAAAAACCAAATAAATAAAAGTAGTAGAGGAATTAGTTTACTCGTTAAAGTCCAAGCTAGAACACGAACATTTTCATAATAACTACTTTTTATAGTAAATAAAAAAGTGTCCCAAATCATCTGGTCTGGAACACTTTCATACAAGTAAAATAAATATGGTGTAGCAGCTATAAGCGTAGCGACTATACTACCAATAATATATACTCTCTTATCCGTGTGTAGGAATTTTGATTTTTGATTTTTCAATTTTTGCTGTTTGTTCTGCATTGGTGTTATAATCGTTAGCAGCTTGAGCTAAAAATAACACACCTCCGAAAATTGCGATTGCAACTAAATACTTTTTTGTTTTCATTGTTATAAGGGATTAAATTAATTATATCCCAAACTTAAAGTATCATATTTGTTTAAGTTTAACAGAAGCGTTAAAGAAATGTTAAAAATCACCATTTGTAATAAAATTCTGTGCGGCTTTCCCGTAAAACTTAAATTTTCTCGTGTATAATGTTATTTTTTACCCATAAGCAAACTATTAATTAGTTATTTTAAATTTAGAATTCTGTTTAGTTTCTGGTCTAGTTTAATATTAATTTTATGATATTTATCAAATAGAATGGGTTCTATTTTTTCTGGCCATTCTATAATTATCCAATCGTTTGTATTTAAATAATCTTCAATTCCAAAGTTATATAACTCTTCTTCATTTTTTATTCTATATAAATCAAAATGAAAAATTTTCTCATTTTTTATTTTATACTCATTTACTATGGAAAAAGTGGGGCTACTTACCTCGTCATCACTTCCTAAAATTTCTACTAGTTTTTTAACTAAAGTAGTTTTACCAACACCCATTTCACCATAAATTAAAATGGTTTTAGTTTCAAAGTTATTAACAAGTTTTAAAGCAACTTGTTCGATATCACTTAGTTTATATTGTATTTCCAAAATTTTTCAAGAAAATTGTAAACAATTATAGTTAATATATTTTGAAAATCCTAAACAAATAAGCGTTTTGTCGGATTTTTTTACATTTAATGGATTATTTGGGAGAAAATACAACAAAAGGAATAATCATCTCTTCTAGCGAAACCCCCCCATGCTGGTATGTATTTCTATAATAACTTACATAATGGTTGTAATTATTGGGATAAGCAAAAAACAAATCATTTTTAGCAAATATAAAACAACTACTCATATTAATAGATGGTAAAAATACCTCACTAGGATTTTTAGCTAATAAAACGTCTTTGTTTTCATAGGTTAAACTGCGACCTGTTTTGTAACGTAAATTTAGACTTGTGTCTTTATCACCAATAACTTTCGATGGGTTTTTTACATTTATAGTTCCATGGTCCGTAGTTAAAATTAATTTAAATCCCATACGCTGCGCTTGCTGAATCATGTCGAGTAAAGGGGAATTTTTAAACCAACTTAAAGTTAAAGAGCGATATGCCTTGTCATTAGATGCGAGTTCTTTTACAACTTCCATTTCCGTTTTAGAGTGGGAGAGCATGTCAACAAAGTTATAAACAACCACTGTTAAATCGTTATCTTTTAATGACTTAAAATTTTCAGCAAGTTTTTTTCCAGTTTTTAAATTGGTAATTTTATGGTATTCATATTTTAAATGGTTTAAACCTAAGCGTTTCATTTGTGTCTCTAAAAAATCTGCTTCATGTAGGTTCTTGCCACCTTCGTCTGTATCGTTTTTCCAATATTGCGGATATAATTTTTCCATTTCGCTAGGCATTAGTCCTGAAAAAATGGCATTTCTAGCGTATTGTGTAGCCGTTGGAAGAATACTAAAAAAGGCATCTTCACTATCTTTTTTAAAATAATTATTAATTATAGGTTCGAAAACTTTCCATTGGTCGTAGCGCAAATTATCGATTACTACTAACAATGTAGGTTGCTCATTGTTAATTTCAGGAACTACCATTTCTTTAAAAAGGGTATGCGACATTATGGGGGCATCTGTATCTGGGTTAAACCAATGAGCGTAATTTTTATCTATAAATTTTCCAAATTGTGAATTAGCTTCAACTTTTTGTGATTCTAAAATTTCAAACATGCTGGCATCTTCTATATCTTCCAATTGAATTTCCCAATAAATCAGTTTTTGATATAAACTAACCCAATCTTCATAACTGTTTACCATGGCCAAATCCATAGCTATTTTTCTAAATTCTTGTTGGTAATTTGATGTGGTTTTTTCGTTTACTAATCTAGAGTGGTCCAAATTCTTTTTTAAGCTTAATAGAATTTGGTTAGGGTTAACTGGTTTAATTAAGTAATCGGCTATTTTATTTCCAATAGCTTCCTCCATTATATATTCTTCTTCACTTTTGGTAATCATCACCACAGGAAGTGTGTCTTTTTTCTCCTTTATTTCATTAAGCGTTTCTAAACCTGTTAATCCAGGCATATTTTCATCTAAAAAAACAATGTCAAAATTATCTTCATCTAAAGCATCAATGGCTTCGGTACCACTTTTGCAAGTGCTTACTTTGTAATTTTTCTTCTCAAGAAATAGAATGTGTGGTTTTAGTAAATCTATTTCATCATCAACCCAAAGTATATTTATCATAATGTTTAGTCTTTTAAAGTATGCCCTTGCGAGCGCGATTATTATATTTGTAAATATTTAAAAAATTTAAAGTTTGAATAAACTCAAAATATTAAACGATCCAATTTACGGATTTATTACGATTCCCAATTCGCTAATTTTCGATTTAATTCAGCACAAATACTTTCAGCGATTACGACGCATTACTCAAATGGGAATGTCGTATTTAGTTTATCCTGGTGCGCATCATACACGTTTTCATCATGCCATAGGTTGTATGCATTTAATGCAACAAGCGGTGAATGTACTTCGTTTTAAAGATGTTAGCATTTCCGAAAATGAAGAAACGGCACTTTATTGTGCTATATTATTACATGATATTGGTCATGGGCCATTTTCGCATGCCATGGAACATAGTATTGTAAACGATGTCTCTCATGAAGAAATTTCACTTATTTTTATGGAGCGGTTAAATGAAGAATTTAACGGAAGTTTAACGCTAGCGATCGATATTTTTAAAGGAAATTACGAACGTAAATTTTTATGCCAGTTAATTTCAGGTCAAATAGATATGGATCGAGCTGATTATTTAAAGCGCGATAGTTTTTATACAGGTGTTGCCGAGGGTAATATAAATAGTGAACGTTTAATTACTATGCTAAATGTAGTTGATGATAATTTAGTGGTTGAGGAAAAAGGTATATATAGCGTTGAAAAATTTATAATAGCCAGACGCTTAATGTACTGGCAAGTGTATTTACATAAAACTAGCTTGGTAGCAGAACAATTACTAATTAGAGTTTTAAAGCGTGCAAAAGAATTAAATGATGAGGGGGGAGATATCAAAGCTAGTTTACCAATTTTATACTTTTTAAATAATAAAATAACGTTAAGTAATTTTAATAATGATACTATTGAGGTTTTCTCAAAGTTGGACGATTATGATATCATTTCGGCAATGAAGCAATGGCAAGAGCATCCCGATTTCGTGCTAAGTTCATTGTGTAATATGATAATTAATAGAAACCTTTTAAAAATAAAAGTAAAAAAGAAGCAAATCAAGACTTCAACAATAGAAAAATATAAAAAAGAAATAATAAACACTTATAATATTAGTGAAAAAGAAGCCGGATATTTTGTGTTTACTGGAAGCATGTCTAACCAAGCCTATCAGTTAAATACCAAGGGTATTAACATTTTACATAAGTCTGGAAAAATTGAAGATATTGTAAAAGCGTCCGACCAACTTAACCTTAAAGCGCTTTCGAAAACTGTAACAAAATATTATATATGCTATCCTAAGTAAAAACTTTAGTACATTTTTTATATTTTTGCGTGAATTAAATAAGAACTAACTTAATTATTTTGAAATTTACTGCACAACAAATAGCAAGTATTTTGGAAGGCGATGTTGTTGGAAATCCTGATATAGAAGTATCTAAACTTGCTAAAATAGAAGAAGGGCATGAAGGAACTTTAACGTTTTTGGCAAATCCAAAATATACGTCTCATATATATTCAACAAAAGCCTCAATTACAATTGTTAATAAATCTTTTGAACCAGAGAATTTACTTGAAACAACTTTAATAAAAGTAGATGACGCTTATAAGTCGTTTTCAAAATTATTAGAATATTATAATCAGGTTAAACTGAACAAAACAGGCATAGAAAACCCCTCTTTTATTTCAGACTCCGCTTCTTATGGAGATAATATTTATCTTGGTGCATTTTCTTATATTGGAGATAATGTATCTATTGGAGATAATGCTAAAATTTTTCCAAATACTTATGTGGGAGATAATGTTAAAATAGGTGATAATGTTGTAATTTTTGCTGGAGCCAAAGTATATTCCGACTGTATTATTGGGAAGGATTGTGTCATAAATTCGGGAGCTATCATTGGTGCCGACGGATTTGGTTTTGCTCCAAATGATGATGGTGAGTATAATAAAGTGCCACAAATAGGAAATGTTATTTTAGAAGATAATGTTGATGTTGGTGCAGGAACCACTATAGATAGAGCTACGCTTGGCTCAACAATTATTCGTCGTGGTGTAAAACTTGATAACCAAATACAAATTGCACATAATGTAGAAATTGGTAAAAACACTGTTATTGCAGCACAAACTGGAGTAGCTGGATCAACTAAAATTGGAGAAAACTGTGTTATTGGCGGACAAGTTGGAATTGTTGGTCACATAATCATTGGTAATAATGTAAAAATACAAGCACAATCTGGTATTGGAAGAAATATAAAAGATAATGAAGTGCTTCAAGGTTCACCAGCTTTAGGTTACGGAGACTATAATAAATCTTACGTACATTTTAAAAATTTACCTAAGATTGTAAGAAATATAAGTGAAATTGAAAAAAAACTAGATGGGAATAATTAATACCGAAATAAAACAAAAAACCATTAAAGAAGCCGTTACTTTAACTGGAGTAGGTTTACATACAGGGAAAGATGTTACACTAATATTTAAACCAGCAGCTGGAAACTTTGGTTTAGCTTTTAAACGTGTTGATTTGGAAGGAGAACCAGTTATAGAAGCTGATGCGAATTATGTAACAAGTACACAACGTGGAACCTGTTTAGAGAAAAATGGTGTATCTATTCAAACTTCAGAGCATGTTTTAGCGGCATTGGTTGGTCTTGATGTAGATAATGTTTTAATTGAGTTGAATGCTTCCGAACCACCAATTATGGATGGTTCGTCAAAGTTTTTTGTTGAAGCTATTGAAAAAGCTGGTATTGTTGAGTTGGATGAAACTCGTGAAGAATTCGAAATCACCGATGTTATTTCATATACAGATGAAGAATCTGGAAGTGAAATTTTAGTAATGCCAGCAAAAGAGTATCAAATAACTACAATGGTAGATTTTGGTACTAAAGTTTTAGGAACACAAAATGCCACTTTAAATCAGATTTCAGATTTTAAAGAAGAAATTTCAAATTCAAGGACTTTTAGTTTTTTACATGAAATCGAAATGCTTCTTGAAAATGGGTTAATAAAAGGAGGAGATTTAAATAATGCCATAGTTTATGTAGATAAACCTTTGTCTGAACAAACTATGGAAAAGTTAAAAGATGCTTTTAAAAAGGATACTATAACTGTAAAACCTAATGGTATACTTGATAATTTAACACTTCACTATCCAAACGAAGCTGCAAGACATAAATTATTAGACGTTTTAGGCGATTTAGCTTTAATAGGTACAAGAATTAAAGGTAAAGTTATTGCAAATAAGCCTGGACACTTTATAAATACTCAATTTGCTAAAAAATTAGCAAAAATTATAAAAAACGAACGTCGCAACAATGTGCCAAATATCGATTTGAATCAACCTCCATTAATGGATGTAACTCAAATCATGGCAATGCTACCTCACAGGCAACCTTTTTTATTAATTGATAAGGTTTTCGAATTGGAAGCTAGTTATGTTACTGCAACTAAAAATGTAACCATGAACGAAGAGTTCTTTAAAGGTCATTTTCCTGGTGCACCAGTAATGCCGGGTGTTTTAATAGTTGAAGCGATGGCACAAACAGGCGGTATTTTGGTATTAAATACAGTTCCAGATCCAGAAAATTATTTAACTTTTTTCATGAAAATGGACAATGTTAAATTCAAACAAAAAGTAATGCCAGGTGATACTTTAATTTTTAAATGTTCGTTAATTACGCCTATACGTCGTGGTATCTGCCATATGCAAGGTTATGCTTATGCTAATGGAAAACTATGTGCAGAAGCAGAGTTAATGGCTCAAATTTCAAAAGTAAAGTAACATACATCGAGCTAATTTTTATACATTACATGGCTCTAATAATTTGGTAGGTGAACACATTTTTACCTATTTATAATTAATAAAATTTCGAAAATGAATCAACCTTTAGCATATGTGCACCCAGGTGCGAAAATTGCAAAAAACGTGGTTATCGAGCCATTTGCAACCATTCATAATAATGTTATAATTGGAGAAGGAACCTGGATTGGTAGTAATGTTACTATTATGGAAGGTGCTAGAATTGGTAAAAACTGTAACATATTTCCTGGAGCTGTAATTTCTGCGGTACCTCAAGATTTAAAATATAATGATGAAGATACCACTGTGGAAATAGGTAATAACGTAACCATCAGAGAATGTGTAACTATTAACAGAGGAACAGTAGACAAAATGAAAACCGTAGTTGGTGATAATTGTTTAATTATGGCATATTGCCATATTGCCCACGATTGTATTGTTGGTAATAATTGTATTTTTTCAAATAACAGTACTTTAGCTGGACATATTAATATAGGTGATTATGTTGTTTTAGCAGGTATGACAGCTGTACATCAATTTGTATCTGTTGGTAATCATGCTTTTGTAACAGGAGGGTCTTTAGTACGTAAAGATGTGCCGCCATTTGTAAAAGCCGCGCGCGAGCCACTATCGTATGTTGGTATAAACTCTGTTGGTTTACGTCGTCGAGGATTTTCAACCGAAAAAATAAGAGAAATTCAAAATATATACAGAATCCTGTATCAAAAAAACTATAATAATACACAAGCTTCAGAAATTATTGAAGCCGAAATGGAAGCCACTCCAGAACGCGACGAAATTCTTCAGTTTATAAAAGATTCGCAACGCGGTATAATGAAAGGGTATTTCAAATCAAATTAAAATAAGTAATTTAAATTATAAAAATGGCAACAACTAGTGACATTAGAAACGGATTATGTATTCGCTATAACAATGATATTTATAAAGTAGTAGAGTTTTTACACGTAAAACCAGGAAAAGGTCCTGCGTTTGTTAGAACTAAACTTAAAAGTGTAACTAACGGAAAAGTTATAGATAATACATTTTCTGCTGGTCATAAATTAGAAGATGTTCGTGTAGAAACACATAAATTTCAATATTTATATAACGATGGTGAATATTTTCATTTTATGAATGAAGCCGATTATACGCAAATTCAGTTAACAGAATCTGCTTTAGATCGTTCTGATTTAATGAAAGAAGGCGAAATTGTTACCATTCAAATTAATTCGGAAGATAATATGCCACTTTCTGTAGACATGCCGGCTACTGTTATTTTAGAAGTTACACATACCGAACCTGGAGTAAAAGGAAATACCGCTACAAATGCCACAAAACCAGCTACTGTAGAAACTGGGGCAGAAGTAAATGTGCCACTTTTTATAAATGAAGGTGATAAAATTAAGGTAGAAACCGAAAAAGGTACTTACAAAGAACGCGTTAAAGAATAACGATTGAAGTTCTCTAAACCACATACTTTAAAGCAAATTTCAGAATTAATTAATTGTGAATTTGTAGGTGCAGATGACTTTCAGGTGTTAGGCATGAATGAAATTCATGTTGTAGAACCAGGAGATATTGTTTTTGTAGATCATCCTAAATATTACGATAAAGCATTAAATTCTGCTGCAACCATCATTTTAATTAATAAAAAAGTAGATTGTCCAGAAGGAAAAGCATTATTGGTTAGCGACGATCCTTTTAGAGACTTCAACAAGTTAAGTCTTCATTTTAAATCGTTTACAGCTTCAAATGTTTCAATTTCTGAAACAGCAACTATTGGCAAAAACACCATAATTCAGCCTAATACATTCATAGGTAATAATGTGGTTATTGGCGATAATTGTACCATTCATTCTAACGTAAGTATATACGATGATGCTGTTATTGGTAATAATGTTACCATTCATTCAGGAACCATTATTGGAGCCAATGCCTTTTATTACAAAAAGCGTCCTGAAGGCTTCGATAGATTAATTTCTTGCGGAAGAGTTGTTATTGAAGATTTTGTAGATATTGGTGCATCATGCACTATAGATAGAGGTGTTACTGCAGACACAACAATTAAAGAAGGTACTAAAATAGACAATTTGGTGCAAATTGGTCATGATACCGTAATTGGCAAAAAGTGCTTAATAGCGTCTCATGTTGGTATTGCCGGCTGTGTAGTTGTTGAAGATGAAGTAACGCTTTGGGGGCAAGTTGGCACAACAAGTGGTATAACAATAGGTAAAGGAGCCGTTGTACAAGGGCAGTCTGGAGTAACAAAATCGATTGAAGGAAATAAAACATATTGGGGAACACCAATACAAGAAGTGCGTTTAAAATTAAAGGAAATGGCTTTAATTAAACAATTGCCTAAATTAATAGAAGCTTTAAAGAAAAATAACTAAAAGTAATTCAGTTTTTGCTTTAAAAATTTAATTCAAAAAATTACTTTTGTTTTCAACATAATTAAATAAACGAAAATATAAACAAATGAGCGTTTTAGTAAACAAAGATTCGAAAATAATAGTTCAAGGTTTTACAGGAAGTGAAGGAACTTTTCACGCTGGTCAAATGATTGAATACGGAACTAATGTTGTTGGTGGTGTTACACCAGGAAAAGGTGGGCAAACTCACCTAGATAAGCCAGTTTTTAATACAGTGGCAGAAGCTGTAGAAAAAGTTGGTGCAGATACAACGCTTATTTTCGTACCACCTGCATTTGCTGCAGATGCTATTATGGAAGCTGCTGACGCTGGTATAAAAGTAATTATAGCTATTACCGAAGGTATTCCTGTTGCAGATATGATAACTGCTTCAAACTATATAAAAGATAAAGATTGTCGTTTAATCGGTCCTAATTGTCCAGGTGTTATTACTCCAGGAGAAGCAAAAGTTGGTATTATGCCAGGTTTTGTATTTAAAAAAGGTAAAGTTGGTATCGTTTCTAAATCAGGAACTTTAACTTACGAAGCTGCAGACCAAGTTGTAAAACAAGGTTTAGGAATTACTACTGCAATTGGGATTGGTGGAGATCCAATTATTGGAACAACTACTAAAGAAGCTGTTGAGTTATTAATTAACGATCCAGAAACAGAAGCTGTTGTTATGATTGGTGAAATTGGTGGACAATTAGAAGCCGATGCTGCTAAATGGTACAAAGAAAGCGGAAGTAAAAAACCAGTAATTGGTTTTATTGCTGGTGAAACAGCTCCTGCTGGTCGTACAATGGGTCACGCTGGTGCAATTGTAGGGGGTAGCGATGATACAGCTCAAGCTAAAAAAGCAATTATGAGAGAATGTGGTATTCACGTAGTAGATTCTCCGGCTAAAATAGGTGTAAAAGTTGCTGAAGTTTTAGGATAAAAACACATTAAAAATATAAAAAAACCTTGCAAAATGTTGTAAGGTTTTTTTATTTGATCACATTTGTATTTCTTATCTTTGATTTAATAAAGAATAACGAACTAACTAGAATTTTATAAATGAAATTATTAGAAGGAAAAACAGCTATTATTACTGGAGCTAGCCGTGGTATTGGCAAAGGAATTGCTCAAGAATTTGCTAAACAAGGTGCAAATGTAGCATTTACATATAGTTCTTCTGTTGAAGCCGCTAACGAACTTGAAAAAGAATTAAATGCCTTAGGTGTAAAAGCTAAAGGTTACCAAAGTAATGCTGCAAGCTTTGATGAAGCACAAGAGTTAGCTGCCGACGTAGCTAAAGAGTTTGGTAGTATAGATGTATTAATAAATAATGCTGGAATTACAAAAGATAATTTATTAATGCGTATAACCGAAGATGATTTCGATAAAGTTATTGAAGTAAATCTTAAGTCAGTTTTTAACATGACCAAAGCGGTACAACGTACCATGTTAAAACAACGCAAAGGTTCTATTATTAACATGAGTTCTGTAGTTGGTGTAAAAGGAAATGCAGGACAAACCAATTATGCTGCTAGTAAAGCTGGAATTATTGGTTTTTCTAAATCTGTTGCTTTAGAGTTAGGTTCTCGTAATATTAGAAGTAACGTAGTTGCTCCTGGTTTTATTGAAACAGAAATGACTGCAAAATTAGATGAGGAAGTTGTAAAAGGATGGCGTGCTGGTATTCCTTTAAAACGTGGAGGAACTCCAGAAGATGTAGCTAATGTTTGTGTATTTTTGGCTAGCGACATGAGTGCTTATGTTACAGGGCAAACATTAAATGTAGATGGCGGTATGCTAACCTAATAGCAATTAATGCAAATACAAACAATTTTATATATTATTTTAGCTGGAATTATAGCATTATTACTTGCTCTTTTTCAGTATTATAAAAAAAATGAAAAAAGCATGTTCAAATTAAACATGCTTTTTTCGATTTTTCGGTTTATTAGTATTTTTTCGGTTTTAGTTTTAATTATTAATCCGCAATTCAATAAAACCATCATTTATACAGAAAAAGCTAATTTAATTATAGCTACAGATAATTCTAAATCTGTAAAATTTTTAAAACAAGACCAAAAAACACTTCAACTATTAAAAAAACTATCTTCAAACCAGGATTTAAACTCTAAATTTAACATTCAATTTTACAATTTTGGTGAAACTTTAAACTTATCAGATAGTCTGTATTTTTCAGAAAATCAAACCAATATTTCTTCAGCGTTTAATCAACTAAACAAAATTTATAGGCAAACTACAGCACCAACCATTTTAATTACAGATGGTAATCAAACTTATGGTAACGATTATCAATTTGTAAATAATAATTATAAACATCCAATTTACCCCATTGTTTTAGGTGATACGCTAACTTATACCGATTTAAAAATAGAACAACTTAACGTAAACAAATACGCCTATTTAAATAATAAATTCCCTGTAGAAGTTATTTTAGTTTACAACGGAAAAAAACAAGTAAGTTCTAATTTTACGGTATCAAATAATGGCAGAACGGTATATTCTTCAACTTTGAAGTTTTCAGAAGAAAATAATTCAAAAGTTTTAAATTTTACTATACCAGCTAATTCGGTAGGCTTTAGTAATTATAAAGCAACTATTTCTCCAATTGAAAATGAGAAAAATAAGGTAAACAACACTAAAAATTTCGCTGTAGATGTTATTAATGAAAAAACAAAAATTGCAATTGTTAGTAATATAATTCATCCAGATATTGGGCTTCTTAAAAAAAGTATAGAAACCAATAAACAGCGCGAAGTTGTTATTTTAAAACCTAATGATTTTATCTCTCAAGTAAATGATTTTAAATTAGTTATATTAAATCAACCGAATAATTCATTTAAGTCTATTTTTGAGATTATTAAAAAAAACAAAATCAATAAATTAGTTATTGTTGGTTCTAAAACCGACTTGTCTTTTTTAAATAATACCGTTAAAGAATATGAGTTTGAAATTACTAATCAAACCGAAAATTATCAAGCTCAATTAAATTCAGGTTTCTCTCCTTTTATTGTAAGCGATATTGAATTTGAAAGTTTTCCACCGTTGCTTTCCAACTACAGCTCGGTTATTTTTAACACGCCTTATCAGGTACTTTTAAATAAAAATTTAAATGGAGTTTCTATTAACGAACCGCTTATTGCTACTATTGAAAACGATAAACAACGTGAAGTTTTAATTTTAGGAGAAAACATATGGCAATGGCGGGCTCAAAGCTTTTTAAACACCAAGTCATTTAACGATTTTGATGATTTTATAGGCAAGCTAATTCAATTTTTAAACACCAATCAACAAAGAAGTCGCTTAAATATCGATTATAATTCATTTTATAACAGCGGAACAAATATTATTGTAAAAGCAGAATATTTCGATAAAAACTTTGTTTTCGATACTCGCGAAACTATCAATATTACTGTGATTAACGAAGCTTCAAACGAGCAAAAAACATATCCTTTTGTTCTAAAAAACAACAATTATCAAGTAGATTTAAGTAATTTATCTACAGGTTCATATAAATTCAATATTCAAACTTCAACAGATAAACTAACTAAATCTGGGCGTTTTGAGATTTTAGATTATAATGTAGAAGAACAATTTTTAAGCGCTAACGTAACAAAACTAAAAAGTATATCGACAAACAGTAATGGAGAAGTGTTTTTTATAAATAATACAGATAATTTAATATCAACTTTAGTAAACGATGAGCGTTTTACACCTGTTCAAAAAAGTAAAAAAGAAACCATACCTTTAATAAATTGGAAAATGCTTTTAGCAATTATAGCTTTAAGCTTAAGTGCAGAATGGTTTTTACGAAAATATAACGGATTAACATAAATAATAAACTAATTAAACAACAAAATGGACAAATTACCTAAAGTAGCATTTCCAGCGATAATTGCAGCTGTAGTTTTAATCATAATTCTAACAAAATCTGCGATAACTATTGGCTCTGGTGAAGCAGGCGTTTTATATAAAACTTTTGATAATGGTGTAGTAACCGACGAGCCACCTTTAGGCGAAGGTTTTCATATTGTAGCACCTTGGAATAAAGTTATTGTTTACGAAGTGCGTCAACAGGAATTATTTGAAAAAATGAAGGTATTATCTTCAAACGGGTTAGAAATTCAAATTGATGGTTCTGCTTGGTTTCAACCTGTATTTCAAGATTTAGGAAAACTACACCAAACTTTAGGCGAAAATTATTTGCAACGTGTAATTCAACCTGCTATTCGAAGTGCCGCTCGTAGTGTTGTAGGTCGTTACACACCAGAGCAATTATACTCTAGTAAACGTGATGCTATACAAGATGAAATTTTTGTAGAGACTAAAAAAATTCTAGAAAAACAATATATTAAATTAAACGAATTTCTAGTTCGCGATGTAACGTTGCCATCAACTATAAAAGAGGCAATTGAGCGTAAATTAAAGCAAGAACAAGAGTCGTTAGAATATGAGTTTAGACTTGTAACTGCTCAAAAAGAAGCCGAAAAACAAATTATTGAAGCCGAAGGTAAAGCTGAAGCTAATAAAATTTTAAGTGCATCGTTAACCGATAAAATTTTACAAGACAAAGGTATCGAGGCAACAAACAAGTTAGCTGAATCACCAAATAGTAAAGTGGTAATTATTGGTTCTGGAGATAGTGGAATGCCAATTATTCTAGGAAATCAATAAACATTCACGATAAATATTTTACAAATACCTAAAAATTGTAAAATGTTTCAATATTTATAAATTAAAGTTTGAAAATTTACTTTTATTATAGATATTTGCTTCAGTAAAACAAAAAGACATGACTTTTATTCAAACACATCATCATTTTTACATTTGCTCTCAAGCGAAGTAAAAATGTATTGAATAAAATGAAAATATATTTAAACCCGTTTGAGACAATCAAGCGGGTTTTTTAATTAAAAGAAAATCAACAAGATTGTTTCAAACTCATATAAAAAACAACAATGAGTAAACTAAAAATTGCAGTACAAAAATCAGGACGATTAAACGAAGAGTCGTTAGACCTACTAAAAAATTGTGGAATCTCTATCGATAATGGTAAAGACCAATTAAAAGCCGAAGCTAGAAATTTCCCAATGGAAGTTTTGTATTTACGTAACGGCGATATTCCACAGTATTTGCGCGATGGCATTGTAGATATTGCCATTTTAGGCGAAAACACATTAATAGAAAAAGGTAGCGATTTACCAATAGTAGAGCGCTTAGGGTTTTCAAAATGTAAAGTTTCTATTGCAGTGCCAAAAAACGCAGAATACAATTCTATAAAAGATTTACGTGGTAAAAAAATTGCAACATCATACCCAAATACAGTAAATCAGTTTTTCGAAAAGAAAGGTGAGAAGGCCGATATTCATGTTATTAATGGTTCGGTAGAAATTGCTCCAAATATTGGGTTATCGCATGCTATTGTTGATATTGTTTCAAGTGGTAGCACGCTTTTTAAAAACAATTTAAAAGAAGTAGAAGTACTTTTTAAAAGTGAAGCCGTCTTAACTTCGGCTCTAGAATTAACCGAAGAAAAACAAGTCATTCTAGACAAGTTATTATTTAGAATGAAATCGGTTTTAAAAGGTAAAAACTCTAAATACGTTTTATTAAATGCGCCAAACGACAGGTTAGATGAAATTGTGAGTTTATTACCAGGAATGAAAAGCCCAACCGTGTTGCCTTTAGCACAAGAAGGTTGGAGCTCGGTACATTCTGTTATTAATAAAAACGATTTTTGGGAAGTTATTGATGAGTTAAAAGCCAATGGCGCCGAAGGTATTTTAGTTTGCCCAATCGAAAAAATGGTGCTTTAATATAATAGCTTTTTGTATTTCCGTGTAAACGGAAATCTCAAATTAAATTTATACACTTTAAGATTTACGCTTTTGCGGAAATGAAGAAAAGAAAGTTTTATGCAAATAATTAACAATCCAGATAAAAACACATGGGCCGATATTTTAAAACGCCCAACACAAACCGTCGATGATATTGAAGGTGTTGTAAGCGAGGTGTTTAACGATGTTAAGAATAATGGCAACAGTGCTATAAAAACATATACAGAACGTTTCGATAAGGTAACCTTAGAAAACAATTTAGTTTCTACTGAAGAAATTGAAGAAGCTGTTAAAACCATTCCTGAAGCTTTAAGAACAGCGATAGCAAACGCAAAACGTAATATCGAAGCGTTTCATGCGGCTCAAAAAACAGAAAAAATTGAATTAGAAACCACAAACGGCGTTCAATGCTGGCAAGAAAAACGGGCTATAGAACGCGTTGGTTTATATATTCCGGGTGGTACTGCGCCTTTATTTTCAACAGTTTTAATGCTAGCTGCTCCTGCGAAAATTGCAGGATGTAACGAAATTGTATTGTGTTCGCCACCAAATAAAGAAGGCAAACTAGCTCCCGAAATTTTGTATGCTGCAAAATTGTGTGGCGTAACTAAAATATTTAAAGTTGGTGGTATTCAAGCAATTGCTGCATTAACTTTTGGTACAGAAACGATTCCGCAGGTTTATAAAATTTTTGGTCCTGGCAACCAATTTGTAACCGTGGCAAAACAATTAGCAACTAAATACGGTGTAGCTATCGATATGCCTGCTGGCCCAAGTGAATTGTTAGTGGTTGCCGATAATAGTGCAAATGCAAGCTATATTGCATCAGATTTGTTAAGTCAGGCAGAACATGGTGCCGATAGTCAGGTAATTTTGGTAGCTACATCAAAAGCGTTAATTGAAAAAGTTTCAGAAGAGGTAGAAGCGCAATTACAAGTGTTGCCGCGTAAAGAAATAGCCGAAAAAGCCATCGCTAATTCTAAATCTATTTTTGTTGAAAATGATGACGTTGCTTTAGATTTAATTAACCAATACGGACCAGAACACTTCATAATTTGTTCTAAAAATGAAGATTTCTATGTTAAAAACATAAGAAATGCAGGTTCGATTTTTATAGGTGATTATACACCAGAAAGCGCAGGCGATTATGCATCTGGAACTAACCATACGTTACCAACAAACGGGTTTAGTAAAGCATATTCGGGTGTGAATTTAGATAGTTTTATGAAGAGCATGACGTTTCAAAAAATATCAAAAGAAGGTATTTTAAATATTGGAGAAACTATTGAATTAATGGCCGAAGCCGAAGGGTTACAAGCACATAAAAATGCGGTTAGTATTCGTTTAAAAGATTTAAAATAAAAATGTTGTTATGCTGAACTCGTTTCAGCATCTCATAAAAATAAACAAGTATCGTTATGTCAGGCTAAGCGCAGTCGAAGCCTTTTAGAAAACAAAAAGGAAATTAAGAAAACACTTCGACGGTGTTAAGTGTGACCATTCATAATTAATAAAATGAATAATTTTAATTTAGAAAATATAATTCGAGAGAACGTAAAAGCAATGAAAGCCTACAGTTCTGCTCGCGACGAATATGTTTCCGATGGGTCTAAAATGATTTTTTTAGATGCCAACGAAAACCCGTTCGAGAATGGTGTAAATCGTTATCCAGATCCGTTACAGCGTTCATTAAAAGCTGTTTTAGCAGATCAGAAAAACGTTTCCCCTAATCAGATTTTATTAGGAAATGGAAGCGACGAAGTGCTAGATTTGTTATTTAGAGCATTTTGCGAACCTAAAAAGGACAACATCATTACACTGCCACCAACTTATGGCATGTACACTGTGCTTTCTAACTTAAATGAGATTGAAGAACGTAAGGTAGAGTTAAACTCAGATTTTCAGCCAAATGCTGAAGCCATTTTAGAAGCCATTGATAATAATTCAAAAATGCTTTTTATTTGTTCGCCCAATAACCCAACTGGTAATTTAATAGCTTCAGAAAAAATAAAAACTTTACTTGAAAATTTTAATGGGTTAGTGGTGATTGATGAAGCGTATATCGATTTTTCAAATCAAGACAGTTGGATTTCAGAATTAAATAATTATCCTAATTTAATTGTTACGCAAACATTATCAAAAGCCTATGGTTTGGCAGGAATTCGTTTAGGGTTGTGTTACGCTTCCGCGGAAATCATTTCAATTTTAAACAAAATTAAACCGCCATATAACGTTAACGAATTAACACAAAAACGAGCGCTAGAACGTGTTTCAAATTTAGAAGCGGTTACAAACGAAGTAAATGCGGTTTTAAAAGAACGTCAAATTTTAATTGAGGCCTTAAAAAGCATCAGTTTCGTAGAAACTATTTTCCCTACGGAAGCTAATTTTGTGCTCGCACGAGTTGATGATGCTACTCAACGCTACAATCAGCTACTAGAAAAAGGCATTGTTATTAGAAACCGTACCACGCAACCATTATGCGAAAACACATTGCGTTTTACGGTAGGAACTGAAATTGAAAACAAAACATTAATTTCTGCTTTAAAGCAGTTAACTAATAGCCAATAGCAAAAAGCTAAAAAGCTTAATTATGAAAAAAGTACTATTTATAGACAGAGACGGCACATTGGTGCTAGAACCGCCAGTAGATTATCAATTAGACAGTCTTGAAAAACTAGAATTTTACCCAAAAGTGTTTCAATACATGGCTAAAATTGCTAGCGAATTAGATTTTGAGCTGGTTATGGTTACCAATCAAGATGGCTTGGGAACCGATTCGTTTCCTGAAGATACTTTTTGGCCACCTCAAAATAAGATTATTGATGCCTTTAAAAAGGAAGGTGTAGAATTTGCTGAAATTCATATAGACAAAACCTTTCCGCATGAAAATGCAAATACGCGTAAACCTAGAACAGGCTTGTTAACCAAGTATTTTTCTGAAGATTACGATTTAGAAAACTCTTTTGTTTTAGGTGATAGAATTACCGATATGGAGTTAGCTAAAAATCTTGGCGCAAAAGGTATTTATTTGTCTGAAGATCCGGATTTAGGTGCCGATGAAATAGAATCGTCAAAGCAGGAGATTTTAGATTGTATTGCATTAACGAGTACCGATTGGAAAGCCATTTACGAATTTTTAAAGCTTAAAGATCGTGTGGAAGAAATTACACGTAATACCAATGAAACTCAAATTTATATTAAATTAAATCTTGATGGTTCTGGTAAAAATGATATTGACACAGGTTTATCGTTTTTCGATCATATGTTAGATCAAATTGGGCGCCATGGCGCTATGGATTTAACCATAAAAGTAAATGGCGATTTAGAAGTAGACGAACATCATACTATTGAAGATACCATGATTGCGCTTGGTGAATTATTCAATAAAGCTTTAGGTAATAAATTAGGTATAGAGCGCTACGGCTTCTGTTTACCAATGGACGATTGCTTAGCACAAGTTGCGGTAGATTTTGGAGGACGAAACTGGCTGGAATGGGATGCCGAATTTAAACGCGAAAAAATAGGCGACATGCCAACCGAAATGTTTTATCATTTATTTAAATCGTTTACCGATGGCGCAAAATGTAATTTAAATGTAAAAGCAGAAGGTGTAAACGAGCATCATAAAATTGAAGGTATTTTTAAAGCTTTTGCAAAAGCTATGAAAATGGCTGTAAAGCGCGATGCTAACAAAATGTTTTTACCAAGTACAAAAGGAATGTTATAATTAGCGATTTGCTCTTAGCTATTTGCCAATAGCTGAAAGCCAATAACTAAAAGCTATAAAAATGAAATTAGTAATATTAGATTACGGTGCAGGAAACATTAAAAGCATACAATTTGCTTTTAAACGCTTAGGTGTCGATGCTGTTTTATCAAATAATGCAGAAGAAATTAAAGCTGCAAACAAAGTGATTTTCCCAGGAGTAGGAGAAGCTAGTTCAGCCATGAAAATGCTTAAAAAAAGTGGTTTGGATACCTTAATTCCTAATTTAAAACAACCTGTTTTAGGCATTTGTTTAGGCATGCAATTAATGTGTTTGCACTCCGAAGAAGGTGATACGGACGGTTTAGGAATTTTTCAAACAAAAGTGAAGCGTTTTTCAAATAGTGTAAAAGTGCCGCAAATGGGTTGGAATGTTATAAAAGATTTAAAATCCGATTTATTTAAAGGCATCAAAGAAAACGAATACATGTATTTAGTGCATAGTTTTTATGCCGAACATTGCAACGAAACCATTGCTGCTACCGATTACGAAATTAATTACGCATCGGCATTACAACACGAAAATTTTTATGGCGTGCAATTTCATCCAGAAAAGAGTGGTAATGAAGGTGCTAAAATTTTAAAAAACTTTATAAATATGTAGCTTTTAACAATATGCCTTTAGTTTTTGCTAATGGCCAATTGCTAATAGCCTAAAGCTAAAAAAATGAGAATAATACCAGCAATAGACATTATAGACGGTAAATGTGTAAGATTATCAAAAGGCGATTACAACACAAAAAAAACATATAACGAAAACCCATTAGAAATTGCGAAACAATACGAAGCTCATGGTATAGAGCATTTGCATTTAGTAGATTTAGATGGTGCCAAGGCAAGCCATATTGTAAACCATAAAGTGTTAGAAACTATTGCGACTAAAACAAATTTAAAAATAGATTTTGGTGGTGGGTTAAAAACCGATGAAGATTTACACATCGCATTCGAATCTGGAGCAAAACAAATTACCGGCGGAAGTATTGCCGTTAAAAAACCAGAAGTTTTTGAAAGTTGGCTAACCAAATATGGTAGCGATAAAATAATTCTAGGAGCCGATGCAAACAACGAAAAAATAGCCATTAGCGGTTGGTTAGAAGAAAGTGATGAAGAGTTAATTCCGTTTGTACAGAATTATATGACTAAAGGTGTTAGCTACGTAATTTGTACCGATATTGCTAAAGATGGTATGTTACAAGGCCCTTCATTCGATTTGTATAAAAAGATGCTTGAAGAATGTCACACTGAGGGCAGTCGAAGTGAAAATGAATCATCTTTAAAATTAATCGCCTCTGGAGGTATTTCTACATTTGATGAATTACCAAGATTAGCCGAATTAGGTTGCGAAGGCACAATAATAGGAAAAGCGATTTACGAGAATAAAATAAGTTTGAAACAACTTGAAAATTTTATAATAAATAAATAATGTCACTTCGAGTGATTTTGAGGGACGAAAAATTTTATCGAGAAGCTTTAGTTCTCGATACAATGCTCATAAAATCGCATCACTCGAACTGACGACATATTTAAAAAGCATGCTAACAAAAAGAATTGTTCCCTGTCTAGATATAAAAAACGGACGCACCGTAAAAGGTGTTAATTTTGTCGATTTACGTGATGCCGGAGATCCTGTAGAGCTCGCTAAGCAATATGCCGAAGTAGGTGCAGACGAATTGGTGTTTTTAGATATAGCAGCAACTTTAGAAAACCGAGGCACAACTTTAAATATGGTAACTCGTGTTGCCGAACAAGTTAATATACCTTTTACAGTAGGCGGTGGCATATCGTCTGTAGAACACGTTGATGCTTTGTTAAAATGTGGAGCCGATAAGGTTTCTATCAACTCATCGGCAGTAAAAAGACCAGATTTGGTAAACGAATTAGCTAACAAATTTGGCAGCCAATGTGTTGTAGTTGCTATTGACGCGAAACAAGTTGATGGAAATTGGAAAGTACATTTAGCTGGTGGAACTATTCCAACAGATATCGATTTATTTGAATGGGCAAAAGAAGTTGAAACTCGAGGTGCGGGCGAAATTTTATTCACATCAATGGATCACGATGGTACAAAAGCTGGTTTTGCAAACGAAGCTTTAGCGCAATTGTCTGATACTTTAAATATCCCTATTATTGCATCTGGTGGTGCTGGTAATGTTCAGCATTTTGTAGATACATTTAAGGAAGGAAAATCTGACGCTGCTCTAGCGGCTAGTGTTTTTCATTTTGGTGAAATACCTATCCCTGAATTAAAACAAGAATTAAAAAAACATAATATTGAGATTCGACTTTAGGTGTCATGCTGAACTTGTTTCAGTATCTCATAGTAATAAGTACCTGAAACTAATACAGGATTAATAAAAAAATCAATGGAAATAAAATATGATAATAACGGCTTAGTTCCCGCAATTATTCAAGATGCTACAACAAAAAATGTATTGATGTTGGGTTACATGAATGAAGAAGCTTATAAGAAAACAATAGAAACTAAAAAAGTGACTTTTTTTAGCCGTAGTAAGCAACGTTTATGGACAAAAGGCGAGGAGAGCGGTAACTTTTTAAACTTGGTTGAACTTAAAAACGATTGCGATAATGATTCCTTATTAATTCAAGTAAATCCTGCAGGACCAACTTGCCATAAAGGAACAGGCAATTGTTGGGGTGAGGATAATACACCTAATTACGGGTTCTTTTCAACCTTGGAAGCTATTATTGCAGAACGTGTTGCTAATAAAGATACCGCAAAATCGTATGTGGCGAGTTTATTTTCAAAGGGCATTAATAAAGTAGCTCAAAAAGTAGGCGAAGAAGCTGTAGAAACGGTTATTGAAGCTATGGATAATAATGATGAGTTGTTTTTATACGAATCGGCTGATTTATTGTTTCATTACTTAATGTTACTTCAAGCCAAAGGCTTTACCTTAAGAGATATTGAAGCAGAATTAAAAGGCCGACATAAATAAATGCAGTTTCAGCCCAAAAAGTATTATTATTTAATAAATTTCCAATATTTAGGGTATAGGTTTCATGGGTGGCAAAAACAGCCTAATGTAAAAACCTTGCATTTAATGGTTGATAGAACCTTAAACTATATACTTGAAGGCAAGTACTTTAAAACTTTAGTATCGGGAAGAACCGATGCTATGGTTTCGGCCGAAAATGCAACGTTCGAGTTGTTTCTTCAACATAAAATTGAAGATTTAGATGCTTTTTTAGAGCTGTTTAATTACAATCTTCCGCAAGATATTCGCGCTTTAGCTATTACGGAAGTTGATGCTAAATTCAATATTATAAATCATCCAAAATCTAAAGAATATCTTTATTTATTTACCTACGGCGAAAAGTGTCATCCGTTCTGCGCACCAATAATGACGACTATTTTAGATGATTTAAACATTGAAATCATGAAAGAAGGTGCAAAACTTTTTGAAGGCGAGCATTACCTTAAAGCTTATTGCTACAAACCAACCGATAAAGGCATTTACACCAGAATTATTGAAACCTGCGAATTGGTTGAAAATACAATTTACACAGCAAATTACTTTCCTGATAAAACTTATATTTTACGAGTTCGAGGTAAAGGTTTTATGCGAAATCAAATACGATTAATGATGGGGACTTTATTCGATTTAGGAAAAGGAAAACTTACTTTAGATGATATTAAAGCAAGCTTAGAGCCTGATAACACTGTAAAAATGAATTTTATTGCGCCAGCTTCTGGGCTTATTTTAAATAAGGTTGATTTTTTATAATTACTTATCAATATAAATTTGTTTCGCTTAGCTTCACAAATTCACTCGAAGTGACGTTTTTATTCAATTCCTAATTCCGAGCGAATTTCATCAACATTTAAATCATTTAAAATATCAATTAAATTGAGGATACCATTTTTCATGGTAACCAAACTCTGGCCTTCTAAATTCGGCAATAGCATCAGCTTTGGTCCAATTTTCAAAAACAATTCTGTAGGCAGCAATTATAATTCCGGTTCTATCCGATCCGTGCCAGCAATGAATTAATATAGGTTTTTCTGCCTTTTCAATAATTTTAAGCACGCTTACAACTTTAGCTTCAGTCATTTCTTTAGACTTTAACTTAACATGTTCTAATTGTAACTTAGTGTGCTTTGTTTTTTTATCGTCGCTCCATTTACGTCTAAAATTTAATATGGTTTTTATTCCAAGCGCTTCAATTTCCTTAAATCCTTTTTTGCTAGGTTGTTCCGATCTATAAATAGCTTCAGATACTTTATAAAAGCGTTTAAAGTTTTTCGATTCTTGTTTTGTAGCTTCAATAATTTGTGCGTTTATGTTTATAGAACAGCAAATCATCATTAAAAATATATAAGATGTCTTCATTTAATTCATTTTAAATACTAACGGTATATAATGCGTAAAATTTCAATGTAATTTGAACAACAAATCAAATATATAAAAGAGGTGTGATTTTATAAATTATGCTAATTACACATTTTGAAAACCTAACTACTTCTTCTTAAATTAATTAACAACTCAAATTTTTATTAACATAATTTAAGTTAATTAAAACTTAATGCCGTTAAACCCTGTTAAAAGACTTGACAAAATTGCTATTTGCCTTAGTTTGATAACAGTTGAACACAAAAAAACAGAAATATTATGAGTTATTTGAATATGAAAGATGAAGAATTATTAACTGTTGTTGTAGAACTAAATATTCTGCTAGCAGATTACCACATTTATTACCAAAAATTACGCAGTAATCACTGGAACATTTTAGGTAAAAACTTCTTTGATTTACACGTACAATTTGAAGAATTATACACCGATGCCAGGGTTAAAATTGATGAAATTGCAGAGCGCATCTTAACTTTAAGGTATCACCCAATGAGTAAATTTAGCGATTACTTAAGAGTATCATCTATAGCTGAAGCTGCACCAATAAAATCAGACATTGATATGGTTACAGAAACCATAAACGACCATAAGTTAATTTTAAAACAAATGGGAAAAGTTATTGAAGTTGCAGAAGGTGTGAATGATGAAGGTACTATAGATTTAATTGGAGCTTACATTCGCGAACTAGAAAAAGCAAGTTGGATGCTAGATGCTTGGAGCAAAAACACATCCGACGCCTTAAAAACTAGAGTTGCCGAAGTACAATAATTAATACTTAAATTAAAAAGAGTATTAATATTTTAAAAATTAAAAATAATGGAAAGTACCATAACAGAAGCATTTAATAATTTAATTACCAAATTACAAGGTTGGTTAAATGCTGTAATTCAAAATATACCTAATTTAATATTGGCCATTGTTGTAATGGTAGCTTCATATTTTATTGCAACTTATATTAAAAAGTTAGTATTAAAACTAGTAAGCCACAAAGTAAAGCAACAATCTATTGCCAACATGATTGCAAAAATATCTGCAGTAGTAATAGTAATGGCAGGTTTGTTTTTATCATTAGGTATATTAAACCTAAGTAAAATGTTAACCTCGTTATTGGCTGGTGCTGGGGTTGCTGGTTTAGCTATTGGTTTAGCTTTACAAGGCACATTATCTAACACATTTGCTGGTATTGTAATATCGTTTAGAAAACGCATACAAATTGGTAATTGGGTAGAAACTAGCGGATATTCCGGAGAGGTTATTGATGTTAATTTAAAAGAGTTTGTTTTAAAAGAAGCCGATAATCATATTGTAATTATCCCTAACAAAACAATTCTTGAAAATCCTTTAAAAAATTATTCTTTAGCTAATAAAATGCGTGTATTTATTAATTGTGGTGTTGGTTACGAATCGGATTTAGAACAGGTTAAAGATTTAACTCAAAAAACAATTGCAAATGCTTTTTCTGATGTAAAATCGGCAGAAGATGTAGAATTTTATTATACCGAGTTTGGAGATAGTTCTATAAACTATTTATGCAGATTCTGGATAAATACAAGCGATTTGCTGGAGAAAAAACGAGTTAAAACAAAAGCAATAATAGAAATTAAGAAAGCTTATGATAAAGCTGGAATTAATATACCATTCCCTATAAGAACACTTGAATTTAATAACAAGTTATCTTTTGATGAGGCTATTTTAGATAATCAATATTCTAATAATTAATAGATAAATTGTAAAAAATTAACATAGTTTATGAAACCATCATAAACTATGTTAACAAAAAATCTACTAAGCATTTTAGCCTCGTATTTATAGTAAACAATTGATTCTTAAATAGAAACAATTAATAGCTATTACACTTTAAAATCTCTAAAATATATTTAGAGTAAAACTGAAAAAGTTTCAGTTTTAAATTATTCACTTATTAAAAATAAAAATTATGTTACGTTGGACAATCACATTTGTAATAATCGCATTAATAGCCGGAGTTTTAGGCTTTGGAGGAATCGCAGGAGCATCTGCAGGAATTGCTAAAATTCTATTCTTCATTTTTATAGTACTGTTTGTATTATCACTTTTAAAAGGTTTAGTAAAAAGATAATTAAATCTAAAACCTTTTTAATTAAAAATTATATCAAAACAACTTTAAAAACAACAATCATGAAAAAAGTAATTTTAACCTTAGCTATATTATTTACAGTATCAACCGCATTTATTGGTTGTAGAGAAGAAAAATCTACAGGAGAAAAAATCGAGGAAACCATGGAAGATGCTGGAGATGAAATTGAAGATGCAGCAGATGATGTCTCTGATGAAGTAGAAGATACTGCAGACGACATTGAAGATGAAATGAAATAATAATAGCTTTAAAATTTAACAAAAATGAGAAATTTAATATATATAAGTGCCTTTTTATTGTGCACAAGTGCTTTTTCTCAAACTAATAAAGAAGAAGCTAAAGAAGAAGTAGAAATTGAAACTGTTAAAGTTAATAATGGCAGTGAAATTATCGAAAAGAAAGTAAAAGTAGTAACCAGAGAAACAGCCAATGTAGAATTGGCAGAAACTGATAAAAATAAAGTAAACCAAGAACGCGTAAATAGCGTGTCAAAAGTTGAAAAAATGGTTATGGTAGATAATAATGGAGATAACAATTACGAGTTGTTAACCAAAAGTACATTTTACAAATTAGGAGATAAACAATATTTGTTTAAGCCACATGACAGAGGTTTCGATATTGCTTTTAGTAAAGAAGAAAACAAATTTGTAAAAACTGGTTCTGCTTACAATACTCAAAATGGCAATTATCTAGTAGATCATAAAAACTACGCAGGAATTGGTTACTTTAATGAAAATGGCGATTTCACTATCGAATATTACGATAAAAATAAAGATGAAATTGTAACTAAATCTTATAAAATGGCAGAACCTAGTTTATAATTTCTAAATAAATAATATTTTAAAAGCCCTAATTAATTAGGGCTTTTGTATTTTTAAAAAAATATTTTTTAATGAGTGCTACACTATCTAAGTCCGTTTTTACATTTTTAAAAGCTTTAGAACAAAATAATAATCGCGATTGGTTTAACGAAAATAAATCTGAGTTTAAAACTATTCAAGATGAAGTAAAACAATTCTATAATTTGGTTCTAGAAAAATTAAACACTCATGATGATATTGATAAATTAAAAATCTTCAGAATTTACCGAGATGTACGCTTTTCTAAAAATAAACAACCTTACAAAACACATTTTGGAGGTTCGTTTCACCGAACAAAACCAAGACTAAGAGGTGGCTACTATTTGCATATCCAGCCAAATAATGAAAGTTTTATCGCAACAGGGTTTTGGCAACCCGAAAAAGAGGATTTACTACGGATAAGAAAAGAATTTGAAATGGATACCACAGAAATTAAAGACATTCTATCTAACCCAAAATTTAACTCTATTTGGGGAAGCTCTTTTGAAGGCGACGAACTAAAAACCGCACCAAAAGGTTTTAGTAAAGATCATCAAGCTATAGATTTTATTAAGAAAAAACAGTACATTTTTACTAAAAAATATACAGACAAAGAAGTATTGTCTCCTAATTTTTTAGATGATGTTAACGCGTCGTTTAAAGCTATACGCCCATTTTTTAATTACATGAGCGATGTACTTACCACCGATTTAAATGGTGTATCTTTAATAGATTAAACCGCAGTTAAATACTCAGGCTTAACAAATAATTGAATATTACTAAGCAAACGCTCTTTTACAATATTCATCATACGTTTGTTTAAAGCAGACGAGTTTTTAATGTAAAGCAAATACTCATCTGTGGTAAACTGCCCAATTACCATACCTTTTAAAGAATTTCTAAATTTCATATCCTTTTGTATACCGTTTTCAATGTAGGTTGTACGCTTATCCAAAGATAAATCATAAAAAACATATTTATGTTTAGCAATATAATTTCTAAAAACCTCTATGAATAAATCATTTTGCAATTTAATTACAGGGCGTAAAACAGCATTTTGAAAATACTCATCACCGCTCATATTTTCGTTAATAGTTAACGTTTTAATAGCTGGTCTAATTTTCTTTAAATCTAAATCTCTATTGCTCATATTGCGAAGTTTTTATTAAAATTATACAATATTTAAACGTTTATTAATTATAATAATTTTAATTATTAACGGGCTTATCAACAATACGCAATTTTGTACCTTTATATAAAAATTAAAAATGAAGTTTGGCAGTGTTGAAAACCCTGAAATTATTGATTTTACATTACCTAAAGATCGTCCAGAAACTAAAAAATTATTAAATTCCTACTCAGCTAATACTAAACCTAAAATTTACGTAGGTTGTGCAAAATGGAATAGAGCCGATTTAAAAGGATTTTATCCTCGTGGCACTAAAGATGAGCTTCAATATTATTCCTCTCAGTTTAATGCCATTGAGCTAAATGCAACATTTTACAGAATATTTCCCGCAGAACAGTTTGAAAACTGCTATAAAAAAACACCTAAAGATTTTAAATTTTTCCCCAAATTAAATCAAGAAATTAGCCATTGGAAACGGTTAAATGATACTAAAGCCGTTGTTGAACATTATTTATACAACGCATCTAATTTAAAAGAAAAATTAGGCACTATTTTCTTGCAAATGCATAATAATTTTGCCCCAAAAGATTTTGATAGAGTAGTGTCTTTCGCCGAAAGTTGGCCCAAACAAATACCCTTAGCAATGGAGTTTAGGCATACCAATTGGTATAATGACGCTGTTGTAGCAGAAGATCTTTACACGCTTTTAGAAGAAAACAACATTAGTAATATAATTGTTGATACCGCTGGAAGGCGCGATTTAATGCACATGAGGCTTACTAATGCCACAGCATTTGTACGTTACGTTGGTGCAAATCATGAAAGCGATTATAGCCGTTTAGATGATTGGATAGAAAGAATTAAACTTTGGAGCGAACAAGGCATAAAAGAAATTGATTTTTTTGTGCATCAAAATCTAGAAAAAGAATCCCCTTTATTATCAGCGTATTTTATAAAAAAATTAAATTCTGAACTTGGGTATAATTTAAAAATACCTAATGAAGAACAATACATACAACAGAACCTATTTTAAAAATTAAAATTATGAGATTTCATACCAGAAAATGGATTAAACCAGAAGATTTAAACGCCAATGGCACCTTGTTTGGTGGTCGATTACTTGAATGGATCGATGAAGAAGCTGCGCTTTACACCATCATTCAATTAGAAAATCGAAAAGTCGTTACAAAATATATAAGTGAAATAGATTTTAAAGCATCGGCGCGTCAAGGGGATATTATAGAAATTGGTATTGATGTTGTAAAATTTGGACGAGCATCTATTACATTAAGCTGTGAAGTACGTAATAAAATGACGCGTGAAACCATTATTACCATTTCAAATATCGTTATGGTAAACCTAAGTGAAGAAGGAAAAGCATTGCCACATGGTAAAACGGAAATAGAATACGTTGCAGATCGCTTAAATAATGATTAAAAATTATTGCCAAATGTAAAAATCTATTGAAAATAATGCAGTTTATACACTTTCTACTGGAAATATTATAAAAATTAAATAACTAATCCGTCTAAAGTTTCAAATAAGTTTAATAAAGCCTAAATTTGTCCACCTTTTTTTGAAACTTTTTTCAAAAAAAATCAATTTTAATATTTAAGAAAAATCTAATTATAATGAGCAAAACGTTGTTTGACAAAGTGTGGGATTCACATGTTGTTAGAAAAATAGAAGATGGTCCAGATGTGTTTTTTATCGATCGTCATTTTATTCATGAAGTTACAAGTCCTGTTGCTTTTGTTGGTTTAAAAAGTAGAGGTATAAATGTTATGTACCCTGAAAAAACATTTGCAACTGCAGACCACAATACGCCAACCTGGAATCAGCACTTACCAGTTGCCGATCCTTTATCTGCTAACCAATTAGAAGCTTTAGCTAATAATGCGGCAGAATATGGTATTTCGCACTGGGGCTTAGGTCACAGAAATAACGGTATTGTTCATATTGTTGGTCCAGAAAATGGTATTACACTCCCTGGAGCAACTATTGTTTGTGGCGATTCGCATACATCAACGCACGGTGCTTTTGGTGCTATTGCATTTGGTATTGGTACATCGGAGGTAGAGATGGTATTGTCTACACAATGTATCATGCAACCTAAGCCTAAAAAAATGCGTATTAACGTAAACGGAAAGTTAGGTTTTGGTGTTACACCTAAAGATGTGGCGCTTTACATAATTTCAAAACAAACAACTTCTGGAGCTACAGGTTATTTTGTAGAATATGCAGGAGATGTTTTTGAAAACATGTCTATGGAAGGTCGTATGACGGTTTGTAACTTATCTATCGAGATGGGTGCACGTGGTGGTATGATTGCTCCAGACGAAAAAACTTTCGAATATATTAAAGGTAGAAAACATGCTCCAACTGGTGCCGATTGGGATAAAGCCATGGCATATTGGGAAACACTATATACCGAAGAAGATGCTGAGTTTGATGTAGAGTTTAATTATGATGCTGCTGATATTGAGCCAATGATTACTTACGGAACCAACCCAGGAATGGGAATGGGCGTAACAAATTCAATTCCTTTAGCAGAAAACGTTGAAGGTGGTGTTGCAACTTACAAGAAGTCTTTAGGCTACATGAATTTTAACGAAGGAGACGACATGATTGGTAAAACAGTTGATTACGTTTTCTTAGGATCATGTACTAACGGACGAATAGAAGATTTTAGAGCATTTTGTTCTATTGTTGAAGGGAAACAAAAAGCGCCAAATATTACGGCTTGGTTAGTTCCTGGATCGCATAAAGTTGTAGATCAAATTAAGGAAGAAGGTTTAGATAAAATATTAACCGAAGCCGGTTTTGTTTTAAGAGAACCTGGTTGTTCGGCTTGTTTAGCAATGAACGACGATAAAGTTCCTGCAGGAAAGTTAGCGGTTTCAACATCTAACCGTAATTTTGAAGGTCGTCAAGGTCCTGGATCTAGAACGTTATTGGCTTCGCCATTAGTTGCAGCAGCAACAGCGGTAGAAGGTGTTGTAACAGACCCAAGAACATTAATGAAAGAATTAGTCTAAAAACAGACTTCGATTTGTAGTATTTAACTATAAGTTGAAAAAATAAATAACATTTGCCAACAGCTAAAAGCTAATGGCCAAAAGTAAAAATATTATGGCTTACGATAAATTTGAAGTTTTAACAAGCACAGCATATCCATTACCAATAGAAAACGTAGATACAGATCAAATTATTCCTGCACGTTTTTTAAAAGCAACAGAGCGTAAGGGCTTTGGTGATAATTTTTTCCGTGATTGGAGATATGATTCCGAAGGAAACCCAATTGCAGATTTTCCGTTAAACGATGCAAAATATGCCGGCGCTAAAATATTAGTTGGTGGTAAAAACTTTGGTTCTGGTTCGTCTAGAGAGCACGCTGCTTGGTCTGTTTACGATTTTGGTTTACGTTGTGTAATTTCGTCGTTTTTTGCAGATATTTTTAGAAATAACTGCTTAAATATTGGTGTTTTACCAGTGCAAGTTTCTGCTGTTTTTGCTCAAAAATTGTTTGATGCAATTGAAGCAGATCCAAAAACTGAAATTAAAGTAGATTTACCAAACCAAACGGTTACTTTAGTATCGACAGGAGAATCAGAATCTTTCGACATTAATGGCTACAAAAAAGGTAATATGTTAAATGGTTTTGATGATATTGATTATTTACAAAACATGAAAGAAGAAATAGCTTCTTTTGGTGAAACAAGACCGTTTTAATTATCTATTGTCAACCTGAAATTTTACAGGTTCTTTTACTAAATTATTTAAAGAATACTGAAACTTTACCGCAATTTTTTAGGGACAGAATGACAATTATTTGACCACTAAACATTAATGAGTAAGAAATACATAGAAATAATGGATACGACACTTCGGGATGGTGAACAAACCTCCGGTGTGTCGTTTTCTGCTTCAGAGAAATTAACCATTGCCAAGTTACTTTTAGAAGAATTAAAGGTAGACCGTATAGAAATTGCTTCGGCTAGAGTTTCTGAAGGTGAATTTCAAGCGGTTAAAAATATTACCAATTGGGCTAACGAAAACAACTATTTAAGTAAAGTTGAAGTCTTAACTTTTGTTGATAAAGGTGTGTCTGTCGATTGGATGATTGAAGCAGGAGCCAAGGTGCAAAACCTATTAACAAAAGGTTCACTTAATCATTTAACTTACCAGCTTAAAAAAACTCCTAATCAGCACTTTGCAGATATAAAAGAAAATATTGTTTTAGCAGACAGTAAAGGCATTGAAACTAATATTTATTTAGAAGATTGGAGTAATGGTATGCGAAATTCTAAAGATTATGTTTTTGATTTTTTGGAATTTTTAGCATCGCAACCGGTAAAACGTATTATGTTACCAGATACCTTAGGTGTGTTAACGCCTTCGGAATCTTTTGAGTTTATAAAAGAAATAAAAGATAAATACCCAAATACGCATTTCGATTTTCATACACATAACGATTACGATTTAGGTGTTTCGAATGCAATTGAAGGTATAAAAGCAGGTGCCGATGGTTTACATTTAACCATAAACGGCATGGGCGAACGAGCTGGTAATGCGCCTATGGCGAGTACTATTGCTGTAATTAACGATTATTTACCACATGTTAGTATAAAAGCTAACGAAAAGGCACTTTATACGGTTAGCAAACTGGTAGAGAATTTTTCCGGTATTTTAATTCCGGCAAATAAACCTATTGTTGGGGCCAATGTTTTTACACAAACCGCTGGTATTCATGCCGATGGTGACAATAAAAACAACTTGTATTTTAGCGATTTAATGCCAGAACGTTTTGGTAGAAAACGCCAATATGCGTTGGGAAAATCGTCTGGAAAGGCGAATATTCAAAAAAACTTGCAAGAATTAGGTCTTCAGTTAAATGACGATGACTTAAAGAAAGTAACCCAACGAATTATTGAGTTAGGCGACAAAAAGCAAGTGGTAACTAAAGAGGATTTACCTTATATTATTTCGGATGTTTTAGATAGAACTTACGAAGAAAAGGTAACTGTAAATAATTATGTGTTAACACATTCTAAGGGGTTAAAACCATCAACAACGGTTTCTATAACTATTGAAGGTGAAACCTTTGAAGAACATGCGCAAGGTGACGGACAATTTGATGCGTTTATGAATGCTTTACGCCGCATTTTTAAATTAAAGAAAATGATTTTGCCTGCATTAATTGATTATGCTGTGAGGATACCACCAGGAAGTAATTCTGATGCGTTATGTGAAACTATAATAACATGGAAATCGGACGTTAAAGAGTTTAAAACTCGTGGTTTAGATTCCGACCAAACGGTATCGGCAATTATTGCTACCGAGAAAATGCTGAATATTATTACTAACTAAATGTTTATTGTTAGTAATGAATTGCGTTAGGGATTGAAACGGCATCCTTTTTTTTGGCATCCCGAGCGTAGTCGAAGGGTAAGATAAAAAAAAGATATAGTGTAAAGCCCGACCCCTTGTGGGTAACGCTCAAAATGAATAAAATTTAATAATTTAGATAAAACAACTAAAATGAAATTAAACATAGCCCTTTTAGCCGGAGACGGTATAGGACCAGAGGTTATAGACCAAGCCGTTAAAGTAAGTGATGCTGTCGCTGCTAAATTTGGTCATGAAATTACATGGAAACCTGCTTTAACAGGAGCAGCGGCTATTGATGCTGTTGGTGAACCTTACCCAGATGAAACTCACGAAATTTGTGCATCGTCTGATGCGGTTTTATTTGGTGCTATTGGTCATCCAAAATTCGATAACGACCCAACTGCAAAGGTGCGCCCTGAGCAAGGTTTACTTAAAATGCGTAAAAAATTAGGTTTATTTGCTAATGTGCGTCCTACGTTTGTTTTTCCGTCATTATTAGATAAATCTCCATTAAAAAAGGAGCGCATTGAAGGTACTGATTTAGTATTTTTCCGAGAGTTAACTTCTGGTGTTTATTTTGGAGAAAAAGGTAGAAAAGACGATGGTAACACGGCTTATGATACTAACATGTACACCAAAGAAGAGGTTACTCGTTTGGCTAAAAAAGGTTTTGAAGCAGCTATGCAACGCTCGAAAAAATTATGTTGTGTAGATAAAGCAAACGTTATGGAAACATCGCGTTTATGGAGAGAGACTGTGCAAGGTATGGAAAAAGATTACCCAGAGGTAGAGGTAAGCTATGAATTTGTTGATGCAGTTGCTATGCGTTTGGTACAATGGCCAAAAGATTATGATGTATTAATTACTGAAAACTTATTTGGTGATGTTTTAACCGATGAGGCTTCTGTGATTTCTGGATCTATGGGATTAATGCCATCGGCATCTTTAGGAACTAGTATTTCTTTATTCGAGCCAATTCACGGTTCGTACCCACAAGCTACAGGAAAAAACATTGCAAACCCAATGGCTACAGTATTATCTGCAGCTATGATGTTTGAAAACTTTGGTTTAGCCGAAGAAGGTAAAGTTATTCGTGAGGCTGTAAATAAAGCTTTAGCTGAAGGTATTGTTACTGAAGATTTAGCTGAAGGTGGAAAAGCTTATGGAACTACTGAAGTAGGAGATTGGTTAGCTAAAAATATTTAAGCAAATAATAATATAAATAATGTAAAAACCTGATAGCTATTTTTAGCTATTAGGTTTTTATGTTTTTAGAAGCTTTTATAGGATACTTTTTTTAAAACAGGGAAAACCCATAAAGTATATTTATTTCCTTAAAATTTTGTAAAAATTAACAGGTAGGCTGTGGTTTGTGTTAACTTTATGAAATAACTCAACTAGAACAACTCAATATTCATGAAACACATTTTACTTTTTACATTATCGCTGTTTTTAATGCTGATACCAGTAAATTTAGAAGCTCAATCTAAAAAAAAGAAGAAAAAAGCAGCAGAAGCGGCCGCTTTAGAAAAGAAAAAATCTTCTCCTGAAAATGCTAGTAAATTTAAACCCTACGATAAATTAATAAATAAAAAGGCAGTTTCTAATACTGGTTTATTTACCACACATAGAATAGATAATAAATTTTATTTTGAAATACCTAACAATTTATTAGGTAAAGATATGTTGCTAGTAAGTCGTATTAAACAATTACCAGAAAATTTTGGTGGTGGTTATATTAATGCAGGAACTAAAACGGCAACCCGATTAATTGTTTGGGAACGTTTTCAAGATAAAATATTAATAAAAGAAAAATCGAGTCATGCTGTTGCCGATAAAAATTTAGCAATAAATGCTTCTGTAAAAGTAAATAATTATGAGCCAACGCTTTTTTCTTTCGATATCTCGTCGTTTAGTAAAGACTCATCTGCGGTGGTTATTGATGTCACAAAATTTTATTCTACCGATGTAAAAGCTATTAGTGGCTTAACTGCAAGAGCAAGAAAAGAGTATAAAGTAAGAAATTTAGATGCATCTAGAAGTTTTATTAATTCTATAAAAAGCTTTCCAAATAATATTGAAGTGGTTCAAGATATGACTTACAATGCATCGGAACCTCCATCTTTTCAAAGTTTGGAATCTATTAGCGTTCAAATGAATCAATCTATGATTTTGTTGCCCGAAGTGCCTATGCAAAAACGCTACGCCGATGAGCGTGTAGGTTGGTTCTCGTTTAGCCAAATTGATTATGGCAGTGAAGCTTTAAAAGCAGACGAAAAAACTTATATTAGACGTTGGCGTTTAGAACCAAAAGATCCTGATGCTTATGCACGTGGTGAGTTGGTAGAGCCTATAAAACCCATAATTTATTATTTAGATCCTGGAACTCCAGAGAATTTGCGAAAGTATATTAAAGAAGGCGTTGAGCTATGGCAAAAACCTTTTGAAAAAGCTGGGTTTAAAAATGCTATTATTGCTAAATATCCTCCAACAAAAGAAGAAGATCCAGATTTTAGTCCAGAAGATATTAGATATTCTGTAATTCGTTATGTAGCTAGTGAAACTAGAAATGCAATGGGCCCAAGCGTATCCGATCCGCGTTCTGGTGAAATTATTGAAAGTGATATCATTTGGTATCATAACCACTTACGATCTTACAGAAACCGTTATTTACTTGAAACTGGCGCAGCAAACCCATCGGCTAGAACGCTTGATACTCCAGCTGAAGATATTGGAGAAATGATGAAAATGGTAATTGCTCACGAAGTAGGGCATGCCTTAGGTTTACCACATAACATGAGTGCAAGTAAAGCATATAGTGTAGAAGATTATAGAAGCGGAGAGTTTACGCAAAAAAACGGTATTGCAGCAACTATAATGGATTATGCCAGATATAATTACATTGCCCAACCAGGAGATAAAAATATTCGTTTTATTCGACAAATAGGACCGTATGATGAGTACGCTATTAATTGGGGTTATAGATACATTCCTGAAGCAAAAACGTCTGAAGATGAAGTAGAGGTACTTGACAAATGGATTTTAGAAAAAGCTAACGATTTACGTTTTAGATTTGGAAAGCAAAGTAGTCGCTTCGACCCAAATTCTCAAACTGAAGATATTGGAGACGATGCTATTAAAGCCAGTAATTATGCTTTAAAAAATTTAAAAATAGTAGTTAAATATTTACCTGAATGGACCAGCGATAAAACAAACGATTTTAAAGATTTAGAAGAACTTTATGGCGAATTATTAAGTTGTTGGAATCGCTATTCTGGTCATGTGGCAACTAATGTAGGCGGTGTTTACGAGCATTTAGTAAATCCGAATCAAGAAAAAACGGCTTACGAAGCTGTGCCTAAAAGTTTGCAAAAAGCATCGGTAAATTGGTTACATAAAAATGTTTTTGAAACACCAAATTGGTTAATCGATAAATCTATAATCACCAACATTGATTATGCCGGTTACACAAATACATTAGGGAAATACCAAAACAGATTTTTATCTGGGTTATTAAGTTTTGATAGATTAGGAAGACTTATTGATCATGAGGCAATAAATGCTGAAAATTATTCTGCTTTAGAAATGCTTAGAGATATTAGAAAAGGACTTTTTACAGAAGCTAATTACACCAAAAACGTTGATGTTTACCGAAGAAATTTACAACGTGCTTATGTAGATAGAATGGCATATTTAATGACAGATGAAGGTTCGCCACGCACCACAGAAAAGGTAAGTGTAACACAATCTGATATTCGCCCTATAATTCGTGGAGAATTAAATGTTTTAAAACGTAGTTTAAACAATGCTGCTAACAGAGGTGTTAATACGATTACAAAATACCATTACAAAGACTTGGTAGAACGTATTGATTTGATTTTAGATCCTAAATAAGTAATATTTTTTTGCTTTCATTTTAGATGGTAGTTCAAAAAAAATAAATTAAAATAGGGTAGTGCGGCAACTAAATGGTTGAATATATTATGCATAATATATTCGTGATTTGTCAATGTTTATCGGAACTAAAGGTGTAAATGAAGATATAGAAAACCCCACCAATTTAAGCACATCATAATATAAATAATGTAAAAACTTGGTAGCTATTATAAGTTATTAGGTTTTTATATTATTGGAAACTTTTACAGGGTAATTTTTTATAAAATCGGGAAAAACCATATAGTATACTTTGGTATGTAAATTTTGCATAACAACAAATTTATTTTTAAAAAGAAATTGGTCTTCCGTTATATTGTTTTCTTTAGCCTCTTCAACAGGTATTAAGTTACACTCGGTTAAACCTGCTACATTTTTTATTACATAGAATAGACCTAAAGCTTTAAATCGTCCAAGTATCACTTGTTCTGGTTTAAAAATATTACGTCTAATTTTAAGTTTGTAAAATGGATTTGATGCAGTAGGAATGAGTTCGTATTTATTAACTCGTTTTAAGGTTCTTCTATATACTTCTAATCTTTTATTAACATCAGCTTCATCTAAATTAATTATGGGTTGAGACGCTTGTTTTAACTTTACTATTTTTATACTATCATCTTGAGCTAAATCTTTATACAAAAGTGTTTTTTGATAAAATGGTGTAATACGTTTAACGTACTTGACCGTATCTGCAGCAATAAATTTTTCGGCAATTAACTCATAAACATAAGGCGACTTTCCTTCGCTTTTAACAACCGTCTGATTCTTCGTTTCGTTAAAAATAAAATCGTAATCTTGAGATAAAACGGGTAAGCAGGTAATAAAAAACAAGCCTGTTAAAGAAAAAACAGATGTTGTTAACTTAAAATTTTGCAACATAGGTTAGTTTATTGGTTTAAATTTGGGTTATTATTACCAACAAATATATGTAATTACTTTAAAAATAAGGCGTTACGTTTTTTTAAAAATATGATTTAAACGTTTTTTTTCGATTAAAGGCTGAATATTTCTGAAAATATAAATAAGAAGACATAAAAATAGGCTGATTAAAAAGACATTCAATTCTTTTTAATCAGCCTATTTTATTATGTTATAAAACTTTATTGTTCTAGATGTTTAATTCATTAAACAATTTTTTAATTTTCTTACTTGATGGTCGTGGCGCATCTGCAGAAACGATATTTCCATCAGGATCGATTAAAATAAATCGTGGAATTCCGTTAATTTTATAGTTTTGAATAAAATCGGTTTGCCATCCGTTAGGAGATATTACTTGAATACCACCAAGGTCTTCATTAGCTATCATTTTTTTCCAACCTTCTTTGGCTAGTTCAGCCGATTTTTCTCTGGTTTCGGCTCTATAACCTCGTCCATCATCAACCGAAAGACTTACAAAGGCAAGATTTTTACCATGGTATTCTTTTTCTAAAGCTTTTAACGAAGGAATTTCAACTTTACATGGTCCGCACCAAGTTGCCCATACATCTATATAAACATATTTTCCTTTTAAATCGCTTAACGAGGTGGTGCCACCTTTTACGTTTTCGAAATTCTCGAAAGTAGGCGACGGCGCTCCTTTTGGTAATGCTGTTCTTAAAGCAATACCTTGAGATAAATAACGCTTATAAGAAAGCAACATGGGTTCTAAACTTTTGTTTAGGCCGTTTGTTATTAATGTATCTATGCTTGTATTAGAAGAATAAAAGTTAGATAATTTAGTTTTTATTCCGTCTAATTCACTTTCAAGCTGTTCTGCGTTTAATTCCGAAAGCGCATCAATATCAAGTAATTCTTCTTGCATTAATGCGTTTTTAGCTAAAAAAGTACTGTGTTCAGCTCCAGCTCCAGAAAAGGCAACAGATTCATCAAACGCTTTAGTATCAAGAGTAATATCTATTTCGAAACCATTTTTTAGGAAAATATTTGTTGATTCGGCACCGTCATAAAAACTAAAAATTCCAGGTTCAACTTTTAAAGTATCACTAAATGTACCATCGTCATTAACTTTTATGGTTTTAGAGTAGGCGCGTGTTCTAATTAAAATGGAATCACTGTTTTTGTCAGTAATTTTCCCCGTAAGGGTTACATAATCTTTGGGTTCTTGTTTACAAGCAATCGCAGCTAAGGCAAAAGCACCTAAAAGGATTTTCTTCATGCGTTTTAAAATTTTAGATTTTAAAGGTATTAATTATGTGTAGGAAAACTATTTTTTTTAGTAAACATTAACATTAGTATATTTGCACAATAAACGTTATATATTAAAAGCACTTATTTTAGTAAATAGGCTTTCACTAGTAATTAATTATGTAGAGTACAGCTTTTAGTGCTTTTGTAAGTTTTAGTCACATTTAATTAAAATCGTGCGAGAAGCCCGCTTTCGTGTGCCGCTTCAATTTCTTCTGGAGTAGCTTTGTTATCTCCGTTAGCATCAACTAAGTCGAAGAACTTATCTAATCCAATTTTACGATAACTTCGCCCTTCTTCATTCGCATAAGCAACAACCTCTTCTCTAGTAACTATGCAGTCTCCATTGGCATCAGTACCATTAAAACTATGATTGGGTTTAACTTTTGCGAACTCTGTGTCGCTTAGTTTCCCATTTTTATCCGTATCAAATAGGTCAA
The DNA here is from genome assembly GCF_000943565.1 of Neotamlana sedimentorum. Classification (GTDB taxonomy): domain Bacteria; phylum Bacteroidota; class Bacteroidia; order Flavobacteriales; family Flavobacteriaceae; genus Neotamlana; species Neotamlana sedimentorum. Next base: position 150,063 of record NZ_JTDW01000004.1, read on the forward strand.
AGAAGTTTATTATAGTTACTCTTCTGTATTCTCCCTGCTGCATAAAAGCTTCTAGCTCTTCTCGTAAAACTGTTCCATCTCTATTTAGGTCAGCATTGTCCATTGGTCCATGCTCACTACTACCCGTAGGGCCTTCTTTTAAAGCTTCGCATGGAGTGCGGTGGACTTCATGTCTTGGAGGTCGTGGTGGTCTATTTTCACTGTTTAACATACTGTCTTGTTCGGTAGCTTTGTTTTTAGCTTTTTTATTGTTTGCACCACAACAGACGAATAAAGTAATACTTAAAGCAATTAAAATTTTCTTTACTATTTTCATATTATATTTTTTCTACTTTTCGTTAGGTTTTATCAATTTAGCGAATTTGGTCTAGCATTAAATTTAACGGTTTTGGCTATAATTTCGTTATGGAATGGTACGCGAGTATCATTCCGCCGCAACCATAAATTTAGCAAAAAGGCTTAAAATTCCGATTAGGAATTTCAGCCGTAATGAACTATAGAGGTTGTCAGCAAATGTATTTATTCTCCTATCACTAATATTGGTTTCCAATTATCCGGAAATTTATAACCATCCCAAATATTTTGAAAACGTTTCTCTTCACAAAATCCTGGTGTAACATAAAAAACTGCATAGAAAATCTTATATAAAGGATGATTTGAATATCCTTTCACATCAATAAGTATTTGTTCAATAGTATTTATCATTTTCGTTTCTTCTTTAGCATACTTATATTCAATAGCACAATTGAGCGAAGGAATTAATATATCAGGTTTATAGCCTTTTGCCGTTTTGTAAAACGGTTCAGAAGGGAATGAGCTATCTGGGAATGTCACTTTTGTAGCAAATTTGACTGGTGAGTAAACTTGTGTTTCGCTATTCGGTACGATATTCAGTTCTTTTAAAATTACACTTGTATTTGATAAAATATTTTCTAGAAATATAAGTCCTGCGTTTTTATAGAAATCATTATTAAAAGCCTGAAATGGAATTAGATATTCTTTCATTTTATCAAGTTCTTCGCTAACGTAAAATGTTTCTTCTAACTCGTCATCATCAATTGGTTTATAACCATTAAAGCCTGATGCGAGTATTTTCTCTAAATCCTGTTTATATAATTTTAAAAGTTCAAAATTTTTTTGACTTTCTATAAATGATAAGATGAGTAAATAAGTAGATTTTAATAGAGAATTGAATTTATATGAATAGGTTTCAATGTCTTTATTTATATAGTATTCTTCTCCTATTTCACAATAGTCAAGCCCAATATGTAGTCCTTGTATTTTGTTCAGATGATTATAACATAATGCAATACTTTCATTTATTTTGGTTTCTTGATAATGCTGATTTGTCATAAGATTCTGTTGATATATTTGCTAACGATCTCGGTTATGAGCAGTTGGGGTTTTTAGCCCTAACTTTTCGGTTTAGCACTGACCTTGGTTTTATGTTTATACATTTGTTTTATCACTTACACCCCAATTGTTTATAGCCAATGTTGGGCCCAGTTTTTATATTTGAAATTCTTTAATTTTTAGTTCTTTCAATTCAGGGAAAACAGTCAGAAAAGTATCAGTTTTATAAAATACATTTTTTGAAATGTCTTCAGGTTCAATTATTTCATATTTTAAAAATATTCCAAATATTATTTGAAATAGTGATAAGCTCATAGGGAAACCTTTTTGGTTAATTAGATTCAATTCTGTATTTATATTATTGAAAATAAGCTTTAATTCTTTATTTACTTTGCGAGATTGCCAAATGCTTAACTTATTCTTAATCAAGGCAAATATGTTATCCACTACGCGGCTATAATCTTTGGGAGCTATTTCATTTGGGATTTTTCCATTTTCGAAACATTCTTTAATGAAGTTTAATATTTTGATTTTTATGTCAATTTCTGGCCATTTGTAGCTTGTAATTTGTTTATTAACATCTTTAGCGCTAAGAGCAATCATATCTAGTTGTTCTACAGAGGCTTTTAATTGTGAGGCAAGTCTTAAAATTTTCCAATCAATGTTTTTACTTTTATATGCTAAGTCATGTGTGGTTACAGACCAAGCGTGTTCAAATGCACTACGAATTTGAATCTCAAATTTTATATCGTATATCTCTTTATTTATCTCTTGGTTTGGTGGTATAAGTTTTCCAATGAATCTCGTAGAGTCAAATCTAAAAGTGTCAAAATTTTTAAAAGTACTTCCTTTTTTTCTAAGGTCTATTTCTGTAAAGGCATTTTTTAAAAAATCAATAACTTCCTCCTCATAGCTTAAATTAGGAACAATTAAAATACATCCAATAAAGTCATCAATTTCTACCCAGGAAGAGTAACGTCCTGTTTCAATTTTTTCACTAATTGAATCTAGTTTTTTAATTCTTGAAGTGTATGCGAACAAATGTTTTTTAGCATAGTTCATTAGTGTTTGATCCAATGCGCTTTGAATAAACTCAAAATATGGTAAATACAACTTGTATTTTGTAGATATTTTAGAATCCAAAATCATATTTACTAATACTCAATTTGATTCAATAAGACTTTGATTAGGATATTTTCCCTTTCTTTTCTTGCAAGTGTTCTATTTGAAGCTACACGAGCGTATTCATAATATAAATTTATATCATTGCTTGATTCATCTGTTGGTTCATGGTTTACGAAAGTTGTTAATCTAGCCTTCATATCATTTAATTCAGGTAAATTATCTTGCTGAATTAAAACATGTAACGCGCCAATTAATGAATAAAAATCTGCTTGATTCTTTAATCTTGAACGAGTAAGAATATTATCAGGGTCATCAGAAAGTATGTTATTAACAATATTAATTATTGTCTTAAATAATTCTTCTATCTCATCCTTATCCTCCCAATTATCGTCTCTATTTCCAAAAGCGATATCTAATTCATTTGTATTGAAACCTTTCGGTTCATTTTCTAAGCGCAACAATATTTGTGCAGTAAGTTCAACATCTTTCATTTGCGATCTACTTCTTTTAGCTATTTGCGGAAAATTTACTGGAAGCTTATCGTTCATCCATACTGTTAAATCTTCTGATACTGTTATAAAATCACCAGAGTATTTCGCATGCCTTAATTCTTGTGATGTAAGTTTCGCAACATTTCGATTTATTCTATCGAAAATATTATTTATAATGCTTTCATTATTTGTTGGCAAGTATTCAACTGAGAATGTATAACTCCAAAACTTGTTCTTTAAATCTCCATTAAACTCTTGAAAGTATACACCCCTTATGTCTTCAATAGGACAGCTTTCAGGTACTGGGAATTCATTATTTATGAAAGCAAAAATACAGGTCAAACGTTGTTTTCCATCAACTACATTATAGGTTGTTACTCCAGTACCGCTAATCTCTTCATATAGAAATATTGTCGGAGCTGGATAGTCTAACAGCAAGGTTTCGATAAAATAATCTCTAAATGTTTGTGTCCAAACACTTCTTCTCTGATATGGAGGGTCAAGGTCAAGTAATTCTCTGTTATATAGGTCATTGAACCAAGCTATTGTTTGAAAATTTTGTCTTCTGTTCATTTGTTTCTTTTAATTGTGTCCAACGGCTTCGGCTATGATTAGTGCGGGAATAGGGAAGCAAAGGCTTTTCGATTTAGCACTAAGACGAAGCTTTTTGTTTGCTTTTATTTTTTCTTTTCAAAAGTCAAATCAAAATTATTTGACGACATTATAAAAATACACTAAACTTTGGATTAAAAGCCAACCCTTATATTAATTATAGCCCTTGCTACCCAATGTTATTATTTTCAATGTAAAATTTGTTTATTCAGTCTTACACCATTGATTTATTGCAATATGTTGCTTTTTCAAAATCTCTAATATTTATTGAAATAATTGGAACATCTGGGAACATTGATTTTAATTCAGTAATAATTCTTTCCGATAGATTCTTTTTTTGAGAGATAGTTCGTCCTTCCATAATATTCGCGAAAATGTGAATAAAATTATCTTTTGTATTTCCGATATTATAATATTCAAAAGGATTGATTCTTACTTTGATGTCTCCTTTATCAAAGAGGTCAGTTGATTCAGCTGTATCATATACTTTTTGAATAATTTCATCCGGTGATTTTATTTTTATGATATTTTCAGAACAATCAATTACAAAATGTGGCATAAATTATTTTATTTCAGGTTTTTCTTAATGTTGGGTAACTCGTTTTATAAACACCTTCTTTAAGTTGGAGTTTAATTAAATTTAAACTCTAAAAATCAACTCATCATAATCTGCAATTTCTGGGATAATATCGAGTGCTAATAATTCTTTTTGCGTTTTCATTACGGTATCTTTATCAATTAAAGATTGAGACCACTCGGTAATACTAAGCCATTCTTGTACATCTTCTAATTGTTGTTCGTAACGGTTTGCTATGGTTTTATCGATACTTGGTATGTCTTTAAAATCGAGCGTTGTGTTATTAATTATCTCTAGTATGGTTTTTAATTCTTCAGGATTGTTTTCAATAAACTCTTCACGGGCGGCAATTACAAAACAAGGCCAGGGTGTAGGGCAATTGCCAATGCGCCTAAAAGTACCATTGTCCACCAAAGGTTTTGTAGTAAATTTTTCCCACATAAAATAATCGGCAGCGCCTTCTGTTAAGCCTTTTACTGCGCCATCCAAATCCTTTATAACTTCAAAATTTAAATCGGATTTTAAGTCCCAATCATGGTTTTCGGCATTTATATATGCCATTAAATGAGAACCAGAACCGTAACGACTAATTGCGGCTCTTGTGCCTTTAATATCTTCAATGGTTTTAAAAGGAGAGTCTGCAGCTACATGTATACCCCAAACCAAAGGTGTTTGCACAAAAGTTTGCACAATTTTACTGGGGTTTCCTGCTATAATATCTTTAATAATACCTTCGGTTAAAATTACCGCTAAGTCTATTTCTTTATTTCGCAATGCTTTACACATAGCACCAGTGCCGCCATAGTAATCATGCCAACGTAAATTTATATTTTCTTCTTTATATTCGCCGTTTTTTAGCGTTAAATACCAAGCTAAGTTAAAGTGTTCAGGTACACCACCAATATTAATTTTCTTCATTTAAATCGTGATTAGATTTGTTCTACAATTTTATTAAGCGCGTAAAGTATTAAATCTTCAATCACTTTTGAAGGGTTTTCACTAAAAGTTCCACTTGGCCTATTTGCTATTATCGCATTTAATGAAATGGCATGATGCCCTAGAAGTGCCGACAAGCCATAGATTCCCGAGGTTTCCATTTCTAAATTTGTGATTTTTAAATTTTCGAAATAGAAATGTTCAAGTTTAGAATTTATTTCTGGGTCTTGAATTGGTAAACGTAACATTCTGCCTTGTGGCCCATAAAATCCATTGGCCGTTACTGTTATGCCTTTATACGTGTTTTTATTTGAAAATATTTTGAAGAGCTTTTCGCTAGATTTTATCGCTAAAGGATTTGATTTATTTTTACTCCAATTGGTTTGATTTATGAAAGCATTTTCAATGTTAGAATGACTTATTTTATCGGTAACATAAAATTGAAGCGTACCGTTAATATCTAAACCATATTCGCTAACCAAAACAGAATTGACAGGTATTTCCTTTTGAAGTGAACCTGAAGTTCCAACGCGAATAATGTTTAGGCTTGTTAATTCTTTTTTAGGCTTTCTGGTTTGTAAATCGATATTAAAAAGCGCATCTAATTCATTTAAGACTATATCAATATTATCGGAACCTATTCCTGTTGAAATTACTGTTATACGTTTGGTTTTGTAATAGCCTGTTTGAGTTTTAAATTCTCTCTTTTGAGTACTAAATTCTATTGAATCAAAATGACATGTTACTTTTTCTACACGATCTGGATCACCAACAAAAATTATAGTTTTAGCTACATTGTCTGGCCTTAAATTTAAATGATAAACGCTGCCATCTGGATTCAATATAAGTTCAGATTCTTTAATAGGCATTTAAAACAGATTTAATTAGCTTATTCTCGGTTTTGCTAAACTGATAAGTTAAACGCTCAACACCACCATAATACATATTGTCGTCAACTTGATTAGAAGCGTTAGTTTTACCTAATATGGCTTCATAACCTTTTCGATTTAATTCTATTTTTTTATCTTCTTCAGTATAAAACAAGCTAAGTTTATCTATTATTCTAGACATTTGTAAATCGCTAAAACCGTAATATCCTTGGTAGTTTAAAGCATAACCTAATAAATGATTTTTTGATTTAATTTCGTGCTCTTTTATTATTTTTAAAATGTTCGTTTCTAAAATATTTAAACCAGTTATGCTATCTGGAAAACGCTCTAAATGGGCTTTTAAACAATTACTTAAATATTTAAACGAAGACGATTTTACTATAAATGGTTTTAATAAATTATGATCAATTCCACAGTAAATCCCCCAAATAGTTGTGGCCAAATCAATATCTTTTGAAGTTAAAAGTGTTTTGTTCTTGTAATGTTTTTGTAATTGTTTTGATGAGATTTCGGATAATCCTTTTAAATCTTTTTCACCTTCTATTCTTCCGCTACAAACTAAAGAAATAGGAAGATTAATTTTTTTCTGTTGAAGCAAACTTATGGCGGCGATCATATTAATATGGCAAAATAAATCGTATTCAAACCATAATATAATTTCGGAATACTCATGGGCATTATCAAGCTTTCCTAATTCCGAAATAATTCGGTCTTCATCGATTTCAATATCGTATGTTTCATCGAAAAATTTTTTTCTTTTTTCTAAAAAATCTTCCGAATAAATTATTTCTTGAGTTGGACCTTCGCATAACATTTCGTGCCATACTATAATTTCACCTTCAATATTTAAATCGGTTAAAACCTGAGTTAATTCATCTCCATTTGTAATGTGTAGTGGTTTTTTGCTCATAATTTAGCCTCCAACGCGCTTTACTTTAAAGCCCTTATTTTTTAGAATTGACATAATTTTATCACGATAATCGCCTTGAATAATAATTTTATTATCCTTAAAACTACCGCCAACACTAAGTGTTGTTTTTATTTCTTTTGCAAGTTGTTTAAAGTCTTCGGAGGCTCCAGTATAGCCTTCTAATATAGTTGTTGGCTTGCCTTTACGTTTTTCGTATTTGCAAATTATAGGGTCGTCTTGCATCCAAATATCAGACGAATCATCTGTATTTGATGGTGTTTCTTCTGGAGTATGTTCTGGGAATAAGTTTTTTAGCTGGTCTTGTAAATCCATAAAACAAATTACTTTTTAATAAGACCAAGTTCAATTAAACGCTCATTTAAGAACTCGCCTGCAGAAATATTATCAAATTGTTTCGGATTGTTATTATCTACACAGCTATCTAAAACATCTAGTTTCATGCTGCTAATTGGGTGCATAAAAAAAGGAATTGAATACCTTGATGTTCCCCATAGTTCCTTTGGGGGATTTACAACACGATGAATTGTAGATTTTAATTTATTATTAGTGTGACGTGAAAGCATATCACCAACATTTATCATAAGTTCGTCAGGTTCAGCAATAGCGTCAATCCAATCACCTTTATGGTTTTGAACTTGTAAACCTTTGCCTTGTGCACCCATTAAAAGTGTAATTAAATTAATATCACCATGTGCTGCCGCACGAACAGCTTCTTTAGGTTCTGCTGTAATTGGTGGATAATGTATAGGGCGTAAAATAGAATTACCATTATGAATAAAAGCATCAAAATAAGTTTCTTCTAACCCTAAATGTAGTGCTAAGGCTCGTAAAACATACTTAGCTGTTTTTTCTAGCATTTGGTAGGTTTCTTTACCAACTTTATTAAATTTTGGTAACTCATCAACAATTACGTTATCTGGATATTCAGCCTTTAATTCATCATTATCATCAACATACTGTCCAAAATGCCAAAATTCTTTTAAATCGCCTTCTTTTTTGCCTTTTGCACTTTCTTTACCAAAGGACACATAACCACGTTGTCCACCAATACCTGGAATTTCATATTTTTGTTTTATTTCAATAGGTAAGTCAAAAAAGTTTTTTACTTCGCTGTAAAGTCTTTCAACTAAATTATCATCTAAAAAATGACCTTTTAAAGCGACAAAACCTATTTCTTCATAGGCTTTACCAATGGCATTAACAAAGTGCTGTTTTTTATCTGGATCGTTAGAGGTAAAATCTTTTAAATTTACGCTTGGTACGCTGTTCATCTCAAGTTTTTTAAAATACGTGTAAATACAAATGTACGAAAACAATCGAATTTTTTAATAGCATTGAACTAATTATCATATTTACAATTTATAGTATATTTGATTGTTTTCCTTGTTATTATTTTAAGGTTTAATTGATAAATATTTATGAACTTCAAGAAACATAATCTTTCAGGGCCTACTTTATTGAATCTTTACAAAAACATGTTAAAACCTCGTTTAATAGAGGAGAAGATGCTAGTTTTATTAAGGCAAGGAAAAATTAGTAAATGGTTTTCGGGTATTGGTCAAGAAGCTATTTCGGCTGGCGTAACAATGGCTTTAAATAAGGAAGAATATATTTTACCAATGCATCGTAATTTAGGGGTTTTTACAACTCGAAATATACCTTTAAATCGACTTTTTGCGCAATGGCAAGGTAAAGCTTCTGGGTTTACAAATGGGCGAGATCGTTCGTTTCATTTTGGTACTCAAGAGTATAAAATAGTGGGAATGATATCTCATTTAGGTCCGCAATTAGGTGTCGCCGATGGTATTGCATTAGCCTCGAAACTAAAAAATTTAAAAACGGTTACGGCTGTTTTTACGGGTGAAGGAGGTACAAGCGAAGGCGATTTTCATGAAGCTTTAAATGTGGCTTCGGTTTGGCAATTACCGGTTTTATTTTGTATTGAAAATAATGGTTACGGTTTATCTACACCAGCAAACCAGCAATATTATTGTGAAAATTTAGCTGATAGAGCTTTAGGATACGGCATGGAAAGTTATATTATTAATGGAAATAATATAATTGATGTTTATACCGAGCTTAGTGATATTGCAAAAAGCGTTCGCGAAAATCCTCGTCCTATTTTAATAGAATTTAAAACATTTAGAATGCGCGGGCACGAAGAGGCAAGTGGCACAAAATACGTTCCTAAAGAACTTTTAGAAACATGGCAAAGTAAAGATCCTATCGAGAATTTCAGAAATTATTTAATTGAAACTGAAGTATTAAATGATGATTTAGAATTGCGTTTTATTGAAAATATATCGAACGAAATTGAAGAAAACTTGAAACTTGTTTTTAAAGAAAATGAAGTTGATTTTAATTATAACAAGGAATTAAATGATGTTTTTAAAGAATTTATATATCAAGACTTTAAGCCAGAATTGAATCAAGAAAATATAAGATTTATTGATGCTGTAAAGATGGCTTTAAAGGAAAGCATGGAAAGACATGACGATTTAGTGATTATGGGACAGGACATTGCCGAATACGGCGGTGTTTTTAAAATAACCGAAGGCTTTGTTGAGCAGTTTGGCAAAGACAGAGTTAGGAATACACCCATTTGCGAATCGGCCATTGTGGAGACCGCCATGGGCTTGTCAATAGCAGGAATGAAAGCCGTAGTAGAAATGCAATTTGCAGATTTTGCAAGCTCGGGCTTTAATCCTATTGTTAATTACTTGGCAAAGTCGTATTACCGTTGGCAACAAGAAGCCAATTTGGTGATTAGAATGCCTTGTGGTGGCGGTGTTGCTGCAGGACCTTTTCATTCGCAAACTAACGAAGCTTGGTTTACTAAAACACCGGGTTTAAAAGTGGTTTACCCAGCATTTCCATATGATGCCAAGGGCTTGTTAAATACGGCTATTAACGACCCGAATCCGGTGATGTTTTTCGAGCATAAAGCTTTATATAGAAGTGTAAGACAAGATGTGCCAACAAACTATTATACTTTACCTGTTGGAAAAGCAAGTATGGTGAAATCTGGAAACGACGTCACTATTATTTCTTACGGAGCAGGCATACATTGGGCTTTGGAAACTTTAGAAGCTAATTTAGGTATTTCGGCAGATTTAATAGATTTAAGAACGCTTCAGCCGTTAGATACTGAGACTATATTTTTATCAGTAAAAAAAACAGGAAAAGCTATTGTTTTACAAGAAGATTCGCTTTTTGGTGGTGTTGCAAGTGATATTTCTGCTTTAATTATGGAACATTGTTTTGAGTTTTTAGATGCGCCTGTAAAACGTGTAGCTAGTTTAGATACGCCTATTCCTTTTGCTAAAAACTTAGAAGACCAATATTTAGCAAAATCTCGATTTGAAACCGAATTAAAGGCTTTGTTAGCTTATTAAATTAATGAAAAAACTCTGTTTTATATTGTTGATAGCTTTGTTTTCATGTGAAGACCATAAAACTAAAACATCCACTTTTGAGGATGGATTTAGTTGGAATTCTGCTTTGGTAACAGCGACGGCCTATAATTCTTTAAAATATCAAACGAGTTCCAATCCTAATATTACGGCTTTTGGTGATAGTTTAAAACCTGGTTTAAAATACATTGCAGTATCGCGCGACCTTTTAAATCGCGGACTAAAACATAACACTCCAGTTAAAATTGAAGGATTAACTGGAGTTTATTTTGTTAAAGATAAAATGCATTCTAGGTGGCGAAACCGTATCGATATTTATATGGGCATAAATGTTGATTCCGCTTTACAATGGGGAAAAAAACGGGTTTGCATCGATTACGGTATTCCTAAAATGCAAGATTAAATTAATTGGTTTCAGCTTCAGAAAGTAAAAACGGATAAGCCTCTCTAACTGCATTTAATTCCTGTTTATTTAAATCTTCAGGGAATTTATTAAAAGTTTTTCTGCTGTAATTGCTTCGTAAAATAAAATAAGCTTTCGAAAGTTCGTTTTGAACTTCTATAAATCTGTCGTAAGTAGTTAAGTCGCTTACTTGAAGTGAAATAACTGCTTTTTTAGGATTATCTGATGCTTTAGGATTTTGCTCACCCTTGCAATAAAGGCATGATTTATCGCCGTTGTTATCAATAAAATTTACGACTAAACTTTTAAGCTGCTCGATTTCAATTCTATCATTTTGAAGCATGATTTCATCGTTATCATTAATTAAAAGCGTTAAAATGTTTCGATCTGCAATTACAGCATTGCAATCTCCAGTAGGGCAATCTTTTGGTAATTGCCTGTTTAAGCCTTCATCTGAAGAAATTGTAGCTGTAACTAAAAAGAAAATGAGTAGTAAAAATGCGATATCGGCCATAGAACCGGCATTAACTTGTGGCGATTGTTTTGAATGTCTCATAATAAAAAGTTTAAAATGTTAATAAAAACTTAATTCGCAAAAACAGTACCATAATTACTTATGAAACAATCATTTAATAAAATGCATAAAAAAATTAAGAAATTTATATAATTTTCAATTTAAATAGTGCTTAGGTACAATTATTGTTAAACACATACTAAAAATTAATTGTCTGTTCGTTGAATGATTAATTATTAAATATATTTGAAACTATTATTAAAATTGTTTTATAGAATTTATGTCATCTAAATACATTTTAATTTTTATACTATTGATTTCGTTATCTGGTTATTCTCAAATAGATAGCGGTAATAAATCTATTGCTATACCGGCAGTTGAAACTAAAAAAGATTCTGCTGTAAGCAATATGTTTTCTAATTCTAATCCAAAAAGTAACACACAATTTGGTTTAAATACACCAAAGGTTTCTCCTAATTTAGAGCTTCCTAAAAAGGAATTTTCTATGTTTCCAGAAGAAGAATTTGGAAATCCAGGAGAGCTTTATTCTAGTAATTTAGACAGACTTAATAAGGTAGTTTTACCAGAAGGTCATGGTGAGTTTTCGGGTTTAAAAGAAGATGCTTATTGGGGCGATTATAAAACAAAATCGGAATACGTTAGAGTTTTATACAGAGATTATGGTCGTGTAGACGGCGATGTTTTACGAATTTTAGTAAACGATGATATTGTAAAACCTGGTGCTTTTTTAAGCGATGGTTATTCTGGATTTAAGTTAAAATTGGTAGACGGATTTAACAAAATAGACTTTTTTGCCGTTAATGAAGGTGAGTTTAAACCTAACACTGCAGCTTATAAAATTGTAGACCAATGGGACAATATTATTTCGAAAAAAGTTTGGGCATTGGCACAAGGTGTAAAAGTGACTATAATAGTTATTAAGGAATAGTTATTGCATCAATTTGTTTTAATTCTGCTTCTGTAAAACTTAAATTATCAAGTGCTTTTATATTTTTTTTTAATTGATTTGGAGAGCTCGCTCCAATAAGTACAGAAGCCACTTCTTTTTGTCTTAATATCCAAGCAATTGCCATTTCCGATAGTTTTTGGTTTCGGTTTTGTGCAATTTCATTTAATTTTTGAATTTTTTCTATATTATTATTTACGGTTTCTTTTTGTAAATACGTTAAATTTTTACCGGCTCTAGAATCTTCTGGTATGCCATTTAAATATTTATCGGTAAGCATACCTTGGGCTAAAGGTGAAAAGGCAATGCAGCCAACGCCATTATCATTCAAAACATCTAATAAACCGTTTTCAACCCATCTATCGAGCATAGAATAGCGTGCTTGGTGTAAAATAAACGGCACTTTTAATTCTTTTAATAATTTCGTGGCTTCGGCTGTTTCAGAAGGATTATAATTAGAAATACCAACATATAAAGCTTTTCCTTGGCGAACAATATCGGCTAGTGCTAGCATGGTTTCTTCCAAAGGAGTTTCAGGATCTGGTCTGTGATGATAAAAAATATCAACATAATCGAGGCCCATACGTTTTAAACTTTGATCTAAACTGGCTATTAAATATTTTCTAGATCCAAAATTACCATATGGCCCCGGCCACATATCGAATCCAGCCTTTGTGGCTATAAAAAGTTCATCGCGATATCTTTTAAAATCATTTTTAAAAATAACTCCAAAATTTTCTTCGGCCGATCCAAATGGCGGACCATAATTATTGGCTAAATCGAAATGCGTAATACCGTAATCGAAAGCCGTTCTTAAAATCTCTCTTCCGTTTTGCAAACTATCAATAAAACCAAAATTATGCCATAAGCCTAAAGAAATGGCTGGTAAAAGAATGCCACTTTTTCCACTTCGGTTATAACTAATTTCGTTGTATCTATTTGGGTTTGCTTGGTAGTTTAATACTCCCGATTTATCGTTTATTTGCATGATTTAGTTCAATTTAAAAGTGAAAAATTAGTGCTATTTATTTTATAATTTTAAAAGGATTCAATAAATATATGGTAATATTATTTGATGCACATAAAGCCTTTAGAAATTAATTGTTTAAAGAAATTCTACATTTTAGCTAAATATTACTTTTAGAAACCCTTTAAAGATGTTATTTTTGCACGTCAGAAAAATTTAAACATGTCCGTTTCAAAAACAGAATTAGAAGAAAGAAAAGCAGGAAAAGACCTTTATAGTTATCAAAAAGGCGCTATAAATAAAATTTTTACAGCTTTCGAAGAATCTCCTTCCGATTACCATTTGCTTTATCAATTACCAACTGGTGGTGGTAAAACAGTTATCTTCTCTGAAATTGTTAGACAATACCTTAAACACCATAAAAAGAAGGTTATTGTTATGACGCATCGAATTGAGCTTTGTAAACAAACCTCGAAAATGCTTACCGAATTTGGAGTTTTAAATAAAGTGGTTGACAGTAAAGCAGATTTAAGCGATCAAGCCGATTATAGCTGTTTTGTGGCCATGGTTGAAACTTTAAACAATCGTTTAAACGATAATAAATTAGATATTTCTGATATTGGTTTAGTTATTATTGATGAGGCGCATTATAACTCATTTACTAAACTGTTTAAATTTTTTAGTCAGTCGTTTATTTTAGGAGTTACAGCAACCCCTTTAAGTTCGAGTATTGAATTACCAATGACTGATAATTATGATGAATTAATTGTTGGTGAAAGCATTGAATCTTTAATTGAAAATGGGTTTTTAGCACGTGCCGAAATGTTTACTTACAACGTAGGTTTAACATCGCTAGTTGTTGGAGCTAATGGAGATTATACGGTGAAATCTTCGGAAGATTTATACACCGATAACGATATGCTTACCAAGCTTTTACAAGCTTACGAAGAACGCTCGAAAGGTAAGAAAACACTAATTTTCAATAATGGTATTAACACGTCTTTACACGTTTATGATACGTTTAGAAGAGCGGGTTACCCCATTGCACACCTCGATAATACAAATACCAAAAAAGAGCGTGCCATGATATTAAAATGGTTTAAGAAAACGCCAGATGCTATTTTAACATCGGTTAGTATTTTAACCACCGGATTTGATGAGCCAAGTGTTGAAAGTATTATTTTAAACAGAGCTACAAAATCGTTAACCCTTTATTACCAGATGATTGGTCGTGGTTCGCGTATATTTAATAATAAGAAAAGTTTTTCTGTAATCGATTTAGGAAACAATTTCCACCGCTTTGGCCCATGGGGAGATGACCTAGATTGGCAACGTATATTTAAATCTCCAAACTTTTATTTAGATAATATTTTAAGCGACGAAGAGCTTGAAAGTAATTTTAGATATGAAATGCCAGACGAGTTGCGAGCTGAGTTCGCTAACTCTAAAGATGTGTATTTCGATATTCAAAAAACCTATGTAAATTCAATTAGAAGCGGAGAATCATCAAAAGTAGTGTTAGAACGTTCTATTGAGCATCATGCAAAAATTTGTATTGAAAATAGCGAAGATGTTTATGATGCTTTAGCCTTAGCAAAAAAACTTGGAGACGATATCGATTTTAGAATTGGTCGCTATACAAAATGTATTAGTAAAAGTACTTTTAACTTTGTTGAATGGTTAAAAGGGGATTATCGTAAAAAGTTAAATTCCTATTTACGCAATAATTTTGATGACGTTTTCGAAGCCATTCACGGCTATCCACCAGAGGATTAATTTATTTATTCCTTTTTCTTAACTAAACATAAAATAAGCTTTAAATTAGCACTTTATTTTAAGCAAACTATGAGTGTTTCCCGTAAAACAATCTCTATTGTATTGGCCTTTTTTGCTATTTATGTAATTTGGGGATCTACTTATTTACTTAACAAAATTGCGGTTACCCAATTACCGCCGTTTAAAATTGCTTCTATACGTTTTATTTCTGCAAGTATTATCATTTTTATAATTGCTAAAATTTTAAAATTAGATATTTCAATTACTAAAAAGCAACTAAAAAATACCATTATAGCCGGATTTTTATTTTTAACATTTGGCAATGGCGTCGTGGTTTGGGCTTTAAAATTTGTAGATAGTGGTTTTACAGCTTTAGAAATTTCAGCACAACCTCTCGTGGTTTTAATTTTAATGCGCATTTTTCAGAAAAAGAAGATTTCTGCTATGTCTTACATTGGCGTGGCTTTAGGCTTTATTGGTATATATTTACTGGTTAGTCAAAAACAAATAATTAGTCAGGAAAATCAAATTACAGGTATGATAATGATTTTTGTTTGTATGATTAGTTGGGCTTACGGCAGTTTGTTTGTTGGAAAAGCCGAATTACCTAAAAATTCGTTTGTAAACACAGCTTATCAAATGCTTTTTGGTGGGCTGATGCTACTTATTTTAAGTATTTGTTTTGGTGAAACTTGGACTGCACCGAGTACCTGGAATACGAACGTAACATGGTCTTTAATTGGCTTAATTATTTTTGGAAGTACAATTGCTTTTACCGCATTTAATTATTTGTTAAAAGAAGTTTCGCCCGAAAAAGTAGCCACAAGTACTTATGTTAACCCTATAATCGCGCTAATATTAGGTTGGTGGGTTTTAAACGAAACAATTACAGTACAATCTGTTATCGCAGCAGTAATATTATTAACAGGCGTTTATTTTATTAATACAAAACGCAAATTTAAACCTAGAAGTATTGGACGTTAAAGCAGCAATAAAATTCATGTTAATAAGCACTATGGCTTTTGCATGTATGAATACTATTGTAAAATCGTTAGTAGATGTAAATGCATTTCAAATTGTATTTTTTCGTTCGGTAGGATCTTTGGTTTTTACATTTGGATTTTTATTTAAAAATAAAATTCCGTTATTAGGAAATAACAAAAAGTTAATGATAATTCGTGGTTTAGTTGGCGTTACATCTATGTCGCTTTACTTTATGTCTACCAAATATTTACCCATTGGTACAGCGGTTACATTACGTTATTTAGCACCTATTTTTGCTTCGGTTTTGGCCATTTTTATTTTAAAAGAGCGTATTAGAAAATGGCAATGGCTATTTTTTGCAATAGCCTTTTTTGGCGTTTTAATTATTAAAGGATTCGATACGCAAATAAACACGTATGGATTAATTCTAATTTTAGTTGCTGCGCTTTTTAGCGGAATGGTTTACGTGGTTTTAAGCAAAATTGGCAAAAGCGAACATCCAGTTGTTGTTGTAAATTATTTTATGGTAATTTCAACTATTGTTGGTGGCGTTATTTCTATTTTTAATTGGACCACACCAACTGCAACGGAATTAGGTTTACTATTAAGTTTGGGAGTTTTTGGTTATTTTGGACAGGTTTATATGACTAAAGCATTTCAAGTGGCATCAACAAATCAAGTAGCACCTTTAAAGTATTTGGAAGTTATTTTTACCGTATTATTTGGTGTTTTTATGTTTGCCGAAATTTATACGGTTTGGAGTTTGTTAGGCATTGCTTTAATTATAACAGGATTAATTTTAAACGTAGTTTATAAAGCTAAAATGGACAAGAAAAAATGAAAGTACCTGGTAGTATAAATAACATTCGAAGAAAAATTATGCGAAGCATTACCAAAAATGTAGGTAAATCGTATAAAATTCCTAATGTTGATGCTTCAAAGCCTTTACCCATAAAAAAAGTACTAATAATTAGGCCAAACCACAGGTTAGGGAATCAATTATTGCTTACACCAATTGTGCAAGAGGTAATAAATACGTTTCCAAATTGTAGTATCGATTTATTTGTAAAAGGAGGTGTGGCTGTTCCTGTATTTCAAAATTATGAAGCCGTAAATAAAATAATTCAGCTTCCTAAAAAACCGTTCAATCATCTTATTAAATATATGACTGTTTGGGTTTCAGTAAAACAAAAAAAATACGATTTAGTAATAAATGGCGATACAAATTCATCTTCTGGTAAATTATTAACCAATATTAGTAGAGCTAAATTTAAAGTCTTTGGTGAGCATTATGAAGATATTGCGAGCAAATTCCCCGATTACAGACATATTTCAAAAAAACCGATTTATAATTTACGCCGGTTTTTAGAAAACTTAGGCTACTCTAAAAACGAAAGTGAATTGCCTGTTTTAAATATAAATTTGGATAAAACTGAAATTGAAAATGGTAATCGAATTTTAAGTGATATTATAAAAAACAATAAAAAAACCATTTGTATTTATACTAATGCCACAGGAGATAAGTGTTATTCTGAAACTTGGTGGAGTACGTTTTACGATAGGTTATTAAAAGAATACCCGAATTACAATATTATTGAGATGCTACCCATTGAAAATATCTCGAAAATTAATTTTAAAGCACCACATTTTTACAGTAAAGATATTCGTGAAATGGCGGCAATAATTAAAAATACTTCTGTTTTTATAGCGGCCGATAATGGGGTAATGCATTTGGCAAGCGCAAGTTTAACACCAACAGTTGGCTTTTTTGCTCCAACCGATTTAACGGTATACGGGCCTTATGGAAACCAGAATATTGCTATAAATACTAACGAATCAACTATAAACGAATGGATTAAGGCCATTAACTCTATTTTAAATTAACGAAAAATTGTTCTTTTAAATTCGGTAAAAAATCGTATTTTAAAAGAAAAAAAGAGTTATGAAAACGTTTTATGCCTTAATATTAATAACTGTTTCTTTTCTGTATTCTTGTAAATCTTCAAAAAATACAGCTAGCGAAAGTGAAATAAATGCTTTAACACAATTAGTTGAAAATAAGCATTTTTCAATAGAATCTACTTGGGCAAACCCGCAAGTTACAAATGCCATGCAGCAAGTTTTAAACTCGGGATTATTGCAACCTGGTAGCAATGCGAGTAGTATAAATTTAATTGGCAATTCAAATTATTTGAAAATTTCTGGCGATAGCATATATTCCTATTTACCGTATTTTGGTGAACGCCAAATGCATGTCAATTATGGCGGGACCGATAGTGCTATTCAGTTTGAAGGATTAATGAGTGACTATAAAGTTTCGAAACGAAAAGATGCAGGTTATAATATTTCATTTAATGCTAAAAGTAATTCTGAAAGCTTTAATGTATACATTACACTTTGGCCAAATTTAAAAAGTTCGATGTCTTTAAATAGTTCATCTCGATTTTCTATAAGCTATACAGGTCAGGTAAAAAAACTGAAGATTATATAGGTAGGTAATACTAAAAAATAAACGGTTTATCTATTAATCGTATAAAATATTAATTCAAACGAGTTTTTTAGAATCATGGTTATTAGTTGATTAATTTTGAGTTGATTAATTAATTCTTGTTCCATGAAAAAGTCTACCTTCCTTTTTAGTTTATTAATTGTTTTATGTGTATTTAATACTTTAAATTCTCAAGAAACAGCAGCTGCTACCAACGATATTCCTCAAAATTTCAAAAAGCGTAGTCCTGTTTACGATTATTCTGAAAAGAAACTTAATAACGTCGATACTATTCCTGATTTTATTTCTAAAACCAATAAATTAAAAATTACAGGAACAATTTTTCAAAATGATGGTGTTACGCCAGCGAAGAATGTTATTTTATTTATTCATCAAACTGACGAAAACGGAAATTTTGAACTAAAACGTGAAAATAAAAAACGTTATGTTCATCATCGTGGTTGGGTAAAAACAAATGCAGATGGGAAATATACTTTCTACACATTTGTTCCAGGTTCATATTTTAAAGGTAAAGAAATTAAACAAATTTTACCTATCATTAAAGCTCCAGGGCAAGAGGAGAAGAAAATAGAATCTTATGTTTTTAACGACGATCCTTCCTTAAAAGATTCTTGTCGCGAAGATATTGCGAGCACCAACCCGAACAGAATTTTAAATTTAACTTTTAATAAAGAAGAAGGTTTATTTATTGCAAAACGCGATATTGTGCTTGGTAAGGAAGAAACGGCTTCATACTAAACAATATTATATTTATAACAATATGTAATAATTTCTGCAGTAGAGTTTAATTTATTTCTTTTAACTCCAATAGCCATTTAAAGATAAAAGAAACCGTTAAGGCTTTTTGTTTTGTTATGTGTTTAATTTCACATAAATTGCTTAAAATATTTTATTTTTTAGAAATATGGTTAATAGCGACTATTTTAAAAACAATAAAATTATTAATATGACAAAAAAAGTTTTTGTTTCTGGCTGCTTCGATATGTTGCATAGTGGTCACGTAGCATTTTTTAAAGAAGCTGCAACCTTTGGTGATGTGTATGTTGGTCTTGGCTCAGATAAAACCGTTTACGAACTAAAGGCTAGAGAAACAATTAACTCGGAAGACGAACGATTATACATGGTAAAAGCGATTCGTCATGTAAAAGATGCATTTGTAAATAGTGGATCCGGATTAATCGATTTTGAAAAGGAATTACGCGAGTTAAAACCAGATTATTTTGTGGTAAACGAAGATGGATATTCCGATTTAAAACGTGAAATTTGTGAAGATTTAAATATTGAATTACACGTATTAGAGCGTTTCCCAGAAACAGGTTTGCCAGAGCGTTCCACGACAAGTATTCGTAAATCGAATATTTGTAATTTACCTTACAGAATTGATTTAGCAGGAACTTGGATAGATCAACCTTATGTTTCGAAATTCCACCCAGGATGGGCGCTTACGTTATCTTTAGAACCAATCTTTGAATATTTCGAGCGTAGTGGCATGTCAACTTCTACAAGAAATGTAGCAAAAAAAATATGGCCACTTTCTTTACCATTAGAGAAGCCTAAAAAAATGGCCAAAATGCTATTTAGTTTTGAAAACATTCCAGGTAAAGAGTTTGTTTCTGGTGCACAAGATGCTATTGGTATTTGTATGCCTGGTTTAGTAAGACACTATTATGATAATGAATATTGGCCTATTAAATTTGAAGAAAACCATGAAGAAGAAACTTTCGATTGGTTAGAAAAACATATTAGTATGGTTTTACTTTGGCCTCGTGAAGATGATTTAGATTTACTTGGTGAAACGTATATTAACGAAGAAAATGTTAAATCGCTTACCAAAGCAGCCGAAAAAACTTGGGAAGCAATCAGCAATAAAGATTTAAAAGGTTTTGCTAGTGGTGTTGTCGAGTCGTTTAATGCGCAAACAACTATGTTTCCAGCAATGGTAAACGAAAAAATATTAAAAGCAATGGCACCTTATAAAGAAAAAGCACTAGGATGGAAACTTTCTGGAGCAGGTGGCGGAGGTTATCTAATTTTAATTTCAGAGAAACCAATTGAAGGTACTATGCCTATTAAAATTCGACGTAAAGGTTCGGAATTATAGGTTTTACTTTAAAAAATAGAAAATTAATAAAACAACGATAAACTGAAGCCTATCGTTGTTTTTTTATGGTGTATTTACAAATTCACCTTTTTCTTCAACGGCATAAACGCCCCAATTAGCAATAGACTGAACTACAGGAATTAATGTTTTTCCGAAGTCTGTTAACGAGTATTCTACTTTTAACGGCGGTTTAGAAGTATAAACTTTACGTTTTATTAAACCATCTTCTTCTAAAGTTTTAAGCTGCAAACTTAAAGTGCGTTCGGTTACCGTTGGCATTTCCTTTCTTAATTCATTGTAACGAAGTGTTTTTTCTTGCAAATGAAATAATATAACTGTTTTCCATTTTCCACCAATAAGTCCCATTGTTAAACTAGCGCAACATGGGTAACTTTTTCCATTATAGTTATACATAATTATTTTGATTTACATTTAAAATTAGCACAAAGCTAGTAAACTATAAATAATAATACAACTATACTTTTTATAGTAAATTTAACATTGTTTCTAATCCCTTGTTATTATTGGGATTACATATTTTTGTAATGTAAAATTTCATACTATCATTTTTGACCGTTATTGCTCAATATTCAAACTATCAATATTTTTGCCACTATACTTTTGATAGTTAATTAAAAAATATAAATAATCAATTAAAAATGAATTTAAAAGAAACATTAAACTGGAGATACACGACTAAAGAATTTAATCCTTCTAAAAAAATCTCAAACGAAGATATGGACCAAGTAAAAAACTTGTTACGCATGAGCCCATCTAGTGTAAATCTTCAGCCTTGGCATTTTATTATTGCAGAAACTAAAGAAGGTAAAGCGCGTATGGCAAAAGGTACTCAAGGCTTCTTTCATTTTAACGAACCTAAAGTAACGAATGCTTCGGCCGTGGTCCTTTTTTGTGCAAAAACTGATGCCGATAATGAGTATTTTCAACATATAGCGGATACAGAAGATAAGAATGGAAGGTTCCCAAATGAAGACATTAAAAACGGATTTTTAGGAGCCGTTAAAGCATTTGCAGGAATACATAAATACGATTTAAAAGATTTAAATCATTGGATGGAAAAGCAAGTATATCTTAACATAGGAAGCTTTTTATTAGGTGTTGCAACTTTAGGTATTGATGCTACACCAATGGAAGGTATAGATGTAAAAGCTTTAGATGAAGAATTTGGATTAAGAGAAAAAGGATTCACTGCTTTAGTTGCCGTTTCCATTGGATACAGATCAGAATCTGACTTTAATACAACAGATAAAACGCCTAAATCTAGATTACCGGAAAGCGAAATTTTTACTGAAATATAAAGCAGATTAAAACCTTAACGATGAAAAATTTTATAATAGCTGTTTTATTATTGGCAGTAATTGGAGCAAACGCACAAACACCAACAACAGACGACAGAAAATCTAAAAACGAAATTGTTACAACAAACCAAATAGAATGGGGATGGCTTAATCCGTTGCGAGGCGATAAAAGTCCAGCTGCTGGAAAACTATGGGGTGACCGCACAAAAAATGAACCTGCAGGATTTTTAGTAAAATTTAAAAAAGGATTTTCTTCGCCACCACATATTCATAACATTACTTATCGTGGTGTTGTGATTAAAGGATTGTTACACAATGATGATGAAAATGCTGAAAAACAATGGCTGCCAGCAGGATCGTATTGGTAGCAACCTGCAGGCGAAGCACATATTACAGCTGCCGATGCCGAAGATAATATGGCATTTTTAGATATACAGGAAGGACCTTATTTGGTAAAACCAACATCTGAAGCTTTTGATAACGGCGAGAAACCTATAAATGTTGATAAGACGAACTTAGTTTGGTTAAACGCTAACGATATCGAGTGGGTTACAGCAAAAAGTAATGTAGAAACCGCATTTTTATGGGGAAGTCACGAAAAAAATAAATTACGTGCCTCATTAATAAAATTACCAGCTGGTTTTAAAGGAAAAATTAAAAATTTAAGTCCAAATTTTAGAGCAGTTGTAATTTCTGGAAAAGTAAGCCATCAATTTTCTAAAAAAAATGATGAAAATACTTTAGAACCTGGTTCTTATTTTGGTGCTGAAGAAGATGCAAAACTTTTATTAAGTACAGAGGTTGAGACCGTAATTTATATTCGTTCAAACGGTAAATTCAATATAAGATAGATGACAATTTTTAGTTAATTAGATTGATTATTAGCAGAAAAGCCACAACATTTGGAACTATAATGTGTGGCTTTTTAATTATAAATAGATAAAGTTGTAATTCGTAGTGGCAAGAACTATTTTAGAAAATATCGTTATTCAACAGCACAAAGACCAAACGTTTTTTTCGTTTTGTGAGTACACCAACATACGTTTTTTCGAGATTTTATATTTTGAAAAGGGTAGTGGTAGCATTAAAATTAATGGAAAAACAGTTAACTATACATCAAATAGTGTTTTTGTATTCATTCCTGATGATATTTATATTGTTGAAACAGAAACTGCTACAAGTACCATTGCCATTAAATTTTTAAAGAGTTTTTTCAGAAACACCAATTCGAAAAACCAAGAATTACCAGTAAACGATTGGTTTCGTAAAATTGAAGAAATTTTGAATAGCAAAAGTCACGAATTACGAGAAATGCAGTTTGAAACAATATCAGACAGGTCGCATTTAGTGTCTTTAGTAAATATGGTAGCTTCAGAATATCTAAATACTCAAACTCACGATATTTTCATTATTCAAAATTCGTTATCTGTAATACTACATTTAATTGCGCGTAATATTCAATATTTGAATACTTTAGAAGTAAAAGAAACTAAATCTTCTAAAATTCAGCAAATCATCAATTATATTCATTCCAATATTTATAATACTGAATTATTGACGACCAAAAGTTTAGCAAATGAGTTTCATATGGCAGATAATTACATTAGTGAATATTTTAAAAAACATACCGATATTCCTCTTAAAAAATACATCATCAACTACAAATTAAAATTGGTAGAAACACGCTTAAAGTACACAGATGCGCATGATTCTGAAATTGCTTTAGAACTTGGTTTTACCGATTCTAGTCATTTAAATAAAACTTTTAAAGCTTATAAAGGCGTTAGTTTAAGTGCTTTTAAAGCTGGTTTAGTCTAGGTTTTTACTACAAACCTTATTTTTTACTAAAACAACCATTTTTACTACCAAAAACGAAGAGGTGTTTGCTTGTAATTTTGTCTTAAATAACAAGTACAGCAACAGTTGTATTATAAAACATAAATCATGAAAACAATAACAAATACAAATGCACTTGCCGAAGCTCGTGCTCTAGAAGTGCCATCAAGAGAACTATCATTAAGACGCGATCCATCGGTTTCAAAATTTTGGAACGATAACCGTAAATTATTAGAGGCTGCTTGGGCAGAATGGGAATTAGAAAATAAAGACAATCTGTTATTGCCAGACGAATCTTTATTAGATCCAAAATTAAGAAAAGCCATTAATGAGGCTTGGGAAAACCCAAAAAAAGAAAAAGCTGTGGCCGATTTATGGGAAGAAATAATTCCTGGAGTTTACGAAACACAGTTTTTCGATTTAGAACGTTTAGCAGATTTTAGAAAGTATTTAGAAGATGCCGTAAATTCCGGAATACCAAAACGTGCACCTTACGGTATACAGTTAAATCGTTATGGAATGATGCTAGATCCAAGATCTGAAGGACATTTGGCTGCACCAAGCTTTCAAGCATTTTATAATGCTATTATGGACCGTTATATGCGTCCGATTTCTCGACTTTTATTAGGAACTTACGGTTATGATAATCAGACTTTCGGGTTTTCAATACAGTACAATCCAGATAAAGACAAAGATTTACATGCGCATACCGATGCTTCATCAGCAACCTTAAATATCAATACCAATTTACCTGATGAAGCATTTACAGGATCAGTTGTCGATTTCTATGATAAAGCTTCAGGAAAAACCGTGCAAACTAAATTTGAGCCCGGTAAAGCCATTATTCACAGAGGAAATGTGCCACACGCAACACATCCAATAACAAGTGGTCAACGCAGTAACTTAGTGGTTTGGTTATATGGTGATCAGATGCAAATTCCTCGTGGCAGTAGCAGTAGTTACGGAAATATCAGTAGCAATTCTATAAAAGATATGGCATTAGAAAGTGTTACAGCACGCCAACGTTGGAGTTTGCCTGATGGACCAAAAGATACTTTTGCTCCGTTTTAAACTTGTCGATACAAATTTCACTCATTTCAATCGTGAAATTTACTCGAATTGACGATTCATTAAAATTATAAGAAATTAAAAGAAACGTCGGTTCGAGTGATTTTTATTCAGAAGACATTTTGAAGAAAAATAGTATCGAGAACTAATTAAAAATAAAACGAAATGTCACCTTGAGCGCAGTCGAAAGGTCTCAATAATTCTCGACTGTGCTCGAACTGACATATTTCAACTAAAAAACACATAAATAAATGAAAAACATATTAATAACAGGAAGTACGGACGGAATCGGTAAATTAACCGCATTAAAACTGGCTAAAGATGGACATCAAATTTATCTTCACGGTAGAAGTGAAGCCAAACTAAAAGCGGTAATTAACGAGATAAAAGCAGCATCAAACAATAAAAATATCACGGGTTTTGTTGCCGATTTTTCAGATATAAATGCCGTTAAAAAGTTGGCAGAGCAAATTAAAAAAGAAGTTTCTACATTAGATATTCTTATAAATAACGCTGGCGTTTTTAAAAGTCCAACGGATAAAACTATTGACGGATTAGATTTGAGAATGGCAGTAAATTATTTAGCACCTTTCGTTTTAACAGAAAGTTTAGTGCCTATTTTAAATACAGGTTTAGAAACAAGAATCATCAATTTAAGTTCTGCGGCACAAGCTACGGTACAAAAAGGAGTGTTAACCGGTGATGCTACGGTAAATGCTAGCGAAAGCTATGCACAGAGTAAGTTGGCGTTAACTATGTGGTCGTTCAACTTTGCTAAAAATCATCCAAATATAGTAACGATAGCTGTAAATCCTGGTTCTTTATTAAATACTAAAATGGCCAAAGAGGCATATGGACAGCATTGGTCACCAGCCGAAAAAGGTGTTAATATTTTATATTCATTAGCTGTAGATGCTATGCATATAAGTCATTCTGGTCACTATTTCGATAATGATAAAGGCAGCTATAATAAAGCTCATCCCGATGTTTATAACATGGCTAAAATTAAACAACTGTTGTCAGATACGAATGCACTAATTTGATAATCTAATAATCATAAAAAAACAAAATTACTTGCACATGATGAAGTTATTCAATTTCTTGCATGATTAATTTTATTAAAATGGATAATCTAATAACTTTTTCAATAGCAGTATTTACAGCTTTTTTTGCTATAACGAATCCTATATCAAATATGACAGTATTCTTGTCGTTAACTCAAGGTGCAAACAAAGCAACCAAGCATGATATAAATAAACGATCAAATCTGATTGCTTTTATTATTGTAGCGACTTTCGTGTTACTCGGTAAATACATTTTTGAACTGTTTAATATTAGTATTCCTGCGTTTAAAATAACAGGGGGAATACTAATTTTTTATATCGGTTTTGAAATGTTACAGTCGAAGAAATCTAATGTGAAAAATATAAAGGATGTACATATTGACGAAAATATAGCCATATCACCTTTAGCCATTCCTATTTTAGCTGGACCTGGAACTATTGTAACGGCTATGAATTTTGTTGCCAGTGCTGAAACCGCTCATATAATTTTAGTCATACTTATTTTTGGCTCTATGAGTTTGTTAACTTTTATTACTTTTAGATTAAGTGATTTAATTGTTAAGGTGGTAGGTAATAATGTGATTTCTGTAATTGGTAAAATAATGGGATTAATTATTGCCATTATAGGTACAGGAATGATTATTCAAGGCATAAAAATTTCATTTAATTTAATGACCTAATCTGTAATAATTGTAGACAACAGAAGGGAATTGTTGACAGTATAATCTGTTAAATGTTTATATTCAAATATATTATGAAAAAAGTACTTATTCTTTTTGCACATCCAAAATTTGAAAAATCTAGAGTAAATGCTGCATTAATAGAGCGCTTAAAAGATAAGGCACATGTAACATTTCACGATTTATACGAGCAATATCCCAACTTTCATATTAATGTACAACATGAACAAGAATTACTACTTCAACATGATGTTGTTATTTGGCATCATCCGTTGTATTGGTATAGTAGTCCTGCAATTTTAAAACAGTGGAAAGACCTAGTTTTAGAGTTTAATTGGGCATACGGACCAAACGGAAAAGTACTGCATAATAAAACGGTTTTTAATGTGATAACCACTGGTGGCTCGCGAGAAGTATATTGCAATGAAGGCTATAACACGTATACCATTAATGAATTTTTAAGACCATTTGAGCAAACTGCTAAGTTATGTGGAATGAATTATTTGCCACCTTTTGCTGTTATGGGAACACATCATTTGTCTGATGATGGTTTATTGAATTATGCTAACCAGTACGAGCAATTAATCGATTTACTTCAAGGCGATTTTAATGCAATGCAGTTATCAAATTGCTTTTTTCTTAACGATTTAAAAATTTTAACCGTTTAATTTATGTCTGGAAGTTTATTGTTTGAAGCCATTGTTTTTTTAGCAGGAGCCATTATTTGTGTGTCTTTAGCAAAACGCCTGGGCTTAAGTTCGGTTATTGGTTATTTATTAGCAGGTGTTTTAATTGGGCCTTATGTATTCGGGTTTATAGGAAAAGAAGGAGAAGATATTCTACATTTTGCAGAGTTTGGTGTGGTCGTGATGCTGTTTTTAATTGGACTTGAAATAGAACCCAAAAACTTCTGGAATATGCGAAAATCTATCCTTGGAATGGGTGGGATTCAAGTTGCATTAACCGTTGGTTTAACGTATATATTTTTCACGTTTTTAGGTTATGATTGGCAAGTTGCCTTAGCAATTGGTATGGCTGTAGCCTTATCATCAACAGCAATTGCGTTACAAACGATTAAAGAAAAAGGCTTAATGAACACAACGTTTGGTTCCAGTTCGTTTTCTATATTATTATTTCAAGATATCATCGTGATATTTATGATTGGCTTTTTGCCTTTACTGAGTAATTCATCTGAAGAAACTACAAGTACTGAAGCGCATTCAACTGAAACTTTAATTGAGAGTTTACCCATTGGCTTACAAACTTTAGCTATTATTTTATCAGTTGTAGCCATTGTATTAGCTGGTCGTTATGTGGTTGTACCTATGCTTCGAAAAGTAGCAAAAACAGGTGTTAGAGAATTATTGATTGCAGCTGCGTTTTTAATCGTATTCGGTATTTCATACTTAATGGAATTTGTGGGGTTAAGTCCCGCTTTAGGTGCCTTTTTAGGCGGGGTTGTTTTATCTACTAGTGAGTTTAAACACGAACTGGAAAGCACGCTTGAACCTTTTAAAAATTTATTACTCGGACTCTTTTTTATGGCTGTAGGCGCATCCATCAACTTTGTGGTTATTGCCAACAGTCCGTTAACTATTGGTGGTATTTTACTCGCTATTATTGTTATTAAAGCGGTTGTGCTGTTCATTACAGGGCGTATATTCAAACTAAAATTAGACCAAAATGTCTTGTTAACTTTTAGTTTAGCTCAAGTTGGTGAATTTGCTTTCGTATTGTTATCGTTCGCCTTTCAAATAAATATTTTAGAGCAAGAACAAATGGATATGATGCTGGTTGTAACCGCAGTTTCTATGTCGTTTACTCCAATTTTGGCTGTTATAAATGAGCGCATCATTCTTCCAAAAACTGGAACTAAAGAGTCTATTAAACGTCCTATGGATCATATTGCAAAATCGCAAAAAGTAATTTTGGTTGGTTTTGGTCATTTTGGGAGTACTGTTGGTCGTTTTTTACGATCTCATGGTGTTGAAGCTACCATTTTAGATTTCGATTCTAACCGTGTTGATTTTCTTCGAAGAATGGGGTTCGAAGTGTATTATGGCGATGCTACACGCGAAGATTTATTAGAATCTGCAGGAATTGCAGACACAAAATTGTTAATATGTGCCACCAATAAAGTTTCTGTAGCAAAAGCCATTAGTAAAATTGTGAAGGAAAAATATCCACACGTTGAGATGTTGGTTCGTACTAAAAACCGTTACGATGCTTATGAGTTATTGAATCTTGATGTCACTAATATTTACCGTGAAACTTTAGATACGTCTTTAGCATTAGCGAGTGATGCACTTAATAAATTAGGCTTTAGAAAGTATACTTTAAACCGTCAAGTACAGAATTTTATAAAGTACGATGAAGCCAGTTTAAGACGATTGGCTGCTGAACCTAAACGCGACGAAGACTATGTGTTTATGGCAAGAAAAGAAATAGAACAGCAAGAAAAATTACTAGAAAATGATTTTAAACGAGGCATTGTAGCTTACGATATTCATTGGGATAGTGAACATATTAGAAAGCAATTAGAAAAATCTAATGAAGCATAAACTTTTAAAAATATTAAAACGAATGGTTTTAAGCATTGTCATAATTATTGTCGTAATCGCGGTGATTGCCGTGTTATTTATTCAATTTAGTCCGCAATTTGGAGGTAAAGCCTCAGAAGAAGCCATTGCAACTTATAAAACATCGAAAAATTATAAAGACGGATTATTTAAAAATACCAACGATGTTAAACTCGATATGAGTTTAAAAGATATGGGAAAAGCCTTAAGCGGATTTTTTAAGAGTTCGCCAAACACAAAACCAGAGCATGATTTACCAACCTCTACTTTAGATTCCTTAAGCATTATAAATTATACAGGCGAAACACGACTGGTTTGGTTTGGGCATTCTACATTTTTATTACAAACCGAGGGAAAAATAATTTTAATCGACCCAATGCTTGGAAGTGTACCTGCACCGCATCCTGCTTTAGGAAGTAAGCGTTTTAGTGAAACATTACCAATTACTATTGAAAAGTTACCTAAAATTGATGCTGTTATTATTTCGCACGATCATTACGATCATTTAGATTACGAATCGATTAAAGCTTTAAAAGATAAAGTTGAACATTTTTTCACACCACTAGGGGTTGGTGCACATTTACAAAAATGGAAGGTATCTAAAACTAAAATTACCGAATTAGACTGGTGGCAAGAAACCACATTTAAAAATTTAAAATTGGCTTGTACACCAGCGCAACATTTTTCGGGACGTGGTTTAATCGATCGCGCTAAAACCTTGTGGTCTTCTTGGGTAATACAAACAGAATCGGATAATATTTTCTTTAGTGGAGATAGTGGTTATGCCAACCATTTTAAAACCATAGGTGAGAAGTACGGCCCGTTTGACTTCGCCATGATAGAATGTGGGCAATACAACAAAATGTGGCCAGAAATACATATGTTTCCAGAAGAAACAGTACAAGCCGGAATAGATTTAAATGCTAAAAACATTATGCCAATTCATTGGGGTGCATTTAAACTCGCAATGCATACTTGGACAGACCCTTTGGAGCGTTTTATTACAGAATCAGAAAAACTAAAGGTTAATTATACCATACCTATAATAGGTGAGTTTGTTCACTTAAAAATTAAGAAACAAAATAACGAAACAGGCTTTTGGTTTCGGAAATATTAAAAAATGTTAGTTTTCTATAATTTTATGGTCAATTATTGTGGCTTCTAATAAAAACTTCATCAATAAATAAATAGAGCCAATATGACAAACAATAATTAGAGCAGTGAGAATTCTTTCAAAATATATAAACTCATTTATAATACTAAAAATGAGTTGAAAGAAATAAGCAATTACAGAAATAAGTAATACCACAGCGTTATTATACATACTTTTTAAATAAATAATACCCGCCGAAATAAAATAAATTATAAAACCGATAGTAGCTAAACTTGTTAATATTAAAGGAGCATTAGTTAATTCTAAAGATAAAACTTTTAATAGAGAAAAAATTAAATAGACAACTAATCCTAAACTTAAAATAACAGATACAGACAAGAGTGATCTTAATTTGTTTTTATGCAAATAATTACGAATAGTTAAAATGTAACAAATTATGCATAAGTTAGTTAATATAGATATATAAATATAGTACGCTTGAAAATCTTTAAATATTAACACATCTGAAACTAGAGTTAGAACAATTGCCAGTATAAAAAACAAGTTTATTTTTTTCTTAGATATCAAGATATATTTTAGGGTAATACTAAAAATTACAACTGGGACACTATAAATTAGATAAGATTTCTTTGAAAAAAAGCAGAAAAGAATTGAAATTAAAAAAAAGAGAACTATTAAAACATCCAAAAATTTAATTTTAGACACCTTAAAAAATTTAATTAATTTTCCTTTCGAAATCAATATAAAACAAAGTTTTTTCTTTCATTAAAGATATAGAATTTCTTGTTTATATTAAATTCATTAAAGCTTAAATATTATAAAGTGAAAATCCTTTAAGAATATAAAATAAGAAAAACGCCAAGCATAATACCAAAAAGAGGAATCAGTTTTTTACGTTTGTTTTGTTCTTTAAAAATAATACCACCAGCAACTACCGCTATAATTATTTGACTTCGTTTTATTGCAGAGAGCAGCATAATTAACGCATCAGGATCTTGTAGGGCTTTAAAGTAAAAATAATCGGCTGTTTGCAATAAAACACCAACAGCAATAATAGACCATCTGAATTTAAAAGCGCTACGTTTTTCTGGATAAGGAAACCAAGTTATACATAAAATAATTATTAAAATTACAATGGTGTATAAGCAAAACCAAAATTGCAATGTTTGCGGATTTAAACTTAAATTCTGAATTAAAAATTTATCGTATAAACCACTGCTTGCTCCTAAAAATGTAGCACCAATAATGGCAAATATCCACTTATTTCGTTTAAAAATAATGCCCTCTTTTTTCCCAATTCTAGAGTATAAAATCACAGAAAAAATAATTAAGAAAAAACCAAACCACTGGAAAGCATTTGGAGCTTCTTTATAAATTACTATAGCTCCAATAAATGTAAAAAAAGGGCCAGCAGAACGTATTGGAGTTACTATAGTTATTGGCAAATGTTTTAGCGCCTGATAAGCCAGTAGCCATGAACCGGCCATTATTATTGATTTTATAAAAATAAAACCATGATCTTTCCAGCTTATACTCTGGAAATTATATCCATTACTAATAGCATAGTTTGGATACAAAAGAGACAACAAATAAAATGCAGCAATAAATATAAAACCGCTACTAACTGTACGTAATAATATAGGAAAGGCTTCGTTGCCTTGTACAGCATGCTTTTTGCACAAGTTATGCACACCTAAAAAATAGCCGCTAAAAGACCTAAGTACATCCACATAATGGGCGCGAATATACTTTTAAATTATATTTATACTAGCACCTATTTTATAAAGTTTTAATTAATAATTAAAATAAAATACTTAACAATATTAACTAACTAATTTAAAATGTGTATTTTAAACATATTTATATAGTATGGCAGCAAAATATAAAACTCCAGGAATTTATATTAACGAAATAAACAACCTTCCTAATGGTATTGCTCAGGTTGAAACTGCTATTCCTGCTTTTATTGGATATACAGAAAAGGCAGAATTTAATGATAATTCATTAATTAATAAACCAACTAAAATTAGTTCGCTTACGGAATATATTAATTGTT
Organism: Neotamlana sedimentorum; assembly: GCF_000943565.1. Taxonomy (GTDB): domain Bacteria; phylum Bacteroidota; class Bacteroidia; order Flavobacteriales; family Flavobacteriaceae; genus Neotamlana; species Neotamlana sedimentorum. The sequence continues at coordinate 182,328 of NZ_JTDW01000004.1, forward strand.
TTGGAAGAGGGTTTTTAGCAAAATGTAATCTTTTATCAAATAAAATAGCAAATAACGGGCAAGAAGCAGTAAAAATAAACGGTAATAATTATATAATTGATTTTGCTAATCATCAAAAAGCATATATGTATGCAAGCTTAAAGTTATTCTTTAATAATGGTGGAGTTGCTTGTTATGTGGTTTCTATTGAAACGTATCAAAATAAAGATAACATTGTTCTAGATAATGAAAAGTTTGTAAGAGGTTTAAATCTCCTAGAAACTCAAATAGAACCTAGTCTTGTCGTAATTCCAGATGCTGTTAATTTATCTAAAATTGGCTGCTATCATTTGTATCAAAAAGTACTACAACATTGTTCAAATATGAAAAATAGGGTAGCGGTTCTTGATGTTTTTGATGGTTTTAAACCTATTTCATCTCAAGTTATTACAGAGTTTAGGCAGCATATTGGTAGCTTACATTTAAATTATGGTGTAGCGTATTATCCGTGGCTCGAAACATCAATTAATTCAAAAAACGACATCACTTTTAAAAATATCAATCTTAATTTATCCGAACTTTCAAACTTACTTCCCGAAGAAGCCGCAAAAATATTAATTGAAGAATTTATAAATGAGAGTCAACCAATTAATGGTGAGGAAAATTTACATGAAGCGCTTTTAATTTTAAGCCCAAGTTATGTTTTATTAATTGAAGCTGTAAAAAAAGTACTGAATATTTTACCGCCATCGGGTGCTATGGCAGGTATTTACGCCATGGTCGATCAAAATAAAGGTGTTTGGAAAGCTCCTGCGAATGTGTCGCTAAATTCAGTTATTAAACCAACAATCCCAATTAGTAATTCTCAACAAGAAATTTTAAATGTTGATGCGACTTCTGGTAAATCAATAAATGCCATTCGTAGTTTTGTTGGAAAAGGCACCTTGGTTTGGGGCGCTAGAACTTTAAATGGAAATAGCAATGAATATCGTTATATTAACGTAGTACGAACATTAATTATGGTGGAACAGTCTGTAAAAAATGGCTTAGAACCTTTTGTTTTCGAACCTAACGATGCTAATACTTGGAAAAATATTAAAAGTAAAATTGAAAATTTTCTATTAAAATTATGGAGACAAGGTGCTTTAGCTGGATCTAAACCAAGTGATGCATTTTTTGTAAACATTGGTTTAGGAGTCACCATGACAGCAAATGATGTTATACAAGGTAAACTAATAATTGAATTAGGACTTGCCATTCAAAGACCCGCCGAATTTGTAATACTTCATCTGCAACAACAATTACAAAATTCATAGACTCTTAAAAAACTGTTCTTTAATAGAAATTTGTCATAAAATATTTTTTAAATTCATGTAATTATTTGATTTTGAGAAGTTAATAATTTTTATTTTTAGTCTTTTTATAGCTTTTATTAGTGAAATACCTTGTATTGGGTATGGTGTTGATTTCAGGTTTCATTTAGTTTAGTGATATAAATTTATAGTATTAATCACTAAAACTAAATAATAATGGAAAATGAAAATATTTTTATTAAATTAAAAACATTAATAATCCCAATTATAGTAACATTTGCTATTGGAATTATTATTGGTTATTTTTTAGATAAAAGGGGTGAAAAACTGGCGAAATTTTCACTTGTTAGCGGTAAGCATAAATTATCTATTGAATTGGATCAGGAAAGAATAAGTGATGAAGATTTATTAAATCAGTTATTTTCTAAAGAATGGAGTAAAAATGCCACAAAGGCTTGGTTAAAAGAAAATAAAGAAATTTATTTCTACAAAGATTTGGAATTAACCTCTAGTATAAAGAAATTAAATCCGGAAAATGACTTCGAAATTTCTAATGGTTTTCAAGATTTAAGTATTAAACGGTTGGGGCCTTGGAGCTATATGTCTGATACGATTAATGTTGGTTTTCCTGCCATAGCACCAAAAGAAGGACTAGCATTTGGTTGTGAAACGGGGAAGTATTTTAGGAATAAGGTTAAACTATATTCCTTAAATGGAAAAAATGAAGTTATAGTAGATGTAACGAACCGTTATGAATGTCCAGATGGAATTAAGGCTCCAGATATTCAAATTAGTAAAGAAGATAGATTAAAACTTTTTGGAGATACACCAGTTAATAAAACTGAAAAAGTTTATGCTTTGATATTGCCTTAATATGAAATATATAACCATCTAAACAATAAACTATGAAACTTTCACATTGGCTAAAACAATTACTGTCGGTGGTATTAAAAAACTTCATCGCTTTATTATTTGTTATTGTTGTTTATATTGTATTTAGAGTAGATCATTTAAAAGATCTTGTTGTGGTAATTATTCAACATAAATACCATGTGTTTATTATGATTGCCTTTTATGCATCTATATTAGTTCTAGCTTTTTTGATTAGTTATGGTAATTTAATTGAAGTAGAAAAATTAAAAGAACTTCGAATTAAGAATATATATAGAAAAGAGTTTGGGTTTTGGAAAAATATATCAAATATCATCCAACACTTAAATATTAAAGATTCAAAAGAAAAAGAGCTAGTAAATTCTAAAACAAAAGTAGCTAACTTAGAAAATATAGAGGAAACTCCTAAAGCATATATTAATAGAGTTTATCCTAAAATGCTAGCAACATATATGATTTTAGGTATAACGTTTTCTGTAAATTCAACGTATTACGATATTTTCCAAACCCATATAGCCTTCAAAGGGCTTTTTTGGTTGCTTACATTATTTTTACTTTTTTTAACTAACCCGAACTTTTCAAATTTTCTAAAAACAAAGCTTAAATGGAATTCTAAAAACGGTACATTTCCTTTAATTACTGTTCTAGTATTATTTTTGGTTATCATATTTTTAGGTATTAATAGTAAACACGGTACCCAATCTGATATCCGAAACCTCTTTTTGTCTTTATTCTGTTTAACTTGTATTTTCTTTTTTTTAAGTATTACGTATAACAAAAAATTACTAAGTTTTAAAGCTAAAGTAATAATGCCTATTGGATATATTTTAACATTAGGTAGCTTCGTTACATATTTTGTAATGTTTATTGGCCCTGCATTAAATAAATTAAAAATATTTACACCTATTGTAATTATTCTAATATGTTTAATAGGGTTGTATATTATTTTTATGTCTCTTTATTACCTAGGAAGATATAAACAATGGCCGGTATTAACTGTAACTTTTTTTACAGCTATTTTATTAACCATTTTAGTTGCACGAAGCAAATCGTTTAAGCACTATGAAGTGGTTACAGTTGATGCAAATAAAGATTTACATCCAGATAACCGACTATCTTTAAATGAATATATTAAACAATTTATTGCAGAGCGTAAAAATGCTATTTTAAACTTAAAGAAAGGAAAACAATTTCCAATTATTTTAGTTTCGGCAGAAGGGGGTGGCTCAAGAGCAGGACTTTGGTCTTTACTTGTGCATAGTTATTTATACGAAAAAAATAAAGATTATTTTAAAAAGCACTTATTTTCTATAACTGGAGCTTCAGGCGGTAGTGTAGGTAATAATATTTTTTACGCAGTAGCAAGTGAAAATGAAACCAATAATGGTTCCATTTCATTTAAAAATGAATCAAACAAAAAGTCTTTTATTTATAAAGGGAGTGACTTTTTTAAGGAAGATTATATCTCATCGTCTATTGCAGGCCTTTTGGGAAGAGATTTACTTGCAAGTATATTTCATTTAAATTGTTATCAAGATCGGGGAGAAATAACTCAAGTTGAATGGGAACAGCAATTTGATTCTGTATTTAATGCAAAAGGATTATTACAGAAACCGTACCTTGATGTTATGCCTAAAAAAGGAGCCAAGTTTACGCCTCCTATTTTAGTTACAACGACAACGCAAGTGCAAAAAGGACGTTTGTATGTAATTAGTCCAGTAAAGTTTGATAAACCACATGGCTTTTATGATTTATTAGAGGAATATGCTTACAATATTACTGATAAACAAGCTATAAAACGTTCGACAGCGATGTTATTAACAGCTAGGTTTCCATATATTAGTCCAAACGCCAGAATATCTGGAATTGGTCAATTTGGTGATGGTGGTTATTACGACAACATTGGAGGTACAGTAACGAAGTATTTAGAAGAAGCTTTAATTAAAGCGTTACAATCGGATACGTTGCTAACAAATAAATGGAAAATTAAACATTTAGTAATTTACAATAATACTAAAGAGACCAATGACAAATGTACGTGCAGTAAACAAAAAAATAATGATTCAATAAACTACTACAGCCAACTTTTCACTCCTGCCAAAATGGTGTTGAGTAGTGTTTTTGCTCATGCCGATGAGTTTATTAAAGCATCTGCTAACGACGTTTTAATAGAGTCGAAACGGACGCTTATTCCCATAGACCTGTACGAACAGAGAACGACAGATGAACTGCCTTGTGACAGCCTCTTTAGGCCGCTAATTCCACTTAGTCGCTATTTAAGTAATGATGCAGTTAAATCTCTTGAAAACCGTTTAGAAAACAAAATAGAAGTAGCCAACAGATTAGATAAACTTTTAGAATATAAATAATTTAATCATCTCTAGTTTAGAAGATACGATTTTTATAAAAGCCTTGGTACTTGGTTAAATTACAGTTTAATTTACCTTTTCCTTTGGCAAAGTAAAGTAAAAAGATGTGCCTACATTTTGAGTGCTTTTTGCCCAAATAGAACCACCATTTTTTAAAATTAATTCATGACATATAGATAGTCCTAAACCAGTTCCTTTTTCTTTCTGTGTACCGTAAGTGGATTTAATATGCTTGTTTTTAAATAGCATATTTAAATTAGTTTCACTCATGCCAATTCCATTATCTTTAACTTCTATTTGTAGTTTATTCAATTTTTCTTCCATAAATAACTCGATAGTTCCTTTTGTTTTGGTAAATTTTATGGCATTTGTAATTAAATTTCTAAACACAATATGTAATAAGTTTTTATCACTAAAAGTAATAATGTTATCTGGAAAATGGTTAATAATTTTAATTTCCTTTTTATCTGCTAATGGTTTTAAAAATGATATAGTACTCTCAATTATACTATTTAAATCAACATTTTCTTGTTTTAAATTAAGACCTTGCATTTGGGTTTTTGCCCAGATAAGAAGATTATTTAACATTTCTGACAAACTCTGAGTTTCTTTTAAAACATACGTAAAAAATTCCTTCGTTTCATTTTTATCAAGAGGTTCTTCTATTGATATTTTTATTAATTCATATAACGAGTTTATAGGGCCTTTTAAATCGTGTGCAATAATAGAAAATAGTTTATCTTTAGTATCATTTAATTCACTTAATTCAGATTCCCTAACTAGTAAAGCTTCTTGTTTTATTTTAAGTTTTTTATTAAATTTTTTCTGTAGTCGATTTGTTTTAAAAATAGAAAATAATGTAAGTAAAAGTATAAGTAATGCTGCAACGGTTAAATAATTAAAATATTTGTGTTTAGTTAAGGTTTTGTTTTGTTCTTGAATTAATTGTTTTTTCTGGTTTTCAAATTCTATTTTGGTTCGTAAAAGTCCCAATCCTTTTTTAAATTTTTCTTCAGTTTCCTTTTTATATAAGCTTAAGTATTTTTGTTGATGCTTATAAGCTAACTCGTAGTTGTTTAGTTTTTGGTAAACTTGATATAATGTCTCATGCGATTCTTTTATGCACAAAGCAATATTTAATTCCTTCGAAATCGCCAAAGCCTTATCTCCATAGTTTTTGGCGTTTTCTAAGTTATTAATTCCTAAATACGACTTAGCTAAACTACTATAAGCTAATGCTTTGCCGTATTTAAAGTCAATTTCTTCACAAACAGCTTCAGATTTTTTTAACCAATGAATAGCATTTTTAAAGTTTTTCTTTTTAATCTCAATAAATCCTTTTTGCTCATAAGCATGAGATAGCCAATCTTTTATGTTTTCTTTTTCAAAATATTTAGTACTTATTTCAACAATGTCTTCGGCTTCCTTTAAATTTCCAATTTTAGAATATTCTTGAGCCATATTAAGAAGTGTATATGCTAAAACTTCCTCTTCCTTAATATTACTGCTCATATCACGTGCTATATTAAGAAACGATTCTGCAGTTTCAAAATCACCATTCTCACTATAAATATTCGAAATATTTATGTTAAGACTTATTATCATGTCTATTTTATTAATGGTTTTAGCCACATTCAGTGCTTCTAAAAACATAGGTAAGGCCTTTTCTGCCTCGCCCTGGATCCAAAAATCGAGTCCCATATTGTTAAGAGCTCGCAGTTTTGGTTCGTTTAAACCATATTTTTCGGCAAGTTCAAGAGCTTTAGTATTATATTGGAAGGCGGTTTCTGTTTCACCTTTTTCAAAATAAAAATAGCCATAAGTAGAAAGAGCAATACTTTCTCCTACTTTATAATTATATTCCTTACTCAATTTTGTAGCCTCCTTTAAAAGAATTACCATACTGTCTGGATTGGTTCTTACTTTTTTTTTCGCTAACTCGAGTATAAGGTCTATATATTTCGTGTTTTTTGTAGAAAAGTTTGTACTATTCTGTAAGGTTTCAATTTCATTTAAGATACTTGCTTCTGTTTGGGAGTACACACTATCAATACAAGCAAATGATAAGAAAAATAAAATAGAAAAATATATTTTTAATATAATATTTTCCATAGTAAAAAAAACAGCAATTATGATCTATTCAAAATTAGATAATTAAGTTTTAATTTACACGAAAAATGATGTTTTTTTTCAATATATCGGTGTTAAATGTTTTTAATCGATAAAAACCATAAATTAACACTGAATTTTATTACAAAAAAATAATTAAAATAATTTCTTTTTAACAGCTTCATAGTAGCTGTCGCTTACTGGTATATTATGACTGCAAACTTGTAAGTTTCTACCTTTTAACGCAGAAACCTTTTGCTTGTTTACAATGTAAGAGCGATGCACACGCATAAAAATAGAAGTTGGTAATTTTTTCTGAAGCGTTTTTAAAGTTTGGTGACTCATAATCTTTTTGCTTTCTGTATAAAAATTCACGTATTCACTATCGCTTTCTATATAAAGAATATCATCAAAGTGTAATTTATGTAAATCGTAACCAGATTTAACCGTTATGGTATTTTCAATTAAAATAGTTTCTTTATTGTATTTATTAATGGCTTGCAAAAAGCGCTCAAAAGTTATAGGCTTTAATAAATAATCGAGCACATTTAAATCGTAACCTTCTAAGGCATATTCAGAATAGGCTGTAGTAAAAATTACTTTTAAATTTGCATCAATCATTTTGGCAAAATCGGTGCCTTTTAATTGTGGCATTTGTATATCTAAAAAAACAAGATGTACTTGTCCTTTTTTTAGGGTCTGTATGGCATCGATAGGATTTTCAAAATCATCAACCAATTCTAAAAAATCAACTTTATCGATGTACGATTTTATTAAGGTTCTTGCTAATTCCTCATCGTCAATAACCACACATTTTATATTATTCATACCAAATTTAATTGCAAATTAATCTTAAAACTAGTTTCGTTTTCAACTATTTTTAAGCTGTGTTTATTAGGATACAAGATAGCCAATCTTTTCTTTACATTTTCCAATCCAATACCGCCAACAGCATCTTTTACTACCTTATTTTGTGGTTTGCTATTTTCAACTTCAAAATTAATTTCGGTACTGGTTGCATTAATATTTATGTTAATAAAAGCATGGTCGCGATCATCAATATTACTGTGTTTTAAAGCGTTTTCAATAAATGGAATAAAAAGCATTGGAGCCACCAGAATAGCGTTGCTTTCTATATTTAATGTTGTAGAAATAGGATAGGTTTTACTACTTTTTAATGCGAAAAGCTTCAGGTAATTTTCAATGTATTCAACTTCTTTTTTTATTGGCACTGTTTCCTGCTCGCAGTCGTACAACACATAACGAAGCATATCGGATAAATTAATAATACTTTTTTGTGTTTTACCAGCATCTATACCAGCTAATGTGTAAATATTGTTAAGAGAATTAAACAAAAAGTGAGGATTAATTTGCGATTTAAGTAATTTAAGTTCGTTTTGCAAATTTACATTTAGAGCTTTTATAGTTTCGGCTTCTTTTTTCTTTAAATGATTAAAAACTTCGAGCGCTAAAGCTATACTGTAAGCAATGCCCATAATAAGCAGATTAAACAAATAATGAGACGGTGGTTGTCTGGGGCCAGATTCGTGTGGCGGTGCAGGAGCGGGCATGTTATTAATAGGATGATGCGGCTCCATTGGCATTCTAAAAATATCGGTTATAATAAAAGCCAATACCATAATTAAAAAAACCGAAATAAGACTAAATACTACATACTTTTTTGTGAACAAAAGTTTGGGAGCAAGTACGTAAATAAGCAAATAAATAAGAACAACTTGACAAATAAATACTGTCAAATTCTCATTAAATAAAGCGGAGTCTAGGCTTTGGTTAAACCAAATTACTAGGCCTATAAATAGCCACAAAGCCACCTGTACAATTAGTCTGTTAAATCTATTCATACTACAAAGTAACGGAAAATAAAATCCATGAGTTGCCCATTTTAAGCCAAAACTAAAAGTGAAACAAAGCGCTTACAGAACAAAACAAGCCGTTTACTGAAAACTTACATCTGTTCGTAGAAAACAACATTATTGCATTTAACTTTTATAGACATTTACACTCTAAGAGTAAATTTAAAATACAAAAAATTATGAATTTGAAAAACCTAAAACTACTTACTTTAATAGTAACTGTGGCCTTGTTTGCATCTTGTAAATCGTCATCGGAAACAGAAAATCAAAGCAGAAATAACCAACGTCAACGTGGTGGACAACCAAATGCAGAGCAATTAATATCTGAAATGGATGCCGATAAAGATGGTAAACTTTCGGAAGCTGAAGTAAAAGGACCGTTAAAAAATGATTTTTCTAAAATAGATACCGATGAAGACGGTTATTTATCGAAAGTAGAAATTGAAAACGCGCCTAAACCAGAACGACAAGGTGGAGGAGAAGGAAGACCTTCAAGAGGTTAGTATAAATAAAATGAAAAATTAATCACTTAAAATTTAACAACCTACAAATATGAAAAACTTAATATTAAAATATAAAGCGAACTATTTAAGCGCTTTTTTATTGGCATCTTTAGCCTTTTTAACAGCATGTTCAAATGATGATAGCGATGATACTACCGAGGAAAGTACCACCGATGGCATCGACACAGATTCTTATATTCTTGTTGTCGATACAGGAGTAAATGGTGTTTTTTTAATAGACCATGATGGTGATGAATTAGTAGAATGGGATTTAGATGGCGAGGAATTAGGTGATGAAGCCGAACTTTTAGACGATGGTAGTTTAATTGTTGAATTAAAAACGTCTAATTCTACAATTTCCTTTGGAGGTTATGGCGGTAAGTTTAAAAAAATAAATGCCGATAAAACTGTAGATTGGGAAATTTCATATTCCGATACAGATTATAGAGCACATCACGATTTCGAATACCTTTCTAACGGTAATATCTTATTTTTAGTTTGGGAAAGAGTGACTGCAACTGAAGCAGAAACTATGGGCTTTGAAGCAAACAGGGCTATTTATCCAGAAGCTATTGTAGAGTTAAATCCGCTTACCGAAGAAATTATTTGGGAATGGCATGCAAAAGATCATTTAGTGCAAGAATACGATAGTACAAAAGAAAACTACGGTGTTGTTGTAGATAACCCAAATAAAATAAATGTTAACTATAACAGCAGTCAAACCGATGGTGACATTATGCATGCTAACGGCTTAACATTAGATGAAACAAGCGATTTAATTTATGTTACCGTAAATTATTATAGCGAAGTTTGGGTAATTGACCACAGCACAACTACTGCAGAAGCAGCAACAAGCACTGGTGGAAATTATAATTTAGGTGGTGATTTGATTTACCGCTTTGGAAATCCGTTAACGTATAACAATACGGGCGAAGTAACACTAAACCGTGTTCATTATCCTAATTTATTAGATACTGGAAATATGTTAGTGTACTCGAATAATATTTACAACGGACAATCGGCAGTAATTGAATATGAGTTAAATCCGCCTTACGAATTAGTTGCAGGTCAAGATAACGAACCAACGGTTACTTGGGAGTTTACCGATAGCAACTTATATAGTTTAACAACAAGTAGCGCCGGCCGAATGAGCAACGGAAATACCTTAATTGGTGTAGGAACAGCAGGAACTATTTGGGAAGTAAGCGAAAGTGGCGAAGTGTTATGGAAAAACACAAACTTTAATGCCATTTGGAGAACGTATCCCGTAGATGTTGATTCGCCAGCAGTAACAGCCCTAGGTCTTTAACCATAAAGTTAGTTGTAATTCTAAATAATGAATTACGTTTTTTTATTAGTCTCAAAAGCTTCGCAATGTATTGCGGAGCTTTTTTTATTGATGTTATTTAATGAAATTGAAAATAGAAATAATCGAGGTTTAAACTATTCTATAAATTCCTTTTTATTCTCTAAATATTTATCCTACTAGTTACCAACGCTCTATTTTTAAATGAAAATTAAATACAACAGTACTTCTTTTAAATTTAAAATGATTTATACGGCATTTAAAAATATATGGGAATAACTTAAAGCGTTTTCAATTCAACTTAATTAAGAATAAAATAGGGGAGTAATCTTCTAGATTTTAAAACGATTAAATTATAAATAATTCAAGTTATCTACAAACAACATTTCAATAAATTACTATAAAAATAAGCCATAATAAATACACTATTATGGCTTAAATTATTAGACTTTATTACTATCAATTATTGTTATTATTATTGTTCCCGTTGTTATTGTTGTTTCCGCCTTGTAAGTTAATAGCGTTAACTGCAACGGAAACCTCATAACCTAAACGTAAACCTTCAATAGCATCTTGCTCAATATGTACTCCTAAAGACACACGCGAATATGCGTTTTCTGTAGCCATTTCAGAAAAAGAAGAAAATGTTCTGGCGGTACCATTAAAACTTAAATTTGTAAAATCGCTATAAGTATTATCGGTAAAATTGATGTTATCAGTATTAAAAAAATCTATAAAAATACCAGCTGCAGCGCCTGCAAAGGTTGCGTGACCAGAAGGATAACTTGGAAAAGCAGGGTTTACACCATCAATAAATTTCGATAAATTAGTGGTGTAATCTTCATCAATATATTCTCGAATAAAATTACTCGGTCGCTCAATGTTGTAGGTGTATTTATCGTCCCAAGCAGAAACGGCCGCATCATTTAATGCCAAACCTAAACGCAATAAAAGCTCTAAAGATTCATCGTAATCTAAATCGTATTGTTCTATTAATTGATTTGCGATAGAAAAATGTCTACCTGGTGGACTAATCATTAAACCTTCTACATCATCTGCCCAAAATTCGGCAATCCATAATTGTTCGGTATCGGTTGTAGCTGCTGCAATGGTAGCTTGGTAAACATCATTCATTTGCTGATAATAGTTACTGTTTGGGTTAGCGCTGTGTTGTAAAACACTGTTAAAATTAGTGCTGCTAGTTTGGTTTGGCGAAATAGCAAACGTTCTTACTTCTCTCCAATATGGAAACCACGCATTTTCACCTTCACCAGCTTCCCAAAGTCCCACGCCAACTGGAGCAATATAGCTGTTTGGTGTTTGGTTAACAATTTGTTCTTCGGCATCGTTATCGGTTTCGGCATAAGCAATAACACGTTCTGCAACATGGGTTCCCCAAAGTTGGGAGTTTTCAATTTCATCATCGGTTAAACCAACGGTTAAAGTCTCTTCCATATCATCTTGAAAATTCGAAATACTCTGTCTTGTGCCGGCTTCCAAACTATGCATAAAATGATCTATTGCAATAGCATAAGCCGTGTTTAAAGCTAAATTTAGATTGACATTATTTTCTAAATTATTATTGTTGATGTTAAAATTGTTAAATCTATTGGTGTTAGAATTGTAATTATCCATAAATGGAACTGCGGTTTCATATCCTGTTAAATGAATATATGCTAACGATCGTGTAACGGTATTGGGCCTCATACCAACAGTGTATTGATCTAAAGACACCCAAAGGTCGCTCCATTGTACAATTAAATTTGTGGTGTTATTGGTAACATCGGCTTCTACAATGCCCGCTTCAATACTATCGCTGTTAATATCTTGAATAATGTCTTCGGATAAATCGTCATTATTACAAGCTTGAAACAAAATTATGTTTATAGCTAGAATAAAAATCCATTTTAAGTTTGTTCTTTTCATAATGTTGGGTTTAAAATTTAAGTTGATCTCTTTTAATTTTTGTGTTAATACAACATGCAATTACAGCTTAAAAAATGGCTATAAATTGCTTGTTTGTATGTATTACGAGAATGCTTAAGTTTTACCCAACCCTTTTTTTAAATAAAAATAAAAAGTAAAAATAAAGTGACTTAAAACACTTTATAACAGTTAGTTATGAATTAGTTTTAAAATTTAGAAAAACAAATTTAATTGTAGATTTGGTGAAAACTGACTTGCTTTCCTGAAGTTATTATCGGAAGTATTTTGAAAAACATTTACAATATTATCCTGATTGTAAACATTTAAAATAGATAAGCCTAAAACAGATTTAATTCCTTTTGATGGCTTGAACGTATATGAAGCAGAAAAATCGAGTTGATGTAAAGCATCAAATCTATCGCTATAATCGATGTTAGCGTTATTGCTATCGGTTTCGTCGGGATAAATAATGGGTATTCCAGAAAAGCAGCCCCATGTTAATGCAAATTTCCATTGATTTAAAGTGAGCAATCCCGTTAAATTTATAATGTGAGTTTGGTCGTAAAACGCTGTGGTGCTAACGCCATTAAAATCTGTTTCGGTACGACTAAGCGCATAACTTACCCAAGTTTCGAAGTTGCTCCAACGGCGTTTAACAAATAAATTGGCTCCCTTACTGGTAAGATTGCCTTGTTCGTTATCGGTTTTATTGGTTATATCTGTTGTTTTTTTATGATACAATTCTAAATCGAATAACCACTTTGAGTTTTCAAAAACACCACCAACCATGGCTTGTGTGCCTTTTAACGGATTGATGTCTTCTTTAGGCAAGTACCAAAGCTGATTGGTTATATTAAAATCGTCGAAATCGTTTGTAAACTTCTTTTGTATAAACTGATTAGAAGTACCAAATGAAGATTTTAAATACCAACGATTATCAATTTTATAACTCGCTAAAATCCTCGGGTTTACATACAGTTTCTTTAAAGGAACGTAGTAATTATTATGAATGCCTAAGGTTAAAATTAATTTCTCTTTCCAATTTTTTTGTACAGACAAATAATTTGAATGTACCGTAGCATTTTGTTGGCGCTCTGTATTTATTTCGTTTTCTTCTTCGAGCTCGTTGCTAATAATATCGTGCGCTGTTAAGGTATAACCGGCATCGAATTGTAAATTATCGTTGTGTTTATAAGTGGCTTCAGTAATTAATCGAGTATCTTTTATGGTGTTATCATATTTTTGATAGCTAGAACGTTGCTCTAAAACAAAGCCTTCACTTTCGCTATAAATATTCATTTTCGATTTGCTCAATCTCACTTCTGTAGTCCATTTTTCAGAAAAATGAGCTTTCCATTTTCCTGTAATCCCCCAATTATCTAATTCTAAATCTCGATAATCTATTTGGTTGTTAGAATTATTGCTTTGTATTTCAGCATATAAATCGTTCTGAATATTTATAAAACTTAATGTTGCATTATGTTTGTCGTTAATTTTATAGTTTAATTTGGCATTGATATCAGAAAATCCCATGTCGAAATTATCAGAACTATTAATTTCATCGGATTCTGGCTCTAATTTACTACCCTGAAAAATAAGCTCGGAAATAGCAGTTAATTTAGGTGTGTTAAACTGCGGATAACTGGTTCTAAAAGCAACGAGTAAAGATAATTTGTCCTTTATTAGTTTAGTGTTAATTGTAGCCCCAGCGAAAATGGTATTTAAGGCCACTTCGTAGCTGTTTTTTTCTGGAATTTTAGCATCTGTTGTCATGTTTATTAGTCCGCCAACACGACCGCCCCATTTAACAGGTAACATATTACGCTGCACTTCAATATTCGAAATAATTGAAGCGTTGTAAGGCGAAATAGCACCAAAAAAATGTCCAGAATGATAAATTGGTATATCGTCTATTTGCACTAAATTTTGATCGTAAGTACTGCCTCTAAAATTTAAATTTCCAGATTTTCCACTCGGTGAATGTATTCCAGGAACATTGTTTAATACATTAAAAATATCGCCATCGGTTTCACCAGCCAACAAACCTAAAAGCTCTGTATTAATTTGTAAACTGTGGTCTCTAATTCTAGAATCGATACCACTAGTTAAATAACTTTTTAGCAAAACTTGACTTAAGCTAATTTGCTGTTTGTAAAGTTTTAAGCTATTAGTTTTTTGTAAATCTTTTGCTTGTAAATGGACTGTTTTATAAAAATTGGAATAAAAATGAATAGAATCTAAAGGAAAAACATCGTTTATTGTGAAAACACCTTGTTCTTCGTGTACTACTTTATGAGCTTCATTATTTATTTGATATTGTAAAGACATTGCGCTTTCGTTGGTTTCAACATCAATAGCTTTAAAAATCAAAGCATCTCTATTCGGAATTATAGTATAGAATTTACCATCGATACTCGTAATGCTTATAGGAATTTTTTGCTGAATTACTTCAAGACAATTAGAAATGCTATCGCAGTTAATGTTTTTATTGATTAAAAGGGCATCAAAAAAAGTGTGATTGTATGAAAAATGCACATCGAACTTACGTTCTAACTCCGAAAGTTTATCTGATAACTTTACTGTATTTCCTGTTTGCGAAACGCTAAAATTGAAAACGCAAAAACAAAAAAATACTAGTAGATATTTGTTAAAATTGAAATTCCGGATCATACAAACTAGTCTACAATTATCGTTTTTCCACTTATTGTATAGTTAATTTCCATAGAAGAAAACAAGGTTTGTAAAGCGGTATTTAAATCGTTATGAGGCACTGTGCCAGTAAACTGTAAATTATGATATGTTTCTGGAAGTTCAATGTTTATGTCGTAATACTTTTCTAAATCGGTAGCAACTTGCAATAAATTAGTCTCGAAATATTTACTGAAACCATCGAGCCATTCCGGACTTTTAGCATTGTGCGTTGTATGCACCAATTTATTGGCTTTGGCTATGGCTGCATGACCTTTAGTTAAAATTTCGGCATCGTTATTATATGTAACTTTAACTTTTCCTTCGTAACATTTAACTTCAAAAATAGTGTTGTTAGTATTCACATTAAATTGAGTGCCTAACACTTGTATGCTTCCAGAATTAGTTATCACATTAAAACGTTCACCTTTAGTAACATCAAAAAATGCTTGTCCGTTTAATTCAATATTTCGGTTATGCTCCCAATCCTTTTCTTTAAATGAAATACTTGATAAAGCATCCATTTTAACTACAGAACCATCGGGTAAATTAATGGTTTTAGTTTCTGCAACAGCAGTTTTAATCGTAGTTTCAGCATTAATAAAGTAATTAAACGTAACAAATCCGGCAGTTAATAACACAACAATAGCTGCGGCTATTTTTAACCATGATGCAGATTTACTTTGTTTTGTTGGAGCAGGGGAGATTACCAGTTTTTTACGCTTGTTAAGATCGGCTAAACCTTTTTCAACATCAAACTTTTCAACTTGCCATGTGTCAATATCATCAAGAACAACTTTAAGATCGTTTAATTCACCGTTAGATTCTAGCTCCATTTTCTCGCTGTCTTCTAAACGATTATCAAGCCACCTTGCCAGTACATTATTCTTACTAAATTTATCGTCCACCGTTACTTTTTTTATCTAAATTATATAGGCTTAACAAGCTGTTTTTGCCCGATTAAATGTTTCGTTTTTGCAGTTCGGTTATTTCTTTTAACTTCATTAATGCTTTTGAAATTCGATTTTCAACTGCAGTCTGGCTAATTTGTAACTTATTAGCTATGTCTTTATAAGTGAGCTTTTCAATTCTGTTTAGTAAAAACGCCTCACGTTGTTTTTCTGGTAATGCAGAAATGGCTGCTTCTATTTTTTGTTTAAATTCTTTGGTTCTTAAATGAAAATAAGGATCTTCAATATCTGATGTTTCAATATAATTTTTCTCAAATTTCAAAGCCACTTTTTGTTGTCTTAACGAATCTATAAACATGTTTTTAGCTATGGTGTAAAGAAATCCAGCTGCTTTTTCGTAAATAATACTGTTACATTTAGCCCATAATTTTATAAACGACTCTTGTACAACATCTTCTGCTTGTTTTAAATTACCAAACTTAAAATATAAATGATTCCTTAAACTCTCGGCATGTTTTCGGTACAAATTATTATAAACATCTTCATCGCAAACAGAGAAGGATTGATCCATTATGACTTATTATTTAATTGTAAATATAAAATAAATTTAGCGGAGCATTTTTATTTTATAAAAACATTAAACAATGGCTATTCTATAAAAAACGGGTCGGAAAATTTTTCATCGTTTGTAAACACTTCGTCTGTTAGCGTAATTAAAAAATCAACAAGGGCTTGCTTATCGGCATCCGATAAATTTAAACGGCGCACGTTGTTGCCTTGTGTTAAACGGTTATCGAGGTTCGGGTTATTTTGCACACCACTGTTATAATGCTCGATTACTTCTTCAAGGGTTTCAAATCGGCCATCATGCATATAAGGTCCCGTTAATTCAATATTTCGTAAAGAAGGCACTTTAAATTCGCCCAAGTCGTTATTATTTCCTGTAATTCCGCCAACGCCTTCATCGGTAATAGTAGCGTCTAAACCGTTGTTTCTGGCTTGATCGCCAACAAAAACATTGGTTGCATGACAATCGAAACACCTCGTTTGGTTACTTAAAAACAACTGTTTACCGCGGTTTTCGGAAGCTGTAAAATTGGCAAAATTATTATTTATGTTGTTGCTTTGTGCCATGCCTTCATCGAATTTAGATTGGTAGGACACCATAGATCGAATAAACTGAGACACCGCTAAAGCAATACGATTGCTTGTTATATCACTATCACCAAAAGCATTTTCAAATAACACTTCATAATAATCTATCTGTGCTAATTTGGTTTCAAGCTCTGGTAATGTCATGCCCATTTCGACTAAATCCTGAATAGGAATTAAAATTTGTTCTTCCAACGAATCTGCCCTTTCATCCCAAAAAAACCGACCATTTTCATAAAACCTCGCATTGGCTAAACCCATGGAGTTTCGCGACGTAAAATCGCCATCGAAACCTGTACTTAACGGATTAGGATCGGAAAAACCATTTTCTTGAATATGGCACGAGGCGCAAGAAATACTGTTGTTTACCGATAAGTTTTTGTCGTAAAACAATACACGTCCAAGCGTTGCTCCATTGTTGCTAATTTGGTTGTTGTTAGGCGTGTTGTCTTCGTTTTGCACATCATTATCTAAAAAATAGTTTGGTAATGCAATATTTGCATAATTGAATGGCGTAGTAGGTAAATTTAGTTCCGATATATCTGGAGTAGTGGTGCCTATGTCTTCAAATTCATCCATTGTAATATCGCTGTATTCATCTTCGCTACAGGACATAATTGCTAGTACAAATAATAAAATTAAGGGCAAATGGTTTTTCATTTTAAATAGTGTTTTGATTAAATAATTACATCGTTGATTTCACCAATTTGGTGGCGATTTTTATTTAATACGTTACGCTACTTGTTTTACCCAACCCTTGGTTTTATTTTTTTTATTGAATGATTTGTGAAAGTAAAGTCTGCAATTATGTCCAACTACAGTTTATTGAAAAAATTTATTCTAAAATGTTTCTTCTACGATGTTAATGAAATCGAGTTTGGGAGATTCATGAACTTCTCTAAAACAATAATAATCTTGTCAATAAACACTTTTTATGCGACGACGTAGGAGGGAAGTGATTTCTATGGAATGGAATTAAATATATTATTATAAATTATTTACCAAAATTATTATGCTATATTTATTGTTTAAATTTTCTAATGGAAACCACACCTAAACAAGATAAAAATAAAACTTTAAAAATAATTATAATACCAAGTATTATAGCTTTAATTTTTGCTATATCACTTTTTCTTTGGAAACGTAACTTTTTTGATTTTGACTCCACTGTAGACGCAGGAATGCTGGGTACTTTAGGTGATTTTATAGGTGGAGTAATTGGTTCTATTTGGGCATTGGTTGGAGTTGTTTTATTCTATTTAGCTTTAAAAGAGCAGAGAAGAGATATTGCAACAAATCAAAAAGCATTGGCTAAACAAATTGAAGCACTAGAAATACAAACTAATGAATTTAAATTACAAAAAGATGAATTAATTGAATCGCGAAAAGTATTTATTGAACAGTCAAAAACATTAAAAAAACAACAATTTGAATCTACATTTTTTTCAATGTTAAAAATGTATAGTGACAACATCAGAATTCTTAATTCAAGATATTCTAACGGAGAAGATTATTTTATTGAATTTATAAAAAAATTATCATCCAAAGTAAAAATATCTAATGAACCATTAATCAATCATAAAGAAACATTAAAAGCATATAATGAACTTTTTTTTAATTGTAAGGATGATATTTCGCATTATTTTAGAATAGTATATAGACTAGTGAAATTTATAGATAATAGTACTATGTCTGAAGATGATAAAAAGATGTATTCTAAAATATTACGTTCTCAATTTTCTGAAAAAGAATTGCTTATGCTTTATTATAACTCATACACAGTTTTTGGAACTAAATTTTACCCATTAATTTTAAAGTATAATTTATTGAAACATTTGCCAAGTGATTCTAAAATTGAATTTAAAAATTTGGTTTGTAGTAAAGTTAAGATGGATTTTAATAGACTTTTATTCATACAAGAGCTATCTAATTATTTAAAATCATATTTTAAAGAATTTAAACAATTAATGAAACAAGAGGTAATAAATGAAGAAGATTTTCCTTTTGAAAGATCTGTAAAAACAGAGGATTCTTCAATGATCATTCACGTTATAGCAGATGAATTAACAGAAATTAAAATATCATTTTTTAATATAAAAAATGATATTATTAAAGATAAATATGATTTAGATTTGAATAAATTTCAGGAATATGTTCTACACCATTTATATCATAAATTTGTTTTCACGACTTATAATGATTCAGAAGAATTAAATTTTAATATTTCTGAAAATTTAGATTCGAACAATGTCAAATATTTAATTACAAGTAATAAAGGAGTTTCTCTATAAATAATTATGGAAAAGAAATCAATAACATCACAATTGTCTCAGAAAGAATTTGAAAGTATTTTTAAAAATAATATGAAAATCTCTTCATATTCCATGTCTATAAAAACACTTTTTAGTGATAGAATGCAAAAAAAAATTGATTATAATCCATATTATCAGAGAAATTATGTTTGGGATAGAGCTAAAGCTACTTTTTTTATAGAAAGTATATTGTTAGGTACAGATATTCCTCCTTTAATCTTTTTTAATTCTGGTGGGAAAATAGAAGTTATTGATGGTAGGCAGAGATTTGAAACTATGAAAAAATTTAAAGAAGGAGACTTGGCTTTGAATATAAAAGGTCTTTTAGAATTACCTCAATTAAAAAACAACACCTTTAACAAACTTGATGATGATATACAAGGAATATTTGAAGATGTTAAAATAAGAATTTTTGAATTTGAAGTAATTAATGAACCTAAATTATCCGAGTATCTTGAAGATAAAATTAAAAAAGAAATATTTAGAAGGTATAATTCAGGTATTACAGCTTTAAATACTTCTGAAATAGACAATGCCGTTTATGATGATGACAAAATCACAATTGAATTCAAAAAAATTCTTAAAGAAAATAAAGGATTGACTGCAAGAATCACTGAAACTTTTCTTGGTAACAAATTTAAAGATAAAAATATTGATTTTTCTAAAATTTTACAGTTATTGAGAAAACATTTTGTTCTAACAAGTTTTCCAATTTCTCATTACGCAAGAACGAATAATAGACAGAATACACTTAAGCTTTTGTATGATGTTGTTCAAGAAAATAAAATAGTAGATTCATCTTTAATATTGGATTTCTTTGAAAATGTTAAACTAGTATTAACTTTAAAAGATTTTTTTCAAAAAAATGAATTAGAAGGGAATAAAACCTTATATGAATGTATATTATGGGCAATTTGTATTCTTAAAATTGAAGTTGTACCTCAATTAAAGGAATTTACAGAAGAAGAGAAAAAGAAACTTCTAAACCATTATATAAACAATAAAGAAACTTACAACACTGATTTTTATCATTATTACAAAGAAATAATTAATCGTTTTACAGATACTGCAAATATTTTTAAAAGTATTTTTTCTTATGATTTTAAAGATTATATCAGAGATGAAAATTTTAATGCTAGAGTTAAATCTCTAAAGCAAAGTGAAAATCAAGCAAAATTAAAATTAGATGAACTTTCTACTTTAAGAGTAAATAAACCTGATCCTTCATTTATACCAGTAGAGGAGTTGATTAACGATTTACAAACCAAAAGATATCTAGTAAGGCCGACTTATCAAAGGCAAGAAAGGATAAATGAATATAAGGCCTCTGCAATTATAGAAAGTATAATATTAGGTATTTATTTACCACCAATTTTTATTTACAAAAACAAAAATGGTGTTAAAGAAATAATTGATGGACAGCAAAGAATACTTTCCATCTTAGGATTTCTTGGGAAACAATATCTAAATGAAAATAACAAATTAGTTTTCTCAAAAAATAATAATTATAAACTTAGAGGATTAAAAGTTATTAAAGAGATTAATGGGGCTAGATATAGAGATTTAGATGAAAATGAATATCAAGAGAAGATTTTAGATTTTAAATTGCAATTAATTGAGATAGATAGTGCCATTAACGAGAATTTTCAACCTGTTGATTTATTTATTCGATTAAATAATAAACCATATCCCATTAAAGAAAATTCATTTGAAATGTGGAATTCCTTTGCTGATAAAGAAACTATTAAACTAATTCGAGAAATAACTCAAAAATACGTTTCCTGGTTTTACATAAAGAGTACTGATAAAAAGTATTTTATAGATAGAATGGAGAATGCTGAATTGATAACAATATTGTCCTATATAAATTATAATAATAAATATAGAAAAGATTATAAAAGTGTTGGATATTATAACAGAAAAGACAAAATAACAGGAAGAATTGGGGATAAAAAAGATGTGTCAAGTATCATTGAAAGGTTATCCGTAAACGCTCTCATGAAAGATAATTTTATTCAATGTGTAAATGAAATTGAGATATTTATAAATTTATTATCAAAAATTTTAGGAGAAAAGGATTTAAAAGAGAAATTGAATTCTTTATTTAATGTTGGTAAAGCAAAAAGGTCAAAAATCGATTTCTATCTACTTTATGATTTATTGCAAAATATACCTATTGATAAATATAAGCTTGTGGATTTAAAAGATTTAGATAAAGATATTTTACTTTTATCTTCTATACTTAAGAATACAGAACAGAATCTAATTAATGATGATTACAAAACGAATTTTTTATCTGTAAAAGAAAAATTAGTTTCAAAATATCAAACATTAGTTAATTAGTTAAATCTAGATTAACTTAATCTCATAAAATTTTGGTCAAAACAATAGGAGAAATTAGCGTCCATATTTTAGGCTATACAAATGCAAATATCCAGTGGATGATTATAATTGGATACAACACTTTACTAAAATCACGTTTCAAATCGTATTTAGCTAAAAATGTACACTGTACATTTTCTTAACGCCAAATAGTCTAAAATATAGTGAATGAGCCGTTAATTGTTTCCAAAAGTTTATGCAGTCTTGATTTTTTTGTTTAGCTAACGCATTCTTATTGTTTTAAGTGTTCGTGAATCTCCTAAAGTCGATTTCTTTTGAGAATCGCGTATAAAAAAATATTACCTATAAATACTCAATTACGAGAATTTTGCTAACATCTAAATCTAAAAACTTTCTGGAATATTTTACATAATAGATAATTATAGCTACACAATAATAAATACAACTACGAAGCCACAATTAGCTTGACATAATTACTATCGATATAAGTCTAAGACGTTATATCTGTAATTATGTCAAATATCGCCCAAAAGCGCTATTTCGCTAATTGTTATAAAATGTAATATAATTTATATTATGTAAAATAGAATATTTTAAAGCCCACTATTCCTTAATAAAAAGAAATTATAATTAAACTATATGGAAAACCATAAACTAAATGTAATTTTGCTTTAAAATTACAAACATGTTTTCATTTAAAAATATATTTCGTTTAGTGGCCTTTTTAGAAGGCGTTTCATATATCTTACTATTATTTATTGCAACTCCAATAAAATACATGTCTGGAAATCCAGAATACGTAAAACTTCTAGGTATGCCACACGGTATTTTATTTATGCTTTATGTGGTTTTCGCTTTTATGCTTAAAAAAGATTACAACTGGACGAACAAACAATTTTTTATTGTACTTATTGCTTCGGTAATTCCTTTCGGAACCTTTTACATTGACCATAAATACTTAAAACCAGCATCAAATTAATGACTAATATTAGACATTTTTTTTACGACATTCTTGTATCTAACGGCCTTTCTGAAACGGCTGCTACTTACTTGAACATGCTTATTTTACTAGTCATTCTTATAGTTGTTGTTGCCATAATCGATTATATTTTAAAACGCATTTTAATAGTATCTTTTAATCAGTTTGCTACACAAACTAAAACCAACTTCGACGATTTACTTATATCAAACAAAGTGCCTAGAAATGTGGCGCATGTTATTCCGTTAATTATAACCATTCAGTATTTTCCTGTGGTGTTTTCAGACTTTCAAAATTTTGAAGTTCCCGTTGAAAAAGCACTTAAAGTTTTTGGTATAGTATTGGTTTTGTGGATTGTACGAAGCCTTTTGAACTCTATAAAAGATTATTTAAAAACCTTACCGCGATTTAAAGACAAACCTATAGCAAGTTACATACAAGTATTCATGATTTTTGCTTGGTTAGCTGGTATTATGTCTGCCATTGCTATTGTTACAGGTATTCCGTTTCTACAGTTTTTAACTGGTTTAGGTGCTATTTCGGCAGTGATATTATTGGTCTTTAAAGATACTATTTTAGGTTTTGTAGCTAGCATTCAGGTATCTATAAACGATATGGTGCGTATTGGCGATTGGATTACATTTGAAAAATATGGTGCCGATGGCGATGTTATAGAAATTACTTTGGCAACTGTAAAAGTTCAAAATTTCGATAAAACCATTACCACTATTCCTACCTATGCCCTAATTTCAGATTCGTTTAAAAACTGGCGAGGCATGACGAGTTCTGGTGGTCGACGTATTAAACGTGCGGTTATTATAAAACAAACCAGCATTAAGTTTTTAGAGGATGCCGATGTTGAAGCACTTAAAAAAATACAACTAATTACCGATTATTTGGTGCAGCGTCAAGAGGATATCAATCAGTTTAATAGCTCTAAAAATATTGATAAATCGGTTTTAATTAACGGACGAAATCTAACAAACTTAGGTGTTTTTAGAAAATATATTGATGCTTACTTAAATCAGCATTCTGCAATTAATAAAGATATGACCATTATGGTGCGTCAATTAGCGCCAACACCTCAAGGTATTCCGTTAGAAATTTATGCGTTTAGTTCCGATAAGCGTTGGGCAAATTACGAGTATATTATGGCCGATATTTTCGATCATTTATTAGCAGCACTACCCTATTTTAAATTAGAAGTTTTTGAATTGCCTTCGAATAATTTTATAAAATAAAACCCAGCAATGAATAAAAAAAGGCTGTTTGTATTTACTTTCTACAAACAGCCTTTTATATTTTAAAATAAAATAAATTATTTAGCGCCCCACTCTTTTAAAGAGGCTTCATTCATTTTTACATAGTCTGCATTTCCAGCTTTTTTTGCACCTTCTAACGATAATTTAGCAGCTTCAATAGCCCCTTTTTTATCACCAGCTTTAGCATAAATTAAAGCTTTACGTCTTAAAAACCAAAATGGTGTTTTGTCACCCGTTTTTTCAACAGCTTTATCAATCCACTCTTTAGCTTTACTAATATCTTTCCCTTCATTTAAATAATATTGCGCAGCTAATTGGTAATCGTTCGCAGATGGTCCTGCCATAACAGCTTCAATACTCTTTTCTACAGCAGCATCTGTAGGCACTCCAAGCGGAACAGAAACATAGGTTTTTTCCCAAATAAATTCTAAAGTTGCACTGCTATTGCGTAAGCTATTTAAATCGATAGTAAATGATTCAACATTAAAAGGCACTGGATATACTTTCCCTGTTACAGTTAAGGCTACTTTACTTTCATCTAATTCTGCTGGTGCACCGCCTGCATCATATTCTGTATAGAAAATAATGTCCCACGATTCTTTTCCTGGAACAGATAAAATAGCATAAGTACCTGCTTTTAAAGGTTTGTCTGCTATAGTTACATCTGTACTAAATGTAATTTTGGTTCTTGCATTGGCTCCTGTGCGCCATAATTTTCCAAAAGGAACAACATCTCCAAAAATAACACGATCCTTTACTCCTGGTCTAGAATACTCGATAGAAACATCGGTTAATCCTACTTTTTGCTCTAGTTTGCTAAACGGACTAGGCGCTGGCGTTTTAATTTGTGCACTTGCCGAAAAAACCATCGCGAAAATGGCTAAGGCTAATAATAACTTTTTCATTTTTAGTTTGTTAATTAATGTTTATAATTTTTATAAAATTAAGGATAGAAATTAGGTGTAAATGTTAATAAAACTATAAAATAACTCTAGATTTTCTAACCTAAGTAATAAACTTCATGAATAATTTTGTTTAACTTTAACACAAATAAATTAAACAATTTAATATATTTGTATAAAATACAAGGTTATGGCAAAAAAGAAAACGGTAAATAAAAATGATATCATATCACTTTATATGGATTATGTTTTAGAATATAATGAAAACCCTAAAACAGTTTATGCCTTTTGTAAAGCCAATAATTTTAATGAAGCTGATTTTTACAACTACTTTGCTTCATTTGAAGCTATTGAAAAAGGCGTTTTTGAAGCTTTTTACACCAACACAATAAATGTTCTAGATAAAAGTGATGATTACAAAACTTTTGATGCAAGAAATAAACTATTAAGTTTCTATTTCACGTTTTTCGAAATATTAACTAGCAATCGCAGTTACGTAGTTTATGTTTTAAACAATTACAAGAATAAAATGAAAGGCTTAAAAAAGCTAATGCCTTTAAAAAAACATTTTACGCACTACATACAAAACCTAAATATTGAAACTTTAGACCTCAAGCAGGAAAAACTTGAAAAATTAAAAAACAAAACCTTAGAGGAATCTGCTTGGGTACAACTTATTTTAACCATAGAGTTTTGGTTAAACGATACTTCTTCAGCTTTTGAAAAAACAGATATTTTTATTGAAAAGTCTGTTAACACTAGCTTTGATCTATTAAACGTTTCGCCCTTAAAAAGCGTAGTAGATTTTGGTAAATTCTTGTATAAAGAAAAATTTCAATTTCACAACTAAAGCCTTATGAATACCATAGATAAAATACCTACTTCAAAAATACAACGTGCCACAAAATTGGTTTCTACGGGAGCAAAAGTTGGCGTTAATTATTTAAAATATTACGGAGATAAAATAGTATCATCTGAAGCCGACGCTAAAGAGCGACTTAATAAAAATAATGCTTCAGATATTTATGATGGCTTAAAAGAGTTAAAAGGTAGTGCATTAAAAGTGGCACAAATGCTTAGTATGGAAAAAAGTATTTTGCCACAGGCCTATGTTGAAAAATTTTCGTTATCACAATTTTCTGTACCTCCATTATCTCCTCCTCTAGTTATAAAAACATTCAAAAAATATTTTGGCAAATCGCCAGACGAATTATACGATACTTTTAATGCAACTTCTGTAAACGCCGCCAGTATTGGCCAAGTGCATACTGCGGTTAAAGATGGGAAAAAACTTGCTGTGAAAATTCAATATCCAGGAGTTGCAGAAAGTATTGCTACAGATTTGGCTATGGTAAAACCCATTGCCATGAGCATGTTTAATATTAAAGGTAAAGACTCCGATAAATATTTTAAAGAAGTTGAAAATAAATTAGTTGAAGAAACTAATTACGTTCTTGAAATTAAACAAAGTCAGGAAATGGCTTCTTCTTGTGCTAATATTCCAAACTTAAAATTCCCTGATTATTATCCAGAATTATCTACAGACCGAATAATTACAATGGACTATATGGAGGGTGAGCATTTATCTGAATTTACAGCCAAAAACACCAATAAAGACCTATCAAACACTATAGGGCAAGCTTTATGGGATTTTTACATGTTTCAAATTCACAAGCTTAAAAAAGTACATGCCGATCCTCATCCTGGAAATTTTTTAATTTCAAAAAACGGTGAATTAATCGCTCTAGACTTTGGTTGTATTAAACATATTCCGCTAGATTTTTATGTGCCATACTTTGAACTAGCAAAAAAAGAAAACATTGAAAACAAAGCACTTTTTCAAGAAAAACTTTACGAATTGGAAATCATAAAATATGAAGATAGCCTAGAAGAAAAACAGTTTTTCACAGCCATGTTTCATGAAATGCTAAGTTTATTTACACAGCCTTTTCAAGTAGAATATTTTGATTTTTCTGATGCTAATTTCTTTGGTAAAATAGCTGAATTAGGCGAAAAATACTCTAAAAACACCGAGTTGCGCAAAATGAATGGTAATCGTGGTTCAAAACACTTTATTTATATTAACCGTACATTTTTTGGACTGTATAATTTAATGTTCGATTTAAAAGCTGAAAACATTAAGATTAATAATTATTTGAGTTTGTAATGATTCATTATAAAAAAACAGACATAGAAAAATTACCTCATATTTATAAAATAAACCTTATAAATAGTTGTTCTGGATATAAATCTGCTAATTTAATAGGCACAAAATCTTCAGAAAACAATAATAATGTTGCTGTTTTTAGCTCTGTAACTCACTTAGGTTCTGCTCCTGCCCTTTTAGGTTTTTTTTTACGTCCAACAACGGTTCCTAGAGACACCTATGCAAATATTAAAGAAACTGGGGTTTACACCATAAATCATATTTATAAAGATATTATAGAAGATGCACACCATACTTCTGCTAAATATGATGCTTCAATTTCAGAATTCGATATTACTGCTTTACAACCTGAAGAAAAAAATAAATTTCACGCCCCTTTTGTAAAAGGTTCACCCGTACAAATAGGTATGAAATTTGTTGAAGAATATCACATAAAAGCAAATGATACTTTACTTATAGTTGGTGAAATTATAGATTTATATATTAATGATAATTTACAAGAAATTGATGGCTTTATAAACCTTAGCAAAGGTGAAGTTGCAGCTATTAACGCTCTTGATGGTTACGCTGTTGCAGATAAAAACAAACGCTTTTCTTACCAACGCCCAAAACACTAATACTCATGAAAATACTTGTTACTGGTGCAACGGGCTATATTGGCAAACGATTAATTCCTTTTTTAGTTAATAAAGGGCATCATGTAATTTGTGTTGTTAGAGATAAACTACGCGCAGAAAAGTATTTTTTTGAAGAAGATTTAATATCTGTTGTTGAAGCAGATTTTTTAAAACCTGAAACTTTAGCAAACATTCCTGAAGACATTGATGTGGCATACTATTTAATACACTCCATGTCTAATTCTTCCAAAAATTTTCAATCTTTAGAAGAAAAATGTGCTGTTAATTTTAAAAACCGTTTAGAGCAAACAAATACAAAACAAGTTATTTATTTAAGCGGCATAACAAACGAAGAACAACTCTCTAAACATCTTTTATCAAGAAAGAATGTTGAAGAAATATTACAATCCGAAGTATATGCTTTAACCATTTTTAAAGCTGGAATAATTGTGGGCAGCGGTAGTTCGTCATTCGAAATTATTAGAGATTTAGTAGAAAAACTACCGTTTATGATTGCCCCAAAATGGTTAAATACCAAAACACAGCCCATTGCTGTACGAGATGTTCTAAATTTTCTGTTTAAAGCAGCTGGAAAACGTAGTTTATTCAATAAATCGTACGATATTTTTGGTCCCGAAATATTAACATACAAACAAATGTTACTTCAATTTGCAGAAGTTAGGCAATTAAAAAGATATATTTTAACGGTCCCAGTTATGACTGCTAAATTATCATCATATTGGCTGTATTTTGTGACTTCAACATCTTACAAATTAGCCTCTTCGTTAGTGGATAGTATGGGTGTGCAAATTATTGGCAAACCAAGCGACATAAATAGCTTAATGAATATTTCGCCAATAGCATATAAAGCAGCCGTAAGACTAGCTTTCGAAAAAATTGAACAAAACGGTATTATTTCCAGCTGGAAAGATTCCCTTGTAAGTAGCGGAAGGCTGCGTAGTAATCTTCATAAATATGTTAATGTACCTAGCTATGGGTGTTTTAAAGACTTTAAAAAACGATCTATTAAAAACACAGAACAAACATTAAATAAAATTTGGAGTATTGGTGGCGAAAACGGTTGGTATTATGGTAATTTTTTATGGCGTATTCGAGGTTATATCGATAAGCTTTTTGGAGGTATTGGCTTAAGAAGAGGCCGAACAAACCCCGATCAATTGGATGCAGGTGATGCGCTTGATTTTTGGCGTGTAATTTATGCAGATAAATCCAAACAAAAACTTTTACTATATGCCGAAATGCGACTACCAGGAGAAGCTTGGTTAGAGTTTAAAATTGAAAATAACATATTAAAACAAACAGCTACTTTTAGGCCTCGTGGCATTTGGGGCAGATTATATTGGTACAGCGTTTTACCATTTCATGGATTTATTTTTAATGGCATGATTAACAAACTCGCTAATGCCTAGAAACATTAAAAAACAACACTTACCAACCAAAATTTGTCCAGTGTGTAAGTTGCCTTTTTCATGGCGTAAGAAATGGCAATTAAACTGGGAAAATATAAAATATTGCAGTGAAAAATGCAGAAAGAACAAAACACTAGCCTAGTTTGGTTTACTAATAATTTAAGAACACACGATAACTCAACTTTAACCAAAGCCATAGCAAACAGCAACCAAGTTATTGGGTTATATTGCTTTAATCCTAATCAGTTTAAAACTGATGAATTTGGTTTTAAAAAAACTGAAAAATTTAGAGCCAAATTTTTAATTGACACGATTACCGATTTAAAACAGAAACTTAGCCAATTAAATATTCCCCTTTTTATTTACAACAAAAAACCAGAAGATATTATACCTCAACTGGTTACTAAAAACAACATTAACAATATTTATTTACAGGAAGAGTGGACGTATGAAGAAGTTGAAACCTTTAACAAAGTAAAAACACAACTGCCAAAACGTGTAAAGTTTACAACAAGCTACAATCAGTTTTTATTCCACCCAGAAGATATTCCCTTTCCAATTAACCAACTTCCTAAAATATTTACTGAGTTTAGAAAAACTTGCGAAAAATTTGTTCACGTAAGGCCAGAAATTATAGCTCCAACTAATCAAGCAAAAAATTTGCTTATAAATAACGAAACCATAATTCCAACGCTGTCAGATTTAGGTTTCGAAGATTTTGAACAACACACAAATACAGCATTTCCCTTTAAAGGAGGAGAAACCGAAGCTTTAAACCGATTACAAGACTATTTTTTCAATACCAAAAAATTAGGTTTTTATAAAAAAACGCGTAATGGTTTATTAGGAATGAACTTAAAAAAACCGGTTGGATGAGTAATCGTGGGCGCCAAAACGTAGCAAGTTATTTTGCAAAGTCTATGAAACTCGATTGGCGCATTGGCGCAGCGTATTTTGAAAGCCTTTTATTAGACTACGATGTGCACAGCAACTATGGTAACTGGATGTACGTTGCAGGTGTTGGCAACGACCCAAGAGACAGAAAGTTTAACGTAAAACTTCAAGCAGAACGTTACGACAGCAGCGGGAAATACCAACGTTTGTGGTTGCAAGACACTTTATTTTAAAACAACTTTACGTCAGTCTCAGCGCATTCTAAGACAAAAAAAGAATTCATGAAAACATTAAGGCTTATACTCGGCGATCAATTAAACAGTAAACATAGTTGGTACAAAACCAACAATAAAAACGTAATATACTGTATGTTCGAAATGCGTCAAGAAACAGATTATGTTACACATCATATTCAAAAAATAATAGGATTTTTTGCCGCAATGCGCGAGTTTTCAAATCATTTAAAAAACAATCACTTTAATGTAGATTATTTCACACTAAACAATAAAAACAATACCCAAAACCTAATTTCAAACCTAAAATTACTAATCAACAAATACAATATTGAAAAGTTTGAATATCAATTACCCGATGAGTACCGATTAGACCAACAATTATCAAGCTTTTGTGAAAATTTAGAAATTGAATTTAAAACCTTTACAACCGAACATTTTTATACTAGCCGCAATGATTTAAAAGATTTTTTTAAAGGAAAAAAGCAATATTTAATGGAGAATTTTTACCGCAATATGCGTAAAAAACACAACATTTTAATGGTTGGAAATCAACCAGAGGGTGGCAAATGGAACTATGATAAAAGTAACCGAAACAAATGGAATGGTGAACATAACATACCCAATTATAAATATTTTAAAAATGATGTTTCAGAAATTGTTGAACTAATAAAAAACAGCAATATTAAAACTATTGGCAACTTTAACACCAAAACCTTTAATTACCCTGTTACCAGACAGCAAGCACTTGAACAATTAAAATACTTTTGCGAAGAACTATTAATTCATTTTGGCGACTACCAAGATGCGATGCATACCAACGAAATATACTTATTTCACTCCCGACTATCGTTTGCAATAAACCTTAAACTAATTTCCGGAAAAAATGTAGTTAATACGGTAATAAACTATTGGAAAAAACATAGCGAAGAAATACATATTAGCCAAGTTGAAGGCTTTATACGCCAAATAATTGGCTGGCGCGAGTATATGCGAGGTATGTATTGGGCATTAATGCCAGATTACAAAAATGAGAATCACCTAAAAAACACCAATAAACTTCCCGAGTTCTATTGGACGGGCAACACAAAAATGAATTGCCTAAAAAATGCGATTGCAAACAGTTTAGACAATAGTTATGCACACCATATACAACGCTTAATGATAACCGGTAATTTTGCGTTGTTAGCACAAATTAATCCAGATGATTTAGATGCATGGTATTTAGGAATTTATATTGATGCATTAGAATGGGTACAACTCCCAAATACAAGAGGCATGAGTCAATACGCAGATGGTGGTAAAATAGCTACAAAACCCTACGTATCAAGCGGAAGCTATATAAATAAAATGAGTAACTACTGCAGTAATTGCCACTACAGTAATAAAGAAAAACTAGGCGAAAAAGCATGCCCGTTTAATAGTTTATACTGGAACTTTTTAGATGATAAACGAAGTATTTTAGGTAATAATCGCCGTATGGGAATGATGTATAGTTTGTTGGACAAAATGAACAAAGATCAACTAGAAAAAATAAAAAAACGAGCCCAAAGCATTATAAAACACCCAGATCATTTTTAATGAAACAAAACCTAAGCATAGTTTGGTTTAAGCGCGATCTTCGTTTACAAGATAACGAAGCCATAACCAACGCCATAAACACAAACCAAAACGTGCTTTTACTTTATACTTTAGAAAACTTTTTATTACAAGATAAACACTACAGTAAGCGCCATTGGGATTTTATAAAACAATCGCTACAAGATATTAATAACAAACTTAATTCATATAATTCTAAAGTTTTAATAGTTAATAATTCTATAGATAACACAATACAGCAACTTCAAGAAAAATTTAATATCACATATATATTTTCGCATATAGAAACTGGTATTCTTTCAACTTATAAAAGAGATATCGCTTTCGCGGAATTTTGCCAAACACAAAATATAAAATGGCTAGAAAATAAAAACAACGGCGTAAAACGAGCTATAAGCAACCGCAATAATTGGTTTGAAGATTGGAATACATTTATGATGCAACCAGAATTTAAATTTCAACCAAAAACCAATCAATTATTAAGTATAGCTTCAGTTGAAACTTTAGAACAAAAATTTAAAACCGTACAAACAGAAACAATTCACAATAAAAATCTACAAAAAGGAGGCACCACAACAGGTTTAAAATATATGGAGTCTTTCTTCAACAAAAGATATAAAAACTACATGTTTCACATATCTAAACCCCTACAAGCACGAACTGGCTGTAGCAGATTATCGCCATATATTGCTTGGGGCAACTTATCTGTAAAACAAGTATTAAAAGCAGCCAACTTAAAAAAAGAACAAGAAAAAAATAAACGACATTTAAATGCTTTTATATCTCGATTGCGCTGGCAAGCTCACTTTATTCAAAAATTTGAAATGGAGCATAGCATGGAGTTTAAAAGTATTAATAAAGGATATCATCGATTAATTAAACCTGTAAATATAGAATTTCAAAATGCTTGGAAAACAGGTAAAACAGGTTTTCCTTTGGTAGATGCTTGTATGCGCTGTTTAAACACAACTGGATATTTAAATTTTAGAATGCGTGCACTAGTAGTTTCGTTCTTTACTCATAATTTATGGCAGCCTTGGCAAGATTTAAGTGAGCACTTAGCTAGTTTATTTCTAGATTTCGAACCAGGTATTCATTATCCTCAAATACAAATGCAAGCCGGTGAAACTGGAATTAATATGCTACGCATATACAACCCCGTAAAAAATAGCATAGAACATGACCCTCAAGCAGAATTTATAAAAAAATGGGTGCCAGAATTACAACATCTAGAAACACCTATTATACACAACCCAAGCCAAATAACATATTTTGATTCACAAATTAGTGGTTTTAAATTAGGTTACCACTACCCTAACCCAATTGTTAACGAAAACCAATCTAGAAAAAAAGCAAGTCAAATTTTATGGAATTTAAAAGACGATACACTTGTGAAAAAAGAAAGTTTGAGAATACTAAAAAGGCACACCATAAAGAATAGAAATAGATTATTAAGAAATGAATAGATTTACCTTATGCATCATAAGCAAATAATATGTTAGTTTTGTTTAACTTTTAGCTATAAATATTAAACATTTACTATATTTGATAAGAGTTATTACGATATGATTTTAGACACAACATACAATAACAAGGAAAACACAATTTTAATTGAAAACTTAGTAGGCAGATCGTTTACATTGTTTGAAGCTTTTAAAATTAAAGGCATAGGCTCTAAAAGAATGATTATTGAAGATGTTAGTGAAAACTTGAAACTGTACTTAAACAGAGTTTCAGATATTAATTATGCTAATATCGAGTTACGCACAAAAGGGGTTTTAATTTATATAAACAAGGGGTTGCAAAATTTCACATGGGCAATCCCTTATTACCAATTAGTTATTTACAAAACCAAAACCACTAGTATTCATGCCCAGGGTAATTATATACGCTTCAAAATGAATAAAACTTTAAAGGAAAACAAAACGTTTTTTAAAAAACTAATAAATGAAAAATTAAAGTATAACCAAAAATATAGCACACCTACTTTATGAACTTTTCAATTAATGAAATAGACAGGATTGTAGAGATGGCATGGGAAGACCGTACGACTTTTGAAGCAATAAAATTTCAATTTGGCATATCTGAACAAGAAGTTATTAACCTAATGCGTAAACAAATGAAACCTAAAAGTTTTAAAATGTGGCGTAAACGAGTTAGTGGAAGAAAAACTAAACATGAAAAACTAAGAACATTTGTTAGTGGACGCTTTAAATGTAGTAGACAGAAGCTAATAACAAGTAATAAAATTTCGAAACGTTAAACAAAAATTATATTAATTATGGATCTAATAGAAAGAGCTTTAGAATTTGAAAAAAGAAAGATGAAATCTTTATCTACCAGCGATCGTGTAAAAATTTCAAGAGAAGCAAAAGCATTAATACTAGACTTAAATCAAATTTATAAAAAGAAAAAAGACGATAAAATTATGGATATCATGAAACGTCTTACGGCAATAAAAAGAAAAGTTGAAAAACGACTAAAAGGAGCTCCACTTACAGCATAAGTTTGCATATGCGTGCAAAAAAGATGTTTTTTAATAGTAATTATTAAAATTCTGCCAATATTTTCATATTAAAATTTGTAATTTCATACAATTTAGTATATTGCGAAATTGTTAAAATTTATTGATTTTAAAAATCAATATGCGAAATTAGAGAAAATATGGAGATTATTGATCGTGCTTTAGAATTCGAACAACGCAAACACACTTTTAAAACAACAAGTGAGCGTATTGAATCGTCTAGAGAAGTTAAAAACTTAATTTTAGATTTAAACACTATTTATAAAAAGGAAAAAGATCCAAAAATTATGGATTTGATGAAGCGTTTAACTGAAATTAAACAAAAAATTGAAAAAAGGCTAAAGGGCAGGCCTTAAAAAATAAATGCCCTGAAACCTTATGAAAACATTTGTTATTATTGGAGGTAGTAAGGGCATTGGTTTTGCTTTACTTAATAAACTTTTAAATCACTCAAAAGTTATTAATATAAGTAGAACTGCACCAAATACTTCGCATGAAAATTTAACTCACATCTCCTGTGATGTTATACAAGACGAATTACCAGAAATAAATAATTTAGATGGTTTAATTTATTGTCCTGGCAGTATAAATTTAAAACCTATTTCTCGTTTAAGCTTAAACGATTTTAAAAACGATTTTGAAATTAATGTTTTAGGTGCTGTTAAAGCAATACAAGCATATTTACCGCTTTTAAAAACAGGAACAAATCCGTCAATTTTATTATTTAGTACTGTTGCCAACAAATTAGGAATGCCTTTTCATGCCAGTATAGCAACCGCCAAATCTGTTATTGAAGGCTTAGTTAAGTCTTTAGGCGCAGAATTAGCTCCTACAGTAAGAGTTAACGCCATTGCACCAACAGTTACAAATACAGAACTCGCAAGCAAGCTTTTACGTAATGAGAAAATGATTGAAAACATTACGGAAAGGCACCCATTAAAAAAATATTTAGATCCAACCGAAGTTGCTGAAATGGGAGAATTTCTGTTATCTACAAAAGCAGCATCTATTTCAGGACAAATATTTCAAATGGATTGTGGAATTGTAAGTTTCAAGTTATGATTTGTTTAAAAACCCTGTTCTGTTCAAAAAACATCAGTCCAAATTATAATATAAATTCGCTTTATAACATTAGCATTAAATCCATATCAAACGAAGATATAGACTTATCACAATTTAAAGGTAAATTTATACTATTTGTAAACGTAGCATCTAAATGTGGCTTTACACCGCAGTATAAAGAGCTTGAACAGTTATACAATACATATAAAAACAAATTAATTATAATAGGTTGCCCCTGTAATCAATTTGGTAGTCAAGAGCCAGGTAAATCGCAAGACATAAAAACCTTTTGCCAAGTAAATTATGGCGTATCATTTATAATTACTGAAAAAATAGATGTAAAAGGTACTAAACAGCATCCTTTGTATAATTGGTTAACAAAAAAATCAAATAACAACAAAATTAACAGTTCGGTTAAATGGAATTTTCAAAAATATTTAGTTAGTCCACAAGGCGAACTTATCGACTATTTTTCTTCCATTACCAGTCCTTTAAGCAAAAAAATAATTAAACAATTAAACTAATTATGCTTAAACTATTTAAAAAGAAGACGGAAATAGAAAGGTTACAGGAAAAGTATAAAAAATTAATGCAAGAAAGCCATAAACTTTCTACTATTAACCGATCTAAAAGTGATGATAAATTTGCTGAAGCAGACGTGATATCAAAACAAATAGATGCACTACAAACTAAATAATTAAAAAATTGAAAAAATTAATATTAATTTTCTTAATTATAAATTTTACCGCACTAGGTATTGGTAGCTGGTTAATGAAAAACGGGCCACAAACAGATTGGTACCTAAACCTTAATAAAGCACCTTGGACGCCTCCAGGTTGGGTATTTGGTGCTGCATGGACATTAATAATGATTTGTTTTTCTATATACATGTCTTACCTATACAAACAAATACCAACAACAACTATATTAGGGTTATTTACCTTTCAATTCCTGTTAAATGTAGGTTGGAATTTTATTTTTTTCAATAAACATTTAATTCTCATTGGTTTAATATGTATTATTCTTTTAACTTTTTTAATCGGATTTTTTCTTACAAAATATTATCCAGTTTTAAAGCAAAAAAGCTTACTAATACTCCCCTATTTTGTATGGTTAATTATTGCCACATCATTAAATGCCTACATTGTTATAAATAATTAAAACATGAAAATATACACCCTACATAAAAAGCAAAACTTACCAATTTCTGTAAATACAGCATGGGATTTTTTATCAGATCCTAAAAATTTAAAAGTAATAACTCCAGACTACATGGGGTTTAATATTTTGTCTGGTGCAGATAGACCAATGTTTGCAGGACAAATAATTCAATACATAGTTACACCTGTGTTCGGTATAAATACAAAATGGGTTACAGAAATAACTCATGTAATTGATAAACACTATTTTGTAGATGAACAGCGCTTTGGCCCTTACCAATTGTGGCATCACAAACATTTTATTAAAGAAATAGAAGGCGGTGTAGAAATGGAAGATATAATTGACTATAAAATTCCTTTTGGGCTTTTAGGCCAGTTAGCACATCCTATATTAGTAAAGCCAAAACTTGAAGAAATTTTTAATTATCGCAAAGAAAAATTAGAAAAACTTTTTGGATCTTATTAAATGAATAAAGAAATAAACATATTTTGGTTTCGTCGCGATTTACGTTTAGATGACAACATTGGGTTTTATGAAGCTTTAAATGGAGACTACCCAGTACTTCCCATTTTTATTTTCGACAAGGAAATTCTAGAAAAATTACCAAAAAATGACGCTCGGGTAAATTTTATATTTAACACCCTTCAAAGCATGCGAAAAACACTGCAAAAGGAGCACAACAGCAGTTTAGCGATATACTCAGGTACACCCATTGAGGTTTACAAAGAAATTATAAATGAATATAATGTAAATACTGTTTACACAAACCACGACTATGAACCTTATGCATTACAAAGAGATGAAGAAATTAAAAAGCTTTTAAACGATAATAACATCTCGTTTAAAACATTCAAAGATCAGGTTATTTTTGAAAAAAATGAGATTGTGAAGGCAGATGGCAATCCGTATGTAGTATATACACCATATATGAAACTTTGGAAAAAAACCTTTGATAGTAATAGCTTAAACATTTTTTCCACAAACTCAGTTTTACACAATTTAATAGAACACACACGATTACCCAATGTAACATTACAAGATATTGGCTTTATAACCTCCGACCAAAATATTTCAGATTACGATGTTACACCAACTTTAATAGCAAATTACGAAGACACTAGAAACTTTCCTGCAAAAAATGGTACATCACATTTAGGTCCGCATTTACGTTTTGGTACAGTAAGTGTTCGAAAAATGGTAAAAAAGGCTATTGTAGAAAAAAACGAAATATTTTGGCAAGAGCTTATATGGCGAGAATTTTTTATGCAAATATTATGGCATTTCCCGGAAACTGTAACCAAAGCTTTTAAACCAAAATACGATAACATTAAATGGCGAAATAACGAAAGTGAATTTAAAGCATGGTGCGAAGGTAAAACTGGGTACCCTTTAGTTGATGCTGGCATGCGGGAGCTTAATAAAACAGGTTACATGCACAACCGTGTACGCATGCTCGTTGGTAGCTTTTTATGTAAACACTTATTAATAGATTGGCGTTGGGGTGAAGCCTATTTTGCAGAAAAATTACATGATTATGAATTAGCAAGTAATATAGGTAATTGGCAATGGGTTTCTGGTTCTGGAGTAGATGCAGCACCTTATTTCAGAATTTTTAATCCAACTACTCAAATTCAAAAATTTGATAAAAATCATGGGTATATAAAAAAATGGGTTCCAGAATATCAAGAACTAACTTACCCTAAACCAATAGTAGAACACAAAGCCGCTCGTGAACGCTGTTTACAAACCTATAAATCAGCTTTAAATTAAACGGCTAAAATTTTATTTATAATATATTTATAGAATCGTAAACTACTACCTTCGTCCATAGTTTACTACATTCTTCAAGAAATTTGTGATGATTTGACTCGTTTTGATACTTATCGTGATCTTCTTTATTATTAAAACTTAAACTTAAACTATACGTATAACTACTATCTATAACTTCTCGATTGGTTTGAGCAGGAATACCTATATGCTTGGTTTTAATAAATTTTGAATTTTTAATAAAATAGAATAAAGACGTTTCGAACACATCTCTGTCTTTCTTATTATCAGGATTTTTTAACCAAAAAAAAACGGTATGTTTAAATTCTTTTTGTTCCATCTTAGTAAAATCATTAATGTATAAACTTATATAATGCCTTATGTTTTTAAATAAGACAAAACATTAGCCTCTATCCTATTTTGAATATTGCTAACTTCACCTTTTACAAAGGTTTCACCTGTAATATTTTCGTAAAGTTCGATGTAACGTTCACTAACAGTCTTAATGTATTCGTCGCTCATTTGTGGTACAGTTTGTCCTTCTAAACCTTGAAAGTTATTCGAAATTAACCATTGTCGCACAAACTCTTTACTTAACTGTTTTTGAGATTCTCCTTTATCCTGACGCTCTTGGTAACCTTCGGCATAAAAATATCGTGAGGAATCTGGCGTATGAATTTCATCGATTAAAACAATTTTACCATCTTTAGTTTTACCAAACTCATATTTGGTATCTACTAAAATTAGTCCGCGTTGTGCAGCAATTTCGGTTCCTCGTTTAAATAATTTTCGTGTATAATCTTCTAAAACAATATAATCTTCTTCTGAAACGATACCGCGTTTTAAAATCTCTTCACGAGAAATATCTTCGTCATGATCACCCATTTCTGCTTTTGTGGCGGGTGTAATTATTGGTTCTGGAAAAGCGTCGTTTTCTTTCATATCTTCTGGCATTGGTACCCCGCACAATAAACGTTTTCCTGCTTTGTATTCGCGGGCTGCATGACCACTCATATAACCACGAATAACCATTTCTACTTTAAAAGGCTCACATAAATGACCAACTGCAACATTAGGATCGGGTGTAGCTACTAACCAATTTGGTACCAAATCTTCGGTGTCTTTCATCATTTTTGTGGCAATTTGGTTTAAAATTTGCCCTTTAAATGGTATTCCTTTGGGCATTACTACATCGAACGCCGAAAGTCTATCGGTAGCAATCATTACTAATTGCTCGTCGTTTATATTATATACTTCTCTTACTTTTCCTTTATATACACTTTTTTGGTTTGGAAAGTTAAAATTTGTATCTGTTATTGTGTTACTCATTATTTTGGCTTTTAGCCTTTAGCTCTCTGCTATTGGCACTCAATATTTTTGGTTTTGTTTCTGCTCTTAAAATTAATTGTAAAAATACATTTTTTGTTCGTTTACCCATAGCCCCGATTGAAGCGTCATCCTTTTTTGCCATTAAAAGCAAAAAAGATATAGCAGAAAGCGGGATTAGCTTCAAATAAAAATTAGTCTCTATTTTCTATATTTTTGTAGGCTTCAATTACTTTTTTAACTAGTGAATGACGAATTACATCTTTATCATCTAAAAATATCATACCTACACCTTCTACATTTTTAAGAATTAACAAAGCCTCTTTTAAGCCAGAAATAGTGCGTCGTGGCAAATCTATTTGTCCTGGATCGCCTGTTAAAAGGAATTTTGCATTTTTTCCCATTCGTGTTAAAAACATCTTCATTTGCGCATGAGTGGTATTTTGGCCTTCATCTAAAATTACGAAAGCATTATCAAGCGTTCGGCCTCGCATAAAGGCTAAAGGTGCGATTTGAATGGTACCATTTTCAATATAATGTGCCAGTTTTTCTGGTGCGATCATATCGCGTAATGCATCGTAAAGTGGCTGCATATAAGGATCTAGTTTTTCCTTTAAATCCCCAGGTAAAAAACCTAAATTTTCTCCAGCTTCAACCGCTGGTCTAGTTAAAATAATACGCTTAACTTCTTTGTTTTTCAATGCTTGAACAGCTAAAGCTACACCTGTATAAGTTTTACCTGTTCCTGCAGGTCCAATAGCAAAAACCATGTCATTTTTTCTCATACTTTCAACCAACCTGCGTTGATTTGCCGTTTGTGCCTTTATTAATCGGCCACCTACACCATGAACAATTACTTCTCCGCTTTGTTTTGAAGTTGTATAATCATCGCTACTTTGGCTGGTTAAAACACGTTCAATCGTGTTTTCATCAATCTTGTTGTATTTACCAAAGTGTTTTAGCAACATGGTAATACGCCTATCGAATTCTTCGAGTAATTCTTCGTCGCCAAAGGCTTTAATTTTGTTTCCTCGAGCTACAATCTTAAGTTTTGGAAAGTACTTTTTTAATAATTCGATATTAGCATTTTGAGCTCCGAAAAACTCTTTTGGGCTAATTTCTTCAAGTTCAATGATAATTTCGTTCAAAAGTGTAATTTTAGGTTTTAAATTTGTTCTGATTATTTGAAAATAATATTAAAATCAGACCAAATGATTTATTAGTTTTGTAAAACTAAATGATAGATCTCAAAAATACATAAATTTGAGAGACACTTTACTAAAAACATATCAACAATTTTAAATATGCCAATTATAACATTAACCACCGATTTTGGTGCTAAAGATTACTTTACTGGTGCGACAAAAGGCGCAATTTACAGTGAGTTACCAGATGTTAAAATTGTTGATATCTCACACCAAGTATCTCCATTTAATATTCCAGAAGCGGCCTATATAATACAGAATGCTTACAGTAGTTTTCCAAAAGGAACTATTCATATTATTGGTATAGATTCTGAATTGAATGAAGAAAACAAGCACATTGCTATAAAACTAGACGATCACTTTTTTATATGTGCAAATAATGGCATTATGAGTATGATTTGTACCGAAATAGCACCTGAAAAAATTGTTGAAATTAACATTCATGATAAATTAACTACAAGTTTTCCCGTACTTGACGTTTTTGTAAAAGTAGCTTGTCATATTGCACGTGGTGGCACTCTTGATGTTATTGGAAAATCCATCAATGAAATAAAACCAATAAAAAATATTGTGCCTTATGTTAATGACGACAAAACTCAAATTATTGGTAGTGTAATTTATGTTGATAATTATGGGAATGTTGTAACTAATATTAAACGAAGTTTTTT
This sequence comes from Neotamlana sedimentorum, assembly GCF_000943565.1. GTDB lineage: Bacteria > Bacteroidota > Bacteroidia > Flavobacteriales > Flavobacteriaceae > Neotamlana > Neotamlana sedimentorum. The sequence goes on from NZ_JTDW01000004.1 coordinate 223,800, forward strand.
TGAAACTATTCAAAAAGGAAGAGATTTCGAAATTTCAGCAAGGCATTATAAATTTAAAAAGATTTATAATAAATATAGCGATATAGTAAATTTTGAAATTTCAGAGAATAAACGTAACGATGAGGGTAAACGACTTGTAGTTTTTAATTCTGGAGATTTTTTAGAGATTGCGGTATATAAAAGTAATCCGGCAACCATTGGAGGAGCATCTACGTTGTTAGGTTTGGAACCTCTAAATACTATTAGCGTTCATTTCATACCTAATAAAGTATTAACAACCCCAGAGAATATGCCGCCAAGTTTAAATAATTCAAATAAATACTAATTTAACCTAAAAAGCATGCTAGTTCGTATAGTTAAAATGGGGTTTTACAAACAGAATATAGATGTTTTTCTGGAAGATTTTAACAACCATAAACAAGACATTAGAAATTTTGAAGGGTGTTCTTTTCTAGAACTTTATCGGGATGTAAATGACCCTACTGTATTTTTTACCTATAGCTATTGGGAAAATGATGAAGCTTTGGAAAAGTATCGAAAATCAGATTTATTTAGCGAAGTTTGGGGTAAAACAAAACCTTTATTTAGTAAACCACCCAAAGCATGGAGTGTTGAAAAACTAATAAGTTTGAAATAGCAAAGCGCTAGGTAATATAAAACAAAATGGTAAATTTGTTGTAAAGTAATTTCATGCTAGCAATTTTAAAAAAGGAAATAAACACATTTTTCGCTTCACCAATGGGATATTTGGTAATTGCGATCTTTTTAGTTTTAAACGGTCTATTTTTATGGCTTTTTAAAGGTGAATTTAATATTTTGGACTATGGTTTTGCCGATTTATCTTCTTTTTTTTTATTAGCACCATGGATATTTATTTTCCTAATTCCGGCAATAACCATGCGAAGTTTTTCTGAAGAGAAAAAACAAGGGACTATGGAACTTTTACTTACAAAACCAATTGCAACTACGAGTATTGTCTTAGGTAAATATTTTGGTGCTTTTATTTTAATCATGATTGCTTTAATACCATCTCTTATTTATGTTTGTACCATTTATCAATTAGGAAATCCAATTGGAAATTTAGACGTTGGTAGTACTTTGGGGTCCTATTTTGGTTTACTTTTTTTAATTGCTTCTTATACTGCTATTGGAGTGTTTAGTTCTTCGTTATCCGATAATCAAATTGTATCGTTTATAACAGCGGTTTTTATTTGTTTTTTGTTTTATATTGGTTTTGAAGGTATTGCTGATTTTGCTTCAAGTAATACTTTAGATCAATTTGGTATGAGTATTCACTATAAAAGTATGAGTAGAGGCGTTTTAGATACTAGAGATTTAATATATTTTTTAAGCATAACACTTTTGTTTTTATTATTAACGAAACTAAATATTAGCAAAGAGCAAAAATGATTATAACACCTTTATTTGTATTTTTTTTAGTTATTGTTTTTGCCTTGGTCTGGTTGTTTATTAACACTATTGATAACCGAAAATGGCTAACATTTATAGTAAGTTTAGTACTAACACCTATTGTATATTTTTATATATTTTATCCGTTTATTAATATTTTTGTTAGCTATCATCATGAAAAATATTTTAATGCTAACGCTTGGGAAAACAAACCTGCATTACGCTACGAAATGAGTAATTATATAGTTAACGACAGCATTTTTATTGGAAAAAGCAAAACTGATGTTGAGCAAGCATTGGGTAAAGCAGAATGGTTTAGTTGGGACGATTATATAAAAGCAAATTCACCAGAAATGTGGAACTACAATCTTGGTTTTAAACCCGGAGCATTAAACCAAATGCAAGAATGTTTAGAGTTGGTATTTAAAAATAATAGAGTGGTTAGTGTAAAACAATATCAATTAGAACAATCTTTTGAATAAAAACATAAAACACATAGCATTATTAATATTTGTACTTTTTGCCATTAATTTTATTGCAAACAAAGCTTACAAACGTTTTGACTTAACTACAGATAAACGTTATACATTAAGCGAAGCGGCAGAAAATATTGTAAACAATATTGAATCGCCTTTAGTTATTGATGTTTTTTTAGAAGGAAACGATTTTCCGTCAGAATTTAGAAGATTACAACGCGAAACCACTGAATTATTAGAAGAGTTTAAAGCTAAAAATAAAAATATTGTTTTCAATTTCATTAATCCACTAGAAAATGAAGACACTCGAGATAGAAATATTGAACAACTTACACAACGCGGTTTAACACCAATGCAGCTTACCGTTCAAGAAAATGGCAAGTCATCGCAAGCCATAATTTTTCCTTGGGCATTAGCCAGTTATAATGAACAAACAGTTATTATTCCGTTGGTAAAAAATAAAATAGGTGCTTCGCAACAGGAATTAGTTACCAATTCGGTACAACATTTAGAATACGCTTTCGCGGATGCTTTTAGCAAACTTACACAAGCTAAAAGCAAAAAAATCGCCATATTAAAAGGTAACAAACAACTAGAGGATAAATACATTGCCGATTTTGTAAAAACCATTGGTGAATATTATTTAATTGCACCATTTACATTAGATAGCGTAGCTACAAACCCTAAAAAAACACTACAAGATTTAAGCCAGTTTGATTTAATAATATCTGCAAAACCATTAGAGCCTTTTGCAGAAGAAGAAAAATTTGTCCTAGACCAATACACTATGAATGGTGGCAAAAGTCTGTGGTTAATTGACGCTGTAGCTATGGAAAAAGATAGTTTGTACAATGATGCAGGACGTAATTTTGCTGTAGGACGCGATTTAAAGCTAACCGATTATTTCTTTAATTACGGAGTTCGTATAAACCCTGTAATTACTAGTACGATGTACTCTGCTCCTATTACACTAGCCATGGGAACTGGTAGTAATTCACAATTTCAGCATTTACGTTGGCCGTATTCACCTTTGGCTGGAAGTAACAATACTCATGCTATTACTAACAACCTAGATTTAGTAAAGTTTGACTTTGCCAACCAAATTGATACCTTAAAAAACAGCATAAAAAAAACTATTTTACTTGAAACAACTCCACTAACCCGTTTAGAAGGAATTCCAAGAGAAATAAGTTTAAACATTGTTACACAAGAGCAAGACCCTTCAACATTTAACAAAGGTAAACAGAATTTAGCTGTATTGTTAGAAGGTGAGTTTACCTCAGCCTACAATAATAGAGTTAAACCATTTTCACTTTCACAAATAAAAAATAAAAGTGTACCGACTAAAATGGTTGTAATTGCAGATGGAAATATTATTAAAAATGATGTTTCTAGAAATATACCGCAAGAATTAGGTTTCGATAAATGGACGGGAAAACTTTACGGTAACAAAGAATTTTTACTAAATACAGTAAATTACCTACTAGACGATAACGGACTTATAAACATTCGTACTAAAGAAATATCGGTTGCATTTTTAAATCAAGAAAAAATTGCTGAACAAAAAACAATGTGGCAGCTAATAAACATAGTGCTTCCGCTACTTTTATTGGCAATTTTTGGTATACTTTTTACTTATATTAGAAAGCGTAAATACAGCGCTTAAATGTTAATAAGTTTGTTTCATAATATACACACTTTGAAATATATTTGTAAATAGTACATTTTACAATTAAAACTAAGCTATTACATGAAATTTATTGTATCGAGCACATATTTATTAAAACAATTACAAGTTCTTGGAGGTGTAATTAACAACTCTAACACCTTACCTATTTTAGATAATTTTTTATTTGAATTAGATGGAAACAAATTAACCGTTTCGGCTAGCGATTTAGAAACTACAATGTCTTCAATTTTAGACGTAGAAAGCGATAGCGAAGGAAGTGTTGCAATACCAGCCCGTTTACTTTTAGATACATTAAAAACATTTCCGGAGCAACCTTTAACATTTGTTGCCGATGAAAATAATACTGTAGAAATAAGCTCGAACCATGGTAAATATGCTTTAGCTTACGCCGATGGAAATGAATTCCCTAAGGCTGTAGCGCTAGAAGACCCAAGTAAAACTGTAGTAAGCGGAGATATTTTAGCAACCGCCATAAGTAAAACTATTTTTGCTGCCGGAAACGATGATTTACGCCCTGTAATGAGCGGTGTGTTTTTTCAGTTTACTTCAGAAGGTTTAACTTTTGTAGCAACAGACGCTCACAAACTTGTAAAATATACTAGAGAAGATATTAAAGCAAACGAAGTTGCAGAATTTATTATGCCTAAAAAACCTTTAAACTTATTAAAAGGAATTTTAGCAACTAATGAAGATGAAGTAACCATAGAATATAACGACTCTAACGCTAAGTTTACTTTTGAAAACTCCGAGTTAATTTGTCGTTTAATTGATGGTAAATACCCTAACTACGAAGCGGTAATACCGAAAGAAAACCCGAATAAATTAGTAATAGACAGAAATCAGTTTTTAAACTCAGTAAAACGTGTTAGTATTTTCTCTAATAAAACAACACACCAAATTCGTTTAAAAATTGCGGGAGCAGAATTAAATATTTCTGCAGAAGATATAGATTACAGTAATAAAGCCGAAGAGCGCTTAACTTGTGATTATCAAGGTGACGATATGCAAATTGGTTTTAATTCGCGCTTTTTAACTGAAATGCTTAACAACCTAAACTCAGACAATGTACAATTAGAAATGAGTATGCCTAACAGAGCTGGTATTTTAACACCTGTTGATGGTTTAGATGAAGGCGAGCAAGTTACTATGCTTGTAATGCCTGTTATGCTTAATAGCTAGTAAAAATTTAATTATTTATATAAAAAAAAGCGCTTATAAAATTTATAAGCGCTTTTTTATTTTAACAGATTTATTTAATCATCTTCAACATTAAAGTATAAAAAGCTACCTGTATAACTTCCTGTTATTTGTGTACCATCATTTCGGTTAAAGATAAATGATAAACTAATGATATCTACAGAATAATCAATTACAGTTATACTACCAGATATAACCTCTAAATCTGAATTGCTACCGCTTTTGTAAAATTGACTAAAACCATTTTCAAATTCAGAATTAATAATATCTCCATCAACAATAAATTCAAGACTTGAAATATCGTCTAGGTCATACGTTTCTCCTGGTGAAAGGTCGGAATGACTAATTTTTGCTGAAAAATAGTCGACATTATTTAGCGTTGTTCCTGAAAAAGAAGCATTAATTTCTGCTTCAGTTTTATTGGTTAAACTTAAAAAAACCGAATTAAATGATGGCTCTACTACTGCCATTTTCATCTCAAAAGAAGAATCGCCTACTAGAATAAAATTACTTTCTGAAGTATTTGAATCATCACTAGATGAACAAGCGTTTAATAAAATTGTTAAGAATACGAATGAGATTTTTTTTAAATGTTTCATGTGATTTTTTTAATTACTTGGTTAAAAAAAGCGCCCACAAAAGTGAGCGCCAAATAAAGCTGATGTTACACACCAACTCAGTTCTTAAGGAACTTCTGATTAATAGTATTGTTTGAGGTCTTGATGTGAATCATGTACAAACCTGAAGGTAATACAGATACATCAATGTCATTTTCTATATTGTTAGATTGTTTAAGCAATTGTCCGTTAATATTATAAATAGACACACTTTCTACTTGCCCATTCGATTTTACGAACATTCGGTCTTTTACAGGATTAGGATATAATTTTACTGAGTTTGTATTTAAAGAAATATCATCAACTGCCAATGTAGAATTGTATTCATAAACACCTAAATCTATAGTAGTGTTAAAAATTCTTGTATTACCTGATAAATCTAAATCACCAAATAAAGCTACATCGTAGTAAGCGTTATCTCCTTGATCAACAATATAATTAGAAGCAGATGTTGGTTTGTATTCGCTATCTAAATTTAAATCATCAGTTGCAGGATCTAAAGTTGTTACATTTGTTGCACTAAATGTTCCGTAAGTTCCAGCGTTTGATGATAAATTTGCAACAGTATTTGCTATAACAACATCATAATTTGTTTCAGCTCCGTTGGAAATATCTCTGGTTGCTGCTGCTCCATTAACTGTATTCTCCCAAAAAATAGAATTATAAACATTTAAATTAACACTTCCGTTTCCTGATGCCGTAATGGAATTTCCATAGGTACTATTATAGTCGTTATTAACAAACGTACTATTATTAATTACAACATCTAAAGTGTTTCCGTTATTCCAATCTGATCTGTAAATATCTAAGGCCGTAACATTAATATCGTTATCTGCCACTAAAACGTTAGCCCAACGTGTAAAAATATAGCCGTTTGTACTATCAGATTGCACATAAACCAATCCCCTATTAACAATGGTGTTATTTATAAACTTGGTGTTTTCAATAAGCAACCCTCCGTTTAATGTTCTCATTTTAAGCAAATAACCATTAGAATAATTACTTCTGAATACCGAATTTTTAATTTTTAAATTATTAATACTTGAACTATTAGGAATAAAGATTACTCCGTTTTCTTCAACACCACCAGATGTAGATGTATCGTAAATATTTTCAAAAATAATTCCATCAAAAGTCACATCACTAGCTGTTACTTCAAATAAACGCTCTGCATTATCTGTTTTGTTTGAAGAAAAATCACCTGAAATATCATCACCATTAATATCGCCTGTAAAAATGGTTGCATTTGTAGTATGAATAGCTGTTAAAACTCTATCCGCTATAGTAGTTTCGATTCCTGCAAAACCTCCAATAATATCTACTTCGTTTGTACTAACAGCTATTGGTGTGTTTTTATCTGCCAAAGTATAGGTTCCTTTTGCTACCCAAACAGCATCATTTAAATTGGTAAGTGCTAAAGCGTCTGTTACGTTTGTAAAAGCATCTGTCCATGAGCTACCATCGTTGGCGCCTGTTGCATTTGCATCTACATAATAAACGGTTAGTATACAATTTTCACTATAACTTGATTGATTATCTTTAGTCCAACCAGCATCATACTGACTGCTGTTTGCTGGTGGTGAAAAGCCTGCATCAACTTGAATACAATTTAAATTTGGATTACTGTACGCTTTCATATAGATGAAATTGCTATTATTTCCGTTTGAGATTAATAAGGTATCTAATGGACTATTTTCATAACAAAACAATTCATTAATACTTGTATTTAAACGAATATCTAAACTTGTTAAATTATTAAAACCAACATGCAAACGTGTTAATGATAAATTATTACTAACATCAATAGTAGTTAAGCTGTTACTAGGCACATCTAAACGCGTTAAATTAGTAAAAGCTTCAATACCTGTTAAATCTGCAATACCAATACCGTTCATAATCAATTCGGTAGTAGCTTGTGCTTCAGCCACTGTAATTTCAGTATCATTATTTAAATTGATACTACCATCGTTTACTAAAAAACTTTTAAAATTAGCATCTGGAATGTTTACAATTTGGTTTAACGTAGCACAGTCTTCACTATAAAATGCGGAGTTACCTTTGGTCCATCCTTGACTGTAAATACCAGCTTCAGCAGGAGGTGTGATACCAGCATCTATTTGAATGCATGATAAGCTATTACCATAGGCTTTCATCCAATTGATATTAACGTTATTACCATTTGCAATATTTAATTCATATAAAACACCATTATTATGACATTGAATATCTGTAATTTGTGTATTTGCACTAATATCTAGAGTTTCAATTTGATTAGCAGCACAGTGAAGACGTGTTAAGGCAAGGTTATTACTAACATCTAAAGCTGTTAAATTATTGCTATAACAATCTAAACGTGTAATATTTACAAAGGCTTCAATACCTGTTAAGTCTGAAATTGACAAACCATTAATTAATAATTCTCCTGTAAAAGCCTGTGCTTCAGCCACAGAAATTTCTGAATCACTATTAGTATTAATTGCTGTATCTCCAACAAGATAAGCTTTAAAATTAGCATCGGGAATATTAACATTTTGTGCATGTGTACTAAACCATGCAGTTGCCATTAAAAAGGAAAATAAGAGTAATTTTTTTTTCATTGTAGTTGAGATTTTTATGATTAATCAACTACAAAACAAACGCAATACGTAAGGTTTTTAATTTGCTTTTTTCTGAATAGCTCTAATTTCTTTCTGAATGAAAATCACATAAACGTTTCCTTTATTACCTCTAAAAATTGGTCGCGTTTAGATCTTGAAATGGGGATGCGTTTTTGATTGTTCATTAGCAAATAATCGCCATCGTCTTTAACCAATTCATCTACATATTTTAAATTGATTAAATATGATCTGTGACATTTAAAAAACATCGCGTTGCGTTCTAATTGCTCAACAAAATGTTTTAATGGTTTACAAATCGTTTTTTGTTTTCCATTAATAAGTTGTACGTTGGTATACATACCATCTGCCTCAAAATATACTATATCGCTATGTGAAGCGAATAGGATACCTTTTGGTATTTCTAATGCAATTTTATCTATGGAAAGTTGTTTTAAAGAGTCGCGTAACTTATTTAACTGGTCATTTAAATTATTGGCTTTTATCGCTTCTTCGGCTTTAGTAACTGCTTCTTTTAACTCGTTGGTATCAACTGGTTTTAATACATAATCTACTGCCGATAATTTAAAAGCTTCAATAGCATATTGATTATAGGCTGTTACAAATATAATTTTAAAGTCTATGATGTTAGGAAAGTATTCTAAAATATCTAAACCTGATTGATTTGGCATTTCAATGTCTAGAAATACTACATCTGGTTTTAATGTTTTTATTACATCTACTCCAGATGCTAAATCTTGAGCTTCATTAATAGAGGTAATACTTGTGCAATGTTGGGTTAACAAATTAGACAGTAAATGTCTGGCGCGTTTTTCATCGTCAATAATTATCGCTTTCATATATTATTACATTGGCATCATTATAATTACTCGAGTGCCTGATGGTATATTTTTGTCTGTAACTAAATCTTTTGTGATAATGGTAATATCACGTTTTAGTTTGTTTTTATATAAATATACTCGTTCTTGGTTTGCCCGAGTAGCAAAAGGTTTATGCTGTTTATTAGGGCGTTTTAATTTCTCTGATTGTTCTCGCCCAATACCATTATCTGTTACCGTTATTTGCAACCTATTATCTAAAATAATTTTTGCTTCAACCTGTAATTGCCTATTATTTGGTTTATGTAACAAACCGTGTTTTAAGGCATTTTCTACATAAGGTTGAATAAACAATGATGGTACTTTTATTTGTTTTGTATTCAACTGATTATCGACAGATATTTTGTAATCTAACTCATCTTCAAAACGTACTTTTTCTAATTCTAAATACAGTTTTAATGCATTTAGCTCTTCTTCTAAAGAAATTTCGTTTTGCTGACTGTAATCTAAATACATTCGGATTAATCGGCTAAACTTTACTAAATACGAACTTGCTAATTCTTTTTCGTTTGAAACAATATAATCTTGAATGGAATTTAAGGCATTGAAAATAAAATGCGGATTCATTTGCGAACGCAGATTTTCTAGTCTTAAATTCGTTATTTTTTTATCGATTAAAATTTTATCAATTTCTAAAATGCGCTGTTTTTCCTTTTGCTTTAAACGATTTATAAAGTACAGCCATATTAAACCAAAAATTGACAACATTATTAAACCATAAAACCAATACGTTTCCCAAAAAGGTTTGCTAATTATAAATGTTATTGGCGATGCATAAACATAACCTTTGGCGCTACTATTTTTTGCTTTAAGCTCGAACGTGTAACTACCATTAGCCAAACTATTAAAATTAACAAAATGTGTGTTTTTGGGTATATTTTGCCAACTCGTATCTAGTTGTTTAACCCTGTACTTATAATTTACTAGTTGGTTAGATTGAAAACCATTAGAATTAAACTGAATTTCAATTTTATTTAAATCATGTGGTAATTTATAGGTTGGTTTAAGTAGTGTATCTCGGTCATTTATCTTTACGCTTTCTATTTTTACTCTTGCTGTTTTAAATGATTTAAATAATCCTTCATGTTTTGGAAGCAAATAAAACGACGTTGGCAAAGTAACTACTATTTTGTTTTTAAGTATTAAAAAGTTATTTACGGCAGTATTTAAACCATCTTGAGCACTTAAAAATTTTAATGTTTTTGTGTTTATATTGTACTGAAACAGTCCAGAATCTGATGAAATCCACAATAAATTATTATCATATTTTAAATTATTTATATGAAGGTTTTTGGGTAAACCAATTTCTAATTTTGATAGTGTATTATTTTCAAGTTTAAGCAAACCATTGTGCTGTGTAGCTAACCAAATTATTTTTTCGTTATTTGATGCAATAGCGTTAACTAATAAGTTTTTAGAATTATAGTTTATTTCTTTTGATTTGAAATTTTCTAAATTATAAACAAAAAATCCATCAATATAAGATACAAACAGACTATTCTTACAAACTGCAGAGGCTTTTACTCGACTTGAACGGAGCTCTTTTTTGTGATCTAAACTATATGGTTTTTTATAAACAATACCTTGCCGGTAGTTACCGTAAAACAAAGTACTATCATTAATTTTAGAAAAGCTCTTTGCTACAGAAAAGGTATATGTTACATCTTTTATTTTAAAAGACTTTAAATTCACAATAAACGATTCTGATGAATTTATGCTTACAATTAATTGTTCGGTTTTATCATCAAAAAATAAATTTCCTATAATTTTTTTTCCAGGTAATTGAATGGTTTTATACAGTTTATCTTTGTTATAAAACAACAGCTTACTATTGTTTGTACCTAACACAAAATTATTATCGTGTAAAGCAGCAGATGCAGTTACTTTATTTTTATGTTCTACTTGCCTAATATTTAAATTTGGTGATACAAAAACACCATTATCTAAAGTTGCAAACCAATAATTTTTATTAAAATCTATTTGAATGTCTGTAATAGATTCTGATTTAAAAAGCTGTTCTTTAAATATTAATGATTTTCCTGTTAATTTAAATATATGCACACCAGAATTAGTTAAAAACCAGTACTCATTGTTAAAACTTAAAACATTATAAATAGTTTCATTTTGCAACTGTTTTGGGGTTTCTATCTTAGTGTAAGAGTCATTTTGTTTATCAACTAGGTATATTACATTACCATTAGAACTTTTATGTGTAAAAAACACAACATTGTTAAAAGCAAAAAGTTTTGGTGATTGAATGAGTTTTGAAGTAGTTATTTCAATAATTTTTTTAGCTATTCCGTTTTTAAATTTATAAACTCTATGACGTTTTAAAGCACCCTCTAAATTAATAACAAACGTATAGTTCGCATCATTTACAGTTGCATTACTAATACACATGCCATTAAAAACTGGTGAGATATTTTTAGAATCTTTATTTATATCATAAATACCTGATTCTGTGAATATACGAACACTTTTTTCTAAAACCTGATAAGAAGCTAATTGACCTTTAACGAATTTACTAGCATCGAAAAATAATTTTAAACTATCGTTTTCAACATAAAAAAATTGTCCGTAAATGTTATTACACCAAAGTTTTCCTTCGTGATCAAATTGTAGTTGAAATATTGAATTTGATTTTTTTTTAGGGTTATCAAAATTATGATATGTTTTTCCGTCATATCGATACAATCCTTTATCTGCTGCTAACCATATGTAATGGTCTTCATCTTCAGCAATATCATAAAATTCAAAATCTGGAAGTTGAGAAATACTTCCCATATTTACAGATACCGGATTTTGAGCCTGTAACACAAAGCAAAAAAAACAAACAAGTATATAGTTAAAACAATAGCGCATAATTACTAAACAACAAACTTAACATTTATGTAAATACTGGTACTTGCATTTTGCTGTAAGTCCTTATTTTTTTTCTAAATACAAAAAACGCCTACAATTGTAGGCGTTTAATATCTCTTAATATAAAATAACACTAACTAATAAAATTAAAAGATAATGGGTAGCTAGGTAATTCGCCGTTACTAGCTTTTATGGTGTTTATAATTGGCATAACAAAAGCCAAAATGCCGATAAAAATAAATGTTAATATACCTAAACCAAATAGTAATATTAAAGGAATACTTAATACAGAATATACAACAATGCTTAACTGAAAGTTAATTATAGATTTTCCATGAATATCTAAACCTTCTACGTTATCTTTTTGTGTTGCCCAAATTATTAAAGGTACAATTAACCCTCCAAATCCAGTAAAGCAAGTAAGTAATTGAGATAAATGTGTTAATGCTAATAATTGGTTGTCAGTTCGTTTTAAAGTATAATAGTTCGTTTCCATGATTAATTTGTTTTATATCAATATGACGTATAGATATATTTTTTGTTACATTTTTTTTAAATTATAAAAATAATAACTGGTTAAGTACAGTTTATCGATAATTTATATACTATAAATCTTACAAAACAATTAATTTTTTACATTTTATCGATTTTTTAAACATTTTATCGTTGTTATTTTATATTTTCGTATAAAATCTAGCGATATGTCCCAAAATATATATGTCTACATAATTTTTGCCTTTATAAGTACAACCAATATGTTTGCTCAGGCAAATAGACAAGATAATAGAATTAAAATGTGGCTTTCCTTTACAGACCCGAACCAATATATGCGAATAATTGGTTTAGGTTATATAAAAAATACAACACATGATTATGATAATGGTTACGACGCTAAAGCATTTAACGATCATAAGAACGAAATGTATTGGGTTATGAATAATGATAATTTATGCATAATGGCTTTACCTGAATTTGATGAAAACGAAACATTACCTTTAGGCGTAAACATATATACTTCTGGAAATTTCAAAATTGGACTAAACAAAACGGAAAACTTCCCTAAGAATATAAATGTGTTTTTAAAAGATAATGCAACTAATTTAAGTTATAATTTATCTGAATCACCCGCAGAAGTTTGGATTAACGAAACAATTGATGTGTCAAGATTTAGTATTTCGTATCAAGAAAAAAGTTCTCTCTTAAATGTAGTTACAAATGAAGATATAGAAAATATTGACTTAATATATTTAAAAGATGAAGCCGTTTTACAAATACAAAATATTGAAAAACAAAGTTTTAAACACTTAATTATTTACAATACTAGTGGGCAAAATGTTTTAAGTGTTAACAGCAATATTACTTCGCGTATACCTATAAATACATTAAAAAATGGTCTTTATATTTTAAATATAGGGACTCCTATTGGCACAAAACGCTTCAAGTTTATTAAACACTAATAATTATGAATCGTTATTTTTTATAAATTATATCAAATAAATATCGAATATTTTCGAATCATACAAAAGATATTTATTCTTTAAGCAGAGATTTAATTAAACATATTGTTAATTAAATTTACTTGTATTTCTTACATTTATAAAACCATACATTTATAACCTTTAAGCAAAAAAACAAGAATATAAGAATCGTTACAAAACTTCTTTATAGTAAAATACTTTATTCTTTAAATTAAAAATTAGATTATTTATCTTTTGCATTGTATTTTCGGCACAATAAATGTGTTAACAACCGTTATTAACCCTAAAATGTACTTTATGTTACGATTATCTTTTATTTGCCTATTTATGTTTACCATTGCCGTAAATGCCCAAAATACAGCAGTTGGTTTTAACGAAAAATTAGTATATACGGCTTCTTATAACATGTCTGGTATTTTAACCGATTTGGCTCAAATTAACATGGAAACTAGTCCTGTTAAAACATCGAAAGCAACTTTATTGCGCTTAAAATGTACAGCTACCACTTACAGCAAATGGGATAACTTTTTTAAAATTAGAGATTTATACGAAAGTTATGTAAGCCCTAAATCGCTTACACCATATTTATATAATCGTTCTATAAACGAAGGCGGCTATTTCAAAAAAATGAAATACACCTTTAGTCATAAAACAAAAACGGTTAAAACAGTTCAAACCAAAAGTAAAAATAGAGTAGAAAACAAAACCGTATCGATTAATTCTGGAACTAAAGATATTATTTCAACACTTTATTCTGTTCGCTTGCTTGATTATGCATCTATGGCAAATGGCAATACAATAACACAAAATATTATTTTCGACCGAAAAGAATATAATGTTCAAATAACTTATTTGGGTAAAGAAACTATTTCTACTGCTATTGGCAGTAAATCGTGTTATAAAATTGCAATAGGATCTGCTGACAGCAACGTTTTACAAGGAAAAAACAGTAATGTGTTATGGTTAACTGCCGATGCTAACAAAGTGCCTGTTTACGGAAAATTTAAAATCCCTGTGGGTAATGGTGAATTAAAAATTAAATCGGCATCGGGCTTAAAAAATTAAGATAATGAAAAAACTACTAACCATCTTAGGCTTAATTGCCGCCATTTTTACCGTTATTTTTTCGGTGTTACCAATTTCTAATTTAGCTGTAATTCCTGGAATTATAGCACTCGCATTAGTTGGTTTTGCGTACTATTTGTCCAAAAAATCGGGTGAAATAAAAAAAATTATACCATTTACGTTAATGTTAACCGGTTTAGCGTTAATATTAACTATATATAAAGCGATCTTTACCGAAACAGTTATAGAAGACACCAAAGTTTTAGAAGAAACAGAAATTAGACTTGAAGAAGAGGCTATTGAGGAATTAGAAGAACTCGATATTGAAGAGTTAGAAATTGATGAATCTGAACTTGAATCTATTAATATTGACGAAAGCGACATTGAAGTTGAAGCTGAAGATCTAAAAAATATTAATATGAATGAAAATGTTGATATAGATGAATTGGAAACTATAGAATTCGAAGACGTTGAAATTGATGAAACTGAGCTAGAAAATCTCGAAATTGAGTAACCCGCAGCCCATGTTTTATTAATGTATTGTTTATTTATGATATATTTGCATAAACCTTTATAATATTGAAAAAAATAGCACTATTTGCATTTATTGCATCGACTATAATCTCTTGTAGCTCTTCACAAAACAAGACAAAGAATGTCCACCAAGTTGAAACTTTTGCCAAAACCATAAGTGCAGAAGAATTAAAAGAGATGCTTTACATTTATGCGTCCGATGAATATGAAGGACGAAAAACAGGAGAACCTGGACAAAAAAAAGCCATCGAGTTTATAAAAAATTTTTATGTTGAAAATGGTATTCCTTCGCCTATCTCCGAAGATGACTATTTTCAAGAAATTCCAGAATCATATTTTCACCATGGCATTAAAGCTTCAGAAAATGTTTTAGCATACATTGAAGGTTCCGAAAAACCAAACGAAATTGTTGTAATTTCGGCACATCTAGATCACATTGGTATTTCAAGCGATGGCGAAATAAACAACGGTGCCGACGATGATGGCTCTGGTACAGTTGCGGTTTTAGAAATTGCTGAAGCTTTTAACGAGGCTAAAAAAGCAGGAAATGGCCCAAAACGTTCCATTTTGTTTTTACATGTTACCGGAGAAGAACTTGGACTTTACGGCTCTAGTTACTACACCAATGTCGATCCTGTTTTTCCTCTAGAAAACACTGTAGTTGATTTAAATATTGATATGGTTGGTCGTGTAGATGCTAAACATGAAGGTGGTGAAAATTATTTGTATTTAATAGGGTCTGATAAATTAAGTACAGAATTGCATCAACTTTCCGAAGAAATTAACAAAAAGTACTTTAATTTAGAATTCGACTATACGTATAATGCCATAAACGATCCTAATCGTTTTTATTACCGATCAGATCATTATAATTTTGCGAAA
Source organism: Neotamlana sedimentorum (assembly GCF_000943565.1). GTDB lineage: Bacteria > Bacteroidota > Bacteroidia > Flavobacteriales > Flavobacteriaceae > Neotamlana > Neotamlana sedimentorum. The sequence goes on from NZ_JTDW01000004.1 coordinate 239,504, forward strand.
AACAACATTCCTGTTATTTTCTATTTTAATGGTACTCATGCCGATTACCACAGACCAAGTGATACTCCAGATAAAATTAATTACGAATTTTTAGAAACAAGAACGCGTTTAATTTTTACAACCGCTTGGGAAATTGCAAACAGAGAAGAACGCTTAAAAGTAGATTAACTTTATTACTTAAAATAAGCAAAAGCCTTTTATAATTTTTATAAAAGGCTTTTTTTACGTTTTTACTGACTCTTATAAACAAAAGAAGCCCCTCCAAAAAAGGAGAGGCTTTTTAATTTGGGTGGAAGATCGGTCTCGAACCGACGACCTCCTGAACCACAATCAGGCGCTCTAACCAACTGAGCTACAACCACCATTTAATCGCATTATTTAATGCGAGTGCAAATGTAATTTATTACTTTGTATCTACAAAAAAAATTTCCAATTTTATTTCAAATTGTATAAACTATTTACAGCAACGTAGCGCTCAACTGTAAAGCCTTCTGCGTGTTCTACTCCTATTAATCTTCCTAAGTCTCTTGCTCTATATATCACACTATCAGTAAAATTCTTGCTAGAAATAGGTGTTGCAGGCTCTTTGCTGTTAGCGTTAAAAAATTGTGTTTTATAAGCTAAAACAGCTTCCATTTTTTTATCAATAAAATTTGTTACATCCACAACAAAATCGGGTTTAATATCCTTCCATTGTATATAATGATAAACGTGTTTAGGTCGCCAAGGCTTTTGTACTTCGTTTTCTTCATCAAGTTTAGTTTCTATTTTTACTAAACCACTTAAAAAGCAGGCATCACTAACAAGCTTACTGCCTTTGCCATGATCAATATGACGATCATCAATAGCATTACAAAGTACAATATCGGGTTTGTACTTTCTTATCATTTTAATTATTTCAAATTGATGTTTTTTATCGTTAATAAAAAATCCATCAGCGAAAGCTAAATTCTCTCTAATTACAACTCCTAAAATATTTTTTGCATCTTCTGCCTCCTCTGCTCTAGTTTTTGCTGTACCACGAGTTCCTAACTCTCCTTGAGTTAAATCTATAATCCCTACTTTTTTACCTTCAGAAATTTCTTTTGCTAAAGTTGCTCCGCATCCTAACTCAACATCGTCAGGATGTGCTCCAAAGGCTAAAATATCTAACTTCATATTCTTATTTTTAAACTTGGTATGCAAAATACAAACATGTACACTTTTAAATAACAATTTAACTTAAAAATAAACAGAATTTTAACCTCTTATAATTTATAATATTTTTTCTTTTGATTTAATTAAATTAAAAATGCTCAAAACTAAAACGTAGTAGTTTTAATAATCTTTAATTTAATCACCCTAAAAACATTAATAATTTAAAAATTAAAGCTTTTAACAAAGCATGATATTAGTCAGTTTTAATACAAACTCTCTATAGTAATTTTACCCTGTAATTAATACAAAAATTTCAGGTATGTATTTAATGTTGTTTATTTTAGTTGTAACTATTAGTTTGTTTGTTTGGGGAAAATTTACGCCAGATATTGTGGCATTAATTTCCATGATAAGTTTATACCTTACAGGTATTTTAACTCCTAGTGAAACGCTAAGTGGCTTTAGCAACCCAACGGTTATTATGATTGCTGCTCTTTTTATTATTGGTGAAGGTATTTCGCAAACAGGATGGACTGCCGTTGCAGGTAAAAAGTTTATTGAATGGGCAGGTAAAAGTGTTCCTAAATTATTAGTTATTGTTAGCTTAGGCGCTGGTGTATTATCTGGTTTTGTTAGTAATACCGGTACTGTTGCTACATTAATGCCACTTACAATTTCTTCGGCTTGGAGTATTGGTACACTCCCCTCTAAAATGCTTATGCCTGTTGCTTTTGGATCTAACACTGGTGGGTTATTAACTTTAACAGGAACACCTCCAAATATTATTGCTAGTAATGCCTTAGTTGAAAATGGATTTGAAGGCTTTTCGTTTTTTGAATTCGCCCTTATTGGTTTACCTCTATTAATTATTGCTCTAATTTATTTTAGATATGTAGCTTACAAGATTTTACCAAAAAACAAAACCAATAATAAGCCTGTAAATATAGAGTCTACTTTACACAACTGGATTAAAGCCTACCAAGTTAACGATGCTTATTACAGACTTAGAATTCGTTCTGTTTCTCCTTTAATCGACACTAAACTAAAAAAATGGAAATTAGAGAAAAATTATAACGTATCGGTAATTCGTTTAAAGCGCAGACATCCAAATATGCTTAAAGGCATTCCGCAATACGAGGAATTTCCAGATTTAAATACAAACTTGAAATATCATGATATCATTACTGTAAAAGGAGATACTGAAGCTATTAATAAATTAATGATTGAATTTAGTTTAGGATTATTGCCTCTAGAGCCAGAAACCGATGAGTTAAAAAACAATTTAATTAATCAAGAGGTTGGTATGGTTGAAGTTATTGTAAACCCAAACTCAATTTTTGTTGGAAGAAAATATAAACTAGGCGATTATTTTAATCGATTTGGTATACAATTATTAGCAGCTTCTAGAAACAATAAGCCACTTACCAAAAAAGAATTTACTGTTGAGGCTGGCGATTCATTTATTTTAAGAGGAAGTTGGGATAGTATTGAAGAATTAAAAAACCAACATGGAAATTTAGTTATTTGTGGAAGCCCTGAAGGTATGGCAAAAAACGTTGAAAGTCTTAATCACAAATCTTACATTGCGTTAGGTGCGCTATTATTAATGATAGTTTTTATGGTTTTTAAAATTGTACCAGGATCTATTGCTGCTTTAATTTCGGCAGGAATAATATTACTAACAGGTTGTATTCCTATGGCAAAGGCCTACAAAGGTATTAGCTGGATTAGTGTTGTAATGATTGCTGCCATGATACCAATGGGTATTGCACTACAAAAAACAGGAACCGCACAAGTAATAGCAAATGCTTTAGTAGATTATTTGGGAGCCATTCACCCTGTTGTTTTACTAGGTGGTGTATTTTTATTAACAACTACATTTAGTCAAGTTATTAATAACTCTGCCACCGCTGTATTAATGGCACCAATTGCAATTCTTGCAGCTAATTCTTTAAACTTATCACCAGAACCTTTTATGATTGTGGTAGCTATAAGTGCTTCAACTGCATTTTTAACACCAATTGGCACAACAACAAACGCTATGGTAATGACGTCTGGTGGTTATAAATTTATGGATTATTTAAAAGTTGGGGCACCTTTATTATTAATATTCTTAATTATATCTATGCTATTAGTACCTGTTATTTGGCCATTTTAACACCCCTAATCATGAAAAAACATATAATTTTAAGTGTCGTATTCATTACGATAAGCACAACTTTTGCCCAATCTCCAGTAGAAGACAAAATAGGGTCTTGGTTTACCTATGGCGCTAGTTACAGACTTACAGACAAAGTTAGTATTAGCAATGTGGTTCAATCTTGGCATTATGAAATTCCTGATAATTTCAACTTTTTGTTTACCAGCTTAGTTTTTAACTATCATGTAAATTCAAAATTAACAGCTTCGGCTTCTTATGGTTTTAATGATATTGATAGCGGATTTAACAAACCTGGAACACATACCTACGAAAATAGATTTTACGAACAATTAGGATACAAACAAACTATTGCAAAATTACCTTTTGATTTAAGAATTCGTCTTGAACAACGTTTATTAAATAAACCTGAACCAACTGAAAATGTTTTACACCACAGAACACGTTATAGATTAGGCACTAAAATAAAATTAAATAACACCTTTTTTATACGATTACACAACGAGTTTATTTGGACTATACAAACCAATAAAAATGATGGCTTTACAGAAAACAGAGCCTATGGGGCTTTTGGTGTAAATGTTTTTAAATCGGCAAATGTACAAGTAGGTTATTTAAACAGAAAAGTAAAAGGGCTAGATTTACACCGTTTACAATTAGGATTTTTTTATAAAATAGATTTTAGGAAAACCAATAATTAAATTTTATTGAAATGTCCACGCTATAATTCTAGATAATTTATGGCCTTGTCCCATATTAATAATTTTTACTTGAGTAGCTTTTATTTTTTTTAAAGAAATTTCTAAACCCTTAAGTAACTCTTTTTTAGATACTAAAGATGTAAACCAAATGCAATTATCTTTAAAACCTGTACTCTCATAAATATAATTATGAAGAAAAGCCTTTTCGCCACCTTCATACCAAAGTTCGTTATGTTTACCCGAAAAGTTTCTCGTTAATTTCTCTTTTGTAGTCTTTAAATTATTTTGCTTTCTTGTGGTAGCATCAATAGCTTCTTTTTCTGATTTGTAAAAGGGCGGATTACACATAGAAACCGAAAATCTATCTGATGGCTTTATTACACCATCAAGAATATGCTTTACTTCCTTTTGATACCTAAAGGAAATTTTTTTTGATAAATTGTTTGATGCAACAATATGTTCCGCACTTTCTAAAGAAGATTTATCAATATCGGTTCCTACAAATTGCCAATTATATTCCGCATAGCCTAACAATGGGTAAATACATGTTGCTCCAGTACCTACATCTAAAACCAAAATATTTTTAGTAATGTTATGGCCTATTAATAAATCATTTAAATAATGAATATAATCAACTCGTCCAGGAATTGGCGGGCATAAATTATCATCTGGAAATTCCCAATATTCAATATGGTAACCGCTAATTAATAAGGCTTTATTTAAAAGTTTTACAGCCTTAGGATTAGCAAAATCTATAGTTTTTTTATTGTATTTATTTACATAAACAAAAGTGTTTAACTCCGGACAAACCAAACATAAAGCATCTAGATTATAACCAGCTTTATGCTTATTATTCTTATGTAATTCTGTTTTCGTTTTAATTTTTTAAAATATTTATTGGCTAAAGTGCTTATATAATTTTAAAACACCAAAAGAAATTTAGGAAGCCTTTTCAATTTCATATATATTCGTTAAAAAAACTATTATGCTTAAAGCCGTAATTTTTGATATGGATGGTGTTATTATTGATAGCGAACCTTTACACCATAAAGCTTACCATAAAATGTTTAATGATGTTGGCGCCAATGTATCTAAAGAGTTATACGAATCGTTTACAGGACAATCTACACTTAACGTTTGCAAAAAAGTATGTGAAGTTTTTAATTTAAATGAAGCTCCAGAAACACTGGTAAAGCTTAAGCGAAAACATTACAAAAATATTTTTGAAAATGATGACGCACTACAACTTATCGATGGTGTTTTAAAGCTAATTAAAAATTATCATGCCAATGGTTTAAAGCTTGTTTTAGCTTCTTCGGCATCAATGCCAAGTATAAATCAAATATTTGAACGTTTTGATTTAAATCAATACTTCTCGGCTAAATTTAGTGGTGCCGATTTAAAACAAAGCAAGCCACATCCAGAAATTTTTATAAAAGCCGCAGAGTCTACAGGTTTTAAAAATGAAGAGTGCCTAGTTATTGAAGATTCTACTAATGGCATAAAAGCAGCTAATGCTGCAAATATTTTTTGCGTTGGTTACGATAGTTTACATTCAACAAACCAAGATTATAGCACTGCCAATTTAGTTGTAACTAGTTTTGATGCGATTGCTTTTGAGAAGTTACGTGAGGTTTTGGATTGATTTTTATAACTTTAACTTAATTAAACTATTTTTTCAGTTAATTCATTTTATCTAAAATTCATAAATGGGAAAAAAATTAACAGTTTATATGATTGATGGAACAGCATATGGTCCACGATTAAGTGAAATCGGAAATTGGGTTGGCAAAGCCATTTACAGTCCACGTGCATCAGTTAATAAAATAATGAACAGAAGTGAATTTGATAATCCTGGTATTTATTGTTTAAAAGGAGATCCTACAGATGATGCTTTTGATGAGAAAATTTATATTGGAGAAGCTGAGAACATAAAAACTCGTTTAAAACAACATTTAAGTGATCCAAATAAAGATTTTAAAGAGCTTATATTTTTTGTAAGTAAAGATGAATTGCTAACAAAAACACAGATAAGATATTTAGAATCTAGACTTGTACAATTAGCAGTTGAAGCTAAAACCGCACAAATTGATAATGGAAATTCTCCTAGTTTACCAACTTTACATGAGGCAGATATTTCTGATATGGAATATTTTCTAGAACAAATCAAGTTAATCCTTCCCGTTATGGGATTTAAGTTTCTTATATCATCCACAATTAAACAATCTACTGAGGCTGAAATTGAAAAATCTAAGTTCACTCATGAAACCTATTACATTAAGACAAAAACCTTTAAAGCTTCTATGAAAGAAACCGACCAAGGTTATATTGTTCTTAAAGGAAGTGAAGCTAAAAAGAATCTATCTAATTCTTGTACCGAAACTTATAGAAACATGAGAAGAAAATTAGTTGAAACTGAAATAATGCAAGAACATAAAGATAAATTAATTTTTGTTGAAGACACCATATTTAATAGTCCTAGTGCTGCCTCTAATATGATTTTAGGAAGAAATTCGAATGGATTTACTGAATGGGTAAATGCAAAAGGACAAACATTTAGAGAAGTTCAGGAAATTACTAATGCTTAAAAAAGTTAACCAAAAAGGTTAGGAAACTATCACATGGCAGAATTTTGGGAATCCATTTTTAAAAATAACGATAAAATGTGGGGCGAAACACCTACAGATAACGCCAAACATGTACTCAATATTCTGGAGAAGCATAACGTAAAAAGCTTACTAATTCCAGGGTTTGGATATGGTAGAAATGCTAAAATTTTTTACGATAAAGGTATTAATGTTACTGGCATTGAAATTTCTAAAACTGCCATTAAAAGAGCTCGTAAATATTTTGAAAATACTACAATTATACATCATGGCTCTGTTACTAATATGCCGTTTGATAGCATACTTTATGATGCCATATATTGTTACTCGCTCATTCACCTTTTAAATGAAGCTGACAGACTAAAGCTTATAAAGGATTGCTACACACAATTAAAACCTAGCGGTATTATGATTTTTGTAGCTTTATCTATTAACGATAAGCGATTTGGTTTGGGTGAAAAAATATGCGAAAACACTTATTTTTCACCCAATGGTTTAAATTTATATTTTTATAACGAAGACTCTGTAAAAGAAGAATTTGGGCGTTATAATTTATTAACGGCCAAAGAAATTAATGAACCCGTTATAAATCCAAATGAAAAACATTGGATGATAATGTGTAAAAAATAAAGCCATCTTCTACGTTTCTACTTTTTACTTAGTTTCAATAATTTATTCTGCTCCTCCATTAAATCCGTAAGTTTAGATAATAACTCAATATCTTTTGGAGTAACCACGGTTTTATCTTTAGTGTCTTGTGCTTTATTTCTTAATTTATTTAAAAACTTTACAATTACAAAAACAGTAAATCCAATTATTATAAAATCTATAATGGCCTCACCAAAAGCACCATAACCTATAGCTACTTCTTCGGTTTTTATTGTTCCATCTACATTATTTACGGCATCTTTTAATATAATACGCTTATCTTGGAAGTTTACACCATCGGTTAATAAAGATAAAGGTGGTAAAAATACTTTTTTAACTAAAACATCTACAACTTTGTTAAAGGCGGCACCTATTATTATACCTATGGCCATATCCATCATATTTCCTTTTACAGCAAATTCTTTAAACTCATTAAATAACTTCATATACTTATATTTTAATTTATTATTTTAAATATAAAAATTCATTTTAAAATATCTGTTAAAAAAAAGATAATATTAAATATCTTATAATTAAAGGATATTTTTGTTTATCTGATAAAAATAATATATTTTTGAATAAATAATATTTAAAAATGATAGCTATAATTACTGGTGATATTATAAATTCAAGGCAAAGTGAACCTGAACAATGGTTAAATTCACTTAAAACTTGCCTACTCTATTTTGGTAAAACCCCAAAAACATGGGAAATTTTTCGTGGTGATAGTTTTCAATTAGAAGTTAAACCTGAAGATGCTCTTTTTGCCAGTTTTTTAATAAAATCCACTATTAAACAATATAAAAATATTGATGTTAGACTTGCTATCGGCTTAGGTGAAAAAAATTATGACTCTTATAAAATTACAGAATCAAATGGATCTGCTTTTATAAATTCTGGTGAATGTTTTGAAAGTTTAAAGAAAAATACTTTGGCTATTAAATCTAGGTTTAAAAATTTCGATATAACTTTAAACCTTATGTTAGAACTAGCACAACTTACCATGAATAACTGGACTAGTATTTCATCATTAATTATAAAAACGAGTTTAGAAAATCCTAACATGAAACAAAACGAAATAGCCGAATTACTAAAAAAATCGCAAAGTAATATTAGTGAAGGGCTTAAACGTGGTGGTTTTGATGAAATTTTAAAACTTCTAGACTATTACAAAAACCAAATACAACAACTATGATTGCCTTAGCCATTAAATTAATTTTAGCTCATTTTATTGGTGATTTTTTACTGCAACCACAAAAATGGGTTACGCATAAGGAAGCTTATAAGCATAAATCTAAATACCTATATTTTCATATTTTAGTTCACTTAGGCGCTTTACTTTTTGTGCTTCAAGCGAATTTCAAATATTGGTTAGGAATTTTAATAATTATTGTTAGTCATTATATAATTGACGTTATTAAACTCAATTTAAAATCTAAAATAAATTCAAGAATTCTTTTTGGTTTAGACCAATTGGCGCATATTATAATTTTAGGTCTTGTTTTAAGAATATACGAACCAGTAACCTTTAGTTTTAAACTATTTTACAAAACAGAAATTCTATTATTCGTTACATCTATTATTGGTATAACCTATGTATCTTCAATAATTATGAAAACCATAATCTCTAAATGGGATTTAAAGGAATATACCGAAGAAGCTTCGTTAGAAAAAGCTGGAGCTTATATTGGCATGCTCGAGCGTTTATTTGTATTTGCATTTGTAATTACCCAACACTGGGAAGGTATTGGATTTTTAATTGCTGCAAAATCGGTGTTTCGTTTTGGCGATTTATCTAAGGCAAAAGACCGAAAATTAACCGAATATATTTTAATTGGAACCTTACTTAGTTTTGGGTTAGCCATAATATTTGGCATTACTTTTAGCTATATAAAAGACTTAATTTAAACAATTAATTTATTAAAATGTCTTAGCTTTTGTTTAGGCACCATTACATAATCACAATCATTAATATTTTCATGAATACCAATAACTTCAACTTGTTCAAATTTTAAAAGTCTCTTTTTTTCTTTAACTACCCTAAACATAACATAATCTAAATTTAAAACTAACTCTTGAACACTGTTCTGTCTTTTTATTCTTAATTCATTTTCTATGTTATAAACCGGTAAGATTTCAATAATAATAATTGGAGAATATTTTTTTAAATCTTTTTCGAAACTCCGCAAAACCTCTAACTCTGCTCCCTCAACATCTATCTTTAAAACAGAAATATTTTTAAAATCAAATTTGTGTTTTACATCTGACCATGTAGACAATTGAATATCAATTTGTTTTTTAATTTGATTTTTTTGACGAAAACCATCAATTATTGAAGCTGAAGGGTCCGTATCATTATTATTAAACAAATATAAAATACCGGAATTAGTTTTATTAGAAATTCCTAAAGGCAAGACTTTAACTGAGCTAAGCTTATTTAATTTGATTAAGTTTTCAAGATAATTAAAACATACTAAATTAGGTTCGAAACCCAGATAATAACTATTTGGGAAAATACTTTTAAATTTTAATAAAGTTTGTCCAATATTTACTCCCACATCAACAAAAGTAGAAGTTATTAATGGTGAGAGTGTTTTAAGAAGGTCTAGCATCCATGGCTCTGGGTTAGACAAATGTAACTGCCCTACATCATTATTTATAGGAATTATAAATTTTTTATTATTAAGGTTTATGCTTTTATTTAATTTTAAATATTTAAAAACCTTTAGTTTACTTAAAACCTTAATAACCTTGGAATGCATGATTATTTTTTATAATATTTTGTATAGCCTCTGTAGCTAACAAAACCTAAAATAGCAACTATTCCACAAGCTATACCAATAAATTTTAAACTTACAATTTGATCGCCACTTGCGTAACTGTGTAAACCTGCTAAGTAGAAATTAACACCAAAATAAGTCATCATTATACTAGCAAAAGCCACAATAGATAATAAGTTATAAATCCAACGGCCTCGTAAACCAGGAACCAAACGCATGTGTATTACAAAGGCATAAACCATAATACTAATTAAAGCCCAAGTTTCTTTAGGGTCCCAACCCCAGTAACGTCCCCAACTTTCGTTAGCCCACATACCACCTAAAAAGTTACCAATAGTTAGCATAACTAAACCAACAGTTAAAGCCATTTCGTTAATTATAGTAAGCTCTTTAATGTTTAAATCCATTTTAACTTTATTATTTTTATTGGTAAATGCCATTAAAAATAGTGCCACAACACCTAAAATCATAGCTAAAGTAAATGGACCGTAACTAGCAACTATAACCGCTACGTGAATCATTAACCAATAACTATTTAAAACTGGTTGTAGATTAGCAATGGCAGGATCCATCCAATTCCAGTGTGCAATCATTAAAATCATTGAAGTTACAAATGCTGTTGAAGCTAAAGTTAAATCGCTTTTTCTACCAAAGGCTAAACCAAAAAACATAGTTGCCCAAGCTACATAAATCATAGACTCGTAAGCATCACTCCATGGCGCATGTCCAGATATATACCAACGTGCAATTAAGCCAGCTGTGTGTAAAATAAAAACCCCATAAATTATGAACTTAAAAATATTAACCGATAGGTTTAATGCTTTGCTTTTATCTTTAAATATTTGAATTATAATTAAAATAAACATTAATGTACCAGCGTACATATACCAACTAAACAGCTTCTTAAAAATGTCGTATTTGTTATAAAGTATTTCCGTTTTTATTTTTTTATCACTTAACATAACTTCTCCGCCATACTTTTGCTGAGTTTTTTTAAAGGACTCCACAATTTTTGAAGCTTGAGAAAAATCGCCTGTTTGTTTAGCCTGATTTAAGGTATATAAGTATACCTCTAATCCATTTTTTATAAAATTGGCATAAAGCGAATCTTGTATAGGAACTGCACCTAATTTGTATTCGTAAGAAGAAATCCATTTATTGTTTTCATCCTCTGGTATTGGAAATAATTTTAAAGACGCGCCTTGAATGGTATTATAGAGTAAAGTAACACGCTCGTCTGTTTCTTTTATTTTTTTTTGATATCCGTTAGGAATAGCAGCACTGTAAGTTTCTTCTAAATATGGACTTAATTTATATGAACCATCTTCGTTTATAAAATCGCTTAAAGCAAAATGTTTTCCTTCTTTAGGTACACCAATTATAGTTCTTAAAGAATCCGTTTCCATTGGACGCAAATAAATAATGGGCACATTGTACCAAAATACCGGGCTTTCTTGCATTGAAAGAAATACTTGATCTGCAGATAAACCTTCGTATGTATCGCTTTTACTTAACTTTCTTAATAACTCTGAAGCATAAGTGTTAACAGGCATCATACGGCCGCTTAAATCTTGAATTACTAAATGTCCAAACTCATTAGCATGACCTTTTGGAGAAACATTAGCCTTTAAAAGCGAATCAATTTGAGCTTTACTTGATTTTTGTGGCGTGCTGTGATTATGTCCATCGTTAGCAGAATGTTCTTGAGCTAAACCATGTAAACCAACAAATAATAATAAAATAGTGGCGGCTTTTATTTTTTTGGATTTAACCTTATCTAATTGCTTTTTTAAATCGCCAAAACGCGAACTTTTAGTAAATAAAATAGCCATTAAGCCTAAATACAACATTAAATAACCAAAATAGGTTATCATAGTTCCCCAATAATCATGGTTTACAGATAGTATTGTTCCTTTTTCGTCTGGATCGAAACCAGATTGAAAGAACCGATAACCTTTATAATCTAAAATGTTATTCATAAATATTTTATAGTCGAAACTTTCGGCTCCCTCATCAATAACAGTAACTTCGCTTGAATAAGCAGAATAGCGCTTTTCGGTTCCAGGATATTTTTCAGCTTCAAAATCGTTTAGCTTTACAGAAAATGGCAATTCTAAAACTTTCGAGCCGTAGTTTAAAGCAATTTCTAAACCTCCAACTTCAATTTGCTCAAATTTACTATTGGTTCCCATGCCTCCTATTAATCCCACCTTTTTGGTTTCTCCGTTTGCAGTAACATTTAAAACCACACCATCTTCATCGTTTTTAAATAACTCCGATTTTTTAACCACATCGAACACCCCCTTAACTACAGGTTTAGGAAACACCACTTGCATATTACCAATTACATATCTTGCTCTTAATGCCAATGGTTGTATGGTATCTTTAATTAACTTACCCTGTGCCATAGTTGCCATAACCATATACTCACCTTCGAAAGGAGAATTAATAGTTAAAGAGTCTCCATAATTTGTAATATTTATGGCACCTGGAGTTGGCTTATTTAATGCAAAAAGTATGTTGTGTATACTTGCTACTTGACCTTCTTTTAAAAAATGATTATGTGGCCCGTTTTGTCCAGCTTCAACTAGCTTTAAGTAAGATTCTCCCGTTTCATCTGGCACAATATCTTTTTCTGCACCAACAACAAATTTTTCTAGCTCAAAACTTACTGGCTGATTGTTGTATTTAGTTTCAATACTAAAATTGTTATCCATTCTTCCTGAAAAATCAACTTTATCTTGAACGGTTAACCTTTGGCGAACACCATCTATTTCATAATCACCATCAATAAAGGCAGTAATATATGTTTCTCTTGATAAAAATGAACTTTCTGTTGCTCCTTCTCGAATGGCCATCATACCTTCGAAACCCGTGTAACGTGTTACAAAAGCACCCAACAAAATAAAAATGAACGCTATGTGAAGAATAAAAGTAGCCCATTGCTCCTTTTTATAAAGTTTGTAACGCTTAATGTTACCAACAAAGTTGATTACAAAAAACACCATAATAGCTTCGAACCACCACGTGTTATAAATTAAATTTCGTGTATATGGCGTTGGAGATGTTTCTTGTCCGGCATCTAAAAATGTACCTGTTGCCATTGCAGCGGCAAAAACAATAAATAAAATGGCGGTAAGACGTGTTGAAAAGAGAATTTTGGCTAGTTTATTTTGCATAATTTCACCCTTTTTTTAAAGGTTTTGCAAATTTAACCAATTATGTTTATTTGCGGGTGTTAAATTTAACTTAATACGGCACTTAATTGTAGATAAATAAACACTTTGATGTACTAAAAGTAAATTTTTTAATTACTATTGGTAAACCTCTAAATTACTTTACCGTTCTAGCTTCAAAAATTTTCATGTAAAGAAATGTACTCATTTTTCGGGCTCTATTTTTGGCTATTTCTGCATATTCACCTTCAAATAACTCATTAACAGTTTCTAACCATAAATTTAGCCATAAACCAAAATGTTCTTGATTTATAACATGCTTATTATCTTCATCAATTTGAATATGCGTTTTTAAAGGGTTGCCATAATATTTCGTTTTTAAAAACAAACTCGACTCCCAAAAACTGGTTAAATTTTCTAAATGATCATCCCAATCATTAATTACATGAAAGAAAGGCGCTAAAACTTCATCGTTTTTTACTTTTTTATAAAACGATGACACTAATAAATACACATCTTTTCTATTTTGCAAATCGGGTTTATCCATATTAAACAAAGATACAGGTTTTGTATAGTTATTATTCTTTTATTTCTATTTTTGCTTTATGATTTCAGTAGTAATTTTAGGTGCTGGCAACGTAGCCACACATTTATTTAAAGCTTTACAAAACAGTAAAGAAGTTATTGTAAAACAATGGTATAGTAGAAATTTAAACCATATTAGTTCGTTTAAAAACAATGTAAATATTATAGACGATTTAAAACAACTTGATAAAGCAGATGTATACATTCTAGCTGTTAGCGATGACGCTGTAGCGGAAGTATCATCACAATTACCCTTTGATAACCGATTAGTTGTGCACACCTCTGGAAGTGTAAACATTCACGATTTAGATAAAAAACATAAACGCGGTGTATTTTACCCTTTACAAAGCTTTAGTAAAGATGCTAAAATAGATTTCGCAAACGTACCTATTTGTATTGAAACCATTGAAAAACCTTGTTATCACACCCTAAAAGCTATTGCTATAAGTTTAGGTAGCCCAACCAAAAAAGTAAATAGTAGCCAACGTAGTGTTTTACACTTGGCTGCCGTTTTTGTGAATAACTTTACCAATCAATTATATCGTGTAGCTCATGAAATTACAGAAAGTGAAGGTGCCGAATTCGATTTACTAAAACCACTAATTTTAGAAACAGCTTTAAAAGTGCAAGACCACTCGCCTTACATGGCGCAAACTGGCCCTGCAAAGCGTGATGATAAAAAAACCATAAAAAATCACTTAAAACTATTAAGTAACGAGCACCACAAAGGCATTTATAAGCTCTTAACCGAATCTATTCAAATAACACATGGAAGAAAAAAGCTATAAAGAATATTTAGAACATATTACTACTTTTATTTTTGATGTTGATGGTGTTTTAACCAACAGCATGGTTTTAGTTACCGATGATGGCGAATTACTAAGAAGTATGAATGCCAAAGATGGTTACGCCATTAAAACCGCCATAAAAAATGAGTTTAATTTTTGCATTATTACTGGAGGAACTAACCAAGGTGTAAAAAAACGTTTAGAAGGTTTAGGTGTAGAAGATATTTACTTAAATGCACACGAAAAAATTAATCAGCTAAATGATTATCTTGTTAAAAAGAATATAAAACCCGAAAATGTACTTTATATGGGTGATGATATGCCAGACATTCCTGTTATGGAAGTTGTTGGCTTACCATGCTGCCCACAAGATGCTGTGCCGGAAGTTAAAAATGTAGCAAAATACATTTCTCATAAAAAAGGTGGCAAAGGCGCTGCTAGAGATGTTATCGAGCAAGTTTTAAAAGTACAAGGCAAATGGGCTGGAAATTTCTCGGCTAAAAACGATTAAAATTTGAAAAGAACTAGCAGACGCATAGGTAATGGTTTTGGTTATAGTGGCTTTGGCAACAATCAAAGTGTTTTTAACCAAAGTTCTAGGCGTGCTTTTTCTAGTTTAAAAGATAAATTAAATAGCGAAACTCATTTACATTTTGAGCTAGATTTTCTTCATAAAAAGCTTACCAAAGAAGAAAAAGAAACTATTAAGAATAAAATTAGAAAATCTGAAAAACGAAAGAGTATTAGAGTTTATATTCTTGCCAGTTTTTTACTTATTATTTTCTTAGTTTTTTTAAAAATTCTTGTCACCAACATTATGGATAAAGCTTAAATTATGGCATTTTTAAAACTTGTACGCTATAAAAATTTAATCATTTTAATTTTAGCACAACTGTTAATTAAATATGCATTTTTACAACCTTTTGGTGTTTTAACTAGCTTGAATACATTTGCTACTTTACTACTAATATTAACTACTATTTTAATTGCTGCGGCAGGTAATATTATAAATGATATTTATGATGTTAACACCGATACAATTAACAAACCAGAAAAAGTAATTATTGGCAAAATTATTTCTGAAAAATGGGCTTTTAATGCCTTTGTTATACTTAATATTTTAGGTGTTTTATGTGGCTTTCTTGTATCGTATATTGTTAATAAACCTCCTTTTTTTTCATTATTTATAATTATATCGGTATTACTTTATTTGTATTCCACATACTTAAAACAATTACCAATTATAGGAAATGTGATAATTTCTGTATTAGTTGGCTTTAGTATTTTAATAGTTGGTATTTTTGAATTACTTCCGGCTTTAACTCCAGATAACAAGGTTATTCAAATAGCCTTTTTCAAAATTATTTTTAAATATTCTGTATTCGCATTTACTATTAATTTATTAAGAGAAATAGCTAAAGATATTGAAGATTATGAAGGCGATTTAAATCAAAACATGAAAACACTTCCTATAATATTAGGTAAAAAAAACACAAAGTATATTTTATCAATTTTAAATTTTGTACCACTTTTACTTATTATTATTCATATTAATAACAGGCTATATAAACATACTTTTGCAGTTATATATTTTTTAGTTTTTGTAGTAGCTCCACTACTCTACATTTGCATAAAAACTTTAAGCGCACAAACAAAAACAGATTATACTCACCTTAGCAATGTATATAAAATAGTCATGGTTTTTGGTTTACTTTCATTACTTTTATATAAGTATGTAATTTTAACATAATGCTTTCAGATAAACTTAAAAACCATAATATTATACTTGCTTCTGGCTCTCCTAGAAGACAACAATTTTTAAAGGATTTAGGAATAAATTTCGAAATTCGTTTAAAACCCATAAAAGAAGAATATCCAAATCGATTAACTCATTTTGAAATTAGTAATTATTTAGCAGAATTAAAATCGTTACCTTATAAATCGGAACTCGGTCCAAATGATATTTTAATAACTAGCGACACCATTGTTTGGCATAACAACAAAGCATTAGGTAAACCCAGTGATGCCAGTGAAGCGTTTAGCTTAATAAAATCATTAAGTAATACAACTCACGAAGTTATAAGCTCAATATGTTTTACAACTGCTTCATCTCAAAACACACAATTCGACTGTACGAAAGTTACATTCAAAGCACTATCAAATGATGAAATTAATTATTACATAAAAAACTATAAACCATTTGATAAAGCAGGGGCTTATGGCATACAAGAGTGGATTGGGCAAATAGGCGTTACGAAATTAGAAGGTTCTTATTTTAATGTTATGGGGTTACCAGTACATCTTCTTTATAAAACGTTAAATGCTATGGTTGAAGATTAATTATTCGTAGTTTTAAATAAAAAATTATGCTTTTCACTTTAAATATACGGCACAAATTGCTTTTAAGTTTTATTTTCCTTTCTGTTATTTTAAAATCCTGTAAATCTGAAACTAAGAATAACGCAATATTAACCGATAATGTAAATAATGAAAAATCAAAGGATTTTAAAAATCATATTGCTAAGCCTAAACAACCACTTTCACAAAATTTTAAGGCTTATTGGTATGCCGGTGAAGCTGAAATATCATCTTACAGATTACAACAATATCGTTATGGTGAACTTCGAGAAGGTACAGCTGTTTTAGTTTATGTAACCGAAGACTTTCTGCCTATTAAACAAGTTAAAGCAGATAAGCAAAATTCTAAAAACATACCGGTTTTAAAACTAAATGCTACTAAAAACTTTATAACAGGAATTTACCCTTATTCTATAATGCAAAGTACATTTTACCCTGTTGCAAACAATCAACATGCCTTAAAAGTTTCAGCCTCGATTCAAGAATGGTGTGGACACGTTTACACGCAATTGAATAATAGAAATAATTTTGAAATAACAACGCATTCGTATTTTGAGAATGATGCTGATTATAACTTGGTTTTAGATAAAAATTTTTTAGAGAATGAATTGTGGACACAATTACGCATAGCTCCAAGTTTATTACCTACTGGCAATTTACAAATTATTCCATCTCTAGAAACCTTAAGACTTCATCACTTTAAATTAAAAACTTACGCAGCTTATGCAACCCTTGGTCCTAATACCTATAAAATTAATTATCCAGAATTAAATCGTACTTTAATTATTAATTTTAATCAAAATTTTCCTTACGATATTCTTAGTTGGGAAGAAACAGTAAATAATAACACAACCAAAGCCATTAAACTAAAAACAATAAAAACTAATTACTGGAACAAGAAAAGTATACAAAACGAAACACTTAGAGATACTCTTCTGTTAAACTAAACTTATTCTTATGCTATTTGTTGAATATAAAAACGAACTCATAATTTCGACTATTGTAATAGTCTCAATAATTTTTATAAAAATAATTGTAACCTTCGGGGTAACTAAAATCGCTAAAAAAAATGGAATTAATGATGCTAGAATTCGCTTAATCCAGCGCTATATTACGGTAGCACTATTTTTATTATTACTACTTATTGAGGCGGTTATTTTTACAAATTTTAAAGATTTAGCCTTCTTTTTCTCATCTGTTTTTACCGTAATTGGTATTGCTTTATTTGCTATTTGGTCTATTTTAAGTAACATTACTTCAGGTATTATTATGTTTTTTAATTTTCCATATAAAGTAGGTGATAAAATTAAAATTCATGATAGCGATTTTCCCGAAATTGTAAT
Source organism: Neotamlana sedimentorum (assembly GCF_000943565.1). Classification (GTDB taxonomy): domain Bacteria; phylum Bacteroidota; class Bacteroidia; order Flavobacteriales; family Flavobacteriaceae; genus Neotamlana; species Neotamlana sedimentorum. The sequence continues at coordinate 257,784 of NZ_JTDW01000004.1, forward strand.
TATAGAAGATATAAGAGCGTTTCAACTTATTTTACGACTAGAAAATGGAGATTTAGTTACATATCCTAACAATCTCATGTTACAAAAAGCGGTCACTTTAATTAAAAAAGATGCCATAGTAGAATTGCATGAAGACGATGGCGATGCTGTTTAATTTATATATTGATAAACGTTTATGATGAAAATGGCTAAAAAAACACGAAATCTTTTTTCTAAAAAGAGCATTGGTCAAATTCCTGGAAGTGTTATTTACACAGGTAAAAAAACAGACCAAAAACTATTTATTGAATCCTTTGACTACAATAAAGAAACTTGTATAGAGAAAGAACTCACAAATGTTGATGAGTGTTTTACTTTTGAAGCTGGTACTATTACATGGATAAATGTTAATGGATTAAACCATGTAGATACTATTGAAAAAATTGGTGAGCATTACGAGTTACATCCGTTAGTTTTAGAAGATATTGTAAATACGTCGCAACGTCCAAAAATTGATGAGTATGATGATTATATATTCGTAGTATTAAAAATGCTCTATTATGACTCGAACGATATTATAATATCCGAACAGGTGAGTTTTATTCTTGGTGAAGATTACGTGCTCAGTTTTCAAGAATCCGAAGGCGATGTATTCGATTCGGTGAGAGACCGGTTAAGACATGCCAAAGGGCGTATTCGAAACATGCAATCAGACTACTTACTTTACACATTAATGGATGCCATTGTAGACCATTATTTTAGTGTAATAGAAGTTTTAGGCAATAAAATTGAAGATTTTGAAAGTGCTATTTTTTCAGGAAATGTGAAAGACGACACCAGCCAAAACATTCAAAATTTAAAACGAGAAATTTTAAGAGTGCGTCGCGCTATTTTTCCATTACGTGAAATTTTAAACCGCATAGAGAAAAACGAAAACACCTTAATACAACCTAAAACAATAACCTATTACAGGGACATTTACGATCATTTAATTCAAGTTTCCGAAAACATCGAAATTTATCGAGAAATGGTTTGGAGCTTAATGGATATGTACATGACAACCATTAGTAATAAAATGAACGAAGTTATGAAAGTTTTAACCATTATGGCTTCTATTTTTATTCCATTAACTTTTATAGCAGGTATTTATGGTATGAATTTTCAATACATTCCAGAACTTCAATTTAAAAACGGCTATTTTGTAGTTTGGGGCGTAATGATAGTTATATTTCTAGGAATGATGTATTATTTTAAACGTAAGAAATGGCTTTAATTTTTTAAAAACTGACATAATTTCATTTGGTATATTTTTTGAACTATCTTTTTAAAAATTTGTTTAATTTAAAATGTACAGATAATGAAAACACTTAAAGTTATTCCAATTTTATGTTTATTATGCTTAAGCTGTTCTGGCCAAGAAAAGCAAGAAAATAAAACCGAGCCTAATATTAAACCCAACGAAAACGTACAGGTTAATAAAGAATACGACGAATATGGTAATTTAATTAAATACGACTCCATTTACTCTTATAGTTATTCTTCCAAAAATAGTTTAAACGATAGCTTGAAATTTCAATTTCAAGAACATTTTAAAAATCATTCAATATTTAGCGACTCATTTTTCGATGATTTTTTTAAAAGTGATTCACTAACTAGTGGTCTTAATCATAAAAACTTCTTTTTTGATGGGTTTACAAATCAAGATCAACAAATTAAAAACATGATGAAAAGAATGGATTCCATACAGGAACTATTCTTTAAAAAAAATGAACCGTTAATTCCAGTAGAACCCCAACAAGAAAACATAAGCTATAAGCGTATTTAATAATTAACGTTATAAATCGTTAAAGAAAATTTAAAACCAGCTATTCTGCTGGTTTCTTTTTTATATTTGATAGCTATCAAACCAATCAACCTTATGCGCAAGCTTATTTTATTAAGTATTATTTTAATGTTTTCGGGCCAAATACATTATGCTCAAAAACCTGCAAAACCTAAATCTTCAAACATTTACGAAGCCATACAAAAACTTAATTTTTTAGGGTCGGTTTTATATATTGCAGCACATCCAGACGACGAAAACACAGCTTTAATTGCCTATATGGCAAATCACGAAAAAGCCCGCACCGCTTACCTTTCGTTAACTCGTGGCGATGGCGGACAAAATTTAATAGGACCAGAAATACGCGAACTTTTAGGTGTTATGCGCACTCAAGAGCTTTTAGCGGCACGTCGTATTGATGGTGGCGAACAAATGTTTACTCGCGCTAACGATTTTGGTTACTCAAAACACCCAGACGAAACTCTCGAAATTTGGGATAAACAAGAAGTTTTAAGTGATGTTGTTTTAGCTATTAGAAAATTTAAACCCGATGTTATTATTAACCGATTTGACCACAGAACTCCAGGGTCTACTCATGGCCACCACACCAGTTCTGCCATGTTAAGTGTTGAGGCTTTCGATTTAGCTGGCGATGCTTCGGCATTTTCAAACTTAAACAGTATCGCAAGTCCGTGGCGACCTAAACGCTTGTTTTACAACACCAGTTGGTGGCGATATGGTAGCCAGGAAGCATTCGATAAAATTGATAAAACTAATATGCTTGCTCTGGATGTAGGCGTATATTATCCGCATAAAGGACTGTCTAACAATGAAATTGCCGCGATTTCAAGAAGTCAACACTTATGCCAAGGTTTCGGGCGACCGTCTAGCAGAGGAACTAGTAAAGATTATATCGAATTTTTAAAAGGCGAACCGTTACAGGGTTCTAGTTCTATTTTTGAAGGCATCGACACCTCTTGGAATCGTATAAAAGGTGGCGAAGCTATTGGAGCCATTTTATATGAAGTAGAAAACAACTTCAATTTTAACAATCCTTCACAACATTTACCACAACTTATTGAAGCTTATAAACTACTTCAAAACATTGAAGATAAACATTGGAAAACCCTAAAAACAAAAGCATTAAAAGATATTATACAAATGTGTGCAGGTTTGTATTTAGAAGCTTCGGCAGACACCCATTGGGCAACACCAAACGGTTTGGTTAAAATGAGTTTAGAAGTTTTAAACCGAAGCAACGCAGCAATAAATTTGGTTAGTATAAAAAAGGATAATTCGGTAAGCATATCAAAAAACATTCAGTTAAAAAACAATATTGCATACCGTTTTAAAGAGGTTTTAAAAATAAACGAAAATCAAGAACCAACAACACCATATTGGCTCACCGAAAATGGTACTTTAGGCATGTATAAAGTCAACGATCAAAACCTTATTGGCTTACCCGAAACGCCTCGTGTTTATAATATCGATTTCAATTTGTTAATTGAAAACACACCAATTACCATTACAAAACCTGTAATTCAACGTTATGCAAAACCAGATAAAGGTGAATTATACAGACCCTTTGAAATTATTCCTGAAGCTTCAGTAAAAATACCTGAAAAAGTAATAATTTTCACTACTTCAAATCAAAAAGAAATTCCTGTAGTTGTAAAAGCAGGCACGAACAACATTGATGGTTATTTAGAACTTAATTATCCAGAAGGTTGGAGCGTTTACCCGAAAAAGCAAAACGTTTCAATTAAGAATAAAGATGAAGAACAAACGCTTGTTTTTACGGTAATTCCTCCGCAAAATCAAAATGAAGGTTATATTTCTCCTATCCTTCATTTAAATAATAAAACGTTTAGCAAAGAGCTTATAGAAATTAACTACGATCATATTCCAAACCAAACTGTATTATTGCCAAGTAAAAGTAAAGTGGTTCGATTAGATATTAAAAAACGTGGTGAAAATATAGCTTATATTGAAGGTTCTGGCGATGTTGTTCCCGAAAGCTTAAAGCAAATTGGTTACCATGTTCGCATTTTGAAACCAGACGAAATTACTGCCGAAATCTTAAGCGGTTTTGATGCGGTTATAGTTGGAATTAGAGCATATAACACACTTGAAGATTTAAAATTTAAGCAAGAAACCTTATTTAATTTTGTTGAAAACGGAGGCAATATGATTGTACAATACAACACAAGTCATCGTTTAAAAACCGACCATATTGCACCTTATAGTTTAGAACTTTCGAAAGATCGTGTAACCGACGAAAATGCAGAAGTTAAATTTTTAGAACCTAACCACGAGATATTAAATACACCTAACAAAATTACAGCAAAAGATTTTGAAGGTTGGACTCAAGAGCGTGGGTTGTATTTCCCTAATAAATGGGACAAGGCCTTTACTCCTATTTTTTCGATGCACGATAAAAAAGAATCGGCTAAAAAAGGAAGTTTACTTGTTGCTAAACATGGAAAAGGCTATTACATTTATACCGGTATAAGCTTTTTTAGAGAGTTTCCCGAAGGCGTTTCGGGAGCTTATCGACTATTCGCAAACATGCTTTCACTAGGAAAAGATAATATTGAAAACAATAGTAAACTAAACGACTAATGACCCCAGAAAACGAGAACAACACCAAGCAACCTTGGTTAAAATTATACTCCATAGTTTTAATCGCTAATTTGGCATATCTTGTTATTTTTTACTTAATCATGCGAGCTTTTTAATTATGCATAGTTTAAATTGGATAGATTGGGCTGTTCTTATTGTAACCTTATTAACTATTGTTGGTTATGGAACTTGGAAAACCCGCGGAAGCAAAAGCGTTCAAGATTATGTAAAAGGCGGTAACAGCACCCAATGGTGGACCATAGGTTTATCGGTTATGGCAACACAAGCTAGCGCCATTACTTTTTTATCAACCACAGGTCAAGCCTTTTCCGATGGTATGGGATTTGTCCAATTTTACTTTGGTTTGCCTATTGCTATGGTAATTATTTGTTTGGTTTTTATTCCCTTATATCATCGGTTAAAAGTTTATACGGCTTACGAATTTCTCGAAAATCGTTTCGATTTAAAAACCCGAACTTTAACGGCAACCTTATTTTTAATTCAACGTGGTTTAGCTGCTGGTATTACCATTTTTGCTCCTGCCATTATTTTATCGATTGTTTTAGGTTGGAACATTGTAACACTTAACATCATTATTGGTGTTTTAGTAATTATTTACACCGTTTCTGGAGGTACAAAAGCCGTTACAGTCACCCAAAAGCAGCAAATGTTCGTCATTTTTGCTGGTATGCTCGCTGCTTTGTTTATTATTTTAAATTTAATTCCAGACGATGTTTCGTTTACCGATGCGCTTGAAATTGCGGGTGCTAACAATCGTATGGAAATACTCGATTTTTCGTTCGATTTAGAAAATAGATATACGGTTTGGACTGGTTTAATTGGTGGAACATTTTTAATGCTCTCTTATTTTGGTACCGACCAAAGCCAGGTGCAACGTTATTTATCTGGAAAGAATAAAAAAGAAATGCAAATGGGATTAATTTTTAATGGTTTACTAAAAGTTCCTATGCAATTTTTTATTCTTTTAGTTGGCGTTATGGTATTTGTATTTTATCAATTTAATCCGTCACCATTAAATTTTATTGATACTTCAACTAAAAAAGTATTGGCTTCGGAATATGCTTCGGAATACAAAAGCCTTCAGCAACAACAAAATGATTTATTTAATCAGAAAAAAAGTTTAAGTATTGCATATGCTGAAAAAAAATCGGAAGTAACCAAACAACAATTAAATAAATTAGATAGTATTGACAAAACCTACCGTTTACATTCTAAATTTTTAATAAAGCAAGCGGTAGATACCAGTTATGCTAGGCAATACCAAAAACTTACATCAGAATTAAATGCATTAAATTCAAATTCTGAAGCTTATAAAACTAAAAAAGAAGCACTAACCGCATTTTATAAAGCATCTGCAAAAGACACCCAAACCAACGACAGAGATTATATGTTTATAACCTTTATTTTAACCAACTTACCTAAAGGATTAATAGGCTTGCTATTAGCAGTAATTTTAAGTGCTGCCATGTCGTCTACTGCATCCGAGGTTAATGCTTTAGCCACCATTACATCTATAGATTTGTACGGTAGAAATTACAAAGGCGAAAAAGATGAAAACCACATGGTGAAAATGACTAAAATTTTTACTCTAGTTTGGGGTGTCGTAGCTATAATTATTGCTTGTTTTGCAAATCTTGCCGAAAATTTAATACAACTGGTAAATATTATTGGATCGATATTTTACGGTAATGTTTTAGGAATATTTTTACTGGCCTTTTTTACAAAATCTATAAAAGCAAATGCCGTTTTTACAGCCGCAATTATTACTCAAATAATAGTGATTTTTGGTTGGTGGTTTAACTGGATGCCTTATTTGTGGCTTAATTTATTCGGCTGTGTATTGGTCATGTGTATTGCATATTTAATTCAAAAACTAAACACAAAAGATGTTGAAACAAGATAAAAAAAATGTTAAATGGGGAATAATTGGCTTAGGAAATATAGCCCATAAATTTGCCAAAGATTTACTTACAATTCCCGATGCCGAATTATACGCTGTGGCTTCTAGAACTCAAGAAAAAGCCGATGATTTTGCCAATACATACCAAGCAAAAAAAGCCTATGCAAGCTATGAAGATTTAGCACACGACAGCAATATTGATGCCGTTTACATTGCCACACCGCACGTATTCCATAAGGAAAATACAATGATGTGCTTACAAAAAGGAATTGCCGTTTTATGCGAAAAGCCTTTTGCCATGAATGCCAACGAAGTTGAAGATATGATAGCCTGTGCAAAGGAAAATAACACTTTGCTCATGGAAGCACTTTGGACAGCATTTTTACCGCATTATCAATTTGTGTTAAACGAAATAAAAAACGAGACCCACGGCAAGTTGTTAAACCTGAAAGCCGACTTTGGCTTTTCAAGACCATTTGATGAAAGCAAACGTTTATTTGGTAAAAACCTTGGTGGTGGAAGCCTTTTAGATATTGGCATTTACCCTATTTTCGTCGCACTATCAACTTTAGGAATTCCAGAACATATTAACGCCGATGCTACCTTTTTTGAAAATGAAGTAGATGCTTCGTGCTACATGACTTTTCATTATAAAAATGGTGTTGAAGCACAGTTAAAAAGTTCTATTAAAGAAGTTTTACCAACAGAAGCTATTTTTACTTTTGAAAATGCCACTATAAAAATAAACACCATGTTTCATCAACCGTCAACGGTAACCATAACAAAAAATGGCATAGAAGAAACAAAAGATTTTGGCTACACAACCATTGGGTATAACTTCGAAACCATTCATTTTAATCAACTTATAAAATCTGGAAAAACCGAAAGTGATATTATGACTTTCGATTTTAGCAGAAAATTAATTGCATTACTCGACGAAGTTTCAAATAAAATTGGCTTAAGCTACTAATTGTAATTATTGTGCCTCGGGAGCTTGTTGAGCCACTTCTTGATGTTCTGGTTGCGCAAATAAATCAACAATAGCTTTTCCAATGTTATTTATAACATCGCTTGCTAAAAGGCTTTCATAACCAGTATCATCAACAGCGATATCGGCCGCTTTTCCATGCAAATACACGCCAAAAATAGCAGCACTTAAAGGATGGTATCCTTGCGAAATTAAACCCGTAATTATCCCCGTTAAAACATCGCCACTTCCGGCAGTTGCTAATCCAGGATTTCCAGTTGTATTTACAAACTGCTTATTATTAAAAATAGTAATAGTATTTGCGCCTTTAATTACTAAAATTACTTTGTGTTTTTCGGCGAAAGCTTTGGCTTTATCTAACTTTTCAAAATCGTTTGTCCACGATCCAATTAAACGTTCTAATTCTTTTGGATGTGGTGTTAAAACAGATTCTGGCGGTAATAATTCTAATAAGCTTTGGTTCTTAGATAAAATATTAAGGCCATCGGCATCAATTACCAACCGTGTTTTATTCGTTTTTAAAAAGGTTTCAAACGCTTTTACTGTTTCTGTGTTTTGTCCAACACCTACTCCAAATGCAATTACTGTTGGTTCAATATCATAATCAATTGCAGTAATCCTTTCTTCAGAGGCATCTGTAATTACCATAGCTTCAGGAAAAGCTGTTTGTAAAATTTGATAACCGCATTTTGGCACATAATTAGTTACTAAACCAGCTCCAGTTGTTAAAGCAGCTTTACTGGCCAAAGTAACTGCACCTATTTTACCGTAACTTCCTCCTATTATTAAACTGTGTCCAAATAGGCCTTTATGCGAAAATTTATCGCGCGGTCTGTAGTTTGGTAATACTTCGTATTTACTAATAAGTTCGGTTTCGGTTTGTGTAATAAATGTGTATTCTTGATCTAAACCAATATCTAAAATTTCCCATTGTACAGTGTATTTGGCCGTTTCAGGTAGAAAGAATACTAATTTAGGCGATGCAAAACTAAGTGTAAAACCGGCGTAAACTACGGCATCTTCATCTTCTACGGGCTTGTCGACAAATAGTCCAGATGGAATATCGATAGACAAAGTAAAGGCTTTACTCGCTTTAAAATGCATGAATAACGTTTTTACCCAACTTACAACAGGACGGTTTAAACCAATACCAAAAACGGCATCAACTATAATATCGTTAGGGTTAATTTCAGGTAAACTTTCGGCATCTGTTAAAAGTAAAGGCCAATCTTTTGTAGTGTTTTTAATTCGTTCATAATTCACTAAAAAATCTTTAGAACGTTTATCGCTATAATTAATAATGTACGTTTTTACACTATAGCCATCAAGTATTAAATGACGCGCTAAAACAAGTCCGTCGCCGCCATTATTTCCAATACCACAAAACACATGAATGGGTACTTGAGCACCTTGCATTCTGGCATGCATCCAATTAAAAATTTGGGTACCTGCACGCTCCATTAAATCGGTTGATGTGATATTTTGGCGTTCCGCAGTTAAACGATCGCCTTCGTATATTTGTTCTTTAGAGAAAATCTTCATTAGGGTATTATCAATTTTTCAGTTCAAAATTATATTCGCTAAAAATATTAAACGAAATTAACTTCAATATAAGAATACTTTAAAAAAAAGCATTTAATTTTTTTATTAAGCTAAAAGTAATACTTTTGAAATGTATAATTAATACAATGAATCATTTAAACCAAAATACAATTATTTCTACACCTTTTGCTTCTGTAAAAGGAACATTTACTATTGGTTTAACTACAATTACCACTACCCTTTGGGGTTGTTAATTATATATACTTCAAGCAGATTTTGTAATTTTTTTAATTACAGCATTTTTAATTTTATTTTTAATTATTCATTTAAAAAAACATGAAAGTTTTAAAATTTGGAGGAACATCTGTAGGTTCTTCAAAAAACATAAATAATGTAATCAGTATTTTAGAAGATTATTCTAAAAAAGAATCGGTAGTTTGTGTTGTTTCGGCTGTTGGTGGTATTACCGATAAATTGTTACTCGCTGGTAAACAAGCTCAAAGTAAAGATTTAGCTTATGTTGACACATTTAATTTTATTAGCGAAAAGCATTTAGGTATAATTAACGAATTAACACCTTTAAAAGGACAAAGTATTATTGCTTTTGTAAACCAAAGACTTAATGAGTTAAAAAGTTTATTAGATGGTATTTACTTAATTAACGAATTATCGCCAAAAACATCGGATAAATTAGTGAGTTATGGAGAAATATTATCGTCTTTCATTATTGGCGAAACCTTAGTAAAACGTGGTTTATCAGCAGCTTGTAAAAATTCGCAAGAATTAATTATTACGAATTCTAATTTTACAAAAGCCGAAGTAGATTATACTATTACAAATAAAAATATTAGCGATTATTTTTATGCTGCTCAAAATAAAATTACCATTTTACCTGGTTTTGTATCCAAATCTAAAAATGGCGAACAAACTACATTAGGACGTGGTGGATCGGATTTTACAGCCGCCATTGCTGCTTCGGCTTTAAAAGTAGATTCTTTAGAAATTTGGACCGATGTAAGCGGTATGTTTACTACCAACCCGAAACTGGTAAAACAAGCCTATCCTATTAAAAAAATATCCTATCAAGAAGCGATGGAATTGTCTCATTTTGGTGCAAAAGTTTTATATCCACCAACGGTACAACCTGTTTTAGACTTAAATATTCCTATCCATATAAAAAACACATTAGAACCTAACGCAGCTGGAACCGTAATTTCGAGTGAAGAAGTTAACTCATCGCAACCGGTAAAAGGTATTAGTAACATTTCTAAAGTTTCTTTATTAACCTTACAAGGAAGTGGTATGGTTGGTATTCCTGGGTTTTCTAAACGATTGTTTGAAACGCTTTCGCAGGAAAAAATAAATGTAATTTTAATTACTCAAGCATCTTCCGAGCATTCTATTTGTTTAGGAATTAACGAAAATGAAGCTTTAAAAGCTAAAACAGCTATAGACGATGCTTTTAGCAACGAAATTGCGCTGCATAAAATAGACCCAATTATAGTTGAAAACGATTTATCGATTGTTGCTTTAGTTGGCGATAACATGAAAAACCACCAAGGCATAAGCGGTAAAATGTTTAGCACGCTGGGTAAAAACAATATAAATATTCGTGCTATAGCTCAAGGAGCATCAGAAAAAAATATCTCTGCTGTAATAGCAGAAAAAGATGTTAAAAAGGCACTTAACACCTTACACGAACAATTTTTTGAAGCTAAAACAAAACAACTAAACGTATTTATTACTGGCGTTGGTAATGTTGGTGAAAAGTTGGTTGAACAAATTAAGCAACAACACGATTACTTAAAAACGAATTTAAAAATTAATCTTCGTGTGGCTGGTTTATCGAATTCTAGAAGAATGATTTTTAACGAATCTGGAATCGATTTATCGAACTGGAAAGAGCAACTTGCACAAGGTGAAAATGCATCTTTACAAGGCTTTTTCGAAAAAACTAAAGACTTAAATTTACGCAACAGTATCTTTGTTGATGTTACTGCAAATTACGACGTAGCTAAGCTTTACGAAAAATATTTACGCGAAAGTATTGGCGTTGTAGCTTGTAATAAAATTGCTTGTGCGAGCGATTTTGAAAACTATAAACTACTAAAAACTTTATCGTTAAAATATAACGCACCTTATTTATTTGAAACTAATGTTGGCGCAGGTTTACCAATAATCGACACCTTAAATAATTTAATTGCCTCTGGTGACGAAATCACATCTATTCATGCCGTTTTATCTGGAAGCTTAAACTTTGTGTTTAACAATTTTAACGATAAAACAAAGTTCTACGATGTTGTAAAACAAGCTGGAGCCGAAGGTTATACAGAACCAGATCCAAGAATTGATTTAAGCGGTGTGGATGTGGCCAGAAAAATTTTAATTCTTGCTCGTGAAAGTGGTGTTGAAATGAATTTAGAAGATATTAAAAACGATCCGTTCCTTTCTGAAGCTGGTTTAAAAAGCGACACTGTTGATGATTTTTATGACACATTAATTGCAGACGAAGCACATTACCAAAGTTTATATGCTTCCGCGAAAGCGAATAACTGCCAATTAAAATATGTAGCACAATTTAACGAAGGAAAAGCGAGTGTTGGTTTACAAGAAATTCCAGAAGGACATCCGTTTTACAACTTACAAGGAAGCGATAACATCGTTATGTTTTACACAAAACGCTACGCCAACCAACCTATGATAATTAAAGGTGCTGGCGCTGGTGCAGATGTAACGGCTTCTGGCTTGTTTGCAGATATTATAAGAATTGGAAATGATTAATTTTGCGTATGGAATTGCATAAACCAAGCGATATTTCTTGCTCTTGTGCCGCCGAAAATTATTTAATTGAAATGATGAATGAAATAAAGATTTTTTCACCAGCTACTGTTGCAAATGTGGCCTGCGGATTCGATGTTTTAGGCTTTTGCTTAGATAACGTTGGTGACGATATGGTAATACGTAAAGTAGATAAAAAAGGCATTAAAATCACCCATATTGAAGGTTTCGATTTGCCTTACGAAGCCGAACAAAATGTTGCTGGTGTTTCGGCATTAGCCATGTACGATACTCTAGATATAGATTTTGGTTTCGAAATTGAAATTTATAAAAACATAAAACCTGGTAGCGGTATTGGTAGTAGCGCTGCCAGTGCTGTGGGAAGTGTTTTTGGTATGAACGAACTTTTAGGAAGACCATTTAACAAAACCCAATTAACCGAATTTGCCATAAAAGGTGAAGCTTTAGCAAGTAAATGCGAACATGCCGATAACCTTGCTCCTGCTATGTTTGGTGGTTTTACTTTGGTTAAAGGAATCAAGCCTTTACAAATTTTGGAAATTCCGAGTCCAGATGATTTGTTTGCAACTATTATTCATCCGCAAATAGAAATAAAAACATCAGAATCTCGTGCCGTTTTACCAAAAGAAGTTTCGTTAAGCGATGCCATTGCGCAATGGTCTAACGTTGGGAGTTTAATTCATGCCTTGCATACTAGCGATTACAATTTAATTAAAGATTCGCTTCACGACGTTATTATAGAACCGCACAGAAGCAAACTAATTCCGCATTATGAAGAGGTTAAAAATAGCATGCTAAATGCTGGAGCCTTAGGCGCTTGTATTTCGGGTTCTGGCCCCTCAATTTTTTCACTTTGTAAAGGAGAAGAAACTGCAAAAAAGGTAGCAGGAGCCATTAAAAACGTATACAACTCTACTGGAATTGATTTTGATATTCACGTATCGAAAATTAATACAAAAGGGATAAAAATATTGAACTAAACAAACATGAACTACTATTCATTAAACCATAAAGCACCAAATACAACTTTTGAAAACGCAGTTGTTAAAGGCTTAGCACCAGATAAAGGCTTATATTTTCCTGAAAGTATAACGCCATTACCAAAGGCATTTTTCGATAAAATTGATGAACTTTCAAATTCTGAAATTGCTTTTACCGCAATAAAACAGTTCGTTTCACCAGAAATTCCTGAGGATGTTTTAAAGACGATTGTTGAAGAAACATTATCCTTCGATTTCCCTGTTGTAAAACTAAACGATAACATTTCAACTTTAGAATTGTTTCACGGCCCAACTATGGCCTTTAAAGATGTTGGCGCACGCTTTATGGCACGCTGTTTAGGCTATTTTAATAAAAACAACGATAACGAAGTAACGGTTTTAGTGGCAACATCGGGCGATACCGGTGGTGCTGTGGCCAACGGATTTTTAGGTGTTAAAGGTGTAAATGTTGTAATTCTCTACCCTAGCGGAAAAGTGAGCGACATTCAAGAAAAACAATTAACCACACTTGGGCAAAATATTAAAGCTTTAGAAGTTAATGGTACTTTCGATGATTGTCAGGCCATGGTTAAAACCGCTTTTTTAGATGAGAGCTTAACCAGCAAAATGCAATTAACCTCTGCAAACTCAATAAATGTGGCGCGTTGGTTACCGCAGTTATTTTATTTTATGTTTGCCTATAAGCAACTTCATAAAAAATATAATGATATTGTTTTTTCTGTACCAAGCGGAAATTTTGGTAACATTTGTGCAGGAATGATGGCACAACAATTAGGTTTACCAATTAAGCATTTTGTAGCATCAAACAATGCGAATAATGTGGTTACACGTTACTTAATTTCTCAATTATACGAGCCAAAACCGTCGGTACAAACTATAAGTAATGCTATGGATGTTGGTGCGCCGAGTAATTTTATCCGTATTGAAGAAATTTATAAAAACAACTTCGAGGCTTTAAAAGAAAACTTATCGTCTTACAGTTTTACAGATGAAGAAACCAAAGCTGCGATGTTAGAAATTTATAAAAACTACAGTTATGTTGCCGATCCGCATGGCGCTGTTGGTTATTTAGGTTGTAAAAATTATTTAAAAGAAAACCCAGAAGCACATTGCGTGTTTTTAGAAACGGCACATCCAACTAAATTTTTAGATGTAGTTGAAGAGGTTATAAAAGAAGAACAGCCTTTACCAAAGCAAATACAAAGTGTTATGGGTAAAGAAAAAGAAGCGACAGTGATATCGACTTACGAAGATTTAAAAGGATTTTTATTAAGCTAATTCATTGTTTATGTATACAAAAAAAGCTACCACAAATGGTAGCTTTTTTTATTTCGCAATGTTTATAATTTAAACTTCAACCTCGGTTAAAGCTAAACTAAAAACAGCTCTTTTTATAGGTGTTGAACCTTCTAAAATTTCAAAAGTGATATTGTTTGGCACATCATCATCCAAACATTGTACTAAGGTTTGGGCTACATCTGCTCGTGTAATTTCACCATGTCTTTCAAAATGATTTTTTAATTCAATTTTTCCAACAGCATCGTCATTTTTCAAACTTCCAGGACGAACAATAACATAATTTAAATCGCTGGCTTTTAAATGTTCATCGGCATTGTGTTTTGCTTTTAAATATTCTTGTATTTGCGAATGTATTTCAGGATTATCCGCCCCCATAGAACTAAGCATCACAAACTTGCTTACATTATTTGTTTGTGCCGCATCTATAAGCTTTTTTGCACCTTCTTGGTCTACACCTATTACATTTTTTCCTCCAGAACCTGCTGCAAACAGCACTTTGTCAATGTGCTTTGTAAAAGCATTGGTTACATCTTGTTCTAAATCGGCAACAACAGTTTCAATTCCTTTATCTTTAAAATAAGCGACTTGTTCCTGTTTTCTTACCATAGCTATTGGCTTATAATGGTCAGATTTATTTATTAAGTTTACTATTTGTTTTCCGGTGGTGCCATTAGCACCTGCTATTAAAATATTTTCCATTCTTAAATTTACAAAACTTAATGTCCTTATCCGTTTCATTTTAAGTGTTTAACGATAGTTTAGCACAAAGTTTAAAAGAAAAGTTAAATGCACAGCGCAAACTTTTAACAAACCATTAAATCCTTCCGCGAAAGCGTTATTACAAAATTCTATACATTTGCTTTTGTAACAATGGAAGATATTTTAATTGGAATAATAAAATTCTTTGGTAATTTTATCGAAGATATTATGTTTTCCTTTAAAGTAAAAAAGGCTTTATTAATTGGTTTTATAATACTATTAATTTGTCTCGTTGTACTTTATATTTTAACCAAAGATTTTTAAATGAAAAACACCGCATTAACCGAAACTCATACTGCTCTTGGCGCTAAAATGGTGCCGTTTGCTGGCTACAACATGCCTGTACAATACGAAGGCGTAAACGCCGAACACGAAACCGTAAGAAATGCTGTTGGTGTGTTTGATGTTAGCCATATGGGCGAATTTTTAATTGAAGGCGAACATGCTCTAGACTTAATACAAAAAGTTACTAGTAACGATGCTTCTAAGCTAACAATTGGTAAAGCACAATACAGTTGTTTACCTAACGATAATGGTGGTATTGTAGACGATTTAATAGTGTATCGCATAAAAGAAAACACCTATTTGCTTGTGGTAAATGCTAGTAATATTGAAAAAGATTGGAACTGGATTTCGAGTAAGAACGATGTTGATGCTACCATGCGCGATTTAAGCGAAGACTATTCTTTACTGGCTATTCAAGGGCCAAAAGCTGTTGAAGCCATGCAAAGTTTAACAAGCCACGATTTAGCTAGTATTAAATTTTACAATTTTATAGTTGGTGATTTTGCAGGTATTGAGCATGTTATTATTTCGGCCACTGGATATACTGGTAGTGGTGGTTTCGAAATTTATTGCAAAAACAGTGAGGTAAAACAAATTTGGGACAAGGTTTTTGAAGCCGGCGCAGATTTTGGTATTAAGCCAATTGGTTTAGCCGCTCGCGATACATTAAGACTTGAAATGGGATATTGCCTTTACGGAAATGATATTGATAATACCACCTCGCCTATTGAAGCTGGTTTAGGGTGGATTACAAAGTTCACAAAAGAGTTCACAAATTCTGAAGCCCTAAAAAAACAAAAAGAAAACGGTGTAGATAGAAAATTAATTGCTTTTGAATTAGACGAACGCGGCATACCAAGACAAGGTTATGATATTGTAGATAGCAATGGTAATATAATTGGAAATGTAACTTCTGGTACCATGAGCCCTAGTTTAGGTAAAGGTATTGGTTTAGGCTATGTGCCAACAGTTTTTGCCGATGTTAATAGCAAAATTAATATTCAAATTCGTAAAAAAACCATTCCAGCAACGGTTGTAAAACTCCCTTTTTATAAAAATTAATGCGCGACTTTAAATCTATTTTAAACTTTATTTACAACGAAGCTATTAGTCAAACTGAAAAAGGTAAAGTAGCCACTTATATACCCGAATTGGCTAAAATAGATATTGATAATTTTGGTATTTATTTAAAAACCATGACTGGCGAAAATTATGGCGTTGGTGACTTTAATACCCCCTTTTCAATACAAAGTATCTCTAAAGTTTTAGCCTTAGGAAAAGCGATGGAACTTATTGGAGAATCTGTTTTTAAACGTGTTGATGTAGAGCCTTCTGGCCACCCATTTAATCAACTAGCCTTGTTAGAGGTTGAGAATGGTATTCCTAGAAATCCGTTTATAAATTCTGGTGCTATTGTTATTGCAGATATTTTAATTTCTAATTTAAAAAATCCGAAAACCGATTTTTTAAATTATGTACGAGATTTATGTGCCGATAAAAATATAAACTATAACAACGCTGTAGCTAAATCTGAAAAAGATACTGGTTTTAAAAACTTTGCTGCAGCAAACCTTTTAAAATCTTTTAAAAACCTTAATAATGATGTTGAAGAAGTTTTAGATTTCTATTTTCATCAATGTTCTATAGAAATGACTTGCAGTCAACTATCTAACGTATTTTACTTTTTAGCCAATGATGGCTACTGTATTAACAAAAAGCTGCATTTAAGTAACTCGCAAGTAAAACGTATTAATGCTTTAATGCTAACCTGCGGCTTTTATGATGAAGCTGGAGAATTTGCCTTCGAGGTTGGTTTGCCTGGTAAAAGTGGTGTTGGCGGTGGTATTGTTGCTCTTTTACCCGATCATTTTATTATAACAACTTGGGCACCAGGACTTAATAAAAAAGGGAATTCGCTGTTAGGGATGAAAGCATTAGAGCAATTTACAACCAAAACAAATCTATCTATCTTTTAATTTTAGAAAAAAACTAATTATTATTTATGCGTGAAATAAAACATAATATATTAATTCTTGGTGGCAGTGGCTTTTTAGGTCATGCTATTTATAGAGAATTATGTTCTTATTTTAACACATTTGCTACATACAATTTTAACAAAAGCTTCGAGAAAAACCATCATTTTTTTGAGTATAATTTTGAGGAAGATGACATATACGAAATTCTCAACACTGTAAAACCAACTATAATTATTTCGGCCTTACGTGGCGATTTTTCGAAACAAGTAATGCTTCATAGGCACTTAAGCGATTATATTTTAGAGAAGGATACCAAACTCATTTTTTTATCTTCTGCCAATGTTTTTGATGCTTACAGTAAGTTCCCAAGTTACGAACAAGACAAAACGTTAAGCAACAGTGTTTACGGCCATTTTAAAATAAAAATTGAGAACATGCTTTTACGCTTGCCTCAAAAAAAAGTATGTATTTTAAGATTACCGATGGTTTTTGGTTCGCAATCACCACGAATACTAGAAATAATTAATTTTATAAAAGCTAAAGAACCTATTGAAATTTTTCCAAATTTAATAATGAATGTTACTACAGAAAGTAAAATAACACAACAAATTCATTATATAATTAACCGAAATAAACATGGTGTTTTTCACCTTGGAAGTAGTGATTTGGTTCATCACGACGATTTTATAAAAGAAATTACAAACAAATTAGGCTTAACCAATAAAGCTTTGTTTAAAAGGGTTTACACAACTAATAACGACCGCTATTTAGCAGTGCTACCTAAGTACAATTTATTACCAAAAAACTTAAACATTTTAAGCGACGAAATTCTTGGTGAATTAAAAGTTTAATTTGATTATAAATACCTAAATCTGTACATTGTAAAAAAAATAATTTACTTATGAGTGTTTTAACCCAAGAAGAAATAGAAACCAAATTACTACGTTTTCCCGAATGGGAATATTACGACAATGCATTACATGCAGAGTTTGAATTTGAGAATTTTAAAGATTGTTTCAGCGCGATGAGCCGCATTGCATTCGAGTGCGAAGCCTTAAACCATCATCCAAATTGGAGCAATACTTACAATGTGTTAACCATCTCATTATCAACACACGATGCTGGTGGCGTTACCAATAAAGACTTCAAATTGGCCGAAGCCATAGAACACATTGTAGAACCCGAGGAATAATTTGTTTTTAAACACCAGGTTATTAACTTTGTGCGATTAAAATTTCACCTTAAAAAATTAAATATATAGAATTATGGGAAGAGCTTTTGAGTTTAGAAAAGCAAGAAAAATGAAACGTTGGTCTGCCATGAGTAAAGCCTTTACTCGTATAGGTAAAGACATTGTAATGGCAGTTAAAGAAGGTGGCCCAGACCCAGATAGCAATTCTAGATTAAGAGCGGTAATACAGAATGCCAAGTCTGTAAACATGCCCAAAGATAATATTGAGCGTGCCATAAAACGCGCTAGCGATAAAAGCCAAGGCGATTATAAAGAAGTCCTTTTTGAAGGCTATGCACAACATGGTATTGCTATATTAGTTGAAACAGCAACAGATAATAATACAAGAACGGTTGCTAATGTGCGTAGTTATTTTAATAAATGTGATGGTAGTTTAGGCACATCAGGTTCGGTTGTTTTTATGTTCGATCACACTTGTAATTTTAAAATTAAGGGTGAAGGCATGGATTTAGAAGAACTTGAACTAGAACTTATTGATTTTGGTGTTGAAGAAATATTTGAAGACACCGACGAAGATGCCGACGGAAATGAAGTAAATAGTGTAATGATATATGCGCCTTTTGAAAGTTTTGGAAAAATTCAAGCCTATTTAGAAGAAAATAATATTGAAATTTTATCGTCAGGTTTCGAACGTATTCCACAAGTAACAAAAACTCTTAATACAGAACAAGTTGCCGATGTTGAAAAACTAATTGAAAAGCTTGAAGAAGACGACGATGTACAAAACGTATATCACACCATGCAAGAAGCTTAGTCAAGCTTATTTATTAGTTTAAGCTAGCATTTTCAAAGTGAAGCAATGCCTTTATATAGTGCTAGAAAATTTTTAAATTAACAAGAATAAAAAAAAGTGGTTAAAGTACTAACCGCTTTTTTTTGGCTTAAAAATAAATTTATTTAATAAAACACCTACTTAAGAAGTTTCTATAAATGTGGTTTTAAATTTATGTTTTTTTATAATAGATATTATACTTTTGAATTTAATAAAATATTAAATAGGTTAAATCATGCAAAGAGAACAAGTAAATTGGGGTATTATAGGCTGTGGAGATGTAACTGAAGTTAAAAGTGGGCCTCCATATTACATAATTAAAGGTTTTAATCTTAAAGCTGTTATGCGTCGAGATAAGGAAAAACTACAAGATTATGCCAACAGACATAATGTTGAAAAAACCTACACCAATGCCAATGATTTAATTAATGATGCAGAAATTGATGCTGTTTATATTGCAACACCACCTGATACGCATAAATTATATGCTTTGAAAGTTGCGGCTGCTGGAAAACCATGTTGTATTGAAAAACCAATTACTCCAACTTATAATGATGCATTAGAAATTATTAATGCTTTTGAATCAAAAAACTTACCATTATTTATTGCATATTATAGACGTTCGTTACCACGTTTTTTAAAAATTAAAGAATGGTTAGATAATAAATTTATAGGTGAGATTAGGCATGTTTCTTCTCATTTAAGTAAACCTCCCAGTCAAACTGATTTATCCGGCAATTACAATTGGCGTACCGATAAAAAATTAGCCTCAGCTGGTTATTTCGACGATTTAGCAAGTCATGAATTAGATCTATTTACTTATTTGCTTGGTGATATTTCTACCGCAAAAGGTATTGTTACAAATCAGCAAAATTTATACACTGCTCTAGATGCTGTTACAGCATCATGGCTTCATAAAAATGGTATTACGGGTTCTGGAACATGGAATTTTGGCTGTAATGACCATGTGGATAAAAAAATAATTTATGGAAGCAAAGGAACTATTGAGTTCTCAGTGTTTCATGAAAATCCTATTATTTTAAAGTCTGAAACAAAAAATGAGGAGCTATTTATTAAAAACCCGAAACACATTCAACTCCATCACGTAGAATTAATGCGTAATGATTTAATTAATAATACAGACAAACATCCATCAACAGGTAAAACTGCCTTACATACTAGTTGGGTTATGCATAGTATATTAGGGCAAATTAACAAATAGTTTAATATTTAACTTTTTATTCAATATATAAAAACTATATATTTAATACATTTACTGCATTAAATTCAATGAGAATTGATTTTTTCTCTAAAAAATGTATTAATGAAACTAAAAAACCAAAACCTCAAGTTTTTATCAGTGCTGCTATTGGCATCCGCTTTATTCTATGCTCCTATTATAGAGGCGCAAAATAAAAAGAAGAAGAAAAGCAAGGATAAAACAGAAGCAGTAGCATCTGCTCCAAAAAAATCAAAAGAAAAAACCATCATAGATTTAGTAAAATCTAGTAAAAAAATTGACGGTCTATTTCCTGTTTATCAAGACACTATAACAGGATCATTACACATGCTAATCTCTGAAAATCAAATCGGAAAAGAGTTTATTTACTTTAGTCAAATAGCCGACGGTGTTATGGATGCTGGACGTATTAATAGAGGATCATACCGTGGATCAAAAGTTTTTCGAGTTGAAAAATATTTCAATAAAATTGAATTTGTAACACAAAACACATCATTTTATTTCGACCCAGAAAGCCCTCTATCTAAATCAAAAGATGCAAATACCAGCCAAGGTAATATGGTTAGTTTAAAAATTGAAGCTTATAATAAAAAAGACAGTTTATACTTAATTAAAGCAGATGATTTGTTTTTAAAAGAAACATTTTCTCAAATAAAACCTGCAAACCGTCCTGGGACTCCGCCTACTTCATTTAAACTAGGAAATTTAGATAAAGGAAAATCTAAAATAAAAAGCATAAAAAACTATCCAGAAAACACCAATTTGGAAGTAGAGTACGTATACTCATCACCTTCAATTTTAAATAAAGGGTCCAATGCGGTTTCAGATGGACGTCATGTTAGTATAAAAGTATTTCATAGCTTAATCGAAATGCCTGAAAACGATTATGAAATATTGCTGGAAGATCCACGCGTTGGATATTTTACAACACAAGTTGAAGACCAAACATCTACAACCTCTACACCGTATCGTGATTTGGTACATCGTTGGCATCTAGTTAAAAAAAATCCTGAGTTAGCAGTGTCTGAACCTGTTGAGCCAATTACTTGGTGGATTGAAAATTCGACACCATTAGAATGGCGAGAAACTATTAAACAAGGCGTTTTACAATGGAATACTGCTTTTGAAAAAGCTGGGTTTAAAAATGCCATGGTAGTTAAAATTCAGCCAGATGATGCTAATTGGGATGCTGGTGATATTCGTTACAATGTTTTACGCTGGACGTCTTCACCACGACCTCCTTTTGGCGGTTATGGTCCTAGTTTTGTTAACCCAAAAACAGGCCAAATTTTAGGCGCCGATATTATGTTGGAGTTTGTGCATTTTACAAATCGTGTATTATACGATAAACTTTATAATTTAGCAGCCGAAAATGAATCGTTTGAAAATGAACATACTCATGAAACTGATTATAAATATTGTTCTTTAGGACACTTAATGCATCAAGATGTTATGTTCGCAAACGCCGTGGCTTCGGCAACAGGCGCATCAGATTTAGAAATGGAACGCATTAAGAAAGAGTCGATGTTGGCCTTAATTATGCACGAAGTTGGGCATACTCTAGGACTTAATCACAACATGAAAGCGAGCTATTTATATTCTCCAGAACAATTGGCTACGCCAGAATTTATTGAAGGTAAATGTTTAACAGGTTCTGTAATGGATTATGCTACTTTAAACATTACAAAAGACAGAAGTAAACAAGGACAATATGACGATGTCGCTGTTGGACCTTACGATGCTTGGGCCATTCAATTTGGTTACACACCTTTTGAAAATGAAAATGAAAAGCAGGTCTTATTAAGCCAATCTACCAAACCTGAACTTATTTTTGGTAACGATGCAGATGATATGCGATCTCCTGGAAAAGCTATAGACCCTAGAGTAATGACTAACGATCAATCTAACGATCCTATCACCTACTCGATTGATAGAATTGAACTATCTAACGACTTAATGAAAACAGCAAAACAACGTTTTATAAAAGATGGTGAATCTTATCAGGAATTGCGTCGTGTTTATTATTTACTAAGCAGTCAAAAAGCTGGAGCTGCAAACATTATCTCAAGACAAATTGGTGGTGTTTATGTAGAACGTGCAATGGCAGGTCAAGAAAATGCAAAACAACCATATACTCCTGTTAGCTTAGAAGACCAAAAAAGAGCTATGGCTGCTTTAAACAAATATGTTTTTGCACCCAATGCATTTAATGCGCCAAACGATTTATACAACTATTTAGCGCTTCAACGTCGTGGTTTTAATTTTTTTAGTGGCCCTGAAGACCCTAAAATTCACGAGCAAGTTTTAAGCTATCAGAAAAATGTTTTAAATCATTTGTTACATTATAACACGTTACAGCGTATCACAGATTCAGAACTTTATGGAAACGAATACGTGCTTTCTAAATTTATGAGCGATTTAAACAATGCTATTTTTAAAGCAGATATTTACGGAAATGTTAATTCGTTTAGACAGAATTTACAATTAGAATACACCAATATGCTTATCAATATTTTAACAGGTAAACAAAGTGGAAGTTATACTAATAATGCGAAATCAATGGCATTGTATAACCTAAAAATTATTAGAAATATGGCATCAGTTAGTGGAAATATTTCTACCAAAGCACATAAGCAGCATTTGCGAACATTAATTGATAATGCAATAAAAGAGATAAAATAATCATAAATGTTTTCTCGAAACAAAAAAGCTACTTTTAAAAAGTAGCTTTTGTTTTTTTATTCATGTTTCTTTTTAGGGACAAATACTTGTTTACTTTATGTTTCACGAATCTGTTAATTAAAAAACAAAAACAGTGCCATACTATTTGATTTTAATTTAATACGAATATTTATCAACCTTTCCTTTAACTCCTTTAAAAAAGTTCTCCATAAACTTAAAATCAGCTTCTTTATTTTCTGTTGGATAGAAAGGTTCTGATATTTTATTTTGTTTATCTTTAAAATTGAAAGTAACCATAATTATAGGGACATTCGCCATTTTAGCTATGTAATAAAAACCTGAACGCCAATTCTCTACTTTTTTCCTAGTACCCTCTGGGGCCAAAGTGATTCTAAATTCTTCTTTGTCTTCGAAGAGTTTAGCCATAGCTTCAACTTTATTTTCGTTACTTGTTCTATTAACAGGAGTGCCACCCATAACTTTAAAAAAGAGTCCGAAAGGAAAAATAAATAGTTCTTTTTTTCCGACAAAGCTAATTTTAATATTAATAACGCTTCGAAGTAAAACGCCTATATAAAAGTCGTGCCAACTGGTGTGTGGTACCGCTACTACAACTGCCTTTTTAACATCATTTTTAGACATATTAGTGTTACCTACAATACGCCAACCTAAAAGTTTGAAATAAATAAATTTGGCTAGTTTTTGCATCTACATCTTTTCGTATAGCGAACGAAGTCTTTCTGGTGTAGCAATGTTTTGCCAATTTTTACCAAGTGCATTTTCCCAAAGAGGCTCTAACCCTAAGGCAACTTTTATCATGGTATTGAAGTCATTATCCGATAAATTAGCACATATTCCTTGAGGTAATTCAATATCATGTTTGGCTTTCATTTTTTTAAAAAGGGCTACACCTTCTGGGTAAAAATCTTCTAAATGATCAAATACTATACAATTTCCAATACCGTGTTTAATGCCTAATAAAAATGCAAGTCCATAACTTAAAGCATGCGCCACTCCTACTTGAGAGTATGCTATACTCATACCACCGTGCCATGAAGCCATCATAAGTTTTTCTTGTGAATCTCTTTTCGATAGAGTATCATCTAAAAATATTTGTTTACACAATTCGAATGCCTTTTCACCGTAACTTTTACTAAACTCATTTAAAAACGTTCCCGTTAACGATTCGATACAATGAATATAACAATCCATACCAGTATAAAACCATTGTTCTTTTGGAACATCCTTAGTAAGTTCTGAATCTAAAATAACTTGGTCAAAAGGCGTAAAATCGGAGTTTATTCCTAATTTTTTTTCCGGCCCAGTTAGTACTGTTGTACGTGAAACCTCTGCTCCTGTTCCTGAAATTGTTGGAATACCAACATGGTAAATAGCGGGATTTTTAACCAAATCCCAACCTTGGTAATCTTTAGCTTCACCACTATTAGTTATCATAATAGCAACCGCTTTTGCAATATCTAAAACCGTACCACCACCAATACCAATAATTCCCGATGGGCGCTCTTTAGCTTGTAATATTATTTCTTCAACTAAGGTGTCAATCTGTTCGGTTTTTGGTTCTTCTTTTGTTGGAATAAAAATAATTTTATCGTCGTATGCTAACTCAATTCGTGACGTTAACCATGGGTTACCACGAAACACATCATCTATTAAAAAAATAAATGGCGCATTAATGCTTTTGCGTTTTGGGGCTAAAACATCGTTTATTTGATTAAAACTACCTCTGCCAAAAATAACTCTTGGCACCATTGGAAAGTTCTTATAATTCATTAATAATTTTGTTTTCTAATGGTAAAAATACCATTTATTTAATTTCTATTGGTTTAAAAACTGTTGAAATTTCTTAGCAAATAACCCTACATGATATCCATCAACTAAAGCGTGATTTACATGAATAGATACATTCATGATATGCTCTCCATTTACATTTTGTGCTTTCCCAAAAGCAAATTTTGGTACTGAATCTGGTTTACCCGAAACAGGTTGTTTCTCTCCTGTGAAATTTATCCATGGTATTGCAGACGAATGTATGCAATCTAGAGAATTTGTTGGTGGAAACAAATCATTTGATTGATTTATACGTTGTTTTTCGGCTTCAAAATTTTTAATAAAACTATTTAAATCTTCATTAAACTTTATAAATGAGAATCCATACGTTTTGTTTTCGCGCATAATGGTTGTTGAACCATGAATAACCTGGTACTTCACCACTTTATGATCAACAATTCTATATTTTAAGTTTTCTACCAAATTTATAGCTTTTAAACAATCGTGATAATATTTTACAAAAAAACTTACCTCATTATTTTTCGCATAATGATATGCTTTTGTTACATTAAATGGTATTGTAAGTCCAAAATAAGGATCGATAAAACTTGAAAAATGCTCGAAAACTTGTTTTCGTTCCCACGTATTTGTATCAATAATCTCCAAATTAGTTTAAAATATTTAATAATTGGGTTAACGATTTAATAGTTTTATATTCTTTTCCAGTAGTTTCGCTTGCCGTTACTTGCTCGTGTGCCCATGTGGTATGAAAAGGAACATGTATAGCTTTTGCTTTTAGATTTACTAATGGTAAAACATCTGATTTTAAAGAATTTCCTACCATTAAAAATTCAGATGGATTAATATCCAAATGATTTAAAAGTTTTGAATAATTCTCTTCTTTTTTCTCACTTAAAACTTCTATGTGATGAAAATAGTTGGTTAAACCAGACTTTTCTAATTTTCGCTCTTGATCTAACAAATCGCCCTTTGTAGCCAAAATAAGTTTATATTTTTTCGATAATATTTCTAAAACTTCTTCTACACCATCCAATAATTCTACAGGTTGATTAAGCATTGTTTTACCAATATTTAAAACCTTTTCTAAAGTTTTAGGTTTAACATTATAATTAGAAAGTTCTAGAGCCGACTCAACCATTGATAATGTAAATGCCTTTACGCCGTAACCATATAACCCTAAGTTTTCTATTTCTTTTTTAAAAAGCTCTTGTTCTAGTTTATTTGGTGTTTCATATTCCGATAACAACTTACCAAATTCAGTTTCGGCATCACGAAAATACGTCTCGTTTACCCAAAGGGTATCATCGGCGTCAAATCCTATAACTTTAATTTTATCGTAATTTATTTCCATTGTTTATTTGCTCGAATTAAATCTTCTGGTGTATCAATCTCTATACCTTCAATATCGGTTTCTACCATTTTTATACGTTTTCCATATTCTAAATAACGAAGTTGTTCTAATTTTTCTGAAGCTTCCAAAGTTTGCATGGGCAAGTTGTAAAAATCTAACAAGGCTTGCTTTCTAAACGCATAAACCCCTTTATGTTTAAAATACTTAACGTTTACATTTTTATCGCGCGGATACGGAATTGGACTTCGCGAAAAATATAGAGCAAAATCACTTTGATCTATTACAACCTTTACCGTATTGGGATTATTAATTTCGTCTTCGTTTGTAATATGTACCATTAATGATGCTAAATCTACTTCATTTTTAGTATCATTTTTAAACACGTTAATGAGTTTTTTAAGCGATTCTTCATCTGTAAAAGGTTCATCGCCCTGTACATTTACTACCA
Organism: Neotamlana sedimentorum; assembly: GCF_000943565.1. Lineage (GTDB taxonomy): Bacteria > Bacteroidota > Bacteroidia > Flavobacteriales > Flavobacteriaceae > Neotamlana > Neotamlana sedimentorum. The sequence continues at coordinate 284,331 of NZ_JTDW01000004.1, forward strand.
CATCAATATTTAAATTTTCAACTGCTTCGGCAATTCTGTCGCTACCACATTCGTGTGCTTTATTGCTCATAATTGCTTTTCCGCCATTATTTACAATTTCGTTATAAATAATATCGCTATCGGTAACTACAAAAACATCATCGAATAATTTCGTTTTAACAGTAGCCTCGTAAGTTCTGCGAATTACTGTTTTTCCACCTAAATCTTGCATTAACTTCCCTGGAAAACGCGATGCGCTATATCTTGCGGGAATCATTGAAATAATTTTCATTTGAAATTAAAAATATTGAATATCAAAAATACTTAAATTTTAAGAGGTTTTAGCTACTGGTTTCTTAAACTTTTTATAGATTTTATAAATGATGAAGAAAATAACGACTACTAATACCAAAGCTAAAAAAGGAAGAAAAATTGAAACCACCGACATCACCACCGAAGTTCCTGTTTCTACTACAGCCACTAAAGGATTGGCTAAACCTGCTGTTGTTGCTGTTGATGCCAACCGTGTTGTAGACGAAGAACCCGCAACTATCGAAGCTGTTCCGCCACCTGCTATAATGGCTAAAGCCCAAGTAATAACAGGACTTAAATCGGCTACTGTAGACAGCATAACAGCGGTTCCTGCCAAAGCAGCTAAAGGTATGGCCATGCTATCAAGTAAATTATCAACATAAGGTATAAAATAGGCAAACACTTCAACCAAAGTAGCTACACCAAGTGTAACTAATGCTGGCGTACTGGCTACCCATTGCCAAGATTCGTTTAATGCCCAAACATCGAAATAAGCGGCTAAACTTAAAGCAAATAATGGTAAAAATACACGAAACCCTACCGATGCTGATAAACCAATGCCTAAACAAATACTAATTACGGTTTCTGCTGTCATAATTTAATCTTCTTCAAAAAATTCGTTTTTAAAACCAATAAGATACAATTTTTCTTTGGCACGTGTAACGGCCGTGTACAACCAACGCATATAGTCTTTATCTGGGCCATTTGGTAAATACGGTTGCTCGATAAAAACGGTATTCCACTGCCCACCTTGCGATTTGTGACAGGTTATTGCGTACGAAAACTTAACTTGTAAGGCATTAAAATATTTATTGGCTTTAACTTTTAAAAACTTTTTATACTTAGCGGTTTCTTCCTCATAATCTTTCATTACTTCTTGATATAACCTATTAGAATCTTCGTAAGGTAACGATGGTGTTTCAGCATCAATAGTATCGAGAAGTAAAACGGTTTCAAAAGGTTGCATTTTTGGATAATCTACCATGCGTACTTTTACCTCCGCGAAACGAAAACTATAAAGAGACACAATACTGAAAATTTCTAGCACTTCAATAATATCGCCATTGGCAATAAATCCGGCTTCGGTGGTTGGTTTAATCCAGAAATAATTATTTTTTACCACCATTAAGTAATCTCCAACCGTAATTTCGTTTTCATTAAATAAAATACGGTTTCTTATTTGCTGGTTGTACAAGTTTGCGCGTTTATTGCTTCGTACAATTATGGCGGTATCCTCTTTACCATGATCGCTATACGAATCGTTAATGGCATCCATAATTTCATGGCCATCAATTAAACGTATAATATCATCAAACGGTTCTATATTAAATTTAAACTCATCGTAAAAATCGTGAGCTAAATGGTCGCGTAACACTGTGGCATTGGCCAAAATTCCAGAACCTTGCTCCTGCCGAACAACTTCATCTAATTCCATTTTAGTAACGTCCTTATTGTAATTTAGCGCCAAAGTATTTTCGTTTAACGCAGGACTAATATCTAATTTTACAGGAGGTAACTGTGCCGTATCACCAATTAATAACAGTTTACATTGATGTCCGGCATATACGTATTGCATTAAATCGTCGAGCAAAGAACCGTTTTCAAATAATTTAGAATCACCAGGCGTATCCGGAATCATAGACGCTTCATCTACAATAAAAATGGTGTTTTTATGCTTATTAGGTTGTAGCACAAACTTAACCCCACCACCACGATCTTTTTTAGGAAAATATATTTTTTTATGAATTGTAAAAGCTTCCTTTCCAGAATAATTTGCGATTACTTTTGCAGCCCTTCCTGTTGGTGCCATTAGTACAGCACTTTTTTTAGCTTTCCATAAATTAGTAACAATAGTACCTACAATTGTAGTTTTTCCCGTACCTGCATATCCCTTTAAAACATATAATGCATTATTGTTTTTGTTAAAAATAAACTCTGCAAGCTGTTGTAATACAATGTCTTGTTTTAAGGTTGTTTTAAACGGAAAATGTTGTTTTAGAAGCTTGTAGAATTCTGGAGCGGTCATTTAATACGAGAACGTTTTATAAATTATTCAAAGATAAAAATGATTTTTACTCCTATTAGCTTTTACGATTAAAAAAAAATTGTAGATTTGCTAAACACCAATTAATAATTTACAAAATTAAAAACATATTATGTTAACATTCATTCTTATTGCAGTTGCAGTGATTTTAGGTACAATTGGCTTAGTTTGGTTAATTGACAAATTTATCCCCTCAAAATTAAAACCCTTTATTAACATACTGCTTTGGATTTTAATTGCCTTTTTAGGTTATAAAACGTATATGTCGGTTTACGAACCAATTAAATTTAACAAAGAAAAAAATAAGCGTTACGCTGTTGTAATTGAAAGTTTAAAAGATATTAGAGATTCGCAGTTGGCACATAAAACGGTAACTGGTAAATTTGCTGATAATTTTGATGGCTTAATTAAATTTATAGATACCGCGCAATTTACTATTACTCAACGTCGTGATTCTTCAGTAATTGATGAAGTGTTAACAAAGCAGTTTGGAGTTGATATGAAAAAATCAATTGTATTAATTGATACTTTAGGTTATGTACCAGTAAAAGATTCTTTATTTAAAAACTCTAATCGCTATAAAACCATGATGAATGTACCTGTTGGTGAAGAAGGCGCTAAGTTTAAAATGGAATCTGGCTTTTTAATGCAAAACAAAATTAATATCCCTGTTTTTGAAGCATCGGTTTCAAAAGATGTAATTTTATTCGATCAGGACAAAGATTTATTAGTTCAAGAAAAACAAGTGGTTTCGGTTGATGGCGTTAACGGAGACAAGTTAAAAGTAGGTTCTATGGACGAGGTTAAAACAATTGGTAACTGGCCTAAAACTTATGGCGCTGCAGAATAAGAAAATAACCAAATTAACAAATACAGAATTGTCCATTCAAATAAGTTTGAGTGGACTTTCTTTTTGTATTCTAAACCGAGACACTAATACCGTTACTTTTTTAAAGGATATAACATTTGCAAAAAAACAAAATCCTTTTGGCGTTCTGGACGCTTTAAAAAATGAGTTTAATACAGAAGCTGCTTTAAATGGTTCTTTTTCTGGGGTTTCTGTAATTCATGACAACGAATTGTCAGCATTAGTACCAAAACCATTATTTAATGAAGACTACTTAGCTGATTACTTAAAATTTAACACTAAAATTTTAAAATCAGATTTTATAACCTTTGATGATATAGATGTGAACGATAGTGTTAGTGTTTATGTGCCTTACATAAATATTAACAATTTTATTTATGATAAGTTTGGAAAATTCACCTATAAGCATATTTCTACCATCTTAATTGAATCTATTTTAAAAACTGATGTAAACTATTTAGTGCCAAAAGCATATGTTAATGTAAGTAAAGACCATTTTGAAATTGCCATTGTGCAAAATAAAAAATTACAACTTTACAATTCTTTTTTTTATAACACTAAAGAAGATTTTATTTATTACATTTTGTTTTGTTTAGAGCAATTACAATTAAGTCCAGAAACGGTAAACCTTATATTTTTAGGCGAAATTGATGCCTATGATGATTTATACGTAATAGCCTACAAATACATCCGATTAATATTTTTTGGAGACCGAGAAGACGCATATAGATACGCCATCGATGCACAACCAAAACATAAACATAGTAACTATAGTATAATTTCCAGTTTTTAATGCGAATTATTTCCGGACAATATAAAAGCCGCAAAATTATTGCGCCAAAAAATTTACCTGTTCGCCCTACTACAGATATGGCGAAGGAATCTTTATTTAATATTATTAACAATAATTACTATTTTCAAGATGTTGTTGTACTCGATTTATTCGCTGGAACAGGTAACATTAGTTACGAGTTCGCCTCAAGAGGAACAGAACACATTACTTGTGTAGACCAAGATTTTGGTTGCATAAAATTTATAAATCAAACAGCTAACAAGTTCGATATGCCTATAAACACCATTAAAAGTGATGTGTTTAAGTATTTAGAAAAAGCTTCGGGCAGTTACGACATTATTTTTGCCGATCCTCCTTATAATTTCTCCGATGAAGACTTCGCCAAAATTCCAGAGCTAGTTTTTGCAAATAATTTACTTAGCGAAAACGGCATGTTAATAGTAGAACATTCAAAACACACCAAGTTAAATAACGTTGAAAATTTTAGTTATTTAAAAAGTTATGGTGGTAATGTGTTTAGTTTTTTTGAGGTGGAAGGTTAAGTTTTAAAACAATTAACTAATAAATAGATTTCTTTAATGATATCCGTATTATTAATGATTGATTTATTCAACTGTGTTCTTTGAAATTTTACATTGGTTAGTAGCTGCGATTGGTATTTTTCTTATTTTTATGAATAATTCACAGGTAATGGTAACACGCCAAGTATAAGGTTTGCGTTGTGAATTGCTTTATTCACCAATATTATTTTGAATTAATGTGTTCATCGGTCGCTACGCTTGGTCAGTTCTTTAAGCTTGTCCTGAGCGCAGACGAAGGGTTATGGATAATTCAAAAGTTAAAAAGTTTGAGTTCTGGACGTAGAATAGTTGTGAATTGCTTTCAGTTCTTTATTTTTATAGATAATTCACAGGATCATTGTAAAGAATGTATGACTGCTTATAGTTGTGAATTGCTTTCAGTTCTTTATTTTTATGGATAATTCACAGGAAATAAGATTGAAAGAATAATTACTAACAAGTTGTGAATTGCTTTCAGTTCTTTATTTTTATGGATAATTCACAGGTCGATGGGAATGATTAAAGAACATATACAAGTTGTGAATTGCTTTCAGTTCTTTATTTTTATGGATAATTCACAGGTGCTTGAGTTCCTTCGCGGTTAATTTTTAAGTTGTGAATTGCTTTCAGTTCTTTATTTTTATGGATAATTCACAGGGATGCTGCGTATAACGAAAGCAACGACTCGGTTGTGAATTGCTTTCAGTTCTTTATTTTTATGGATAATTCACAGGCCTGTAACTTTATGTAAAGTAAATGATTTAGTTGTGAATTGCTTTCAGTTCTTTATTTTTATGGATAATTCACAGGCAAAGCGTTACAAAAAACAAATTGACGAAAGTTGTGAATTGCTTTCAGTTCTTTATTTTTATGGATAATTCACAGGATACCGTTAAGCGAAATATTATAAGATTCTGTTGTGAATTGCTTTCAGTTCTTTATTTTTATGGATAATTCACAGGCAAAACCTAAATCGATTAATTGGTCGTTATGTTGTGAATTGCTTTCAGTTCTTTATTTTTATGGATAATTCACAGGAGCATCTACACCTAACATCGTATGGCTTTGGTTGTGAATTGCTTTCAGTTCTTTATTTTTATGGATAATTCACAGGATACTTTATGTAACATTCTGGTATTCTGTTTTTTATCCATATCAATAGATTTGCATATCTCTAGCATTTATTAGGATTACTTCTCTTGTGCTGTAGGTTTATGAGATGCTGAGTTACTGAAACAAGTTCAGCACAAGCAAGTTCAACATGACATAAACTAGTTACGCTAAACATATTAAAACAATTCCAGTTGTTGGTTCGGTGTTTCCTTTTCTACTTCTTTTTTGCCATGAAATAGCTCCATCATCCCAAATTGCTTATCGGTTATTTGCATAATACAGACCTTTCCTTTTTTGGTAATGCATTTTTTGTACGCTTTATATGTACTACTGCATTTTCTCTACTTGGGCAATGGCGCATATAAATACTAAACTGAAACATATTAAACCCATCGTTAAGCAAGTTTTTTCTAAATCTTGCGGCTACTTTTCGTTCGGTTAATGTTTCGGTTGGTAAATCAAAAAATACTAAAACCCACATGCAACGGTATTGGTTTAAACGGTTTAATCGGTTTTTCATATACCAATTATTAGTTATTACAGTGATTATTACTTTATAATCGCTTTTTGTTTCTTTAATTACACTTCGACTGCGCTTAGTGTGATTTTATAACATTTTATAAAATATATTAGTTTTTATTTGGTTGTTATATATTTAACACCTCCCTTAATCCCTCCTTATGAGGAGGGAAACTTTAGAACTCTGGATAGAGTATTTTGCGGCGCGAACCTTCAAAACATTCAAATAAACTGGCCGTGGTTCGGCTCATGGCATTCATTAATGGGCTTTGTTTTCCATCTATCATTACATCTATTGCCGGAATAGCTAATAATTCCGATTTTAAATTGGTGTTTAAATCTTCAATATTACCCCCACTTTCAACAATATCGTAAACCACAGCATCTACATAAGGCCGATAGGGTTCCATAACATCATCTGCTAAACAAAAGGCATTGTATTTATTACGATGAAAAATACCTACACTAGGCAACATGCCGCTACTTACCAAGGCTCTTGCAGTTACCGCTCTTAAAATAGCATAACCGTAATTAAGTAAATTATTAGGTGCAATACCTTTTTGGTTGCGACTAAACTCTGGAATATCGAACAAATTTTGAAAATAATGCGCTGCTGCTAAGGCTTCTTCATTATTTAAATCACCACTCTTTACAACTTTAGCATAGCGTTTTAACCGCAAGGCATTTTTTCCTAAATTTAAAAAATGATTGGCTTGGTTATCTATTTTAGCCGTTACAGTTTGTTGCCACAAATTCTTTTTTAAAGGTAAACTAGCATTTAATTGGTAGCGTATGCGCTCGGTCTGCTCACTATGCCCTACCAAAGGTTGTAAAAACCCACAAGGTAAATGCTGTTTATCGCAGGTTATAACCGCTGTTTTGTTTTGCACCAATTTCATAAGTAAACCATTAGAAATGGTTATTTGCGAATGTTCCAAAACCAAATACCCTAAATCTTCAATAGGTATGGTTTTTTCTGGTTTGTCCTCTTCAGGAAAATTAACAACCATTTGCTCGTTTTTAGTGCTGAGATAAGCAGGATTTCCAAAAAATAGAGTGCGTTTAATCATTTTTCAGCCAAATTAATTTACCTAATATCGAAACCTTAAAATCATAATTTTCATAAAGAAAGTTCCAATTATTATTTGAGATTTTTAAAAAAGATGGAATTATGTTTTCTGGAAATGACGAATATTCTGTTTGATAATTATTAATCATCTTTTTCACTTGCGTTTTTTTTAACTTGTTAGAAACACTCTCGATCTTATTTAACCTATCGTTAAAATTGTATTTTCGTTTTTCAAAATCTTTCTTTCTATCAGCTAAATTCGTTATACTGGTGTTTTCTAGTATTTCAGATATGCCCATTTTCACCTCTTCACTTGTTAATATTTTGTGTTTTTGTTCATTAACATTTTTTCTTACATCTGTTATAGCTTGAGCCTCTAAATGATATTTAAGCATAATCCTTTTTCCATCATTTGCGAATTGGGTTATACGATAGAGTCTGTTCTTTTGAAACTCCATATCTTTTCTTTGTTCAAACTCACTGTCGTCATTCAACATCAAAACCTTTTGTCCAACTTTTAACAATTTAGTGTCTTGGTAACCACTTAAATTTGGATGAAACATTTCCAAATACAACTCTAGTGAGAACTTTTTATGTTCCATAAACACCTTAGAAACCTCAAAAGAAGCCACTGGAATAATTTTTCGTTCAATCTTATCATTTATGTTTTTTTGAAGCATTACTGCATAAGGAATTGAACCTGCTGCTGAATAATAGTAGTTCTTATACTCATGTTTCGAACGGTAATTGACACGTTGCTTTACAACTTGTCCTGCTTTTGATTTTACCCTAACATGTCTTATTTTATTACCTTGAGGGTCTGTTGCTTGACTTTTTTGAGTTCTTATTATTTCCCTAATGACAGGATCTATAATATCATCCACTTTAGAAAGCACATCTTTTAATGGTTTACGTTCGGTAAACAAAAATTCATCTTCACCAGTTTTGTATTTCCATTCTCCGTTTTCACGTATTGGTTGTCCGTCGGGATAGCGTCCTACATCTCTTATTTTCCCTATAAATGTTTGCTTATACAAAGTACTTCTAACAGTATCTCCTTGTGATTTTTTTATGATTTTTTCTCCTTTTTCATCTGTTACAAAATTTCCATATTTGTCTTTCACATACTGTAATTTGCCACGCTTTCTTACATTTTTTACAGTCTGTTGTAAGATTTTATCCTTTTCGTAATTAACAATAAGCGTCTGGCTTTCAATAACATTTATTAATTCTTGTGAATTAAATAAATCGAAAGGTTTGGTGGAAAATTGCTTACCTTCCCTTTCTTCCATCTTATACATTTTATCCAACAAGGCATCCCTTCGGCTACTGTTCACTGGTATAAGTGTAAGCACAGCAGCATCAATAGCATGGTGTGTATGCTTATTCCTGCTTTTTATCTTATCGGTTTCCTGAAAACCATATATTTTTCTAAACTGAGCAGTTACCTCCCCTTTTTGTACCGCTACTTTTTTAAAATATGTCTTTAAAAACTCTCTTGCATACTTACTTACCATTTGCGTATCTACCAACTGTCTTCTAGCCCAACTATCTTTTACCTCATCAGTTGTAAATCGCTCTACTTTATCCTTCCAGTACTCATAATGCATCCTGAAATAATGTTTTTCTTGGATACGTTTGTTCTTTTTAGCCTCATCCTCATTTCCAGTGGATTTTAGCCTGCTTTCAAATAAGGACTTGTAATTATCCATAGTTTTTTCCCATTCCCTTAAACGTGGTTTTATGGCTGTACCAATACCCGCTAAATCTTCTTCATAATTTTCGCAAAAGAAAGGCATTAATTTTCCTTTATTTTCCCTATTGTATTTGGCATAGCAAACTGTAAGGTTTGCCATTGTATTATCTGGTAATAGACTTCTTGGAATTGTATGCTCCACATCAATATCGTTTGAAAACAATTGAGCAATGGGAATCATTTTTCCTGTATACATACATTGTCCTTTTTGCTCCATCCATAATTCATATCGTCTAATAGCTTTTTTTTCGCTTAAAATCTCACTGTTTTTCTTGTTAACAATTTTCTTTCCTGATTTATCAAAAGTCTCTTCAAAGGATTGTTCACACCACAATTCAAAATCACGAATACGCTCTTCCACATTAAATGATTTGTTTTCCTTAGTCTTAAACTCTTCTAGGAAAGCTCTAATTTTTTCTCGTTTTTTTCGTCGTTCATTTTGATAACGTTCAATAGCTACTCTCTTATTGTTATCATTCAGCTCTCTTGCCACTTCAACCACCACTTCAGTATCTTTATCTATTTCCCCTTTTAGAATAAGCTCATTAACCAAACGTCTTAAAATGCTCATTGATTTATTAAACATTGGGTTCTTTATACTGTCAATCAAAGGTATAGGCAGTATATCTTTGCCTGTATTTTTATCGGTTACTTTAGTACCATATATATTTTTTCTGGTGGAATGGTGGTATAACTCCCCACTTAGCTTTATACCGTTTACAGATAATGTTTCAAAAAACAAACTGGTTAACGTGGGCATTTCCCGATAAACTCTTTTAGAATCGAAGAAAAATTCTTGGTATTCCTTTCCTACTTCACTGATGATAGTTTCTTTATCCTTTCTTTTATCCCAAGAAGTTTCGCCAAAATAACCAATACAGGCATTGATGACTTCTCTTTTATCATCCTCGGTGAGCAGGTACCCAAAATCTTTCCATGCTTTTACTGACTTTCCGGTTTCCCGCCAATCCTCTACTTCGCCTTTATACGCATCAATCAAATTATTGGTAATCCCAACAATTATCCTACACCAGTTGTATGTTTCTTGGCTGCTTTTAGCCAATTTTAGGATGTCTTCTTTTTGAGATTCCCATTCATTTCCCATCAATTTCGGAAGTTTGGCCAACATAACAGCGTCATTGTATAAATAGCCTTGTTTTAAAAACGGAATGATTTTTTTTAGTGCCTTTACGCTTAAATCACCATAGCCTACAGTTAACTTATTTTTTAAAATTACCAACGGTGATAACGATACTTCTTTCTTGTTGCGCTTTACTGTCGTATTTTCAACTTTAAGTTTTTCATTCGTAAATGCTTCTAGGTATTCTTCATCAAAATCAAAAACAGCATGCCAAACATCTAAAATGGAATAGCCGTTTATAATTTTTGGTGCATTCCCTATATTGTATTTTTCAATATTCATTAGAGAATCATAAGCTACGTCTCCTAATATTTTTATTATTCCGTTGCAAAAGGGCATACCCGAAACACTTGTTTCATACTTTCCTGTTTTTTTACTTAAAGGGTAATTGTATTTTGTTTTTTGCTTAAATTTTTTGTCTAAATACCTTCTTATATCTTCAAACTTAAAATTGTCCTTTTTTATAAAAACATCATTAAAAAGCAATTCTTTTAAATCTTCGGGCAAGTTTTGTTTTTCATCATCTTTATCATAATACTTTATGGTATTTATGAATTGCCAAGCTCTTGAAATCTCAAAAATTGGATGAGAGACAGGACATCTTAATTTTGAAGGCTCTAACGTACATTTTCCAATGGCTCCTTTCTGGGAACGTAATGGACGTTGCCAAACAATGGATTTCCACAAGCTCAGTACAAATTGGTCCTGATAGTCATATTTGCCATCTCTGGAAACATTATACCCTTGTGCTTTACAAATTAATTCAAGTTCGTTTTGGTATTCCTCTCTGTAAGGATATTCATTTCTTGCTCTAATACCTTTGTCTAAAAATTCGTTTTTTAAGGCTTCAGCAATGGTTCGGTTATTATCAAGTGCTTTTTGAAACCCACTTTCACCTCTTCTTTTAATTTGACTTTCGGTCTCTTTATCAGATTCCCCAATGTCCTTATATCCTCTTCTTTGGACGAGATGATATAAAACCCTTCCAAATTCATGCTTGGTTAAAGGCTGGTCTAGTGCCTTCACTCTCAATTCATATGGATTTTTGTACATTTCGCCCCCTTGATAAGAAAAATCACAGGACAACCATCTTAAGAATTTTTCATTTTCAGGAAACATTCTTGCCTGCCCTTTTTTATACTTGCTCCAAGATTCTAACTGTAAAATATTTAAAGGCACATATTCACTATTTTTACATAGAATTTCAAGTAACTTCCATTTCCTGTATTTTCTAGCCCTAATAAGATTTCGTTTAGAACGTGCTTCTCTTCTATCTCTCGTAGGCGAGCTATACCCACCACCTTGTCCCTTGACCATTCCTGAGGGAAATGTAATCACTCCTTTTTTAGAAATTTCGTCCCCATCTCTAATTGCCCAACCTAATGAAGAGCTTCCTAAATCTAAACCCAATTTTGCCATAATATATTTTTTTCTTAATTTAGTGTCACTGAAAGACAATTCACAACAAGGCTTAAAAGCCACAGAAAATTCTAAACGACTGCCTAGGTAGTCGTTACTTTTTTTAAAAGTATCCCATCATATCATTTTTACTTTCCGGTTTACCATAATAAGCAATTCACAATAAGGATTATTCCGTTGTGAAAACATTTAAAGCGGCATAGGTTTATTCTTATGTCGTTTTCTTTTTTCTTTAAATGGCTTCACGAGCTCAATCCCATCAATTATTAAATTTGCGAGTAAAACATTTAAGCCGCCTCGACTTCCAATTCGGGGCATTTTTTTGCTTAAACATTACTTTAGTTTTTTTAAATGTATTTATGCTAAGTGCTGCAACAATTAATACTTTGTTGCATATTTAATTATTTAAGGAGATTTTAAATATAAGAAAATTATATTATTACGAAGACGAATTTTCGCGTTAGGGATTGCAATGGCATCCTTTTTTTGAGGTACGATAAAAAAGATATAATGTAAAGCCCGCTAGAACGCCCTATTAAAATAACGTTAAAAATTTCAGTTATTTAAAAAGTTACGGTGGTAATGTGTTTAGTTTTTTTGAGGTGGAAGGTTAAAACTCACTAATTTTTTTCGGCACACCAAACCGCCAATTCATTTCCAGAAGGATCTAAAAATTGAAAGCGTTTACCGCCAGGAAAAGCAAAAATATCGACTGAAATTTGTCCGCCATGTTTAAGTACTTTGGCTTTTACTTCATCTAGATTATTATGATGTAAAACCACCAAAACACCATTTACTATTTCTGAGTCTGTTTTTTCAAAGCCTCCTTCTACACCACTATTTTTAAAAGCGATGTATTGATCGCCATAATCGGTAAACGCCCAATTAAAACAAGCTGTATAAAAGGTTTTTATATCGTGTAAGTTTTTGGCTTTAAATTCGATGTAATTAATTGGTGTATGTTCCATTAGCTTTTTAATATATATCGGGATTCCCTTTACCTTCTCGCACTAAAACAGGTTCGCCGTCGGACAAATCGATTACTGTTGATGGTTCGTTACCGCCATAACCGCCGTCGATAACCAAATCGACTAAATTATCCCATTTTTCAAGAATTAATTCTGGATCGGTGGTGTATTCAATAATTTCATCTTCGTCATGTATAGAGGTTGAAATTATTGGATTTCCAAGACCTTTTACAATATCTAAAGCTATATTGTTTTCTGGAATACGGATACCTACTGTTTTTCGTTTTTTAAACGGATTTGGTAATTGTTTCGAGCCTGGTAAAATAAAAGTATACGCCCCTGGCAAGTTGCGTTTTAATAACTTAAAAACCGATGTGTCAATTTGTTTTACATAATCGCTCAGGTTACTTAAATCGTGACAAATAAAGGAAAAATTAGCCTTTTCGAGCTTAATACCTTTTATTCGAGCAACACGTTCTAAAGCTTTTATGTTGTTAATATCGCAGCCTAAACCATAAACAGTATCGGTTGGATAAATTATTAATCCACCACGTTTCAACACGTTAACAACCTTTGCTATTTCACGCGGATTTGGGTTTTCTTCGTATATTTTTATAAAATCAGCCAATTTTTGTATCTTATTATACGTTTAAAAATAATACAATTTTAGTTATGAAGCTTGTTTTTAAATTTTTCTGTCTTTTTTTTATTGCTGTTTGTGTACAAAATTGCAGTTCTAATACCTCAAACAATAATGAAGATGGATTAGATCCTAGCTTGTATTACGAAGCATTAAATGTTTCTTATGGCAATGAAGACCGACAAAAGTTCGATTTATATTTACCTGCTAATCGCTCTTTAAATACTAAAACGGTTATTTTAGTTCATGGTGGCGGATGGATTTCTGGAGATAAAAGTGACATGAATGCGATTAAAGATTTAATACGAATCGATTTTCCAAATCATGCTATTGTAAACGTAAATTATCGGTATGCTAATGAAAAAAACAAACCTTACCCGATGCAAACTGACGATATTACCAGTGTTATCAATCATTTAAAATCTAACAGCTCTAATTATACAATTTCTGATAATTTTGGATTTATTGGAGCAAGTGCTGGCGCTCACTTATCGCTGTTATGGAGTTATGCACTCGATACCGATAAAAATATCGATATGGTTTGTAGTATTGTTGGGCCTACGAATTTAACCGACCCTGAATATTTAAATAATTCCAACGAAGACTTACAGGAGTTACTGGATATGTTTGGCGAATTTCCTGAAACTTCTTATTTAGAAGAAGCTAGCCCATTGCACCAAGTTACAACTGATGCACCACCTTCCATTTTATTTTATGGTGGAAAAGACCCATTGATTCCTACTTCTCAAGGTATCGATTTAAAAAATAAACTCGCAGACCTAAATGTGGTTCACGAGTTTACTTTATATGAAAATGAAGCTCATGGTTGGGAAGGCTTAGCTTTAATAGACACTTGGCTAAAGTTAAAAGCTTTTATGCAAACCCATTTAAATTAGCAAAGGTTTAAAAGCCTCCACCCATCATACCGCCACCTCCTCCTTGACGGCCACCTTGTCTGCCTCCTCCTTGCATACCAGAATCGTTACGCTCCGGACGTTTCGGGTTTAATTCTTCTTTAATTTCGGCTTGATAATCTAACCATTTGTTATATTTTTTTTCATCTAATAACGTTTGCATTTTTTGGTTAAGCTTATCTTCTTCTTTTACAACCAACGCTTTTACAGGTTCGGTTTTTTCTTTTACCAACTCCATAACTTTAAATCTAGGATCGTCTTCCCTATCTTGCTCACTACGATCGAACGATTGGTTTTGGCCACGATTTGCTTGTTGCGATTCGCGCACCGCTTTAACGTAAACATTTAAGGTATCGAAGTTATCTTTATTTAAAAGTGCGATTTCATTAACCCTAACATTATAAGTGTTTATTGCTTTTCTAACCTCAAGAGTAAGGCTTTCTTCTTTCTTTTTAAGTTTAATTTTTTTTAAAACTTCGGCGTCATCATAATTAAAAATACCTGCGACTTTAGCTGCATCGAATTCTGGCATTTCTTGGCGTTCTTGGTTTTGTTGTCCGCCTTGGCCACCACCACGCATACCGCCGCCGCCCATCATGCCACCACCACCAGGTTGGGCTACAACGAATTCAAAACTTAAAATTAATACTAGTGATAATAATGCTTTCATACCTATTGTTTTAATTGGTTACTCTTTTAATTAGATGCAGAAACCAAATAAAACATTCGCTCTTAACAACTATTTAACAGTTTTTAAATAATTATGCTCTAACCTAGTACTTCTAATTTTGCAAAGCGTAACAGTAATTTTTTTACACCAACTTGAAACTTAATTTCGGCTTTGGTATCTGGACCAGTGCCTTCAATTTTTATAATTTCTCCAGTACCAAATCGGTTGTGTTTTACCATATTACCAACAGCTATTTTATTATCGAATAAATTAGGACTACCCGCATTTGCAGAACTTTTAGCTACAGGTTTTAAATTTTTAGGTGTTGGTGCTTGGTATTTTTCTGGAGACTTTTTTGTTTTTCCTTTATCGAATTTTGGTTGTTTTGCTGGCTTAAATCTAACTTTGTTAGGTTCTACATCGCCAAAAATATCGGCAGAAAGCATTGGATTTATTCGGCGTTCTTCAATAGGTGTTTCTATTTCTAAATATTCTTCATCTATTTCTTCAATAAAACGACTTGGTTCTGAATCTACTAATTTACCCCAACGATAACGCGATAACGCATAGGTTAAATACGCTTGCTTTTCGGCCCGTGTAAGCGCTACGTAAAACAAACGGCGCTCTTCTTCGAGTTCGCTTCGCGTATTCATACTCATGGCACTTGGAAACAAATCTTCCTCTAAACCAACAATATACACATACGGAAACTCCAAACCTTTGGCTAGGTGAATCGTCATTAATGCGACTTTATTGCCATCGTCTTTATCGTTATCCATATCGGTAGAAAGCGCTACATCTTCTAAAAATTCGGCTAAAGATCCTGTGGCATCTACTATTTCTTTTTGACCTTCAACAAAGTCTTTCATACCATTTAAAAGCTCCTCGATGTTTTCCATTCTGGTAACACCTTCGGGCGTTCCATCTTTATTAAGCTCACGAATTAAACCACTTGTTTTGGTAACATATTCGGCAAGTTCAAATACATCGGCTGTTTGATTCATTACCTGAAAACTTTCAATTAAGGTAACAAAATTTAAAAGCTTTGTTTTGGTTCCGGAGTTAACTTTAACATTGGTTTTATCAATGTTTTTCATCACCTCGAAAATCGATCGGTTATAACCATTGGCAGCTACCATAAGCTTATCGACTGTAGTTTGACCAATACCTCGCGGCGGAAAATTAATAACGCGCTTTAAAGCTTCTTCATCTTTTGGATTAATTATTAATCTTAAATACGATAAAACATCTTTTATTTCTTTACGCTGATAGAAGGATAAACCGCCATAAATTCTGTATGGAATATCGCGTTTACGCAAAGCATCTTCAATAGAACGCGATTGTGCATTGGTTCGATATAAAATGGCAAAATCGCTGTTTGGTAATTGATGATTCATTTTAGTATCGAAAATAGTACTGGCTACGTAGCGACCTTCATCGGCATCGGTTAACGAACGATGAACTATTATTTTACCGCCATCATCATTGGCTGTCCAAACCACTTTATCGAGTTTAGTTTGGTTTTTATCAATTACCGAATTCGCAGCATTTACAATGTTTTTTGTTGAGCGGTAATTTTGCTCTAATCGAAATACTTTTACATCGAGGTAATCTTTCTGGAAATTTAAAATATTGTTGATATTCGCCCCACGGAAAGCATAAATACTTTGTGCATCATCACCAACAACACATATATTTTGAAACTTATCGGACAAAGCTCGAACTATTAAATACTGCGAGTGGTTGGTATCTTGATACTCATCAACCAAAATATATTTAAATCGGTTTTGGTATTTTGCTAAAACTTCTGGAAAACGTGTTAAAAGCTCGTTGGTTTTAAGCAATAAATCATCAAAATCCATGGCTCCAGCTTTAAAACAGCGCTCCACATAGGCTTTATAAATATCTCCCATTTTGGGGCGACGCGCCATAGTATCGGCTTCAATAAGTTCTGGGTTTTGAAAATATGCACGAACAGTTATTAAACTGTTTTTGTAAGATGAAATTCTAGAACGAACTTGTTTATACTTATAAATATCTTTATCCAAGTTCATTTCCTTAATAATATCGCGTATTAAACGATCGGAATCTTGGGTGTCGTAAATAGTGAAATTACTTGGGTAGCCCAATCTATCGGCTTCAATGCGTAAAATTTTAGCAAAAACCGAGTGAAAAGTTCCCATCCATAAATTTTTAGCCTCACTTGATCCTACTATGCTCGCGATACGCTCTTTCATTTCGCGTGCGGCTTTATTGGTAAAAGTTAAAGCTAGAATATTAAAAGGATCGATGCCTTTGCTCATCATATAAGCTATTCTAAAGGTAAGCACACGCGTTTTGCCAGAACCTGCGCCAGCAATAACTATCATTGGGCCATCTATTTGTAAGGTAGGCGCTAGTTGTGCCTCGTTTAACTGACTTAAATATTTCTCCAAAATCTACTAGTAATTTAAAAGCGTGAAATTAACCATTGTTTCGCTTTTAATTAAAGGGATTTATTAATATTTATAAACAAATTAGGCTGTAGAAGTTTTAAACAATAAACTCTTAACTAGATTTTATAAAAACGAAAATTAACCTAATATTAATCTCTTTTTTCACTACCGGTCATGGCTGATAACAATCCTTGTTTAACATTTATCCAAACATAATTAAATACAGATTTATTTTTATGTCGCATTATATTTTCTGCTTTTCCATAACGAAAATTATCATCATTATAATTGGTGTTATTTAAAACAAACCAATTAACCAAAGTAGATAATAGTTTACGTTTTTCTTTGCCGTTCTCTTTTAAAACAGAAACTTCAAAATCATCATACTTAATTTTTAAATCTGTATTCGAAATGTTGTTATTACCATAAACAGAAAAATACGTTTGTTGTAATTCACCCTTTAGTTTTACTTTTAAGTTAGGCTCAATAAATTGATTTATTTTTGAGGCATTTAAGTTTTTTAAATCTGCCTTAAACACAAATGCATCTGTAGTATCTGCTACTTCAAAATTCCAATCTATATGGCAATTAGAATCTTCCATAAATAGCGCATCAACAGTAATATTAACAGGTGTTTGTGTATTAACATTTCCTAAATTATTTATTTCTGCATTTAAGTTGTTAAATCTAATTGTTCCGGGTTTTTTATTGTCGTTATTAACTTTTTCAAAATAAGATATTTGTCCGTCGTTAATTTTTAACTCATCAATATTAAGTTTAAAATTTAAATCGCGTAAAAGTTTAGAATAAAGCGGTTTTGTTTTAAAATCGTCTGGCAATAACTTGTTTCTAAAAATTTCAATATTAGGTAGGTTTATTTCACTCGATTTTGATGATAAACTAAATCCATTATTAAAATTGAGATCTAATGCTTGTAAACGAATTTCTTTAAAATTCACCTTTACATGATCGCGTTCCTGCTCTAAAATCGATGATAATTGGGATTTAGAATATTTTGTAAATAAATCTACGTTAATAAATGCCATCGTTTTATTTGAAATATTAAATTCTGATATATTTAAATTTTCAAACTTATTTACAGCTAAAAACAGGTTGTTTCCTCCTACCGTAAAACTGTCATAGACAAAAACGCCTTTATTAAATTTCAATTCTTTTACAGTTGAATTTAATTTAGAAATGCTAAATATTATAGAATCATTTTCTATATTCTTGGTTAAAATATTCGCTTCATTAAAAATGACATTATGAATTACAAAATCATTTTTTAAACCTGTTGTAGCTTCCTTTTGGTAACTATCTTCTTGTAAATTAAAATTATAAAACATCTCCGATACCGAATTGCTTAAATCGATAGTTTTTATATCAATTTTTTCTTCTAAAAGATACTTCCAAATACTAAATCCTTCTAAATTAAACGCTTCAGCTTCAGTTTTTAATAATGTTTTATCTGTGGTTTGTCCTTTAACAACAATTACTGGATGTTTTACGCTAAATTTCCGTAACCAAATATTCGAACTTATAGCATCATAATTCACTATAATATGGTTTGGTAATTCTGCTAAAGTTGCTTTTAATTTATTCGAAATAAAAACATTTAAAATAACTGTACATACTACAATTACACTTATTAATATAACAAGAACTATACTCGTTTTTTTTACATTTAATCGCATTTTATAAAGATATGTTTTCGTTTTTTGGGGAACAATTTTATTTAAAATATCTTTACTTTTTAAAAATAAAAAAATGACCTCTATTTTAAACTTTTTATCAAACATGCCATGGTGGGCTTGGGTTTTAGTTGTATTAGTTATTGTTGCTTTTCGCGATATATTTATTCAAAAAAAACACACCATAAGTCATAACTTCCCTATTGTTGGGCATTTACGATATTGGTTAGAAAGTATTGGCCCAGAAATGAGACAATATTTTGTAGCAAATAACAGAGAGGAATTACCTTTTAACAGGATTGAAAGAGGTTGGATTTACGCTTCATCAAAAAACGAAAATAATTATGAAGGTTTTGGAACCGATCGCGATATTTATGCGCACCAGCATATTTTTGTTAATAATGCCATGTTTCCGTTTAAAATTGATAAACAGCACCCAAATAGTATAGATAAAACCTTTTTACCTTGCGCTAAGGTAATTGGTGAATTTAATAAAAGAAAGAAGCCTTACAGACCTGCATCTGTAATTAATGTTTCCGCTATGAGTTTTGGTTCGTTATCTGCTAAAGCTATAGAATCTTTAAATAAAGGTGTGGCATTGGCCGATGCCTATCATAATACAGGCGAAGGCGGACTATCTCCATACCATAGTAACGGCGGAGATGTTATTTTTCATATAGGAACTGGTTATTTTGGAGTAAGAGCAGATGATGGTAATTTTTCTTTAGAAAAATTAAAGGCTTTAGTTGAAAAAAATCCTTTTATAAGGGCTATTGAAGTTAAGTTATCGCAAGGCGCAAAACCAGGTAAAGGTGGTGTTTTACCCGCAAGTAAAATAACAAAAGAAATATCGGAAATACGCCATGTACCAATGGGAGAAGATGTGCTTTCTCCACCAAACCATTCTGCTTTTTCTAATGTAAAAGAAATGTTAGAATTTATTGAATTATTAGCCGAAGAAACGGGATTACCCGTAGGAATAAAAGCTGCCATAGGAAAATTAGACCAATGGAAGGAACTGGCCGATTTAATGAAAAAAACAGGAAAAGGACCAGATTTTATTACTGTTGATGGTGGCGAAGGAGGAACCGGTGCTGCGCCTCCTAGTTTTGCAGACCATGTTTCCTTACCTTGGGTTTATGGTTTTGGCGATTTATATAAATTATTTAAAGACAAAGACTTAACCGACCGTATTGTTTTTATTGGTAGTGGGAAATTAGGGTTTCCAGCAAAAGCTGCGATGGCCTTCGCTATGGGAGCAGATTGTATTAACGTGGCTCGTGAAGCAATGATGAGTATTGGATGTATTCAAGCCCAAGTTTGCCATACCAACCGCTGTCCTGCAGGTATTGCTACCCAAAGCAAGTGGTTGCAACAAGGCATAAACATTCCGTTAAAGTCAGAACGATTAGCGCAGTACTTTAAAACCTTTAAAAAAGAGTTTATTGAAATTACTCACGCTGCAGGTTACGAGCACCCATGCCAATTTACAATGGACGATATTGAAGTTAATGTAGACGACCACAATTTATCGAAACAGCTAAGTAATACCTATCAATATAACAAAACACAAGTACCATTTAGCTCTATGCAAGATTTGAAAGATTGTGAATTTTTAGGAGGAATTAAAAGCCAAAATTAAAGCTTTAATATTTTATTAAGCTTAATTTACATTATTCATATAAATAACTTCAATTCTGTAAAAAGTAAAAATTTAAATAGCGTATTTTATTAAATTTGAGATAATTAATCTTTTAAATTTTTTAATGTATGAAGAAAACATTACTCTCAATTTTCACTTTTACTTTGGCCTTAATTTCTTATTCTCAAAATGATATTTTGTTAATTACGGATAACGATTTTAATACCGACCACAACACGAGTATTCACAATGCCATTTTAGCAACATCGTATACAAATGTTACTGTGCATGATGCCGTTGCAAATGGAGTTCCTAATTTAACAACCTTAAGTAATTACGATTTAATAATTTGGTTTACTGGAGATGATGGTGTTGGATTAAGTTTTTGGAATAATGGCACCGCAGGAATTGAAGATTTAAGAACTTATCTAGATAATGGTGGATATCTTTGGTTAATTGGCACCGATTTAATTTATAATATGTACGGAAGTGCCCCTGCCGATTTTGCTTCTGGCCAATTTTTATATGATTATGCTAAAATTGAATCCTATGATATGCAATCGTATATAGATGATAGTAATGCTGGAGTTGCTCAGTTAGACAGGTCTTCTACTGCAAATACAAGTTATCCTACTCCTATTTCATGGATTTATAGTACCATTTGGTATATTGATGCTGTTACACCAGCCGCTGGAGTTGAATCTATTTATGAATTTGGTCCTGAAATTTACCCACATTCTGGTGAAACTACAATGACTAATTATAAAGGATCGACCTATCGCGTTATGGCTTCGTTTTTTAACCCTAGTAACTTTGACTCTACAGACAATAAAATAAACACCTTTTTCGGTGCTGCTTTAGATCAACTTTTCGAAACAGAATTATCAACAAATAGTTTTGATAATAAACCTCAACTTGAAGTTTATCCAAACCCGAGTACAGATTCTTTTAAAATTTCTATAACTAATCAATCCTTAATTAATAAACCATATAGCGTTTATAACATGTTGGGTAAAGAAGTTTTAAATGGCACCTTAAATAGTTTAACAACCGAAATTTCAACCAAATTTTTATCAAGAGGAAATTACTTTTTAAAAATAGATTCGGAAACTAAAAAATTAGTCAAAATTTAATTTTGACAAAAAATTATTTAAAACCCTTCGATACTTTTTGAAGGGTTTCTTTTTATCTATCAGTTTTATTTGTACAGTAATAGCAAACCCGTTATGTTTGTAAATAAAACTAATTATGGAAATTGAAAAAATAATTGACTTATTTCTTTACACCGTTCCAACTATTGTAACTGGTTTAATTGCGTATTATTTTTTTAAAACTCATATAAAAAATGAAGACGGCCGCCGACGCTTTTTATTAAAAAAAGACTTACAGGTTAACGCGCTTCCTACACGATTACAAGCCTACGAACGAATGGTTTTGTTTTTAGAACGTATTTCGCCACCTAAATTATTAGTTCGTGTTTCTCCTATAAGTGAAAATAAAGAAGCCTACGAAAGCTTATTAATACAAAGTATAGAGCAGGAATTTGAACATAATTTGACCCAGCAAATTTATATTACCGATAAATGTTGGAATATTATTACGGCCGCAAAAAACGCCACAATTCAACTTATTAGAAAAGCCAGTTTACTTGAAAAGACCGATACTGCAAATAAGTTACGTGAAGTTTTATTAAATGAAATGATGGAACGTAAATCTCCAAGCGATGCCGCCTTAGCTTTTGTTAAAGACGAAGTTTCAAGTATTTGGTAAATTTTATTCGCGTAATTCGTTCGATTGCGCCTCAGAATATTTGTGTTTGGCATATTCAAATCCTTGTTCCCACCATTCTTTCATGAGTTTTTTGTTAAAGATTAACGCATTTTCGGTTAAGCGCGATGGCGTATAAAATAAATTCAATTGTACATTTTTATTTTTTGCAGCCAACTTACCTATAACAATATCACTGCGCTCAACTTGATCGAGTAAGTGTCCAAACAAATTAATAAGCAACGAAAACGGGTTTTTACCTAATATTTTGTTGTAAACAAGTTTTTCGGTGTCTAAAATAATTGCATCAACCTCGGTTGCACCACGTAAAATAGCCTCTCTAATAGGTACTACACAGCCCAAACCACCATCGGCATACTCAAAACCATTTCGTTTTACTAAAGACATAAATGGAATATAATTACACGAAATCCAAATCCAATCGCAGAATTCTTCATATGTAAAATCATTTATAGATTTATATTCCACACAATTTTTAGACAAATTTGAAACCGTAACAACAACATCTTCTTTAGTTGCTTTAATTAATTCATAATCCCCTTGAGTAAAATGTCTTTTAATATGTTTTCTTAAGGCTTTACTTTCTCCAAAAGTGCGTTTCATTTTAATGAATTGCCATAAAGAATTTAAAAAATCGATAGAAACAAACTGTCGATCTCCTTTTTTTCTGATAACAAACGGATTGACACTAAAAATATCATTTTGATTTACACTGGTATAAACCTTATGAATTTCATCAAGTTTTCCTGCGGCTAAATGAGGTATTAACAAACTGCCTGTCGATGTTCCTAAAAACAAATCATAATTGCGTTTTTGCTCTTTTATTAAATATTCGGCAACGCCACCCGCATAAGCGCCTTTACTACCTCCACCTGAAATTACTAGTGCCTTCAATTATTTAAATTTTATTGTAAATATATAAAAGTAAAATGGGCTAAGTATATTTCAAACTTTTAAAGCTGTAAATAAATACCCAACAATGGGTATTTTATCCAAAAAAAGGACACATATATCTTGTAATTGCACCAGTTTAAAAAAAGAATATCTATTTTAGTTTCAGCTATTAACAATTATATTTTCTATGAGAAAAACCACTTTTCTTACAGTACTTGCGTTTCTAATAATTAGTGTTTCTTTTTTCGCTCTAAATAAAAAATTCCTGTTAGAAACCCCTAAAAACATTAATAGGTCGACAGAAGTTTCTGCGCCTCCAACAATCGATTTTACATTTAATAATAGTGGTGCTTGTTCTGGTACTCAAGTAGACTTTAGCTCCGCAGTTTCTGGAGAGGCTCCATTTAGTTATTTATGGACCTTTGGAGATGACGGTAGCACAAGTACAAGCCCAAACCCATCGCACACTTTTAATGTTGTTGGTTGTGGCACACAAAGTGTAAATGTTACCTTAATAGTTACCGATAAAAACAACGAGACCTCAACCATAAACAAACAAGTACCTGTTTTACGTAAACCAAATCTTAACTTCTACGATATTGATGCAGAAGCTAATTTTACACCTCAATTTGATAATTGTGGAAATAACACCACCGATCCAAAGTACACAATTAATGTAGGTAACAGGTCTAGTGCGGGTTGTATCTCAACATACGATATTAATTGGGGAGATAATACTACCACAACAAATGTTACTTTTCCGCTATCACATACATATGATCAATTGGGTTCGTATAATATGACTATTACAGCACATGGTACAGATTGCGACAACAAAATAACTTATTTAGTTAAAAATTCAAGTAATCCAAAAGGAGCTGTAGTTAGTCCAGGAAACACAGTAAACTTGTGTACACCTGTGCAAGCCATAGATTTTGTTATAACGAAATGGGGAGACAACCCTCCAGACACTTATTATTACTTAAATTGGGGAGATGGTAATACCGAAGTTTATACCCAGCTACAGTTAGAAGCTTCTCCTTATTACAACAGTGCAGATCCAATTAATTCACCCGATTACCCAATTCCTTATGTGTATACAGAATCTAATTGTCCTGATTACAGTTATCAAGTGGTATTAGATATTGTTACCTCTTGTGGAGTAACAAACTCGGTAGCAGGCCCAATTATTATATTAAAAAAGCCAGAGGTATCCTTTACAAACGACCCAAATGGTTGTTTAAATATGCCGGTGCAATTCACCAATACTTCAAAAACAGGTTATAATCAAAATTGTGATACTTCTGCTGGTTATTTTTGGGATTTTGGTGATGGCACAACCTCAACATTAAGCGATCCATCGCACACTTATACAAGTCCTGGTGTTTACACAGTTTCCGTATATGCTCAAAATTTTTGTGGCGCTACAGATACTGTTACAAATACTATTTGTATTGAACCAGAATTAATAACCGATTTCACTTTAAATACTGACAATGGTTGTTCTCCTCTAGATGTACAAGTCACAAATACAACCGATTTTGCTCAAAGTTGTGGTGGTGAAACTTACCTTTGGGAAGTAGATTACACCCAAGGACTTTGCGGAACAACAACGCCTCAATGGAGCTATACTAATGGAACAGATGAAAATTCCGCAGCACCTTCTTTCGAATTCACAACAGCAGGAACATACACGCTTACTTTAACAACAACCAACGCTTGTGGCGAAAGTGAACATACTGAAACTGTAGAAGTAAAAGAACCTCCACAGGTCACAATTAACGAAATAGATGATTTTTGTGGCATTGCCTCATTCAATCCTGTTGCTTCTGTTAACACATGTGCTCCAACTTCTGAAACAGTTACTTACTCATGGAGTTTCCCTGGCGGAAATCCTGCAACAGCTAACACTTTAGATCCAGGTACTATTAATTACGACACACCTGGAGACTACACTATAACCTTAGAAGTTACAAATAGCTGCGATATCGTAACAGCAACATACGATTTTACAATAAACCCAGTGCCAACTATTACTAATACGGATTTAGCACAAACTATTTGTTCGGGAACCGACACCAACGAGGTTGTTTTAACATCCGATTTAAGTGGCTCAACATTTTCTTGGACTGCAGCTGCTCCTATTACCGTTACTGGATTTTCAACCTCGGGAACAGATACGATTCCTGTACAAACTATTTTTAATTCGGGAACAACAGCAGAAGATGTTACTTACACAGTAACACCAACACTTAATGGTTGCGATGGTGTACCAGTAATTTTCACCGTAACTGTAGAGCCTGCACCAGAATTCACAACTCAACCTCAACCAGAAACAGTTTGTTTAAATGGCCCTATTACTCCTTTAACAGTTGCTGTAAATGGTTCTGGCACTCCTAGTTATCAATGGTATAGTAATACTATTGATGACAACACTGCTGGAACAGAAATTACAGGAGAAACTACAGCGAGTTACACACCTCCAAACGATACTATTGGAGTTGTTTTTTATTATTGTTTGGTATCTTTTAGTTCTTCTGGAGCAGGCTGTAATGAAATAGCCTCAACAACCGCAAGAATTGAGGTGGTTGAAGGTGTGCAAATAGATACTGAGCCAATCAATACACAAAGTCTTTGTGTAGGTGGCGAATTAAACAACCCTTTAACCGTTGCTCATTCTGGTGGAACCGGAACAGTTAGCTACCAATGGTATAGTAATACTGTAAATACAAACACCGGTGGGACCGCTATAACCGGAGCTACTAATGCATCATTTACCCCGCCAACTTTTACAACTGCTGGAACGTATTATTATTATCTAGTTATTTCTTTAAATGGAAGTGGTTGTGGTGATATAACTAGCGCAGTATCGGAAGTTATTTTAGTAGCAGCACCAACAATTTCAACCCAGCCATTAGCAACACAAACACTTTGTCAAAGAATTACACCACAAGACTTAGAAGCTGTAGTTTCGGGAGGTATAGGAACAACATACACTTACCAATGGTACAGCAACACAACTAATTCAAACACTGGTGGTACTTTAATTACAGGGGCAACTAGCAGTACTTATACACCTCCAACGACTACTGTTGGAACGCTTTATTACTACTGCGAAATTACTCAAACCGAACCAGGGTGTAACACTACTAGTGAAACCGCTGAAGTTAACGTAAATGCAGCACCAAATATAACCAACCAACCCACTTCTGAAACCATTTGTTTTGGTGAAACTTTTAATACTTTATCTGTGAGTTATACAAATGGTGTTGGTACAGCAAATTACCAATGGTATAGTAATTCGAGTAATGATGCCACAACAGGAATGCCAATTTCTGGAGAAACCAATGCGACATTTACACCACCTTCAAATACTGTTGGAACCACTTATTACTACGTAATCATTACCTTTTCATCTGGTGGATGTACTCAAATTACATCGAATGTGACGGAACATATTATTAATGAAACACCAAGTATTAGTGATTTCGATTTAACGATTTGTAGTGGTGTTGCTTTTGATATTTCACCTAATGAAACAAACGGTGATACCGTACCGAATAACACGCTTTACACATGGGATGCTCCAACCATTGCTCCTGCTGGTTCTGTTACTGGCGCAACTAGCGAAACAGTTAGCGCAACTAATATTAGTCAATTATTAACAAATACTACAATAAGTCCAGCCACAGTAACTTATACTGTAACGCCTACTTCAGGAGATTGCGTTGGTTTACCTTTTACAGTAACTATTACGGTTAACCCTTCGATTAGTGTTTCTGAAACTATAATTAATAGTACCTGTTACAATTCGCAAAGCGGATCAATAGATATTTCTATTACTGGAGGCGTACCATTTACAACAGGTAATTTATATCAAGTCGCTTGGACTGGTCCTAACGGATTTACAAGCTCAAATGAAGACATAAGTAATTTAGATCCTGGAAATTACTCTGTAACCATTAACGACGATGGCGGTTGTCCTTATAGCAACACCTATACCATTACAGAACCAGAAGAACTTATTTTTAGTGATGTTGTTTTTGATGCCGAAACCATTTCTTGTTTTGGTGCAGATGATGGCTCTATTGGTATTGATATTTCTGGTGGAACAA
This sequence comes from Neotamlana sedimentorum, assembly GCF_000943565.1. Taxonomy (GTDB): domain Bacteria; phylum Bacteroidota; class Bacteroidia; order Flavobacteriales; family Flavobacteriaceae; genus Neotamlana; species Neotamlana sedimentorum. The sequence continues at coordinate 311,661 of NZ_JTDW01000004.1, forward strand.
CACCCTACACTTATAACTGGACATTAAACGGAACGCCATATAGTACAGACGAAGATTTAACCAATTTAGGCCCTGGAAACTATGAAATTACAGTAACCGATGCCAATAATTGTCCGAGTATTTCTCAACCATTTCAAATAATTGAACCCGCAGAACTACAAGCATCCTTAGCATCTAAAGTTGATGTTATTTGTTATGGGGATGCTACAGGAGAAATTTATATTGATGTAAATGGAGGACGACCAACCGAGGTGAGCACAGGAGTTTTTGACTACACCTATTCTTGGACTGGTCCAAATGGTTATACGAGCACCAATCAAAACATTACTAATTTATTCGCTGGTACATACACGGTTACAGTTACCGATAAATCAAATTGTACCGATACGCTTCAAGTTATAGTTAATCAAACCGATGAAATTATAATAGATTATTCCGCAACCGAAATTAAATGTTACGGCGATAATGATGCTGTAATTACTATAAATTCGATTACAGGTGGTGTAGCGCCATATACCGTTACATGGAGCAACTTAGGTTCGGGCATGGTACAAGATAATTTATCACCAGGCACTTATGTTATTACCGTTACTGATGATGCCAATTGTGTAAAAGAAGCGACTATTGTTATTGAAGAACCTCCACTTTTCAGAATTACGCCAACTATAAGCAATGTAAGTTGTTATGGCGCTATGGACGGACGAATTACTCTTAATTTTGAAGGAGGTATTGATCCTGTTACCTTGGTGTGGGACGATGACCCTACAGCAGGCGTAGAACGTAACAACATTGGTCCAGGCACTTATTCTGTTACTATTACTGATGGTACACCATGTACAATTACCGAAACCTTTACCATTACAGAACCATCACAATTAAGTTTATCGGCAAATACGACCGATGCTTTAGATTGTGATAATGCCGAAAGTGGCGCCATAAATCTTATTGTGACTGGTGGAACAATGCCTTTTACCTTTTCATGGTCCAATGGTACAACTGTAGAAGATTTAAGCAATATTCCTCCTGGAGATTATTCGGTTACTGTAACCGATGCCAATAATTGCGATGTTTCTGGTAGTTGGAGTATCAATCGATTTGAACCTTTAGTAGTTGACGTTGAAACACACACCATACATGATTGTGAAACTCGCGAAGTCAATCAAACTTTTGAAGCCAAACCTAATGGTGGTGTTCCTCCGTATAATATACAATGGTCTAGCGGAACAGTTTCTGGTTCGAACAACCAATTTATGAGCACCAACCAAAATGGTTTAACAATTATTGAAATTTCCGACAGTATGGGATGTTCAATTTCGTATTCATATCAAGTTGAAATTCCTGTTTTGGGTTATCCCGATTTTACCCAAACCTCAGAAAGCTTCCAAAATTTTGGTTTTTATTCTAAGTTAATTCCTATTGAATTTACGAATCAATCTACCGGCGAGTTTGTTGCAGTTTCATGGAATTTTGGTGATGGCACTTTTTCTTCCGATGAAAATCCGATTCATAGTTATAATAACGAAGGCACTTATACCATAATTCAAACGGTCACTTATCCTTTTGGCTGTGTTTATACAAAAGAAATCATTTTAACTATAGAAAAAGGCTACAGCCTCATGGTGCCAAATACATTTACACCAAACAACGATGGTGTTAACGATTATTTTGTTCCTAAAACTAAGGCATTAACCGATATGACCTTTAATATTTTTAACACCTGGGGCAGTTTAATTTTTTCTGAAACCGGTGATGCCTTGCAAGGTTGGAACGGCACGATAAAAGACTACGACACCGAAAACGGAAACTTTTATTATACACTATCGGCTAAAACGCTGTACGGTGAAACTATTACTAAAAAAGGAGCATTTTCTGCATTAAAATAAATTCTTATACATGAGGAAAATAAAACTATCTATCCTAATAATTTTAAGTGGTCTTTTTTTTAAAGCTGAAGCTCAAGATCCTGTTTTTACACAATACTTTTTGGTTCCAGAAACGCTAAATCCAGGATTTTCTGGTTTTGAAGATGCCACGTATTTTGGTGTTTTGCACCGCACGCAATGGCCAAGTTTAGATTTACGTATAAATACGCAATACGCATTTATTAATACGTGGATTGAAAATTTAGATAGCGGCGTTGGCTTTAGTATTTTAAATCAGCATGAAAACAACACCAATTTTAACCATTTACAAGCCAATGTTAATTACGCTTATATTGTGCGGTTAGGTAACGATTGGGCGTTTAGACCCGCTGTAGAATTAGGTTTTGGAACGCGATCGTTCGATTTTAGTGGCATTGTTTTGGGCGACCAATTGAATATTAATAGCGGTACAGTTAGTAACTCCTCTTCCGATCCGTTTGCCATGAACGCTAACGATAACAAAACGTTTTTCGATTTTACAGCTGGCTTTGTCTTCGACCAACAGAATATTTACAACGACACCGATTTATGGTTTGGTTTTGCCATAAAACACCTTAACCGACCAAATATTTCGTTTGTAGAAAATAGTCATGCGCCTTTAGATATTTTTTACACCGTACATGCTAATTATAAATTCCCGTATTTAGACCGTAATAAAATACAAGTGTCTCTAAATTACATGCAACAAGGTGAATTTAACCGATTAGATATTGGAACAAACATAAAACTTAGTAAATTATTTGTTGGTGCAACGGCAGTAACAAACCCGAATAAAAACCATTCGCAAAGTCATTTACTCACATCTGTCAATACTTTTATTGGTTTAGAATATGAAAAATTACGCTTTGGTTTTTCTTACGATTTTAATACCACAAACATTGGAAATACCAACGGTGTTTACGAAATTTCACTAACCTATTTAGCAGGATGTTTAATTTGTAGAGACCCTGCTAGAATGGAGCGTAGAAAGTAGTTATTTGGGTTTTATAACACTCAGCATTTGTTTAGCAAACTTTACCAAACGCCAATTATGATGCGTTGTTGCGTGCTCTAAATTACGTATACATTCAGCATTACAAGCTTCTATTTGATGTAAATACTGGAATGCATTCATTCGGGTTTCGTATCCGTAATTTTTACTTGTATAATTTGTTAGCTCGTTTAAGTATTTTGCTTTGATTTCAGGTTCGTAGTCTTCGGTAACTAATGCCAAGGTTAACCATAAAAGTCTAACATTTTTATCGTTAAAGCCTACTATTTCTTTCGTTTTATTCAAATAATTTTGGCGCTGCGCCGGAAAATTTCTCCATAAATTAAACAAAGCCGCTTCAATAGTTACATACGATTTATCGTCGAGCAAACTTTCATAATCCGTTTTTATTGATGGCGAAATATTAGTCACATATTTTGCAATGGCTTGACGCACTTTTAAAGGATTCTTAAAATCGGCAGCAGTAATTTTATCTGGAATTTGCGATACTACTTTAGCTTTAGCTTCATCGGAAGCGTAATACTTCAAATAGTCTACACATTTTGAGCTATAAACCTCGCAATCTACCTTGAGATACTCATTTATATAAGTCGATTTTTTTAAGCTTAGTAAAGCATCATCATAATTAAAGGTTTCAGCTATTAACCAAGTTTCTACAAACTCCGATAAATCAGTTTTACTATATTTTTCAACTTCAGTTATAAAATCATTCGTTTCAACATTTTCAAATTTGTGTTTCTTTAAATAGCTTTTAACTGCTTTTTTAAAAGGCTTATCCCCTACTTTTTCTCGTAAGGCATGCAATACCCAAGCACCGCGTTTGTAAAATGTTGTACTACTCGCTTTTGGATTTAGTAAAGATGTTCCTGCTCCTGCTTTATCTTGCTCGTATAATTCTTGCGCATATTCGTAAAGTTGCCAGAAATAATGGTTTTCTCCAAACACATCTTTCTCCGCCAATAAAGCATAATACGTCGCAAAACCTTCTTGCAACCAATGGTGTGTTCCCGAAGTTTCGGTAACTAAATCACCAAACCACTGGTGTGCAAGTTCGTGCGCATTTACATTAACATAGTTTTTATCTACAAAACCCACATTATCAACCATAAAAGCATCAGAAAAAATAGTACAGCTTGTGTTTTCCATACCGGCATACAAAAAATCTTTTACAGGCACTTGCTTATAGTTTTGCCAAGGATAGGCAACTCCAATTTCATCTTCAAGAAAATCGAACATCTGCTTGGTGTAACGGTATGTTGGTTCTACTTTTAAAGTATCATTAGGGTAATAATACATTTCTAAAGGAATACCGCTTTTAGCAGTTTCAACGTTTTTCTTATACTTACCAACAGCCAAAGCCACTAAATAACTACTCATGGGTTTGCGCATATCGTAATGCCAAGTGGTTTTATTAAGACGCTCTTCTTTTCCTATTAACTTTCCATTGACTATAACTTGATAATCCTTGTCGAATGTCACGTTTAAATCGAACTCTATTTTATCGTTCATATCGTCAATACTTGGTAGCCAATTACTGGTGTATTTACCTTGTCCTTGCGTCCAAATTTGCGGACTTGTATTCGTCATACTGAGAGCAGTCGAAGTATCACAATCAATGAAATACATGGCTTTTTTAGGTGAAGTTTCCCAAACTATTTCTAGTTTGTGTCTTGTTTTTGCTTTGAATTTATGTTTTACAATAAAATGTTTACCATCGTATAAATGGCCTTCAATAGCATCATTTAAAATATATTTAATTTCTGAAAAATGTTGAGCATCTAAAAAAATTGAATCGGTGTCTTTTAATATTTTCAACTCGTAAATCGCTTTTCCTTTTACTTCTTTATTTTGAAGGTTGCCAAAGGCAATTGAAGCTCTGCAAGATTTAAAATCAACGTAATCAGTTTGTTGCGAAAAACCAAACCAACAAAAGCATCCAAAAACAAAATACAGTACATTTTTCATAACATAACTTCATCAAGTATAAGACCAAAATAGCACTTTTAATCTTAAACGAAATAACTTAAATTCGCTTTTATGTCTGTTAACCTTCAAACACCCATAGATTATTTAAAAGGCGTTGGGCCTAATCGTGCTACTTTGCTAAAAAGCGAATTGGGTATTTACACTTATCAAGATTTAATTAACTTATTTCCAAACAGATATATTGACAGAACACGTTATTACAAGATTAATGAGCTGCAACAAACCAATGCCGATGTACAAATTATTGGAAAAATTACAGGGTTTAAAGAAGTAGCTCAAAAACGTGGTAAACGACTTGTTGCTAATTTTCAAGACGACACAGGTATTATGGAATTGGTTTGGTTTCGTGGCCAAAAATGGATTCGAGACAACCTTAAAACCAACAAACCTTATGTTGCTTTTGGCAAAGTAAATTGGTTTAGCGGTAAATTTAACATGGCGCACCCTGAATTAGAGTTGCAAGAAGAACATGAAAAAAACATTCGTTCGGCTATGCAACCTATTTATCCTTCAACAGAAAAGTTATCAAATAAAGGCATTACCAATAAAGTGGTTAACAAAATAATGCAACAACTTTTTATTGAAACGAAAGGCCGTTTTGTTGAAACTTTATCGCAACCTATTTTAAATGAATTAAAGTTAATTAATAAATCTGAAGCCCTTTTTAACATTCATTTTCCTAAGAGTAGCGAGCTACTTCATAAAGCACAATTTCGATTAAAATTTGAAGAATTATTTTACATACAGTTACAATTAATCATTAAAAATTTAATGCATAAAAAGAAAATTAAAGGGTTGCCATTCGAAAAAGTTGGCAACTATTTTAATACCTTTTTTAGCGAGCATTTACCCTTTAATTTAACCAATGCACAAAAGCGTGTTTTAAAAGAAATTCGTGCCGATTTAGGTAGTCAAGCACAAATGAACCGACTATTGCAAGGCGATGTGGGTTCTGGCAAAACCATAGTGGCGTTAATGTCAATGCTCATGGCGCTTGACAACGATTACCAAGCCTGTTTAATGGCGCCAACTGAAATTTTGTCAGTTCAACATTATAATGGATTGCTTGAGTATTGTAAAAAACTGAATATCAACATAGAAATACTAACTGGTTCAACTAAAACTTCAAAACGAGTAAAAATTCATGAAAGTCTTGAAAATGGCGAATTACAAATATTAATTGGAACTCATGCCTTACTTGAAGACAAAGTAAAATTTAAAAATTTAGGGCTCGCTATTGTCGATGAACAACATCGATTTGGCGTGGCACAACGTAGCAAATTATGGAAAAAAGGACCAACAAGCCCTCCTCAATCCTCCCATGTAGAGGAAGCCAAAAATGATATGACCGTCATCCCACCCCACATTTTAGTGATGACTGCAACTCCAATTCCGCGTACCTTGGCTATGTCTGTTTATGGTGATTTAGATATTTCAATAATCGATGAATTGCCTCCGGGGCGTAAACCAATTAAAACCGTACATCGCTATGATAAAAACAGACTTAATGTTTTCCGATTTATTCGAGATGAAATAAAAAAAGGCCGACAAGTGTATGTTGTATATCCATTAATTCAAGAAAGCGAAAAAATGGATTACAAAGATTTAATGGATGGTTACGAAAGTATTTCTAGAGATTTCCCCATGCCCGAATATCAAATTTCTATTGTTCATGGGCAAATGAAGCCCGACGATAAAGAATACGAAATGCAACGTTTTATAAAAGGCGAAACACAAATTATGGTGGCAACAACCGTTATTGAAGTTGGTGTTAACGTGCCAAATGCCTCGGTAATGATAATTGAAAGTGCCGAACGTTTTGGTTTGTCGCAGCTACACCAATTACGCGGACGTGTTGGGCGTGGAGCAGAACAGAGCTATTGTATTTTAATGACTGGACATAAACTTAGCAACGATAGTAAAACCCGTTTAGAAACTATGGTACGTACCAATGATGGTTTTGAAATTGCCGAAGCCGATTTAAAACTACGCGGTCCTGGAGATTTAATGGGTACACAACAAAGTGGTGTTTTAAACCTTAGGATTGCAGATATTGTAAAAGATAATGCTATTTTAAACAGTGCCAGGCACTATGCGAAACTAACCTTACAAAACGACAACAACTTATCTGCTCCAGAAAACCAAGTCATTTTAAACACATATAAACAACTCGCTAAGTTTAAAAACATTTGGAATTATATTAGTTAACTAAAATTAAACTCCTTTTAATTAGCATCTTAACGAGAACTTTAAAGCACCAATTAAACTTGCCAAGTAATTGCTTAAATTTGCTGCTTTCAATAAACATGTCTTAACAATAAGAATGATTCATATTCACGAAAAAACATTACAAGATTTAGAATTCCCTAAGGTTTTACAACAAGTAAGCGAACATTGTATTACCGAATTAGGTAACACCAAAGCGCTGGAAATTTCACCTTATAAAACTAAAGAAGAACTGTTTTTCTCGTTAAATCTAACCAACGAATATGTCGCGTCATTTACCAACGAAAACCGCATACCAAATCATGGTTTCGATGATATTACAAAAGAGCTTAAGCTTTTAAAAATTGAAAACACTTATTTAGAAGTACATAGCTTAAAAAAAATTGTAGCTATATCATCCACAGCAAACGAAATTGTTGTATTCTTAAAAAAGTTCGAAGAGTATTATCCAACACTTTGCGCTTTTGCTTCTCATATCGAGGTTACAAAACTTATTATTGAAAAAATAAACAGTATTGTAGACCGTTTTGGTGAAATTAAAAACAATGCTTCTGCGCTTTTAGAGCAATTAAGACAAGCTATAAACATTATAAAAGGTAAAATTAATGCCAGTTTTACTTCGGCATTAACAACCTATAATAATCTAGATTATTTAGATGATATTCGCGAAACTGTAGTGGAAAACCGCCGTGTTTTAGCCGTAAAAGCCATGTATCGTCGTAAAGTTAAAGGCTCCATAATGGGCAGTAGTAAAACAGGAAGTATTGTTTATATTGAACCAGAAACTACATTACAACACACCAGAGAATTAAGCAATTTAGAATACGAAGAAAAAGAAGAAATTATTCGCATTTTAAAAGAAGTCACCAATTATATTCGTCCGTTTTTACCGCTTTTAAAAGATTATCAAGCCTTTTTAATTGAACTTGACGTAATTTCCGCGAAAGCGAAATACGCCCAATCTTTAAACGCTATTTTACCGCATTTTTCGGAAGATAAAAGTATGTTTTTACGCGATGCTTACCATCCGCTACTCTATTTAAACAACTTAAAGAAAAAGGAAGTTACCTATCCGCAAACTATAACATTAAAAGCAGATAGCCGCATTATTGTAATTTCTGGACCAAATGCCGGTGGAAAAAGTATCACCCTAAAAACCATTGGCTTACTTCAAGCTATGTTGCAAAGTGGCATGTTAATTCCGGTACACGAACGTAGTTCGGCGTATATTTTCGATAGAATTTTAAGCGATATTGGCGATAATCAATCCATTGAAAACCATTTAAGTACTTACAGTTACAGGTTAAAACAAATGAATTACTTTTTGCGTAAGTGCAACAAAAACACATTGTTTTTAATTGATGAGTTTGGAACAGGTAGTGATCCTGAATTGGGTGGTGCTTTGGCCGAAACTTTTCTTGAGGAATTTTACCATCGTGAAGCTTTTGGAATAATAACAACCCACTACTCTAACCTTAAAATTTTAGCCAACGAATTACCACACATGTTAAACGCCAACATGTTGTTCGATGAGCGTACTTTAGAACCTTTGTTTAAACTGGTTATCGGTCAAGCCGGAAGTAGTTTTACGTTTGAAGTCGCCCAAAAAAACGGCATTCCATATAGTTTAATTAATCGAGCTAAAAAGAAGATAGAGCGCAGCAAAGTACGCTTTGATGCTACTATTGCTAAGCTTCAAAAAGAACGATCGAAGCTTCAAAAAACAGGAGAATCGTTAAAGGCAAACGAGAAAAAGAAAAGCGAAGAAGCCGATAAACTTGAAGAAATTAACGGGAAAATTCAGAAGAAATTAGAAAGCTATCAAGAATTATACGATAGCAATCAACGTTTAATTTACTTAGGACAAAAAATTGACGATTTAGCCGAAAAATATTTCAACAACAAACAAAAACGCGAGTTAATGGGCGAGCTTTTTAAACTGGTTCAAATTGAAAACTCTAAGCGTAAACGTAAAACAGCGAAACAAAAAAAGGTTGAAAAAGCTAAAGAGCAAAAAGTAAAACAAGAAGTTGAAAAAAAGGTTGAAGTCATTCGAACCAAAAAGAAAAAAGAAAAAGAACTTAAGGCAAAACAACCACCAAAGCCAAAACCTATTTTAAAAGTTGGCGACCGTGTACGTTTAGAAGATGGGCGATCGGTTGGCTCGATTGATAAAATTGAAAAAAATAAAGCTGTTGTAAACTACGGCATGTTCACCACAAATGTTAGCATCGATCAATTAGAATTGGTTGAAGCTAAAAAATAAATTTAGTATATTTCAAATAAAATGAAATTGATTACCAACTACACGCTAAGCCTACTAATCTGCTTTTTATTTAATTGCAGTTCGTCTGAAACCATAACCGAAAAAGAAGAAGTTATAAAAGATGAAATGCTAGATGATGAAAACGATGATAATGAGAATGATAACAATAACGAAGAAAATGTAATTTGGAAAAACTGGTATTTATCTGTGCCTATAAATCGCGGTGATGGTAGCGCAACTTCAATTTTTTATGAAGCTATTGAAAACGATAATTTAACAGCTGATCAAAAAGAATATTTTTATAAAAATGATGATGGCAGTTACACCATGTATACCAAATTTACAGGTTATACAACGTCTGGCGAGTCTGAATTAGGTGATAAATATTGCAGGACAGAACTTCGTGAATATTGGCAAGGAAACCAAACTACTACCGATAATTGGTCGATGGAAACCGGAACTCATATTTTAGAAACCACCATGAAGGTTGATTTTGTAGAGGGAAACGGAAGAACCATTATCGCACAAATACACGGAAAGGAATCGGCAGGTATTTCAGGAAATCCGGCCACCGTAAAAATTAGATGGAACAGCGGAACCATTCAACTTGATTATTATACAAAACCAGATGCTGGAGAGGCATGGACAAGTGCTTTCGATGATAAAATTGATGTTGCCAATGTTGGAAATGATATTTTTACTTTTAAAATTAAAATTGAAAATGGTAAGTTTTACTATGCCTTAATTTGCGAAGCGAAAAGCATAAATATTGATTATACATTTGTTTACGATTATGTTGCCAATGGTTACGTACACGAAAATTATTTTAAAACAGGAAATTATTTTGGTTGGCACGACGATTATGAAAAAGCCGCACAAGTTACGCTGTACAAAGTAGTTACCGAGCATAATTAAAGCAACAGCCAACACCAAGTTGAATCCCAACTTAAGGTGCCAGCTGTTTTATTAATCAAAATTTAGTATTTAAATTTCTTTTACGGAAACTTCGGTACAAAATCCTGCGAAGGTTTTAGAGCAATAAGCTTCAAAATAGTAGTTTTTTGTTACATAATCTAAATCGAATTCTCCCATGGTTTTCCATGTTAAATCCCATAATTGAAACTGTACTTTTATATCGTGCGCTCCATTTGGTGGACTTTGCGAGTAGTTTACTTTCTGGTCTTTTAAAGTGGTCCAACCAGAATACTTACGGTCGTCGTCGTCATTTGCACCGAAATAGGAATATCTAAATCTTATGCTGTAAAGTCCAGTTGTACGTTTTGCATAAACGTTTTTATGATTGTACGGAAATTCTCCACAAGTTTCAATTTGATAATCGGTGTTATAACCCATTTTTGCAATGCGGTTGTCTTTTAAATATTTAATAGTGTAACCTATTGGCGCACCTGGGTTTTGGCGGCTATAAAGGGCATTTTCGGTGATTACATAATTTAATCCGCCTTCGGTATTTTCTTCAATGCTATCGCCTGTAATAACGCTTGTTGCTACTTCGGCATTACCACCAATAGTTACCACATTAAATGTAGATTTCGAAATTACTTTTTTATAACTTGCCGATAATGTTCCATCGTAATCACCAGCACCCGTAGCGTAAGATAGTGCGGCTTCCAAACTAACGTCGGTTTCGGTATCGGTGGTTTCCATTCTTATCATTATTATGCGGCCGTATTGCACAGAGTGCACATAAGCTGGTGGATTATCGCTATTCATCGCCGCTTCAATAGTTTCCAAATCTGCATTACTACCAAACACAGCCGATGGTGTTTCTGGCGTATCCATAGTAACTTCGTAAAAAATTTGTCGGTATAACAATGCTGCAACTCGTTTTTCGGTTGTTTTATTATAGCTGAAACTAGACTCAAAACTAGATCCAGAAGCCCATTCGCCACTAATGCCTAAATCTAAACTCATTTGTTCAGATGAGTGCGCTTCTGTTTTTTCAAAATAAGTATCGGCATCAATTTCGTAACCTTGTGGTTGTACGTTTGCATTCCAATGCTCCAAAGCTTTATCAATTCCAGCTTGCACATTTGTGTTTTGCCCAGGATTATCAATGGTAATATTTCCATCTTCTCCTATACCAGGTAAATCTACTCTTAAACTTACTGCAGCGCGCGGAACTTGTAATGGCTGTGGCGCGCCTCCTAGCATATCGCTGTTACCTATTACCAATGCTCCAGGATAAATAACGCCATTTCCAGGATCGAACATAACAACATCTTCAAAATTTGAACGAATATTGTAATATTGCGTAATACACTGGTTTACCATACCTTGGTATCTGCTAGACTGTTCTGATGAGTTATAGTTATTTTTACCCGTAGTGGTTTGTACATTTAACAAATCGTCTGGATTGTAGTTTAAATTTGTTAAATAATCTTCAATTGCTTCGGCAGTTTCGCCAGAAACACTTTTACCTATCTCATCTATAGTTTCTTTACTACAACTAAAGATGCATAAAAACATAACTAAGCAGGCTAATTTTAATTGGGGAATTGTTGTTAATAGCTTTGTTTTCATAATATTAGTTTTTGTGATTCAACACTTCAAAATTACAAGACACACAAGCTGTTTTCTAATTTTAGACATGGACAAAGTATGGACAGTTAATAGGATTTTACCTAAAATACACCATGGACGCTTCATTTTTCACAAAGTAATACCCAATATTTAAATCGCTAAAAATCAATCAATTAAATCAAAATAAAGCATCTAAAATTGTGCTTAAACTATAGATTTTATATGGACAAGCACATTTTGAGTAACGGACAACCATTTATTTTGAATTGATTTTATAAGTATCTTAGTGCTAGCTAATAACCATAATTATGAAACCGTTACACTACGCCTTATTCATTATCTTTTTTGCTCAAATAGGTTTTTCTCAAAACACAAAACTTATTGATAGTTTGAAACTATCATATAAATCACCTTTAAGTATTATAGATAAAATTAAAACAGGGAATTTAATTGTTCAAGAATTGAAACATAAAAATCCTGAAGAAGCATATAATTATATTGATGACATGCTAAGTGCCTCAAAAGAAAACAAATACAAAAAAGGTATTGGAGTAAGCTTAAGAAACAAAGGGTATTATTTTAGATTTAAACCAAATGCAGATTCTGCAAGATATTATTTTAAAAAATCTCTAAAAATTTTAAGTGAAAACGATAATAGCTTAGAAGCAGCCAAAACCTGCGAAGAGTTTGCAACGTTTGAGTGTGTTCAAGGGAACTATAATAAAGCAATAGAAATTTCAGATATAGGCTATAATCATGCTAAAGCAAATAACAATGGTGAATATATGGCTGTTGCTCTTAACAGAAAAGTAACAACTCTTATGGATAAAGGTGATTTTAAAGAGGCAACTATAATTAATCTATTATCACTAAGTATAATTGATTCTTTAAAACGTAAAAAACCTCTACTAAAAGCTGTATCTCTTGGTCATAAAGCGAGAATAGAAATGTTAAGAGGGAATTATAAACTTGTACTCGAACCATTATTAGAATCGATAAAAATTCTGAAATCAATAAAAAACACAAAGTGGCTTGCCGTTAATTTTATGGAAATTGGAAATGCTTATTGGTATTTAAACGACTATGATAATGCCTTAAATAGTTACACGACAAGTTTAAACTATTCTAAAGAAATAAATCGTAAAGACTTCATTTCGATGAATCTTTCAAATATTGCATCATTGCAAATAAAAAAAGGTAGTTATAACGAAGCATTAAAAACACTTTTAAGTTCTGTTCCTATTGAAAAACAAATAGGTTCAAAAATCAATCTAACAATTGCTTACAATAGTTTAGGAGAAGTATATTCTCTTAAAAAAAATTATGCCGAATCGCTAAAATATTATAATCTAGGAATACAGCTAGCTGATTCAATAAAAGCCACAGATGTAATTCTTGATAGTTATTTTGGGCGTGCTGAAACTTATGAAAAGCAAGGGAACTACAAAGCTGCATTGGCAGACAGAAAAAAATTTCAAGTTATAAATGATAGTATTTTTAACAAGACAAAATCAAAACAAATAGAAGAATTAAAAACCATTTACGAAACCGAAAAAAAAGAAGCCCAAATCGCTTTACAAAATGAAGAAATAAATACTTTAAATGTTCAAGCAGAAAACGATAAACTTATAAAAACCCTTTATGCCATTGGCATGTTTTCGTTGTTAGCTATTGCTGGTCTGCTCTATTTCGGATTTAAGCAACGCATTAAAAAGAATAAACTAGCACGCGAAAAACAAGAAGAAATTTACAAACAAGAAATAGAATTCAAACAAAAAGAACTCGCTAGCCAAACTTTGCATTTGGTACAAAAAAACACGTTTATACAAGAACTTAAAGAGAATTTAGAGAAAATTAAGCAGTCGCCAGAATTGTTTAAAGTAGAATTTAGGCGCTTAGTTATGCTGCTTAAAAAAGAAAGTGCCGAAGATAAAGATTGGGAGGTTTTTAAAAGCTACTTCTCTGAAGTACACAATAATTTCGACAACAAACTAAAAGCCATTTATGCCGATATTTCGGAGAAAGAAATACGATTAGCCTCGTTTTTGCGCATGAACCTATCTACCAAAGAAATTGCATCGATGCTTAATGTTTTACCCGAAAGTGTTTTAAAAAGTAAATACCGACTTAAAAAGAAACTAAAACTCGATAAAGAAACAGACCTTGGAAGTTTTTTAAATGGTTTGTAAAAGACCTACCTTTGTAATATGGAAATACCTATTCCAGATAACAAAAAACTAATACTCTTTGATGGTGTTTGCAACCTATGTGATAGCTCGGTGCAATATATTATTAAGCACGATAAAAGCGATGTGTTTCGATTTGCCGCTTTACAAAGCGAAATTGGAATGCAAATTATTGAAAAGCATAACATTGATACAAAAAAAACCGATTCAATTTTACTTTACGTACCCAACAAAGGCATTGACTATAAAAGTACGGCAGCTTTAAAAATTGCGTTTCATTTAGGTTTTCCTATTAATTTAATGGCTCTATTTTTAATTGTACCTGCCTTTATAAGAAATTGGGTTTACGATTTTATTGCCAAAAACCGCTATAAATGGTATGGTAAAAAAGAGGCTTGCATGATACCAACCCCAGAACTTAAAAGTAAATTTTTAGACTAATTTTAAGGGTGTTTTCCATATAAATTTGTAATTATAATTAAGTACTTATACGTATTGTAAAATTATATTTTTTACACTAATTTTACAGTAACAAATTTAACAACAATTACTTACATTGTGTTTCATTGTTTTCCTTCCCTTTAGAATTTGGACCATTCAATAACAAACTGCTGTTATTGGTATTAAACTTTACCACTAAACCAAAACGTTATGAAAACCAAAATTATAACGGTATTTTTAATTTTAATACTGCCTATTTTTACTTTATTCTCACAAGATTCAACCAAAGTAAAACAAACGCCTCCTTTAAAAACTCAAATTGAAGAAATTATAGACGATAATTACATTCGGATTCCTAAAAAAGATTTCGATACCATTTTAGAAAATAGACTGTCGAACCTAGTAAACTCAAAAATCAATACGCTGATTGGTATAACCGCCGGATTAATAACTTTGCTAAGTTTATTTTCTATTTTTCAATTTAATAAATCGAAAGTATCCAACGAAAAACTCATTCAAGCTGAAGTTAACATTGCAGCTAAAGAATCCATAGTTGAAATTCAAAAGTTCTACAAAGAAAATATTGAAAGTAAATTATCGGAAATAGAAAAACGATTTGAGCAAAACATTGAACTTTTAAAAAAAGAAAATAAGAGCAGCCTAAACCAAATCCACGAACAAATTGAAAAGGCCAAAACTCAAGTAAAACGCGCTGAAGATTATATTACAAACCTAGAAATTGAAAGCTTAACAAAACTTATTGTAAACGATAATAAATACGAAGTTCCAGAAGATTTAATAAGAACACAAAACCTTTTAAATGATGTTGAATCTACAAACAACACCTTTCAAATACCAAGTGTTGTAAACCTTTTAAGTTATATTTATTATGGTCAAAAACAATACAATGAGGTTAACGAATTAATCTCTAAATACGAAAAAGAATTTAAATTAAAATCTACAACTTATATAAACGGAGCTTTAACAGCTTTTAACGATTATCACAATTACAACTCTATTAACCAAAGGTTTAAATGTATGGAATATTTAGATAAGTCTTTAGAGTTAACACAAGGTTACGGCCAAGCATTAGCTCTAAAATTAGAAGTTTTAATGATGGATATTTTAAGAACTGAAGACGAATTAAAAAAACAAGACATTAAAGCCAGTGCACAAAAAGTTATAAAAGGCATCCTGAATAGTGAAAATAAAGCTCCTGCCTACGAAACTTTTTCGAGGTTAGAACGTGATGCTAAAAACCTAAATTTTAAAAAATATGTATCTCAATTGTTCATTGAGCTACCTAATGATATGGATCTTATATTTATAAAAGCCAACGAAGCCGCAGATATTTTAAAAACTAAATACTTTATTCTCAATGACTTTATAAATTGAAATGAATCTTTTAATCAACCAAACTGCCCCACTCTGTCCAAGAGCCATCATAAACCGAAACGTTTTTATAACCTGCAATTTCTGCTCCTAAGGCCAAAACACAAGCTGTAATTCCAGACCCGCAAGAAAAAATTATAGAATCTTCTGGTTGTGCCACTTTACTGAACTCAAATTTTATAGCTTCTTTAGACTTTAAAAGTCCGTTTTCTATTAAATTAGTGAAAGGTAAATTAACCGAATTCGGGATGGTTCCAGACCGTAAACCTTCACGCGGTTCTGGCACTTCACAATTAAATCGCCCTGCCGAACGAGCGTCAATAATATTATGAGTTTTATTTTCTGAAACGGTTTTAACATCATTAAAAAACTGCATAAAACCGGGTTGAAGTTCTGCATCGAAATCACCAATTATTCCAGAATAAAGTTTTGATGATTCTATGGGGTAATTTGACTTTAACCATTCTGGTAATCCGCCATTTAAAATAGCAACATTATTAAAGCCAAAAGCTTTGAATAAATACCAAACTCTTGCTGAAGAATAAATGCCTTTATCATCATAAACTACAATGGCACTACTATTCTTTATTCCTAAATTTCGAGCTTCTTCTTGAAATTGGGTTTCTGAAGGAAATGCGCTTGGAAAATCGTTTGTAGTATCGCTAAACTTTTGTTTAATATCGAAAAACCTTGCAGAAGTAATTTGCGGTAAATCTGCACTTGGTGTTTTAGCTATTGTACCATCTAAAACCACTAAGTTTTCATCATTTAAATTATCATTTAACCAATTAACTGAAACTACAGGTGAATTTAATTGCATTATATTTTATTTTACTTCATCATAATGATCATCCCATTCTTTGGGTTTTGGCTCATGTATTTTTCCTAATGATTTAGCTACTAATAAAGATACTGTAGCATCGCCAGTAACATTAACTATGGTTCTGCACATATCTAAAGGTCTGTCTACAGCAAAAATTAAAGCAATACCAATTGGTAAAAACTCTGCAGGAAACCCAATAGTTTCAAGAACAATTACAAGCATTACAATACCTGCACTTGGCACAGCGGCACTACCAATAGATGCTAAAACTGCTGTTCCAATAATCATGATTTGGTTTGGTAACGTTAAGCCTTCTACCCACAAAACTTGCATTATAAAAACAGCGGCAATACCTTGGTATAAACTTGTACCATCCATATTTACAGTAGAACCAATTGGCAGAACAAACCCTGACACTTCTTTATCTACACCTAAATGTTCCTCTACACGCTCCATAGTAACTGGTAAAGTGGCTGCAGAACTACTAGTTGAAAATGCTAAAAGTTGCGCTGGACTAATTTGTTTTAAGAACCAAATTGGCGATTTTTTCGCAAAAACAGCCACCAAAACTAAATAGAAACAAATCATTAAAAGCAAACCAAATAAAACACAACCTGCATAATATAACAGTTTCACTAAAATCTCTACATCATCAAAAGCAATAATAACATTAGCTAAAAGTGCAAAAACGGCGTACGGAGCAAAAAGCATAATTAAATCGACCATTTTCATGACGACTTCGTTTAGCGAATCGAAAAACTTAACTAATGGTTTTGCTTTTTTCTCACCAATTAGCAGTAAACAAATACCAACAAATAAAGAAAAGAATATTACTTGAAGCATAGATGCATCAGCAAAGGCTTTAAAAATATTACTTGGAAAAATATCGACTAATGCTTGCAGTGGTCCTGCATCTTTTTGTACTGCGGCTTTACTAATTTTATCGGTTACGCCTGCATCGTTAGCATATTTTAGCTTTATTTTCTCGATTGTTTCCTGGGGCATTCCATTTCCTGGTTTTACAACGTTTACTATTGCTAAACCTAATAATACTGCTACAACTGTGGTTGCCATATAAATTCCTAAGGTGCGAAGCCCCATATTCCGTATTTTAGATATGTCTTTTAAGTCGGCTACACCTTTTATTAGTGAGGCAAGAATTAACGGAACGGCTATTAATTTTAATAGATTAATAAATATGGTTCCGAAAGGAGAAATCCAATTAGTAACAAATTCTTTTCCATCACTTATTGAGTTCATGATAAATCCGAAAATGATTCCTAAAACCATTCCAATAATAATTTTCCAGTGTAACGCGAGTTTCTTCATGTAGTTAGTTATGAGTTATTCGCAAACAAGATAAGTATTTTTAGGCTTTTGTTGAAGAATTCGTAAGCATTTTAGCCCCGATTGAAACGGCATCCTTTTTAATACTTTGATTTGTAACTCTTTATTATTTAAACAAAAACAGGACAATTAATAAAAATTATCCTGTTTATATATGGTGTTTTAAAAAGATATAGTTGAAAGCGGGAAAAAGCTACTAATTATGCATTTTATTTATTAAATAAAAATCTGCTAAAACTAGTGCTGCCATAGCTTCTACTATAGGTACGGCGCGTGGTACTACACATGGGTCGTGGCGCCCTTTACCGTGCATTTGTACAACTTTACCTTCTTTATCTATGGTTTCGTATTCTTGAATTAAGGTTGCTACTGGTTTAAATGCTACACTAAAATAAATATCCATACCATTGCTTATACCTCCTTGTATTCCGCCCGAAAAGTTTGTTTTTGTTGTGCCATTTGTGTTAAATGCATCGTTGTGGTCGCTACCAAACATGGTGCTTCCGTGAAAACCACTTCCGTATTCGAAACCTTTAACGGCATTTATTGATAGCATGGCTTTACCTAACTCGGCGTGTAACTTATCGAAAACTGGCTCGCCTAAACCAACAGGTACATTTTTAATTACACAGGTTACTATACCGCCAACAGTATCGCCTTTACTGCGTACTTCTTTTATAAATGACTCCATTTTTGTTGCCATCTCTGTGTCTGGACAACGCACAATGTTAGATTCTATGTTATTTAAATTAATATCGGTATGTGGTTTATTTAATTTAATAGGGCCGACACCAGAAACATAAGCTTTTATTTCAATGTTTTTTAGTAGTTGTTTTGCTATGGCTCCTGCCACTACTCTACAAGCTGTTTCTCGTGCAGAACTACGACCACCACCACGATAATCTCTAAAACCATATTTTTTATCGTATGTGTAATCGGCATGACTTGGCCTGTAGCTATCTTTTATATGGGAATAATCGTGTGATTTTTGGTTGGTATTTTCTATAACAAAACCAATTGGTGTTCCGGTTGTTTTTCCTTCAAAAATACCTGAATGAAATTTAACCGTATCGGGTTCTTTACGCTGTGTTACAATTGCAGATTGTCCTGGTTTTCTACGGTTTAATTCGTTTTGTATAAAATCAAAATCTAATTCAATTCCAGATGGGCAACCATCTATTACACCACCAAGAGCGGGACCATGAGACTCACCGTAAGTTGTTAGGTTAAAAAGTTTTCCGAAAGAATTTCCAGCCATAATACAATTTTGCTGCTAAGGTAATTCTATTCTTAGAAATACTGAAATAAATTTATTTTGAAAACAACTTTATACTCAATTTTGATAACCTTAAGTTAACAAAAATCTGATATACAAATAATTATTACATAATGGTTTAATAATATTAGAATGTGTTATTTGTATTCATCAAGACCAATTAACATTGAAAATAAAAAGAAAAGTAGAAATTGCCGTAATATCTGATGTTCATCTTGGAACTTACGGGTGTCACGCTAAACATTTATTGACTTACTTAAATAGTATTGAGCCAAAAAAACTAATTTTAAATGGCGATATTATTGATATTTGGCAATTTAGTAAGCGTTATTTTCCTAAACCACATTTAAAAGTTATTAAAAAAATAATGGACTTTGCCTCTGAAGGTGTTGATATTGTTTACATTACCGGAAACCATGATGAAATGTTACGTAAATTTAGTGGCACATCTATTGGCAAAATTTCAATTGTAGATAAATTGGTTTTAAATTTAGATGGCAAAAAAGCTTGGTTTTTTCATGGTGATGTTTTTGATGTTTCTATACAAAACGCTAAATGGCTTGCTAAATTAGGTGGTTGGGGTTACGATTTGCTTACATTATTAAATCGAGGCGTTAATTGGTATTTAGAAAAACGTGGAAAAGAGCGCTATTCGTTAAGTAAAAAAGTAAAAAACGGCGTAAAAGGTGCTATAAAATATATTAATGATTACGAGAAAGTTATTTCTGAAATTGCTATTGAAAATGGTTACGATTATGTAGTTTGTGGACATATACATCAACCAAAAATGGAAATTATTGAAAACAAAAGCGGGCAAACTACTTACCTAAATTCAGGTGATTGGGTGGAGAACTTTACGGCCTTAGAATACCAATTTAAGCGTTGGAAAATTTACAATTACAACAAAGACAAATTGGCTCCTTTTGTTGTTGGAGATGAATTTGAAAATCTAGAAATCAACGAATTAATTGCTGCAATCACCATTGTAGAACAAGAAAAAAAGAAAAAGAAAAAGAAGAAAAAAAAATTAGACGATTAAAGCTTCATTTAAAATAGTTACAGGATGCTTTGCTATTTTTTTTGTTCCATCTTTTATTTGATGTCTACAACTTGTTCCGTTTGCTGAAATTATAACCTCATCTAATGCATTTTGAACTGCCGGAAACAAAGTTTGACTGCCTATTTCCATACTTACGTTGTAATGCTCTTTTTCGTAACCAAAACTTCCAGCCATACCACAGCAACCACTTGGTATAATGGTAACTTTATAATTTGTTGGTAAATTTAATACTGCAAAACTAGATAATTGATTGGTTAATGCTTTTTGATGACAATGGCCATGGAATTTTACAACTTTTACTTCAGTTGTAAACTGTTCTGCTTTTATATACCCCAATAATATTTCTTGTTGTAAAAATTCTTCAATTAAAAACGTGTTTTGGGCAATCGCTTCCGCGGAAGCGTTATCATCTGCTAATTTTAAATATTCATCTTTAAAAGTTAATATTGCTGATGGCTCAATGCCTATTAAAGGTGTATCTGCAGTAATTTTATCTTTAAATAATGCTATATTTTTGTTGGCTACAGTTTTAGCTTGTTTTAATAAACCTTTTGAAATGAATGCTCTACCCGATTCAAAATTATTTAAAATTTCAACTTTATAGTTTAAAGCAGATAATAGTTGTAGTGCATCTTGACCAATTTCTGAGTCTAAAAAATTTGTAAACTCATCATTAAACAAATACACCGTTTTTATATATTTTTTTACTTCAGAATTTTTATTAAATGCTTTATAATAGTTTTTTAAGCTAATATTAGAAATTAAAGGTAAACTTCGTTTTGCCTCCACACCACTTGCCTTCTTTATAATTGATGATGTAAATTTATTTGTAAACATGGCATTTGAAACCCTTGGAAACATACTAGCATAAGTATTTAACTTATTGTTGTATGCAAACAACTTTGTGCGCAAGCTAACGCCATTTGCTTTTTGATATTGGTATTGAAACTCCGCTTTTAAACTAGCTACATCTACACTACTTGGGCATTCACTAGCACAAGCTTTACAACTTAAACATAAATTAAAAACGTCTTTTAATTCTGAGTTATCAAATTTATTAGCTTTACTCGAATTGGTTAAAAACTCACGTAACGCATTGGCTCTTGCTCTTGTGGTGTCCTTTTCGTTACGCGTTGCCCTATAACTTGGGCACATAACACCACCAAATTCTGGTGCTTTACGGCAATCGCCAGAACCATTGCATTTTTCGGTTTCTCGTAAAATACCTTCTGATTTAGAGAAATCTAGAAAAGTTTCAATTTCCGGTTCTGCTCTATTTGCAACGTAACGCAAATTTTTGTCCATAGGTAAAGCATCAATAATTTTACCTGGATTAAAAATATTATCGGCATCAAAAACTTGTTTAATATGTTTTAAAATGTTGTAATTGGCTTCACCAATCATTAATTTAATAAACCCCGACCTTACAATACCATCGCCGTGTTCACCACTCATTGAACCGTTGTATTTTTTTACTAAATGGGCTACATCGGTAGTTATTTTTTTAAAAAGCATTACATCTTCTGCTTTTTTTAAATTTAATACTGGTCGTAAATGTAGCTCTCCTGCTCCGGCATGGGCATAATAAATTGCTTCCTGATTGTAGCCATCCATTAAATTTGTAAAATCTGATATATAACTAGCTAAATCTGCTACAGATACAGCCGTATCCTCTATACATGCCGCAGATTTTTTATCACCAATAATATTCCCTAACAAGCCTAAACCTGCACTTCTTAGGTTATTAGCTTTGTTTATATTAGGCCCAACAAGTGTGGGGTACGCATAACTTAAACCAGTCTCCTCTATATCTGCAATTAGTTTTTCAGCCTGTTTATTTACATCGTCTAAGCTATGAGACCGTAGCTCACACATTAAAATGGCTTTAGGATCACCTTCAATAAAATACCGGTTTTCTTGTTGGGTTTTGTTATGCTTTGTACAATCTAAAATGGTTTTATCCATCATTTCACAGGTGTACAAATTATGCTTCATGGTCATGGCAACACTGCGTAAACAGTTTTCTATGCTATTAAAATGTGCTGCTACCATAATGCTTTTCTCTGGAGGCAACACATCTAGTTTTAATGTAATTTGCGTGGTAAAAGCTAATGTACCTTCGCTACCACAAAGCAGCTTACATAAATTAAACTTTTGTGAAGATGTATTAAACAATTCAGATTTTATTAACTCATCTATAGCATAACCTGTATTTCTTCTATGAATTTCTGGTTTAGGAAAATTTTCTTGAATTTGCTTTTGTACAACTTCGCTATTTAACTCTGAATAAATGGTGCGGTATATATCGCCTTCTAATGTCTTTAATTCTAGCTTTTTTTGAAATTCGTTTTTAGAAAGCTCACCAAAAACCACCTCACTTCCATCGCTTAAAATAGTATGCATTTCCAAAACTTTATCGCGAGTTACACCATATTGAATTGATGTTGTTCCAGAGGAATTATTACCAACCATTCCTCCAATCATACATCTATTTGAGGTAGATGTATTGGGGCCAAAAAAGAGACCATAAGGTTTCAAATAATTATTTAAAGCATCTCTAACCATGCCTGGTTGTACAGTTATTGTTTTTTCTTTTTCATTAAAATTTATAATTTTTGTGAAGTGTTTAGATACATCTACAACAATACCATCACCTACACATTGTCCAGCTAAAGATGTTCCTGCAGTACGCGGAATTAAAGATGTTCTATTCTGTTTAGCATATGCAATAAGCCATTTAA
Organism: Neotamlana sedimentorum; assembly: GCF_000943565.1. GTDB lineage: Bacteria > Bacteroidota > Bacteroidia > Flavobacteriales > Flavobacteriaceae > Neotamlana > Neotamlana sedimentorum. The sequence continues at coordinate 334,859 of NZ_JTDW01000004.1, forward strand.
TATCTTGAATATCTTTAGGGTAAGCTACAGCTTCTGGCAGAATTCTATATACAGAAGCATCGGTAGCGTATATAGCTTTTAATAAATTATCGAAGTACAATTCTCCGGATAAATTTGATTTTAATTGTTTTAAAGACATGTTGTAATTTAAACTTCTAAGAGGATAAATATAAATACATTTTTAGCGTTATTATTGCAAAACCAAATTTTAAAATTTACTTAACATCTATTTTGATTAACAATTCGTAAATTACATTAAACAAAAAAACAACTTTATGAAAAAATTATTTTTATTATCATTAACAATTTTAGGTTTTGCCACTACAATAAATGCACAAAACATTGCTGAAAACGCTATTGGTTTACGCCTTGGAGGAAGTGATGGTTTAGGCCCAGAAGTATCGTACCAACGTGCTTTGTCTGATAATAATAGACTTGAATTAGATTTAGGATGGAGAAGCGCAAGAGATTACGATGGTTTTAAACTTACAGGTTTATACCAATGGGTTTGGCCTATAGAAGGGGATTTTAATTGGTATGCCGGTGTTGGTGGTGGTTTAGCTGCTTACGATTATGATGCTCGTTATTTTAACGACCTTGATGAAGATGATGGTGAAACATTTATTTTTGCTGCTGGAAATATTGGTATTGAATATGCCTTTGATTTCCCGTTACTACTTTCATTAGATTTTAGACCAGAAATAGGTTTTGGTGATGATTTTTATGACAACAATGATTTAGATTTTGATATAGCACTTGGCGTGAGATACCAATTTTAAATAAACGCTAAATAAAACTTAAAAAGCACCCAAAATTGGGTGCTTTTCTATTTTATTCTTATCTTAATATATATGAAAATGAAATATTTAACCATCTTTACATTATCATTAATTACGTTAGTGTATGTGATAAACAAAAACCATATGTTGAAGGATAAAATTATACCTGCAAGTATAAAAGAAGAAGTAGAAACTGCATTAGAGTATTACCCTGAATTAAAAGACACACATATAGAATTTAAGTTTAAAAAAAATATTAAAAAATCTACAATGCAAGCACAACCTAAATTAAGTAGTTTTTTTAAAACTAAAGCCCATCGTTCTTATGTAATTTTAATTAGTGAAACGTTTAAAATATCCGATAAGAAATTTTTTACCAAGAACATTCCGTCTGATATTTTAATAGGTTGGATTGGGCATGAACTCGGGCATATAAAAGATTACCAAAACCAAAGTACTTTAAATTTAATTGGTTTCGGTGTTAAATATCTATTTTCAGACAATCATATCGTTGAAGCTGAACGAGCTGCCGATACTTATGCTGTAAAACATGGAATGGCCAGATACATTATTAAAACCAAAAACTTTATTTTAAATAATGCAGATATAACAACAGCTTATAAAAACAGGATAAAAAAATATTATTTGTCTCCAGAAGAAATTATGGAAATTGTAGAAACTAACTAAACAACTATTCATGATAAAAATTGCAATTGTAGGTTTTGGCCCAAGAGGATTACATGCTTTAGAGCAACTATTATTGAATTTGAGTAAACATGGCTTTAAAAGGAAATTTGAAATATCAATTTTTGAAGTTAATACAGAGTTAGGAACAAGCTTTGTTTGGAATACACACCAACCAGATATAAACTTAGCAAATATTTCTAATAAACATTTAAAAGAGTTAAATGGACGACCAAAAATTGAAATAAATAATATTACAATTCCTAATTTCCCTAATTATAACCAATGGAATAAAAATAAAAATACCGAAAATAACATTGCAAACATTGAAACGTTCCCATCTCGTAACTACATTGGAAAATATTTAAGTGAACGTGCAAATACTTTAATAAGCATCTTAAAAAATGCTAAAATTGTTACTGTAATTAATTCTTGTGTTACAGCTATAAATTTAAATGAAGACAAATTTAATGTAACTACCCAAAACACAGACTATTTTAATTTTGATGAAGTTTTATTAACCGTAGGGCATCAACCAACTAAAATTGATGCTGATATTTTAGAGTATGAAACCCAATTACCTTCTTCTACTTTTAAATGCTTTTCTGAAACATATCCTATTAAAAATATTATAGATTCTCATGACATAAATGAAAACCATAATGTAGCCATACGTGGGATGGGGTTAGCAATGTTAGATGCTATGAGAGCCTTAACCGTAGCAAGAGGTGGTTGTTTTAAAATTGAAGACAACCATACTTTAAAATGTAACTTTTCTACGTCGTATAAAGTACCCCAAAAAATAGTTTTATATTCACTTGATGGTTTAATAATGGCTCCAAAGCCACTAAATGAAACTATTGATAAATTATTTGAAATAAATGAAAAGCAAGCAGACTATTTTAAAAACAAAACACAAGCTGCCGCAAATGGATCTTTATCTGTAAACGATAATTATTTTTTAAAGCAAATAATTGCTGATATTGCAACTGAAGTATATTTAAAAATAGAAAATCGTTATGCTCCTGAAATAAATGATACAGATACTATTAAAACGTGTATTATTCATTGGTTAGATAATCAAAAATATAACCATGAATTGATTGAAAGCACAGATAATAAGCCAGAATTAATTATTTCGAATTTTGTTGAAATGGCTTGTAATCGGCATGCTGTGTCTTTAGATTATTGTGTTGGACAAGTTTGGAAACATTGCCAACCAATTTTGTATAAAACATTTTCGCATGCCAAAATATCGGAAGAAGTAATAGCTTCGGTTATTTTATTAGATGAAACATTAAAGCGATATTCCTACGGGCCGCCAGTACAAAGTATGCAACAACTTTTAGCTTTGCATAAAAGTAATATTGTGTCGTTTCAATTCTGTGATAATCCTAAAATATCAACAGAAAAAAATGAGCTTATTTTCACAAAACAAGTAGATTCTACAACCGTTAATGTTTTAATAAATAGTGTTTTAAGTAGCCCAAAAATTAACGAAGTTACCACCTTAGTTATAAAAAACTTATTAAGAAACGATTTAATACAACCTATACACTCTAAATTAGGAATTCACACAAATAAAGATGGTACTGTAATATCTAAAAACACATCTAAACCAATTAATATATCTGTTTTAGGAAGACTTGCCAAAGGCAGTGTTGTTGGCGTTGATGCAATTTTAGAATGTTTTGGCTCCAGAATTAACGATTGGGCAATTGGTGTTATAAAACGAATCTCAAATTAATTTTTATTAATAAAATTTTCCCAAGTTTCAAATTTATCTTCACCCATTACGCGTTCCATTTTTATTTGGCCACCTTTCTTCTTGTTTTCGGCATTCCACTCATGAAACATTTCAGGATTTATAATTTTTACTTTAACACCATGTAATGCTTTACTTCTGGCTACTTTGTAGTTTTTATTAGCTTCTTTTAGTAAATTATCTAAAGCTTCAGCCACTTCATCTTCATTTAAATTTTGATTATCTGCTCCTATGTACCAAAAATGATAAAATTCGTCATCTTCTCCCCTTTTGGCACAAATAGTATATTCTGTAATTTGGGTATCAAATCTTTCTTCTAAGCCCTTCATTGCATCATCCATTTTATTAACTGAGAGTTGAGACCCAACAGTGTTTAAAAAGAATTTTGTTCTACCAGTAATTTTAATTTCTGCACGCTCAACATCAGTAAATTCAATTGTATCACCAATTAAATAGCGCCATGCACCACTAACAGTACTAATTATTAAAACATAATCTTGATTTAATTCTACATCGCTTAAAGTAACCACTGGCGCATCTTGAGATAAAGAACCGTCTGGATTTATATATTCTGGTTTAAACGGCACAAACTCAAAGTAAATACCTTGTTCTGTATTTAATTGCATCGCATCGGTTTCTGGACGCACTTGTGTAGCCATATAACCTTCGGAAGCTAAGTAAGTATCTATAACCGTAACAGGTTTTCCCATTAAGGCATGAAAACTTTTTTCGTAAGGCCCAAAAGCAACGCCACCAGAAGTATAAACGGTTAGATTAGGCCAGATTTCGTGAATGTTATCTAAGTTATGATAATCTATTACTTTTTGAAGCATTAACTCAATCCAAGACGGGATACCACTTAACGCGCCAATATCCCAATCTTTAGCACGTTCTGCTATACGCTGAACGCGATCATCCCAATCGTCAATTTTGGCAATATTTTCTCCTGGTTTGTAGTAACCTTTAAACCAAAACGGAATGTTACTTGCGCTTATTCCGCTAATTTCACCTTCAAGAAATTCATTGTTCTCTTCTAAATCGGTGGAGCTACCAAGCATCATAATTTCTTTTTCAAAAAAATCTGCAGGAAAATCGAAGTTATTTAATGATAATACTTGTTTTATTCCTGAACTTCTAATGGCATCAACCATGTCGTCAGTTACAGGAATACGCTTACTTGTTTTCCCTGTGGTACCAGAACTTAAGGCAAAATATGATAACTCTCCAGGCCAAGTTACATCAGTTTCGCCTTCATGTAATTTATGCCACCATGCATCGTTAATTTGGTCATAATCGAAATAAGGAACAGCATCAGCGAAAGCTTTTTCTATATTATCAGCATTTAAAATTGCTTCAAAATTATAGTATTTACCAAACTGCGTGTCTTTCGCTTTATTTAATAATTTTTTTAATTCGTTATGTTGTGTTTCAACATGATTTACTTCTGAAGAAAAAACGCCTTGTAAATCGATTATACCTTTAATTATACTACCTAATATTGCCATTTATGTTTTTTCTTATAATTTACATAAATCGACAATCAACGAGAGTTTAATAAATGTTAAATGTATGCTTATTTTTTGTTAAACACATAGGTATAAATCCACATTAACGTAAATGTTGGTATAACATCAAAACCTGGTAAAGCCTCTTCAACTACAGAAATTAAACCTGCTATTTTTCCTGGTTTACCTTTGTAAAGCTTCGTCATTAACCAACCAGAAACTGGTGCCCAAATAATATCAGAAAATTCGCCAACTCCAGGAATTATAAACGATACATAACCAAGTGCATCTAAAACTAGGCCTATTAATAGTTTTTTGTATTTATCTTTCATTTAATAAAATTTAATAACATACTATAAACAAGAAGTGTACCGTTTTAAACAATTATTTCCCAATGAGTTTTAAAAATTCGTTTCGCGTTTCAATTTTTTCGAATTGACCACGAAAACCAGATGTTGTAGTTGTTGAGTTTTGTTTTTGTACTCCACGCATCATCATGCACATATGGGCTGCCTCAATTACCACAGCAACACCTTGAGGTTGTAAAGTATCGTTAATACAATCTAGAATTTGCTCGGTTAAACGTTCTTGTACTTGTAAACGTCGCGCAAAAACATCGACAATTCTTGGTAATTTACTAAGCCCAACAATATGGCCATTTGGTATATATGCAATATGTGCTTTTCCAAAAAAAGGTAAAATATGATGCTCGCATAATGAATATAACTCGATGTCTTTAACAATCACCATTTCGTTATAAGACTCTTTAAACATGGCGCCTTTTAATATTTCTACAGGATCCTGCTCGTAACCTTGAGTTAGAAACTGCATAGCTTTTGCGGCTCGTTCTGGCGTTTTTAATAGGCCTTCACGTTTGGTGTCTTCTCCTAAATCATCAATAATGTGCTTGTAACGTGCTTTTACATCGTCGGTTACCTTCATATTGTATTCTTCAAACTTATTATATGGCATAATTGTAATTTTTTCGACAATAAAAATACAAAATACTTGTTTGTAAAACTTTAAACAAATTCCTCGTTATTAAAAAAAAGAAAATAAAGGGATTATTGTAGATAAGCACATAAAATAGTAATTTCACGAATAATTAAAGTTTATAATGGTCGAGGCAAAAAACATTCATAAATATTATGGCGATTTACACGTATTAAAAGGTGTAAATCTTGAAATAAAAAATGGTGAAATTATTTCAATCGTTGGTGCGTCAGGGGCCGGTAAAACAACCTTACTTCAAATTTTAAGCACCTTAGATAAAGCCTCAAAGGACATTGATTTTCAGCTTAAAATAAATGAACAAATTGTTCATAATTTAAACGATAAAGCTTTAGCAAAATTTAGAAATGAAAACATTGGTTTTATTTTTCAATTTCATCAATTACTACCAGAATTTACAGCCCTAGAAAATGTATGTTTACCAGCTTTTATTAAAGGAACCAAAAAACCTGAAGCCGAAAAAAGAGCCAAAGAACTTTTAGATTTTTTAGGATTATCGCATCGATATAATCACAAACCTAATGAACTTTCTGGCGGAGAACAACAACGCGTTGCTGTTGCAAGAGCTTTAATAAACAATCCTTATTTAATTTTTGCTGATGAACCTTCTGGAAATTTAGATAGCGAATCGGCCGAAAACCTACATAATTTGTTTTTTAAATTACGTGATGAATTCAGACAAACCTTCGTGATTGTAACACATAATGAAGAGTTAGCAAACATGGCAGATAGAAAACTAACCATGGTTGATGGTAAAATAATTTAATTTTAATACAATTTTGTTTAATTTTTTACTATTTTAGTTAAACACAAACTTAACAGTAAATGCAGCTATTGAAACTTCCTTTAAACGAACCACAGAGACTTTTAGCTGTTAAAAGCTATCATTTACCAAAAAACCAAAACGATGTAGACTTTAACAATATTACTGAATTAGCCTGTTCTATTACCAATTTACCCAATGCCTTAATATCGATAGTTGATGAAAAAGAAGTATGGTTTAAGTCGGCAAAAGGTATGGACATATGTAGTACGGATAGAAGTTTATCCTTTTGCAGTTATGCAGTAGCTAGCGAAAACGACGTTTATATTATTGAAAATACTAAAAAAGACTCCAATTTTAAAAACCATCCATTTGTAAAAAATAACGAACCTATTATATTTTATGCTGGCGTATGTTTAAAAGATAACAACAACCATAAATTAGGTACGCTTTGCGTTATAGACCATAAAGAAAATAAGCTAAATAACGAACAAATTGAGTCGCTAAAAATACTTGCTAAACAAGTTGTAAAACTTATTGAACTTAACAAGAGCAACACAAAACTTAAACAAACTAAACGTAAACTAATTAAGAAAAATAAAATGCTTAAAGGCTTTGCTTCGCAGGTGGCACACGATATGAAAATGCCTTTAGCTAATATGATTTTAACCACCGATATTTTAAAATCGAAATACAAAACTAACATCGACGAGAAAGGTACTGGCTATTTAAACAACATTAAAAACGCGTCATTATCGTTAAGCAGCTATATAAACAATCTTCTTAATTATTACGAAAACAGTAGTGTCGACAAAAAAAATGTAAGTTGTTTTTCTTTCAATCAACTTTTAGAAGAAGTGATTGATATTTTAAATATTAAAGTGAATTGCACTATGAACTTACCAGACAAAGATTTTGATATTGTTACCAATCGTGCTGCTCTAGAACTTATTCTGCTTAATTTAATTACCAATAGTTTAAAGTACAACAACAAAGCAGAAACCATTATAGATGTTACTTTAAACACCGAAAATGACGACTTCAATCTTGTTACTGTAAAAGATAATGGTATTGGAATACCTAAAGAAAAGCAAAAGAAAATATTTAAGCTATTTTCAATCGCCGAAGAGACCGATCGTTTTGGGCAAAGAGGTCATGGTATTGGACTTTCAACCGTAAAAAAGTTAGTTACTAAATTAGGTGGAACTATTAGCGTAAAATCTACTGTTGGAGCAGGTAGTGCTTTTAGTTTTTCAATAAAAAAATAAAGCCAACGAAATCATTATTTTCGTTAGCCTTATTTTATTTGATCTTGTTAAATTATTGAAATTATCCCGATTTATTAAGGAAAAAACATTTCATTTAAGAAGCTGCTCTTTTATACTTATTGGTTTTAAAATTTAATCTCCAAAAGGATAAGAAACTCCTAAAATGGTAATTGTAGACTCGGCATAATCAATTTTTATTCCACTAAAAACGCCTAAAGTAACATCAAGGATACCAGATTCTATATTACGCGGTAATAAGGTAAAATGCAAAGCTTCATCGGTAGTTAGGCTGTAATTTACACCTTTAGAACTTATTCCAGATTGAGAACCTTCAAACAAATATTCGTCGTCCCAAATATTAAGAGGTGTTGTTTCGCCAGCTATCCAAGTTCTTATCACATTTTCGGTATAATGTATACTTTCGTTTTCTAGATTTGTAATTTTCCCATTAGTAATAGTCACTTCAAACTGTAAATTTTCATCATCATTTTCACCTAAATTTTCTGCAACATGTATACCTTCAACTTTATAATCGTTATGATAAAAATTAGTAAATGTTGTGGTATGAACACTACCTTCAATGCGATACCAATTTGTAGAAATAATCGTAATAATTCCTTTTCTGGTAATACCATCTCGTCCTAAAACACCTTCGCCATAATCAATAGTAATTGTTTTTGGAAAAGTGCTTAAATCGAAAGGCTCAATGGTTACAATCGCCTCATCTTTTGTATTTGATGATTTAGCTGAAGCTGAAGTTTCGGCAGTTAAAACATTATCTCCGCTATTATTTCCAACATCTTGAAATACTTTATTAACCGTTACATATTCTGTTAAAGCTTCAACCGCAGCAGTAGAATCAGTCACATTGCTAATACGCTCATTATCACAACTAAATAATACTATTCCTAAAATAAAAAATAAACTTTTATACATCTCTTATTGTTTTTTTACGATATGAAAATAACGTAAAATGAAAATTATATTGTAGTAAAACAGTAAATAGTTGATTGTTTTTGAATTAACTCGTATTTCATCGGTAATTTTAGGCAGAATTATATTTTTATATAAAAACATTATAGTTACAATCTTACATTTTTTTCGTAAATTACAAGTAGTACCAACTCACTAAAATCACCACATTATGAGACTATTTATTACTGCCGCATTAGTTTTTTGTTTGATTTTTTCATGCAAAACCGACTCTAAAAACCAACACATCGACGCGCAAGCCGCAAAAAAACAGCACACCTTAATTGGCGTTTGGGAAATGGTTGGCTATTACAATTACAGAAACAATAAAATTTTAGATTCGTTTATGAGTAGCGATTCTTATAAGCAAATCAAAATTTACACACCTACAAAGGTTATGTGGAGTCGCTTAAACAAACTAGATTCTACTGATTATTTTGGTTATGGCGATTACAAAACCACAGACAGCACATTACACGAAAATTTAGTTTTTGGCTCGAATGTGGTTAATAAATTTATTGATGGCGATCATGGTCATCATTTCTATTTTGAACTTGAATTAGATAAAAATAAGTTTAGCCAAATTGAACTAGACGAAAACGGCGACAGAATTTTAGCCGAAAATTATATGCGTATTGAATAACTGTTTTATAAACTGTTGTTATTTTTGAATAAAAATTTACATTGAATAACGATATCTCTATTTTAGATTTAAAAGATTTTTTAGACGAAAAGGTTGAAACCTACAACAACCCTAAATTTATTGAAAGCGACCCAATACAAATTCCTCACACGTTCTCTAAAAAGGAAGATATTGAAATTGCTGGTTTTTTAACAGCAACAATTGCTTGGGGTAACCGAAAAAGCATCATCAATAACGCAAAAAAACTAATGGCTTTGTTAGATAATGCGCCGCACGATTTTGTTATAAACCATAATGAAGCCGATTTAAAAAAACTGGAACCTTTTGTGCATCGTACGTTTAACGGTATCGATTGTATAACTTTTATTAGTGCGCTTCAAAATATCTATTTGAACCATAACGGATTAGAGCATTTATTTTACAAATTAAACCAAAACAACCTGCAAATAGCGATTTCAAAATTTAAGACTGTTTTCTTTGAGGTTGAACATTTACAACGCACCCAAAAACACATTAGTGATCCGTTAAAAAAATCGGCAGCTAAAAGAATTAACATGTATTTGCGCTGGATGATTAGAAAAGATAATGCCGGTGTAGATTTTGGTATTTGGGACAGCCTCTCTCCTAGCGAACTATCCTGCCCGCTCGATGTACATTCTGGAAACGTTGCTCGTAAATTGGGCTTGCTAAGCAGAAAACAAAACGATGCTAAAGCACTTAACGAATTGGATGTGAATTTAAGAATACTCGATAAAAACGATCCTGTTAAATACGATTTTGCCTTATTCGGCTTAGGAGTTTTTGAAAAATTCTAATAAAAAAGACTGGTAAAACCAGTCTTTTTTATTAGAATTTTTAAAAGAAATTACCCTTTTAACCAAGCTTTACGTAAAGTTTTTTGAGCTTCGGTAGCATCTGCTTTTTCCATTAAGCCTTCACCTGTTGTATAAGTTTTAGTAACTTTTGTTTTTATAACAATCTCTTCACCATCTCTAACTAAAACAATTTCAACATCGCTTCCTGGTTTCCAGCTAAATATTTGTTGTAAAATGGCATTAGCGTTTAGCATTGTTAACGCTGTTCCTCCAACACTTTTAATAATATCGTTTGGCTTAGCTCCATTATCGGCCCAGAAACTATTTTTTTCAACAGCTTCGGTAAAGAAAATGGTACCATTTTCTGGGTTACCACTTACAATTGGTGCGTTATTCATTAAAATATAATTAGTTTCAACTTTGCCTTCAGCAATTTCCAAACCTACTTTATTAAAAAATTCGATGTAATTAATTGGTGTATCTCCAACAACATGAGTGTTTAAAAATGCTCCAATACTTGGGTAAGTCATGGCCGTAATTTCCTCAATTAACTTATCGTCTTCAAATGGTTTGCTTTTACCATATTTATTCGATAATTCTTTCATTAATGATAAAACACCTCGGTTTCCGTTGCTTGCTTCTCGCATTAAAATATCAACACACATACCAATTAACGCTCCTTTTTGGTATACGTTAGCATATTGATCTTTATAAGGGTTTTTCAGTACATTTTCACTCATTATGGTAAAACTCATCGCATCATTATAACGTTCCTTAGATAACTGAATTTTTTCATAAATTTTATTGTAAAAATCTGCTTCACTCACCAAATCTTGATCTACCTGAAATAAGGTTGCAAAATATTCGGTAATACCTTCATACATCCATAAATGTTTTGAGAAAGTTGGCTTGTTGTAATCGAAATAATGTACATCTTCAGAATGCACACTTAATGGCGTTACAATATGAAAAAATTCATGCGAAACCACATCGGTCATACTTTCTGCTAAGGCATCTTCGTCCATAGATTCTGGTAAAACTACCACAGTAGATGTATGATGCTCTAAGGCACCAAAACCTTTTGCCGAATCCTCTTTCCCTTCAGATAAATACAAGTAAATATCATATCGCGGTGTAGAATTTATGTCTCCCAAATAAGCTTTTTGGGCTTTCATCATTTTAAAAACCGTTTCTTTTAACGATTTAGCCGAATGTACTTTGTTTGGCGAGTACACACTTAAAACAATTTTTATATCGCCTACTTCAAATTCTTCAACTTCTAAATTACCATACATCATTGGGTTATCGGTAATATCGAAATAACGTGGTGCAAAATAACTTGTGGTAAGTGATTTACCGTCTTCGCTAGCTTCAGAACTTATAGTTTGTAAAGCCGAAGTACGATTAAAATCGGCAGCAGCCGTAACATCTAATTTATATTGACTGTTTTTTAACGAATCAAAATACCCAATAAATCCGTGCAAATTTAACACGTAGTTTTTAGGTTCAATGTTCGTTCCAGAAGGCGAAAAAGGCACTTCTTTACCAATACCGCCTACCTTTTCTTGGTCGAAAGTATCGTTAACTAAATAGGTTATTTTGTCTAATTGTGTAGCATTGCTAATCGTCCATGTATTGGTATCAACTTTTGTTACGGGTAATTCGTTTCCGTTGTAATCAATTGCTTTAAAATCTTCTACATATTTACCAAAATCACTCACCGAGTAAGTTCCTTGTACAACACGGGGTAACCTATAAGTTACAGTTTCGGTAACAAAACGTCCTGGATTAATAGTTACAGGCGCTTTATCGTCGCTTACATTGGTTAAATTAATTGAGGTTTCAATTGGCAACGTAGTAGCTAAATCGGCAGGTGTTTTTGCTCCGCCACAACTTGCTAATACCATACCTGCTGCAATTAAAGCAGGAAAAAATTTAAAATTCATTTATTTAGAGTTTATTTTTTATGTGACGTGCAAAGTACCAATATGTTACTGTTATTCCTCTTAACAATATGTTAAAATGAGAATTCTGTATATTCGCCACATGCAAACAAACTTGGTAAGTATATTAACCCCTTTTAAAAACACCGATGCCTTTATTGGCGAGTGTATTCAATCCATTATTAGTCAAACTTATACCAACTGGGAATTAATAATTATAGACGATCATTCTACCGATAACAGCTATAATATTGTTAACGCTTTCGCGGAAAATGAACCAAGAATTAAATTACTTAAAAACTCAGGAAATGGCATTATCGATGCCTTGCAACTCGCTTTTAAAACCAGTACTGGTGAATTTATTACTAGAATGGATAGCGATGATATTATGACAGAAAATAAACTCGAAGTTTTAGTAAATCAGTTGAAAGAGCACGGAAAAAAACACGTAGCCACAGGATTGGTAAAATATTTCTCTGATGCTGGCATAAGCGACGGCTACCAACAATATGAAACTTGGATTAACAACCTCACAAAAACCGGAAGCAATTACAACGAAATTTATAAGGAATGTGTTATTGCCTCACCTTGCTGGATGCTTTATCGAGACGATTTAATTGCTTGTGATGCTTTTAACCCCAATTTATATCCAGAAGATTACGACCTAACATTTAGGTTTTATAAAAATAAATACAAATGCATACCAAGTAACCAATTACTGCATTACTGGCGCGATTATAGCTACCGAACTTCGCGAACCCATGAACATTATGCCTTAAACCATTTTATCGATTTAAAATTAATGCACTTTTTAGACATCGATTATAATCCAAATAAAAATTTAGTGATTTGGGGTGCAGGAAATAAAGGTAAACTTATTGCAAAAACCTTGGTCGATAAGGATATTCCGTTTACTTGGATTTGCGATAACCCAAACAAAATTGGAAAAGCAATTTATGGTGTTACATTACAACCTTTTATGAATTTAGCTTCGGTTGAAAATTCGCAAAGTATAGTAACTGTAGCTAATAAAATTGCACAAAAAGAAATCCACAAATACATGGCAACCATAAAAAAGCAACCTGTTATTGATTATATTTTCTTTTGTTAATAAAATTTGTCGTGTGCATTTTCTATATTTGACAAACAATAAATAGGAATGCAGTTTAAACACCCCGAAATTCTTTACGCTCTTTTTCTTCTGCTCATCCCTATTATTGTTCATCTTTTTCAGCTTCGAAAGTTTCAAAAAGTAGCGTTTACCAATGTGGCCTTTTTAAAAGAAGCTACACAACAAACTCGAAAAAACAAACAATTAAAAAAATGGCTATTGCTTTTAACTAGGTTATTGCTTTTAGCCGCATTAGTACTGGCTTTTGCACAACCATTTATTGCTAAAACCAATAGTTTTAAAGCCGAAAAAGAAACCGTAATTTATATCGACAATTCCTTTAGCATGCAGGCCAAAGGCCCTAAAGGAGAATTGTTTAAGCGTGCTATTCAAGACTTAATTACAAATATTCCAGAAGACGAAAACATTTCTATTTTTACAAACAATACGAGCTATAAAAACACGACAATTAAGGCCATAAAAAACGATTTGTTACAGCTAAATTATTCAGCAAACCCTACAAATCTTAATGCCATTTTATTAAAAGGAAAATCGAATTTTTCTAATAAAAAAAATACACTTAAAAACTTTCTGATGATTAGCGATTTTCAGAAAAGCAACTTAAATCTTGAAGCCGAAAACGATACACTTACACAATTACATTTAGTAAAACTAGAACCTGTAAACAGCAATAACATTGCCATTGATAGTGCTTATATTAGTAAAACCACAGCAAATATAATCGAGCTAAAAGTACTTTTAAAAAATAGTGGTATTTCGGTTGAAAACTTACCGATTTCTTTGTTTAATGGAGATAAACTCATTGCCAAAACATCGGTGTCAATTAACAAAGAAGCCGAAACTACCTTTTCGCTTCCTGCAAACCAAATTATTAATGGTAAAATAGAAATTGATGATTCGAATTTAGATTTTGATAATACCTTGTTTTTTAACATCAACAATACTAAAAAAATTAATGTATTAACAATTAATGGAGCAACAGACAGTTTCTTAAAACGCATTTTTACAAAAGATGAATTTAATTATTCATCTACACCCGAAAACCAACTAAATTACAACAGTATTACTGAACAGAATTTAATTGTTTTAAATGAGTTGAATAGTATACCTGTTTCTTTAACCACGACTTTAAAGCAATTTACCAATCAAGGCGGTGCTTTAATAGTAATTCCATCAACCAACACAAATATTGATGCATACAATCCTTTTTTAAATGCCTTTCAATTTAATTTTTCAAATTTCATTACTTCCGAAAAACGCATAACAACTATAAATTACGGGCATCCACTTTTTAATAATGGTGTTTTCGAAAAACAAGTAAACAACTTTCAATACCCAAAAGTAAATACCTTTTACAAAATAGCTTCAGCTGGAATAGCTCCTGTTTTACAGTTTGAAGATAAGAGTTTGTTTCTTGGTCAGCGCCAAAACACTTTTGTATTTGCTTCGGCCTTCAATAGTAAAAATTCAAACTTTAAGAATTCGCCACTTATTGTACCAACGCTTTATAACATTGCGAAACAAAGTTTTAAAATACCTAAACTTTACTACCAAATTGGTACAGAAAACACCATTGATGTTGACACAAAATTACAACAGGACGAAGTGCTTACTTTAGTTAATAAAGACATTAACATAATACCAAAACAACAGTATTTTAACAATAAAGTTGTGGTAACAACTAACGAAAAGCCTGAAATTTCTGGGATATATAGTATTAACCGAAAAACGGAAACCATAGACCATTTAAGTTTTAATTACAACCGTATTGAAAGTGATTTGGTTTACAGTAATTTACCAACCCTAAAACATATAAATTACAGCAATTCAATTAACAGCATTTTTGATACCATAAAAAGTAACACAAATGTTAATGCGCTATGGAAATGGTTTATTATTTTTGCCCTAGTATTATTACTAATTGAAATGCTCATATTAAAATACTTTAAATGAACATACTTGTAAAATCTGCTACAATATTAGATTCTAAGAGTGATTTCCATAACACCACTCAAGATATTTTAATTGAAAATGGTATGATTACCCAAATTAATTCATCTATTGAAAACCCGAAGAATTATAAAGAAATTTCTTTAAAAAACCTTCATGTATCGCGCGGTTGGTTCGATAGCAGCGTTAGTTTTGGAGAACCTGGTTACGAAGAACGCGAAACTATTGCAAACGGATTAAAAACTGCGGCATCATCTGGGTTTACAAGTATTGCTTTAAATGCAAATTCAAATCCGGTAATCGATTCTAATGCCGATATCACTTTTATAAATGCTAAGTCTGCCAACAACATTGTAAATTTATTGCCAATTGGAGCACTTACCGTAAAAAGTGACGGCGAGGATTTAGCCGAACTTTACGATATGCATTCGGCAGGAGCCATAGCCTTTTACGATTATAAAAAACCAATTAAAAACCCGAATCTAGTTAAAATTGCACTACAATATGCTAGTAATTTTGGCGGACTGGTTTGTTCTTTTCCGTTTGAGCGTAAAATTGCTGGTTTAGGGGTTATGAACGAGCATATAACAAGTACAAAATTAGGCTTAAAAGGTATTCCCGCTTTAGCAGAAGAATTACAAGTGGCTCGCGATTTATTTTTATTAGAATATACAGGAGGGAAATTACACATTCCAACAATTTCTACGGCAAAATCAGTAGCCTTAATTCGTGAAGCAAAACAGAAAAAATTAGATGTTACATGTAGTGTAGCCATACATAATTTATATTTTACAGATGATGTTTTAACAGATTTTGACACTAATTATAAAGTGATGCCACCGTTACGTATTCAAAGCGATATTGATGCTTTAATTGAAGGCGTAAAAGATGGCACAGTCGATTTTGTTACAAGCGACCACACCCCTATAGATATTGAACAAAAGAAAATAGAATTTGACCACGCCGCATACGGGACCATTGGTTTAGAAAGTACTTTTGGCACCTTACAATGTATTTTTACACTTAAAAAAACGATAGAACTGCTTACTAAAAACACCATGCGTTTTGGCTTAAAAAGTATGCCTATTGCCATTGGTGAACAGGCAAATTTAACCCTATTTAATCCTGACGAAAAGTACCGTTTTACCAAAAGTAATATTGTTTCCACCTCGAAAAATGCCATTTTTGAAAACGAAACTTTAAAAGGAAAAGTATACGGTATTATCGCTAATAATCAATCACACTTAAATTAAAATTAATTGACAAATCAAGATATTCAAGAAGGCAAAACACTAGGTATTGTTGCTTATTTAACCTTTATTGGGCTTATTTATTCTATTTTTAAAAATATAGATAAAAAGAATCCGTTTATAGCGTTTCATTGCCGACAAATGCTAGGCTTAATT
The DNA here is from genome assembly GCF_000943565.1 of Neotamlana sedimentorum. GTDB lineage: Bacteria > Bacteroidota > Bacteroidia > Flavobacteriales > Flavobacteriaceae > Neotamlana > Neotamlana sedimentorum. The sequence goes on from NZ_JTDW01000004.1 coordinate 351,495, forward strand.
TTAATGCTAATTTTCTCCAACATTACCGAAAAATATGTGAATAGCTGGTTAGGAACGGTCTGCTGGTATATAACTTTTGCCTGCTGGATTTACAGCTTAATTATTGCTAGTAAAGGCGAAACAAAATTAATACCTTATTTAGGCAAACTATTTCAAGATTGGTTTGCTAACATTGGAAAATAAAACATGAATACATCTCTCCCACTTTATCACATTACAAGACCATCAAGTTTAAAAGAAAACGCGCCTTTATTAATCATGTTTCATGGTTACGGAAGCGATGAAAACGATTTGTTCTCTTTTGCAACAGAATTGCCAGAAGAATTGTTTATTATTTCGGTACGAGCACCTTACCCAATGCAACCTTATGGTAATGCTTGGTATGCTATAAATTTTGATGCTGAAAAAGGAAAATGGAGCGATAACCAACAAGCCATACAATCGCGTGACTTAATTGCCAATTTTATTGATAAAGCGGTTGAAACATATCCTGTTAATAAAAACAACGTCACACTTTTAGGTTTTAGCCAAGGCTGTATTTTAAGTTTCGCTGTAGCTTTAACTTATCCTGAAAAAGTAAAAAACGTTATTGGTTTAAGTGGTTATATAAACAAAGATATTTTACCTGAAGATATAGAAACTAAAGATTATAGTAATTTAGATGTTTACACCTCTCATGGTAGCGTAGATCAAGTTATTCCTGTTACTTGGGCACAACAAACACCACCGTTTTTAACGTATTTAAAAATAAAACATAAATACAACGAATTTCCTGTTGGACATGGCGTTGCGCCACAAAACTTTTTTGAGTTTAAAGAATGGTTAAAATCTAGGATTTAATTACTTATAAAACCAAACACTTCGTTAAAGTGTCTTCGTAAATAGCTTCGTATTGCGGTACAATAGCATGTAAATCGAACTTTATAGCTTCAGCTCTAGCGTTTGCTTTAAAAGTTTCTAGGCGTTTTTCATCTTTTAAAATGTAAAGCGCATTTTTTGTCATATCATCAACATCGCCAACATCACTTAAAAAACCAGTTACTCCTTGTTTGTTTACTTCAGAAATTCCGCCAGCATTACTAGAAATTACAGGCACACTAGAACTCATAGCTTCTAAAGCCGCTAGACCAAAACTTTCTGCTTCCGATGGCAACAGGAATAAATCACTATAACATAAAATCTTATCGATTTCATTACTTTTTCCTAGAAATGCTACTTTATCATAAATTCCCAATTCGTTACAACGCTGTTCAACCTTTTCGCGTTCTGGCCCTTCGCCAACTAACATTAATTTTGCAGGTATTTCCTTTTGAATGTTATAAAAAACCGAAATAACATCTTGTACACGTTTTACCGGACGTAAATTACTGATGTGTGTAATAATGCGTTCTTCTGGTTTTGCCATCATACTACGCTGGCAATCTGTAAAATGATCACCATATTTTTCTAAATCGATAAAATTAGGCACTACGCTAATGTGTCGTTTTATGTCGAATAACCTTAGCGTGTCGTTTTTTAAACTTTCTGAAACAGCCGTAACGGCATCAGATTTGTTAATGCTAAAAGTAACTGCTGGTTTATAAAATGGATGATTTCCTACCAACGTAATATCAGTACCATGAAGCGTAGTTACAATAGGAACAAAAATACCTTCTTCGCGAAGCATTTTTTTCGCCATATAAGCAGCATAAGCATGCGGAATTGCATAATGAACATGAAGTATATCAATTTTATAAAGTTTTACCATATCTACCAATTTACTCGATAAAGCCAACTCGTATGGTTGATAATGAAATAATGGATATTCTGGAACATTTACCTCATGATAATGCACATTATTACTAATTAATTCTAACCTTACAGGTTGATTATATGTTATAAAATGTACTTCATGGCCACGTTTAGAAAGTTCTAATCCTAACTCTGTTGCCACAACACCACTACCGCCAAATGTTGGGTAGCACACTATTCCTATTTTCATCTTCTAAATTTTATATACTAAAAACAGCTTAGTTTTTAATCTTCTATAGCTTCGTAAATTAAACGTTGAATTTCGGTTCTAATATTTTCTCGTAATAATAAATTTTTTCCAGCCGAAGTTGGATACGTTCTATTTGCTAAAAACACGTACACTAATTCTTCTTCCGGATCTGCCCAAGTATATGTTCCTGTAAATCCAGAATGCCCAAAACTAGACATACTAACACAACCACATGTTGGCCCTGATTCTCCCAATTGTGGTTTATCGAACCCAATACCGCGTCGGTTATAATTATCACAAAAATAGCAGGTATTAAATTTATCGACCGTTGAAGGTTTTAAATATTGCTTACCTCCATAAAAGCCTTTTTGTAAATACATTTGCATAATTTTCGCTACATCGTTAGCGTTACTAAACACGCCTGCATGACCTCCAACACCATTTTGCATTGCCGCTCCCATATCGTGAACATATCCGCGAACCTCTTGGTAACGATAATAATCGTCTATTTCGGTAGGGATAATTTTCTTTCCACTTATTCGCTTATAAGGGTTATACATGGTATAATTTGCTCCTAAAGGCTTGTAAAAATGTGTTTGAATCAAATCTTCTAACGATTGGTCGTAATGTTGCTCAATAAATTTCTTTAAAATATAATATGGGAAATCGCTATACCTATATCTCAACCTACTTAACAACTCAGAATCTTTAATAATTTCGGGTAAAGAATCCTGATAATCAGTTCGTAAATACAAATTCTTAGCAACTTCAACATTAAAAGCCTCACTACGCTTATTTCTATAATATTTTTCACTTGGTCGCCTTGTAACCGAATCTAAAGTTTTATAATAAAACGGTTCCCAAGGACGTAATCGTGCATAATGCGACAACATTGTTTTTATTGTAACATTGGTTTTGTTCGACGATTTGTATTCTGGTAAAATGGTAGACAATTTCGTATCTAAATTAATGACTCCTTGTTCTTCGAGTTCCATTAAAAGTGGTAATGTGGACAAAATTTTTGTTAACGACGCTAAATCGTAAATATCATCGTAATCAACTTTTTCATCACCTTTATAAGTATGCTTACCAAAATTTTTGTTGTAAATAACTTTTCCTTCGCGAGCAACAAGCAATTGAATACCTGGTGTCATCATAGAATCTACCGCTACTTTGGCAACAGAATCTATACGATTTAATTTTTCAGAATTCATCCCAACGCGTTCAGGGAAACTATAGCCTAATCGTTTTACTGCAACCGTTGGTAGTCCTTCGCCAACTACAAACTGATCTCCAGCAGAAACTGGCAGATTTCCTTTTGCTCCAAGGGCTCCAAAAATAATTTCGGCCGATGTTTCTTGCGCTATGTCACTATTTTGGTAACTCACCAAAATGCTTTCTATGTCATCGATGTTTTTTAAATCCATGAGCGCATATGGTTTCACAAATAAATCTAAAATTACTTTATGTGTTTTAGCTATAGATTCTATCCAAGTTATTTGATCGTTAGTAAATTTATAGGGTTTCCAAGGCGAATCGTTAGATCGATGCAAACCAATAATTACCGTATTATAAGCTTGTAATTTAGAAGTTAAATCTTCAAAATTATTAGGCGTATCTGCTTCAATTTTATGAATTTTAGTGTAGCGTTTTAAAGCATTAAAAAAGACTTCGCCACTTGCGTCACCTAAACCAACATAAGCTAATTTTTGTTGCTCTAAATTTTGAATAGGAACCACATTTAATCGATTTTGAACCAGAGTTATGGCATTTTCCATAAGCTCCTCATACAACATGTCGTCGCTTAATCTATTTAAATCCTTTGTTAAATTATACAACCCAACTGGTTCGTAATTATGCAACCCAACTTTGTATTTCGCTTGTAAAATCTTTTTAACAGAATAGGCTAAACGTTCTTCGGTTATATCACCTTTATTATAAGCTTCAACAATTTTAGACACGCCTTTTTCTACATCTTCCGACATTAACATCACATCATTTCCAGCTTTAAAAGCAGCCAAATCTATAGCGCCAACTTCGTCAAAATTTGCAGCACCTTTCATGGTTAAAGCATCGGTAAAAATTAACCCTTGAAAACCTAATTTTTCTTTTAAAATACCAGTTACAATAGGTTTAGATAGAGATGAAGGCACTCCAGAAGCATCTAAACTCGGTACGTTTAAATGTGCCACCATAACGCTTGCAAGTCCGTTGTTTATTAATTTTTTGTAAGGATAAAGCTCTATGGAATCGATGCGTTTTTCGGTAAAACTGATTGATGGCAAGGTTTTATGAGAATCTTGATTGGTATCGCCATGTCCTGGAAAATGTTTTGCATTTCCTAAAACCCCTGCATCTTGCATGCCTTTCATAAATGCTGAAGCTTTTTCGGTAACATTATCGCGATCTTCGCCAAACGATCGGTTTCCAATAATAGGATTATCGGGATTGGTGTTAATATCGACATCTGGAGCGAAATTAAAATGCACACCTAATCGTTTACAATGTTCGCCTATATGTTTTCCTGTTTGTTCTATTAAGGCTTTATTTTTAATAGCTCCAAGCGTCATATTCCAAGGAAAAGCATAAGTAGAATCTAAGCGCATGCTTAAACCCCATTCGGCATCCATTCCTATTAATAATGGAATTTTAGACAATGCTTGTAATTCGTTATTCAATTTGGCTTGTCTTACTGGTCCACCAAGCGAATAAATAATACCTCCAATATGGTGTTTATTTATAATATCGATTATTTCTCGTTGCTTGGTTGCATTTTGGCTAGACATTACTTGAACCATATACAATTGCCCAACTTTTTCTTGTAAAGTCATGCCATTGTACACACTATCGACCCATTTTTTTTGAGCTTCGACATCTTTGGCCAATAACGGATTTATTGACTGGCTAAAAGCACAAAAAGAAATTAGAAAAAATAGTATACTGGAAACTAAATAACGCATAAAAAGTATTAATTAATAATTATGATGTAATAGCATTATCACATAAATAATCGTGCCAAAATAATACTTTTAAAAAGAAGTTTAAAAGACTTTAAGATAGATTTATAAAGAAATAATTAACCTTTTATAATTACAAATCGATATGCCTATCGTGATATCCTAATAAATATAACACACCATCGAGTCCAATACTAGAAATTGAGCTTTGCGCATTATCTTTCACCTTTGGTTTAGCATGAAAAGCAATACCTAACCCTGCAAGATTAAGCATTTGCAAGTCGTTAGCACCATCTCCAACTGCAATGGTTTGGTTAATATGAATACCTTCTTTATCGGCGATTTCTTTTAAATATTCGGCTTTTTTAGCGCCATTAACAATATCGCCCAAATAGTTACCGGTTAAAGCACCATCTTTAATTTCTAATTGGTTGGCATATACATAATCGATGCCTAATTCCTTTTGTAAATAATGTCCAAAATAGGTAAAACCACCAGATAAAATAGCTGTTTTAAAACCATAGCTTTTTAACGTATCGATTAATCTACGAGCTCCTTTTGTTATAGGAAGTCTTTGGGCAACACCTTGTAAAACTTCTTCGCTTAAACCTTCTAGAAGTTTCATGCGGCGTTTAAAACTCTCGTTAAAATCTATTTCGCCTTGCATGGCAGCTTCAGTAATTGCTTTTACTTTTTCGCCTACGCCTGCAAGTTCTGCTAACTCATCAATAACTTCGGTTTGAATAAGTGTAGAATCCATATCGAAACACACCAAGCGGCGGTTACGACGGTAAATATTATCTTCTTGAAATGCAATATCCACATCTAAATCTCGTGAAATTTGCATGAATTTTTCGGTTAAATCTGATTTCTTTTCCAAACGTCCACGAATCGATAACTCAATTGACGCTCTTGGATATTCGTCTTGTTTCACCAACGATAATCGGCCTGTTAAACGCTTAATCGCATCAATGTTTAAGTTTTTTTCTGAAATGACTTTAGTGACTTCGGCAATTTGGTTTGCAGCCAACTTTTCTCCTAAAATTGTTACAATGTAACGATCTTTACCTTGTAAACTAACCCAATCTTCATAATCGGCTAGCGAAATTGGAGTAAATTTAGCTGTAATTCCTAACTCGTAAGCTTTAAATAATAAATCTTTTTGTACAGCTGAAGATTTTTCGCCAGATTCAATTTCGAACATTAAACCTAAAGATAAGGTATCATGTATATTTGCCTGACCAATATCAAGTATTTTACCATCATAAGTTGCTAAAACACTTGTTAATTCTGCTGTTAAACCTGGTTTATCTTGTCCTGAAATATTTAGTAAAAAAATATCGTTAGCCATAATCTATTAAAACTATAATAAGCTGTAAAAATGCCTATTCTAATTGAATTATAAAAGTTTTTTAAGGTAAATTACTTTTAAATTATTTAATAAAACGACTATGCCAACTTTCGCTTGCTGGCACTTCCCAGTTTTCGCTTAACTCGGCCACATTGGTTACCAGATTATTAAAGACAATTGTCTTTTTTGAAATAGCTTTGTCTTTCGCCATTTTTTTAAAATCGGTTAGCGACTTATAAGCTACAAACTCACCTTGTTTGTAAGACACGTTCATTTTATCCATTAAATCGACCTTATAGGTTTGTTCTAAATCTTGAATAAAACGTACCGACGCATCAATGGAGCAACCTGTAGCTTTGTTAAGGTCTTGGTTTAACCCTATAATTATAAAACGCTTATATTTTATTGTGTAAGCAGCTTGTAAATCGCTTCCATGAGCCGTCCAGCTTTCAATAAAAACATTTAATTTCTCCTGTATTTCTTGAAGCTCATCCTCCGAAAAAGAACGATTCGCTTGGTATATCCAAACTCTTGAAGTTTCTGGTAATGTATTAAAATCTACTAGCATTTTTTTTATTAATGTGAGATGTTTAGACGATGCTTTACATCACATGTTATAAATCTTGTGAATTTGCTATAATTTCAGCAATATCTAAAACAGCAATTTCACTTTCTTTTTCTTTAAATTTAATTCCATCGGTCATCATCGTATTACAATACGGACAACCTGTAGCAATAATTTCAGGATTCGTTTTAAGCGCATCTTCGGTACGAAGTACATTTACATCTTTATCTCCTTTTTCTGGTTCTTTAAACATTTGCGCCCCACCTGCTCCACAACATAAGGATGTGCGCTTGTGGCGTTTCATTTCTACAAGCTCTATTCCTGCTAACTTTAGTAAATCGCGAGGTACTTCGTAAACACCATTTGCACGTCCTAAATAACAAGGATCGTGAAATGTTACGCGTGTGCCTTTATAAGTTGTTGTTGCAGGTTTTATACGACCTTCATCGAACAATTGCTTAATAAATTGCGTGTGGTGTAAAACCTCGTAATTACCACCTAATTCTGGATATTCATTTTTAAAAGTATTGTAAGAATGTGGATCGGCAGTTACTATTTTTTTTACTTTGTAGGCATTTAAAACCTCAATATTAGTTACGGCTTGCATTTGAAACAAAAACTCGTTTCCGGCACGCTTAGCAGCATCGCCGGTACTGCTTTCTTCCGTTCCTAAAACGGCAAAATCTACATTGGCTTTATTTAAAATTTTAACAAAAGCACGTGTTATTTTTTTAGCTCTATCGTCGTAACTACCAGCAGAACCAACCCAAAAAAGTATTTCGGGCGTTTTTCCTGCAGCCATTAAATCGGCAATTGTTGGTACTTTTAATGTTTCGCTCATGGTATTTATTCTGATTTCTTTGTACTCTCAAGCATTAAATTTTGCTTGTATTCTTTTGCTTTTTCTAACAATTCCGAAGGTAAAATTTGATACACCAACGGCGAATCGGCATCGTAATTTAAAACCGTCCATTCATTATTACTTTCTTTATCTTTTAATGCTATTGTCATACTATTATTAGCAAAAACATCAAGCGTATTGTTAGAAATAAAATTTACTTCCATGCCTTTAGACTTCATGATATTTTTCATCATGTCTTGCGAAGCTTCATCAAACTCTTGGTCTTTAAAACTCATTTTCATTTTCATATCATATGAAATAAAGGCGTATTTTAAGGTGTCTTGTATATTAAACACCTCAGATACTTTAAAGTCTGGTTTTTCCTCTGGCATATCTATGGACACAGCTCCATTACCTTCAAAAGTACTTTTAAAAATTTCTTTTAAAGATTCTTTAGGCACAATGCTAAAAACCTTTGGATGCATTTTATCGATAAGCGCATCGTAATTTTTTGTTGCTACATCGTTTAACATAGCATTCGCTATAGTTTTTATTTCTGTAACGTCGGAAGTATTGCTCTGTGCAAAACCTTGACAACTAAAACAAAATACTAACGTTAAAAACAATAGTTTAAAATACTTCATTTTAATATTTATTTGATGCGTTTTCATTGGATTCATCTTGGTTTTCATTTTTCTCTTCTTCTTCTTTTAAATTGGCAAAGTCTTCTTTAGAAACTCTTATATAAACGGCGTGTCGATACAAGCCATTTAACATTCGAACTCCCTTAGCATTACGAATTAGAAAAGTTTGTCGTTTAGCTTCTTCTGATATTTTTTCTTTTTGATATTCTGAACAATAATCGCAAAACACATGTTTTACTTTAATGGATGTCGCATTGCCGTCCACATAATCTATGGTTGCATATGCTTTAATTTGAAGCGAATCGCGTTGATAACCTACCTGCGCTTGTATTGAACTAAAAGCCAATAACAAAATTAACGCTATGGTAAGTTGGGTTTTCATACATTATTCGTCTTTCCAGTTTAATCTGTCCATTTGGTTATAAGGCCATGGCGCACCGTTATTTTCAATATTAGTCATCATATTGTTTAACTCGGTTGGTGCTGCACTTTGTTCCATAACTAAATAACGACGCATATCTAAAATTATTGACAACGGATTAATACTTACCGGACAAGCCTCGACACAAGCATTACAAGTAGTACAAGCCCAAAGCTCTTCGCGTGTAATATAATTGTCTAAAAGTTGTTTACCATCATCTTTAAATTCGCCTTTATTCGCATCGATATTTTTACCAACTTCTTCTAAGCGATCGCGCGTATCCATCATTATTTTACGAGGCGAAAGTTTTTTACCTGTTAAATTTGCAGGACATTCGCTGGTACATCTTCCACATTCTGTACATGTATAAGCATTAAGAAGTTGTACCCAATTTAAATCGGCAACATCTGAAGCACCAAATTTTGCAGGTACATCATCGGCTTCATCTTCGGCTGGAGCTGCAAATGGATCGACGTTAGGATCCATCATCATTTTTACTTCTTTTGTAACCGCTTCAAGATTATTAAATTGTCCTTTAGGTGTTAATTTTGCATAAAATGTATTTGGAAACGCCAACAGAATATGTAAGTGTTTTGAGTAATACAAATAGTTTAAAAACACTAAAATACCTAGAATATGTAACCACCAAGCACTGCGCTCGATTATATGAAGTACTCCTTCTGATAAACCTGAAAATATAGGCGTAATAAATTGACTGATTACGTTACCAGCATTCATGGCTTGAAAATGTACATCGGTTGCATTCATAACCAAAAACAAGGTCATTAAAACAAGTTCGAAATATAAAATATAATTTCCATCGTTTTTTGGCCAACCTTTCATTTCGCTTTTCCAGAAACGCTTTAATTTTATAATGTTTCGGCGTACCCAAAAAGCTAAAATTGATATGATAACCAATACAGCCAAAACTTCGAAGCTACCAATTAAAAAGCCGTAAACACTTCCTAGTGACGAAAAAACACGATGGGTGCCAAATACACCATCAATTATAATTTCTAACACTTCTAAATTTATAATTATAAAACCTAGATAAACAATTATATGTAGAATACCGGCAACTGGCCTACGTACCATTTTGCTTTGTCCAAGCGCAATCATAGCCATATTTTTCCAACGTTGCGACTTATTACCGCTAACATCGGCATCTTGACCTAATTTTATATTACGGATAAGTTTTTTTACATTTTTTGCAAAAAAACCTATACCCGCAATTAGTGCAATTACAAAGAGAATATTGGGAATAAATTTCATCAAGTTTAGTTAGTTTGTGGTTCTTCGTAAGGTATTTCTTTTTTAGATAAAATCCTAAAATAGCGTTTAGGGTGAAGTTTTATATCTTGTAGAAGCGCTTCTAACTCCTTAGTTGCTCCTTCTAAATTATTATACAAAGCTTCATCTTCTACTAATTTACCTAGTGTTCCGTCGCCTTTATTTACTTTATCTAATACACCATTTAAATTTGTTAAAGTGCTGTTTAAAGTAGCTATTATATTGCCTAAATTCGCTTCTTTTAATTCGGAAACAACTACAGATAAATCGGCACTCATAGTTTTGAAATTCACCAATAATTCTTCAATTGATGCATCATTTTTTCCTATTAAACTATTTACAGAATTTGAAGTCCCTTTAAACGATTTTAATGTTTGATTAAGCTCATAAATTGTTGCTTTTAAACCTTGATTGCTATCATCCTTAACCAACCTGTTTAAGCTAGACATAAGCGTATCGGCAGATTTTAGTGTTAGATCTAAATCGCTACTTAAACCTGAAAAGTTTTTTGATAAACTGGAAACCAATCCTACTTCAACTTCAGACTCAAGTACGTCTCCAGGTTTTGCCAATTCGCCATCTTTACTAATAATAATTGCTAAACCATTACCGCCCATTAGTCCTGTTTCGTACATACGAATTTTACTGTTTTTAGAAAATTTTAATTGCTCGTTTACCAAAAAAGCTACTCTGGTTTTACCCGTTGCATAATCATATTTTATTTCAGTAACCTTACCTACGGGATTTCCTTTTACAGTAACTACCGACGATGGTGTTAAAGCATTATAATTAAACTCTGTGTAATAAGTATTATTAGACTCTAGTAGATTTTGTCCTTTTAAATATTTAAACCCAAAAATAAAAAGGAGTATTCCTAATACAACTAAAATGCCTGTTTTGATTTCTTTTGATATCTTCAAAATAATAGTTTTTAAACAAATTTAAGACAAATTTAAAAACAAACATTACTAATTGGCCTTCGATTTTATAGCCTCCATAATTTCTATTTTCTTACCATCTTTAAAAGCAACAACGAAGCAAGACCCATAACCTTTTTTCTTGGCTTCTTCTTCTAAGATTTTAGTTTGCTCATAATTAGTTGTATAACCGTAAAAATATTTATATAGATTTCCATCTTTTAATCGCGAAATATTATCTAACCCATTAAAATTATACGGTTTTGTTTCGAGTGCTTTTGAACTTGCTGCTATTTGAATTTTAAAAACCACGTCGTTATTACTTGATATACCCTCGGATGTATTAGAATTGTTTTCATATATAGTCCCAACATTACCGTCTAACTTCTTTTTATAATCTAAAATAGCATCCGTTATAGCTGAAGAAATTTGTAATTGCCCTCTTGAAGAATTTAAATAAGCACCTTCTTGTCTGTATGTTAAAAATCCTAACTCTACTAAAACACTAGGCATCACCGTTTGATGCAATACAATAAATCCAGCTTGCTTTACACCTCTGTTTTTACGCTTCAAATCATTAGTAAACTTTTTTTGAATAGCGCTTGCCAACATAATACTTTGATCTAAATACTCTTCCTGACTTAAAAGAATACTCATTACCGATTCTGGAGAATTAGGATCGAAACCGTCATAGTTTTTTTCGTAATCGTCCTCCATGAATATAACAGAGTTCTCATTTTTAGCGACATTAAAATTGGTTTCATTTCTATGTGTTCCTAAAACAAAAGTTTCGGTACCATGAGCAGTCGACCCTGGCTTGTGTGCATTACAATGCACCGACACAAACAAATCTGCATTCGCCTTATTTGCAATTTTACCACGTACAAAAAGGTCTACAAACTTATCGGTTTTTCTTGTGTATATTACTTTAATGTTTGGGTTTTTCTCTAATACCTTACCTACTTGTAAAACCACTTTTAAAGCAATATCCTTTTCTTTATAACCGCTTCCGGTATTCCCAGAATCCTTACCGCCATGACCTGCATCAAGAACCACAACAAATTCTTTTTTTTGATTGGTTTTACTTTGTGCTGTAAATGAAGAAAATGTTAATACTATTATAAAGCATACGAAAAGGTATACTCGTGGCGTTTTTAAAAGATGAATTTTGTTTTTTTTTATTTAATTCCATGAATATTTATTTATAACACGGTTTATTTCAATTTTAAAATTTATATTTTTTTTGAAAGAATACGAATTAAAGCTAATATTTGCACTCAATAAAAACAGGGTATTTTATTAATTAAAATTTTTAATTAAATAATAAATCAATCCCAGAAAAATATATGTAATTTTGGCAATTCAAAAACCGAGCCATACTTTTACAAAAATACATTTAAAAGCGTTGCGTACAAACAACATTAAAATACTTTTTGCACTAAGTTTTACAATGTTTATTAACATGTTAAGCTATGCTCAAGACATCCCGAAAAAGAAAGCCAGTATTAAGCGAACAGAAAAAGATGTTGTATTGAAAGAAACCGATTCGCTTACTACTTTAGAGCTTACGGATTTAGAAATTGAACAAGATTCTACGATAACTGACTCGGTTAAACCCAAAAAAGAATTACTAGAACATAAGGTGGTTTACCATGCCGATGATTATACTAGATTTAGCCAAAAAGACCACAAACTCTATTTATACAATAATGCTTCGATTGATTATGGCGATATGAATATTAAAGCCGGTATGATAATTATCGATCATGTAAACAGTACGGTTTACGCCAAAGGTATTGTAGATTCCACAGGAGCATACACACAAAAACCTGTTTTTAAACAATCGAATAATGAAGTAGAACCAGATTCCATTTTATTTAATACAAAATCTAAAAAAGCATTAATTTACAATTCTAAAACCGCTCAAGGCGAAGGAACTGTTATTGCCAACATTACCAAAAAAGAAAACGATTCGGTTTACTTTTTAAAAAATGCTAAATATACTACTTCGGAAAATCTAGATGATCCAGAATATTATATAAAACTTAGAAAAGCAAAAATTGTACCTGGAAAAAAAATAGTAACAGGCTTAGCCAATTTATTTATTTACGACGTTCCTACACCTTTAGGATTACCATTTGGATTTTTTCCACAAAGCGAAAAGCACACTTCTGGTGTTATTTTCCCAACATTTGGAGAAAATAATACACGTGGATTCTTTTTACAAAATGGAGGTTACTATTTTGCCATAAACGATTATGTAGATTTGGCTGTAATGGGAGATTATTACACCAACGGCAGTTACGGTTTACGTATTGAAAATGCATATAATAAACGCTATAAATACAGAGGAAACTTTGCCTTACGATACGAGAATTTAATTAATAGCGAACGTGGTTTTTCAGATTATTCTCGAAATTTAATTTATAACATTCGTTGGTCGCATAGTCAAGACTCAAAAGCAAGTCCGAGTTCCCGTTTTTCGGCATCTGTAAACTTAGGTAGTAGTCGTTATTATCAAAACTCAATTAACCAAGTAAATGCAGGATCTTATTTAAATAATACATTATCATCTTCTATCTCTTATTCTAAAACATTTTCTGGGGAGCCTGAAGTTAGCTATAGTTTAGCTGCAACACATTCTCAGAACTCCAATACTGAAGTTATTAATATGACTCTACCAACTCTACAAGCAAGTGTGGGTAGAATATACCCATTAGCACCAAAAGAAGGCTCTAAAAAAGGGTTAATTCAAAATTTAAACTTACAATATAATATTCGAGGAGAAAACCAAATTACAACTACAGATTCATTATTCTTTAAAAAAGAAATGTTTGAAGAAGCAAAATTAGGTTTCCAACATTCTATTCCTTTAAGCACAAACTTTAAATTGTTTAAATATTTTAGCATGAGTGCTAGTACAAGCTACAATGAGGTTTGGACTTTTAAAACTGTTAAAAAACAATTTGACGAGGTAAATCGAGAAGTAATTACCGACACGATTAACGGTTTTGATGCCTTTAGAACTTACAATTTTAGTACCAGTTTAGGAACTACTGTTTATGGTATGTTTAACTTTGAAAAGAAAGGTAAAAACCCAAAAATTCAAAAGATAAGGCATGTTATGAGACCTTCTATAAGTTATAATATCAATCCAGCTTTCGATCAATATTATGACTCTTACGAAGTGGTTAGTGCAGATGGTTTAACAACGAGTGATGTAGAATATACAAGATTTGAACAAAGCATTTTTGGAACACCAAATAAAAATTTTTCAAGCTCCATGGGTATTTCTTTAGCCAACAATTTTGAAGCTAAAGTTAGAGATAAAGATAGCACCGCAACCGAACCCAAAACCATAAAGTTACTTAATAATTTAAACTTTTCTACAGCTTACAATTTTGCTGGAGACTCCCTGCAATGGAGCCCTATTAGAATGAGTGGAGGTACACAATTTTTTAACAACAAAATGAGTTTAAATTTTGGGGCAACTTTAGACCCGTATGCACTTGATAATAACAACAGCAAAATCAATAAATTTAATATTGATAATGGTGGAAGTTTATTTAGACTTACAAGTGCTAATTTAACTGCAAGTTGGTCTATATCAAGTAAATCGGGAGACAAAAAAAATGATGACGATAAGCAGCGGGGTATAAATGAAAATTTACAAAGCGGCGGTCGTGATGACGATTTATTTGGAGTACCACAAGATTTTGCAAACGACCAAATTCAAGAAAAAAAGCAAAAAGAGGATGATGTTCCCAAAGAATTCTATAATTTTAAAATCCCTTGGAATTTAAGACTCGCTTATGCGGTAAATTACTCGAATTCTGCCAGACAGAACGAAATATCGTCGCATTCATTAATGTTTTCTGGCGATGTTGAACTTACCGAAAATTGGTCGATTGGAGCATCTTCTGGTTACGATTTAAAAAATGCAGGTTTTACCTATACACAACTACGTTTTGAACGTGAACTTATGAGTTGGCGAATGAATTTTAGCTGGATTCCATTTAGTTCGAATGCCTCTTGGAACTTTTTTATCGGAATTAAATCTAGTTTACTATCCGATTTAAAATACGAAAAACGTCGTCAACCCGACCGATCATTATAATCTATATCGAATTATGAAAAAAATAATTACTACAACCAATGCACCTGCTCCTATAGGGCCATATAACCAAGCTGTTTTAGCAAATAACACATTATATATTTCAGGTCAAATTGCATTTAACCCAACCACGGGCGATTTAGTTTTAAACGATATAAAAACGGAAACTAAACAAGTAATGGAAAATTTAAAAGCCATTTTAGAAGCTGCTAATTTAGCATTCAATCATGTAGTTAAATCTACTATTTTTATTAGTGATATGAATAATTTTAGTGATATAAATGAAGTTTATGGAAGTTATTTTGATGAAGAAACTGCACCAGCTCGTGAAACGGTAGAAGTTGCTAAATTACCTAAAAATGTAAATGTTGAAATAAGTATGATTGCAGCTATGTAATTTACACTACACCTTCTCCCGAATACTCACGAAGTAAACTTTTAAGCTTTTCTACATCAATTGGTTTTGCTAAAAACTCATTAATTCCAGCTTCTTTTGCTTTAATAATATCCTCATCAAACGCACTTGCCGAAACCGCAATTATTGGTGTATTATTATTAATATATTTTTTAGTTGCTTTAATTTGCTTAGTTGCTTCGTAACCATCCATATCCGGCATGTAAATATCCATAAAAATAATATCGAAATTTAAAACCTTGTATAAATCGATTGCTTCTAATCCGTTTTTAGCAAAAGTACATTGTGCCCCATGTTTTTCTAATAAAAATTGAATAACTTTTTGATTCATTCGGTTATCCTCAGCAACCAGAACTTTAATTTTATTCAAGCTAATTCCTATATTTTCAGTAGAGTCTACCTCTGTTTTTATATTTAGTGTCTTTTTAAGTTGTAAACTAAAATAGAAAGTAGACCCTTCATTCTCTTTGCTTTCTAGTTTTAATTCTCCCCCCATATTTTCAACCAAATGATAGGAAATTGAAAGACCTACACCCCAACCTCTATACTCATTTATAAATTCATTTTTAAATTGATTATTTTTTGCATTTCCTAAAAAATATTTTATTTCTTCTGGTTTCATACCAATACCTGTATCTTTTATGTAAAAGCTAACTATTTGGTCGTCGTTAATTTCTATGGTTTGATCCACTATAATAGATATCTTACCAGAGTCGGTAAATTTAATAGCATTGTTAATAAGATTAATTAAGATAAGTTGAATACGTTCCGAATCGGCTATAACCAAAAATCTATCATTTTTCTCTTCAGACAAAAACTCATATTCGAAATCTAAATCATGTTCCCAAGCTTGATATTCAAATACCTTAAAAAGATTACGTAAGTCTTTCTTTAAATCTACCGCTTTTTTATTAAGCTCAAACTCGTTCTTTTTAATTTCCTCATTACTAACTACTAAATTAAAAAATTGCAACAAATGCTTTGATGAGTATTCGGCAATTTCAACCTTTAATAATTGGTCTTCATCTAAATCAGATTCAGACAACATTTTCAACATCCCTAAAATGGTATTTAAAGGTGTTCTAACCTCATAACTCATGTTTATAAGATTTATTGATTTGTCTTCGAATATCTGTTCTGATTTAGCTAAATTCTTATTTAACTCTTGAATTCTTAATTTTTGACTTTTAGTAATAATATTACTTTTTAGCTGATTTTTTAAAAAAAACTGAAGTACAAAAACCTGAGTAACAGCAAGCACAAAAAGGATTACAGCAGTTGTTTCAACATTAAGTATGTTCTCCAAATAACAATAAGCTATTGAAAAAATTACAATTATAGAAAATAAGACAAAATACGATAAAGTCCTTCTGTTCCTATTAAATTTTGAAGAAAACCCCATTAATATTCACATTTAAACAAACTTATCTATAAAATTTATAATTATCAAAAGTATTGGTTTAAATTGATTATTTTTAGGCAGATTTTTCAAATTTCATAATCTTCAAAATAGATTTTCAATATTTTTTATGCGCATAGAATACGATATAAAACTCGGCTTTAAAGACGTTATGTTTCGTCCAAAAAGGTCTACTTTAAAAAGCCGATCGGAAGTTAGTTTAGAGCGAGAATTTAAGTTTTTACATAGTCCTGAAACGTGGACAGGAATACCTATTATGGCTGCAAACATGGATACGGTAGGTACTTTTGAAATGGCCCTTGCTTTGTCTGAAAAAAAACTATTTACAGCCATTCATAAACATTATAGTTTAAGTAAATGGAATAATTTTACGTCAAACTTAACCAAGGATAAAAACAATTTTATTGCTGTAAGTACAGGAATAGGACAAAATGATTCTGACAAACTTGCTAAAATTATTCAACAAAATCCAAATATTAAATTTATTTGTATAGATGTTGCGAATGGATATTCTGAGCATTTTGCAAATTTTGTTAAACAAACAAGAGAACTTTATCCAAAAAAAGTAATTATCGCTGGAAATGTTGTTACCGGCGAAATGGTAGAAGAGCTATTACTTTGCGGTGCAGATATTGTAAAAGTTGGTATTGGTCCAGGTTCGGTTTGTACCACACGCGTAAAAACAGGGGTTGGTTACCCCCAACTCTCTGCAATAATTGAATGTGCAGATGCCGCTCATGGTTTAGGAGGACAAATAATTAGCGATGGTGGCTGTACCACTCCGGGCGATATAGCTAAAGCTTTTGGAGCCGGTGCTGATTTTGTAATGCTTGGAGGTATGCTTGCCGGACATGACGAAAGTGGTGGGAAAATTATTGAAAGTAATGGTAAAACCTATAAACAGTTTTATGGTATGAGCTCATCTACAGCCATGGACAAACATGTAGGCGGCGTTGCTAATTACAGAGCAAGTGAAGGGAAAACAGTAGAAGTTCTATATAAAGGAGCTGTTGAAAATACGTTACAAGATATTTTAGGAGGAATTAGAAGCACCTGTACATATGTTGGAGCCTCTAGACTAAAAGAACTTACCAAACGAACCACGTTTATTAGAGTGAACGAGCAAGAAAATACAATTTATTCGAAATAAGTTTTAACTTAGTATAAAACGACTAACACATGAAAAAAATAATCACTTTTGGAGAGGTATTAATGCGTTTATCTCCTGAAGGAAACAAAAAATTTAAACAGGCTAATTTATTAGAATTTTATTTTGGTGGAACCGAGGTTAATGTAGGTATTTCAATTTCTAATTTTGGAGAACAAGTAAAACATATTAGTTGTGTTTCCAACGATTTTGTTGGAGATACAGCTTTAGCATATATTCAAAAATTTGGAGTAAGTACTTCGGCCATAGTGCGATCTCCAAGGCCATTAGGTGTTTATTTTCTTGAAGTAGGTGCAGTTATGCGTCCTAGCTCTATTTCTTATAACCGTTCTCATTCTTCTTTTTCAGAAATAAAACCAGAAATGGTCGATTGGACAAAAATTATGAAAAATGCTAAATGGTTGCATTGGACCGGAATTACACCAGCATTATCTCAAGGTGCTTATGATACTCTTAAAGCTGGTTTAGTAATTGCAAAAAAATTAGGTATTCCTGTTTCAACAGACCCAACTTACCGAAGTGGACTATGGAAATACGGTGGAAACCCACAAGAAGTTTTAACCGATCTCGTTTCTTATTCAACCATTTTCATCGGAGGAATTAATGAGATTAATGAAATTTTAGGAACAAGTTACGGTTACTCCAACGACGAATTTATAGAAGCTAGTAAATTACTGATGGAAACATTCCCTAATATTGAAAAAGTGTTCGATAAAATTAGAACCGCAATTAATGCATCATGGCATAAAATTAGAGCCAGAATGTGGAATGGAAAAGAATTTCATGAAACTACCGACCTAGACATAACCCATATTATAGATAGAATTGGAACAGGCGATGCATTTGCTGCAGGACTAATCTATGGGTTACAGAAATATGATGATTGTAAAGCTATGGAATTTGCAAGTGCTGCATGTGCTTTAAAACACACTTACGAAGGTGATGTTAACCATGCCACAGTTGAAGAAGTTTCTGCAATTTTAGACGGCAATATTTCTGGCAGATTTAACAGGTAAATATTGTCATATCTACAAAAACATCTTTGTATAAATAGCAAATTAATAATAATAGGGTTTAAATTTTATTTAATTTTTTTTTGCATTTACAGGAAGTAAAAATTGTTTAATTTGTAATTTAATAATAAAATTTATTTGCATGGCGTTAAAAGTTGTTATTTCTCATAAAACTGTTTACAAATACGACCGTTCGGTTTCTTTATCACCTCATGTTTTTAGGCTTCGTCCCGCTCCTCATAGTAGAACTCCAATAGAATCTTACTCTATAAAAATAAAGCCAGAAAAGCATTTTTTTAATTGGCAGCAAGATCCTTTTGGAAATTATTTGGCGCGATTAACTTTTCCTGAAAAAACAAAGGAACTTTCGGTAGATGTTGAAATAATAGCCGATTTAAAAACCATTAATCCCTTCGATTTTTTTGTTGAAGACTATGCAGAAGAATATCCTTTTGAATATACCGAAACCACAAAAAAAGAATTACTCCCTTATTTAGAAGTAACCGAAAAAGGAGAGCTACTTAAGGAGTTTTTAAAAACAGTTGATACTACTCCACGTAAAACTATATATTTTTTAATCGATTTAAATAAAAAGATATACGAATACTTAAAATATAACATTAGGCTAGACCCAGGAGTACAAAGTTGTGAAGAAACCCTAACAAAAAAAAGCGGTTCCTGCAGAGATTACGCTTGGCTATTTGTACAAGCCTTGCGCCACTTAGGCTTTGGAGCTCGTTTTGTTTCTGGTTATATAGTACAATTATCATCAGACGAAAAGTCGCTAGATGGTCCTTCAGGTCCAGAAGAAGATTTTACAGATTTGCATGCCTGGACAGAAGTGTATGTTCCTGGGGCTGGCTGGATTGGTTTCGATTCTACATCAGGCTTATTGGCAGGAGAAGGTCATATTCCTTTAGCGTGTACACCTTCTTTTGAAAGTGCTGCGCCAGTTACAGGAATGACGGATGTCTGTGAAACCGAATTTGAATTCGACAATTCAGTTAAACGTATCTTTGAGTCTCCTAGGGTTACAAAACCTTATACCGACGATCAATGGAATGCCATTTATGAACTAGGTTTTAAAGTTGATAAAGAATTAGAAAAAGGTGATGTTAGACTTACTATGGGCGGCGAACCAACTTTTATTTCTATTGATGATATGGAATCAGAACAATGGAATACTGAAGCCGATGGTCCTCACAAACGAAAATTAGCAAGAAGTTTAGCAAATAAATTATATGATGAATTTAGCAATAACGGTATAGTCCATCAAGCCCAAGGAAAATGGTATCCTGGAGAACCTATTCCTCGTTGGAGCATTGAATTATGCTGGCGAAAAGATGGTAAATCTATGTGGCGTAACCGCAATAAAGCCCTTTTTTCTGTTTTTGCTGAAAATACTCAGTTGCCAGATCGAGCCGATAAGTTATTTTTAGAAACCCTAACAACATATTTAGGTATTACTAAAAACACTATTCTTCCAACCTTCGAAGACAGCTTTTATTTTATGTGGGAAGAAGGTAAAATGCCCATTGATATCGATCCAACAAAGGAAAATGGTAACATGTTGGTAAAGGATAAATTGCAAAAACTATTACAAGATGGCACCTCTAAACCTGTTGGTTATGTAGTTCCTATCAATAATTATAAAGATAAATGGTTTACTTGCAAATGGACGTTTAGAAGAAATCATTTATTTTTAATTCCTGGAAATTCACCAATAGGTTTAAGATTACCTTTGGATTCTTTAATTAGAAAACCTAATCAACAAGAATTCCCTGTTTTAATTCCAGATCAGTTTTCCAAACTGAAAGAATTACCTCAATATTTTTCATCTGTATTAATTCGTCGTGATAAGTTTTTAAAAAACGAATTGAAACAATACGATAACGAATTTTTTATTCGTACTGCGCTCTGCGCAGAAATTAGAGAAGGAAAATTACACCTATTTTTACCACCAACAGAAACAGCGGAAGTATTTTTAAACTTAATAGCCTCCATTGAAGCTACAGCAGCAGAACTTAAAATACCTGTTATTTTAGAAGGTTATAGTGCACCAAAAGATAATCGTCTAGAATCTTTAAAAATTACGCCCGATCCAGGAGTAATTGAGGTAAATGTTCATCCTTCAAAAAATTGGAGCGAACTTACAGATACTACCTTGAAGCTTTATGAGAATGCTAAACAGTCACGTTTAGGTACCATAAAATATATGGTTGATGGTAAACACACTGGAACTGGTGGTGGCAATCACGTAACTTTAGGTGGTGTTTCTCCTGCCGATAGCCCACTACTTCGTAAACCAAGTTTATTACGAAGTTTGTTAACTTTTTGGCAGCATCATCCTGGATTATCATATTTATTTTCGGGAGCTTTTATTGGTCCTACAAGTCAGGCTCCTCGTGTAGATGAAGGCCGTTTAGAAAATTTATACGAATTAGAAATAGCATTTGAAAACATTCCAAAAGATGGTGAAGTTCCTTTTTGGTTAACTGATAGATTATTTCGCCATTTATTAACAGATTTAACTGGAAATACACACCGCGCTGAGTTTTGTATAGATAAATTATACTCCCCCGATTCGGCATCTGGCCGATTAGGTATTTTAGAGCTTCGCGCCTTTGATATGCCACCACATGCACAAATGAGTTTATTACAGAACTTATTAGTACGCACACTTGTTGCTTGGTTCTGGAAAAAACCTTATGAGCATAAATTAATACGTTGGGGAACAGAGTTACACGATAAATTTTTAATAGAGCATTTTGTACGTGATGATATAAATAGTATTGTGGAACAATTAAACCAAGCCGGATACGAATTTAAAACAGAATGGTTTAATCCATTTTTCGAGTTCCGTTTCCCCCTGCTTGGCTTAAAAACAGTTGGTGACATTCATTTAGAATTACGTGCAGCAATAGAACCTTGGCATGTACTTGGCGAAGAAATGAGTGGCGGGGGCACATCGCGTTATGTAGACTCTTCCACAGAACGTGTCCAAATAAAGGTTTCTAATTTTATAAGTGAAAGATATAATGTAACTTGCAACGGTATTAAAATTCCGTTGAAAAAAACCAAGATAAAAGGAGAATATGTTTCTGGAATACGATATAAAGCTTGGAATCCATATTCAGCGTTGCACCCAACAATTGGTGTTGATACACCTCTTGTTTTCGATGTTGTAGATACTTGGAACAACCAATCTTTAGGCGGTTTTACTTATTTCGTTTCACACCCAGGAGGCCGCTCTTACGACACGTACCCGGTTAATAGTTATGAAGCTGAATCTAGGCGAATAAACCGCTTTTGGGAAATTGGACAAGCCCAAGGTGAAGTTTTTAAACCTAAAAGGTATGTTGTTGACCAAAAAGAAATTGAAAAGTTTCAAAAAAATGCAACTTTAAACAAAAACTTTCAGGTAAGAGAAATTGAATTTAATTCGGAATTTCCAAATACTTTAGATTTAAGAAGAAAATAATAATGCCAACCGAACCAAATACTACTTTATTTCAAGATTATTTTACCGATTTTAAGAATTATGACGAGGTTTTAAAATCTAATATGTCCATAAATTCTAATTGGCAAAAATTGCTTACAAACTTATCTGATATTGGATTTAAAAATCTATCGAATAAGCAAAAGGAAGTTAATTGGTTAATGGAAGAAAATGGGGTTACTTACAATGTTTATAATGACCCTAAAGGCATCCACCGTTCTTGGGATTTAAATATAGTTCCTTTTTTAGTACATGAAGCCGAATGGGCTAAAATAGAAGAAGGTATTACGCAGCGCTCGGAACTATTAAATCTTATTTTAAAGGATATTTACGGCGACCAAGAGCTTATAAAAAATGGTATTTTACCACAAGAAATAGTTTACGCCCATCGTGGTTTTTTAAGACAATGTGATAAAATTTATTACACAACTTGCAAGCATTTGTTAGTACACGCTACAGATTTAGCCCGTGGACCAGATGGTAGAATGTGGGTGGTTAACGATAGAACTCAGGCCCCTTCGGGTATGGGTTATGCACTAGAAAATCGTTATTCTTTAAGTCGCATTTTTCCTGAAGCATTTAAAAATATTAATGTTAAACAATCGTCTAAATTCTTTTACGAGTTTAACCAAATGCTCATTAATTGTGCTCCACAAAACAAAGCGAATCCAAACATTGTAATTTTAACACCTGGACCTCTAAACGAAACTTATTTTGAACATGCTTATATGGCCTCGTTTTTAGGTTATCCACTTGTTACAGGGAATGATTTGGTTGTTCGTAATGGAAAACTTTACATGAAAACCCTAAAAGAATTAAAACAAGTTGATGTCATTTTAAAACGTGTTGACGATGTTTTTATGGATCCGTTAGAATTACGAGAAGATTCATATTTAGGAGTTGCTGGATTGCTCGATATTGTAAGAAACAAACAAGTTGCAGTGGTAAACCCGATAGGGAGTGGTGTACTTGAAAATTCGGGTTTAATACCATTTATGAATCAAATTTGTAATTATTTCTTTGATGAGGATTTAATTCTACCCCAAATTGCATCATGGTGGTGTGGACAAAAAAAGGAGCTCGATTATGTTTTAAACCATTTAGATGAATTGGTTGTTAAACATATAGACCGGTCTAACCGAGAAAACATATTTTTTTGTGAGTTTCTCGACGAAAAGGCTCTAAATAAATTAAAAGAAGATATTTTATCTGCACCATATAAATTTGTGGCTCAAGCTAAAATTTCATTTTCTACAGCACCAAGCTTCATAAATGGCGCTCTAGAACCAAGAAAAGTTATGTGCCGTATTTTTGCTATTGCAAATAATGAAAAGTATAAGGTAATGCCAGGTGGCTTGGTTCGAGTTGCCGCAGAACGAGAAACTTTATTTGTGTCTAACCATAGAGGGGGTATAAGTAAAGACTTTTGGGTAGTAACTGATGAAGCTCAAACCAATTTTCAAAGCTATTCATGGGACAATTCTTGTAGGCTTGCCATTGCCGACATAAATGATTTACCAAGTAATACTGCCGAAAACCTATTTTGGTCTGGTCGTTATTTGGGTAGAGCTTTAGTAACAGCACGGTATCTGCGCATGGTATTAAATCGCATGAATCAACAACATTATGATGTTTCCTATTCAAATACTGAAAGCTTAACCATTCTTTATAAATCGGTTACAAATATTACTTCTACATTTCCGGGTTTTGTTGAAAAAAATTCGGGAGATGCCATAAATAATCCCCTTAAAGAGCTCACATCACTAATTATGGACGATACAAGAATTGGTAGTTTTGCACAAATCATGATGAGCTTTAATCATTCGTATTATTCATTGCGCAGTTTGTGGTCCAAAGATATGTGGCGTGTTTTTGATAGTATAAAAAAATTATGGAGTAAATTTAAAGAGGAGAAAAACTATTCGATAATAACACTTACTAAATTGTTAGATCGCATAATAACTAGGCTTATCGCTTTTATGGGGTTAATTGAAGAAAGTATTTTAGTAAACCAAGGACTACTTCTCTATTTTATTGGGTTACAAACAGAACAAGCTATGATGAATGTAGCTAAATGTCGTTCATTATTGGTTCCAAAATACGGAGAGTATTTACAGTATGAAATTTTAGAGTCTTTCCTTTCTAGCCATGAAAGTTTAAATATTTATCGCTATAGCTATCGATCGTATTTAAGTATAGAAAACGTGATTAATTTAGTACTTTTAGACAAAGAATATGCTAAATCGTTAACCTATCAATTAAAACGTATAAAAAAGGATGTAGATAGATTACCTAATACCGATTTAAATGTTACAAACGTTTGTAAAGAATCTATTGCGAAAGCATATGAAATTATAAAAAACCTTCAGGTTGCTGATTTAATTGAATTAGACGAATCCGAATCGATTAGACAAAAGTTAGATGACACTCTAGCGGAGCTTAGTGACTTACTACATGAAACATCGCTAGCTATTTCTGATACATATTTTAATCATGCTTATCAGCAACGACAATTGGTTACTCAAAATTTTCCATTACCATAATTTATAATGACCACCTACCAATTAATACATACCACCACTTATAATTACGAAAACGGTTTAACATTTTGCCACAATTTAGCGACCTTAAAACCTAAGACTATTTTAGGGCAAACATTGCTTGATTATAACTTGCAAATTTCGCCAAGACCAATAGAGATAAGCGATAAAACTGATTTTTTTGGAAATAATATAACGCGTTTTTCAATTCAAGAACTACATACCGAACTGAAAGTAACAGCCAAAAGTAAAATAATACGAGATTTTAGTCTTATTCCTGATATTAATACAAACGTATTGGCAAAGCAAATTACTTTAACAGAAAGTATCGCCTATTTTAAACAAACAAAACCCGATCTTATATCGATAAAGCAGTTTATTTTAGAATCTATTTTAATTGCAAAAATAACTCCTGAAATTAAGGCATATGCAGAAGTTTCTTTTAAACCAAATAGATCTGTTTTTGAAGCTTCATTTGAATTAATGCAAAGAATTTTCAACGATTTTGAGTTTAATACCAAAGCCACTAATGTTGCTACCCCAATTGAAGATGTTATAAAACGAAAAAAAGGAGTCTGTCAAGATTTTGCTCAAATAGCTATAGCATGCGTTCGTTCGGTTGGTTTGCCTGCTCGATATGTGAGTGGATATATTGAAACTTTACCTCCTCCAGGTAAAGAAAAACTAATTGGTAGTGATGCCTCCCATGCTTGGTTTTCTGTTTATATCCCGCAACACGGTTGGGTAGATTTTGATCCAACTAATAATCATATTCCTAGAAATCAACATATTGTTCTAGCACACGGTAGAGATTATTATGATGTGCCACCACTTAAAGGCGTTATTTATAGTACCGGAAGAAACAAAATGAATGTGTCGGTAGATTTAAGACCTATTGGTAATTAATTATTTTCATAATAAACTACGTCAAATAGTTTACTGGATTATGAATTCATTATATGATAACCATCTCTCGGGTAAATAGAATTCCAATGTGATGAAGATATTCCAAGACAGCAATAGCTCTTAGTTAATCTAAATAGTATATTAGTGTTGATGTGATATTAATTTTAGTTTTCAACCCATTTTATGGCATTTTTAGACATCTTTTTATAGTCGTGACCTACATTCTTTATGGTGTCAATTTTCCAATTAAAGGTCCAATTATTTTTACTCCCCCACTCTTTATTGGCTTCAAAGAACGTTGTTCCTCGCTTTAACCTATGAGCACCTTGTTCCATTGCTAAATCTGTAGTTCTAAAAGTTCCTAAATTTGGATTATTATCTAATTCTCCTAATAAAACAACCAATTTTTTACGGTAAGATTTTGCCAGATTTATTTCTACATTTTGAAAACCATAGGGATACTCATGAATTTTATTAGGAAAGGTATAAAAGCCCGAATTTGCCGCAATCGCCGTTTTTATTCTCGATTCTGGCATTAACATGACCATTCTATGCACAAACTGTCCGCCAGCTGAATGTCCAAAAATATCATATTGTTGATTAGTAATTGAATTTACCTTTTTAATATAATCAAAAATGTTTTCTACCACTGTAAATGCCCACTCGCTTTTAGGATTTTTAGTTCCAAAAAAAGTGAACACATTTCCTTCTTGGTAATCATTAGTCGTATATTTTGAAAACTTGTTCTCAAATTCCGGAGCTACAATCAACAGATTATTAATATCTGCCAATTCAATCCAAGCCTGTAGATAGTCATCTGCATTTCTTCCTCCACCGTGCATAACAAATACTATGTTATCTTGGTCTTTCCAACTTTCGGGTTTATACGTCCATACCTTAATCGATTTTCTATCACTATCTTTGTAGGCATTGATAACAAAAGAGTCTATTCCAATTTTAATTTTACTGCTTGTTGTAATTTCAGGACCTTTTGGAAGCACATAAAGGTAAATGTATCCCAAAACGGTGAGAAGTATGAATGTAGAAAAAATAAATATTATTACTTTCTTTAATAGTCTTAATGTCCTGTCCATTTAATTCTTATTCCTTTTTAATTATTTTAATAAACTGTTCCTTGTTCTCTTTAGGTCACTTTCATTTTTACTTGATATGTATCAAAAAGTTATCCCTCTGACTTTAATTGCATATGTAGTGTTGGATAAGGTTTTCCAGAAGCATCTAATTCCGATCTACAAACTACCTTAAAACCACAGTGAGTATAAAACCCCACAGCTCGTATATCCTGTTCGTTCACATCAACTTTTATTACATTCATTTGGTCAATTGAATAGGCTAACAGCGTTTTACCAATTCCTTTACCTTTATAATTGGGATGAATGAACAGCATTTCTAAATGTTGTTCTGCAACTCCTAAAAAACCAGCTATTGTATTATCCTTGGTTCTAATACATCTTAATTCTACAGCATCCAAATAGGTGTTTAATATTAGGGGCTTAAAATATTGGATATCCTCTTCCTTTAAAAAATGATGGGTTGCCCTAACGGAAGCTTTCCAGACATCTACTACTTCTTTATATTCATACTTTTGGATAGTATCTATTACACTCAGGGAAAAGTCCATTTTACCTTTATTTATTCTTTTAACTTCATAATCATTTTTCTTCCCCCAAAATCAATGTCATGTTTGAGTAATTTTCTGGTTCTGGCGTCAATATAATAAGTGTTTACCGTTTTATTATTTGAAATAGCATCTGTAACCTCAACTTTCCATACAGCAACTGATGTCTTGTTAAAATTAAGAGTCGTTTTTTTGGTGTTTTTAAGGGTTGCTGCAATTACTCCAACTTTTGATTTTGGATTGTAATCAAAAATGGAAATTTTGGCAGAATAATTATTCTTTAGAGGAAGTAAACGTATCAATTGAGGATAAAAGTTACTATCAAAGAATGGTTGGTGGGTTTCTTCTAAAATTTCAGTTTTAATAGCTGTTTTTTTATCCAAGTAATAACCCTTTACTTCCTTATCAAATTTCAAAACCATATCTCTTTGTTCATTGTAAGAAGCATGGTATAGTGGTTTAAAACTTCTATCTGCAACTTTAGTAGTATCTACCCATTCCACTTTAGATTGCTTCATTTTTACATGAGTAATCACATAAATAACAGTATCCTGTTTTTTAATTTGAGTGGTTACCTCCCCTATTTTTACTTCAGTAGTATCCGTGGCAACTAACCAATCCATTACATAAGTATCTGATTTTAATAAACCTTCTTCTATTTGATGATTAAACGGTGTTAAAATAGTGTCTTGACTATAAGCTGATAATGTGGCCTGTATTATAAGTAAAATTAAATAAAACATATCTCTAATTTTTGGTTTGTATTTCATATGCCTTCTTATTTTTCACACAATTAATAGCTGTTCTTATACCAAAACATGGATATTCTTCTCCATTAAATGGACTATTTTCCTCTTTTTTTAGTTATTATTAGTGACTATTGGCTGCCATATACCTGTTTTTGCAGTTTCTTGTGCATATGCTAAAAACGTTTTTGGCTTTCTGCCTAAAACCTTTTCAATATCGTTAGTGATTTTTTGATTTTCTGGGTTGGTTAATACGTGCCTAAAGAGGTATTCAATCAACCAAACAACATCAGCTTCTACTTGTATTTGTTTCATACCATCAACATACTGCTCTAAAGTTATTTCATAAAAGTTTAAATTTCTTTTACTCACGTTTGAAATGGTTTTTACAATATCCTTAAAAGTGATAAGTTCTGGTCCCGTTACTTCAATAATTTCTTCGTTATAAGTATCGTCTAGCAAAACAGTGCTAGCGACTTCGGCAATATCATCGGCATCTACAAAAGGAATTAATACATCAGATAAGGGTAAAGAAACATTTCCTGTTAGTATAGGATCTAAAAAGAAGCTTTCACTCCAATTTTGATTGAACCAAGAAGCTCTTACAATAGTATATTTGATACCTGATGTCATAATAATTTTTTCACAAGCTTCAGCTTCAGCTTCCCCTTTTCCTGATAATAAAACAACTTTTTTAACACCAAGTTCTTTCGCTAAATATGTAAAACTTTTAATGGCTTCCTTGGCTCCTGACACAGCTAAATCGGGATAAAAAGTAATATAAACGCGCTCTATATCTTTCAGGGCGTTTACCCAAGTTTCTTTATTATTCCAATCGAAACTTGGTGAGGCATTTCTAGAACCAACTCTTGGTTCAATACCTTTCTTTTGTAATTGCTTCATAACTCGACTACCTGTTTTTCCAGTTGCTCCAAGCACTAAAATGTTACTGTTCATAATTTGATTTGATTTAATTAAAATGATTTTTATTGAAAATTGCGATTAATAAAAGGATGAAGGAGATACTACTGGCTACCGTTCTAACGGTATGATATTGATTCCAATAAGTTTCGTAATAACTTCTGAAATTTTTTAATTCTGCTGCTGTGCATTCAATAATATTTATATTATGTAACGCATTATTAAGAGGCACATTCCCAAAAGCTGTTACTCCAAAAGTGCCTATTACATAAATGATTGTGGCCGCAAGAACTAACCAAAATGTGAGGTTATTTTTATACTGTAAAATGGTATTAACAAGTAATGTTACCAAACTCCCAAAAAACAGTATAAAGAATGCAGGGTTTAAAATTTCCCTATTTATGCTTTGCATGACTTCTAGGTAAGTAAAGTTGCTAACTTTTTTTGTTCCTAAAATTACCGAAACCGACCAAGCAAAGTAAAACCCCGCTGAAAGGGCTATTAAAAAAATAGTGATAAAAAAAATAACAGACTTCATAATTTAATTTTTAATTATGAAGCAAAATTCACATTAAAACGAAGGAATAAGTTATTTCAAAAAGAATTTGATTTATTCTAAAAGGAGTTTATTTAATTTGGCTTGGTCTGTATCCAAATTTTTTCTCGAAAGCATTTGAAAAAGACCCTAAACTGTCATACCCCACTTGCCACGCAGCTTCTTGTACTGTGGCTTTCTTATTATTTATTAAGTCATGAGCCATTTTTAAACGTTCATTTTGTAAATATTTAAAAACGGGTGCACCAAACAATGCTTTAAAATTCTTTTTTAAATTATAGGTATTCAAACCTATTTTACGAGACAATTCTGAAAGCGTAGGTGGATTATCTATATTATTAACCAAAATATCTTTAGCCAAATACAACTTTTCTCTTTCTGCTGTATTTATAGTATTTATTTTTAAGGAAGCTAATTGTCCAAAAAAATGCGACAATAACGTGGTCATTTGACTACGAAAGAACATCATTTTTGTTTTTCCTTCGTATGTCATGTTAAAAACTGCGTCTACAATTTGATCCATTTCGGGCGTCATAAAAAACTTAGGCCCCTCTACATAATGATCGGAAGGATTAACCAATTCATTCAATAATGTTGAAAAAATTTCACCTTCATTATTGGGTAGTTTATCTAAATTTCTAATTGAAGTTGCAATTAGCACACAACGTAAAGGCTTTTCAGGAGATACGGTATGCACAAATTCTACATGTTCGTCTGCATAAAAAGACAAAGCCAATCCTTTGGTTTGTTGACAGTGTTTTTCTTCACTTTTATAATTAACAGAAAGATCTACATTTCCAGATCCATAAAAGGCCACAGCAATTACAGGTTCATCAAATCGACAAGCATCGGTTATCACACTTTCTGAAAAAGCCTCCTCTACCAGAATGGTAAAATCGTTAATATTTATAAAATCTCTGGTCAT
The DNA here is from genome assembly GCF_000943565.1 of Neotamlana sedimentorum. Taxonomy (GTDB): domain Bacteria; phylum Bacteroidota; class Bacteroidia; order Flavobacteriales; family Flavobacteriaceae; genus Neotamlana; species Neotamlana sedimentorum. Next base: position 382,324 of record NZ_JTDW01000004.1, read on the forward strand.
AGATACCGTAAAGTTAAAAAATAGACGATAAAAATTTATTCTTCAAACAATTATTTGTCAAGCTTATTCCTTTTTAAAATAAATCATTATCCTCTCTGAATAAATTATAAGCGTATCTTCTAAATACTTTCGATTAGTGATTTTAATCGCAGAGAAAATTGTCCAATCAATAGACTTCAATCATCCATTTTATAGCGTGGGGGTTATACTCAATTTTATAGTGTCAATAATGACAAACAATTTAAAAACAAAAAAATGGAAAATGTAATCGTTTTAGAACTTAAAGTTTCTCCGAGAGATGAAGTAGCTACAAGTAATCAAGAAATCTTTGATAATTTAAACAAAGCTTTAGGTTTTGTACCTAATCTTTATGCTACTATGGCCTATTCTGATCATGGTCTTAGAAGATATTTAAATTTTCAAAATGCTAAAACATCATTCTCTAATAAAGAGAAAGAAGCGATTAACTTAATTGTTAGCGAAGTAAATGGCTGTGTTTATTGCTTAAGTACACATACCTTAATTGAAAAAATGAATGGTTTTACAGACACACAATTATTAGATATTAAAAGAGATACAAGCGGAAACGCAAAGTTAGATGCCTTAGTAAAACTAGCTGCAGATATTACTAAAAATAAAGGAAACGCTGATGACGAGAATGTTCATTTTTTTTTAACCAGGGCTACACCAAAGAAAGCAAGCATTAGGTAAATGTAAATTCTATTAAACTAGGTTTGAAAAATATAAACAAGAAACAAATAAAAAAGCACTAAAGATTGTAAAATTTTTAGTGCTTTTTATAACTAATTAAAATCAGTTATTTTTTTAAATTTATACGTATAAATTTTATTGTCCTGCTTCAAGAGCTTCAACTTTAGTTTTTAACTCTTTATATTTATCGGTTTCACCTAAAATGCTATAAATATTCATTAATGTTTTAGCCGCATTAATGTTATCCTCATCAAGTTCTAAGGCTTTAGATAAATAAGGCACTGCTTCGTGATAAATTGCTTGTCTTTTTAAACGTAATTCTTCATAACGTCTATCATCAGCAGACGAAGTACCTAAACCATTCATTTCCTCTACTAACGGTGCTTCTTGTTCTAAAACTAAAGCAGATAAGTTAATATATGCATTTACATATTTAGGATTAAGCTCTACCGCTTTTTCGTATTGCTTTTTAGCTTCTTCTAAATCGCCAGATTCTGTAGCAATTACTCCTAAATTATAACGCAACTCTGGGTTGTTTGGATCTAAAGAAGTAGCTTCTTCAAGCAATTCTTTAAACTTTGTAGTATCGCCCATTTTGTAATAAATGTTCGCCTCGTTTAAAAGTAAGTTAATATCCTCTGGGTTTTTAGCTCTAGCTTCTGCCATGGCTTCTAAAGCCTTTTCGTTATTTCCATTGGTTACATAAATTAAAGCAATGTTTTTAACGATTTCAGGGTATTTTGATTCTGTAACGCGCTCACCTGGATTAATATGACTTTTAGCTTTTACATATAAATTTTGAGTGTTTTTATCACCTAAAATTTCTTCTTCACCGGTTTCAACATTAGTTGCGTAATATTGAGTTGAAATACCTGTATAACCTAAATCTTTAAGTTTTTCGTAAAGGTTTAACGCTCTATCGTAATCTTGTACATTAATTGCTGTAGCAGCTGCATAATATAAAAATACAGTATCGGTTTGTTTTAGGTTGTAAGCTCTCTCGAAGTTTGAAGAAGCCGTTTTAAAATCTTGTCCTTCGTAAGCTTCGTTTCCTTTTTTAAGAAAGGCACTTACCATGGTCGATTTTAACTCTGCTGCTGCTGGAGCATTATCCGAACCAACCTTGTCAAGACTTTCAATAGCTGTATCTATATCCCCAGCATTAGCACTTCCGTTTGAATACAGCGCTTGAGCTTTTAATAAGTAATACTTCGATTTTAATTTCTCATCTAAAGAGCTAATCATAGGTTCAACTGCACTTAAAGCTGTTTTAGCCTCTGAGAAGTTAGCACTTTTAATTGCTTTTTCAGCAGCTTTCAATTCTTTTTTCTGTGCAAATGAAAAGGCACTGATTGATAAAGCTAAAGCAAAAATTAATTGTTTTTTCATTTTAGTAAAATTAAGTTTATTTAATGTTTATTCTTCTGCTGATGAATTATCAAGAGTTGTGCCATCTTGCGTTTCTTCAGTGTTTTCAATAGATTCAGCATCCACATCACCTACTTCATCTTCATCATGCATTACTTTAGCAACCGCGGCAATCGAGTCGTTACCTTTTAAATTAATTAACTTAACCCCTTGTGTTGCTCTACCCATTGTACGTAAATTCTCGACAGCTAGACGTATTGCAATACCAGATTTATTAATAATCATTAAATCATCACTATCTGTAACACTTTTTATGGCCACTAAGTTACCTGTTTTTTCTGTAATAGAGATGGTTTTTACACCTTTTCCTCCACGGTTTGTAATGCGGTAAACTGCTTCACCATCCTCAGGATCATCAATGAAAGTACGTTTTCCATAACCATTTTCTGTTACAACTAAAACAGTTTCTTCTTGCGGATTCTCCACGGTTACCATACCAATCACTTCATCTTTTTCGTTTGCTAAAGTAATACCTCTTACACCTGAAGCTCCACGCCCCATTGGTCTTGTTTTAGCTTCTTCGAAACGAATGGCTTTACCGGATTTAAGCGCTAACATAACTTGGCTGTTACCTGTGGTTAATTTAGCTTCTAATAATTCGTCATTATCTTTAATTGTAATGGCGTTAATACCGTTGGTACGCGGACGCGAATACTGCTCTAAAGCTGTTTTCTTTACTTGCCCATTTTTAGTTGCCATAATTACGTAATGGCTATTAATGTAATCTTCATCCTTTAAATCTTGAGTACAAATAAAGGCCATTACCTTATCGTCCTGTTCTATATTTATTAGATTTTGTATAGCTCGTCCTTTTGAGGTTTTACTACCTTCTGGTATTTCGTATACACGCATCCAGAAACATTTACCTTTTTGTGTAAAGAATAACATGTACTGATGATTTGTACCCACAAATAAATGTTCTAAGAAATCTTCATTTCTGGTAGTTGAAGCTTTTTGCCCAACACCTCCTCTATTTTGTGTTTTATATTCGTTAAGCGAAGTACGTTTAATATAACCAGCATGAGAAATTGTAATAACTACTTTTTCGTTAGGAATCATATCTTCTATACTTAAGCTTCCGCCTGCGTATTCGATAACCGAGCGACGCTCGTCTCCATACTTATCTCTTACAATATTTAACTCTTCTTTTATAATATCCATTCTGCGCTCTTTCTTGGCAAGAATGTCTTTTAAATCTTCAATGGTTTTCATCAACTCTTCATACTCTGTACGCAATTTATCTTGCTCTAGTCCTGTAAGTTGACGTAATCTCATTTCTACAATAGCACGTGCTTGAATTTCGGTTAACTCAAAACGTTCTATTAATTTATTTCTAGCTTCGTCTGCATTTGACGAGGCACGAATAAGAGCAATTACTTCATCTATATTATCTGATGCAATAATTAAACCTTCTAAAATATGTGCACGTTCTTCCGCTTTGCGTAATTCGTATTGTGTACGCCTAGTAACAACTTCATGCCTGTGCTCTACAAAATAGTGTATAAGCTGTTTTAGGTTTAATAACTGTGGGCGACCATTTACTAATGCTATATTATTTACACTAAAAGATGACTGTAAAGCTGTGTATTTATAAAGCTTATTTAATACAATATTTGGTATTGCATCACGCTTTAAAACGTAAACTACGCGCATACCATTTCTATCGGACTCATCGCGAATAGTTGATATTCCTTCTAGTTTTTTATCGTTAACTAAATCGGCCGTTTTTTTAATCATGTCGGCTTTGTTAACTTGGTATGGTATTTCGGTAACAATTATACACTCTCTACCATTTACTTCTTCAATAATGGCTTTGCCTCGCATTACAATTCGTCCGCGGCCAGTTTCAAAAGCTTCTTTTACTCCATCGTACCCATAAATGGTTCCTCCGGTAGGAAAATCTGGAGCTTTTATATGCTGCATTAATTCGCTTATTTCAATATCGGTATTATCTATATAAGCAATAGTACCATCAACAACTTCGGTTAAGTTATGAGGTGGCATATTTGTAGCCATACCAACTGCAATACCAGAGGCTCCATTAACTAATAAAGTTGGAACTTTTGTTGGTAAAACGGTGGGCTCTTTATATTCGTCAGAGAAATTTAATTTATGGTCTACAGTATCCTTATCAATGTCTGCCAACATGTCCTCTGAAATTTTCTGCATTCTCGCTTCGGTATAACGCATTGCTGCAGGGTTATCACCGTCAATAGAACCATAATTTCCTTGTCCATCTACCAATAAGTATCGTAAACTCCAATCTTGTGCCATACGCACCATGGTATCATAAACCGATGAGTCTCCATGTGGGTGATATTTACCTAATACTTCACCTACTATGGTTGCCGATTTTTTATAAGCTACATTAGACCTTACTCCTAAGGTATGCATACCATAAAGTACACGACGGTGTACTGGTTTAAATCCATCTCTTACATCTGGTAACGCACGTGACACAATGACTGACATTGAATAATCAATGTAAGCCGATTTCATCTCATCTTCTATATTAATAGGGATGAGTTTTTCTCCTTCTGCCATATATAATTTAATTTAATTTTATGTGTAATTCAAAACGTGCTAATATACGTATTTCATTAGTTTTGATAAGCCTTCAGAATATTTTTTTAACGTTTTTTATTAACAATTTTAATACTAATTTTAGTTAATAAGTATCTTTTTAAACGTTTTGATTATATGAAGAATTTTTCGTCAATTAGCATCAAGCAGACATTTTTAGGTATAGTTTTTGCCTTTAGTTAAATGTTTTACTATTTTTAATGCAGAAAGGACACAATATATGGATGATAATTTTTCACCTAGAGTAAAAGATGTAATTGCCTTTAGTAAGGAAGAAGCATTGCGTTTGGGCCATGATTTTATTGGCACCGAGCACTTAATGCTGGGGCTCTTGCGCGACGGAAATGGCAAAGCAATAAATATTTTAAACGCCTTGGATATAGACCTAAATCACTTAAGACGTAAGGTAGAAATTCTAAGTCCTGCCAACCCAAACATATCCGTTGCAACCAACCAGAAAAAGAATTTACATCTTACAAGACAAGCAGAACGTGCTTTAAAAACAACATTTTTAGAAGCGAAACTTTTCCAAAGCACTTCTATTAACACGGCACACCTCTTGCTTTGTATTTTACGAAATGAAAACGACCCAACTACCAAACTTTTAAATAAGTTAAAAGTTGACTATGACAATGTTAAAGAACAATTTAAGTTTATGATTACAAACGACAACAATTACATAGAACCTAAATCGGAATCGTTTCAAGACGACGATACCTCGTCTGAAGACGAAGGAACAAAAGATGTATTCAATACACCATCTAATAAATCGAATAAGAAATCGAAAACTCCTGTTTTAGATAATTTTGGGAGGGATTTAACTGCTCTTGCCGAGGAAGGCAAACTCGACCCTGTTGTGGGACGAGAAAAAGAAATAGAACGTGTTTCTCAAGTTTTAAGCAGAAGAAAGAAAAACAACCCACTTTTAATTGGCGAACCTGGTGTTGGTAAATCTGCCATTGCTGAAGGTTTAGCCCTTAGAATTGTTAAACGTAAAGTATCGCGTATTTTATTTAATAAACGCGTTGTTACCTTAGATTTAGCAAGCTTAGTTGCAGGTACAAAATACCGCGGACAATTTGAAGAGCGCATGAAAGCCGTAATGAACGAGTTAGAAAAAAACGATGACGTTATACTCTTTATTGATGAAATTCACACCATTGTTGGTGCTGGTGGAGCTACTGGAAGCTTAGATGCTTCAAATATGTTTAAACCAGCTTTGGCTCGTGGGGAAATTCAATGTATTGGTGCTACAACGTTAGATGAATACAGACAATATATAGAGAAGGACGGTGCATTAGAACGTCGTTTCCAAAAGGTAATTGTAGAACCTACTACTGTTGAAGAAACTATAGAAATACTTAATAACATTAAGGCTAAATATGAAGAGCATCATAATGTTGATTATACACCTGAAGCTATTGAAGCATGTGTAAAATTAACAAACCGTTATATGACCGAGCGTTTCTTACCAGACAAAGCTATTGATGCTCTAGATGAGGCTGGGTCACGTGTTCATATCACTAATATAGATGTGCCGAAACAAATTATAGAGCTAGAAAAACAACTTGAAGATATTAAAGAACTTAAAAACGCCGTAGTTCGTAAGCAAAAATACGAAGAAGCAGCACGTTTAAGGGATGATGAAAAGCGTATTGAAAAGGAACTTGCCATTGCTCAAGAAAAATGGGAAGAAGACACCAAACAACATCGTGAAATTGTTACTGAAGATAATGTGGCTGATGTAATTTCAATGATGACAGGTGTCCCTGTAAACCGCATCGCCCAAACCGAAATTAATAAACTTGCAGAATTACCCAATCTTATTAAAGGTAAAGTAATTGGACAAGACGATGCTGTTGCTAAAGTAGTAAAAGCTATACAACGAAACCGAGCAGGTTTAAAAGATCCGAATAAACCAATTGGCTCTTTTATTTTCTTGGGTCAAACTGGGGTTGGTAAAACGCAATTAGCTAAAATTTTATCTCGTGAATTATTTGATAGTGAAGATTCTTTAGTTAGAATTGACATGAGTGAATATATGGAGAAGTTTGCTATTTCTAGATTAATTGGAGCGCCTCCAGGGTATGTAGGTTATGAAGAAGGTGGGCAATTAACCGAAAAAGTGCGTCGCAAACCTTATTCAGTTATATTATTAGATGAAATTGAAAAAGCTCACCCTGATGTATTTAATATGTTACTACAAGTACTAGATGACGGGTATTTAACAGATAGTTTAGGACGAAAAATAGATTTTAGAAACAGTATTATAATAATGACATCCAATATTGGAGCGCGTAAACTTAAAGATTTTGGTACTGGTATTGGTTTTGGCACTGCATCTCAAAAGGCACAGGAAGCTGAAAACACAAGAAGTGTTATTGAAAATGCCTTAAAAAAATCGTTTGCTCCAGAATTTTTAAATAGAATTGACGATGTTATAGTATTTAATGCTTTAGAAAAAGAAGATATTGGTAAAATTATTGATATTGAATTAGAAAAATTATTAGCAAGAATTAAAGGATTGGGTTATAACTTAACACTTACCGATATTGCTAAAGATTTTATTGCGGATAAAGGATTCGATAAACAATATGGTGCAAGACCATTAAAACGAGCTATTCAAAAATATGTAGAAGATGCTTTAGCTGAAGAAATTGTGGCGTCAAACCTAAAAGAAGGAGATAGCATAAAACTTGATTTTGATGAAACCAAAGATGAATTGGTAATTTCTATTGAAAAAGCTGAAAAACCTACAGAATCATAGGTTATAAATATAAACAATTCTATAAAAGCCCGGAAATAATTTCTGGGCTTTTATTTTTTATCTCCTATAAAAAAATAGAGCTTTATATTGAATCACTTAAAATTTGCGGGAAATATTTCAGACAGATTTAGGCACCCTAAAAAGTAGTATTATCCCTAATAAAAAAAAGATAAACAAAAACAGAATGCCATTACGCATACTTCCGGTAATTTGATCTATAAACGCAAAAATTACCATACCTATTACAATACCAATTTTTTCAGCAACATCATAAAAACTAAAATACGAAGTGCTATCATCGGTTTCTGGCAAAAACTTCGAGTAAGTAGAACGTGCTAACGATTGTATACCTCCCATAATCAAGCCTACAATAGCTGCGGCAATATAAAACTGTAAAGGAGTTTTCATGAAATAAGCATAAAAACAAAGAGACATCCAAATAAAATTGACACCTATCAATGCCTTTATATTCCCAAATTTAGCAGAAGCCCTAGATGTTAAAAACGCACCTAAAATAGCAACCAACTGAATAACTAAAATACTCACTATAAGCCCCGATGTTTTTTCGTCGTTGTTACCCCAGTTAATTTCCTCTTCTCCAAAATAAACCGCAACTAACATAATAGTTTGTACTGCCATACTAAACACAAAAAAAGCATACAAATATCGTTTAAGTCTAAGGTTTAATTTTAATTGCTTCCAAACTAATTTTAATTCTTTTAATCCATTAAAGATAACATCCTTTGTCACTTTTTCGTCATTAGAGGTTCCTTTTGGTAACCAATAAAAACTATATTGGCTAAAACCAATCCACCAAATACCTACTGTTATAAACGAGTACCTCATCATTTGCATTTTAGCAGCCCCATCATCTTGACTCATCACCATTACCAAATTAATAATAAGTAAAATAACGCTGCCAACATACCCCAGCGAAAACCCCTTTGCACTTATACTATCTTGTTGTTTTTCAAAAGCAATATCAGGCAAATACGAGTTATAAAAAACTAAACTTCCCCAATAGCCTATTAAACCCATAAAATAAAATAACAAACTTAAATGAATCTTTTCCAAAGAAACGTCAAACCAATACAAACCTATACAACCAACACCTCCTAAATAACAAAAGAACTTCATAAAATTCTTTTTATTACCAACATAATCGGCAATTCCAGATAAAATAGGAGATGTAAAAGCAACTACTAAAAATGTGAAAGCGGTTACAAAAGTAATTAAAGCTGTGCTTTTAAATTCTATACCAAAAGCTGCAACAGTTTTAATTTCTGAAATAAATAACGCTGAATAAAATATAGGAAAAATTGAAGATGCAATGGTTAACGTATAAACCGAGTTAGCCCAATCATAAAAAGCCCAAGCATTTAAAAGTTTTTTACTTCCTTTTTCTAGTTTCTCCATAAATTATAATAAAAAAAGCTGCCAACCTTTTTAGTTAACAGCTCCTAAAGTAAATAAATATTTTAAACTAAAAGTCTCCTAACGGTCTAAATGAAGACACACCGTATTTTTCGGCCTCTTTTTTAGCATGAGGTGCTAATGCTTGTAAATTTGCAATACGAGAATCGTTACTTGGGTGTGTGCTTAAAAATTCTGGAGTAGACTGTCCCCCGCTATTAGCTTTCATACGCTCCCATAATACAGATGCTTCATCTGGATTATAACCTGCAATAGCCATTAAATAAATTCCTATTTTATCAGCTTCAGTTTCATGGCTTCTGCTAAAAGGCAACATGCCCGCAACATTAGATACCACGCCAAAAGATTGATTAAATATACTTAAAGCTTGTTGATCGCTTGATAATGCTACATTTCCAGCTACAGCCAAACCTTGTTGTAAATAAGCTGCACTCATACGTTGCTGCCCATGATTTGCTAAAGCATGTGCTACTTCGTGCCCCATAATGGCGGCAACACCTGTTTCGTTATCTGCAATTGGTAAAATACCTGTGTAAAATGCAATTTTTCCTCCTGGCATACACCAAGCATTTACTTGCTCAGATTCTATTAGCTTATATTCCCATTTGTAATCGTTAAGGTAACCCTCATAACCATTGGCATTTAAATAACGTTCTGCAGCAACCGCTATGCGCTGTCCTACTCTAGTTATCATTTCAGATTGAGAGGTTCCTGTAATAACTTTGCTTTCAGTTAACACCTGATTGTATTGTGAAAACGACGATGGAAACAACTGATCGTTAGAAACAAAAGCCATTGTTTTTTTACCCGTAAACGGATTGGTTGCACAGGAAATTATTAAAAAAAGTATCCCTGCTGCTATTAATATTTTTTTAGTGTTCATTATTATATGGTTTTAATAGATTATAAAAATAGTAAATCAATATCGTATTTTATGACACAATTTAACTTAATTAGTCACAACTCAAATTGAACATAAAATTATTAGTTTAGTTTGTTATTTAGTAAACTTATATACGACTTAATTTAAAAAATAATTTATATGAAAAAGATATTATTCATTTTTACCACCTTGCTAATATTTAACTGTAAAGGCGAATCGCAAAACAAAAACTCTAAAGAAACTTTTAAGGTTACTAAAACAGAAGCTGAATGGAAAGCTCGGTTAACCGATATAGAATTTTATGTGTTAAGGCAAGCCGGAACAGAGCGTGCTTTTAGTAGCGCGTTAAACAAAAATAAAGAAGAAGGCACATATGTTTGCAAAGGTTGTAACACGCCTTTATTTGAAAGCCAACACAAGTTTAATTCTGGTACTGGTTGGCCTAGTTTTGATAGAGAAATTAAAGGTAATGTAGCATTTTCTACAGATTATAAAATTGGTTATGCTAGAACAGAAGAACACTGCGCGATTTGTGGCGGGCATTTAGGCCATGTTTTTAATGATGGCCCTCGAGATACTACAGGAAAACGTCATTGTATAAATGGTGCTGCCTTAAAATTTATACCGCAAGAATAGTTTTATAACATTTTACTTGTTAATTTTCATCATTATATTAAACAATATGATATGGAAAGTTACTTAACAAGTATTATAAAACAATTTGAGTATTATAAAAGTTTAGGCGATAAAACCTTTAAGCAATTAACATTCGACGATACGCAATGGCAAAGCCATGAAAACGCCAATAGCATTGCCGTAATAGTTAAACATTTGGTTGGAAACATGTTAAGCCGTTGGACAAATTTTTTAACTGAAGATGGCGAAAAAGATTGGCGTAATCGTGATGACGAATTTATTGATTCGTTTACCTCTTTTGAAGCACTAATTGCAGCTTGGGAAAGTGGTTGGTCTTGTTTATTTAAAGCTATTTCTTCTTTAAATGAAACCAATCTAAATCAAATAATTTACATTAGAAACGGTGGTCACACAGTAATTGAAGCTATAAATAGACAACTAGCACATTACAGTTATCATATTGGGCAAATTGTTTTTCTTGGGAAACTATTAAAAGGTAACGATTGGCAATCACTATCTATTCCAAAAGGCGCTTCAAAAGTATATAATGCTTCAAAGTTTAGTCAAGAAAAAGAAAATCGTCATTTTACCGACGATTTATAAAAACTATTCAATGTTTCTGTTTTTAAACGGACGGATAATAAGTCGCGCTTCTCTATCAAAACGAACATAATTGTACACCCAGTTCACAAAAACAACCATCCTGTTTCTAAAACCAATTAAAAAGAATAAGTGTACAAACATCCAAACAAACCAAGCAAAAACACCTTGAAACTTAAATTTCTTTAAATCTACAACTGCTTTATTTCTTCCTATTGTTGCCATTGCACCTTTATCTGTGTATTCAAAAGGCTTCATAGGTTTATTCTCAACAAGTTTAATTAAATTATCGCCTAATTGTTCGCCTTGTTGTATTGCTGGTTGCGCCATCATTGGTAACCCATGAGGGAAATCTTCTGTCTTCATGCAAGCAATATCTCCAACAGCAAAAATATTATCGAAACCTTTTACTTGGTTAAATTCATTTACAACCATTCGGTTTCCTCTAGTTATAAAATCTTCACTATTTAAACCTTTTATAGTTTCGCCTTTTACACCCGCTGCCCAAACTACTGTTTTAGCATTTAACAAAAGTTCGCCATTTGTAGTTACTGTTTCGCCATCATAGTTTGTTACACGAACATTTTTCCAGATATTAACACCAAGTTTCTCTAAAAAATCTTCTGCCTTTTGTGAGGCGATTTCACTCATTCCTTTTAAAATACGATCTCCAGATTGAATAATATGAATTTGCGCCATTCTCGTATCTAAATCGGGGTAATCTTTAGGTAAAATGCCTTTTTTAATTTCGGCTAAGGCACCGGCTAGCTCTACCCCCGTGGGGCCACCACCAACAATAACAAAATTCATTAAGGCGTTGCGTTCGTTTAAATCTGAAGTTAGCAAAGCATCTTCAAAGTTTTCCAGAATTAAGCTTCTTAAATTTAGCGATTGCGGTATGGTTTTCATAGCCATACTGTTTTTCTCTATTTCTGTATTTCCAAAATAATTGGTGACCGATCCAGATGCAACAACTAAATAATCAAAATCTAAATCTCCTATATTGGTTATTACGCGTTCGTTTTCCGTATCAATTTCTTCAACATTAGCCAATCTAAAATAAAAATTAGGAAAATTTTGTAATACCTTACGTATTGGATATGCAATAGAATCTGGCTCTAACCCTCCAGTTGAAACTTGATATAACAGTGGTTGAAACGTATGATAATTATGTTTATCTAATAAAACAACTTGCGCTTCTTGTTTTGCTAATTTTTTTGCTAGTGCAACACCAGCAAAACCACCTCCAATAATTACAACTCTTGGGAAACTCGTTTTGGGAATATTCATAAATTAAATCTTTCGATACAAATGTAAGATTAAAGATATAAAATTAAAGCCTTCTAAATTCATTATTAAAAATCGATTTCGTAAATTCGTACTCTAAAATTTAACAAATGAATAAATACGATATTATTGTTCTTGGTAGTGGACCAGGAGGTTACGTTACTGCTATTAGAGCATCTCAACTAGGTTTTAAAACCGCTATTATTGAAAAAGAAAATCTTGGTGGTGTTTGTTTAAATTGGGGTTGTATCCCTACAAAAGCTTTATTAAAATCTGCTCAAGTATTTGAATACTTAAAGCACGCTGAAGATTACGGTTTAAACGTAAAAGAAGCTTCACATGATTTTGATGCTGTTGTAAAGCGTAGTCGTGGTGTTGCAGATGGTATGAGCAAAGGTGTTCAGTTTTTAATGAAGAAGAACAAAATAGACGTTATTAATGGTTATGGTAAAATAAAACCAGGTAAAAAAGTAGATGTTGATGGAACTGAGTATAGTGCCGATAACATTATTATTGCTACTGGTGCTCGTTCTAGAGAATTACCAAGCTTACCGCAAGATGGTAAAAAAGTAATTGGTTACCGTGAAGCCATGAGTTTACCTAAACAACCGAAGAAAATGATTGTTGTAGGTTCTGGTGCTATTGGTGTAGAATTTGCATATTTCTACAACTCTATGGGAACCGAAGTAACTATTGTTGAATATTTACCAAATATTGTTCCTATTGAAGACGAAGACGTATCGAAACAAGTAGAGCGTTCGTTTAAAAAGAATGGTATTAATATTATGACATCGGCCGAAGTAACAAGTGTAGATACTTCTGGAGATGGTGTAAAAGCTACCGTAAAAACTAAAAAAGGCGAAGAAATTCTTGAAGCCGATATTATTTTAAGTGCTGTTGGTATTAAAACTAATATTGAAAACATAGGATTAGAAGATGTTGGAATTGTAGTAGATAGAGATAAAATTTTAGTTAACGATTTTTACCAAACTAATATTCCTGGTTATTTTGCTATTGGCGATGTTACACCTGGCGCTGCTTTAGCTCACGTAGCTTCTGCTGAAGGTATTATTTGTGTTGAAAAATTAGCGGGAATGCATGTTGAAGTTTTAGACTATGGTAATATTCCTGGTTGTACTTATTGTACTCCTGAAATTGCATCGGTTGGTTTAACAGAAAAAGCAGCAAGAGAAAAAGGTTTAGATATTAAAGTTGGAAAATTCCCATTCTCTGCATCTGGTAAAGCAAGTGCTGGCGGAAACAAAGAAGGTTTTGTAAAAGTAATTTTTGATGCTAAATATGGCGAATGGTTAGGTTGCCATATGGTTGGTGCAGCAGTAACAGATATGATTGCTGAAGCCGTTGTTGCTAGAAAATTAGAAACTACTGGACATGAAATTTTAAAAGCTGTTCACCCTCACCCAACCATGAGTGAAGCGGTTATGGAAGCTGTAGCTGATGCTTACGATGAATGCATACACATTTAATAAGCAAAAAACTCTTCTTATCATTAATAAAATGAAAAGGCTCGATTATAAAATCGAGCCTTTTTTTGTTGCAATTAAGAAATTAACCATAACCTACTAACCAAACCATAACATTTTAATTGCAACCAATAAGCTAGCCTAAAATTTAGGGCTAATAAACCAAATGATTTATTATTTTTTACTCTTCTTTTCTAGTTTTTGCTTATTAGAACTTTTGAATTTCTTTTGAGATTTAAAATAACAAGCAGTAATTATTGACATAAAAACTACCTGTATCGCAATAAAAATTATTGTGATTTTATTTATCATCTTAAATAACATTCAATTGAATCCTATACTTAAGACACACCTTTAATTATTAAGTCACAATTTATTAATCTATAATTTCAATTTTTTTATTGGAAATGTATTTTATTGGATAGACTACTTTTTTATCGGCAAAACGAATTACCATGCTAATACTCTCAATAGCAATAATAACACCTTCTTCGCCGTCTATAGAAACTCTTTGGCCTACTTTAAAATTCTTTTTAGAATAAAACCCTAAAAGTAAACGTAAAATAATATCGCGAGAACCTAAACCAAAAGCTATAGTAAAGGCTGCTAGTATAGCTCCTAATATTAAAAATATATTTTTTGTAATAATTTCGGTATCTAAGCCTGCTTGGTTTAATGCTAATATAGACACCATTAAAGCTACAAGAATAAAAACCACTTGACTAATGGCTTTAGACCCACCAACATCTACAGCTTTTAATAACGAGCGAATAGATTCTTTTAAATAGTTAGCACCATAAATACCAAAAATAAAAATGGCTAAAGCTGTAAATATTTTTGGTAAAAAGTTTATTAGTTTACTTACTTCGTTACTTATAAAACTCAACCCTAAAAAATCTGCACCAATTATTAAAAAAATGAGAATTAAAAACCATTTTACAAATATTAAAATAACCTTATCTAATTTTATATTAAAATTAGATCCGAATAAGGGGGTTTCATTTAACTTTTCAGATAGTACATCTATTTTGGTGAATTTTAAAGATTTTTTAACAACAAACATAACCGCTTTAAGGATTAACCATGCTGCAATAATTAAAGCAATGGCTAAAAATAGTCTTGGCAATGCATTGTAAACATTGTTACCTATAGTTTCTAGAAGGGTAAAATCTAGCTTTATCGTATTCATTATAAAGGGGTATTATGAGTTTAATTAATTCGCTTTATATCTTCATTAAAATCATCCTCATCTTCATTCTTTAAAAAATCTGCAACCGCATCAGGGTATTTAATTACCATTAAATCTGTAAAATCTAAAGCTAGTTTTACAAAATCGATATCATTCATTACCCTTTCTTTGATAATGTCTGGTAACTTTTCATTATGTATTACTTTTTTAAACGGATTTTCCATAATCAAAAGTCATTATAAATTTTAACTAGTCGTTCTTTGGCTCTACTCAAGCGCATTTTAACGGCACTTTTACCAATGCCTAAAGCGTTTTGAATATCTTCTATAGATAAATCGTCTTGATACTTCATAAACAAAATCATTTTATCGGTAGGGTTTATTAGTTCTAAACTTTTTTGAAGTTTATCGGCTTTCATGCTAAAAATAACTTCTTCATCAATTTCTTCAACCTCTTTAGAATAATTTCCTAAATCATCTGCTATTAAAAATTTATCTCTACGCTTTTTTTGTTCGCGCTGTACATAATTAACACAATGATTATAGGTGAATGAGTATACCCATGTTGAGAATTTAGATTTGAAGTTAAACATTTTTAACTTTACAAAAAGCTTCACAAAAATGTCGTGGGCTAAATCTTGAGCTTCTTCTTTGTTTTTAACAAAACTAAGACACTTATGGTAAACAATTTCTGAATACCTATCATAGATAACAGAAAACAATTCGGCACTTTTTGATTGAATGATTAAAGCTACGAGCTTTTCATCTTCTAAGGATTTATCTATCTTTAATTCTTCCAATGCAAAAATAAGGTTCAATTACATTTTGACACAGTATAATTAACTGAGTCACGTAAATATACGGTTTAATCGAAAAAGCTTTTTATTGCCAATTCGTAACTCAACATGCCAAAACCTAAAATTACACCTTTTGCATTTGGTGAAATATAGGATTGATGCCTAAACGATTCGCGGCCAAAAGTGTTAGAAATATGCACCTCTACAACAGGAGTTTCTATACCTTTTATAGCATCGCCTAAACCAATAGAAGTATGTGTGTAAGCACCCGCATTTAATATAACTCCATCAAAACTAAAACCTACCTCATGCAACTTATTTATAAGCTCCCCTTCTACGTTAGATTGGTAATAACTAATGTCAACACCTTTAAATTTAGATTTTAGTCCCTCTAAATAATCTTCAAATGTTAAGCTACCGTAAATTTCGGGTTCGCGTTTACCCAATAAGTTTAAATTTGGTCCGTTAATTATGATAAGTTTTTTCATAAAGTAAATGTAAAAAATTTGAAATTATTCAACATACCTTCTAAACAGATATTTTAGTAATTTTGAAGAATGAAATGGCAAGCAGCTCTAAAGGATTATAAAACATATTTAAAAATTGAACGTGGCTTATCGGAAAATTCTATTGAAAGTTATACTCTAGACATTTTAAAACTTATTCAATATTTAGAATCTAATAATATTGAATTTTCTCCAATAAACATTAATAAAGAAACTATACAACGCTGTGTTTATGAAACAGCAAAACAATTAAATGCACGTTCGCAATCACGCTTTATTTCTGGATTACGCAGTTTTTTTAGCTATTTGGTTTTTGAAGATTATCGTGAAACTAACCCTGTAGATTTAATTGAATCGCCTAAAATTGGACGAAAATTACCCGACACACTTTCTGAAGAAGAAATAGATAACCTCATTAAAGCCATAGATTTAAGTAAACCAGAAGGCGAACGCAATCGCGCTATGTTAGAAACATTATATGGTTGCGGATTGCGAGTTAGTGAATTAATAAACTTAAAATTATCTGATTTATTTTTTGAAGAAGGCTTTATTAAAGTAACAGGCAAAGGCGATAAACAGCGTTTTGTACCCATGGTTAATGCAACACAAAAATATATTAACATATATATAAAACACATTAGAAATCATCACAAAGTACAATCGGGTTTTGAAGATACTTTGTTTTTAAACAGACGCGGCAAGCAATTAACTCGAGCCATGATTTTTACTATAATTAAGCAATTAGCTAAAAGTATAGATCTGAAAAAAAATATTTCACCACACACCTTTAGGCATTCGTTTGCTACACATTTATTAGAAAACAACGCCGATTTACGCTCAATACAACTTATGCTTGGACATGAAAGTATAACCACTACCGAAATTTATGTGCATTTAGATAAAAGTCATTTAACTAAAGTTATTGAAGAATTTCATCCTAGAAATAATTAAATAAAAAAATTCCAAATGTCTTTACAATGACATTTGGATTTTTATTTTTTTACAAATTAAAACAGTAAATTATTAATTACTGTTCCATTTAGACATTATATTATTTGGCAATATTAACTGCTCTTGTTTCACGAATTACCGTAACTTTTACTTGTCCAGGATAAGTCATATCTGTTTGAACTTTTTGTGAAATATTAAAAGACAAATCGGCCGCTTTTTCATCGTTTACTTTTTCACTTTCTACAATAACACGTAATTCTCTACCAGCCTGAATAGCGTAGGCCTTTTTTACACCGTTAAAACCAAAAGCGATATCTTCTAAATCTTTTAGACGTTGAATGTAACTATCTAACACTTGACGACGTGCTCCTGGACGTGCTCCCGAAATAGCATCACAAACTTGAATAATAGGTGCTAATAATGATTTCATTTCAATCTCATCGTGGTGGGCACCAATAGCGTTACAAACATCTGGTTTTTCACCAAATTTCTCGGCCCATTGCATACCTAAAATGGCGTGTGGTGTTTCCATATCGGCTTCGGCATCTGGCACTTTACCAATATCATGAAGCAATCCAGCACGTTTAGCTAACTTTGGATTTAGTCCTAATTCAGCAGCCATAACCCCACAAAGTTTTGCAACTTCTCGTGAGTGTTGTAAAAGATTTTGTCCGTAAGATGATCGGTATTTCATTCTACCAACCATTTTAATAAGTTCCGGGTTTAAATTATGTATCCCTAAATCAATAACAGTACGTTTACCAACTTCAATAATTTCTTGCTCTATTTGTTTTCTAGTCTTTTTTACAACTTCTTCAATTCGCGCTGGATGTATTCTACCATCAGTAACTAAGCGATGTAACGATAACCTAGCAACTTCACGACGTACAGAATCGAAACAGGATAAAATAATAGCTTCTGGCGTGTCGTCTACAATAATTTCCACACCTGTAGCAGCTTCAATAGCCCTAATGTTTCGGCCTTCACGACCAATAATTCTACCTTTTACATCATCAGATTCAATATTAAAAACAGACACACAATTATCTACCGCTTCTTCGGTGCCAATACGTTGTATCGTATTAATAATAATTTTCTTAGCTTCTTGCTCTGCTGTTAGTTTTGCCTCTTCTAGCGAGCTTTGAATAAATGCCATAGCATCGTTTTTTGCTTCGCCCTTTAAAGATTCTACTAGTTGTTCTTTAGCTTCTTCCGCTGAAAGGCTAGAAATAACTTCCAGTTGTTGTACTTGATTTTTATGAAGCTTATCAATTTCATCTTGACGCTTATCTAGCACATCCAAACGATGGTTATAGTCCTTAATTTTATCTTCAAGACTTTGGCTTAATTTTTTATTTTTTGACAGTTCGCTAGATATTTGCGACTCTTTATCTCTTGTACGCTTTTCAGCTTCTGCTATTTTTTTATCGCGAGCTAAAATCACTTTTTCGTGCTCACTTTTAAGCTCAATAAACTTTTCTTTGGCTTGTAATATTTTATCTTTTTTAATATTCTCACCATCATTTTTAGCATCTTTTAAAATTAAAGACGCCGATATTTTTGCTTCTTTTATAATTTGAGAAGCTTTATTTTTTTCTAATACTTTTGCAATTATAAAGCCAATTACAAGACCTATTAATACACCTACTACCACAAATATGATTAAGTTATCCATCGATTATTTTTGAAAATTTATATAAAAAAAGCCTGCATCAGTATAAAGTTTTGTATAAACTCCTTAAAAACAAGTTTAGGGTTAACAAGCTGATCAAGGATCCGCCTAAGATACTGAAACAGGTTCAGCACTAGCGGCTTGCTTTTACAACTTAAACTCACCCTTTTTAAAGAATTAACGTTGAGTTTATCAAAAAAAATAACTAATACAGGCAGTAACTTTTGTTTATTTTAAAGAACGTTAAGGTTACAAATGTTTACTTAAAAGCTCATTTAAATCATTTAATTTAACTTCTAAATGCTCATTTACACTTATATTATCTATAGACTTCTGTTCTACTTGAGATGCAAACTGTAAAGCACACATAGCTAAAACATCTTGTTTATCTCGAACAGAATAACTTTGCTCAAATTGCTTTATTAACACATCAATATTTTTTGCTGCTTTTCGTAAACCTTCTTCTTGACTAGGGTCAATTGTTAAAGGGTAAACTCTATCTGCAATAGACAGCTTTATTTTAAGCTTTTCTGACATTGATTGTTATGCTTAATCTGAAAGTTGACCAATGCAATGGTCTATATCTCGTATTAATGCGTTTATTTTAAGCTTAGTTTCTCTTTTATCCTCGTCACTACCAAGTATTGCATTTGTAATTTTTAGAGCTTCATATTTTTCTTCCCAACTAGCTATTTGCTGTTTTTGAGTTAAAATTTCTTGCTTTGAAACTTCTAAATCGTCATATAATTTCAAATTTTCTAGCTGTAAAAGCTCTAATCGCTGCAATACCTTAGTTATTTTATTCTCTAATGAAATTACAATATCTTCAATATTACTCATTTACAAAAATCAATACTTATCACACAAAGTTAACATACCTAAGTAAATTTTACAATTGTTTTTTAATAAAATTTTAAAAGCACCATTTATTATCGAACAAAGTTCTATTTCTTTATTTTTAATCGTGCTTTGTGTTTTTCGTTCCAAATATTTACTTTAGCCTAATACAGCATTATGAAATTAATTCACCCCATCTTCTATATTATCCCTTTTGTTTTTTTTGCACAAAATCCTTATCCACAAGATTATTTCGGCAACCCATTAAAAATTCCAATAATTTTATCGGGTACTTTTGCAGAGTTACGATCTAACCACTTTCATTCAGGCTTAGACATTAAAACACAAGGCCGAACAGGTTTACACGTTGTTGCTTCTGCTAATGGCTTTGTTAGTCGTATTAAAATTTCTCATTTTGGTTATGGAAAAGCTTTATACATTACACATCCAAATGGCTATGTTACAGTTTATGCTCATTTGCAAAAATTTGCTCCAGAAATTGAAGCTTATGTAAAGAATCATCAATATGAGGAAGAATCATATGAAATTGAATTGTTTCCTAAAGCAGAAGAGTTATTAATTACAAAAGGTGATTTAATAGCTTATAGTGGAAACACTGGGGGTTCTGCAGGTCCTCATTTACATTTTGAAATTAGAAATAAAGAAGAACACCCTATTAATCCAATGCTTTTTGGTATTGATGTAAAAGACTCTTCATATCCATTAATCCGTTCTATTTTTGTTTATCCATTAAGTGATGACGCCGTTATTAATAATTCGAACGAAAAACAAGAATTAAAACTTATTCCTCTAAAAAATGGCGACTATGCTGTTTCAAATATTGAAGCAATTGGAAATATTGGTTTTGGTATTGAAACAATTGATAGGCAAGATTTTGCTTCCAACTCTAATGGAGTTTATAATATTCAAACTATTTTTAATGGAAACCGAAATTTTGAAATTGATTTTAGTAAATTTTCATTTGATGAAACCAGAAACCTAAATCAACTCATAGATTACCAACACTATATTGATAGTCGTGATCGCATTCAGAAACTTTTCATTAAAAACAATGAATTAAGTTTATACAAGGGTGTGGAAAACAATGGTTTCTTAAAAATAAAAGATAGTTCTTACTCCGTTTATAAAATTAGAGTTTCTGATTTTAAAAATAATGAAGCCTGGGTTACGATAAATATAAAAGGATCTAAACAAAAACTTCTTAATGAAAAAGTAATAAAAACTACACCTTATTATATAAATAGTGAGCAAACCACAAACTTAAAAAAAGGCAATGTGTCAGTTCATTTTAAACCAAATACATTTTACGAGAACTTTTATTTAGACTTTGATGTAAAAAATGACACTTTAACTCTACATGAAAATACGATACCCACTAAAAAAAGCTTCAGTTTACAGTTTGATGTTAGCCAATATAATAAGCCTGACCAAGACAAATTATTTATTGCGCGATTAATTGGAGACAAAAAGAATATTCCCATTTATACATCCACAAAACGTGAAACAAATAAGTTAATCGCATATACCAAGTTATTAGGAACTTACACTTTGGCTACAGATACTATTGCACCAAAAATTAAAGCCAGTAATTTTAAAAACAAACAATGGCTTAGCGATTTTAGGTTTTTAAAATTAAACATTCAAGATAAGGAATCTGGTATTAAAAGTTATCACGCCAGCATAAACGATGAATGGATTTTAATGGAATATGAATACAAAAAAGATTTACTTACCTTCGATTTTAACGACCTAGACCAAAAAGAAACCAATAACAAATTAAAAGTAATTGTTACCGATAATGTTGGAAATAGTTCTACTTTTGAAGCTGTATTTTACAGAAAATAAATTCACCAACTTTTGAAACTTATACATTTATTTTTTACTGCTCTGTTTTTACTATTTTCAGTTAATATTTTTGCGCAAACGGCAACTATAAAGGGTGTTATTTTAGATGAAAATAACTTACCCATTGAAAATGTAAATATTAAGACAGAAAACTACGGCACACAAACCAATGCTAACGGTTTTTACTTACTAAAAATACCGGCCAATAAAAATATAACGCTAACGTTTACTCATCTTTCTCATAAAAAAGTAACCAGTACATTTAACTTAAAAAATGCAGAAGAAACCGAATTTAACCCGGTAATGAGTGCTACTATTGAGCAAATTGCCACCGTTGTAGTTACCAATACCAGCCGTAAAACTATTGAAGGTGTTGTTACCTTAAAACCTGAAACAATTCGTAATATTCCTGGTGCCAATGCCGGTGTAGAAAATTTATTAATGACGTTACCTGGTGTAAGTAACAATAATGAGTTAAGTACACAATACTCGGTTCGTGGTGGAAATTACGACGAAAATTTAGTTTATGTAAATGGTATTGAAGTGTATCGTCCGTTTTTAATTCGCTCCGGGCAACAAGAAGGATTGAGTTTCGTAAATACAAACTTGGTACAAAATGTCGATTTTTCGGCAGGCGGATTTCAAGCCAAATACGGCGACAAACTGTCTTCGGTGTTAGATATAACCTATAAAACACCTTACAAATTTGAAGCTAATGCCGACTTAAGTTTATTAGGCGCAAGTGTATCGGTTGAAAACACAAGTAAAAACAATAAATTTTCGAGTATTGTTGGATTACGCTATCGAGATAATAGTTTGCTAGTTGATGCTAAAGAAACAGAAACCAACTTTAACCCTATTTTTGCCGATGCTCAAGGATTTTTTACCTATAAATTTTCCGGTAAATTCCATTTGAGTTTTTTAGGAAATGCTTCGTTAAATAAATATAACTACCAACCACAAACCAGACAAACTAATTTTGGTACACTTACCGACCCTATTGCTTTACTTGTTTTTTACGACGGACAAGAAAAAGACCAATATCAAACACTTTTTGGAGCTTTTAAAGGTTCATATTTTGTAAACGATAAGTTAAATTTACACTTAACCGCATCAACATATCATACTACCGAAGAAGAATATTTCGATATTTTGGCGCAATACAGACTTGGAGAAGTTAACTCAAATATCGGCGATGAAAATTTAGGTGAAGTGGAATTTAGCGAAGGTGTTGGAAGCCAATTAAATCATGGCAGAAACGATTTAGACGCCTTAATTACTAACATTGAACATAAAGGTGATTTATCAATAAAAGGCAACAGAATAGAATGGGCTTTTAAATATACAAATGAAGATATTCGCGATCGCTTGGTAGAATGGGAAGTAATCGACTCGGCAGGTTTTTCTATTCGTCCACCAAAAACCACACCAATAAACGAGCAACCATATACACCTTATACAGGACCTTTAGAGCCATATCAAAACGTTCGTACCACTAACAACACCACAATAAATCGTTTTCAAGCCTACGCACAATGGAGCAAGCGTAGCACCATTGGTAATAGCAATGTTTGGTATAATGCCGGTATTCGAGCCCATAATTGGACTGTAAGTGGTGAGGGTTTATCAACACATACTCAAACCGTTTATAGCCCAAGGGCACAATTCGCTATTAAACCCGATTGGGAAAAAGATATGTTGTTTAGAGTTGCTGGTGGCTTATATTATCAACCGCCATTTTATCGCGAACTAAGAGACTCGGCTGGTGAAGTGCAACCTAATGTGAAAGCTCAAAAATCATTTCATGTCGTTTTAGGAAACGATTATAGTTTTAAAATGTGGGAGCGCCCATTTAAACTTACTACAGAAATGTATTATAAAGGATTAAGTAATGTTAACACCTATACTTTAGAAAATGTACGCATTCGATACAGAGCAAATAACAATGCCAAAGCTTACGCCTATGGTTTAGATATGCGCTTAAATGGCGAATTTGTTCCAGGTACAGAATCGTGGTTTAGCTTTGGTTATTTAAAAACTGAAGAAAACCTAGATAATCGCGGCTATATTGCAAGACCAACCGATCAACGTTTAAAATTTGCTGCTTTATTTCAAGATTATGTTCCAACCTTACCTAACTTAAAAGTTTACTTAAACTTAGTTTATAACACTGGATTGCCTGGTGGTTCGCCAAGTTATGCCGATCCATATGTGTACCAAAATCGTTTACCCGACTATAAACGTGCCGATTTAGGTTTACAATACGTTTTGGTAAATACACAAAAGCAATATAATAAAGGTTGGAAAAAACCATTTAAAGAATTATCCTTTGGTTTCGAGATTTTTAATATGTTCGATGTGCAAAACTCAATAACAAATACTTGGGTTCGCGATGTGTACTCTAAAACACAATATGCCATTCCAAATTATTTAACACCTCGTGTTTTTAATGTAAGAACAAGAATGCGGTTTTAATTTACACTAATTAATACTTAAATTTTCAGAAAATACGGCTAACGTGTCTGTACCACTACCTGTTAAGCGTTGAACATGAACTTCAATGTAATCTCCATTGGCTAAGCTTACATTAGCATTTAAAGATATACTTTGAATTTGAGAACTACTATTAATTTCAATTATCGAGTTAGATTCAATTAAAGCTGTTCCGTTTTTTACTAAATAGAAGGCGTAAAAATTACCGTTTGCCCCAGAAACTCTTACCGACATAGATGTGTTAATGTTAAACTCTCTTTCCTTAACACCATCGTAAACAAGCCTATTGTCGCCTCCGGCACTCGTAAACCTGAATAAACTATTTGCTGTAAAAGAAGGTAATGCTGACTCCACTTCGTAATCTGTATTAGTCGAATTAATAGTTTGTGTAAAACCTGTAGTTAAACTACCGTCATAATAAAAATTACCAGAGGCAACGCCATCAGTTTCTACAGGTATTCCCGGGCTATCAACATCCCAGTCTCGAGTAAAATTATACCCAGTATAAGGAGAACTGCCATTAATATAGTTACCACCACCATAAAAATCTACCGTCCTTATGGAATAACTACCAGTAGTCGACGTTATGCCTGTTACGTCTATCGCAGCTGTAGCACCAATTACTTCACTAAAACCACCTTGCTTTGTTATAACATCGAAAGTACCTACATATGTTTCGTAAATTCCACCATTGCTTTCATCCCAACCCAATGTATTTAATAATAGTTGATTAATGTTTGTGTAGGTTATGCCTACCGTATTAAATAAAAATTGCGTTGTGCTTACAAAAACTAAATTAAAGTTTGAAATTGTACCTACACTACCGGAATTTATAACAAAACTATCTCTAAATATTAGGTTTTCTGAACCAGAACCATTTAAACTAAAAACAGCACCTGTAGTGGTTAAAGTTAAATTTCTAATAGAACCTCCTGTTGTGCCTGAAAATATTATGCCAGTACTTACAAGTTTATCTTCATTTGTATCTTCGCCTGCTATATAAGCTCCATTTAAATTAATGGGTACACCTAAATTGATTGTTCCGTTTATTTCATAATATGTGTTAGTTGAAAGTTCATATTCTATATTACCACCAACCGTTAATTCATCTGCTAAATCAGCTACACTTTTTACTAATTTGTAATTATCTCTCATAACCACACCTTCAAGTTTAACCCAATTAGTAGCAGTTGCGTCGTAATAATAAAAAGCATCTTCGTCTAAATCAAACACCAAAAGCCCTTCTGCAGGAGAGACTATAGCAAGTCTTTGTAAAGATGTCATTCGTGGGGTTAAAACACCTTGGGTAGTAGATTCTATGTCTAAAATTGAAGATGCATTCGGATTAGTTGTACCTATTCCTACCTGTGCATAAGTTTCATTAAAAATAAATACTAAAAATAATATAATAAGAAAGGGATGCAAAAACGTCTTCATAACATCGTTAAGTATAAATAAATCCTAACTAATATAGCGATTTTTCATACATAAAAATGAATTAGAAAGATTTTTAACATAAAATCAACACAATTCCTCTATAATTTTAACTACATAATCTATTTCTTCTTTTGTATTATAGGAACTAAAAGAAAATCGAAGGGATGCCTTTTGCAACTCTCTATCATTTAAAATTTCGGTTAAAACATGCGATTTTATTGTACTTCCACTTTGGCACGCGCTACCTCTAGAACAAGCTACACCTTTTAAATCGAGCTGAAACAAAATCATATTCGACTTTCCATCTAAATTTGGTAATCGTACGTTTAATATAGTGTAACTACTATTATTTAAATCTCTACTAACCCCGTTAAACTCTACATTAGGTATTTTGCTTTCTAAACTTTTTATAAAGTATTCTTTAATTTCTAAAATATATTTTGAATATTTATCTAAATTATCATAAGCTATTTTTAAAGCAGTTTCCATACCGATAACATTATGCAAACTCTCTGTGCCAGCACGTAATCCACGTTCTTGTTCACCTCCAAAAATGATGGGTTGTAAATTTGAATTTCTTCTAATAAAAACAAATCCTACACCTTTAGGTCCATGAAATTTATGTGCCGAAGCCACTAAAAAATCAACAGGAATAGCTTTTAAATCTAAAGCATAATGTCCAACAGCTTGCACAGCATCAGTATGAAATAAACCGTGGTTTTCACGACATAAATTAGCAACCGTTTTTAAGTTTAAAACAGTTCCTATTTCATTATTAATATGCATTAAACTAACTAAAGTTTTCACTTCGGTTTGCAATAAGGTTTCAAGATGCGTTAAGTCAATTTTACCTTGGCTATCAACTCGTACATAACTCACCTTTACATCATTATTTTTCTCCAAGGCTTCAACTGTATTTAATACAGCGTGATGCTCAATTTTAGATGTAATTATATGACCAACTTTTAAGTTTTTAACAGCACTTTGTAATATTAAATTATTTCCTTCGGTACCGCCCGAGGTAAAAACAATTTCCCCTGCTTCGGCGTTTAAATACTTCGCAATTGTTTTTCTACAGGTTTCTAATAAAACTTTCGAAGATCTTCCAAAACTATGTGTAGACGAAGCGTTTCCATAATTAGATTTTAAAACCGTACTCATTGCATCAACAACAATATCGTGTACTTTTGTAGTTGCGGCATTATCAAAATAAACCTTTTTAATCATGGTAATAATCGAATTTTCTCTTCAAATAGTCAACAAAAATACTTTAAATAAAATTATTATCGTTAAGTGACGTTATAAATAACAATTCTATTATTTTTGCTTAAAAATTCAATTTATGCGTAAGCTTTTTCTATATATTTTATCAATTAGCCTTTTTACGCTTTTGTCTTGTGACGATGGCGATATTCTTGATTTCGAATTTGAATTCGATGAAGATTTCGAATACTGCGAAGGCGTTAGCGATTTAGTATTATACAAATCTAAAAGTGACCCATCGGAAACCATGTCGTTACTTATTTCTCGTTACGATTTAGACGATCTTCTTGATGTAGGGGCTAATGACACTTTATTTATTGAAGATGAAGATGCTTCGTTTACTTATAGAAGTTATTACGATACCAGTATTGATGATATTTTTTGTAACGAAATACCAACTAATCTCAACATTAATATTGATGAAACCGATGATGTTTTAGTAGATATTTTAACGGTATTAACAGCTTATGATGACGATGATATAGATTCAGATTTAGAAGACCTTGACGGTGATGGCGATTTAACAAATGACGACACCGATGGCGATGGCATACCAAACTATCTTGATGCAGATGATGATGGCGACAATGTTTTAACAGCCGATGAAAACCCAGATCCAGATGGTGATGGCGATTTAAGCGATGCTCAAGATACCGATGACGATGGCATACCAGATTACTTAGATGATGACGATGATGACGATGGCGTTTTAACCAGAGATGAAGAAAACGACTCTACAGACCAAAACCCAACCAACGACCTAACAGACGGTGTAATCCCAGATTATTTAAACGATCTAGTAAAAAACACAGTTCCTGCTACGGCATATCGCTCCAACACGTATTACAAAAGTTACTATATTACTTTAGATATAAAAGAAATTGGTTTGAGCATACTGTCTCAAGACACTCTAGATTTTGGCTATATGACTGAAGGTCCTGATTCTGTAACTACAACTCCAGATTTTAATTAGGGTTCTGAAAAATGTAAACCTCGGTAGCGCCTAAACCATACTTTTGATAATTGGCATCGTAGTATTTTACATTATCGTATCTGCCAAACAAGTATTCTAGTTCTAATTTTAATACGCCCTCGCCTACACCATGAATAAATACAATTTTTTGTATGCGTTTGGCTATGGCAAAATCTAACTTGCGTCTTGCTGTATCTAATTGCAAGGTTAGCATATCATGATTGGTCATACCACGAGTAGATGGCACTAATTGATGAATATGCAAATCGACCTCCATGGTTGGCTCAAATTTAGCTTTACCCTTTTTTACAGGAGATGCTTTACGTTTTTTTTCTTCCTTTTGAGCTAAACTAAAATTTGAAGTTAAAGATTGCTTACTAAGTTCGTTTTTTTGCTTTATTAAATCTGATGCGTTAAAATCTATTAAAAATCCATCTGCCGTTTCAATAGTAATCGTTTGTCCTAAAACTTTTTTTACAGTGCCCTGCAAGTCTTCATCTAAAACCATAACCATATCACCTAGCTTAAAATTCATTTTATTTAATTTTTATCTTCATCAAATTTATCAGAGTCATCTATAATTTTACTAGAAATTGTTCTAGAAACACGGTAAGCACCAACCATCAATAAAACAATGCCCACTATTAATATAATCTGGTTTTGATTTGCCCCTGCCTTTGCATACATTGCAATTACAGCTCCTATAATTATTAAAATATAATTTAAATACTTCATGTTAATAATATTGAATACAAATGTAAGCCATATTGAAAATCTATGAAATTAATTCGTCTAAACTCTTATTCTGAAAAGTTAAAACCATAAGTTTTCAATAATTTCAAAGTATTATGCGTATATTTAATTTACAATAAAAATTAATGTATGCAAAAACTTCTAACTTTAATAATATGGATTGGCCTCTCTAGTTTGTCGTATTCTCAAGATTTGTATATCGCCGATAATAGCTACCTTTTTTCTAACGATATAAATATTTTTGTAAATAATGATATTAGGTTAGAAACAGCAACATCATATATCTACTTGCGCGGCGATGCTCAATTAACGCAAAATAATGATATTAAAAACTCTGATGCTGGTTCTTTATCTATTTATCAAAATCAAACCACAAATGTTTACGAATACAACTATTTTTGCTCACCCGTAGGCTTAGGTACAGATGGAACTGTAAAGATTAATTCCGACTTTAATGGAAGTAATATTTATGACCCGATAGATGACACAGATGTTAGCAATGTTAATTCACTGGCTTACAGCTACACTACAAATTATAACAGTACGACAACCGAACTTTCTAGCTACTGGATTTATACTTTAAAAAATGCAGAAGGATATTACAACTGGCAGCAGGTGTTTAATACTGGAGATATAGAGGCTGGATATGGTTTTACCTTAAAAGGAAGTCCAAATGTAAACAATGTCTTAGATTTTAGAGGACGTCCAAACAATGGTACAATTACGGTAAGCTGCTCTTTTGACGGTATAGATGATCAACCTTCGGGACTTCCAAACTACGCTGAAACACTAACAGGAAACCCCTACCCTTCGGCCATAGATTTAAAGTTGTTTTTTGTTAATTCCAATAACCAAACAGTTCTAAGTCCGCAATTATTTTTTTGGGAACAAGAGCCAAAATTTTCTCATTATTTACAAGATTACGAAGGTGGTTATGCTACTTACATTCCCGGAGACCCAGCCGATTTAAGTGACAACGGAACCTATGTTATTGCTCCTTTTATAAGCTATAATAACGATGGAACTGATGGCACAGGTGCAACCGGAAATACTACAGATTATACTACTAATAACTCTAGAAGATATGCTGCAGTAGGTCAAGGTTTTATTATTGCTAGTAATGTTAATGGTGGTTATGCCGAATTTACAAACGCTATGCGCATAGCGTTTAGTGAAGACTCTAATCCTTTAGGAAATGGCTCTGTATTTGCCAAAAACACAAATTCCAAAGCAAATAGTACTATTAAACATCCTATTTCTCATAATGGAATAGATTATAAAAGTATTTTTGAAAATCCAACCGTTGTTCCTGAAATACGTATTCACACCAAAGTTAATAATACCTATTATAAAGAAAATGTTATTGCCTTACGAGATGCCACACCAAACAATAACACTTATAATAAGTTTTTTGATGCAATTAATATTAATAACTTAAATTCTGATGCTTATTTAATTTCTGAAGGAAAGCATCTTTCAATAAAATCCATTACTTATAACGTTAACACCACAATTCCTTTTGGACTTATAGCTAAAAATAATAATAGTACATTTTCAATAACTGTAAATGAAATTTATAATACACCAAATAATATGGAAGTCTTTTTACTCGATAAAGAGAATGGAGAATTTATAGATATTATAAATAACACTTTTAACATAACGCTTAACGCAGGAGAATACCACGACCGATTTGAGATTACTTTCAATAAAAAGTCTTTAAATACCGAAGAAAAGGTCGGTTTTAACCACTTAAACATTAATCAAAACAACCGTACCGCCGAACTTAATATTTCAAACCCGAGTTTACTTAAAATTGAAAGCTTAAGAGTTTTTGATATTTATGGGAAACAAATTTTAAATTATAATATTTCTGAAGCAAAATCGGAATATAGTTATAATACCAGAAATATTAGTGACGGCATTTATGTTGTAAAAATAACGCTAGATAATCAAAAAATTCTAGGTAAAAAAATAGCTATAAAGCATAATAAATAAGTTTTTGGCATTTTTCTTTTTTTTAGTTTTCATTACATTTAACATCTAAAAATTAGTTATGGAAAAATATATGCTTCCTTGCCTTGCTAAAAAATTTTTAGGTATAGACTGTCCTGGTTGTGGAATTCAACGTGCTACCCTTTTAATTTTTAAAGGAGAATTTACCGATGCATTCCACATGTATCCTGCCATTTATTTGCTTGTAACTTTATTTTCCTTTATTTTAATAAACTTTTTCTTTAAATTTAATTTTGCCAACCGAATTATTAATCCACTTGCTAATATTACAATTGCAATTATTTTAATTAGCTACATAATAAAACTATTAAATTAACACTTATATGGAACAACAAAAACTTAACCCAACAATTGTATATGTTTTAGCTTTAATTGGCTTATTATGCTGCTGTATTGGCGGTTCTGGGTTTATTTTATCTGGAATAGCCTTCTACATTGCACAAAATAAAATTAAAGAGGCTAAACTTAATCCAGAAAATTATGATCAAGTTAGTATAAAATCTATGAATACTGCTAAAATAGTTGCCTTAATAATTTTAATTATTAACGTACTTTATTTAATTATTACGGTATACAGAATATCAACAATTGGTTGGGATGAATTAATACAACAATCACAGGAAATGATGGAACAATGGCAATCACAAAATCAATAATAACAACGCCAATTATATCTTTTAAAAAAAAAGCACCCAAAAGGGTGCCTTTTTTTATTCAAACGTTTTTAATGTTTTTACAATAATAGCTACACACTCGCGTAACTGTATTTCGTTCATTACAAGTGGCGGCGCAAACCTAATAATATTACCATGAGTTGGTTTAGCTAGCAATCCGTTATCGCGAAGGGCTAAACAAATATTCCAAGCTGTATCGCTGTCTTCATCATCATTAATTACAATAGCGTTTAATAAACCTTTTCCGCGAACTAAGTTAACAATACCACTCGTTTCAATATATTTATTTATTTCAGCACGGAACAATTCACCTAAAACTTCAGCATTTTCGGCTAGTTTTTCATCTTTTACAACCTCAAGAGCAGCAATAGCTACAGCCGCAGCCACAGGGTTACCACCAAAAGTACTACCGTGATTTCCAGGTTTTATAACATTCATAACATTGTTATTGGCCAAAACAGCCGAAACCGGATAAACTCCGCCGCTAATAGCCTTTCCTAAAATTAAAACATCGGGCGTAACATTTTCATGATTAACTGCTAATAACTTTCCTGTTCTTGCAATACCAGTTTGTACTTCATCTGCAATAAAAAGTACATTGTATTTTTCGCAAAGTGCTTTAGCTTTAGTTAAATAACCTTCGGTTGGCACGTAAACACCAGCTTCACCTTGTATAGGTTCAACTAAAAAACCAGCAATATTTTTATTGTTTTTAAATGTAGTTTCAAGCTGCTCTAAATTATCGTAATCTATTTTTATAAAACCGTTAGTATACGGTCCAAAGTTTTTACGAGCAACGGGATCGTTACTAAATGAAATTATAGTTGTTGTACGTCCATGAAAATTGTTTTTACAAACCACAATTTCAGCTTCATTTTCATCAATACCTTTAACCTCGTATGCCCATTTTCTACAAATTTTCAAAGCTGTTTCCACTGCTTCTGCACCTGTATTCATTGGTAATAACTTATCAAAACCAAAAAATTCGCAAGCAAATTTCTCGTACTTCCCTAACATATCATTGTAAAATGCACGCGATGTTAAGGTTAATTTTTGCGCTTGCTCTACCATAGCGCCCACAATTTTTGGGTGACAATGTCCTTGGTTTACCGCAGAATATGCCGATAAAAAATCGAAATACTGCTTCCCTTCCACATCCCAAACATACACACCTTCACCTTTTGTTAAAACCACAGGCAACGGGTGGTAATTGTGCGCTCCATACTCGTTTTCTAAATCTATCGCTTGTTGCGACGTTAATTGCTCTAAAACAGCCATCTTAATTGAATTTAAATTGTAAAATAAATTCCTTCTGTACCTTTATTCTTTCGAATTCCCGACAAGTTTCGGGGCGAAAAAGCAGCGTGGGAGAGAAATCATCCCTGGATAGATGCGCAATTTACTAAATATTCGTATTTTTTTGGGTGCAACCCTATTATTTTTTCGGCAAATAATAGTGTCAGGCTTTACACTATATCTTTTTTGTATTAATGTTTCAACTTAACAAAAGTTTTAAAAACAATTCAAAATCAATTATTTAAACTTACATCTGTACAACAAAAAAGGATGCCGTTTCAATCCTTTGCACGAAAACTTGCGATAAATATTTAAAACTTCAGTATTAAAAAAAATTAGTAAACCAAAATATAAAAATCGCAATGGCTTCATTACTTTTGCAGCATGCCAAGAAGAGAACGAAATAAATTTGTAAAACGCGGACAAGTCATCGAAATACTAATCGAAGACTACGCCTTTGGAGGCAAAGGTATTGGCCGTATTAGGAATGAGCATGGTGAATTTGTAGTTTTTGTACCAAATACACTACCAGGACAATTAGTTAAAGCTCAGATAAAAAAAACAAGCAAAAAATACGCCGAGTGTAAACTGTTTGAAGTTTTAAAATCATCAGACGACGAAATTGATAGTCCGTACCAAGATATTCCTGGTGCGCCTTACATAAAATTACCCATCGAAAAACAACACGAGTATAAAAAACAAAGTACGCTCGAATTGTTTAAGCGCATTGGTAAGGTGACAGATATCGAAGACAAATTCGATGAATTTATTAACTCGCCAAACACCTTTCATTACCGTAATAAAATGGAATATGGCTTTTCTGCCATTGGTTACAATCATGAATTAAAAACAGACGTAGACGAGTTTACCCTAGGATTTAAAAAACGAGGTACATGGTGGTGTGGCGATAACTTAAATAACGATTCTGGTTTATTTGATGGTCAACTTGAAAACAACCTTAAAAACATAAGAGCATACTGCCAAAATACAGGTTTAGCACCTTGGCACGCGCCAAAAAAAGAAGGTTTTTTTAGGTATTTTGTAGTTCGAAAATCTTATAAAACCAACATGTTATTATTTAACCTAGTAACTACGTCTTACGATTTACCAAAGTTTAGTTTAAACAAATTTGCCGAGTATTTAACGGAACTATTTGGCGATCGAGTTGCAGGCTTTTTACATACAATAAACGACGAAATTGGCGACCGTACCATTGCCACATCTGGAAGCATTAAGTTAATTTATGGTGAAGATAAAATAGTTGAAGAATTATTAGGACTAAACTTCGAAATTAGCATGAAAAGCTTTTTTCAAACCAATCCTAAAAGTGCCGAAAAACTATACAGTAAAGTGGTAGAATATGTACTTGAAAAACAGGAGTCTGTAGATAATTCTGTGGTGCTAGATTTGTTTTGCGGCACCGGAACCATTGGACAAATTATTGCCAATAAAGCCAATAATACTAAAATTGTAGGTGTCGATATTGTAGCTTCTGCTATCGAAGATGCTAAAGAAAACGCCAAACGAAACAACATTGAAGGCTTAAAGTTTTATGCCGCCGATGTGGGCAAGTTTTTAAGCGAACACCCCGAATATAAAAACAAAATTGAAACCATTGTTTTAGATCCTGCTCGTGCAGGTATTGCGCCTAAAACCTTAAATAAAATAATAAACCTAAATGCAGAACGTTTGGTTTATGTATCTTGTAACCCTGCTACGCAAGCTCGAGATACCGAACAACTTATGCTAGCAGGTTATCAAATAAAAAAAATTAGTTTAGTAGACCAGTTTCCGCATACAGCACACATTGAAACTGTAGTTTTATTCGAGAAATAAATTATGAAGAAAACCGTAATTTTTATAATACTAATTGTTGTTTTAGCCATAAGTTGTGAAAAAGATGATATTTGCGCTGATGGCACTGCTACAACACCAAGTTTAGTTATTGATTTATACGATGCCTCTAGCCCTGAAGATTTAGAATTCGCATTCGATTTACTTATCTATGGTATTGGCAGCAACACCGACAGCGTTCTAACAGACTACGAAATTGTTGATGTAAACCAGTTGGTTTTACCTTTAAAAACCCATGAATCACCAACTCAGTTTGTATTAATATCGGATGCATATTTAGATGATAACGGCACCGAAGATGACGACACCGACGATTTTTACACAGGCAGTAACCGAGACACGATTACTGTTGGCTACGTACTTTCGGAAGAATATGTATCTAGAGCCTGCGGTTACCGAACCATTTATACAAACATAACCCTAACTATAGAACCAGACGACGATAACTGGTTGCTATCTAGAACACCTTTAACAGACGATCAAATTATTGATGACGAAGATGAAGCACACTTTAGCATTACACATTAGTATAGCGTTTTCTTTGTTAGTTATTTGCGTAAAAACCCAAGCGCAAAACAATCAAAATCCGCCAAAACCAAAACCGGAAAAAGAACTAATAAAAAAAACGAACGATACGGTAATTAAAACATCCGATTCTACCGCTGTTAAATTAAAGTATGGTTTACGCGCTGGTATTGACTTAAGTAAAATATTACGTTCGTACTTAGACGACGATTACAAGGGTTTTGAAATTTTAGCAGATTACAGACTTAAACCAAACTTTTACATTGCTGGAGAACTAGGTTTTGAAGACAAAACAACCATTTCGGATTATCTGGATGTTACAAGCAAAGGATCGTATTTAAAAGCGGGTATCGATTTAAATGTTTACCAAAATTGGCTCGATATGGACAACTTGGTATATTTTGGCTTTCGTGTTGGCGCAAGTACTTTTAACCAAACAATAAATAATTTTACTATTTATACAACAGATCAATATTGGACGCCTCAACTTACATCGACCGACGCTACAGAATACAGCGGGTTGACCGCTTTTTGGGGTGAAATTATGCTTGGTTTTAAAGTAGAACTTTTAACTAATTTGTATTTAGGAGCAAACGTACAATTAAAGTTTTTGGCTAGCGAATCTAGTATCGATAATTTTGAAGTACTCTACATTCCTGGTTATGGAAAAACTTACGATAGTGGCCTAATTGGTGCCGGATACAGCTATTTTTTAAGTTACCGTATTCCGTTATTTAAGAAGGCTAAAAGTTAAAATTGAAAGACTAAAAAAATATTTAAATAAAAAAAAGTCCTGCTTTTCAGCAGCACTTTTTTATTATCTATATACAAGTAAAATTAAACAAACAACGGTTTGTCTTTCATCATAGCATTAACTTTAGCTTTTACAGCTTCTAAGGTTGCTTCATCTTCAAAGTTTGTAATAACTTCATCAATTAAATCAACAATAGCAGTCATATCGGTTTCTTTTAAACCTCTTGTTGTAACAGCAGCAGCTCCTAAACGAATACCAGACGTTACAAATGGCGATTTATCATCAAAAGGAACCATATTTTTATTGGCAGTGATATCTGCTTTTACCAAAGCTTGTTCCGCATCTTTACCAGATACATTTTTATTTCTTAAATCGATAAGCATCATGTGGTTATCTGTACCACCCGAAATAATGTTATAATCTTTAGCTACAAGAGCATTCGCCATAGCATTGGCATTTTTCTTAACTTGTAATTGGTAGTTTAAAAAATCGTCTGTTAAAGCCTCACCAAATGCAATTGCTTTCGCTGCAATAATGTGTTCTAACGGTCCACCTTGATTTCCTGGGAAAACGGCAGAATCTAAAAGTGACGACATTTTACGTAAGCTTCCATTTTTTAAAGTAATTCCAAAAGGGTTCTCAAAATCTTTCCCCATCATAATCATTCCACCACGTGGTCCACGTAACGTTTTATGTGTTGTTGTTGTAACAATATGACAATGTGGTAACGGATCGTTTAAAATACCTTTAGCAATTAAACCAGCAGGATGCGAAATATCGGCCAATAAAATAGCACCTACACTATCTGCAATTACTCTAAAACGTTCAAAATCAATATCACGAGAATAAGCAGAAGCACCAGCAATAATTAATTTTGGCTGTTCTTTGGTTGCAATCTCTTGAATTTTATCATAGTTTAAAACACCTGTTTCTTGCTCAACGCCATAAAAAACAGGACTATATAATTTACCAGAAAAGTTTACTGGAGACCCATGTGTTAAGTGACCACCGTGAGATAAATCGAAACCAAGAATTTTATCACCTGGCTTTAAACACGCATGATAAACAGCTGTATTTGCTTGACTTCCAGAGTGCGGCTGAACATTTACATATTCGGCTCCAAACAAGGTTTTAGCTCTATCGATAGCAATTTGTTCAACTTCATCTACCACTTCACACCCACCATAATAGCGCTTACCGGGGTACCCTTCGGCATATTTATTAGTTAAAACCGAACCAGCAGCTTCCATAACTTGTTCACTTACAAAATTCTCTGATGCGATAAGTTCTATACCATGAAGTTGGCGCTCCTTTTCGGCTTG
Source organism: Neotamlana sedimentorum (assembly GCF_000943565.1). GTDB lineage: Bacteria > Bacteroidota > Bacteroidia > Flavobacteriales > Flavobacteriaceae > Neotamlana > Neotamlana sedimentorum. The sequence goes on from NZ_JTDW01000004.1 coordinate 419,314, forward strand.
TATAAGTTCAAAAATTTGTTCGTCGCGTTGCATAATCTTTTTGTTTCTTTTTTATTGAAGTGCAAAAATAGAAAATACATTAGTTATAAGAGCCAAAAAACTCATAATTCCCTTTAAGTTTTTAACCAATTTATTAACTTTTTGATAAATTTTAATTTTTAGCATATTTTAACAATTAAAATGAAAATTTTATGTACGTTTGAATAGAGATTTGTATAATATTTATATTTTTAGTTATGTCACTTTCAGCCAACAATCCAGATAGAAAGTCGTGGTTACACGTCGATAAGAATTCAGATTTTCCAATTCAAAATATTCCTTTTGGAGTGTTTTTAACACGTGACGATATTATTACAATTGGTACACGAATTGGTGATACAGCTATAGATTTAGGAGCTTTACATCAGTTAGGTTATTTTGATGATATCCCGTTAACTGATGATATTTTTCTACAAGATACGCTCAACGATTTTATTGCCGATGGCCGTAAAACTTGGCGTGCTGTACGAAACAAAATTGCTGAAATTTTTGATGACAATAACGATATATTAAAACAAAACAAAAAACATAAAGAAATTGTTTTATTTAGACTGGATGAAATTGAAATGCAATTACCTGTTCAAATAGGTGATTTCACAGATTTTTACTCAAGCATAGAACATGCAACCAACGTGGGTAGCATGTTTAGAGATCCAGAAAATGCATTGCTTCCAAATTGGTTACATATTCCAGTTGGTTACCACGGCAGAAGCTCGTCGGTTATTCCTTCTGGCATTCCTGTGCATCGTCCGCAAGGGCAAACCTTACCTGGAGATGCCACAGAACCTGTATTTGGACCAAGTAAATTAGTAGATTTCGAATTAGAAATGGCATTTATTACAACCGCTGCTAACGATTTAGGTGAACCCATTCCTATTGATGAAGCTGAAGAATACATTTTCGGATTAGTATTGTTAAACGATTGGAGCGCTCGCGATATTCAAAAATGGGAATATGTGCCTTTAGGACCATTTTTAGCTAAAAGTTTTGCTTCGTCTATTTCGCCTTGGATTGTTACACTTGATGCTTTAGAGCCATATCGTGTTGAAAGCCCTAAACCTAAAACTAATCAATTAAAATATTTAAAATATAAAGGCAAAAAAAGTTACGATATAAATTTAGAGGTTTCTATACAACCGCAAGGTGCTAAAGAAACGGTAGTGAGCAACTCAAACTTTAAATATATGTACTGGAATATGGTACAACAATTAGCGCACCACACCGTAAATGGATGCCCAGTTAATTCGGGTGATATGATGGGAAGCGGAACCATTTCGGGACCAACACCAGAGTCGTATGGCTCGATGTTAGAACTTACGTGGAAAGGTGAAAACCCAATAAAAATGGCCGACGGTAGTGAACGTAAATTTATTAACGATAACGATACGGTTATAATGCGTGGCTATTGTGAAAAAGAAGGCACCAGAATTGGTTTTGGTGAAGTTTCAACTAAATTACTTCCTGTTTTTAAGAAGAAATAGTATTAAACGCTTTCTTCAATTTAATATATATATTAATTATAAAATGATTTTTGATACTGGCGAAGATTTAAAACTCAAACTAAAAGATATTTTAGCTAATCAGCAGTTTTAAAATGGCGCTTTACAAGTTATCGCCATTTTAGTTTTACTCACGGGGTGTTCAAACTCTAAATACTCTGCATGTAGCATGAGTCTTTCATCGTGTGTTCCGTATAAATCATCTCCAACAATTGGTATGTTTAAGCCATTACTATGCGCTGCGTGTACGCGTAATTGGTGGGTTCTTCCTGTAATTGGATAAAAATGAATCCGCGTTTTGCCATTGCTAACTTCTACAACTTTGTAAATAGTTTTTGCTAGTTTTCCATGCTCGTAACACACTAATTGTTGCGGACGATTATCTAAATCGACACGAAGTGGTAATTCGATTTCACCAAATTTTCGAGAGATTTCTCCGTTTAAAATAGCAACATAACGTTTTTTTACTGTTCGGTTTATAAATTGTTTCTGAAGCTTTTTATGAGTTCGTTCGTTTTTAGCGATTAACAAAATGCCCGAGGTCGACATATCTAAACGATGCACTAATAACACTTTATTATCTGGTAAATATTCTTGCATTTTGGTTTGTACCGAAGCCAAACTCGTTTTTCCCGGAACCGATAAAAATTCGGGCGGTTTATTAAGCAGCAATAAATAGTCATCTTCAAATACAATTTCTAAAGGTTCATCGAGTTTTTTTTCTTCTAGAATTGGATTATCTTCAACCTGTAAACCATGCATCATATGTCCTAAAATTGGTTCACATTTACTTCGGCATGACGGATAAAATTGTTTGTGTTTTCTAACCTCAGATTTTGGAGAAGCTCCCCACCAAAACTCTGCCATAGCAATAGGTTTTAACTTATTTTCGTAGGCGAACTGAAACAGTTTAGGCGCAGCACACTCACCCGCTCCTGCTGGTGGCACACGTAAGGTTGTATTTTTAAAAATATCGAGTAAATCTTTAGTTTCGCCTCTTGCATTTAAAAATTTATATTGTTGATGTATTTTTTTTTGAAGCGCTGCCGATTTAGTTTTTCGGCGTTCTTTTAAATCCTCCAATTTCGTTTCATACTCCGAGAATGCTGATTTATAAAAAGCTAATTTTTTCTCGCAACCAACCCATAACATCTTTAATTTAATGTTGTATTGAATGCTTTCATTTTTAAGTTTTTCTAATAAAACCTCGTAAGCTTCAGCCGATAATTTTTCCGCTTCAGTAATTCTTAACTGTTTACGCTTAGCTTTCTCCTCTTTAATCGTTTGTTTTAAAGCCAGTAAATCGGCTTCATAATTTGCTAAAAGCTTTTTTATTTGCGCTTTAATTTCAATAAAACCATCGGAAGTTTCAATACATTCAATCTCATAATTAATTTCGTTTAGCTCCTGCTCTCCTATTTTATAAAACCCATCGGGATCGAGCGTATCGAAAACAGTTGACACAAACCCTGGAACTTTATTGCTTTCTGCAAGTTTTCCAGAAAAAGCCGCTAAATATCCCAAATCGCCGTCCTGATTTTGCACAACCATAACCCCAAACATTTTACCTATCACTAAGCCTTCAGCCTTTGCTTTTAGCCCAAAATTATGATTTAAATCGGCGGTTTCTAAATAAGTTTGTAAATCCTTAGCCGCCAAAACACTCAATTCATGAGGCGTATAATAAAACGGAAATGTAAATTTTTCTGGTAATTGCGGAGCCTTCTTTAAATTTAAAGTATGAAAAAAAGTATTGCTAAAACTAAAATGCGCCATGGTTTAAGAAATCGCCAGATAAAATGCGTGTAGCTTCATCTGTTTTTTGGTTGTAAATATACATCCAAGCATTATAATCAATCCCTTTTTCGGTATAAATTCTATTTTTTTGTCTGATAAATAAACTAGAAGTGGCATTATTACTATTGTAGCCTTCATAATCATCTAAATGCGCGAGAACATTTTCAACATCATGCAACTTCACCAAAGTTCCATAAATTTTTTCAGTTTGGTTTTCGCTTAAAACAGCCCCAGGAAACCATGTTATTTTATAAAGTTTTCCAATACAATATGCGCGACCAAGGTGTGTTGAATTCGCTATTAAAAATTTGGACATGGCATTATTAGCACTTTGTAACAATGTTCCGTAAACAAAAAGATAACTTGAAACCAATTTGTGCTGTTTTATATAAACTGCTCTAAGTCTAAATCGTTAATAGCGCCATGAGAATCGTGAGCAACAGTTATCCCATTTTTAATTACAATTAATTGAGGCGATTGGTGCATAACTTGAAATTTATATCCCACTTCATCTGAAACGTTTCTGTAATTCAACAAATCCAAATAATATAAATCGGCTTGTGCTTCGCTAAAACTATAACTGTTTTTAAATCCTCTTAAAACCATACTACTTATACCACAACGCGTAGAATGTTTAAAAATAATTTGTGGTTTTGTTTTCGATTTTTCAGCAATAATATCGAGTGTTTCTATATTGTCTAAAGGAATCCAAGGCAGTGCATTCTGCTCATTTTCTTCATTAGTTCCTCCAAATATTTTATTAAATAATCCCATAAATAGCTTCTATATTTTTATATTATAATAATTGTCGATTATTTCTCTAAAACTTACAAACTGACTAAAAGTCAGATGTTTTCAAGCAATTTACGTCATTATGTCTTACTTTTTGCATTGGTAAGGTTATTGACTTTTACTCTGTGAAAAAGAAAAAAAAATCCGCGTACAGCGAAAATAAAATTTTAAACCTATGAATTTTAATAATTATACCATAAAATCGCAAGAAGCTATACAACAAGCGCAGCAAATTGCTCAAGGTTTTGGGCATCAACAAATTGAAAACGAACACCTTTTTAAAGGAATTTTAGAGGTAGACGAAAACGTTTTACCGTTCTTATTAAAAAAATTAAATGTTAATGCTTCCATTTTACAGCAAGCTTTAGACAAGCAACTGGAAAGCTTCTCTAAAGTTTCTGGAACCGACATCATGCTATCGCGCGAAGCAGGAAAAAGCCTGAACGAAGCTTCGATTATTGCGAAAAAAATGAACGACGACTTTGTTTCGATTGAGCATTTGTTATTAGCCATTTTTAAATCGAAGAGTAAAATAGCTCAAATGTTAAAAGACCAAGGTGTTACCGAAAACCATTTAAAAGCGGCTATCGAAGAGCTTCGAAAAGGAGAAAATGTTACTTCGCAAAGTCAGGAAGACACTTATAATTCGTTATCAAAATATGCAAAAAACCTAAATCAGTTAGCAAAAGACGGCAAGTTAGATCCTGTAATTGGTCGTGATGAAGAAATTAGAAGAATCCTTCAAATTTTATCCCGTCGAACCAAAAACAATCCTATTTTAGTTGGTGAACCTGGAACTGGTAAAACAGCCATTGCCGAAGGTTTAGCACACCGAATTATAGACGGAGACGTACCAGAAAACCTAAAAGAAAAACAAATTTTTGCTTTAGATATGGGCGCGCTCATTGCGGGAGCCAAATATAAAGGCGAATTTGAGGAGCGTTTAAAATCGGTAATAAAAGAAGTAACTACAAGTAACGGCGACATTGTGTTGTTTATTGATGAAATACACACGCTTGTTGGTGCTGGTGGCGGTCAAGGTGCTATGGATGCTGCCAATATTTTAAAACCAGCTCTTGCGCGTGGCGAACTTAGAGCTATTGGTGCAACCACTTTAGATGAATATCAAAAATATTTTGAAAAAGATAAAGCCTTAGAGCGTCGTTTTCAAAAAGTAATAGTTGATGAACCCGATACCGAAAGCGCCATATCTATTCTTCGAGGTATTAAAGAAAAATACGAAACACACCATAAAGTGCGTATAAAAGATGAAGCTATTATTGGCGCAGTAGAGTTATCTACGCGATACATTACCAATCGATATTTACCAGATAAAGCTATTGATTTAATGGATGAAGCGGCATCAAAACTTCGCATGGAAATTAATTCGAAACCAGAAGAATTAGATGTTTTAGATAGAAAAATAATGCAGCTTGAAATTGAAATTGAAGCTATAAAACGTGAAAAAGATGAAAGTAAATTAAAAATTTTACGAAGCGATTTAGCCAATTTAAAAGAGCAACGTAACGACATCAATGCCAAGTGGAAAAGTGAAAAAGAAGTAGTTGATAATATACAAAACACCAAACAAGATATTGAAAACTATAAACTTGAAGCTGAAAAAGCAGAACGTGATGGTGATTATGGCAAAGTAGCAGAATTACGCTACGGAAAAATAAAAGAAGCCCAAGAACAACTTGAAATTTACCAGAAGCAGTTGCAAGAACATGCTGAAAATTCGTTAATTAAAGAAGAAGTAACTTACGATGATATTGCCGAAGTTGTTGCTAAATGGACAGGTATTCCTGTTACAAAAATGCTGCAAAGCGAACGTGAAAAATTACTAAATCTTGAAAACGAATTACATAAGCGTGTTGTGGGGCAAGAAGAAGCCATTGAAGCTGTAAGTGATGCCGTTCGACGCAGTCGCGCAGGTTTACAGAATCCGCAAAAACCAATTGGAACCTTCTTGTTTTTAGGAACTACTGGCGTTGGTAAAACCGAATTAGCAAAAGCCCTAGCCGAGTATTTGTTTGATGATGAAAACGCGATGACCAGAATTGATATGAGCGAATACCAAGAACGTCATGCCGTAAGTCGTTTGGTTGGCGCACCTCCAGGATATGTTGGTTACGACGAAGGCGGACAACTTACTGAAGCAGTGAGACGTAAACCTTATTCTGTCGTACTACTCGATGAAATTGAAAAAGCGCATCCAGATACATTTAATATCTTATTGCAAGTTTTAGATGAAGGTCATTTAACCGATAACAAAGGCCGCATAGCAGATTTTAAAAACACTATTATAATTATGACTTCTAATATAGGAAGCAATATAATACAAGAACGTTTTGAAGCTACAAAAGATATAGATTCGGCTATAGAAGCTGCGAAAGTTGATGTTTTAGGTCTTTTAAAACAAAGCGTTAGACCTGAGTTTTTAAACCGTATAGACGACACTATTATGTTTACGCCTTTAACCAAGGACCATATCATTAAAATTGTGGGTTTACAACTTAAGAGTGTTACAAAAATGATTGCACAACAAGGCATTACTTTTGATGCAACACAAGAAGCCGTAAATTATTTAGCAGATAAAGGTTACAATCCTGAATACGGAGCGCGACCTGTAAAACGAGTTATTCAAAAAGAAGTACTCAATGCTCTTAGTAAAGAAATTTTGGCTGGTAAAGTTACCACAGATAGTATTATTTTATTAGATGCTTTTGATGACCAATTGGTTTTTAGAAACCAAGGTGATTTAGTGACTCAAAATGCTTAAAAACAGATATTATGTTTAGCGAAATTTTAATTTTTCGATAAAACACACTTAAAAGTAATCGAATTTTAAATTATAAGAATTCGATTACTTTTTTAATTTACCAATATCTCTTATTGATTATCAATAAATTACTATCACAAAGTACTAAAACCACAATATCCTAAAAATAAATCAACATTCTGATGTTAATAAAAATGAACAATCTTCGACAAACGGTTGCCTTTTATCTTTAATTTAGCATCATAATAGCAAATCATCAGTTAGTAATTCTATACTAGTGTATTGCTGTTATACGTTATAATATTAATACCCTATAGAGAACTAATGAATATATCACATTTTATTGATTATACCCTTTTAGAACCCTCAACTACCGAGCACGAAATTATAAATCATTGCTATAGTGCCAGAAAAAACGGGAATTACGCAGTTACAATAAACAGTTGCTATGTCCCTTTAGCCAAACAATTGCTAGCTGACAGCTCTATAAAAACCTGTGCTACCGTTGGATTTCCTTTTGGGTTTTCCGACACTAAAACCAAAGTTTTCGAGGCAACCAATGCTTTAAACAATGGTGCAGATGAAATTGACATGGTTCTAAACCTAGGTTACTTAAAAAGTAGAAATTATGTATCGGTTTTAAAAGATATTTTTGAAGTAAAACGTGCTATTGGAAATACACCATTAAAAGTAACTATTGAAATTTCCGAATTAACCAAAAATGAAATTATAAAGGCCTGCGAAATATGCTTAGATGCCCGAGTAGATTTTATTAAAACCTCAACTGGATTTTCGAAAGGTGGTGCTACATTAACGGCTGTGAAAATTATTAAAAAGACTGTAAAAAATAAAATAAAAATAATTGCATCAAGCGGAATTGACGATTATGAGTCTATTTTAAAATACATTGAAAGTGGTGCCGATTTAGTAGGAACCTCAACAAATGTAATGCAGGTTAACAAAACGCAACAAGCAAGAAATTCTAAAATATTTAAACAGTATATTGATAATTTAGAAGATAAAAACTCTGAAAGTAAAGAAAGAGATTTTACCCAAAATTCGGAAAATAAAGTTAAATTTTAAAACGCAACTTGTACGTTTTCTAGTTCTATTTTAGACACTTCTGTTAATTCGTTTTTTTCGAATAGAACGTCTAAATTTTCAATTAAAACATCATTTAAATTAGGTTTGTAATTAGTGTAATTTACAAACCTAATTTTATTTATAAACCGTTCGTTATAAGCTTCTCTAAACCTATAACCTCTTCCGGTAGCTTCAGCGTACGAATAGGCTAAGTAATCAACAAAAAATGTGTTCTTATTTATCCAATAAATAAACTCATCATCAAAATCTTCACCACCGCCTTCTTCATTAAATGTTACTTTTATTTTATAGTAAGTTTCACCTTTAATTTCAGTTTCAGCTAAAAACTTTTTATTCACAGCCTCATCATTTAAACCATAAGGCAACACCGAAAAATAATGTACAGAATTCACAGAGCTTGAATAAGCATCGGCCTTCTTTTTATCAACCTCAACTAAAGTATCATTAATATATCTTTTAAAACCAGAGTTGTTTAAAACATCCTTTACTACACCTGTAGAATCGTTAAAAACACGCTGAAACTCAAACTTACCTCCTGCCCGTTTTGCTTTGTAATGCTTGTCTCTAAAATCGAAGTCTAGAACCGCATTTTTAAGTTTTTCGCCTCCAGATTTTAATATTGATGTATTTATAATTTCGTTAGCATTAGGTTGTTCTGTTTTACAACTAAAAGCTAAACAAGTAATAATTAAAATGATGATATTTTTATAAGACATGATGGTTCGTTTATTTTAAAAGTCGGAAAAAATGATGTAACCTAATATTTTAAGTTGAAAGTAATTTTTTGCTGAGTAAATTTCTGAGATAAAACACTAATTGAAGCTTCGCTAAGCTGTAAAACTCTGGGATAACCACCTGTGGTTTGGCAATCGCGCATTAAAATAATGAGTTTTCCTGCTGGTGTTAATTGCACCGTACCTGGTAAAACTAAAGATGTTATAATGGGTTTTAAATTATTAGGAAGAACTTCGTTTAATTGATATGCCATACGGTTATTATCTTTTGAAATACTAAATTCTTGCGATAATAATTGACGTTGCTGTTCCTTGGTTAGTAAATTAAACTCGGGACCTTTAAACACGTTTATATTGGGATTTTCTAGATAGGCATCATTAAACTTAATGGAAGCGAATGCAGGTTTAAAGCTAGTGTTTAAATCATCAAACTCTAGTTCATCATTATTTTCTAAAACATATGTTTTTGTGATACCAGAATACATCGATTGACTTCCCAATACTTTATTAGATTTTATTCCGCCTAAAACTGCTAAATAACACCTAAACCCCTTTTGTAGTTTACCAAAAGACAAAATATCTCCTGAATTTACAGCAACAGCCTTATTTATAGTAATGGCTTTGTTATTTAACCTAGGCGACATGTTTGCGCCAGAAATAGCCATTAATGTTGGTTTGGTAAACAGAAGTTTTGCTCCTAGCATGGTCATTTCTAAAACAGCTGCATTAGGTTTGTTGCCCAAAATTGCATTAGCAAAAGTGGCTGCTTTTCTATCCATGACTCCAGAAAATGGCACACCAAATTCTTGATAGTTTTCACGACCAAAGTCTTGCACAGTGGTAAATAAACCTCTATTTATTACTTTAATCATTAATCACCTCGCTTTCTATAATATAAACATCATGTTTAACTAAAGTTTTAATATCTAAAAACTCTTTTTTAGAAACCGGAATAAACTTTATACCATCTCCTGCTCTAGCAAAACAAGGCTCACTTTTATTTGCGTTAAAAAAATTAATAGGTGTTTGCCCAATAATATTCCAACCGCCAGGGCTATTGCTTGGGTAAATTCCAGTTTGATTTCCACCAATTGCGACAGATCCTTTTTCTATTTGTAAACGTGGTGTCGCTTTTCGAGGTGTTTCTAAAGCTTCATCTAATCCGCCTAAATATAAAAACCCTGGTAAAAAACCAATAAAATAGACTTTGTAAGTAACTTGCGAATGCTTTTCAATTACCGTTTCACTAGATAGACCTTTTTCGTTTGCTACATGTGCTAAATCTATACCAAAAAACGGGTCGTAACACACAGGTATTTTCCAAATTTTATTTTGAAATGATATGATTTCTTTTTCAGATTGATAAATACTTTTAAGCGTAGTTATTAAACGTTCAACATCTGCAATGTTATTTTTAAACTGAATTAATACGGATTGATACGCGTGTTTTATCACCGTAATTTCAAACATTTCTGAAGCTTTTATTTTCGCTTTAAATTGTAAAACATCATTTAAAATATCTTCATCAATGGTTTTAGGCCATTCAATTAAAATGGAACGTTCGTTAAATTGCTTATATGTTAAATTATAACTCATAAACTAACTTATAAATATGCCTTTACTTTTTAACTGTGTAGTTAAATATTTTATTAATTGTATGGCTTTAGGGTTGTCTCCATGCACACAAAATGTTTGTGCTTTTATTAGTGTTTCTGTGTTTTTTATAGTTAACACTTTTTGTTGAGTAAACATTTTATAAACATGGTTAAACACCAATTTTTCATCTTTAATAACTGCATTTTCCTGGTTTCTGGACACTAAAGTTAAATCGGGATTATAATTTCTATCTGCAAAAGCTTCAAGAACAACTTCAATATTATTTTTAATAGCCAAATCTGCTAAAACCGATTTATATGGCGCATACAATTTAACCGCAATAGATAATTGCTTCATTGCTTCAACTACAGCTGTAGCTGCTTCGGTGTTAATTGCAGCATAATTATAAAGTGCACCGTGAGGTTTTATATGATGTAACGCAGCGTCTTCAGCTTTAACAACCTTCAATAATATTTCAATTTGATTTTTTAAAGATGCAACTAAATCATTAAAAGGCATGTCAACAATAACTCTTCCAAAGTTTTCTTTATCTGGATACGATGGATGCGCGCCTATTTTAACATGATGTTGTTTCGCTAGTTTTACAACGGTTTGCATCGTTTCTTTATCGCCCGCATGACCACCACAAGCAATATTACAAGACGAAACTAGCGGTATTAATTGCGCTTCGTTGTTTATTCCTTCACCTACATCGGCATTTATATCGATTATATTTTGCATTAAAATAAGTTGAAGTTGAATATTTTGTTAATTGTTGCTACCGAAAGTAAAATACTAATTAACAGAATTAAAATGGCCAATATATTTTGCTTTAATGAATTTTTAAATGCTCCTAAAACTGATGATTTGTTAACTAACCATAATAAAATTACAGCCATAAACGGTAGTAAAATTCCATTAGAAACTTGAGCAAATTTTATAATATCGATAGGTTTTATACCTATTGATGAAAATATAACACCTAAAATTAAAACGATTGCCCAGACCGATTGAAACTTTTTACTTTTTAAATGAGACGACCAACCAAAACACCCACTAGCCACATAAGCAGCTGCTAAAGGCGCTGTAATTGCACTTGTTAAACCTGCAGCAAATAAGCCAATAGCTAGAAAATATTTTGCAAAACTACCAAATAAAGGCTCTAAACTTTTTGCTAAATCTGATGCATTGCTAATATTGTTTCCTTGCATTGATGCGGCCGAAACAATTATAGCCATTGATACTACGCCGCCTAGGACGACAGCAATTATAGTATCTTTTTTAGCCAGACCTAAATCGGATGTTTTATTCCATTTTTCTTTCACTAAAGAAGCATGTAAAAACAAATTATACGGCACTACAGTTGTACCAATTAAACCTATAATTAACAACAAACTATTATCTGGAAAACTAGGAACAAAAGCACCTTTAAAAATAGATACAACATCCGGCTGTGTTAATATTGCTGAAACCAGAAAAGCTAAACTCATTAAAATGACTAAAGCTAAAAGCACACGTTCTAGTATTTTATAATTACCCAAATACAGCAAAACAAAGGCTAATCCTCCTAAAATGATACTAAGAATATTAATTGAATATCCAAAAACATTAACTGTAGGATTACCTAAAACAGTTTGCAAGCCTAAAACACCACCAGAAATATTCCCTGCTTCGTAAGCCGCATTACCAATAACTATGGCCGATAGCATTAAAACTATTACAAAACCTTTAAACCAAGGATGCTTTATTTCTGTTCTGATGATATCTGATAAGCCTTTTTGAGTAATTATACCTAATCTGGCAGACATTTCTTGAAGCACAATAGTTGCAACTATTGATAATACTAAAGCCCACAATAAAGCATAACCAAAACCCGCACCAGCTAATGTGCATACGGTTACAGATCCAGGACCAATAAAAGCAGCTGCAATTAATGGACCTGGACCTATATTTTTAAACCAATTATTGAATTTCATTAGCTGTATTCAAAGCATAAATTGCAAAACTACCTAACCAATGACTTCCCATATAATCGTCACCAAAAATGCTTGGTAGCGAGTGTTTAATATGATAATTTGCTACATTTTGTAAATGTTGATATTCTGGTAAGCCTTGTGATATTTTATAGAAATTCCAAGCTCGCGAAAAGTTTACACCATCTAAATGCACTAAATGTCCATCGGTTCTATCGGAAACCAAACCGACTTCAAGATTATAATTTTTGTTTTTAAGCTCAGGTAAAAAAGCATTTAACCAAATTTTAAACTCATTTTCTGGTAACAAGCGCTTAATTAAAGCGGCTTCTTCTAAACATGGCGATAAAAAATCACTTCCGCTAGGTTCCCAACTCATCGGGCAATTTTGGTCGTTTAAATAAAAATATTTTGCGCGCTCTGTAATCGCTGCTTTTAAGGCTTCGTTATTTACTGTATCGGCATAATCGTAGGCGAAATTTAGTCCGAAAGCGGTGTTGGTGTGTGTTCCAACACGTTGTGCATAATTCAATTTAGGTAAAAAAGCAATATACTTTTCTACGATTAATTGGGTTAATGGTTGCAAGTTGCTCTCTAAAGTTCGAGCTGTTTCGCTATCCCAAGTATGTAATTCTTCGGCTAATTTTAATAACCATGCCCAACCGTAAGTACGCTCGTAGTTTTTATTGTGTTTACCTTGAAAATATTCAATTTCTTTTGCAATATTTTCTTCTGAAATATTGTTTAGTAAACGCTCTTTAATGGCTTCGGATTTTTCAATTTCAGGAAAATACTTTAATAACGAAACTAAACTCCAATGCCCGTGTACCGATGAATGCCAATCGAAACACCCATAAAATGCAGGGTGCAATGTACTCGGTGATTTTAAATCGCTATCGCCACCCAAAGTTTGCGAAAGTCTATTCGGGTACTCAATGTTTATACAATGTAGAGGTAATTCGGCCAATTTATTGGCTTGTTCTAAGTTAAGTTTTGGAGCTTCTGCAAGTTCTGGCTTTTCTCTATTTTCTTGTGTTGTTTCAATCTTTTGTTTTGAACTATTATTACAGTTTAAGATTGATAATAATGTGATTGTTAGGATTAGTTTTTTCATGATCTAAATTTAGAAAAAATATATCCTAGATAATTACTAACAAACGAAATGTTTTTAGCATTAGTTCATTTTCTACCCCAACCAACCATCACGATCTAAACTTCTGTATTGTATAGCTTCACTAATATGTGTTCCTGTAACTGTTTCGCTGGCTTCTAAATCGGCAATAGTTCTAGATACTTTTAAAATACGATCGTAAGCTCTGGCCGATAAATTTAAACGTTCCATAGCGGTTTTTAGTAATTGCTTTGAAGCCTCATCGAGCTGGCAATATTTGCGTATTTGTTTGGTATTCATTTGGGCGTTATAATGCACGGTATCGCTCTCGGCAAATCGCTTGGTTTGAAATTCTCGGGCTTTTGTAACGCGTTTGCGAATTTCAACCGAAGTTTCTCCTTTTCGGTCATCGCTTAATTTATCGAAAGGTACTGGAGTCACTTCAATATGAATATCGATTCTATCTAACAACGGTCCAGAAATTTTACTTAAATAACGTTGCATTTCGGCGGGACTTGAAGTTACTGGGGCATCGGGATCGTTAAAATAACCTCCAGGACTCGGGTTCATACTAGCCACCAACATAAACGACGACGGATATGTTACCGTAAATTTTGCTCTAGAAATGGTTACCTCTCTATCTTCTAGTGGCTGACGCATCACTTCTAAAACTTCGCGCTTAAACTCGGGTAATTCATCTAAAAACAAAACCCCGTTGTGCGATAATGATATTTCTCCTGGTTGCGGATAACTACCACCACCAACTAAAGCCACGTTCGATATAGTGTGATGCGGACTCCTAAACGGACGTTGTGCCATTAAACCGCTATCTTTTACTCGCCCAACTACCGAGTGAATTTTCGTGGTTTCCAGAGCTTCGTGCAGCGTCATAGGTGGTAAAATACTAGGTAAACGCTTTGCTAACATAGTTTTTCCTGCTCCAGGTGGTCCAATTAAAATAATATTATGTCCGCCGGCTGCTGCAATTTCCATACAGCGTTTTATGCCTTCTTGCCCTTTTACATCGGCAAAATCGAATTCGGGAAAATCAAGGTTCTTTTCAAATTCTTTTCTAGTATCTATAATGGTTTGTTCTAGAGCTTCACCTTTATTGAAAAAGTCTATAACCTGCTTTATATTTTCAATACCATAAACCTCTAAATCGTTTACAATAGCAGCTTCTTTTGCATTTTGTTTAGGCAAAATAAATCCTTTAAATCCTTCTTCTCTGGCCTTAACAGCAATTGGTAATGCGCCTTTTATAGGCTGTAACGTGCCATCGAGCGAGAGTTCGCCCATAATTAAATACTGTTCTAAATTATCGGCTTTAATTTGGCTGGTTGAGGCCAAAATTCCAATGGCTAAAGTTAAATCGTATGCACTGCCTTCTTTTCGTAAATCGGCTGGCGACATATTAATAATTATTTTTTTACCCGGAATTTTAAACCCGTTGTTTTGAAGTGCAGCCGCTATGCGATAATTACTTTCTTTAATAGCATTATCGGGTAACCCAACAAGGTGATACCCTATTCCCTTATCTACATTTACTTCAACTGTAATGGTGGTGGCTTCAACGCCAAAAACGGCGCTTCCAAAAACTTTTTTTAGCATATAATTGGTTTATTCATTTTAAATGTAAGAAAAGTATTTTAAATGTTACACCTCGTTAATCATTTTAAAAACTCCATTTCTTATAATATTACAGAAAATTCTTAGGGTGTTTTTCCCCTTTTTTAAAGGAAAAAGATGTTTTATTAATAGTAAATGCCTTATTACAGAATTAATTTTCAGAACTTTAACCAAATCTTATTTCAATCTTAAAATTTGACGCTGTGAGATTTTTAATATTAATCTGTACTTTTATAAAAACCTCTAAACAATCCATTATTATGAAAACTAAATCTTATTTTTTAATATCCACAACATGCGCTTGTGCTATTTTTTTAATAGCATCTTGTATTTCGAATACATCGAGTGTAAAAATTGATCGAGACAAAGTGCCATCGCAAGCCATTAGTTATAAGGAAGCAAATGTTTTGGAAGAAGAATTTAAAACAACACGAGCCAAATTTTTAAATGAACATTTAGGTTTTGAAGATTCTAGAGAATTTTTGTTTTCATTAGATTCTTTAAAACAGTATATCGCTTTTTTTGAGCGTGAAGCAAAAAAACAAGGCTATACAGATTTGGGAATTAGAATATATTATGGTGCTTACCCAGAAAGTAAAAATTACCCAGATCCAGGAAGAGCTACGGTATTTTTAGTGCCTACAGGAAATAAAGTTAAATCGCAAGGTAGTGCTCTTCCGTTTGCAATGCCTACTCGAATTGTAGATGACAATATTGAAAGTATTCCTGGTTATAATTACGGGCACGCTGGTAAGCCACCAAGAGAACTTGATTAAATTTAAAAATGCACATAACTGTTATTATATCTTATGCCATTAGTTCACTCGAACTAATAGCTGCTTTTTTTGCCCTTATCCATTATAAAAAGTACACTCAATCTACCGAGCGGTACTTTTTACACTTTTTATGGTTTACTTTTTTTATGGACACCATAATGGGTTCGTATATTGGGCCTTATTTAAATATTAATAACACTTGGATATATTTTATTTACACAGGTTTAAGTTTTACCTTTTATTGCTGGTGGTACTACCAAGTATTGCTAAAAAGAATTCATAAAAAAATAAGTGCTTATTTATTAATAATTTATATATTAACTTTTGTCATAAGTATTAATAATAATCAGTTACAAAAATACCTTTTTATTATAGGCGCATTTTTTGTTCTCATTTTAACTGGGTTTCATTTACATCAACTATCTAACTCAGATTATACCTTAAAAATAAAACACAAATTAAGTTTCTGGATTAGTACCGCTTTAGTGCTTTTTAATATTGGTATGTTTCCATTAGTTCTTTTGAGTGATTATTTTGATGTAAGAATGAATAATACAGTATTTAATATTGTTTTATTCTTTTTAAACCTAATTCTTTATACCTGCTTTATAATTGGATTTATATGGACGAAAAAGAAATACAATCATTATTAATAATTTTTTCGGCGGTACTTTTTGTTATTGCTTTTACCATGATTTCTCTTTTTGTGCTTTTTCGTAAAAAGAAAAATGATTTATTACTAGAAAAAAGAATTGCCGAACAAAAGTTTGAACAAGAAATTGCCAAAACTCAAATTGAAATTAGAGAAGAGACTTTTAGAAACATAAGCTGGGAATTACACGATAACATTGGGCAATTACTAACTTTGGCAAAAATACAACTAACCAATAATTTATCTCAAGATGAAGTAAAACAAACTATAAGCAAAAGTATAAAAGAACTTAGGACGTTATCTAAACTAATAAATCCTGATGCCTTAAAAAATATCGAATTAAATCAGGCATTACAAGATGAAATAGACCGGTTTAATCGATTAAATTTCATAAAAGCCAAATTAGTAATTGAAGGCGTTACAAGAAAATTAAATCATAAAACCGAAATTGTTTTTTTTAGAATGTTGCAAGAATTTTTCTCAAACACCATAAAACATGCAAAGGCTTCACATTTATGCGTTACCTTAAACTATACGCCAAACATGTTAATGGTAACGGCAAAAGATAATGGTTTAGGTTTTGACATGAATGAAACTCAAAATGCTGGCATTGGATTAATTAACATAAAAAGCAGAGCTAAACTAGTAAAGGCCGAAGCCGAAATAATCTCAAAACCTAATGAAGGTACACAACTAACTATAACATACCCTTACCAAAATGGAAACTAATAACGTTGTAATTGTAGAAGACCACAACCTACTGTCACAAGCCATTGCTGGATTAGTGAATTCATTTGAAAATTTTGTTGTGCTTTATACCTGCAAAAACGGTAAAGAACTTTTAACAAAACTAAAAACACCAGAGAATATACCTGATGTTATTTTAATGGATGTAAATATGCCTATTTTAAACGGTATTGAAACAACAGAAATACTAAAAAAAGAATACCCAGATATTAAGGTTTTAGCACTTTCGGTAGAAGAAAACGAAGCCACTATTATAAAAATGTTAAAAGCTGGAGCTAAAGGCTATTTGCTAAAAGATGTTGAAAAAGATATTCTTGAAACAGCCTTAAATGAAACCATTAAACATGGTTATTACCACACTAAAGATGTATCGAATATTTTAATAAACTCTTTAACCGAAGGTAATACGGGTGGTATAAAACTTAAAGAGCGTGAAATAGAATTTATTAAGTATACCTGCTCTGAAATGACCTATAAAGAAATTGCCGAAAAAATGTTTTTAAGTCCGAAAACTATTGATGGTTACCGCGATAATTTATTTACCAAACTGCATATAAAAAACCGTATAGGCCTAGTTTTATATGCTATAAAAAATGGCATTTTTAAAATTTAAGCTTCAATGGTAATAACAATACTTTTTGATGCTGGGGTTTTTGCTGTATGTGCAAAATTATCTAATGGCACCAACACGTTAGTCTCAGGGAAATAGGTTGCACAACAGTTTTTAGGAATGTTATAACCAACCACCTTAAAATTATTTGCACAGCGTGTTACGCCGTTAAATTCCGATTTTAAATTAACCACTTGTAATTCTTTTAATCCGCGAGCTTTCATATCATCTTTATTCATAAAAATAATGCGTCTTTCGTTATAAACACCACGATATCTATCGTCTAAGCCATAAATTGTGGTATTGAATTGATCGTGACTTCTAATAGTCATCATCACCAATTCGTCGTTTTTTAATTTCCAAGTTGGCATTTTATTAATACTAAAATTAGCTTTACCGGTTTTGGTATTAAATTGCCTTTCGCGCGCACCGTTTGGCAAATAAAAACCCGAAGGTTTTTGTAACTTAGTATTGTAATCTTTAAACCCCGAAACTACTTCGGCTATATCATTTCTAACTAAAGTATAATCGTCTTTATAGGCTAACCAATCAATTTTACTTTTAGCACTTAAAGTGGCATTGGCTATACCACAAACCACAGCAACTTCGCTTAACAAATCTTTAGAACAAGGTTCTAAAACACCTTTGGTTGCAGACACAATGCCCATAGAA
This sequence comes from Neotamlana sedimentorum, assembly GCF_000943565.1. Classification (GTDB taxonomy): domain Bacteria; phylum Bacteroidota; class Bacteroidia; order Flavobacteriales; family Flavobacteriaceae; genus Neotamlana; species Neotamlana sedimentorum. Next base: position 437,827 of record NZ_JTDW01000004.1, read on the forward strand.
TTCTCTACACTTTGTATTTGTAACCCCGTTTTTTGGTAATCTTTTTCTGTTCTTCCTAAACATGGTAAAATTAATGCTTCTTTACCCGTAACCAAATGCGACCTGTTAAGTTTTGTACTTACATGAACCGTTAAATTACAATTCTGTAATGCTTGCGATGCGTAAACCGTATCTGGAACAGCAGAAATAAAATTCCCGCCTAAACCAAAAAACACTTTAGCTTTGTTTTCGTACATGGCTTTAATGGCATCTATTACAGCATAACCATGTTTTGTAGTTGGCTTAAATCCGTATTTTGCTTCAATTTTATCTAAAAAAGCTTGAGGTGCAGCTTCCCAAATACCAACTGTACGATCGCCTTGCACGTTAGAGTGCCCACGAACAGGACAAGTTCCTGCGCCCTCTTTTCCTATGCTTCCTTTTAATAATAATAAATTTACCACCTCGCGAATATTATCCACCGCGTTTTGGTGTTGTGTTAAGCCCATAGCCCAACAAATTATAATTTTATTATGGTTAAGAATTAAATTGAAAATGGCATTAAAAGTATCTTCATCTATTCCTGAAGCCTTTAAACAATCGTTAAAATTATACGTTTTTAAATCTGCTATAAAAGCTTCATAACCAAAAGTGTGTTTTTCAATAAAATCTTTATCAAAAACATGGGCTGTTTCTTCTTCTTTTTCTAATAGTTTTAATAGAATGGTTTTAAATAAAGCAACATCGCCATTAATAGTAACTTGTGCAAAAACATCGGCTATTTGTTTACCACCTGTTAGCATTTTAATAGGATCTTGCGGATTTGTAAACTTTAAAAGTCCGGCTTCTGGCAACGGATTAACCGCTATAATTTTACCTCCGTTTTTCTTACACTTTTCTAATGCCGACAACATTCTCGGGTGGTTAGTTGCTGGATTCTGGCCAATAACCATAACTACTTCGGCTTTATATAAATCGTCTAATGTAACAGAACCTTTACCAATGCCTAAAGTTTCAGACAAAGCACTTCCACTCGCTTCGTGGCACATATTGGAACAATCTGGTAAATTTGCTGTACCAAATTCGCGAACAAATAATTGATATAAAAACGCAGCTTCATTAGTGGTTCTTCCTGAAGTATAAAAAATAGCTTCATCCGGATTATTAAGTGCATTAAGGTGTGTACCTACTTTACTAAATGCTTCTTCCCATGAAATCGATTGATAATGTGTTGCTCCTTCTGCTAAAAACATAGGTTCTGCCAAACGGCCAGATTTACCAATTTCAAAGTCTGTCCAAGTGGCTAATTCTTCAACAGAATGCTTTTTAAAAAAAGTGTTATCTATAGTGTTTTTTTGGGCTTCTTCTGCAATTGCTTTTATTCCATTTTCGCAGTATTCACCTATGCTTGAACGCTCATCGTCTGGATCTGGCCATGCGCAACCCGGGCAATCGAATCCGCCTTTTTGATTTATTTTTAATGATAGTTTTACACCATCTTTTACACGAGTATATTTTGAAATTTGAGTAATTGCAGACTTAATAGATTGAAAACCTGCACTATTTTTATAAGGTTTTTTAACACTTATATCTGTGAATTTTTCTGGAGTTAAGGCTTTATTTTTCTTGGAATTCATCATTTAAATTCAAAATTACGACTCGCAAATGTACTGTAGTCTTCTTTTGTGTCTAAATCTACATTTTTATTAGGAGGTATTAAAGTTTTAACAGAAGATTCCAGTTGCATTAGCAAGTGTTTTGCTCCTTCATCTCCTTTAAAAATTTTCAAGTCTTTAAAGTAAATTTTGTTAAAAATAACCGGTACGCCATTTTTTTTATCTGTATACATAGTTGCTATAATCGTTTGTTTATTAAAGCTATAACTAACTATCATTTCATTTAAATAATTTGCAGTAATAAACGGCTGATCTGCTAAAACAAAAAGAATAGCATCAAAATCTTTATCAGAATTTATTAAAAAAGTAGTAGAACAAGCTATAGAAGTTCCCAAACCTTGATGCCATAACTCATTATTCAAAATTGAAACGGGATAGTCTTTTATTTCAGAAGAAATTAAATCAAAATTTGCTCCTAAAACCACGTATACATTTTTACAATTTACCTGTAAAACTGTTTCAATAGTGTGCGAAATAAGCGTCTTTTTTTTCCAAGGCAGTAATTGTTTAGGTTCTCCCATTCTTGTAGAAGCACCTGCTGCCAATACTACAATTGCTATATCTTCTATGCTTTTAGACAATTTATTTTGAATGAATTCTACCCGTTTTTTTACTTAAAGACAAAGGTTTTATGTCCCTTGTATAAGCCAATATTTCTGAAATTATAGAAACAGCAATTTCTTGAGGAGTAATTGAGCCAATACTTAATCCTGCTGGTCCATGAATTGTATCTAAAAAGTCATTACTAATATTTGGACAGTATTCCATAAATTGATTTAGTAAATCCTCTCGTCGTTTTACAGAACCTAAAAGTCCTATATAATTTGGCGACGTATTTTTTAAAGCAACCAAATATCGTAAATCGTAAGCAAAATTATGAGTCATTAACACAATAGCCGTTTGATTATCGATAGCAAAAGTATTAATAGCTTCTGGTGTTGTGGTTACTAATAATGATGCTCCTGGAAAACTATCTATAGATTTTAATTCTGAAACGCCCGAAATTACAGTCACTTCCCAACCTGTTAATGCAGCATACTTGCATAGTTCCACGGCATCATGTTCTGCGCCAATAATCACTAGTTTAAAGAGAGGTTTTAAAATTTGGCTAAAAACTTGTAATTTGAGGTTAACTTTTAATTTTGAAATTGAAAATGCTTTATCATTTAAGAAAACACAAGACCCTATACCATTAAAAACACCTTCTTGCTTTTTGTAAAATGATTTTATTTGAAAATTGATTCTTGATTTTAAAGTTTTAAAAAAAGAAGCTTCGAATTCGGAATTAAGATTAAAAAGTTCGAGCAAAATATACAATACACCCTCGCACCCCAGACGATATCTACCATCGTAAGTCATCATTCTAGACGCTCCAGTTTTAAAAACTTGCTTAGATTGTAGCAGCACTTCTTTTTCTACACAACCTCCACTAACTGCACCAACCATGGTTTCGTTTTCTAGAGTTAACATTCTAACTCCAGGTTTACGGTATGAAGAGCCATCTAAAGCCACTACTGTAGCTAAGACAGATTTAAGCCCTTTAGATTTTGCTTTAAAAGCTTCTTCAACAATATTTTTGAACTCATGAGTCATTACCTAATTATACTTTAAGTTCTTCAGCTATTTTTAAATTAGCCATATAAGGTTGTTTGGTTAAACGGGCTCCTGTAGCCTGATAAATGGCATTTGCAATTGCACCTCCAACGGGCGGTAATGTAGGTTCTCCAAGACCTGTAGGCGCAATATTATTTTGTACAAAATGTACGTCTACCTTTGGTGTTTGCGCCATTCGTATTAATTGATACGTGTTAAAATTATTAGATTGTGGCTTGCCATTTTTAATAGAAAAATCGGCATACATTGCATGACCAACACCATCAATTACTCCTCCTTTTGCTTGATTCAAGGCGCCTAATGGATTAACCACTATACCGCAATCTATTGCACAAGTTACTTTTTTAACAACCGGCAGACCATTTTCTAAAACAATTTCGGCAACTTCAGCAACATGCGTATTATGAGAAAAATACGCTGAAAAACCTTGGTAAACATGCGGTTCTGTTTTTCCCCAATGGGACTTATCTACCACAAGTTTAATAACATCTTCCATTCGTTTTGGATTAAACTTCATGCGTTTATCGTTAACACCTTTTAAGTTCTCTAACAAATCTAAGTAGAGTTGAACGTGGTCTATTTGCAATTCTTCAGCTAAAACATTAAAAAAACTTTGCTCTGCACTTGCTAAAAAATGAGTTACCGGGGCTCTCCAAGCACCTGTCGTAATGTTACTTTTGTATGTTGCGGCATCAACCTGATAATTTTTAATGGCTCCAGCAGGGAAATAGTTAGCCATTGGCGTTGGAATACTTGCATTAACACCTGCCCCTTTTAAATGATAGCCTGTTAACTTACCGTTTTTTATTGATGCTGTAAATCGATACTTTACACAAGGGCGGTAAACACCTGTTGTCATGTCTGCTTCTCTAGATGATACCATTTTAATAGGTTTTCTTATTACATCCGCAATTTCAGCAGCTTCCATTACAAAATCGTTATAGAGGCGTCTACCAAAACCACCGCCCATTCTGGTTATTTCGGCACTCACTTCTTCAATAGGTCTTTCTAATACTTCAGAAACCATTTTAGCAGCAGCAGCAGGCGTTTGCATATTACCTATTAAGCGCACTTTTTCATTCGTTACGTGAGCAAAAAAGTTCATCGGTTCTAAAGTATTATGTGGCAAAAAAGGTGCTTCGTATGTCCGTTCTATAACTTTATCGGCATTGGAAAGTGCTTTTTTTACATCACCATCGGAACGCCGTGTTTCAAATTTATCGCCATCTAATAAATCCACTAATACTTTGTCATGATCTTTGGTGCTTTCTAGTTTTGTGTCTACTTTCCAAGTTGTTTTTATAGCTTTTATACCTTTAAAGGCATCCCAAGTTGATTTTGCTATAACAACAACTTTATCACTATTACTGGTTACGAGCGTCCAATTTTGTTTCCCATTGTTTTCGTAATCTCGTATTTTACTTCCAACGGTAATTACATCAACTACACCTGGCAAAGCTTTAGCCTGTGTTGCATCGAAAGACTCTAATATTTGCCCAAAAGCAGGAGGGCGTATTATTGATGCATATAGCATGCCTTCTTCTTTATAATCTAAACCAAATAAAGGCTTTCCTGTTATAATTTTATCTACATCAACATTCAATTTTCCTTTTCCAATAATTGTAAAATCTTTTGGATCTTTTAGTGTAACATTTTCAGGAACGTCGAGAGCAGCAGCTTCTAAAACTACATCGCCATAACCCATTGTATCCCCATCATCATTAGTTATTAAACCAGCTTTTGCAGAACATTCTGATGGAGAAATACCCCATTTAGCAGCAGCGGCATTAATTAACATTTGCTTTGCTGTGGCACCGGTTTCTCTAAGGGGTTTCCAAGATGCCCGTATCGAGCCACTTCCACCTGCTATTTGTCGGTTATAATTTTTTGTATCTAACTTTCCTTGCACCACAAAAACATCTTCCCAAAGCACATCTAATTCTTCTGCGATTAACATGGGCATTGAGGTTTTTACACCTTGACCTATTTCTGGGTTTGGTGAAAAAATGGTGACTTTACCTTCTGGTGATATTTTAATATAGGCATTAAAATCGTTATAGTTTAACTGACTTAAATCTATTGGTGGCTTAACTTCTGCTTTACAAGCATTAAATAAATTAAATCCAATAAGCATACCGCCACTTGCTAATGCTGATGTTTTTAAAAACGATCTTCGGCTAAACGTTAAATTCTGTTTGTTTTCCATTTTAAATCGTTTTTAGAAGTTTAATTTATCAGCTGCTACTTTAACCGCTTCCTCTATACTATTATAAGATGCACATCTACATATATTGCCATGCATAGCATTTCTTATTTCTGAAGTATTTGGCTTAGGGTTTTTATTTAAAAACGCCGAAGCGGTCATTATTTGTCCTGCTTGACAATATCCACACTGAGGCACATCTATTTCTTTCCATGCTATTTGAACTGGGTGTTCCCCTTTTTCCGAAAGACCTTCAATAGTTGTAATTTCTACATCTTGCGTAAATTGAACTTGTAGTAAGCAACTTCGAGTGGCAACACCATCAATATGAACTGTACAAGCCCCGCATTGCCCAATACCACAGCCATATTTTGTTCCTAGTAAATTTAAATGGTCTCTTAACACCCAAAGTAAAGGTGTATCTTCATCAACCTCAACATTACGTTTTTGGTTGTTTATTTTTAAAATGAAAGTTGGCATAATTACTTAGATTAGTTTAGTACATTGTAAAACAAGCACTTACTAAAACTATGAAAAAATGCAGGTAACCGGTGAAAACAGTTATGTATTTAACATAGTTTTAATAAACTCTAAAGCGCGCCTCTCATTGTAGTACACATTTTTCTTATCTATAAAACCAACATGACCGCCATGGTTTGGCATTTCTAAATATAATTCCTGGTTTTGTTTAGCTTCTTTGACAGGATAACATTCTGGCGACAAAAATGAATCGTTTAAAGCATTTATAATTAAAGTAGGCACTTTAATATTTGGTAAAAATTGTAACGCACTGCATTTTGTATAATAATCAACTGCATCAATAAAGCCATGTGCTTTTGAGGTGTAAACATTATCGAAATCTTGTAAATTTTTAATTGATTTCACAGCTTCAATGGTTAATTTATCTGGAAATTTTTCTTGTTTTTTTGATAGTGCAACTAATAAACTTTTTAAAAACCTATCGTGATAAGGTTTATTTTTAAGCTTGCTTATTTCTTTACATGAGCCATATAAATCGCACGGTACAGAAACCGCAATAGCTTTTTTTATTTCTTTAGGAACATTTTGAGTTTCTCCTAAATATTTTAGTAAGAGATTAGCTCCTAAACTAATGCCTTTAATATATATTTCGTCATACTTGTTTTTAGATAAAACATGATTAATCACCTCTTGCAAATCTGTAGTAAAACCAGAATGATAGGTGTGATAACTCAAGTTATCCTCTTCGCTACAACCTCTAAAATTAACCGCCAAAGCATCTACACCATTTAGGTTAAACAATTTAGCTGTTCCGGTTATATATGGACGTTTAGAATTCCCCTCTAAACCATGAAGCAAAATGATTATTTTATTAGTTTTCTCTGTAGAATAGCTCCAGTCTAAATCTAGAAAGTCGTTATCTTTTAAAGTAATACGTTCACGTTCTTGATTTAATTTTACGCGGCGTACTAAACCAGAATAAACAGTTGATACAAATCTGTTTTTAAAATAAAATGCTGGCTTGTAGGTCGATTCTATTACAGGCATAAGTTAGTTGTAATTTTCTATAATTGTAAGTCTGTAAATTTAAATGCTTTTCCGTTAAACAACCCTTTATCGCTTAATTTTAACGAAGGTATAACTAAAAGCGCCATAAAAGATAACGTCATGTAAGGTGCATGCAAATTCGAGCCCAATGCTTTTGCCATTTTGTCGAGTTCGGCATATTGTTTACCTATAGTTTCACCATCTTGGTCGCTAATAATTCCAGCTACTGGAAGTGGTACTATTTTAGATTCGGCATTACTTACAGCACAAATGCCACCTTTATTTTCTATTATTAAATTCACAGCTTTACAAATAGCTTCATCTGTGGTTCCTACCGCAATAATATTGTGCGAATCGTGACCAACAGAACTGGCAATAGCACCTTCTTTTAAACCGAAATTTTTAATAAAAGCTAAAGCAGGTGTATCGTTTTTATAGCGGTTTACAACTGCCATTTTTAATATATCTTTATCGGTATTCGATTCTAAAAATCCGTTTTTTACAGTCGCTTCTTCAATAAGTTCGTTGGTTACTAACTGCCCTTCTAATGCTTCAATTACACGAATTTGTTTTGCTGTTGCCTCAATTTTAAATTCTGAAATATCTTTTTTATCGCAATTAAAATTATTCAAGTTTTTAAAAGCTACAGATGGTATTAAACTTTCACCTTCATTGTAAACCAACGCACCGTTTATATAAGTTTGAAGCGTTTTAAATGTTTTTAAATCTTTTACTACAATAAAATCTGCAAAATCGCCTTCTTGTAATAAGCCAACGTCTAAACCATAGTGCTTTACCGGGTTTATACAAGCTGCCTGAAGCACTTTAAACAAATCGATTCCTTTAGCAATTGCTCTAGCACACAATTTATTAATATGATGTAAAAGTAAATCGTCTGGATGTTTATCGTCGCTACAAAACATCATGTTTTCAAAATATTCTGGCAGTAAATCTATTAAAGCTTCAAAATTTTTGGCAGCACTACCCTCGCGAATTAAAATTTTCATGCCTTTTTGAAGTTTTTCAAGTGCTTCGTTATAAGTAAAACATTCGTGATCGGTGTAAATACCAGCACTAATATATTTAGTAATATCGTCGCCAATAACTCCAGGTGCATGCCCATCAACTGGTTTGTTATAATGTTTTGCCCAAGCTATTTTTTTAAGAACTTCTTCATCGTCAAAAATAACTCCAGGGTAATTCATCATTTCTGCTAAGTATTTAATATCTGGATTTTCTAGCAGTTTTTGTATGTCGTCGGAATCTATAACCGCTCCGGCCGACTCGAAAGTTGTTGCAGGCACGCAAGAAGGCGCTCCAAAATTGAATTTAAAAGGTACTTTTTTACCGTTTTCAATCATAAATTCAACACCTTCAACACCTAAAACGTTGGCTATTTCATGCGGATCTGAAACTGTACCAACCGTACCATGTTTTACAGCTAGTTTTGCAAATTCGCTAGGAACTAACATAGAGCTTTCAATATGAATATGCGCATCTATAAAACCGGGTAAAATATAATGATCTACATCATGATTTTGTTCTGTAATAGCTACAATTTTATCATTTTCAACCGTTATTTCTCCTTTAAAAATGCGCTGATTTTGTATATCTACAATTTGACCTTTTACTTTCATATTCTCCTTTTGTTAGTCGTTTTCAGTTCTGTTAATTCTGAAATAAATTTAGATTAAATATTATTAAAACCAATTTATCATTTTTAAAATGACCTTTATTTTAATTCTATTTTTAAAATTTGCTTTGTGTTTTTAGTTACTTTAAATCTATCGTCGGCGCGCTTGTTTACAATCCAAACAATTTGATTTTTAGAGCATAACAACAACGTATTTTCCTTATCGATAAGCGAAAACTTCTCATCTTTAAAATATTTACTCAACTTCTTTTTACCTTGCATTCCTATTGGGAAAAACACATCGCCTTCCTCCTTTTTTCTTATGGTTAAAGGAAATTCAAGCGTGTTTTTATCGACGTAAATAATATTTTTTGCAGTTTTTATGTTGGTTTCAACAGCATCAATTTCTGCAAAGCTTAAAGTGCCAAACGGTGTTTCAACTTTATCGGTTATACTTGAAATAGTAGTTTCTGAAAACTGTTCAACTTCCTTTTTAGTTAATAATAAATAGTCGCGATCTTTTATGAGCCTAAATTCGTTAGAAAACACTTGTTTTCCTGGTTGAGCATCTAATAAACTCACAATATCGTCCCATTCTGTAAAACCAAATTCTTTTAAAGCTTCAAATAAATACGCTTTTGGATGCTTTGTTTTTTTGAATTCTGAAATTTTAAAACGTACCTCGTTTTCACTAATGGTTTCAATAGTTTTATTTAAAAATTCATCAATTTTATCGTTTATAATAGTTGATGAATCTTGCAAATTATTTAAAGTGGATTGAAAACTTTGTAACAAACTCGGGTTAATTTCTTTTAAAATAGGAATAACCTCGTGGCGTAGTTTATTGCGTAAATATTTTACCGATTTGTTACTACTATCGTCACGCCATTTTATACTGTTTGCATTGGCATACAATTCAATATCATCGCTTGAAAAATGTAATAACGGACGTACAAACTTCCCGTTAATTTCTGGAATTCCGGTTAAACCTTCTATACCAGTGCCTCTTGTAAAATTGATTAAAAAAGTTTCTAAGTTATCATCGGCATGGTGAGCCGTTAAAATGTAATCGAACTTTAATTGTGACGACAATTCGTCGAACCAATTATAGCGTAATTCGCGTGCTGCCATTTGTATAGAACGCTTGTGTTCTTTAGCATATAATGTGGTGTCAAAATTTTGAATAAACACCTCTAAACCTAAACTTTCGGCTAAGGTTTCAACAAAAGTTTCATCGGCATCACTTTCGTTTCCGCGTAAATTAAAATTGCAATGCGCTAAAGCTATATTTAAACCTATTTTGTGGCATAAATGTGTTAAAACCACACTATCTATACCGCCAGAAATAGCAATAATTACTTTGCTTTTGGTTAAAAAGTTTAGATTTTTAGTAATATGTTTTTTGAATATTTCTTGGGTCATTTTTCCACCGATTCACGGATTATTTTTCAATATAATTGGATCTCGACTGCGCTCGATCTGACAATTAATAGTAATTCCAATCTATAATTTTGATAATTGTACTACTCAAATATACCAACTTGAATAGTTAATTTTTATGTTTCTGGGTAAAAACTAGTTTTCCAGCACTTCGCGCATCGCCTTTGCCTTTACCAAGCATTCTTCATATTCGTTTAAAGGATTGCTTTTTGCTGTAATGGCACTTCCTACCGAAAAGGACACGTATTTTTTAGTTTCGTTGTATAAAATACTGCGAATTACCACATTAAAATCGAAATCGCCATTTGGTGTAAAATAACCAACAGCGCCAGAGTAGAGTCCGCGTTTGGTTTCCTCTAAATCTTCAATAATTTGCATTGCCGAAATTTTTGGAGCGCCCGTCATGCTTCCCATAGGGAATGTGGTTTTTAAAACATCAACCGGGTTGGTGTCATCGTTTATTTTTGATGTAATGGTCGATATCATTTGGTGCACTTGATCGAAGGTGTAAATCTTACATAACTCTTCTACCCTCACCGAATTTTTTACAGCGGTTTTCGATAAATCGTTTCGCACCAAATCTACAATCATAATATTCTCGCTACGCTCTTTTTGATCTTGCGATAAGTTGTGTTTAAGTTGCTCGTCTTCAACTTTATTTTTAGATCGTTTTGCGGTTCCTTTTATTGGTTGTGATATAATTTTGGTTCCTTCCTTTTTTATGTAACGCTCGGGCGATGCAGAAAGCAAATATTTATCGAAACTTTTAAAATATATAGCAAATGGCGGGTTGGAAATATCATTTAGCTTTTTATAAGTTTCTAAAGGGTTTATTTCTGTGTTTTCGGCATAAAACTCCTGGCAAAAATTAGCTTCATAAATACTGCCGTGGTGCACATGCGCTAACATTTTATTTACTTTATTAAAATAGGCATCTTTGTGAATACGCAGATGAATTTTTATGTCGTTTGAAGGTCTTGTATTAAAATCTTCTTCGCTATTATAAATATCATTTAAATCGGCATCAATTTCATCATCAACTGCTTTTAAATATTGAATTTCGACGGTGTTATCTTTAATTAAAAATAGTTTTTTTGGCTGAAAAAAGTACAAATCGGGGAATTGTAAACCATCAAAATTATTAGATTTTAATGGCTCTACATCGTTTTTTAAATCGTAAGTTAGGTAGCCAAAAATCCAATCGTTAGTCGTTTTTTGGTAATCATTTAACTTAGAAAAAGCATCAAAATAATCTGTTTTTATACTTGTAAAAGCATCAACTGCTAAAACGGCATCGTAACTTTTGTATGTTTGTGTGTTTTTTTTATTGTTAGAATCTAACCAAACCACATCGTCAAACTGTTGAGCCCATTGCAATAATTTAGTTTTAAATTGTGCGATGTTTTTTTTGCTGTAAGTAAAAGTTGTTCTCAAATAAAACAGAATTATACTGCAAATTTAGTTAGAATACTTAAATTTATTTCAAAATTGTAAAAACAGTTTCAAACAACTAAAAAAAGCATGCATACTTTAAAAAACGATAAACTTAAAATAGCCATTAAAAATATTGGTGCCGAACTTTGCGAAATTTCTTCAGTAAAACATAACACACAATTTATGTGGGATGCAAATCCAGACGTTTGGGGTAGTTTTGCTCCTAATTTATTTCCTGTAATTGGTGCTTTAAAAAACGGTTCGTTAACCTTTGAAGGTGAAACTTATAACACACCAAGACATGGTTTTATAAGACATAGCAAAGACATTACGCTTTATAACAAAACAGATAACAGCTTAACTTTTAAATTAAAAAGCAATGCTGAATTACTTAAAATTTACCCTTTTAAATTTGAGTTTTTAATTACATTTACATTAACAGACAATACACTTAATGTTTCGCATACCGTAAAAAACACCGATACAAAAACCATGTATTTTTCTCTTGGCGGGCATCCTGCATTTAAATGTCCGGTTTTTGAAAACGAAGCATACGACGACTATTTTTTAGAGTTTGAACATAAAGAAAACTCTAGTCGCTATTTAATTGAATTAGGAAGCGGACTCATTTTAAACGAAACCGAACCCGTTTTTAATAACGACAACATTTTACCTTTAAAACACGAACTTTTTGATGTTGATGCGCTTGTTTTTAAAGACTTAAAGTCTCGAAAAATTAGTATTAACAGTAAAAACAATGGTAAAGTATTAACTGTAAGCTACCCTAAATTTAATTACATGGGCATTTGGGCAAAACCAAACGGCGATTATGTATGTATTGAGCCTTGGCTTGGAATTGCCGATAATGTAAACGCAAGTGGAAATTTAAAAGAAAAAGAAGGCATTTTAAGTTTAGAAGCAGGTAGCGCATTTGAAGCTAGTTACAGTATTGAGATTGAAGACAAGCATTTAGTTTAAACTTAAGAATAAACCTTACCTTTGCCCCAAAATACAGTAGTTTTGACTTTTGAAGATTTAAATTTAAACACACCGCTATATAACGCCATAAACGATTTAGGCTTTACAACCCCAACTCCCATTCAAGCAGAAGCTTTTAACGTGGTGGCTTCGGGAAAAGATATGGTTGGAATAGCACAAACAGGTACTGGTAAAACCTTTGCCTATATGTTGCCCATTTTAAAAAATTTAAAGTTCTCGAAACAAGACAACCCCAGAGTTTTGGTACTGGTACCTACCCGCGAACTTGTAGTACAAGTGGTTGATGAAATTGAAAAACTATCAAAATACATTAACAATCGTGTTTTAGGTGTATACGGTGGTACAAACATTAATACCCAAAAACAAGCTGTAGCAGAAGGTTTAGACATTTTAGTGGCCACACCCGGTAGACTTTACGATTTAGCTTTAAGTAGAGCGTTACAATTAAAATCGATTCAGAAATTAGTGATTGATGAAGTTGATGTTATGCTAGATTTAGGGTTTAGGCATCAGCTTATAAATATTTTTGATATTCTTCCGCAAAAGCGCCAAAACATTATGTTTTCGGCCACAATGACGCAAGATGTTGAGCTTTTAATTAACGATTTCTTTATTAAACCAGAACAAATATCTATTGCTGTTTCGGGTACACCACTTGAAAATATTACACAAACCAAATACAAAGTTCCTAACTTTTATACAAAGGTTAATTTATTGGTGCATTTACTTAAAGACCAAGAAACCTTTAATAAAGTTATTGTTTTTGTGGCTTATAAACGAATGGCAGACAGATTATTCGAAAAATTAGACGAATATTTTAAAGAAGAGCTCTGTGTTATTCACTCCAACAAAACCCAAAACTATCGTTTACGCAGTATTGAGCAATTCCGCGAAGGCGTTAACCGCATTTTAGTTGCAACAGATGTTATGGCGCGTGGTTTAGACATTGAGAATGTTAGCCATGTTATAAATTTTGATACTCCAGAATACCCAGAAAACTACATGCATCGCATTGGTAGAACAGGTCGTGCAGAACGCAAAGGTGAAGCTTTAGTGTTTTCAACCGAAAAAGAATACGAAGCCATTGAAGCCATTGAGAACTTAATGCAAATGGAAATTCCTTTAGCAGAATTACCCGAAACGGTTGAAGTTTCTACAGAATTAATTCCTGAAGAACGCCCACAAATTAAAGAGCGTAATAACCCTCACAAACAAAGGGATGAAGATGCTCCTGGGCCAGCCTTTCATGAAAAAAAGGCTAAAAATCAAAAAGAAAACTTAGGTGGATCTTATAAATTTAAGATCGCAAAAAAATACAAAAAACCTAAAACTAGAGGCGATAAAAACTATAACAAGCGCAATAAGAAAAAATAAAAAAATCCTTCTCATGTAAATGAAAAGGAGCTTTAAATTGATTGATGAAGAACCACTATTAATTTTAATGCTTCTGTAAATACTTTAAAATAATTATACCAATCCTTGGTAAAATAAAAGTAACCAATCCAAAAACGGTTGTTAAAAAGGATACTTTTAAGCCTGCAGCCATCATTCCAGCACTAATATCTCCCATAGATTCTATAGTATCGAAAGCTGTAATCATTCCAATAGTTGAACCCAAAAACCCAAATACTAGACCTAGAATACTAGCTTCGGAGGCTAAATTGTTCATTTTTTTAGATTTAGCGACATCTTTTTTAAGGTGAAAAAAACCTATTATTAGAAACGTTGTTGCAAGCAATAAGCAGATTAAAATAAAAGACATAAATAATGGGCCGCCTTCAATAAATCTATCTACAAAAACATTTAGCGGGAAAACAGATAATAAATTCATAAGTAATGGTTTTAATTAAACATGCCACAAACATATAATCTAAAATCAAAGCTAAAATTAAAATGCGACAGATAACCAAATTAGCTATAAAAATAACAAACGGTTAAAACCAATACAAAATCGGTTGTTCGTCTATAAAAACTTTTTAACCTTCTAATTTATACTAATATTGTAACTTATAAATTTAAAAATGGTTACAAAAAAGTTCGTATTAAAAAAAATAGCTCAAATTTTTATCCATGCTTTCTTTTGGTGTGGTGTGTTGCTATTTTATACTTACTTTTTTGCCGTAAATAGCAACGATTTTAACTATGTGCTTTCTTTCTCGCTATTTTTAATGCCAATTACCATTGCAACAAGTTATGTTTTTATTTATAAAATAATTCCTGAATATTTTATTAGTAAACGCTACGTTTTGTTCGGTTTATACAGCTTGTATACATTAATAATATCGGCCTATCTTATTGTTATTTCTGTGTTTTATGGATTAATTTACCTATCTAATTTTCAATACAACAAGATGGCTCCTATTAGTAAAAGCCTACTGTTAGTTGCCATTGCGGTGTATTTGGTAGTTGTAGTTGTTAGCGCCTTTAAACTTTTAAAACTTAATGTAAAACATACCGAAGCAACTAAAAAACTTGAAACCAAAATTTTAGAAACTCAGTTAAAACTTAAAGAACAGGAACTTAATTATTTAAAAATGCAAATACACCCGCACTTTTTATTTAATACGCTAAATACCTTGTATGGGTTCGCTTTAAAAAAAGCCGATGAAACTCCCGAAATGATATTAAAATTATCAAATTTATTAGATTATTTACTTTATCAAGTAGATAAACCCTTTGTTTCATTACAAGATGAAATTAATCATATTAATGATTATATTGATTTAGAAAAAATGAGGTTTAACAATACTCTTCAAATACATTTTAATGAAGAAAATATACGAGACAACATAAAAATTGCCCCCATGTTGCTACTGCCATTTGTAGAAAATAGTTTTAAGCACGGTAGTTTAAATCAAGGCATTTTAATAGTTAATATAAACCTTTATACTCGAAAAAATTATATTTTTTTTGAAATTGAAAACACCAATAATGCGAATATTGTTTCAGAAAAAGGGATTGGGTTAGAAAATATAAAAAAGCGATTGGACCTGCTTTATAAAAACAAATACACGTTAAATATTAATAACAAAAACGACTTGTTTAAAGTTAATTTAAAGCTTATCACAGATTAAAAATGGCAGAAAACAAAACGATATCATGCCTTATACTCGACGACGAACCAGTTGCTAGAGAAGTTATTGCTGCTCATCTTGGTAAAATACCAAACATTAAAATTGTGGCTAGTTGCAGCAATGCCATTGAAGCTTTCCACATATTAAGGTCTCATAAAATAGATTTAGTTTTTCTTGATATAAATATGCCCGAAGTTTCTGGTATTACATTTGCAAAATCTATAAATAAGGATATAAAAATAATTTTCACAACAGCTTATCGCGATTTTGCAGTTGAAGGTTTTGAGTTGCAAGCTGTCGATTATTTGCTAAAACCAATTTCATTTGAAAGATTACTAAAGGCTGTGCATAATTATTTTGACATTCATACCAACTCAAAACAAATTGAACCAACTCACATAAATAGCAACGATTTTATGTTTGTTCGTGCAGACAGACGCATGATAAAAGTTGACTTCAGCTCTATTATTTACATTGAAAGTTATAGCGATTACATAAAAATTCATTTAGCAAACAACACTTTAGTAACTCGAGAAACTTTAAGCGCTATTGAAGTAAAGTTGCCAAATAAAAACTTTATTCGAATTCATCGTTCGTATATAATTGCATTAAAACACATTCAGTCGTTTACAAATGAAGAAATTACAATTAACAACACCGCTTTAACAATTAGTAGAAGCTATAAAAAAGAAGTTTTAAAAGCTTTAGAGCAGTATTAATTTATAAAAGCAACTAGAAAATACACAAATAAACTACGAGCTTTTTTTTAGTTATTTCTTACAACTTAATTAAAACATTACTTAATTTAGGAGATAATTGTATATTTTTGTTAATAACCTTTGCTAACAAACTTAAAATGAAAAAAGATACTAAAGCCGAAATTACAGAAAATTTAAACGGTGAACATAAAAATGCTAGTTCGAAAATTGATGCCATTAAAGAACTTATTTTTGGAGAAAACATCCAAGAATATAATGAAGAATTCGAAACTTTAAAAAAAGATATTTTAAATAAAAAAAACGAACTTCAAGAATTAATTAGCACTGTAGAATCTGAACTATTACAAAGTATAGACTCGCTTAGTACCGATATTAATATTCGTGTAACTGAGCTAGAAAATACCGTAAACGATAGGCTAGATGATTTAGGCGACAAAAAAGCAGATAGAAAATTACTAAGCAAACTTTTTATACAATTAGGCGAAAAAATTGCTGAGTAATTTATTTTTTTATAGATGAATCAAGATGAGAAACTAAATATAATTAAAGATATTTTACTTACCGATGAGCGTGAGTTTGTTTCATCGATTGAAAAAAAAATACAAAATCTTGAACGCACCATTAATGAAAAGCCACAGTTATCGAAAAAGGTTAACCCTATAATCGATAATAAATTAAACGAGTTCATAAAAGACATTCCTGAAACACTCGGTCCAACAATTACAAATACATTAAAGCAAGAAATAAAAAACTCACAAGATGCTGTGGTTGAAGCGCTATTCCCCATAATTGGAAAAATGATAAAGCGATACGTACAACATGAAATTCAAGTTTTATCAGAGCGAATTAACAACCAAGTAAACAAAACCTTTTCATTTAAACGCTTTTTTAGAAGAGCGAAGTCCAAGGCTGCTGGCGTTAGCGAATCCGACTTAATTTTACAAGAGCAAAACAGTGCCAAAATAGAGCAAATTATTGTTATAGAGAAAGGCTCCGGCTTGCTTCTCGCAGAATACTCTAAAAATAAAATGGCCGACGAAGATATGGTAGCGGGTATGCTTACCGCCATTAAAAGTTTTGTTGAAGATGCCTTTAAAAAAGAAAACCAAAGTTTACAATATATAGAATACGACTTATATCATATCCACATTCAAAATTTTTCATCGTTTTACATTGCTGTTGTAATTTCTGGCGTTTTTAATGTTATTTTTAAAGACGATTTAGAAGATGAACTTTTAGAATTTGCAGACAAACATAAAATAGCTAAACTTCTACAAAACAAACCACTATTATCTAAAAAACTAGAAGAATTTTTTAAGAATGACAATATCTAAGAAAATTGTTTTAATTGGTCACTTTGGTGTTGGGAAAACGTCTTTAATAAGGCGTTTTGTTGAAAATACGTTTACCGAAGACTATAAAGTTACCATTGGTGTACACATTTCTAAACGAACCATAAATATTTCTGAAAATGAAGATATTTCATTAATTATTTGGGATTTAGAAGGACAAGACGATATAAAAAAAACCAGACCATCTTACCTACTTGGTACAAATGGTTTTATTTATGTTTTCGATTTAACACGACCTGTAACTTTCGAGCATCTAAATGATGAGCTAGCATTTTTAAAAGAAAATTTTGTTACAACTCCAATTAAAGTTGTAGGAAATAAAGTCGATTTAGTAAATAAAATCTATTTAAAAGAACACAGCGAACAATTTGATAATGTTGTAGATTATTTTGTTAGTGCAAAAACAGGAAGCAGAGTCGAAAAATTATTTGCTAAACTAGCCGAAGAATTAATATAATTACCATGCTAACAAAGTATATAGAAAAATATCATAAAAACAATTTTCAATATATTTTAGTTGATGATGCTGGTAAAATCTTAGAGCAAGACAATCCTATTTTACCATTAACTATTGGTGAAAATATTCAAGATATTCACCCTTTTTTCGAAATTTTAACGCACTTACTTCCAACTATAGATGAAAGTTTCGAGTTTTCGTGCATAAATCTCGATTACAATAATCAAGAAACTTTAGTTGTAGATATTAGCTTAAAAACAAGTACTAATAACAACAATTTGGTAATTATAGAAAACTTAACCAATCATTATAACAATTACCAACTTACGGCACAGTCTAGAAACGAATCGATAATAAACTCACAAATTCTCGTACTTAAAAATGAGTATTTACTCGAAAAAGAAACCTTTAAAAATAATTTTATAGCTAATTTTAGTCATCAATTACGTAATCCCATAACGGCCTCAACCATTTTTAGTGATTTACTAATTAATAGCAACTTAAATTCTGAGCAAAAAAATTATTTACAAATTATTCAATCGGCAAACAAAGATTTAAAACAACGAATTGAAGACATTTTAGATATCAGTAAAATAGAGTCAGGAAAGCTCATTTTAGTAAACAAAGTTTTCAATTTAAAAGAATTACTAAAAAACCTTGAAATCATCTACTCCTATTTAGGTAATAAAAAAGGAATTCATATTCAATTTAATATAGAAAGCAATATTCCAGAATTTGTAGAAGGTGATCAGTATAGATTAAAACAAATTATTGGTAATTTACTTACTAATGCTTTAAATTTCACTAATAAAGGCTCAATAATAATGAATGTTTCATTAAATTATTTTAGGGCAAAAAAGGTAAATTTACATTTTGAAATAATAGACTCAGGCTGCGGAATCGATGATGAAAGTATAAATTCTATTTTTGATAGATTTACAAAATTAGATACTACAGCAGGTACGGGAATAGGTCTTGGATTAGCCATAGTTAAATATCTAATTTCTGAAATGGGAGGGAATATTAGTGTAGAAAGTGAAGTCAATAAAGGTTCGAAATTTACTTTCAACATCAGTTTTAAAACTTCAAATCATAGTAATGATCAAAAAATAGAAATCCTAAAAAATCAAACGCCTCAATTAAAAAGAAAGTATAACGTTTTATTAGTAGAAGATTCTGAAGTTATTCAGCTTTCTATTTTAAAAATCTTGGCCTCAACAGGACTATTTTACATTCATATTATAGATAAAGCAGAAATGCTTATACCACATCTCATCGACAATAAAGTGGATTTAATTTTACTATCTAACACCATTCAAGATTTTTCGGCTATAACATTAGCTTCTTCCGTTCGTAACCTGTCCAAAGAATATAAAAAAACTCCAATAATTCTGTTATCTACACAAGGATATAAAGATGACATAAAACATTTTAAGAAAAACAGTATTAATCATGTTTTGGTTAAACCATTTGATAAAAACAAGCTTTTGGAATTAGTTAAACAATCTTTAAAATAATAAAATTATACGGCAGCAACGTAATTTTCAGCCAAACGAGCTTTAGCTCTTTTAATTCTCATTTTAACAGCACTTGCTCCTAAACCTAATTCGGTTTCAATAGCTTTTATTGTTAAGTTTTTTTGATACTTTAATTCAAGAATAATTCTATCTTTAATAGGTAACTTTTTAATTGCTTTAACCAATTCTTCCTCGGCTTTTAATTGCAATGATTCCGAAGAATCTATAGTTTCTCCGTAATTTTGAATATCAAAATTTTCATTTAAACGCATTTCATACTTACGTTTAGCATTTCGGTTTACATAGTTTATACAGTAGTTATATGTAAATGAATATACCCAGGTTGAAAATTTAGATTTTCCTTTAAAACTAGATAATTTTAAATATAATTTTAAAAAAATATCTTGTGTTAAATCTTTAGCCTCGTCTTCGTTTTTTACAAAAGAAAAGCATTTATTGTAAATGTGCTTTGAATATCTATCATAAATAATCTCGAAATATTGAGTTTCATTATGCTCTAAAATTCTGGTAATTATGTTTTCGTCAGTCATCATTTTAATGAGTTATAGTTAATGTTGTTCAATATTATTGATTACAACACCGTTCCAACTTTTTTAATAAACCGAAAACACAAAATCGACAAAACACATATTTTCATGATTAAACGAAAAAATACATGTAAGAAAAAACGTTAATTTGAAAATTTATAAAGAAAGAAAAGAATACACTCTTTTTTGTAATCTCAAGTATTTGTTAAATTTTTAACACTAATACTTACTTAAATAAAACTTATTAGTTCTTTTTTTTTCCACGAATTAAATCGAATAAGTCTGCCATTTTAATTGGGAACTTATTTAGAGTTTCTTTAAGTTGTTTAGCCATCGCAATATCCTTCATAACTTTAGGCTTTATATCCTTTGGAACATCTTTTAAGTGCTCATCAGAATGCTGTGAATCCTTCATGTATTGCTCTTTTGGTTAAATTATTGGGGTGTCAATTTTAACATTTAATTTATTAAATGCTTTGACTACTATGCTACATTTGAAACAGTTTTAAGCAAATAGTCACAATATTTGAAAAGAAAATAGATAACTGTTTTAAAAAAAATTTATATGAATGAGTCTACTTTACTATAAATTGTTGAGCCAACCGGAAAAAACGACAACTCAAAAAAATTAAAAACAAATTTAGATGTTTGAAAACTGAACACCATTTGGATTTAAGAAATTCAAACAATTAAAAATACATTTAGTTTAACAAATACCTATCTGAGTATACCTTTGTAAAATTTGCTCCATAAAACAATATTAAACTTGAGTAAGAAACCCACAACATAATTAAAACCACCGATCCAGCAGCTCCATAAGTTGATGCTGGATTCATTTCTTTAAAATACCAGCCCATTAAAAACTTTCCAATAACAAATAAAAATGCAGTTAACCCCGCCCCAAATCTTACTGCTTTCCATTTTATTTTTTTACTTGGTAAATATTTAAACATTGCTGCGAATAACACATAGATAAATACTGTTGAAATAATTACATCGAATACATATACTAAATCGAAAAGATTTTCTGGTAAAAACTGTTCTATGCGTTTACTAAAAGCACTAATTAAAGATGTTATAACAAAACTAATAAGTAATAAAAACGCTATTATTAAAATAAAACCAAAGCTTTTTAAACGGTCTATTATAGTTTTTATAATGCTATTTATATTAGACTCTGTCTTCACTTTCCAAATTTTATCAAACACTTCCTGCAATTGGTAAAACACACCTGTTGCACCATAAAGTAAAGTTAAGGCCCCCACTACAGTTGTAAAAACAGATACAGTTTCATCTCCCCTATCAACCATCATTTTTCTAATAAATTCTGCAGCTTCAATACCTATAGAATTAGTGATTTCATCAAGTAATTCCCCTTGCACAATTTCTTTACCCCAGATATTACCAACAATATTTAATATTAAAACTAGAAGCGCTGGTAACGATAAAATTGCATAATAAGCAACTATAGCGCTTAATTGAAACGGGTTGCTCTTTAACCAATTTCTTGAAGTATCTATTAATAATTGTGGGAAATGTTTAAAATTAAACTTGTTATAGTTATCCAAAATAGCATTATTTAATTTATAAATTCTATTCATTAAATTAACACAAATATTTTTCTAACATATTTTTTTAAAATAATTAACTTGAAAATAACATTTTTTAATAAAGCTTTAGTTTTTCTAACTATAAAGAGGTAATTATCTTAATATTTTAAATAATGTTTTTTTAGTAATCACAATTATTAACTAGCTACAAGTTCCAGTTAAATGTATGTATACAGTTTAATATCTTCTTAACTAATTTAGCTTTAATAAAAGTTATGTATAGAAATAAATATTTATAAATTTGACAAAAAATAATTTTATGAAAACTATAATATACTTCATTCTACTTATTTGCTTTTTATTTCCAAAAGAAAGTTTTGCAACATCCGATTTTTGGGGACCAACAGGACATCGTGTTGTTGGAAAAATTGCCGATGAACATTTATCTGGACGAGCTAAACGAAAAATTCAGAAGCTATTAAAACGACAATCTTTAGCATTCGTTTCTACTTTTGCTGATGAAATTAAATCGGATAAACGATATAATAAATTTTATACCTGGCATTACATAAACATGCCTTTTGAGACAACTTACGAAACCTCTGAAAAAAATCCTGATGGTGATTTAGTTTCTGGAATAAACGAATGTATTGCCGTTATTAAAAGTGAATCTAGTAGCGACGACGACAAGGCTTTTTACTTAAAATTACTAATACATTTAATTGGCGACTTACACCAACCTATGCATGTAGGCTTAAAAGAAGATAAAGGCGGAAATGATATTAAAGTACAATGGCACTACAAAGACTCTAACCTGCATCGTGTTTGGGACTCTGATATGATTGAAGAATTTAACATGAGTTACGACGAACTCGCAGCAAATGCTGATGTTTTAAGCAAACAACAAATAAAAACATTACAACAAGGTACTGTTATTGATTGGGTTAACGAAACTCACGAACTTGCCAAAACTGTTTACAAATCGGCCAAAGCCAACGAAAATTTAAGATACCGTTACTCTTATAACAACTTTAAAACCGTTAGAAGCCAACTACAAATTGCGGGAATTCGTCTGGCAAAAGTTTTAAATGATTTGTTTTAAATATAGATGAAATAAAACGATATTAATAATCGATTTATTCATCCATTTCCATAATTAAATTTGCAATTAAAGCTGTCCAACCCGTTTGATGTGATGCGCCTAAACCTTTACCTGTATCGCCATCGAAAAACTCGTAAAATAAATGTAAGCTTTTAAAATGCTGGTCGTTGGCAAATTTATTTTCGGCATCGTCGGCATGATATTGAAATTTACCGTTATAATTAACTTCAAACAATTTAATTAAACGTTTTGTTAACTCGTTGGCAATTTGCTTTAAATTCAATTTATTACCAGAACCTGTAGGAAACTCGTATTGGTATTCGTCGCCATAAAACTTATAGTATTTTCTTAACGACTGAATAATCATATAATTTACTGGCATCCAAATGGGTCCGCGCCAATTGGAATTACCACCAAACATACCCGAACGACTCTCACCAGGTTCGTATTGTATTTGATGATGACCATGATGCTGGAATACAAAAGGATGCTTTTCGTGGAATTTAGATAAAGACCTAATTCCGAAATCCGATAAAAATTCATTTTCGTCTAACAGCCTAATTAACAAATGCTCTAGCCTAAAACCTCTCATTATAGAAAATAAGTAGTTTCCATCTTCATTTGGAGCATCAATATTTGAAATTAACGAGGCTAAATCTGGACGTGTTCTTATAATTTCGTTAGCTCTAAACCTAAAATCCTTTAACTCTTCAAAAAGATCTTTATGCATAACTTCTACAGCAAACATTGGTATTACACCAACTAAGGAGCGTACTTTTAAACGGTCGGACTCTCCGTTATGCATTTCTACTACATCGTAATAAAAATTATCTTCATCGTCCCATAACGAAATATCGCGTTCACCAATATGATGCATTGCCCAAGCAATATTTAAAAAGTGCCTAAAAAATTTAGCCGCAGCATCTTCGTACGATCTGTTTTGGTCGGCAAGCTCAAAAGACATGCGTAACATATTTAATGTAAACATGGCCATCCAGCTAGTCGCATCGGCTTGTTGCATTCTTGAAATACCTGGAGGCATGTGGTTTCGGTCGAAAACACCAATATTATCTAGACCTAAAAATCCGCCTTCAAATAAATCGGTTCCATTTTGATCTTTTTGATTTACCCACCATGTAAAATTGAGTAATAATTTTTGAAAAGCGCGTTCTAAAAACTCGATATCGCCTTTACCTGTATGTGCTTTATCTTTTTCGTAAACATGCCAAACAGCCCATGAATGTACTGGAGGATTTACATCGCTAAAATTCCATTCGTAAGCAGGAATTTGTCCGTTAGGATGCATATAGTTTTCTTTTAAAACCAGCAAAAGTTGTTCTTTCGCGAAATATGGATCGACCTCCACAAAAGACGCCATATGAAATGCTAAATCCCAGGCAGCATACCATGGGTATTCCCATTTATCGGGCATAGAAATAACATGTCTATTTGTAAGATGTTGCCAACTTAAATTACGTAAATTAGTTCGGTTTGGCTTAGCTTCATTTGGCCCACCAAACAACCACTTATGTACATCGTAATAATAAAATTGTTTTGTCCAAAGTAAACCTGCAAAAGCACTTTTAGCAATCTCTTTATGCGCAGTTGGCAGGTCGTTTTTTAAGGTTTGGTTATAAAACGTCTCACATTCGTATATTCTTTTATGGAAAATATCGTCATAGTCGTCCCAAGGATTTTCATTCTTATCTTTACTTAACCTAACTCTAATCGTTTTGGCTTCACCTGGATTTAAACTTAACTTAAACCAAGCCGCGAATTTCGAACCATTTTTCTCAGGGTTTACAGTATTTTTACCATTAACTACATGCTCGTTTATGCCATCTTTTACATAATCGACATCGTTTGGAATATTATAAATTCGTTTATTATTCGTTTCATTTTCACAAAATAATTGCTCTCCACCTTCGTGATAAAAATAATAACGACCGTTTCTAGTGCTTCGTGAATAGGCACTCGTATCATTTATTGATTTGATAGTTGGGCGCGTATGTCGCTTATTGTGTTTCCAAAAATTTCGAAACCACAAATGTGGTAACACGTGGATATCGGCAGTTTTATCTCCTCGGTTTACCACGGTAACTTTCATTAAAATATCGTTAATATCTGCTTTTGCATACTCAATATAACAATCGAAATAGTCATTATTTTTAAAAGCTCCGGTATCTAAAAGCTCATATTCAAACTCATCTCGACTTCTGTGATTGCCCGAAACTAAATCGCTATAAGGAAATTCGTTTTGTGTGTATTTATATAGATATTTACAATAAGCATGCGATGGCGAAGAAGCTAAATGAAAATAAAGTTCCTTTACATCTTCACCATGATTTCCTTGGTTATTGGTTAAACCAAATAAGCGTTCCTTTAAAATAGGATCTTTTCCATTCCAAAAAGCAGTTGCTAAACATAGAATTTCTCTAGAATCGCAAAATCCTGCGATACCTTCTTCTCCCCAACGAAAGGCGTTACTTCTTGCCTTGTCATGATCTATAAATTCCCAGGAAGTACCGTGTTCACTATAATCTTCTCGTACTGTTCCCCATTGTCTGTCGGCTAAATATGGCCCCCATTTTTTCCAATTTCTATAAGTGTCGGGAACCGATAATCGTTCTACTTCAGGACCGTTTTGATTCATATAATGTACAATTAAGTTTTAAAACATCGTTTTAACAGCTACTTAGGATAGCATGTATAACTTAATTAAAAGTACAGATTTTTTAGTAAAATTCTATCCTTTAAGGCGGATGTTTCTTATTAAATTTTGAAAACTAACTTATGTGCAACCCTAAGTTTATATAATTCATTCTGTAAATAAAACAATCTTCAACCATTTATGAATAAAAATGAATCGCTATAATTTTAATTTAAGTAATTCTTCTTCGGTAAATACACTTCCAGATGATGGTAACACTTTTCTAAGGTTTTCAATATCTTTTTCAGTTAACTTGGTATTACTCTCAGAAAAAGCATTCTTTATATACCTAATAACATCAAGAATATCCTTATTAGTAAAATCGCTATTGTTACCTAAACCAGGCATTGTTATATTTAAATCGAATCGTTGTTTATTTACATGAATTGGTCCTGTTAACCCGTGAAGTAAAACCAATGCTAATTTTTTCGAGGAACCAGAAACGTATTCCGAATGAATTAATGGCGGTGCTAAACTCTCCACACCTTCCCCATCAATACCGTGGCAAGTCGCACAAAGTTGTTTAAAAATGCGATATCCAGAAGTTCTAGAATCTGTTACAACATTATTATTAACGTAAATTGAATTTTGCTTATTTAAACTTTTATTGTTTATGGCGGTTTGTAAGTTTCTTGTTATTAAAGAATCTTCATTCGTATTATTTTTTTCTATGTGTTTTAAATAGTCTGTTTCAAAAGTTGTTAAACTATTAAGCGCGGCTTCTTGATAGATGTTATTTTCAGCGTAACGTTTCGATAAAGTATCTATTACATTAAAAAATTCAGAATCATTAAATGTAGCCCAGCTATTTAACGAACTTAAAATATATAAATCTATTTCCTGATTATTAACTTCAATAAGTTTATTTAAAATTTCATAGAATGTTATTGCATTTTCCTTAGTAGCAAATTGTTTAGCTAAAACTATAGCATGACATTTTACTTTAAATTGTTTTTCGCTATTTAATAACTTCAATAAATCGTTAAAAGTTAAGCTAGACAAACCATTTAAAGTGTGTAAGGCATGAATTTTAGAGATTTCATTTACAGTTTCGTTATTAATTAACTGCAATAAAAGCGCATTGGCTTCTTGGTTATTACGCCATATTAGTTTTTGTTGCGCTTTATCTCTTACCCAACCGTTATCGTGCTTTAATAATTCAACTAACTCCAATACATTTAAAGAGTTAAACTGAATTGGTTTATAGTTTTTATTTGAATTATTATGCGTTATTTTTAAAATCCGTCCCTTTTTTAAAATAGTATCCAATCTGCTTTTTGCTAATGCGTTATGCAAATACGGCGTCATAAAAGCTTTATCTTGAATAACACCGCGATGCATATCTACAACATAAAGATTTCCATCTGGACCGTTATTAATGTTAACAGGTCTGAAACTGGTATCTGTAGTTGCCAAAAACTCTTTATTTTCTATAGCTTGATTGGCACTTAAATTAACTTTATTAAAATTGACTATATTTCTTTTAATTAAGTTAGCTTCTGGAACACAAACAAAAGCATTTTCAAGGTAGCTATCTGGAAATTGGTTACCTCTGTAAATTAACGGGCCACATGCCGATGTAACATTAACCAACAAACTATCGGCATTTAAAACACCTTTTACATAACCTCTATTTACTAAAGTTGGATGCAACGGATATACTTTTTGATTAGGAGTTAAAGCTTGACCTAACACCGATTTTGGTTTAAAGTAGTTGTTTTCAATTATAGTGTTTGGCAACACATAATCTCCCAGCAATTGCGTACTATTAGTATTGTAAAACAGTCTTCCAAAATTATCTTTGGTAATGCCCCATTGCCCTCTAAAAGTTGTTGGTTCTTTTAACCATTTACCAGCCTTTCTTTGATATCGAAAATGAGATTTAGCGTTATAAATCCAATTATCAATATGCATTAACAATCCGTTGGGTTGATGTTCTACGTTACCACCATCGGCATATAAAGAATCTACTAAAACTTTATTTTTAGGCTTATCGTTTTCAATCTCAACAAACCATAAATTAGGAGGTTCGGCATAAAGTAAACCGTTATAAACATGAGCAATTGCTCGTGGTAAAACCAAACTATCAATAAAAACCTTCTTTTTATCTACAATACCGTCGTTATTTGTGTCTTCTAAAATTGAAATAACGCCATTTGGTTCGTCGTCTCCTGTACCTTCAAGATTTGGCATGTAGCCTTTCATTTCAACGGTCCACATGCGTCCAGCATCATCAAATTCTAAAGCAACTGGAGCGTCTAAGAAAGGTTCGGAAGCAACAACTTGAATGTTAAAACCAGGTTCAATTTTATAGTCGATTAACGATATTTCGGGAGTGTTTTTAGTTTCAGTTTTACAAGAAGAAATAATAGCTACTAAAAAAAGGCTTATTAATACATGTTTGTTTAAAAATTGATTAAAAAAATGACCTCTTATTTTAAACAAATAAGCAATGTTAACCGGCATATATATAAAGTTTAGTTTTTAATTACTTGCAATAATATAAAAAGAAATAAAAACACAGTAAATATTTCAAACAGTTAACAAAAAAATACAACCCAGATAAAAATGATTCACCAAGGATTAATTTATTTTTTTAATTTTTAAATGAAAAATGCCTAAATATTTCGAAATGCGGCTGAAGGTTTTGTACTTGGCAAAAATGGAGCAGAAAAATAGATTTTAAGGAATCAAAAAAATATAACCTCCAGGCGTTTAAATTTTACGCACAAAAAAAAGCCTTTCAAAAAATTGAAAGACTTAAATAATTTAATTCCTAATTAGTATTATAAAGAAGCAACGTGCTTAGCCAAACCAGATTTAAGGTTAGCTGCCTTGTTAGCATGAATTACATTTTTCTTAGCTAATTTATCTAACATAGAAACTACAGAAGGAAATAAAGCTTCAGCTTCTTTTTTATCTGTTAATTCACGTAACTTTTTTATAGCATTACGAGTCGTTTTGTGTTGGTATTTGTTTAACACTCTTTTCGCTTCGTTACTTCTAATTCTTTTTAATGCTGACTTATGATTTGCCATTTCTTTTTATTGATATTTTTATTTAAAAAAATTGTAGCCCGTAGGGGAATCGAACCCCTCTTACCAGGATGAAAACCTGGCGTCCTAGCCGATAGACGAACGGGCCATTTAGGTTATTTCATTATTTAATGAACTAAGCAATTCGTGATTGCGGATGCAAATATACAACTCTTTTTAAATGCTACAATACTTTTTTAAATTTTTTTAAAAAAAATTTTAATTAGTACGCTTTTGCAAATAAAACCCTACCTTTTGAAGGCGCTCCAGAGTATACACAAAGGCCATTTTCTTCCTCTTGATTTAATGGAACACACCTAATAGTTGCTTTTGTAAGTTCTTTAATTTTATCTTCGGTTTCGGCAGTGCCATCCCAATGTGCCGAGATAAACCCTGTTTTTGTTTCTAATACGGTTTTAAACTCTTCAAAAGTATCAACTTTAGTAATATGTGTATTTCTAAAATCTAGTGCTTTATTAAATAAGGATTCTTGTATTTCGGTCATTAAACCTTCTACTTTGTCAATTAATCCATCTAAAGGAACAACTTCTTTTGTTAAAGTATCTCTACGAGCAAGCTCTACGGTTCCATTTTCTAAATCCCTTGCTCCTATCGCTATTCTTAAAGGAACACCTTGTAATTCGTGCTGTGCAAATTTAGCACCTGGACGTAGCGTATCTCTGTTATCGAATTTAACCGAAATGCTTTTAGCTCTTAAATCGTTAACAATTCCATTTACAACTTCTGTAATAGCTGCAAGTTGTTCTTCACTTTTATATATAGGAACAATAACAACTTGATTTGGCGCAAGGTTTGGAGGTAAAACCAACCCGTTATCATCACTATGCGTCATTATTAAAGCTCCCATTAAGCGTGTTGAAACACCCCAAGATGTAGCCCAAACATAATCTTGCTTCCCTTCTTTATTAGCAAACTTAACATCGAAAGCTTTTGCAAAATTCTGACCTAAAAAGTGCGATGTTCCTGCTTGTAGTGCTTTACCGTCTTGCATTAACGCTTCAATACAATATGTTTCTTCGGCACCAGCAAAACGTTCGCTTTCTGTTTTTAAACCTTGAATAACCGGAATAGCCATAAAATTTTCAACAAAATTAGCATACACATTATTCATTTGTTCAGCTTCAACAATCGCTTCTGCTTTAGTAGCATGAGCGGTATGCCCTTCTTGCCATAAAAACTCTGCTGTTCGTAAAAACAAACGTGTACGCATTTCCCAACGCACCACATTGGCCCATTGGTTAACAAGAATTGGTAAATCGCGATACGACTGAATCCAATTCCTGTAAGTATTCCAAATAATGGCTTCACTTGTTGGTCTAACAACTAATTCTTCTTCAAGTTTAGCATTAGGATCAACACGTAACTTACCTGGCTTATCTGGATCGTTTTGCAGTCTATAATGAGTTACCACAGCACACTCTTTTGCGAATCCTTCCGCGTTTTTTTCTTCAGCTTCAAACAAGCTTTTCGGCACAAACAATGGAAAATAGGCGTTTTGGTGTCCAGTTTCTTTAAACTTTTTATCTAATTCCGCTTGCATCTTTTCCCAAATAGCATACCCATATGGTTTAATTACCATACACCCTCGTACGGCAGAATTCTCTGCTAAATCAGCTTTTACAACCAACTCGTTATACCATTTTGAATAATCTTCTGCTCTACTGGTAAGTTTTTTACTCATATCTATATTTTGGCACAAATATTGTGACTATGTTAAATAAAAAAATAGTTCAGCAAAACTAACTATTTTTGCGATGTTCAACAATAAAAAAGAAAGAGTTATGCAGTTTAAGAAATACATATTTGCGAATCTATCGAAAATAGGCCTATTTGGTTTGTTATTTGCATTAGTTTCGTGCGGTTCTTACCAATACGTTGGAGGTGCTAATGATGGTATATACGGAAACACTAATACGCACACGCAATACGAAGAGGCTATTGTTGAAGTTCCAGAAGATAACCCTAACGGCAATAGTAACTATTACGAGAATTATTTTAAAACAAAATCTATTGAATCTGAAGGTTTATACGCCAATGGTGAAATTTTCACCGATATAGATACTTATGAAAACGACAATTTTGTTGAAAACGATAGCATTGCTAATAATTACCAAGGGTATGCTGGTTGGGGACAAATAAACGAGAGCGTTACCATTAATTATATTGACAACGGTTGGAATAACTGGGGTTGGAATGCTGGTTTTGGGTGGAACACTTGGGGCTGGAACGATTGGAGATATAACCGTTGGGCTTGGAATCCAAGATGGAATTATGGCTGGAATAACTGGGGCTGGAATAATTGGGCTTATGGTTATTACAATCCTTATGTTTATGCTGGTTGGGGATACAATTCTTGGTATTACGGAAATAACCGCGCTTTTTACAATTCAAACAGATATTATAATAATAGATATACAAACAGAGCATCGTATAATGCAACTCGAAGAGGTAGTTATGCCAATAATAATGTAAACTCCACAAGTAGACGAAGCTCGGTAACTTCGAGAACGTCAACTTCAAAATACAATACAACAACAAGACGTAGCAGTATAAATAGTAATAATGTTTCGGCTTCAAGAAACACTACCGGATCGACTACAGTTAGTAGAACATCTAGAACACCTGTATCTAATTCTACTTCAAGAACATCTTCAACTGTAAGAAGAAGTTCTAGTACTGTAAACAATTCAGGAACAAATTCTAACAGTTCATATACCCGACGATCGTCTTCACAAACATCTACACCTTCTAGAAGTTACACGCCAAGTTCAACCTCAAGATCATCAAGCTCAAGCGTGCGATCTTCAGGAAGTTCTAGCAGATCGTCTGGAAGCTCAAGCAGATCGTCATCAGGAAGTAGCAGAAGACGCGGTTAAGATTATTAAAAAATTAGAAAAAAATATATGAAAAAGATAAGTTTACTAGCCATAGCTGTGCTTTCTATGGCGTTTAGTTATGGCCAAGAAATAACGGATGCACTTCGTTATTCACAAAGCGAAATTCAAGGAAGTGCACGCTTTAGAGCTTTAAGTGGTGCTTTTGGAGCCTTGGGTGGCGATTTAAGTGCTGTAAGTATAAACCCAGCTAGTTCGGCTGTTTTTAATCAAAGTTATGTGTCTTTTACAGTATCAAATTTAGATACAAAAAACACCACCAACTATTTTGGAAACGATGTTAAAACAAATAATTCTACCTTCGATGTAAATCAAGGAGGTGCGGCTTTTGTTTTTGCAAGCAGAAATAACTCGCCTTGGAAAAAACTAGCTTTTTCTATTGCTTACGATAAAACCAACGATTTTAGTAATAACTGGACCGCTTTTGGGACAAACACCAACGACGATGTTTTCGTTGATAACACCACAAACGACGTATTGTCTCCAGCAAACTCGATTGCGGGCTATTTTTTCCTTCATGCCAACGGATTAAGACTAGATGAAATTGAACGTTTAGATGGGGAAACCTATTCTGAAGCTTATCAATATATAGGTAACGAATTTGGGTTCGCAAACCAACAAGCTTTTTTGGGGTACGAGTCTTTTATTATAGAACCAGAAGATATTACCAACGATGCTAATACGAGATATTATTCTAACGCTGCTCCAGGTAACTTTATGCACGATTACTCTTATTTTGCTACGGGCTACAATGGGAAAATTTCGTTCAACTTTGCTACACAATATGAAGATGATTTATATTTAGGAATAAACCTAAACTCACATTTTATTGATTACGAACGAACCACCTTGCTTTTTGAAAACAATTTTAATACCGCTTCAACAATTGATTATATTGAATTCGAAAACTCACTTAGAACTCAAGGTAATGGTTTTTCGTTTCAAGTAGGTGGTATTTATAAATTAACTCCTAATCTGCGCATTGGTGCAACTTACGATTCTCCTACTTGGTACACCATCGACGAAGAAACCACACAATACATTGCAACAGATGGTAGCAATGGTTTTATTGAAATTTTTCCAGATGTAGTAAACGTTTACCCACGTTACAAACTTAAAACACCATCGAAAGTGTCGGGTAGTTTGGCATATATTTTTGGAAATCGTGGCTTAATTAGTTTCGATTACTCTAACAACGATTATGGTAAAATGGAATTTGGGCCAACTGAAGACGCATACTATCAACAACAAAACGAATTAATTGCAAACACTTTTACAAGTGCTTCAACTTACAGACTTGGTGGCGAATTAAAACATAAGCAATTTAGTTTTAGAGGTGGTTACCGTTTTGAAGAAAGCCCTTACGAAGACGGTGAAACTGTTGGCGATTTAGAAGGTTTCTCCCTCGGTCTTGGTATTAGTTTTGGTAATACTAAACTCGATTTTACTTACGATCAAGCAGAGCGTTCGTACTTAACACCATTATATAGTACAGGATTAATTGATACAGCTTCAATTGATAGAAAAAATTCGAATCTAACCTTAACATTAGCATTCAATCTTTAAAAAAAGAAACCTAAAAAAACTTAGCCTGAATTAATTAAAATTCAGGCTTTTTTATGCAAAAAAACATATAAATAACATTTATAATATTATTACAATAATTGTTTGTTAAGAATAAATTGAAAAAAACGGAAATGTTTATCTTTGCAAACTAAAATTACACCTGATGAAAATTGACAATCACATTGACGAACATGACGCCTTAGGAGAAGACCACATTGGAACTTCATCAAACACACCACTTCGTTTAGATGCTTTTGAGCTTTCAAACGAAGAAAAAATTGAAATTATAAAAGACGATGTACGTCATATAATGGAAACTCTTGGTCTTGACTTAACAGACGATAGCCTTAGTGGAACACCAAACCGAGTTGCCAAGATGTTTGTAAAAGAAATTTTTGGAGGCTTAGACCCTAAGAAAAAACCTAGTGCTTCAACTTTCGACAATAAATATAAATACGGTGAAATGTTAGTAGAAAAAAACATCACCTTATACTCTACTTGCGAACACCATTTATTACCAATTGTAGGTAGAGCGCATATTGCCTATATCTCGAACGGCACTGTAGTTGGTTTATCTAAAATGAATCGTATTGTAGATTATTATGCAAAGCGTCCGCAGGTACAAGAGCGTTTAACTATTCAAATTGTAAAAGAATTACAAGAAGTTTTAAACACACAAGATGTGGCATGTGTAATTGATGCAAAACACTTATGCGTAAATTCTAGAGGTATTCGCGATATTGAAAGCAGTACAGTTACCTCAGAATTTGGCGGAAAATTTAAAGACACAACCGTACGTCGTGAGTTTTTAGATTACATTCAATTAGACACTAAATTTTAATATGTTCCACAAGCGTATTTGAGTTTAAAATACTGAAACAAATACCTCATCAACAAACCACAAAATACAATGCAACTGTACCAGCATAACCAAATAAAAATATACAATTCTATAACAGGACAAAAAGAAGTTTTTAAACCAATTAACGAAGGCTATGTTGGAATGTATGTTTGTGGACCAACAGTTTACAGCAATGTACACCTTGGTAATGTACGTACATTTATGTCTTTTGATGTTATTTTTCGCTACCTAAAACACTTGGGATATAAAGTACGTTATGTTCGAAATATTACAGATGCAGGTCACTTAGAAAACGATGCCGATGTTGGTGAAGATAAAATAACTAAAAAAGCACGTTTAGAACAAATAGAACCTATGGAAGTGGTACAACGCTACACCGTAGATTTTCATAATATTTTAAACACGTTAAACTTTTTGCCTCCAAGTATCGAGCCTACAGCCACGGGCCATATTATTGAGCAAATTGAATTAATTGGTAAAATAATTGATAACGGATTTGCCTACGAGGTAAATGGCTCGGTTTATTTTGATGTGCATAAGTTCGACGAATCTAACGAATACGGAAAGCTTAGCAAACGTAAGTTAGAAGATTTAATTCACAATACACGTACTTTAGATGGGCAAAGTGACAAGAAAAACCCACAAGATTTTGCGCTTTGG
The DNA here is from genome assembly GCF_000943565.1 of Neotamlana sedimentorum. Taxonomy (GTDB): domain Bacteria; phylum Bacteroidota; class Bacteroidia; order Flavobacteriales; family Flavobacteriaceae; genus Neotamlana; species Neotamlana sedimentorum. The sequence continues at coordinate 472,399 of NZ_JTDW01000004.1, forward strand.
AAAAAAGCCGAACCAGAACACATTATGCGATGGCCTTCACCTTGGGGCGATGGTTTCCCTGGTTGGCACTTAGAGTGTACTGCAATGAGCACAAAATATTTAGGTGAAACCTTTGATATTCATGGTGGCGGAATGGATTTAAAATTCCCGCATCACGAATGTGAAATTGCTCAAAATGAAGCTGCTTTAGGAAAATCGCCGGTTAACTATTGGATGCATGCTAATATGTTGGAGCTTAACGGGCAACGCATGTCTAAAAGTACAGGAAACACAATTAATCCGCACGAGTTACTTTCGGGTAACAACGATAAAATGAGTAAGGCATACTCGCCTAGCGTGATTCGTTTTTTTATGGCGCAATCGTCCTATAGAAGTGTTTTAGATTTAACCGATGACGGCTTAAAAGCTAGCGAAAAAGGTTATAATCGTTTAATGGAAGCACTTTCACTTTTATCGAAGCTTGAAGCGTCAAAAACATCGTCGGTTAACATTAACGAATGGCTTCAAAAATGTTATGATGCCATGAACGACGATTTTAATACGCCCATTTTAATCGCTAATTTATTTGAAGCGGCTAAAATTATTAATCAAGTAAAAGAAGGAAGTCAAACATTAAACGAGGCAGATTTAAAAACTTTGAGAACAAGTATAAATGCTTTTGTTTTCGATGTTTTAGGACTTTTAAATGAAAGTGAAAACAATGCTGGAACCGATAAACTTGCGGCAGCTGTAGATGTTTTAATAAAATTACGCCAAGAAGCTAGAGCAAATAAAGATTTTGCATTATCTGATAAAATTCGTGATGAATTAGCAGCAGCAGGTATTCAATTAAAAGATGGAAAAGACGGCACCACCTTTTCTGTAAATTAGAACATTGATTATCAGTCTGAACTCGTTTCAGAATCACACCAACTTAAATTTAATGAGAACCTGACACTAGTTCAGGTTGAAAAAGCATGAAAAAACTACTTGTTGCACCATTTCTGTTTTTAATAAAGGGATATCAAATTTTTATTTCACCTTTAACTCCTGCTACTTGTAGATTTCAGCCCACTTGTTCTCATTATACCACAAAAGCCTTAAAAAAACATGGTTTATTTAAAGGTAGTTGGCTTGCTATAAAGCGCATTAGCCGTTGCCATCCTTGGGGCGGCTCCGGTTACGACCCCGTACCTTAAATTTAACAATTAGCAATATTCCCTACGTATTTTACCGTATTCTTAAAATTTCAACACTTTAAGTGATTGATTATTAAGTATTTTTTGTACTTTTATAACATCTCCCGCAAATATAATTCCCCACATTTCTACGTAATAGTTTTAGGTTCACGCCTAGAAATAAATTTTAATTCTTAAAAACGGATTCTTTTTCGCAAGTGGCTTTATACCTATTTGCGAACTAAGTAAGCTTTAAAATTGTTGCTGATTGCTGTTGTTGGGTGGTTTTAAATAAATGTTTTTAGAATTAAAATGTGATATAAACATTCTTTTACATTTTAAAACCATAAACCATGACCAAAACAGCTAAAATAAAAGGGCATAAAATTAAGGTTGAAGACGTAGACTTTAAAGTTCCAGAAACACTTCAGCAAAAATTTAAACTAAAAAGCTATATCGAAGTTTCATCAACGCGTTCTGAAAATAAAGAAGAAACTATCGAGTTAGAGGAAAACGATTTAATCGCGCTTCAATTTTCCGACAATACAGAATGGATTGGTCACCCAGAAGATGTACAAGATATTTACGATAAAAAAACACGTAGTCAGCGTTCTTTAGCTAAAGAAGATTATGTTTTTAACATACAAATTACTTCAGAAAACAACAGAGGTTTCATTAATCGTGCATTAGTTAAAGTTTTTAGCGTTTTTACCCCAGAAAAGGCAACTAAACTTAAAGAGAAAACATTACTTCAACTAGCTAAAGCTTACGATAAAAAAGTACAACCAAAAATTGGTTTGTTTCAATTAGACAAAAACTTCAATAAAACAAAGTTTAACCAAAATGACGTAGATTCTAAATCGCATTTATTATTTATTCATGGCACATTATCAACCACTCACGACGCCTTTCAAAAATTAAACAGCAACAACGCGACATGGCAAAATTTAGTCGAGCTTTACGGATCGCGAATTTGGGCATTAGAGCACCATACCCTTTCTGTAAGCCCGCTTCAAAATGCTTTAGACTTTTTAAATGCTTGCCCTAACGGCAGCATTATCGATATTATTAGTCATTCACGAGGTGGTCTGGTTGCCGATATTTTAGCAAAATGCGATTATCGTAATCAAGTAACTGGATTTCATGAAACCGAAATAGCCATTTTAAAAACAAAAGAAGACGAACAAAACAAAACATTAATGGTCGCCATAAATAATGTGGCAAAAACCAAAAAACTACAAGTTAACAAAGTTGTTAGAGTTGCTGCTCCGGCATCGGGAACCACCATTTTATCTCGTCGTATAGACCATTATTTCAACCTAATTTTAAACGCTGTATCTATGGCTTTTGGTATTACAAATCCGTTTTACCACAGCGTTAAAGCCTTTTTATTAGATATTATAAGTCAGAAAGAAAACCCAGAAGTACTTCCCGGATTAAATAGTATGATGCCCGAATCGTCATTTCAAAAAATGATGAATATTTCGGCAACCACTGTAGAAAGTGAATTATATAATATCGCTGGAGATTCAGATATTTCTGGATTAAACCTACATTCCTTAAAAGTTATATTAGCCAATTTATTTTACCGAGGTGCTAACGATTTAGTTGTCGATACCAATCGTATGGAACATGGCGTTACTCGAACTAGTGGCATGTATAAATTTTTAGCCAAAGGTGGTAATACGAGTCATTTCAATTATTTTACAGCCAGCAATTCTAGCAATGCAGTTTTAGATGCTCTAAAAGCCAACGAAGAAAATCCATCTTCATTATTTACAAAAAGCCTATACACCCAAGGAAATCGTGGCATTCTACTCGATAAATTTTCTATGGATGGCGTGTCGTATTCTGTTGAAAACGTAACTAAAAATGTGGCGATTGTAATACCCGGTATAATGGGCTCGTCGCTAGCACAAAACAACGAACACCAATGGGTTAACATTCGAAAAATATTTGATGGTGGAATCGTTGACAATCTTACAATTAACAAACCTAACGTTACAGCTAGTGGCGTTATAAAGGACTTTTATAATAATTTCGCAGAGCATTTACTAAACGATTACGATGTTATTACTTTAGAATTCGATTGGCGAAAATCGTTAAAACAAGCGGCTAAAGACCTCAAAAAGCAGGTTGAAAGTGTGTTACAAAACAAAAACATAAAAATTCATATCGTTGCACACTCTATGGGTGGTTTAGTGGTTAGGCAATTAATGATGGATTTTCCAGAGGTTTGGACTAATTTTAAACAAAACACCTTCAATAAGTTTGTAATGCTTGGTACGCCATGGTTAGGATCGTACCTTATTATGGAAGTTCTTACTGGCCATAGTCGTCGTGTAAAACAACTGGCTGCTATCGATATAAAAAACGACCGTGCCGATTTGCTAAAAATCTTCTGGAAATACCCTGGCGTGTTCGAATTATTACCTATCGAGGAAAGTGAAAATCGTCCGTTTTGGGACCCTAAATTCTGGGAAGACATCAATACTATTTCCGATTTAAAACACATGCCAGATCCTAATGATTTTAAAAAAGAACTAACTCATTTTAAAAACTATCGCGATCAAGTCATTGCATTTACAAACAGCCTTCAACCAGAAGATTTTAACAACATTTATTACGTTTGTGGGCTTGCCAAAGAAACGGTTTTCGATTATAAATTTAAAAACCGATTCTTATCAAAAAACAAAAAATTAATATACGAAGCTACTTCTTATGGTGATGGCAGTGTAACTTGGGAAACTGGTGTTCCTAAACAACTACTTAATACACAAAAAATATTTTATACACATACTTCGCATGGCGATTTGGCCAATGAAGGATATATTTTTAAAGGTGTTTCTGAAATTTTAAGTACCGGAAGCACAAACCTTTTAAGTAACGAACGAACAGGAACTCGCAGTGGTGAAATAATTACAGAAGTTTATGAAACTCCAGAGCCTATTTACAATGAAGCAGCTGTAATTAACGGTATTTTCGATATTAAAAAAGACATTGAACCCGAAGTAGAAAGCTTTAATGTTCGCGTTGTACATGCAGATTTAAAAGTGGCTTTTTACCCGGTCATGGTTGGACATTTCTTTATGGATTTAATTTTAAGTTCAGAAAAAGCACTCGATAAATATCTCGACGATCGTTTATCGCAACGCATGAATATTGGCTACTATCCGGGTAAAATTGGTGAAAGCGAAGTGTTCTTTAACTTAAAAACACAACCCAAAGGAGCCATTGTTTGTGGTTTAGGAAATGCCGATACGGTTACTCCTTTCCTACTTTCTAAATCTGTTAAACAAGCCGTTTTAAAATACGCTATGTTTATGCGTGACAACTACACGCTGCCCGAAGCCAAAAAATATGCCACCGGAATATCTTTCGTATTAATGGCTATTGGTTACGGCAAATTACCGGTTGAAGATTCTGTAAAAGGTATTTTACTTGGTGTGGCAAAAGCCAATAAACAAATTAAGGAAACAGGCGAAGGCTTAAAACAAATTAAAGATATTGAGTTTATAAATTATTACGAAACTATTTCGAGCGAGGCTTATTTAAGTTTGTACAGATTGCAAGAATCAGACAACCGCGTAATTTTTAATTTGCATCCTAATATTGTGAGGCGCGCAGGTGCTAAAAAGCGAAATAACTTTAGGAATAACGACTACAATTGGTGGTATAATTTACATATTGGCAGCCTGATTGATGCTAAAAACCCTTCAAAAATAAATGGGTTTAAATATTTTTCATCAAATAAATTAGCTCGTGTAGACGAAGAAAAAATAGGCATTAAACTATCTAAAATTTTATATCTATTAGAAGAAATGTCTGCTACTTACGTTTGGGACGAACGCCTATCGAAAACCTTATTCGAAATGTTAATTCCTAACGATTTTAAAAACATATTTAGAGATCAAAATAACGTTATTTTAAAACTCGATAAATACGCCGCCCAAATACCGTGGGAGCTTTTATTTGACAGTTCTACTACCGATAAACCAGCATCGGTAAACACAGGATTTATTAGGCAGCTAATTACTCAAGATGGCAGCCAAAACACACCTGTATCGTTAAACAATCAAGATGTTTTTGTTGTTGGCGATCCCGTTTATAACGAACGCGGATTATTTCCGTTACCAGCTGCAAAAGAGGAAGCCATTTGGGTGATTAATAAATTTAAAAAAGAAGCTTTTCGTGTAAACCCGCTAATAAATTCCAACGCCAAACATATTATGATGGAATTGTTTAGTAGACCTTATAAAATCATGCATTTTGCAGGTCATGGTGTTTATAATCCGGGAGATGATAATGTTGGAATAGCTATTGGAAACGGACTTTGTATTGACCCTGCGGTTATTAATCAAATTGGCTATGTTCCAGAATTTATTTTTATAAACTGTTGTTTTTCTGGAGTTTTAGATGCGGAAGACGACATATATAGTAAAAACCGATTTAAACTAGCTGCAAACATAGGCACGCAACTTATTGAAATGGGCGTTAAAGCCATAATTATTACGGGTTGGCCAGTCGACGATGCAGCAGCAAGAACCTTTGCCGAAACCTTTTACAAAAAAATGTTTGAAGGTTATAATTTTGGCGATGCTGTACAAAAAGCTCGAATGGCGTGTCATAACAACCACTCTGGAACAAATACTTGGGGCGCATACCAATGCTATGGCAATCAATATTACAAGTTTCGAAATAGTAGTAAATCAAAAAAAATAAATCAGAAGTACATTATTGCTTCCCAAGTTTATACCGATTTAGACAACTTACTTATAGCCGTTCGTGATAAAAATGTAACTAACGACGCTGCTATCGATAAACTAAATATCATTTTAGATAAAACCCAAGAATCAAACTTAATTGATGCTACCGTTTTAGAAAAAGAAGCATTAATTTATGATGAATTAGGGCATTCGAATTTAGCTTACGAAAAGTATAAAGAGTTATTTGTTTTCGATAATGGCAACTTCTCCATAAAAGCTTTAGAACAGTATTGTTTAGTACAATCGGTTATTTTAAAGAAAAACATAAATAATTACCTTGAATCGAAAGAGAATGAAAAAGTTGAAGATTTAATTTCGGAATATATTGCTGAGATAAAGCTGCTAACCTTGGCAGGAAGAAATACCACACGATTAAATATTGTAGCGAACGCCTATAAACAAACTGCACCATTTTTTAAACGTCCTAACGAACTCCAGCATTTATTTGAAGCCTATAAACTCTATCAACATGCTCTAGATATTTCAAAAGATAAGTACGACGGTAAATACCTCGATGCTTTCTCGAACATGATTTTTATTGCCCATTGCTTAGAGTCACTAAAAGGAAGTATAACCTTTAAAGATGCCCTAAAAAATAGCGCATTACTTCCTGAAGACAGTGATTTCGATAGTTTAAAAACCGAATTCACGATGTTGGATTTACTAGGCAAAAACAAAGCTTTTAGCGCAGTAGCAGATTTAGATAAATTTCTTGAAGAATATTACCAACGTCTAGACGATTTCGATAAAGCAGATGTTGATATTTCGGTGCTTTTCGGTATGACCGAAATTAGTTATGCCCGATTAATACTTTCAAAAAACAATAAAGATCAGCTAGATGGAATAATACTAAAATGGTACAAAGAAATATTTAATCTACTGTATAGTCCAAGGTATATAAATGTTGAAATTGAACAAATTAAATTCCTATTACACTACACCAAAAGCAAAACGGTTAAAGCAAGTTTAGAATTTATTTTAGAAGAACTAAATAAGAAAATTAAATAAAAGGTCATGGCTACATTATATCTAGGAAGTTGCGATACTGGAAAGCGACCGAATAACCGGAAAACGTACTTAAAACCCTACCACATGGATGGTCTTTTACTTGATAAAGTTTCGTTTAGAGACGACGACAGAACCAAGTGGCGTTCGTTTAGAAATGTTGATGGAAACGAGGTTTTAATGCTACAACAATTTTTGTTTGATGCTGGTTTTATGCCTCGAAACGACTTTAGTGGCATTTTTGGTTATGTTACTCAAGCGGCTGTAAGGCTATTTCAAGAATATGTGCGCACGGTAGAAAATGTTAGCACAATGGTGCCGGATGGTATTGTTGGTGCTGGTACCATGAAACATATAATGCGGTGGAAAAACAACGGTATAACTTCGGTTTGGAGCCAATTTAAAACCAACCCAACACCACAATATATAAACTGGATTAATCTTTTAAATAAAGCGAAACAACACTACGCTTTAAACCCAGGCCCTATTTTAAGTGAATTTAATACATTAGGCAAAACGTACTCCAGCATAAAACCACACGATTGGGATTTTAGTACCGATAAAATTCACCTAATTGGTGTTCGTAGAAACCAAAATGAAAGTACTACAAAACGTAAAAACGACGATTTATTCTTTTTATTAATTAATGGTATGGTATTTACATTTTGGGGATCGACAGACCCGAGTGTAACCATGGCACAACGCCAAGACGAAGCCTTTTTAATTGAAGGCCAACACTTATATAGATTTGGATGGCACAAAATAACCAACGAACGTAAAATATATCGTGCCTTAAAGCCTAAAAACCCAAAAGGCGTTATGATTCTTCGCGATTGGGATAATAATAATTCTCTAACAAACAACGATTTAAAGGTTGTCGATAATCAAGGTCGTACAAAAGGGCTTCAAGTAAATCCAAGCATTAATATTCATTGGACCGGAGTTGGAAGCTCTAATTTTTCGGCAGGATGCCAAGTTATTGCTGGTAAAAGCTATTTAAATCATAACAACAAACTACAAAACTGCTCGGGCTTTGCTTCAACGAGTTACAGCGGATTAACAACTTCAAAAAAGAAAACAAAAGGCGCTTACAATATGTTTACCGATTTGGTACTTTGTTATGCACCTCCAAATATTTCTGAACTTTATTACACGCTCGGACGTGAGGAATCACTCGATTTATCTTCGGAATTTGGAAGCGATTTTGCTTCAAAAACCTTAACAAAGCTTCAATCGATTTAAAACCATAAAAACTTATTACCCCATGAAAAACCCAATTAAACTTTTCACATTAATTACTACTTGTTTACTGCTTAGTTCATGCTATTCTGTACGACTTCGTAGTGTAAACGGCACTTATCAACCCGATCCGCTATTATCGCGAAACGATTATTACAGAGGCATGGAAGTTGTAGAACTCGATACGGTTATTAAAATTGATATAGTTTCAAAAGACTTCACCTATTTAATTAAAGAAACCGACGCTTGTAAATCTGGCAAACTACATACGGTTGAATTTAAAAACACGTTTGGAGGCTCACTTTTAAGTGTATTTTCTTTTGGAAAAAAACGCAAGCTTAAAGTTAAATATGTATGCATGAAACCTACAAATTAAAATTATGGCAACTACAAAAACACACGATTTAAAAACATGGGACACCTTACATAACAACGGTTCTTTCCCATTAAAAAAACTATACATAACAGAGTTAGAAGGCGATGGTATTCTTCCAAAAAAAATCGACCGATATAACGATGCTGTTATTGAAATTCAGCGTTTAATAAAAGAAACTTACGATGCCAATCATGGATTTAGAGCCTATGGTTCGGCTTGGTCATTAAACCATATTGCACATCATAAAGACCGCATGCATTACAATGGCTTTATGAATATTCATATTCCTATTCAATCAGAAAATTTACATAACGATACAAGTTTTAATGCCGAAAATTTATTTCTATTTCAATGTGGCACTACAATTAAACGAATTTCTGAAGTGCTCTCATCTCACGGCAAATCATTAAAAACTACAGGCGCTAGTAACGGACAAACTATAGCGGGTTGTATTTCTACTGGCGTTCATGGTTCGGCTTTCCAAGTAGGTTCGGTACAGGATTATGTTGTAGGGTTACATTTAATAACGGGTCCCAATGTTGACGACAGTGTTTATATAGAACCCAAAAGTAAAGCGGCATTAAATGATACTTTTGCCAAATCGATTTCAAAACAAATTATTAGAGACGATGCCATGTTTTACGCCGCATTGGTTAGTTTGGGTAGCTTCGGATTTATTCACGGTGTCGTAATTGAAGCCGAACCACGTTTTTTACTTAATCGTTATGTTCGAAAAATTGATAAAAATATCGCGTTACAGCTCGCTGATACTTTAGATTTTAAAAATTCTACATTCAAAATAGCTGCGGAAACAACACCTGATGGTTTTGGTAAAACACCATATCATTACAAAGTATTTGTAAATCAATACAGTAATGAAGCAGAATACGTTGTTGAACTTATGTATAAGCATGATTACAGAAACGATTATAAAGACCCGTTTCCAATAATTAAGCAATCCTTATACATGGATTTAATTCATTTATTTACCAAAATGGCAGAAAACTGGCCCAAAAGTATACCTTGGCTGATTAAGCGTTTAGAAAAATCGATTTTGCCAAAAGTCGACGAAGATTTAACCGGAACCTTACCCGAAATATTTTGGGATGCGCCATACCAAGGACCCGCTTTTGCTTGTTCGGTTGGTATTGACCACAAAGATGCTTCGAAAGTTTTAAAACTATTATGCGATTTAACCACTAAAGAAGGACCAATACCAGGTATTTTCGCCATGCGATTTGTTAAACAAACGAAAGCTACATTAGGATTTACAAAATTTCCAATTACTTGTATGTTAGAAATTGATGGTGTACAGTGGAATAAAACTAAAAAAATAATGAGTTTCGAAAAATATTGCACTCGAATTATTGAAGTTTTGCAAGAAAACAACATCGATTTCACTCAGCATTGGGGAAAAGGAAGTCATTGGAAATTTAAAGACTTGGTAAATTACATGTACGGTGAAGATGCCGTAAACACATGGAAATCACAAAGAAAAAAATTATTAAGTGCCGATATGTTACATTTTTTTGCCAACGACTTTTTGTATGAAACAAAATTGGTAGAAGACGATATCATTATAGAACCTACAAATCCGCAAACCGACGACTTAATAACTTAAAAATATTTCTATTTTTGAGGCATTAAACTATAGCTCAAACAAATTTAACTCCAACAAAATCTAAAATATTTAAATCATGTCAGACAAATCTAATTTTCCGTATAAAACCCTTATTTGGGCACTAGTGGCTCTCATTGCTCTTTTTCTATTTAAAAGTCAGTTTGAAAACCTTTTAACCAATGCCTCCGAACTAAATATTATGGGTGTTGTTATTAAAACAAACGATAAAAATGCCCAACGTTTAAAAGATTCTTTAAATAGATACAAAACCGAAGTAGATAAAACCATAACCGATTTAACCGATCAACTTTCAGAAAACGAAGCAGATATAAAGCAACTCGTTTTAAACAACTCCGATTTAAAAAAGCAAATAACGTCCTGCACTGGAGATAAGGTTAACCAAACACCGGTTTTTGTTGGCACGGATATTATGAAAATGCTTAAAAGAAATAATGAATTAAAAGCTAAAACCAACGAAATTAAGAAGGTTGATATTTTGAGTTATAAGAAATAGTATTTTTAATTTCAATTTATTATTATCCTTTAACATCGAGAGCATCTCGCAGGGCATTACCAATAAGCATGAAAGCCATAACCAAACTCATAATACAAAGTCCTGGAATAACGGCTAAATAAGGTTTTCCTAAAATAATATAATTATAGTGATCTTTAATCATGGCGCCCCAACTAGACATGGGCGGTTGTGCACCAATACCTAAAAAGCTTAAGCCACTTTCTATTAAAATAGCCGATGCAAAATTAGCTGCCGATATTACAATTACTGGCGCCATAATGTTAGGTAAAATATGTTTAGTAATAATTCTAAAATGACTGTATCCTAAAGCTTTAGCAGCCGTAACATATTGCATTTCTTTAACCGAAATAATTTGTCCGCGTACAACACGAGCAACTTCTACCCACATGGTTAATCCTACAGCTATAAATACTTGCCAAAAGCCTTTTCCTAACGCTAAAGTAATGGCTATTACTAAAAGTAAGGTTGGAATAGACCAAGTTACATTAATTATCCACATTATGGCCGCATCTACTTTACCTCCAAAATATCCAGCTAAACTTCCCATAAAAATACCAATAACTAAAGATATAAACACAGCAACAAAACCAATAAAAAAAGAAATTCTAGCACCAACAAGAATACGACTTAATAAATCGCGACCATACTTATCGGTTCCTAGTATAAAGTTTTTTTCATTTATGAAATCTTCGGCCGACTTATTAGGAAAAACATTTAAATTAAGTTTTTTTTCTGTACCTAATAAGCCATCAGAAGTATATTCTGTATAAAACAAATTATTATTCTCAATTTTATAATTAGAAATAGGCACTTCAGTATTTATATTTATTTTACCAAAGAATAATTTATCGAAAATATTTTGCTTGGTTTTTAAATCTGAAGGAATAGTGAGCACTTGAACTTTAAAACCAGGTTTTTTAGAATGGATTGCCAAATGCATTTGGTTAGCATATTGCGAATTATCTGGTGCGAGTACATAAGAAAACACCGAGACCAAACCCACAATAATTATATAGATGAAGCAAAAAACGCCCCAAAAGTTTTTCTTAAACTTTTGAAGCGCTAATTGTTTTAATGACTTTGATTTTTCTGCCATAAAATGTCTACTTTTTAACTGCTGAAGCCACCTTTTTAATTGGGTAAGATGCTTTTAAATCTTCTAATACATTTAAAGCTTCTTCAATGTAAACATCTTTACTTAAACTCTTGTGCCATCGTTCCCGTTTTTCTTTTAAATCTGAAGAGTCATTTTCAATCAAGGATTTTTCAAAAGTTGTTGAATAGAAATTTAAATGAGCGTTATAATCATCAATAGCATCGAATTTTTTTGACTCTGCTTCATTTTTTTCATTTTGTTTCACATAATCATTGTAGTTTAATGAGAAAACAGTTTCATCAATTTTATTTTTAACCCATTTAGCATTTTCATCTATTAATGCAATTTGCGGATTATTTTTCATTCGCTCATTACTTTTAGCCACCGTAGTCTCGTAATCGAAGTAATTTTCCCAAGGAGTATAAATAGCTGGGTCTATTTCGTCCCAAGGTAATGGGTTATCCTTATCTTTTTCACCAACATTTATATAAGTAAAACGCCCAGGAACAGTAACATCACTTTTTACTCCTTCTAACTGAACCGAACCTCCGTTAATACGATAATATTTTTGTGTTGTTAAAGCCAAGGCTCCTAAATCACCAGCATTATTGTTACGTAACATATTATTTAAGTTCATAACATTTTGCACAGTACCTTTTCCGTAGGTTTGCTTACTTCCAATAATAATTGCTCGTTTATAATCTTGCATTGCTGCAGACATAATTTCGGAAGCAGAGGCTGAAATTTCGTTTACTAAAATCACCAATGGACCATCCCACGAAATAGATTTGTCTCTATCCTTAAGCACCTCCTTGGCTTCGCCCGTAGAACGTACTTGTACAATAGGACCATCTTTTATAAATAGACCTGCCATTTCTACCACAGTAGGCAATGATCCTCCACCATTATTTCTTAGATCTAGAACTAGACCTTCCATTCCTTCAGCTTTTAAATGCTCTATTTCAGCCTTAACATCTTTAGCTGCGTTAATATTCTTATAATCCTGAAAATCAACATAAAAAGCTGGCAAATTAATTATACCAAATTTTTTTCCATCTTTTTCAACTACTGAAGCCTTAGCATAAGTATCTATAATTTCAACAATATCCCGAGTAATTGTAATGTCTTTAATCGTCCCATCAACCTTCTTAACGGTTAATGTTACTTTAGTTCCTTTAGGACCTTTTATGTAATTAATGGCATCGTTAATTCGCATACCAACAATATCCACAGGAGTGTCCTCGTCTTCTTGCTTTACTTTTAAAATAACATCTTCAACTTCAAGCTCTTCTCCTTTCCAGGCAGGACCGCCAGAAATTAACTCAACCACTTTTATATAATCCATTCGTTTTTGTAAACGAGCTCCAATACCTTCTAGTTTTCCTGACATACGTTGATCGAAATCTTCTTTATTTTTAGGAGCCAAATAATAGGTATGCGGATCGAATTCTTCTACAATTGTATTTACATAAATTGCAAACCAATCTTCTCTTGTTTGGTCATCTATATAATCTTCAAAAATAATATTCAATGATTTTAAAGTAGCTTCTCTTGCTTCTTTCTCAATTTCAGCATCAGATTTTACAGTATACGACGGGTCTTTTTCTTTTTTTTGTTTTTCTTCTCTTTTAAGATCGTCGTAGTTTGAAATAGTTGAAAATTTTAACTGTTTTCTCCAACGCTCCGTCATTTCTTTTTTATTTTTCGGGAAATCAGCCTTTTCTGTATCACTATCATAAGATTCGTTAATAGTATAATCGAAAGGTTTAGCTAAAACTGCTTTGTATATTTCTTTAGCTTCCGCAATACGTTGTAACGTTCTTTGATTAACAACATTAAAAAAAGTTATATCTGTTGCCTTTAATTGATCGTCGATAGTTAACTTAAACTTTTCGAAATCTTTAATATCCGACTCATAAAAATAACGTTTAAAAGGATCGGTTATAGAAATATAATCTTCGAAAAAATCTTCCGAAAATGTATCATCAAATTGAATTGGATCAAAATGCCCTTGTTCTAAAACAAAGGTTATAATTTGAATTAATAATTTATCCTTGTCTGGGTTATCAAATTTTTTTGTAGTAAAACTGCACGAAGCAAATGCTAATAACAATACCAAAAGCATTGCTTTATAATTCCTTTTCATAATTTTTCTCATCTATTAAATTTAGTTGCTCTAGGAAGCACGACATTATTTTTACTAAAATAGTAGAAAAAAGTATGCCAAAACAATCAAACGCTACTAATTTTTTGTTAAACGACCTTATTTAATCTTTTAATATGTAATTTATGTATTTTAGCGCATAGAATTTAAACAAACAGTATGGCAGAAAGACCACTTATTTTAGTAACTAACGATGATGGCATAAATGCTCCTGGAATTCGTGCTTTAATTGAAGTTATGAATGAGCTTGGAGATGTAGTTGTAGTAGCTCCAGACAGCCCGCAAAGTGGCATGGGACACGCTATTACGTTGTACTCCACGCTTTTTGCAGATCCTGTAACCATAGACCAAGGTCCACAAACAGAATACAGCTGCTCCGGAACACCTGCCGATTGTGTAAAAATTGCCATTAGAGAAATTGTAAATAGAAAACCAACGCTTTGTGTTTCAGGTATTAATCATGGGTCTAACGCTGCGATTAATGTGATTTATTCGGGAACTATGAGCGCTGCTATTGAAGCTGGTATTGAAGGTATTCCTGCCATTGGATTTTCACTATTAGATTATGGTCATGATGCTAATTTTGAACCATCGAAATCTTTTATAAAAACCATTACAGAGCAAGTTTTAAAACATGGTTTACCCGAAGGTATTGTTTTAAATGTAAACATACCAAACGTAACTAAAGATGCTATAAAAGGTATTAAAATTTCTCGACAAGCACGATCGAATTGGGTTGAAGAATTCGATAAACGCCAAACACCACAAGGAAAAGATTATTACTGGCTTACTGGAAAATTTGTTAATTTAGATGACGGCAAAGATACCGACTCCTGGGCGCTAGAGAACAATTATATTTCGATAGTCCCAACACAATTCGATTTAACTGCACATCACTTTATAAAGAATTTAGAAAACTGGAATTTAAATGATTAAAAAAGACGTTATTATAGGAATAATAGTTGGCTTAGTTGCCAATACAATTGGCTTAATATTAGCAGCAATGTTACTTGGTGGTGGCGACGATTTTACCGCTGTTATTAAAGCAGCCATTAGTGAAGGTTTTTTAGGTAAATTAATAAGTTTAGGTGCTATTTTAAACCTGATTGCTTTTTTTGTTTTTATTAGAAAACGACAAGATTACAAAGCGCGCGGTGTACTTTTAATAACTGTTATTTTAGCTGTATGTACCTTTATTTTTAAAATATTTTAGACCATTAATAAATGACATATTACATTCTTGCTGGCGAAGCTTCGGGCGATTTACATGGCGCTAACTTAATGAAGGCATTGTACAAAGTTGATGCTAATGCAGACATTAGGTTTTGGGGTGGCGATGCCATGCAAAATGTTGGTGGCACTTTAGTAAAACACTATAAAGAGCGTGCTTTTATGGGATTTATTGAAGTTATTTTAAACCTCAATAAAATTTTTAAACTAATAAAATTTTGCAAGCAAGATATTGCAACATTTAAACCCGATGTTATTGTATTTATTGATAACTCCGGATTTAATTTACGAATTGCAAAATGGGCAAAACAGCAAGGTTTTAAAACCAATTATTATATTTCTCCACAAGTTTGGGCATCGCGTGCAAAACGTGTTTTTGATATAAAACGAGATATTGATTCCATGTATGTAATTCTTCCTTTTGTTGAAGATTTTTATAAAAAATACAATTACAACGTGCATTTTGTTGGCCATCCTTTAATTGATGCCATTGCAGATAGAACCCAAGTTAAAGAAGCTAAATTTAGAGCAGAAAACAAATTAGGAGACAAACCTATTATTGCGCTTTTACCTGGAAGCCGTAAGCAAGAAATAACTAAAATGCTCTCAGTAATGCTAAGTTTAGTAGACGATTACAGCAATTACCAATTTGTAATTGCAGGAGCGCCAAGTCAGGAGTTTAGTTTTTACCAGACCTTTATAAAATCTAATAACGTTAAGTTTATAGCTAATAAAACCTATGATTTGTTGAGTATTTCGTATGCAGCATTGGTAACTTCAGGAACGGCAACTTTAGAAACCGCTCTATTTAAAGTACCGCAAGTTGTGTGTTATAAAGGTAGTAATATTTCGTACCAAATTGCAAAACGTATTATTACCTTAAAATATATTTCGTTGGTGAATTTAGTAATGGATAAAGAAGTGGTTACCGAGCTAATTCAAAACGATTTCAATAAAAAACGCTTAAAGCAAGAATTAAACAACATTTTAAATGAAGACATGCGAAAAACCATGTTTTTGGATTATTTTGAATTAGAAAAAAAATTAGGTGGTAAAGGTGCCAGCAAAAAAACAGCCGAATTAATTTTTAAAAATGCCCAAATTTAATATTACCATGAAAAAACTTGTACTTTTATTAATGCTTCTTGTTGCATTTAGTAGTTGTAAATCTTCAAAGAGTACAAAAGGTAAATCATCTAAAACTACCGTTAAATCTAAAAAAAACACATCAAAATCTAAAGCAGATAATATTATTGATTATGCCGAACAGTTTAAAGGCGTAAAATACAAATGGGGAGGAACCACTAAAAAAGGAATGGACTGCTCTGGCTTAATTTACACTTCATTTACAGCTAACAATGTGCAACTACCTAGAATATCGAGAGATATGGCGAAACGTGGTACAAAAGTTAATTTAAAAAATGTACATAAAGGCGATTTACTCTTTTTTAAAACAGGAAAAAATAAAAGAAACGATATTAACCATGTAGGATTGATTGTAGATATTGTCGATAATGATATTAAGTTTATTCACTCTACAACTAGTAAAGGTGTTATTGTTTCAGGACTTAATGAAACTTATTGGTTAAAAGCTTTTATTGAAGCGCGTCGCGTTTTGTAAGATATTTATTATATTTAGAAGCGACTATGAAGCTTCTAAACTTTACCATTATCAATCTTACTATTTGCCTAATTCTAGGCATTGTAATGGGTTATTTTATAAATATAACCGTTACAATTTCATTAGTTACTTCTGCCCTATTTTTATTGTTATTAGCCATAAGCTATGTGTATTTTAAAAACAAGCTTAATTCATTGATATGGTTTGGAGTTTTGGCTTATTTAACAATTATTTCTATTGGTGTACTTACCGTAAATTTTCATAATCAAAAAAACCATATAAATCATTATACTAAAACAATTTCCTACGGCGAAAACAATATTAAAACTATAAGTTTTAGGGTAAAAGAAATACTGAAACCAGGAAACTATTATAATAAATATGTGGTTGATATTTTAAAAATTGATAGCACTAAAGTTTCCGGAAAAACACTATTAAACATTGAAAAAGATAGTACCGAAATTCGTTTAAATGTTGATGAAATAGCCATAACCAAAGCACAGTTAAAGGATTTAATTCACCCTTTAAATCCGCATCAATTTGATTATAAAAACTATTTAAGTAAGCAATACATTTACCATCAAATATTCACAACAAATAATGCTGTTTTAAAACTAGACTCAAAATCAAAAAGTATTTTAGGTTTTGCAAACACTATTAGAACCTTTATCAATGCAAAACTTAAAGATTATCATTTTTCAAAAGATGAATTAAGCATTGTTAATGCACTACTGTTAGGTCAACGACAAGATATTAGCAAAAACATTTACACCAGTTACACCAATGCTGGAGCTATTCATATTTTAGCGGTTTCTGGTTTACACGTTGGTATTATTCTCTTTATTTTAAATATTGTTTTTAAACCTATTGAACAATTTAAAAATGGTAAGGTGTTTAAAACTATTTTAATTGTTTGTTTCCTTTGGGCTTTTGCTGTAATTTCAGGTTTATCGGCTTCAGTAACGCGAGCAGTTACTATGTTTAGCATTTTAGCAATTGCTATGAATTTAAAACGGCCAACTAATATTTACAACACCTTAGCCATTTCAATGTTTTTTATTTTATTAGTAAAACCTATGTTTTTGTTCGATGTTGGTTTCCAACTTAGTTATTTAGCCGTTTTTAGCATTGTTACTATCGACCCTATTTTATATAAACTATGGCAACCCAAAAATAAGTTTCTCGACAAATACTGGCATACTTTTACGGTTACAGTATCTGCTCAATTTGGTATTATTCCTATTAGTTTATATTATTTTCACCAGTTTCCGGGGTTATTTTTTATTTCGAATTTAGTTATTATTCCTTTCCTCGGCCTTATTTTAGGTTTGGGAGTTTTGGTAATTGTATTAGCTTGTATAAATGCCTTACCTCAATTTTTAGCTACAAGTTTTGGCTATATAATTAATTTAATGAACGATTTTGTGGGTTGGGTTTCTCAGCAAGAAGACTTTCTATTTAAAGCTATTCCTTTTAGTTTTATTTATGTAATAACTAGCTATTTTTTAATTACAGCTTTTGTGAGATGTTGCATTAAAAAAACTTATTGGAACATTCGTTTATTCTTGATTTCTGTCTTAATATTTCAACTAGCTTTTTTTTATACAGATTTAACTAAACCTTCAAACGAATTTATTGTGTTTCATAAAAGTAGATTTAGCCTTATCGGAAATACTTCAAACAACAATATTACTATTGCTTCAGATTTAGATAGCTTAGAACATTCAAAAACAAAAATCATTAAAGATTACCGCATAGGAAACCACATAAATCAAGAAAAACATCAAGCTTTACAAACCTATTATCAACTCAACAACACTTCTATTTTGGTAGTTGATAGCTTAGGAATTTATAATTTTAAATCCGTAAAACCAGATTATGTATTACTGCGGCAATCACCAAAAATTAATTTAAACCGATTGATTGATTCTATAAACCCAAAACAAATTATAGCGGACGGCAGCAATTACAAAAGCTATATTGAACATTGGGAAACCGTTTGCTTAAAACGAAAAATCCCTTTTCACCAAACAAGTAAAAAGGGCGCTTTTATTTTAAATTATTAATTGTTTTAATTTACTGGTGCTACAATATTATTAGCGACTTCGAGCCATTTTTGAGCACCTCCGCGCACGTAACCCGTTTTTCCTAAGCTATTTAAATTCTTTTTTCCATCTTGCGCCAAACCAGGTTTTGCAAAATGTACCGAAGGATATCCAGTTACTTTAAATATTTTTTGAAGTTGATAATTCTGAATTTGTAACTCGCGCTCTAATTGTTTACGTCTCGGAAAATCTAACTCTACTAAAACAACATTTTGTTTTGCCCAGTTTTTAAAATCGGAAGTTTTAAACACTTCATTTTGCAATCGAGTACACCATCCGCACCAATCGGAACCTGTAAAAAATAACATTAAAGGTTTGTTTTCAGAATTAGCTATTTCGTAAGCCTCATTCATATCGGTATGCCATGTTAATGCTTCTTGAGCATTAGAAACAGAATAAGAACCAATAAATAAAAACGTTATTAAAATATATCTCATAATCTATTATCCTTTAAATTCAGCATTAAAGTTTTCATAATATGTATTAAATTCTTCTTGCGAAGTTATATTCTTATGGTCGTCGTTTTTAAACATCTTTAAATAAATTTCAATTTGACTTGGGGTTTGATATCCGCGCAACGGTGTAATAAGATCTCCGTTTTCATCGAAAAACACAACCGTTGGATATGCATTTATTTGAAGATATCTTGCAAAATCATGTGGTGAATTTCTACTGTTTGCATTTGCAGGATTATAATCAGGGTTACCAAAAACGGTATCTTTATAATTAATCTCATCGTTACCTTCACCATTAAACTTTACGGCATAATAATGTTGATTTACATAGTTTGCTACGTCTTCATTTTGAAACGTGTTTTTATCTAGCATCTTACAAGGCCCGCACCAACTGGTATAAACATCCATCATAATTTTTTTGGGTGTTTTCTTTTGAAGTGCTAAGGCTTCATTTAAGGTTAGCCACTTAATTTCTTGAGCACTAGTTGTAATAGTAACCAAGGCAATAAAAATTGTAAATAGTATATGTTTCATAACCCGTTTAGTTTCAAAAGTCGTTCCGAACTTACAAAAAATGCCCCTTAAAAGGAGCATTTTATTCTATTTTTTATGATTTTATCGATTAACGAACACCATGCATTAGCTTTTTTATGATTGGTTGAAATACGATTGAAATCACACCTACAGCAACAGACACTATTGTTAACAACCAAAAGAAGTAACTAATACCGTTCTCGTCGGCAATTTTATCTACGTTTTCACCAAATACTCCAGCACCTTTCATACCAATAGCAACGGCTAAATACCAAACTCCAAACATAAAAGCTATCATTCTTGCTGGCACTAATTTACTAACATAAGATAACCCAACCGGAGAAATACAAAGCTCGCCCATGGTGTGAAATAAGTACACTAAAATTAACCAAATAATACTAACCGAAGCTGTTTTAGCTCCTGGCTCAATACCCGCAGCTCCAAAGGCTACACAGGCCATTCCTAACCCTAATAAAAACATACCAATACCGTATTTAACATTGGCAGAAGGATTGTATTTACTTTCCCACCATTTTGAAAACAACGGTGCTAATGTTATTATAAATAACGAGTTTAAGCTCGCAAACCAAGAGGCCGGAATTTCTAAATTTTCACTATTAAATTGATTAACTAGCATCCATATAGCAATACCCCAAACAATAATAAAACTTAAGCTTAAAACTAAGTTTGCCCACTTATATTTAGCAAAAGTTTGTTTAAAAAGTAAAATTAGTACCCATGAAATAATACCTAAAGGCACAACCACTAAACAGGTATTTACAATTCTAAAAATATTCGCCGAGGCACCATCTAAAGATCTATCGGTATAATCGTTTGCAAAAATAGTTAGTGTTCCTGGAGATTGCTCGAAAATAGCCCAGAAAAACACCGAAAGTAGCGCGAAAAATGCAACTGCTATTAATTTATCTCTGGTTATGGAAGAATATTGTGTAAAGCGATAAACTAGTAATACTAAAAACAATCCTAATGCCGTTAAAATGGCTATATTATTGCCTTGCTCTCCTAAAAAGCCAAATACATTAATTGCGCCATCGGAAATTGTGGTTGCTGGCGCATTAATAATCCACAGTAACCCTAAAGCTACCATAATAAATATTAATATTAATTGCCATGTGGTAAATGGTACACGTTTATCGGTATCTTGAGCTTCAATAGAATTGGCATCATTCTTTACAGGTTTTAATCCTATTTTTCCAAATATATTTTGAGCCAACCAAAACTGAATTAACCCAAAAAGCATGAACACTCCTGCCAAACCAAAGCCTAAGCTCCACCCCACTTGTTCACCTAAATAACCGCATAAAATAATTCCAATGAAAGCACCAGCATTTACCCCCATGTAAAATATAGTGTAGGCACCGTCTTTTTTCTCGGGTCTATCTTTATACATTTCGGAAATAATAGAAGTCATATTAGGTTTAAAAAAGCCGTTACCTATTACCAACAAACCTAAACCTAAGTAAATAGACCAAGGCGTTTCTATAGCCATTGATGCGTGACCAAGCGTCATTAAAAGAGCACCTACTAAAACGGCATATCTAAAACCTATAATTTTATCGGCAAAATAACCACCCATCATAGTTGATAAATATACCAAGCCTACATAAGAGCCAAATAAAGCCATAGCATGCTCTCGCGGCCAGCCCCAACCTTCATCGAATAATGAAGCGGTTAAGAATAACACTAAAAGTGAACGCATGCCGTAATATGAGAAACGTTCCCACATTTCGGTAAAAAACAATACAAATAATCCTGATGGATGACCTAAAACGGTGCTTTTAAAAAATTGATCGGTTGAATTTTGAGCCATGTTTTTTTCTTATTATTGTTTATCTGCTATCTCAAATCCTTCTGCTTCTTTTGTACTGTAATCAACCTCATTATCTTCTGCGCCATGAGTTAATTTCTTTAATTTCTTTAAAAATAAAAATACCAAAAGCGCAAAACCAATACAAAAAATAGCTATTCCTGTAAATACTTTAAACTCGCCGAAAACCGAAGAGGATTCTCCTAATAAACCTGCTGCTTTATTTCCTAAACCTGTTGTCGCAAAATAAATACCCATCATAATAGAAGCATATTTTGCTGGAGCTAATTTTGTAACAAATGAAAGTGAAACTGGAGATAAACACAACTCACCAATTGTATGAAATAAATAAGCTAATACTAGCCAAATCATCATAGAACTTCCAGTTGTATCATATTCGTTTGCTGCTGCCGACATAAATAAGAAACCTACACCTGTAATACCCAAACCAACAATCATTTTAAAAAGCGAAGAAGCCTCTGTTCCTTTTAATTGTCTCTTAGACCAAAATCCTGCAATAGCAACACCTAGTGTTATAATAAAGAAAGAGTTTAAAGATTGAAACCAAGTTGCTGGAACTTCCCAACCTAATAACATTCTATTAGTCTTTTCTTTCGCATATATATTCATTAAACCTCCTGCTTGCTCAAATGCAGCAAAGAAAGCTATGATTAAAAGGAAAGAGATTAAAAGTACCACTACTCTATCTTTTTCAATTTTTGTTAATGGTCTTTTATAATCTTCTTGATCTTGTACACTTTCAGACTTACCTAAATAATTACCTACGTGAACTAAGTATTTTTGTCCTGCTAAAAATTGGATTAATCCTAAAACCATTAAAATTCCTGCTAAACCAAAGCCATAATGCCAACCATGAACCTCGCCTACATAGCCTACAACTAAGCCTGATAAAAAAGCGCCTACATTAATGCCTATATAAAATATTGTAAATCCTTTATCTCTTCTTACATCGCCTTTTTTGTAAAGCCCTCCTACCATTGTAGATATATTAGGTTTTAAACACCCAACTCCTAAAATAATAAAACCAAGACCTGTATAAAACGCCCACATAGCTTCTATAGCTAAAACACTATGACCTATAACTAGCAGTACGGCGCCTACAATTACCGATTTTTTTTGACCTAAATATCTGTCGGCTAAAAATCCTCCAGGAATAGACATTATATAAACCAATGCAGTATACCAACCATATAGCGCTAAAGCTTCACCTTGCGACCAACCAACACCCGGATTTTTCCCTGTAGTTTCTGATGTTAAGTATAACACCAATAAAGCACGCATACCGTAATAAGAGAAACGCTCCCACATTTCGGTAAAAAACAAAACATAAAGCCCTTTTGGGTGCCCCCATAATTCTTCTTCATGAGGCCTTTTAATGGTTGTTGAATTCGTCATAAATATATTTTGATAGTTAGTTAATTTTTATCTTTTAATATTCGATTTGGTTTTTATTTCTTCTGGTTTTTCGTCTTTTATTTTATCACCTAAATTTTCATCAATAAAACTGGTCATTTTATTATATAAATGAAGTCTAGTATTCCCACCATAAATACCATGGTTTTTATCTGGATACATGGCCCAATCGAATTGTTTATTCGCTTGAATTAAAGCTTCAGTTAATCGCATAGCGTTTTGAGCATGCACATTATCATCGGCAGTTCCATGGACTAAAAGAAAATCGCCTTTTAACTTATCTACGTGATTTATTGGCGAATTTTCGTCGTAACCAGATGGGTTTTCCTGTGGGGTGGTCATATAACGTTCTGTGTATATAGTATCGTAAAAACGCCAGCTAGTTACTGGTGCAACAGCAATAGCCATTTTAAAGACATCGTTTCCTTTAAATAAGCAATTACTACTCATAAAACCACCAAAACTCCAGCCCCAAATTCCTATTCTGCTCGCATCAATATATGGTAATTCACCTAGTTGTTTAGCCGCAGCTATTTGGTCTTCAACTTCATATTTTCCAAGTTCATTTTGTGTAACCTTTTTAAAATTGGCTCCTTTAAAACCTGTCCCTCTACCATCAACACAAGCAATTATATATCCTTTTTGGGCTAACATTTGGTACCAATAATCGTCTGCTCTATTCCAACGGTTTGCCACTTGTTGCGATCCAGGACCAGAATATTGATACATAAAAAGCGGATACTGCTTATTTTCATCAAAATTGGCAGGTTTTATCATCCACATATTTAAATCATTACCATTTACATGAATGGTACTAAATTCTTTTTCTGAGGTTTTATATTCCGAAAGTTTTTGCGCTAATATATCGTTATCTTTTATGCTCTTGATTAAATTTCCTGATGATGCACTATTTAAAGAATACTCTGGCGGTGTGGTTGCGCTAGAAAAAGTATTGATAAAATACGAGAAATCGGCACTAAACGAAGCATTGTTAGTCCCTTCACTTTTTGTTAATCGCTTTTTGTTTCGTCCGTTAAGCTTAATAGAATATACATCTCTGTTGATAGAACCATTTTCTACCGATTGATAAAAAATAACTTTTTCTTTTTCGTCATAACCATAATAATCGGTTACTTCCCAATTTCCTTTTGTAACTTGGTTAATTAATTTGCCTGTTTTACCGTAGTGATAAATGTGGTTATATCCGTCTTTTTCACTAGTCCAGATAAAACTGTTATCCTTTAAAAAGGTTAAGTTAAACGTTACGTCAATATAAGCTTTATCGGTTTCGGCTAAAACTAAGTTCGATGTGTTTTTATCCGTATTAATCATCCATAAATCCAATTCGTTTTGGTGACGATTCATGTATTGTGCACTTAAAATATCGGCTTCGTTAGTCCATTTTATTCTGGGAATGTAAAAATCGTTATAAGTTTTATCAACCTCAATGTTGCTCACATTTTTATCGTTTAAATTATAAACATGGAGCGACACTTTTGAATTTGCTTCACCAGCTTTAGGGTATTTAAATTCTTGTTGGTCTGGATAAAGCGTTTCACCATAAACATCCATTGAAAACTCAGGGACTTCGGTTTCATCAAAACGAATAAAAGCAATTTTGTTACTATCTGCATTCCAATCAAAGGCACGTACAAAGCTAAATTCTTCTTCGTAAACCCAATCGGTAATACCATTTATAATTTCATTTTTCTTGCCATCGGTTGTTATTTGAAATACTTCGCCTGTTTCTAAATTTTTATAAAACAAGTTATTTTCATGTCCATAAGCTAAAAATTTACCGTTTGGAGAAAAGGTTGGTTCTTGTATTTTATAATCGGCAACGGCGTTAAGCGCTTTAGTTTTTACATTATAAACGTAATAATTACCTAATGATGAACGACGGTATATAGACTCTTCGTTTGTTGCTAACAATACCATAGATTCATCTTTACTAAAGGTATAATCAGAAAAATATTGAATCGCATCTAAATTAGCCGAACTTACTAAAGTTTTAACCTTTTTAAGCGTTTTATAATCGTAAATATCGATTGAAGTACTACGCGTTGCCCTGTCAAAATCTAAAACCGAATATTGCTGTCCGTTCGACATGGAATGTAACGCATCCATATATTCTGTAGCAAAGGTTCTGTTTTTCCAAATGTCTTCAAGAGTAATTTCTTTGATTTGCGCAATTGTAATTGAAGATATAAAAACGCAAATCCAAAAAGATAATTTTAGGTGTTTCATTAAAAATGATGTTTAATTTTCAAAATGAGCCCAAGTTTACTAAAAATTCTGCAAAAAACAGATAACATTAACACTTTAATAAGAGGCTTCTATAAATTAAATAATTAAAACTAAATGAAGAATACTATCTTTGTGCTGCAACTTAATACCTTATGAGTAAATCTATTTCTGGTTTTTCGAAACTATCAAAATCAAAAAAAATTGATTGGATTGTTAACACCTATTTTTCTAATACAGATGATGCCAAACGCATTTTAAAACAATATTGGAATAACGACGAAAAGCTGCAACAACTGCACGACGAGTTTATTGAAAACACCATTACTAATTATTATTTACCGCTGGGTGTGGCACCAAACTTTTTAATTAACAATAAATTATATACAATTCCAATGGCAATCGAGGAAAGCTCGGTTGTTGCTGCTGCAAGTAAAGCTGCAAAATTTTGGATGGATCGAGGTGGTTTTAAAACTAAAGTGATTTCTACTACCAAAATTGGACATGTGCATTTTTTGTTTCGTGGTAATTTCGATAAGTTAAAAACGTTTTTCGATAGCATAAAACCAAAATTTTATTCCGAAGCCAAAAGCATCACCCAAAATATGGAAAAGCGCGGTGGTGGCATTTTAGATATTGAATTAAGAAGTAAAACCGAAGAGTTAAACAACTACTACCAGCTACATGCCAAGTTTGAAACACTCGACGCTATGGGTGCTAACTTTATAAACTCTTGTTTAGAACAGTTTGCCAAAACTTTAAAAACTGAAGCCCTAAATTACGAAGGGTTTACCCAAGATGAAAAACAAATTGAAGTGGTAATGAGTATACTCTCGAATTATGTTCCTGATTGTTTAGTGCGCGCCGAAGTAAGTTGTAAGGTTGATGAATTAACCCAAAAAAACATAGATGGTAAAGCTTTTGCTGAAAAATTTGTGCAAGCCGTAAAAATAGCAGAAATTGAAACCTATCGTGCCGTTACTCACAATAAAGGCATTATGAATGGTATTGACGCTGTAGTTTTAGCTACTGGTAACGATTTTAGAGCCATTGAAGCTGGTGTTCACGCTTACGCTACTAAAAGTGGTGCATATAGCAGTTTATCGCATGCTAAAATTGAAAATGGTGTATTTTCTTTTTGGATGGAAATTCCGCTTGCTTTAGGAACTGTTGGTGGGTTAACAGGTTTACACCCATTAGTAAAGTTAGCTTTAGAGATGCTTCATCATCCTTCTGCAAAAGAATTAATGCAAATTGTGGCTGTTGCAGGATTAGCTCAAAATTTTGCTGCGCTACGTTCCCTTACAACAACAGGTATTCAACAAGGCCATATGAAAATGCATTTGATGAATATTTTAAATCAATTTGAAGCTACAGAAACCGAAAAAAACATACTCAGCAAGCAATTTGAAAACCAAACATTAACGCACAGCGCTGTTGTTTCGGCCATTGAAAACTTACGTTCTAACAACTAATTATGCAAGAGTTTTATAGCAACGGTAAATTACTTTTAACAGGCGAATATGTGGTTTTAGATGGAGTTACTGCTTTAGCCGTACCTACAAAATACGGGCAATCGCTTACAGTTGAAAATATTGAAGAGCAAAAGTTAATTTGGGAAAGTTATAATCACAAAAACGAATTATGGTTTAATGTTGAGTTCGACCTGCTTCAACCATCTACAGAATGGCATGCTACCAACGATATTTCTAAAAGACTAATTCAAATTTTAAATGCTGTGAAGCAGTTAAATCCTGAATTTCTTAACAATAAACACGGTTTTAAAGTGGAGACACATCTCGATTTTCCAAATAATTGGGGGCTTGGAACATCGTCAACCTTAATAAACAATATCGCTCAATGGGCTAAAATTGATCCGTTTAAACTTTTAGAACTTACATTTGGAGGGAGCGGGTACGATATTGCTTGTGCAAAACATAATACAGCAATTACCTTTACCTTAAAGGATAAGAAGTCAATAATAAAGCCAATTATTTTTAATCCCGATTTTAAGTCATTCCTTTATTTTGTTCATTTAAACCAAAAACAAAATAGTCGCGATGGTATAAAGCACTACCGCAAGGAGAAGAAAAATTCTATATTTGAAATTGATTTTATTAATAATGTTACCCAAAAAATTATAGCTTGTAACAACTTTGACGACTTTGTAGAATTAATTGAACTTCATGAAACGTTTATTGCAAAAATCACGAACCAAGTGCCGGTAAAAAATAAACTCTTTAGTGATTTTAATGGAGCAATAAAAAGTCTTGGGGCTTGGGGTGGCGATTTTGTTTTAGTGGCTTCTAGAGACAATCCTACTGATTATTTCGACCAAAATAACTACTCGACAGTTTTAAGCTACAAAGATATCGTTCTTTAGGTCAATTTTCGTCATTAGATTACTTACCTTTAGCGCCTCAAAACAAGCGCTCGTCGAAATTTCCTAATTTACAAGTAAGATTTTACAATTTAAACTCAAAAAACTAAATATCCTTACGGATATTTAGTTTTTTGAAAAATTATTATTGTTTAGTTTTTTCAGGCATCAAAATAAATTCTGCATAATTCTCTGAATTGAAATATTTTTTTGCTGTTTTTTTAAACAGATCAGAATCTATGCTATCAATCTCTTCTTCGTGATGTAAAACATCTTCTAAATTTAAATTATACTCATAAATTGTTTTTAGTTTAGAACTCCAGAAATTATTATTTTCTAAAAACTGTTCGTAGTTAGTTAGTTCTGCTTGTTTTATTTTATTTATATAATTTAAAGATGCTCCATTAGTTTTTATGTCTTCTATTTCTTCTAAAGTCTTAGCAATTAATTTTTCAACATTTTCTGGATCACAAGTAAAACGAATAGCAATTCTATACCATTGATACGGTTTATTTGAAGCAAAAGAGGAAACTCGAACTCCATAAACTCCAGACATTTTTTCTCTTAATTCCTCTGTTAATTTAATTTTTAACAACTTAGCTAATAAACTCAAATTCTCCTTTTCCTCTAAAGAGAAATCAATATTACCTGTAAATCTCAAATCTACAGTACTTTTATCACTTATTCCCTTGTAAAACACCTTTCTCCCTACTCCCGTTGCGTATCGTAACCCTGTATCTTTTGATTTACTTTCAACGTTTATATTAGCTGGTAAACTACCAATGTATTGTTCCACTAAAGGTTTAAGATGTTCAAGTTTAAAACTACCTACAAATATAAATGTAAAGCCATTTGCGTTTGAAAAACGACTTTTATAAAAATTGAATGCTTCATCTAATTGTAATTCACCTTCAATTTGATCAACCGTTAAAGGCATTGCACGTAAATGACTATTGGTAATATGTTTTGCAATTCCTTTTTCAAAATAAGCCCCGGGACTATCATCTTGATTTTTATAAACCGATTTTAAACTCTCCTTAAAGGCGCCAAACACATTTTCATCTTTATTAGGATTTGTAAAATACAAATGAACAAGCTGCATCATGTACTCTAAGTCCTTTGAAGAACTTGAACCAGAAAATAAATCGTCGTAATAATTAATTCTAGGAGATACTTTTACTGTTTTCCCCATGCTTAATTTTTCTAAATTAATGTTAGAAATGCCATTAACCCCACTCTTACTAATAATATTACCAGCATTTCGAGCTGAAACATAAATAGAATCTGGCGCTGTTGAGCTCCCTCCAGATCGGAAACCACTCATTGAAATTAAATCGTTTTGAAATGTTGTTGGTTTTACAATTATAGTAATTCCATTTGCCAATTTCCAAGTCGTTACGTCTACCTCTTTATTGTAATCGGTAGCAACAATACGTCCTTGATTTGGTGGTGTTTCTAATAATTTTACATTAGATAATTTATCAACATAAGGCTCTAATTCTAATTTTTTCACTTTATCAATTAAAGCAATAACTTGTTCGTTTTTTGGTGTATTAACACCTTCTTTTTGTACAGTATTTACCACAATTGCCATATTATCATCTCTCACCCATTTTTCACTTATAGCATTTACATCTGCTACGGTAATACTTGGTAATATGTCTTTGTAAAAGTTATAGCTAAAGTTATCGCTAGGTATTGGTGTTTTACTAGTAAAATTATCTATATACTGCTCAACGTAATATTTATTCGAGAGCTTACCGTCTTCTTTTCTTCGAATATCAGCATTGTTTAAAAAGAGCTTTTTGTAACGCTTAAGTTCTGATTCTGTAAAGCCATATCGTTTGGCACGTTCACTTTCTATTAACAGCCCTTCTATACCATTTAAAAGTTGATTTTCTTTTAAAGAAGCTCCTAAAAAATAACTATCTGTAGTTGCTAAAAAATTTCCAATACCGGCTTTAGCAGATAAAAACGGGGCATTAGGTTGCACTTCTATTTCAGATAGTCTTTGACGTAACATTCCTGAATATAAACGCTGTAAAACAACTTGTTTTAAGTCGTTTAACGTGTTTACCTCATCTTCAAGTCTCTTAACATAAATAGACACTTTTGAACCTGTAGCTTCTTTATCTGATTGTACAGTTACTGCTGGCTTATCATTATTTGGTATGTTGTAATATAATCTCTCTCTTGGCTTTTTAGTTGATTTAATACCACTAAATGTAGTTTTTATTTGCTGTTCAATTTGTTCTAAATTAAAATCACCAACAAAAACTAAAGCCATTAAATCTGGTCTGTACCAATCGTTGTAAAAACGCTTAAGCGCACTATATTTAGCATTTAAAATGACGTCGAGTGTCCCAATTGGAGCGCGCTCTGCATACCTTGAATTATTTGTTAATACAGGTATAGATTGGTAATACATTCTAGAACCTACACCGTTTCGTGCTCTAAGTTCTTCGGCAACAACACCTCGCTCTTTATCTATTTCTTCATGATCGAAAGTTATACCGTCTGCCCAATCTCTTAAAACTTGTAAACTTGTTTTTAGGGTTTCGTTATCTGTTGGAACAGATAGCTTATAAACCGTTTCATCAAAACTTGTATGTGCATTTAAGTCGGCACCAAACTCGACACCAATACTTTGTAAATAATTTATAAGTTCATTTTTTGGAAAATGTTTTGTACCATTAAAAGCCATATGCTCTATAAAATGAGCTAACCCTAGCTGGTCTTGATCTTCAAGTATTGAACCTGCTTTTAAAACCAAACGTAGTTCTGCCTTATTTTTAGGTTTTGCATTTCGCTTTATGTAATAAGTTAAACCGTTTTTTAGCTTTCCTATTTTAATAGAAGGATCGTTTGGAATATTATTTTGTAAATTATTTTGAGCCGAAATATTAAAGCTTTTAAAGCTGAAAATGATGGCTAAAATGACTACTATTTTTTTCATTATAATTAAGTCTTAATTGTATTAAATATTAAAATTTATGATACTTGGGAGTCCCTTTGAATAAGTTGAAAACGCAAAGAATAGGGCTTTAGAATTCTTTAATAGTCTAAAGCCCCTTTAAATAATAACTAAATCAAATTATTTAACTCTTTTAAAAGTCTAAATACCCTGGATTTTGTGGTCCGAATTCTAGGTTAGTTTGTAATTCGGCTAAAGGAATTGGTAATATATATTGGTCTGAACTGGTTACAGCATCTTTTAATGTTTCAATTTTCCCATGACGAATTGCTGCAAACCAAACCGCTCCAGATTCGAAACAAAGTTCTTTTACATACTCATCGAAAATTAAATCTAACAATTCTTGCTGATTGGTATATGCTAGTTCTGGCGCAGAACCTCCATAAGCTCTATTTCGTAATACATTTAAAGTATTTTCAGCATCATCTAACAAATTTAAACGTGCTTGACATTCTGCTTTTATTAAATACACCTCCGCCAAACGCAAATAGTTTGTAGGACCTCCAGAAATTTCGGTTGTAAATATTTTTTTCAGCCTCAAGTTACTTGTATCATAACTATTTTCTTCACGAGGGTCGTTTTCTAAATAACTTTGTAACCAAGTAGATGTTTTTGGTAACGTTTGATAATAGTAAGAAAATTTATTTGATTGTCCTTCACCAACAACTCGACAAAAAATAACTTCACTATTTGCTTCACCATTAATAAATATATCTTCAAAATTAGG
The DNA here is from genome assembly GCF_000943565.1 of Neotamlana sedimentorum. Classification (GTDB taxonomy): domain Bacteria; phylum Bacteroidota; class Bacteroidia; order Flavobacteriales; family Flavobacteriaceae; genus Neotamlana; species Neotamlana sedimentorum. Next base: position 503,890 of record NZ_JTDW01000004.1, read on the forward strand.
TTCAAGACTTACATCTCCCGAATTAATTACCTCATCGGCTAGTGAAATGGCTTCGGTATAATTTTCGTTTCCTCCCATATACAATAATACATTTGCCTTAAAAGATTTAGCAGCTAAACTTGACGCATAATAATTATTGCTAAAAGTGGTGTTTTTTTGAATACTCATATCCAAATCTGCTAAAATAAAATCGTAACATTCTTGTACTGTTGAACGTTGTTTCTGGCTATTTTCAACTGTCGATACAACATCTCTTAAAACAATGCCGTAAGAACTAGATAAATCAAAAAATTGCCCAAAGCTTCGCAATGCTATGTAATGTCCAAATGCACGCATAAAATAAGATTCACCTAATATTCTATCTTGCTCTGTTTGAGACACTCCTGCATTATTTGTTACAGCTGCAATTGTTGCGTTTGCTGAATTTATGATATAATAAGGCCATTCGTAAAATGTATTTAAAGTTCCATCTTCCGGACTAATTACATTACTGGCAGCCTGACCAAAAATAAATGTGGCATTTGTAGTGGTTAAAGATCCATCTAAAAAAGGAAAACTTAGCTCAAGGTTTTGACCATAAATCCAGTTTAATTGAGTATAAATCCCAATTAATGACGTTTGAGCACTTTTATCGTCGGTTACCAACTGGTCTTCGAACAAATAATTTTCTGGTTGCACATCGAGTGCGTCGTCGCAAGAATAGCTTAACACACTTAAAATTATAATTAATATTATTTTATTTTTCATGTTTTTTTGCTTTAAAAAGTTAACCTTAAACCTGTTATTAATTGCTTGCTTACAGGATATTTATTGCTATCGATAGGATTTCTAAAACTTGCAATGTTTGTAAATTCAGGATCGGCACCAGGATATTTAGTAAACGTAAATAAGTTAGTTCCTGTTAAATATAAATACAGACCTTGTATTTTTAATTTATCTAAAACATCGTTACTAAAGTTATAACCTAAGGTTATATTTTTTATACGTAAATAATCGCCTTTATGCACGTATAAGCTTGACTGTCTGTTATTTTGATTTGAAGTAGAAAGATTAGTTCTATAAACAGCTCTTGGGTATATGGCATCAGTATTATCTGGTGTCCAGCGGTCTAAAGCTAAGGTTGGTTTATTCCCTTGTTCGTTTAAAGTTGTATAACTAAAGGCATTCTCTCCAGCCTTCCAGTAAATATCGTTACCCAAACTATAATTTGCGAAAATATTTAAAGTCAAACCTTTGTAATTAAAGTTTGTATTAATTCCTCCAAAAAAATCAGGTTCAATACTACCAATACTAGTTACATCACCACTTGATGTTGAAGTGCTCACTTCTCCATCGCCATCTAAATCTGCAAAATAAACATCTCCAGGACTTGTTGTTGAGGATTGATAAACACCATCTGGCGCATTGTTATTTAATGCATCGATTTGTTCTTGATTTTGAAAAAGGCCATTTGCAACAAACCCTCGAATTAACCCCAACGATTCACCTTCTCTTAAATACAAACCGTTTAAATAAGTACCTCCAAATTCGTCTAAATAACTAGTATTTAATTTTACTATTTTAGAGTTTGCTGTAGCAGCATTAAAGCCAAAATTCCATTTAAAATTTTTCTTATTTACAAGATTAAAATTTAAAGTAAGTTCGTAACCATCGTTTTGAGTATCTCCTAAATTTGAAATAACGGTGTATAATCCACTTGACGATGGTAACTCTGTTTGATATAATACATCCTTTGTATCTTTTTGGTAATAGGCTACTTCTCCTTTTATTCTGTTATTGAACAAAGCAAATTCTAAACCTAAATCTTTCTGTGTTGTTACTTCCCATTTTAAATCTGGATTACCAATACGCACCGGCACTACTCCTGTATTACCGTTATAAACTCCTAAAGTACTATTTAATGCTCCATATAAGCTAAACGACTGATTAGGATCGAAGGTTACATTACCCGATTGTCCTGTACTTGCTCTCAATTTTAAAAAATTAACGGCATAAGCATTATCCATAAACTTTTCGTTATGAATATTCCATCCTAAACCAACAGATGGGAAAGTAGCCCAACGTTTATTTGCCCCAAATTTTGAAGATCCATCTGTTCTACCCGAAAAGTTAATAACGTATCTGTTATCGTAATCATAAATAAATCGAGAGAAAAAGGATATTAAATTACTGCGAGTAATTGATTCTTGAGCCGATAAACTTTCACCAGCATAACTAATACCTGTAAGCGTATCATCGTTTGGAAAGTTTTCACCATACAAACTATTCGTTACCGAATTTTCGTTTTGATAAGTACTTCCAACTAAAATATTAAAATTACTTTTCGCTAACGAAAAATCGTAAGATAAAGTCCCTTCTACAGTTGGGTTTATCGTATTTCTGTTTATCAAATTTCCTTCACCGTTGGTTGTAGAACCACTAATGGTATAACTTGGATAAAACGAATAACTTTCGGCATCAATATATTGTAAAATACCTGTAGTTTTTAGTATTAAATTTTCTATAGGCTCATACTCTAAAGTAAAATTACCAGCTAAAGAAAATGTTGTTGAAGTTATACGACGCTGAGAAGACGATAACGGGTTATAAATATCTCCTATACGTGCAATTAAATTACCATCCTCATCATAAGGTGTAACATCTGGTCGCAAATAGGTCGCCGCTTCAAATGTGGCAAAAAGACTATTTAAGGCTAAATCACTTTTTACTCTTCCTAAATTAATATTAGAAGTAAAGGACAAATTGTCTTTCAACTTTTGTGTTAAACTTAAGCTATAAGCATATCTTCTTAATTCATCTCCTTTTACACTGCCATCATCACTTTGTAAACTCAAAGAAGAATAATAAGAACCTTTATCACTGCCTCCACGAACGCTAAATGCGTAATTACTAGTTAGTGAAGTATTCCTTACTACTAAATCTTGCCAATCTGTATTTGTGTTTAAATCGACTTCGGTTCCAGCTAAAATACCTTGACCAAAACTATCTGAAGTAGGCACTACTCCACCAGATTCAACATAATTATTGATTGCATCTTCATAAAGTGATTTGTACTGGCTAGAATTTAAAACATCTATATTTTGTACCAAATTAGCACGTTGCGTAACCGATAATTCAAATTGTGGCTTCGATAAACCGCTACCACTTTTAGTTGTTATAACTATAACTCCGTTCGCTGCTCTTGAACCATAAATAGACGTAGCTGTTGCATCTTTTAACACCGAAATGCTTTCGACGTTATTAAAATCTAGAAAACCTAAATCGTTGTTAAATCCTTCATTTTCTAGGGTTGTAGATTCGTTATTACTTAACCCGTCTATAAATGATGCATAACCTGGAATCTCAACAGACGGAGAAATAGGAACACCATCTACTACATAAAGAGGCTGGTTAGTACCTAAAATAGAAGAACTTCCCCTTACCCTAACTCTAGCCGCTGCACCAGGCTTACCACTTGGAGAACTTACTTGTACACCTGCTACTTGACCTTGTAATGCTTGATCTACATTAATAATTGTCCCTTGTTGTGCTAAGCCTTCAACGTTTACTACACCTACCGAACCTGTTAAAGCTTCTTTTTTAATTTTACCATAGGCGACAATTACTGTTTCATCTAAACCAGTTACAGCTACTTTTAATTGTACGTTAATTTTGGAAACATTATTAATAACAACTTCTTGAGTTTCGTAACCAATATAAGAAACAACCAAGGTTTTAGCGTTCTGAACAAATGGTATTGAAAAATTACCATCAAAATCGGTAGTAACACCAGAGTTTCGACCTTTATAAACAATTGTTGCTCCCGGTAAAGGCATACCGCTTTCATCGGTTACCTTACCTGTAATAGGCGCTTGTAATACTTGTTTAATTTTGGCTTTTAAGCTATTTATAACACTTTTTTCTTCGGTGTTTTTAACTATAATAATTTGCTCGTTAATAAACTCGTAATGCAATTGTAATTTGCCAAAAATCCGGTTTAAAATATTTTTTAACTGCTCTTGATTTGAGGTGATATTTATTTTTTCATCCTTGAAGAAAACATCCTTCTCGTATAAAAACTTGAATTCTGTTTTAGTTTCAATTTCTGTTAAAACCTCCTCAATAGGCATGTTGTTACAGTTTAATGTAACTTTTACATTTTGAGAGAACGAATTATTTGCTTGTATTTGAAATAAAGCAAAAAGTAAGAGAATGTAAGTTAGCTTCATCTTTAAACTTAACTCAGGGATATACAATAATTTATCGATCCCTGTAATGAATTTTTTCATACTTTTGGTTTGTATTATGTGTTAGACATGTTCTATCACTTATCTATAGCCAGAAGGTGTTGCAGCACTTTCTGGTTTTTTTATTTTAAGTGACGAGTTATTTTTTTTGAGTTTTGATTAATTAGTTTTTTTAAGTCATCTATTATTATTTTATGGGTTAATTATAATTTTATCTTCATTAACTGTATAAGTAAAACCGCCAGAAACACTAAGACTTTTTAATACTGCATAAATATCTTCAACATCAAACTTTGCGGTAAAAATGCGATCATTTAATGCTTTGTTATTATTTATAAAACTCACATTATACTGACGCTCTATTTTTTTAAGAATACTTTTAAATGGCACCTCGTAAAGTATAAGCTCACCATTCATCCATGCAGTTCGTGATTCCAAATTAGACGAACTCACTTTCGCCTCATTTGTTTCTTTGTTCCATATAGCTTCTTGTCCAGGTTTTAAATTTATCGACTCGGAAGGATTATAAATTACACCTTTTTTAAACATCGCTATCGAACCTTCAACCAAAGCTGTTGTTATATCAATATCTTCCTTATAAGAAGACACATTAAACTTTGTTCCTAATACTTGAATATTTGCAGCATTTGCATTAACAACAAAAGCGTGATTTTTATCTTTGGCAACATCAAAAAAGGCTTCACCCTTTAAAAATACTTCCCGACGCTCTCCTTTTATAAATTTCACAGGATATTTTAAAGATGACCCTGCATTTAAATGTACCATAGTTCCATCTGAAAGATTTACCTCAAAACGTTTACCATAAGGCACATTAATTGTATTATAAATAAGCTCATCTTTTATGGCATGCTTATTATAAGCCAAAGTATTACCAGATTGTACACCTATATGCTCTCCAGAATTAGAGCTTATTAAAGTTTCTTTAGTTAAATCAAGAGTTTTAATCGCACCATTACCTAAAACCAAGGTTACATTTTCATCTTGAATTTTTAATTGGGTATCCGAATTATAAAATCTAGTGAACAAAACCCCTCCAATTGTTAAAAACACAACCAAAACAGCAGCAATTTTATAAAAATTAGCAAAAGTTCTACTACGTTTTAAAGTATATTTTTCTTTTTTAATAACTTCTAAAACGTTTTTCTTAATATTTTGATTATCATAATTTTTAATAGCATTTTCTATTAAAAAGTTGGCTTTAACAAAAGCATTGAACTTTTTTAAATTATCTTGATTTTCTAGCCATTTTGATAGCTCTATCAATTCATCTAAAGTTGCTTCTTTAGATAAATATTTAACTATTATATTTGATTTTGATTCAGGAATCATTTTTAACACACTTTTATATTAACACGAAGCTTAATCACAATACCCTAAGTTTTTTTCAACATTTTTTTAAATTTGCCTAAGAAAATCTATAAAATGTCTGATTTTTCAGAAAATAACGCAAAACTCATACTTGCCTTAAAAGTCGGTAAAACAAATGCTTACAGTTATTTAATTGACTGTTATAGTAATAAACTATTAATTTATGCTAATTCGCTTTGTAGTAATCCAGATTTGGCTCAAGATATTGTGCAAAACGTTTTTATAAAAATTTGGCAAAAACGAGATAAACTAAAAACAGAGATAGATTTACAAGGTTTTTTATACAAATCTGTTTATAATGAGTTTATCGACCAGTATAGAAAAATTAAATCTCAGACCTCTTTAGAAGAAAAATATATTGCTGCAATAAATTTAACAATTGAAGAAACCGACGAGTCAAATTTAAACGCACTAATAAATTTAGTAAAACAAGAAATAAACAATCTACCACCAAAATGTAAAGAAACGTTTATTTTAAGTAAAGAAAACGGTTTAACAAATAATGAAATTGCAGACCATTTAGGTGTTTCAATAAAATCTGTAGAAGCACATATTACAAAGGCTTTCTCAATAATTAGAAAACAACTATCTACAAAAATTAATAATGTATTGTTTTTAGTATTTGGTTAATAGCCAAAATTATTAATTACTAAACTTTCACTAATTTAACAGAATAGGAAACCATTTATATAATATTAACTTTTCTTAGTGTAGAGCAATAAACAAACCTTTATACATTGCTAAAACTTTCTAGTACTGCAAAAACAAGAATAACCTTTAACATTCACGCCGCATAAAGCGCAGTAAGTAAACCAAGTACACTAAATCTAATAAATTACTTTGGGTGATGTTATTCAAAACAATATATTAATATAATAAACGAAACCTTTAGCGTTTATGAAATGCTATTAGTCGAAAAATTATGTACTAGTTAAAATTCTTCTAGTACTTTTATTTTATCATAAATTTTAAGGCATTTATATCAAAAATGATTAGAGAGCAAGTAACCCATCAAGAAAACGAAAAAATTAAATTTAAAGAAGCAGGTAAATTTGAAGATACACGCTATGAAAAAATTCATAATGTTATTTTCGATTCTTCACTAGAAGCTTCAAAAATTGTTGCGCAAGAAATTGCTAATTTAATTCAATTAAAACAAGAACTTAACGAGCCTTGTGTATTAGGTTTGGCTACTGGTTCTTCGCCAATAAAAGTTTATGAAGAGCTAGTAAGACTTCACAAAGAAGAAGGCTTAAGTTTTGCCAATGTGGTAACTTTTAATTTAGATGAATATTACCCTATGGATAGAAGCAACATACAAAGTTACTTCTATTTTATGCATGAGCATTTATTCAATCATGTTGATATTGATCCTGAAAACATAAATATTCCTGACGGAACCGTTAGCGCAAACGAGCTAAGACAATTCTGTGTAGATTATGAAATGAAAATTAAATCTTACGGAGGCTTAGACTTTCAATTATTAGGTATTGGTCGTACAGGTCATATTGGATTTAACGAACCTGGTTCGCATTTAAACTCTGGTACACGAAGTATAACTCTAGACCACATTACTCGCGTGGATGCAGCCTCTGCCTTTTTAGGTATAGACAATGTGCCTAGGAAAGCCATTACGATGGGTATTGGCACAATAAAAAATGCAAAACGTATTGTTTTATTAGCTTGGGGTAATAATAAAGCTGAAATTTTACAAAAAGCCATTGAAGGAGAAATAACACCAAACATTCCTGCAACCTATTTACAGGAACATAACAATACAACCTTTGTTTTAGATAGTGAAGCTTCTTTAGAGCTTACTAGAGTAAAAACACCTTGGTTAGTAACTTCTTGTATTTGGGATGATGAATTAAAATTAAAAGCTGTGGTTTGGCTTAGTGAATTAACTAATAAACCTATATTAAAATTAACCGATAAAGATTATAACGATCACGGCATGTCCGGTCTTTTAACTGAAGAAGGTACAGCATACGACTTAAACATAAAAATGTTTAATAAATTACAGCATACCATTACAGGATGGCCAGGTGGAAAACCAAATGAGGACGATAAATACAGACCAGAACGCAGCACACCGGCCAAAAAACGAGTTATAATTTTTAGTCCACATCCAGACGACGATGTTATTTCTATGGGAGGTACTTTCGATAGATTAGTAGAACAAGGGCACGAAGTGCATGTAGCTTATCAAACTTCTGGTAACATTGCAGTTTCTGACGAGGAAGCTTTAAAATTTGCCGAAGTAGCTTCAACTATAAACCCGAATGCAGGCGAGTTTAACAGTATCATAGAATTCTTTAAAAACAAATCTAAAAACGATATTGATTCCGTTGAAGCAAGAAGATTAAAAGGTTTAATACGAAGAAGTGAATCTGTAGCGGCCACTCGTTATGTAGGTGTTCCTGATGACAACGTTCACTTTTTAGACCTTCCGTTCTACGAAACTGGAACCGTTAAAAAAGGGAATTTAACCGATGCGGATATTAAAATAATGTGCAATTTAATAGAAGATATTAAACCTCATCAAATTTATGCCGCTGGTGATCTAGCAGACCCGCACGGTACACATAAAGTATGTTTAGATAGTTTATTTGATGCCTTAAAAATTCTTAAAAAGGAACCTTATATGGATGATTGTTGGGTATGGCTTTACCGTGGCGCTTGGCACGAATGGGAACCATATCAAATAGAAATGGCCGTACCTATGAGTCCAGATCAAGTACTTAGAAAACGTCACGCTATATTTTACCATCAATCTCAAAAAGATGGGGTTATGTTTCAAGGAGATGATAGCAGAGAGTTTTGGGTACGAGCAGAAGATAGAAACCGCCTTACGGCAACAAAGTATAATAATTTAGGTTTAGCAGAATACGCCGCGATAGAAGCGTTTAAAAGGTATTATTTTTAAATACAACCCTTAAGAGCATTTTTTTAGTTTTCATTTTAACTATTTAGTTAGTAGCGAAATACTACTCGTATAAAAAATACTCCTTTTATATGCGTAATTAAATCGTTTTTACATTATTTAACGATTTAAACCAACCCCAATAGCCATATTGTGTTATGCCAATATAACTATTGGGGTATTTTTTGATATTACTTAAATATATTTAATACATCTTGTTAAAATCTAAATTCATACTTTAACCATAAGCCTTCATAATACTTCCCTCCTAAACTTTCTATTCTTAATTGATGGTATATCATTTAACTATTAATTTATAATCATAGTTATTTCTCCCGTTTCTTAAATAAAATTTCAAATCATTCCTTTAATTTTTATTAATCATATAAACTTAAAAAACCAACTAGTAGGGTCTAGTCTGTTTATTTAGGATTTTTATATATTTGCAGAATGTTCTTATAATTTTTACCAACTCAAAAATATAAAGAAAGCTATTTAAAAAAAATTAAATATGGATAAACAGTTAGTTAGTGATGTAAAAAAAATTTATATAAAAAAATTTGGGGAAGATCCTTTCTTAATATTTTCTCCAGGAAGAATAAATATTATTGGCGAACATACTGATTACAATGATGGTTTTGTATTTCCAGGAGCTGTAAACAAAGGAATATACGCAGCAATTCAAAAAGCCAATACAAATAAATGTACAGCATTTGCTTTGGATAAAAACGATAAACTAGAGTTTAATTTAAATGCTGTAAAACCAATGAAGGAAGGTAGTTGGCAAAATTATGTTCTAGGCATTGTAGCCGAAATACAAAAAACAAATAAAATTATTGGCAACTTTAATATTGTTTTTAAAGGTGATATACCTGGCGGTGCTGGCATGTCTTCTTCGGCCGCCTTGGAAAATAGCATAGTTTTTGGCCTAAATAAAATATTTGATTTAAATTTAACTAAAGAAGAAATGATTTTAATTTCGCAAAAAGCCGAACATAATTATGTCGGTGTAAATTGCGGGATCATGGACCAATATGCGAGTATGTTTGGTGTTAAAAACCATGCATTGCTACTAGATTGTAGAAGTATTAAAGCCAAACCGTTTAAAATAGATTTTAAAGAATATGACCTTGTTTTAATCAATACAAATGTTAAACACAGTTTATCTGATAGTGCTTATAATGACCGACGATCGGCCTGCGAAAATATAGCCAAACGTTTAAAAATTTCGGCTCTTCGAGATGCTAATGAAAGTGATTTGAAAGCCATTAAAAACTTGGTGACTCCAGAAAACTACAATAAAGCTCTTTTCGTTATTCAAGAAAATCAACGCGCTATAAAAGCATCGAAAGCCATGCTAGATAACGACATAAAAACCTTAGGAAAACTTATATATAGTTCGCATAACGGACTTTCAAAACAATATAAAGTAAGTTGTGATGAACTTGACTTTTTAGTTGATAAAGCCCGAAGTACCAAGTACGTAATTGGAGCAAGAATGATGGGTGGCGGTTTTGGTGGATGTACAATTAACTTGATTCATAAACACAGTGTGGATGCTTTTAAGAATTTTGTAGAGACAGATTATAAAAACACTTTTGGCAAAGCTTGTTCTTTTTATAGTGTTACCCTTTCTAATGGAACTCATCTTATAAATTAGTCATATAGTTTTACGAACAACTAACTTATAAAATATTACCAACTGAACCAGAACTAGTTGGTGAAAGTTGAAAAATATAATCCGTGTTTAATTCTTCTTCAATTCGATGAGATACATATAAAATAGCTGTATTCGTCTCTTTAGCAATTTTATTTATTAGATTAGCAAAAAGCACAGCTTCGGTATCATCTAAACCATTAGTGGGCTCATCTAAAATTAAAAGCGGAGGACTCTTAACCATCGCTCTAGCGATTAATACTAAACGTTGTTGTCCTTTAGTTAAATCAAGAAAACTTTGTTTTCTTATTTCAAATAACCCTAAAACTTTTAACCATTGGTGTGCTATTTCAATTTCTAAATGTGAAGGTGTTTTATAAAGCCCTACAGAGTCATAAAAACCAGAAACAACCATATTTCCTATAGAATCTAAACGTGCAAAACCACGAACCATTTCGGCTGTAAAATAGCCTATTTTCTTTTTAATTTCCCAAACACTTTCTCCGCTACCCTTTTTTACATCAAATAAATAAATATTTTGCCCGAATGCTTTTGGGTTATCGCCATAAATCATACTTAACATGGTACTTTTACCAGACCCATTGGGTCCTATTAGCTTCCAAAATTCACCTGGTTTTATAGTCCAAGAAATATCTTTTATAATGGTTCGGTCTGCGTATTTTATTGAAACCTTATTAAATTCAACCAATCGGTTATACTTGTAATTTATAAGCTTATATGGCTTCGGTAATGCTAAATTAAAAGATGTGCTTACATTATCATCTTTTAAATTAACTTCTACAAGTGTATTGTTTTTAATAGAAAAAACCGATTGTATAAAAGACAATACATCGGCTTTTCTATTGGTAATTTGTATTAAAAGTGTATTTTCACTTAAGGCCTGTAACGTAGTTTTAAAAGCTTCTTGCGCTTGTATATCTAAACTTCCAAAAACATTGTCTAACACAATGTAATCTGGTTTTAAATTTATTAAATACTGTAATAATGCTTGTTTTCGCTCACCTTCAGAAGAATGATATAAACTATTATCTACTTTAGTTTTAACATCAACTTTACCATGACGTAATTCTTCATTAATAAGCTTGTTTAAAGTAATATCAGAAAACAAAACGCCTTTTAATCCTTTGGTTTCAGGAATAATTTTTGAATCTAAAATATCTTGAATAAGCGTTTTTTTATCGTCTTTATTCGAAATGTAGAAGGCCGTATGTCTGGCTAGTAAGCTAATAAATTACAGATTTTTTGTATGAAAAGGTATTAAACCTTCAATTGGTCTACGAACAAAATTACCGGCAGTAAATCCCATTTCATCGGCCACAGCTTTAATTTCATCTTGAGCAAAATAACCAATTGAACCTGCAAAATGTACAGGAACTGTTTTAAGTTCTTCTTTATATTGCATAATCATGGTTTCAGCAAATAATTGAATTCCTTTTTTTATAAGATTTATGGTATAATCTGAGTCTTTATGTAAAAACATAAATTCGGCAAAGTTTGCCAAATAGGCATTAGGACTTGGCTTTTTATATAAGTTATTTTTAATAAAATCAGCATCCATATTAAATTTACTTCCAAAGGCAATTTTAATATTTTCGGGCATTTTATTGTAATAATAATCGCGAATTAATTGTTTTCCGTAGTAGTTCCCTGAAGCATCATCCATTAATGTATAACCCAAAGAGATAACACGTTGATGAAGGTTTTCGCCATCGTAATAACTACAGTTAGAACCTGTACCTAAAATACAAACTACCGCAGCTTCCTTAGGGTTGTTAATTGTAGAATATACAGCAGCTAAGGTATCTTCATTTACTTCAACGTGGGCACTAGGAAACATTTTGTTTAAAACATTAGTTAAGCTATGTTTTGCATTTTCTGTTCCACAACCAGCACCATAGAAATACAAGTGGGTTACTTCGTTTTTATGTTTAATTAAAACATCGCTTTTTTCAATACGCTTTGTTAATTTACTTTCAGAAAGAATTGCAGGGTTTAAGCCTTCGGTACGAATTTTTTCTAATAATTTATTTCCATTATTGTCTACCGCAATCCAATCGGATTTTGTAGAACCACTATCAACAATTAAAACCATAAGTTTAAAGATAAAAAAAAACTCCGCAACTATTTACAATTGCGGAGTTTTGAAGTTATTTACAATATTATAATGCACCAATGTGTTGTGCAAGATCGATTAGTTTAGTTGAGTAACCAAACTCGTTATCGTACCAAGAGATTAATTTAATGAAACCATCATTTAATCCTATACTAGCTTCAGCATCAAAAACACTTGTTCTAGGCTCAGACACGAAATCTTGAGAAACAACACCTTCTTCAGTGTATCCTAACACACCTTTTAATTCGTTTTCTGAAGCTTCTTTAAGAGCTGCTTTTACTTCATCAAAAGAAGCAGGGTTTTCTAAACGACAAGTTAAATCTACTACAGATACATCTGGAGTTGGTACTCTAAATGCCATACCTGTTAATTTACCGTTTAACTCTGGAATTACTTTACCAACAGCTTTTGCAGCACCAGTTGATGAAGGAATAATGTTAGAAATTGCAGCACGACCTAATCTGTAGTTTTTTCTAGATGGCGCATCTACAACAAACTGTGTTGAAGTTGATGCGTGAACGGTTGTCATTAATCCTTCTGCAATACCAAACTTATCGTTAATTACTTTAGCTAAAGGCGCTAAACAGTTAGTTGTACAAGATGCGTTTGATACTATTGTATCGTCTGCAGTAATTTTATTGTGGTTAACACCCATTACAAACATTGGAGCATCTGCAGAAGGTGCAGAAATAGCTACCTTTTTAGCACCAGCTTTAATGTGAGCTTGAGCTTTATCTAGAGTTGTAAAAATACCTGTACAATCTAAAACAACAGTTGCTCCTACAGCATCCCATTTTAAATCTTCTGGGTTACGCTCTGCAGTTACACGAATTTCGTTTCCGTTTACTACTAAGTTTCCGTTATTAATATCGATAGTTCCGTCGAATTTTCCGTGAACTGAATCGTATTTTAATAAATATGCTAAGTGCTCAACGTCTAATAAATCGTTGATACCTACTATTTCGATATCTGGTCTAGCAGCTGCTACTCTAAAAGCGATTCTACCAATTCTTCCAAATCCGTTAATTCCAATTTTTAATTTTGACATAATAATAGTTATAAATGTTTATTTAAGTGCTCATAATATCTGACACTCGTAGTAATTCTAAATTAATTTTTGTTTTTCCTTTTATTGCTTGGTCTAAAGGTGTTAATTCCATTTTTCCGTTAATTAAACCAACCATATAGTTTGTTTCTCCATCTAAAATAGACTCAACAGCTTTTACACCCATTCGGCTAGCTAAAACGCGATCGAAACAAGATGGTGCACCACCACGTTGCATATGTCCTAATACGGAAACACGTACGTCGTAGCCCTCCATGTTTTCATCAACATAATCTTTAAGTTCGAAAATGTTTTTACCTATTTTATCTCCTTCGGCTACAATTACTATACTAGAAGTTTTTCCTGTTGTTTTACTCTTGTTTAAAGAGTCTACTAACCTTTCTAATCCTAAGTCTTCTTCAGGAATTAAAATTTCTTCGGCACCACCAGCTATACCTGCGTTAAGTGCTATATGGCCAACATCGCGCCCCATAACCTCAACAAAGAATAAACGATTGTGAGAACTTGCTGTATCTCTAATTTTATCGATAGCATCTACAACTGTATTTAAAGCTGTATCGAACCCTAAGGTATGCGATGTGCCTACAATATCGTTATCTATAGTTCCTGGAATTCCCATTACAGGGAAACCAAATTCATTATTAAATACAAGTGCTCCTGTAAAAGAACCATCGCCACCAATAACAACAAGTCCGTTTACATTTTCATTTAGTAGGTTTTCGTATGCTTTTTGTCTGCCTTCCTTAGTTCTAAACGTTTTAGATCTTGCAGATTTTAAAAAGGTTCCGCCTTTATTGATTATACCTTTAACACTACGGGCATCTAGTGATTCAAAATCACCATCAATTAAACCTTCGTATCCACGATATACGCCAATACATTCTATATTATGGTAAGCACAAGTTCTAACTACTGCACGAATTGCAGCATTCATGCCTGGGGAATCTCCACCAGAGGTTAAAACGGCTATTTTTTTTATGTTTTCCGACATTAATTTATGTACTTTATTGAGTAAAATTACTAAACAAAAAGCACATATCTAAAGGATTCCAACATTTTTAATAATACTTTAAAAACTATAACGTTTTAGTTGATAAAAATGTACGAAACTTTGTGTTTTATTAGATTTTAAGCTATTTCTTTGAAGATGTTTTAAACGAAATATGCTCTGGTAAGCTCGTATTATTTTCTTCTTCTGGAGACTCTTCTAAAACAGTATTTTCATCTTGTTTATTAAAAATTTTTTGAAGCAATTCTTTAAAGGTATCGAAGTCCACGTTATAAGATATACCTATACCTTGAGTATACCCAATTTGCTCTCCAAAATTTTGAATACTATTTTCTCGATTAAACACTTTTGCGGTAAGGGTTCCTTCTTCATTTAAAAGAAAACTTATTTCAACATCACCAGCTACCACAGTTTCGGTTGCTCCCCCCACGGGAACACCAACTTTACCATTTATTAGCACTCGATCGTTTAACTGGGTTTGTAATGTAAAACCAACCCTATCATCAGTTTGATAATCTGGTGTATTTTGGCCGGCTTCATAATTTAAACCAATATTAAGTTTACCATTGTTGTTAGAAAAAATACCGTTTATAATACCGTTTAAACGCTCTGCAATAGTTCCTGAAAAATTTAGTTCGTTTAAACCTTGAGAGAAAGATCCCGTTGAAATTAAATACAAAGCCTGGTTTTGTTTGTTCTCATCAGAATCCAAACGATATTGAAGCTCTGATTTTATAGATGAACTTACATTGGGAAAGTTAAAGGAAAAATTAGGATCGAACTGCTCTAAGTTTCCATTTAACTCAATATTTAACTCTACAGGTATACTTCGATTAATTGGGTTGTCAAGTAATGGCGACGGGTTAGCTTGAGTTTTATAAACTGCTAACATATCTATTGTGGCATCCAACGGGTCACCTTCCCAGGCTATGGTACCACCAGGTTGTACAATAAATTCTTTTTGAATAATACCTCCATAAGCAAAATTATAAACACCATCAAACACAGCGAAATCGCCCCACATATCAAATTTTCCGTTAGTGTTAATTTCAACTAATAAGCCACCATTTCCACGACCTTTTAACGAATGTCCTGTATTTTTGTCAATAATAATTTCTACTTCAGCATCTTCAGTTACATCCAAATCAAAATCCAGTTCTAACCCTTTTATCTCTTCAAAAGTAATTTCACGACCTTCCTTTTTAGCTTCTTTTTCTTCTTTTGTTATAAAATGTATATATGAATTGTCGCCAAAAGATTCTGCATCATTTAACGGAATTTTAAATACTGTTCCTTTTTTAGTTTCTGCAATAACACGAATTACAAGCTCATCGGTTAGTCCTTGAATACTTGCAACACCTCCAATAAAACCTGTACCATAGTAAAGCGACTCTTCGGTTTCTTGGGTATCTAAAATTAATAAATTTGAAGATGAAATATCTAGTCCTAATTTCCATTTAGAAAAGTTATAATGCTCTACAAAACCATTAAGCTTTCCTTTTGAATTGTATTTAGAATCGGTTAAACCAATATTATTAAACACAAAAGATTGATTTTTTAAACTTAAGGAGGCGTTATCGTTAAAATTATAATCTACATTTAAATAAGGCACACCTAATCCGGCATTTTGTAAAATAACATCGCCATCTATAGTTGGATGTTTTAAATCGCCTGAAATACGAACATCACCAGTTACTTCTCCCCTAATATTAGACAACACATCTTCTAACAACGGATTTAATGGATATAAATTAAACTTATTAAACCCAAACGACACATCAATGCTGGATTCTTTCCCATTAACATAAATATCGCCCTGTGCTCTAAAGGTTCTTTCCGTGTCATCTTTAATTGTAGCATCTACGACATAATTGGTTAACGATTCGTTTCCTGTAATAGAGGCATCGAACGAACCAAGTAAAAAATCATTAATTTTAAAATCGTTAATTACCACAGTAGAATTTGGCAAATAACTACCGTTTTGTTGCAATACATCTAATCTACCATTTACATTTCCAGATAGTTTTAAACTATCTATATCGGGTGTAATTTTTGCTAAATCTACATTCGAAAAATTAAGCTTTATATCTTTTTGAGTAGAATCTTTTAAAAATCCAGATAACCTTATTTCTTCATTTTGATGATTAATTCTAAACTTATCAATATTAAATTTTGTTAGTTTCTTGTCGAAAGATACCTTATGAAACCTATCTTCACTTTCATTAATAAGCCACTTGCTATTTTTAATAGTTACATCGCTCTTCTTAAAGCCAATCACCGACTCTGCATTCTCGTTTATAGTATGATAAAAACTTAGATTATAAATATCATTTCCATTTTTACCTCCATTAAACTCACTTCGCATAAACAATGTATCATTTACAGTTACATTAATTAAATTAAAATTGGAAACATTATAAAATTTGGTGTCAAGTTTATCAATTTCCACATATGTATTAAAAAGTGGATTACTATTGTCTACTTGTATTTCAATATTATTAGCTAAATAATCAGGAATTTTAATTTCTGGCGACTTAAACGTAAGTTTAAATTTTTCTTCGTTACTTTCAACTTTCCCTCGAATAAAGGTATTATTACCTAGTTCTAATTCAGGATAAAAAACCTCTACAATTTTGTTATAAATATTGAATTGAAAATCTATACTTTGATTTTGTTCTACTTTATATGGAATATAATTGGTATAAATATACCCAATAGAATTTTCAAATAATTTCCCGATATCTTTAATATAAAAATGACCTTTTAACTCCCCCTCAATAATATCTGGTGAACTAAATACTACATGACGTTCGTCACCATTAAACTGAGATGAAATATTAAATTTATCAAATCTATAGGTGTCATTTTCGTTCTTATATCTTGTTTTTTCAAAAGAAATTTTACCATGAGCATCATCTAAGTTACTACTATTCATATTCATCTTTACATGGCTACTAAACTCTGAAATGCTATCGTTTTTAACAAAGTTTAAGGTTTTTAAATTGGCAAAATCTACTACAGCTTCAAAATCGTATTTTTTTATAACTTCAGAAAAATCTACGAGCCCGTTAAAATTCATTTTTAAATTAGGATCGTTAACCACTAAATTCCCATCAAAAATTTTATTTTTTACTGTTCCTGCAATTTTGCTATTTTTATATGAATAATCGTTGTATTCCATATTAAAAATATCACCAACAACCTGCGTATTTAAAGATTCTATTATAAAACCTTCACCGTTAACATCGACGTTTAACGATCCTAAACCAATAGCTTCATCATTTAAAAATGTACCAAAATCGAAATCTTTAAAAATAACTTTACCTTTATAATTTGCATTATCGATGTCGTTAATTTTATCGATTATTAAATTAGTATCTATAAAACCTAAATCTGTATTTATATTAATATCAGCCTGAACTGCAGTAGAGGTTACTTTAGAATTACCGCTAATTGTAAATACCCCAACATTATTGAAAGTTGAGGGGATAGCGTCACCTAAAACATTGGGTAAAAGTGCTGTTAAATCGTTGTAAGTAGAAGTTAAGTTATTAAACCTACCGTTCATAACAAAATTATACTCTTCTGCATTAAACAAGTTTTCAAAACTTAAATCACCATAGATTTTGGTTTTAGAGTTCGTTTCCAATTTTAAATTATCGGCTGTTAATTTGTTTAAAGTCCCAGATAAGTTGGCACTAAAATTTGCAATTTGTTGACTGCCAAACTCATTGTAAAAAACATTAAGTTCGTTTAAATAGACACTAGAATTAGTGAAATTTGCATTAACAAAAACCTTATCTGTAAAATACTGTAAATCTTCACGCTTATAGCTAAATTTTAAATCGCCGTTTAAAGACGAATTTGGTGTTTTAATTTGCAGTCTGTTAAAAGTCATTCCCGATAAGGTATAACTAAAATCGGTCATTAAATTTTTCACCTCTATTCCTCTACTATCTTTAAACGCTAGTGTATTTATACGTGTACTAACCTCGCTACCGTGAATTAAAAAATTTGTAGCATTTATATTTAATGCATCAAACTGCAACACAGTAGGCTCCTCATTATTTTCATTAACTAGTTTAAACACACTGTTGTAAATAGACACATCGCTAGACGACAGTAGAAAATTACTAGAACTAGTCGATGGATTATCGTTTTCAAACTTTTCTACAAAAACGTCTAAATTAGTTTTGGTTTCATCTTTATACGTTTTAATATTAAATAGTAGGTTTTCGATATCAATATCTCCAAAAACTAAATTTCCGTTGGCTAAATTGGTATAACTTAAAATGGATGTATTAAGCTCTTTTATTGCAATTAAAGTGTCTTTTTTATAATCTTCAACATAAATATCTTTAAGCTCTACATCACCATTAAATTGAAGACTTACCCGAGCAATATTAATATTGGTTTTAAATTCTTCGTTTAAACGTTTAGTCGCGTATTTTCCAAGTTTAGTTTGAACCGCGGGAACAGAAAGCACTAACACCAAAATGATGAAAAGCATAAGCAAAATGCCTACAATTTTGTAAAATATTTTAAATGCCTTTTTGATACGCTTTAATTTGTAGATTTTATACTAAGAATCTTTACTTTTGTATTTTAATTGCAGTTTTATTTTTAAACTTCAACTAAATTTCAAAATTAACAATAATTATGCCCAAATTTTATTAATGGCGTCACAAAATATTTATATCCTGGGAATTGAATCGTCTTGCGACGATACAGCGGCATCTGTAATTCACAATGGCAAAATTTTAAGCAATGTAATTGCAAGTCAAAAAATACATGAAGCCTATGGTGGTGTTGTTCCCGAATTAGCTTCTCGAGCGCACCAGCAGAACATTGTTCCAGTTGTACATCAAGCATTAGAAAAAGCAAACATAAAAAAAGAACAACTTCACGCTATTGCGTTTACGCGCGGACCGGGTTTAATGGGAAGTTTGTTAGTTGGTACATCGTTTGCAAAATCTTTAGCCTATGGATTAAATATTCCATTAATTGATGTTAACCATATGCAAGGTCATATTTTAGCTCATTTTATTGATGAAGAAGGCTATAGTAAACCACCTTTTCCGTTTTTAGCCATGACTATTTCGGGCGGACATACTCAAATTGTTCGGGTTGATAATTATTTTGATATGACCGTAATTGGCGAAACTATTGATGACGCCGTTGGAGAAGCCTTCGATAAAAGTGGTAAGATTTTAGGTTTAGGCTATCCCGCAGGACCAGAAATTGATAAACGTGCTAAATTAGGGAACCCTAAAGCTTTTAAATTTACCAAACCAAAAGTAGACGGTTTAAACTTTAGTTTTTCTGGTTTAAAAACAGCCATTTTGTATTTTATTCAAAAGGAAACCAAAACAAATCCAAATTTCATTGAAGAAAACCTTAACGATATTTGTGCCTCTATTCAATACACCATTATTGGTATTTTAATCGATAAATTAAAACGAGCATCGACAGATACAAATATTAAACATATAGCTATTGGTGGTGGAGTTTCAGCAAATTCAGGTATTCGTCAAGCCTTAAAAGATGGTGAGAACAAATTTGGCTGGACAACCTACGTGCCTAAATTTGAATTTACTACCGATAATGCTGCTATGATTGCCATTGTGGGCTATTTAAAATATTTAGAAAACGATTTTGCACAAAATAACGTGGCAGCTTCTGCTAGGTTAAAAATTTAAAACTAAAAGTTATAAACAATATTTCTTAACAACTTATTTACCATATAAAAGCCTCAAATTCATTATCTTTTAATTTTGATTAAAGAAATAACAAAACCTACATTTTTTTATGAAAAAAACATTACTATTTTTAACCTTAACTAGTTTATCAACAATTTTTTATGCCCAAAACTCTACCGAAAAAGAATTAGCTTTACTTGAAACACCCGATCAAATTGAAACATTTTTAGCCGAAAAGAAATCTAAAAAAAACAAGCTTATTACATTTAATGAAGAAAAGCACAAAACTATTTTAGCTAAAGAACTTTTTAAACTAGGGGTTGGAGGAACTAAAAAAACTGAAAACGAATTTGAAACTACCTATTTTAAAATTATAAAAAAACATAAAAAGGTATACCAAAGAGCTTCATATATTTATTTAGATGGCAATACTTTTGATAAAAAAAATTTAAATGATTTACGTAAACTTATAATAAATAAATACAATAATGGTGCTGCCTTCGATTATTTAGCTAAACAATATTCAATGGATGGCAATTCTCAAAAAGGTGGTGACTTAGGATGGATTACAAAAGGTGATTTACATGAAGATTTTGAACCTTTTATTTTAAATAATTATCATGAGGTTGGAGAACCTTTTACAATAGATATTCCTAAAAACAATTGGTATTATGTAGCAATGATTACCGAAGAACCTAAAAAAATTGTTGAAATTGAAGTTTTAAAAATTGTCGAGCAAAATTAATGCAACTTTTTTACAATCCAGAAATTACCGAAAACACTCCAGAAATCACCTTTAACAAGGATGAAAGTCGGCATATTATAAAAGTTTTACGCAAAAGCATTGGAGACGCATTACATATTACCAATGGTAATGGCTGGTTGTTTACCGCCGAAGTTTTTATAAATAACATAAACAAATGTGTTGCTAAAATAGTTTCGAAAACCTTTCAAAAAAAACACAATTACAATTTACATTTAGCGGTTGCTCCAACAAAAATGAACGACCGCTATGAATGGTTTTTAGAAAAAGCTACAGAAATAGGAATTGATAGCATTACACCAATAATTTGCGACCATAGCGAACGTAAGGTTATAAAAACCGAACGTTTTGAGCGTATTTTACAATCTGCAGTAAAACAGTCGCTACAATGTTACATGCCCAAATTGCATGAAGCCAAAACACTTAATTCTTTTTTAAAACAAGATTTTAATGGCGATTTATTTATTGCACATTGCGAAGAAACCGATAAAAAATCTTTAAAAAACCAATTAAAACCTAACGCTAATATTACCATTTTAATTGGACCAGAAGGCGATTTTTCAACCAACGAAATAGAAGCTGCTATTAAAACTAAATTTATTCCCGTAACTTTGGGTGAAACCAGATTACGCACAGAAACAGCAGCAATAGTAGCTTGCCATTCGGTTGCGTTTATAAATGAATAACATGAAAAAACAGCTGTTTTTTATCGTTTTGCTTTTATCGTTAACAGCAAATGCCCAAGAATTAGCAGTATTAAAATATAATGGAGGTGGCGATTGGTACGGTAATCCTACCGCATTGCCAAACCTTATCGCTTTTTGTAACCAAAATATTAACACAACTATAAACCCTAAACCTCAAACTGTTGAAGTTGGAAGCCCCGATATTTTTCAATATCCGTTTATCCATATGACTGGGCATGGGTATGTGTTTTTTAGTGAATCTGATGCCGAAAATTTGCGTAACTATCTTATTTCGGGCGGATTTTTACATATCGACGATAATTACGGACTAAAACCGTACGTAACTAAAGAATTAAAAAAGGTATTTCCAGATAAAGAGTTAATTGAGCTTCCTGCAAATCACCCTATATTTAGTAATGCTTTTAAATTTCCTGATGGCCTTCCTAAAATTCATGAGCATGATGCTAAACGTCCGCAGGCTTTTGGCATTTTTAAAGACAGTAGATTGGTACTATTATTTACTTTTGAAAGTGATTTAGGCGACGGTTGGGAAGATGCTATTGTGCATAACGATCCGGAAGACGTTCGTGAAAAAGCACTTAAAATGGGTGCTAATATTGTAAAGTTTGCTTTTGAGAATTAACAAATTAAAATTCTAAAAAGTATAAAAAAACTAACTAATCCGCTTGAAATTCTGCTTTCTAAAAAATGCAACTTACACACTACAACACCAACTTTAAACCTCGTAATTTCCCCATCACCTTAGTTTGTGATAATGTTACAAATGCACCAAATATTGGTAGTTTGTTTAGAATTTGCGATGCTTTTGGTGTTGAAAAACTCATACTCTGTGGTGAAGATGTTTCGTTAGGAAGACGAATGGCAAAAACATCTCGAGCAACCGAGAAAGTAGTGCCGTTTGAAATTGCTCAAAAAGCTACTCAAGTTGTTGAGCAATTAAAAAACACACATCAAATAATTTCTCTAGAAATTACCCATAATAGCCAACCTATTCATAAATCAAAGTTTTCAAAAAATAAAGCAATACTTCTTATTATAGGTGATGAAAATTTTGGTGTTAGCGAGTCTATTTTAAGAAATTCAAATCAAATAATTCATATCGATATGTTTGGACAAAATAGCAGTATGAATGTGGTACAAGCAGCAAATATTGCGCTCTACGAAATTACTAAGCAACTCGTATAGTGCATTTAATTGAAAGCAAAATAGTTAATACTTTTAATAGGACCTCTCACGTCGTAAAACTTAAAGCGCAAAATAAGTTTAAATAACATTATATTTACAACATGAACTCCAAAACCATATCAAACGGTATTTTACGTGCCATAGGCATTATTTTAGGTGTTGCTTTACTACTGTTTTTTCTTTACAAAATACAGTCTGTAATTACTTACGTGGCTATTGCTGCCGTAATTTCGTTAATCGGTAGGCCAATAGTTTTATTTTTAGAAAATAAATTAAAATTTAAAAACACACTAGCCGTTATTTTTACTATGCTGATTTTCTTTGGTGTCTTTGCAGGTATCATGGCATTAATAATACCTCTATTAATAAAACAGGGAGAAAATTTATCGCTAATAAATATTGAAGAATTACAAACTAATGTCGAAAATTTATACAATGAAATTTTAACACATTTCGATTTACACAAAAGTGATATTAAGGAATCTTTGAAAGAATCTAATTTAGCTTCAAAAATAGACTTTTCAATTCTTCCTAATTTTATAAACTCCGTTATTAGCAGTTTTGGCAACTTTAGTATTGGTCTGTTTTCTGTTTTATTCATTACTTTTTTCTTTTTGAAAGACAATAAAATGTTTGAAAACAGCATATTAACTATTATCCCAAAGGGTAAAGAGGCACGCTGGAAAAGATCATCCAATAAAATAAAAGATTTACTCTCTCGATATTTTGTTGGCTTGATTTGCCAAATCTCGATACTATTTATAATTTATACTGTTGGTTTATTAATTATTGGTATGGAAAATGCTATACTCATAGCTTTTTTATGTGCTCTAATAAATCTTATTCCATATTTAGGACCAGCAATAGGTGGTTTATTAATGATTATTTTAACGACAACTAGTAACCTAGGCGAGTCATTCAGTGATTTTATTCTTCCCAAAACACTATGGGTTATAGTAGTTATAGTGGTTGGTCAACTTATAGATAATTTTATTTCACAACCTGTTATTTTTTCAAAAAGCGTAAAATCACATCCATTAGAGATTTTTTTGGTTATATTAATAGCTGGCATTTTATTTGGTATTGTAGGTCTGGTTGTAGCAGTACCTGCATACACGGCCATTAAAGTAATTTTAAAAACATTCGTTACAGATAATAAAATTGTTAAAAAACTTACCAAAAACTTATAATTTTTCTTTTGAATTTATCCATTTTAAATACTGAAATTCAAAGTTATATCGATGATAATTTAAACTCAAATGTTAATACACTATTACTTAAAGGCTCTAATTTTACATCGGTAAGAACAAAAGAAATTATTGAGCAAATTGAAGCCAAATTACGCTGTAAAAACAAACTCCCAACATGGTTTGAAACTAAAAACATTTACTATCCCAATAAATTAAATATTGAACAAACTTCCTCTGAAATTACTGCAAAATATAAGTCGTCCTTAATTTCTGGTAAATCTATTATTGACTTAACTGGAGGTTTTGGAGTAGATTGCTTTTACTTTTCTAAGGTTTTTAAAATGGTAATACATTGCGAATTAAATGAAAAACTATCTGGAATTGTTAACCATAATTATAAACAACTTTCTGTAGAAAATGTTGCAACCATAAACACTAATGGTATTGAATATTTAAAGTCAAGTAAACAAAAATTTGATTGGATTTATTTAGACCCATCTCGACGACATGATATTAAAGGCAAAGTATTCTTTTTAAATGATTGCTTACCAAACGTTCCTGAACAGCTAGAGCTTTTGTTTAATCATTCCAAAAATATACTTATTAAAACGTCTCCCTTACTAGATATATCAGTTGGACTAAAAGAACTAAAACATGTAAAAACAATACATATTATTGCTATTAATAATGAAGTTAAAGAGTTACTCTGGGAGTTAGAATATGATTTTGAACATGCTGCCACTTCAATAAAAACAGTAAACTTAAAAAAGGAGAACCAAGAAACCTTTCAGTTTATTTTAGATTCAGAAACCAAGAATGAAGCCTATTATAGTTTACCACAAACCTATTTATACGAACCCAACACTGCTATTTTGAAATCTGGTGGTTTTAATGAAGTTTCATTTCAATTAAAAATTGCCAAGATGCATCAGCATTCGCATTTATATACTAGCGAACAGATAATAAAGTTTCCAGGAAGAACATTTAAAATTGAAAACGTTGTACCGTATAACAAAAAAACCATAAAATCATTAGGTATTAAAAAAGCCAATATTACAACCAGAAACTTCCCTGAAACTGTAAATCAAATCAGAAAAAAATTCAACATAAAAGATGGAGGTGAAATATACCTATTTTTCACAACAGATATTCAAAATAACAAATTAATGTTAATTACTAATAAAATAAATACTCATAAAAAAAACAGGATGTAATTAATACCCCCTGTTTCGCAAATATTTTTTTAAAATAGAATCTTAACTAAAAATAAAATATGTTGAGATTACTACCAAGCAAATTAAACCTCCAACAATTTTTACGGGTTTCCATGGCACAACGTCAACTTGTTTTGTGTATAACTGTTCATATGCTGTTTCACGTGGTTTTAATTTACCAATAACAAGCATAATTATTATTGTTAAAACAAAAGTTATCGCTTGCATATGCAACATATGTAAACTAATTACCCCCATTCCATTAGCCAAAATTATGTAAAGTACATATATTACAAAGGCAAAAATAACGCCTACTTTAGCTGCAATAGCAGGTACTCGCTTAGTTAACATCCCAATTACGATAACTGCTAAAATAGGAACACTATAAGCACCATTAACAGTTTGTAAATAACCAAAAATACTATCTGCATAAATTAAAAAAGGAGCAATAAACATAGCAAAAAAGGCTAAAATTACTCCAAAGGTTTTTCCTTTTTTAACAACAACCCTATCACTAGCTTCTTTATTAAAAAATTGCTTATAAATATCTACACCATACAAGGTTACACAACTATTTAATGCAGAATTAAACGAACTTAAAATTGCGCCAAACAAAACAGCCGCAAAAAATCCTACCCAAACGTCTGGTAACACATCGGCAACTAACTTTGGATAAACATCACTAGTTTCTAATCCTGCACCATATTTATGGTAGGCAATAATACCAGGAAGAACAACTATGATAGGTCCTAAAATTTTTATAAATGCCGCAATGGTTAAACCTTTCTGACCTTCGGCTAAATTTTTCGCACCTAATGCACGCTGAATAATTTGCTGATTACTTCCCCAATAGAATAATTGAACAAGCATCATACCCGTAAAAATAGTTTCAAAAGGAATACTTGAATCTGGACCACCAATAGCATTTAATTTTTCTGGATGATCGGTTCCTAGTTTTGCTAATCCTGACATAATAGTTCCATCGTCTCCAATCGCCATTAATCCGAATATAGGAATTAAAAGTCCACCAATTAATAAGCCAACTGCATTTATTGTATCAGAAACCACAACAGCTTTTAATCCTCCAAATATGGCATAAATAGAACCAATAATTCCAATTCCCCAAACGCATATCCAAACTGCAGCCCAACTGCTAACACCTAATAATCCTGGAATATTAAACATGCCACTAATGGCTTTAGAGCCGGTAAATAGAACCATTGGCAACAATACAACGGCATAACCTGTTAAAAATAATCCTGACGTTAAAGCTTTGGTAGTTTTATCAAAACGTCTCTCTAAAAATGTTGGAATGGTTGATATACCGCCTTTTAAATATCTTGGCAGTAAAAATATAGCAGTAATAACCATTGCTATAGCCGCAAGAGTTTCCCATGCCATTACCAAAATACCATCGGTATATGCATCACCATTTAAGCCTACAATTTGTTCGGTAGATAAATTTGTAAGTAATAATGAACCTGCTATTACAACTCCGGTTAAACTTCGTCCTCCAAGAAAATAACCATCAGATGATGATTCGTCTGTTTTTCGAGTTGCATAATAAGATATAACAGCCACAAGTAGAGTGAAGCCTACAAAAGAGATTATTCCCATAATTTAGTTTAGTGTTGGTTAAAATATTCTCCAATAATACCACTTATTTTCGTTTAGTAAAAATAAAATTACTATTAATAGATTATGTCATATAGAACAAAACAAAAAAACTACATGTTATATCAAGAGTTTGCGCTACAAACACAAATATGTAACGCTATAACTATAGACCAAGTAGAAATTTATTCCGTTTAATAAAAAAACAAACAGTCGTTTTAAATTAAAATATTATAAATACTAACCATAATCCACGCATAAATATTCTTCATTTTAATTCATGAGCAAGAAAGAGTCACAATATATAGGAATGTTAACTATATAAACTGGTATAAATTTTTTAAAGGAGGAAAAAGTATTAAAA
>NZ_JTDW01000038.1 GCF_000943565.1 Neotamlana sedimentorum
AACACATTTGAGAAAAACTAAAGACATATTAATTTTCGTATTTGCTATAATTGTAGTTTCGGCTTTAGCTTATGTGATTTTTTTATTCTTTTATGTTCAAAAGAGATACGCTGAAATACCTACCGACACAAAATCAATTTTTACGGAATCGAGATATTTATACGGAATATCATCTAATGACAATCTGAAACTTCGAACGGAATATTTACTCATAAAAACCGTTCGTGATTCGATAATCAAATATGAATATAAAAGTACGACAGATTCGACTCGGAATTTAAAAGTAAGTTACTTGACCAAAAATCAAGAAATTCAATTTGACTTAACCGATTACGTAAAGTATGAAAGCAAAACTATTCGGAGTAATTCGAACTCTGAAATTTGGTTTGATATGTACGAAATGAAAGAGCCGATTATTGACGGAATGAGTCCAGTAATGTTTAATAAAGATTATGGAATTTTAGCTATTGCGAATCCACTCGGACCTTCCGCTTTTTTTATGGATAAACAAAATGACAGTTTACAAGTAATGAAAATAAGCGAAAAATTATACTAAAAAAAACGTGTTACAACAAAGAACTGAGTTAAAAAACAAG
>NZ_JTDW01000039.1 GCF_000943565.1 Neotamlana sedimentorum
AGGTCAACCTATTTCAGTATAATACAAACACCCTGAAAATGAATCGTATACTCTTGTTTATCTTATTTAGCACAATAACTAACTTTATTCAAGCACAGAAAATAGAAAATGACACAAATTCTTTAAACATTATAATAGATAAAAATGTATTGAATGCAGAAGATGAAAACGAAAATGAAATTATAAAACTTTGGAGTAATTATCTTAATTCAGGAGAATATAAGAATCCGACCAGTATCTACTGGGATAGAAGCGAATACCCTATTCCTGACTATTTTTTATGGCCTGTTAACATCAAAAACATAAAAAGTAGAACACCTAAAGTTCAATGTACTGTAATAGGAATTTATCCTGTTGAAAATAATCATTACGCTCTAAAAACATCATTAACAAGTATTGGAGCAAAAGGAGAAATTGTGTTGGAAGCCATATTATCGGTGTTTGCAAAAAAAATAAATGAAAAATATGTGTTAGTTAATAGTTCTCAATACCATAAAGGATTATGGGAAAAAAAACAAGTAGGCCAAATAAACTATTATGTTCATCCTAACCACAAATTCGATAAGCAAGAAGCTGATAAAATGAATGCCTTTAATGAGAAAATGGCTAAATTATTTAATATTCCCGCCATTTCATTTGATTATTTTGTCAGCAATTATTCCAGAGAAATTGTTAAACTTTGGGGCTATGATTATATGCCAAAAATATACATACCAGGGCAAACAGGTGGTGTTGCCGATATAAGTAACGGTTTAGTTTATGCAGGGAATAACTCTGAATATTATCCTCACGAACTTGTACATTTGTATACCAATGAGGTTTATCCAGACGGCTATCATTTTTGGTTAAATGAGGGATTTGCAACTTATCTGGCAGGTAGTGGTGGTTATGATTTAGATTGGCATATAGAAAAGCTCAAAGCCTACATTATTGAAAATCCAGATTTTGAAATTTCATTTAAGACCTTAAAAGGTTATATCCCTAATGGACTACATAGCACAGAGTTTAGATATGTGATTGGTGGATTGATATGTAAAAAAGTATATGAATCCAACGGAATGAAAGCTCTATTTGACGGACTGAAAAATGTAAGAACAGATGAGGAGTTATATCAATTCATTGAAGAAAAATTAAATGTAAAACAAGCTGATTTTTCAGAGTATATAAAAAGAATTATAAAATAATACCAGTGGCTAACAATGTATATAAAAAATAGCGCAAGTCATTGCAAACACTATGGCTTGGGCATATTTGGAAAGTCGCCAAATTTTTAAATTTGACGATTTCCAACAAAAAGATAAATAGTAAAATTTAAAAATTCGGCTTGTGTTTAATCCGAAAAGTAACAGCTTATTTTCAGCGCTACTTTTCATATACGGAGCCGTTAGCCTTCATTATGACCAACCATTAACCAATGATAAAATTATTTAGAAAAATTCGACAAAAACTACTCTCTGAAAACAAATTCGGAAAATATCTGACTTATGCTATTGGAGAAATAATACTCGTAGTAATCGGTATTTTAATAGCACTTTACATTAATAATCTGAATACGGACAAACAAGAATCAATTACTCTAAATGGATATCTGAATAACATAGCGGAAAATATAAAATCGGACCAAATAAATCTTAAAAAGATTACTGCTTTCCGAGACAGTTCTGTAATTGGCTCAAAGTTTTTTATGAAAATGATTGAACAAGAATCTAAAGAACAATTCACAACATATTTTTCTAAATACTTCAAATTTAATCCTTGGCTTGATGAATCATTTCAATCAAATCAAAGTGGTTTTGAAGCTTTGAAAAATTCTGGCTACTTGAACAAAATTCAACGGACTGATTTAGAAACTGAATTATATAAATATTACAGTTTAGTCCAAAAAATTAAAGATGAGGAACAAAGTCTCAACAACTTTATGGAAGAGATGGAATATGATATGTATAAGAATAATGTTGTACAAAAAACAAAACCAATAATCAGAAAACTTTTTAGAAAAATAGAAACAGAAAAAGATATTGCTGAATTACAGAAAATTTTGAATTACCCAGCTTTCGTAGGCAGTCATTCAAGAAATGCAGGAACAAGCTATATGAATGAACTCTATGAACAGTTAACTTCAATTAACAACAGCCTTATGAATGAAATTGAAAAAATAACGAAAGGCTAACAAAGAACTGAGTTAAAAAACAAGCAA
>NZ_JTDW01000040.1 GCF_000943565.1 Neotamlana sedimentorum
CAAACAGCGCCTTTACCCTACGAGACTATTAGTTCAGGGTCATGGACTTCAACTTCGACGTGGTTACACGGAGATGTATGGGACATTACGGATTTAAATAAGACAAAGGAATGGAGTATTGTTCATATAAAGAACAATACAGAAATAACGGGTTCTCATAGTAGTTTAGGTTTGCTTATCGATTCAGGAGTTACATTAACCGTTCATGGTGATCATCAGGTAAATAATAGTTGGTATTTAGAGTTAAACGGGACTTTAGATTTAGAGGGTGATTCTCAATTAGTTCAAGGTGTTCGAAGTGATTTAGTAACCTCTTCCACAGGGAAAGTTTTAAGGCGTCAAGAAGGCACCTCTAATGCCTTCAGGTATAATTATTGGAGTTCGCCAGTAGGGGCTTTAGGAGCGACAACATTGAGTGATAATAATGCCTCTATAAATAATAGTAATAACAGTGCATTTAACTTAAATATGTTAGAAGATGCAAGTGGAAATAACTGGACATTTACCTCGGGCTATACAGGTAATAATAGTATAAGCACATATTGGTTGTATACATACAAAAACGGTTTAAAATATTGGGATTGGGCACAAATAGGTCCGTCGTCTAATATAGCTCCAGGTGTAGGGTATACCCAAAAAGGTACAGGAGTATCAGGTTCCACACAACAATATATATTTGAAGGCAAGCCAAATAATGGTACGATAAAAATAGCAGTTAGCGATAAAGGAGGTTCGGGTTCTGTGCCAGATGTATCGAAGACCGAATATTTAGTAGGTAATCCTTATGCTTCAGCGCTGGATATATATCAATTTATAGAAGATAATGAAGGCGTAATAGATGGTACCGTAAGTGTTTGGCAACAATGGGCAGGGAACACCCATTATTTAAGTGAGTACGAAGGGGGATATGCTCAGATAAGTAAATTAGGAAGTATACGTGCCTATCAATTTGAAGGGATAACAGGCTCAACTAATGGTTCCCAAGATGGAACGATAGTGCCAACTAGATATATGCCTGTTGGTCAAGGTTTTATGGTAGAAGTGGTAGCCAATGGAGTGTTGGAGTTTAATAATGGACAACGTGTATTTATAAAAGAGTCCGATGCCGATGGTAGTGAATATGCGGGTTCAGTATTTTCAAAAGCGAGTTCGATTAAATCGGAAAAACCAGAGGAAACTGGAATGCAAAAATTACGCTTAACCTTAACATCGGTCACAGGTCCGAAAACCCATAGAGAGTTATTGTTAGGTTTTAGTGATTATACTAGCGATGGATACGATTATGGATATGATGCAAAGTGTACAGACAACAATAATAATGATTTGTTGTTGGATTTGGAAGGAGAGAATATGAGTATGCAGGCGTATGGTTTAATAAGTAAAGAGAAGGAAATTCCATTAAACTTTAAGTCATCGGGAAGAAACAGTTTTGAGATAGGCTTAAGTGATCAACTTAATATACCGGCTGATCAGGCGATTTATTTGCGAGATAGTTATACTAATACGTATTTCGATTTAACTCAAGGAGAGGCCTATAGTTTTACTAGTGATCAAGGTAAGTTTAACACTCGCTTTGCTATAGTTTTTCAAAGTAAAGCAGAGACTTTAGCAGTAAATGAAGCACAGGCCGAGTCTAATTATATGTATTACGAGAATACAAGTAAAACTTTTTATGTTAAGAAGTTAACGTCACAAGTTAAAAACTTAGCAGTTATAAATATGCAAGGCCAGCGCGTTATTGAACTAGAACATGTAGAACAAACACGATTAGCAAATGGTCTTGTATTAAGTAATGTGTCTACAGGAGCTTACGTGATTTGTTTAAGAACAGATGCTAATCAAGTACTCACTAAAAAGATTGTGGTTAAGTAAA
>NZ_JTDW01000041.1 GCF_000943565.1 Neotamlana sedimentorum
AACTAGCAATAAATTATATACGGTGTTAGCAAACGTTATTCTTTTATAAACTTAAATGTATTTCCATTATTAAGTTTTAAAAAATATATTCCATTAATAAGGTTTTGAACATTAATTTTTTCATCGTTGGAAGTAGCACCTCTATTTATTTCCATTCCTAAAACATTATAAATTACATAATTTTTAGTGTTAGTTAAATTATTAATTTTAATAAAATTTGTTGTTGGATTAGGATAAACTTTGAGTGTCTTTATATTTTCTAAAGAGTTATTATTAATTGATAAAGTGAGGTTTGTGTACTTAGAAATTTTATTTCCACTAAATTCGGCTATGTATAAATCATTTCCGTTAAAAACAAGTCCAGAAGGTTTATTTAAACCAGTTATTATATCAGTTGCAACAGGATTTGTTTCTGTAATGTCAATTTTTGAAATTTTATTTCCGCTAAATTCAGAAATATATAAATCATTTCCATTAAGAACAATGCCTTCAGCATTATTTAAACCAGTTATTACATCAATTGCAACAGGATTTGTTTCTGTAATATCAATTTTTGAAATTTTATTTCCACTATATTGGGCTATGTACAAATAGTTCCCATTAATAACAAGCCCATAAGGATCGTCTATACCTGTTGTTATTACATCTATTGCAGTTGGACTTGTTTCTGTAATATCAATTTTTGAAATTTTATCTCCATTAGCTTGAGCAATGTATAAATCATTTCCGTTAAAAACAAGTCCAGAAGGACTAGTTAAGCCTGTTATTACATCTATTGCAACAGGATTTGTTTCTGTAATGTCAATTTTTGAAACTTTATTTTCATTATATTCAGCGATATATAAATCATTTCCATTAAGAGCTATTCCATAAGCACCATTGACTGTTATTATATCTGTTACAACAGGATTTGTTTCTGTAATGTCAATTTTTGAAATTTTATTTCCATTATATTCAGAGATGTATAAATCATTTCCATTAAGAATAATGCCATTTGGCGTATTTAACCCTGTTGTAACTACATCATTTAATTGTGCATTAATTTTATTTATGCTCAAAATTAAAATTGCTAAAATGTAAATTTGTTTCATAATTTGTTTCATAATTTGTTTCATTGCTAATAATTTAATTGCTAATACTTGGTTTGATAACAACATCCATAGATTATATAATTGATAAAAACCGAACGATGGCGAGAATTATTTAAAAGTGTAGCTTGTATTTCACAAGTAAGGTTAGTTTTGAGCTGATAAAAATCGTTTAAAAGCACAATAATACGTTTAAATGTATTATTGTACAAGTATTTTCTATATAAATATTATTGAAATATAGTTTTTTTACGCTAAGTTATTCAATTCCGAATTTTTGCTTTTTTTTATGTTTGCTAACGTGATTGTGTATGGTTAGTTGCGTGGTTAAGCCTTAAAGTTAGCAAACTAATCACAGATAGAAAATTCCAGCGGAATTTTCGTAAGTCGGCAGTGAACCAAGCAATTAATTATACACGTCTTAAGTTT
>NZ_JTDW01000042.1 GCF_000943565.1 Neotamlana sedimentorum
TGTCTAGTCCTGAAATATGGCTACAGGTTAAAAATTGATTTACGCTGATAATTTATATACCATATTCGGTGTTTTGAAGTCTAAAGATAAATGTAATCTTATTTCGTTGTATAGATTAATTACATTTTTTGTTGCTCTTTTGGCGTGAGCCACATCAGTAAAGGTCTGGTCGAGATAGAATTCGTCTTTTAAGATGCCGTTTACGCGCTCAGCCATAGCATTTTCGTAACAATGATTTTCTTCTGTCATACTAATGTCTATCTTATTTCTTTTAAGTATTTGTGTATACACATTACTGCAATACTGTATTCCTCTGTCTGAATGATGGATAAGACCTTTAACATTCTTTGCTTGGTACAGAGCCTTGTTTAAAGCTCTCACGCATCCTTTTAGTTCCAGGCTATCACTGAGGTCATAACCAACAATCTTTCTAGAATACATATCTGTAATGAGCGCAAGATAGCAGAAGCCTTTAATGGTTCTGATGTATGTTATATCGCTTACCCAAACTTGGTTAGGTTTTGTGACTTCTACATCTTTAATGATGTTTTTGTACTTGTAGAACCTGTGCAATGAATTGGTTGTTCTAGAACTATATTTCTTTCTAAGTGTAAGCATATTGTGTTTTCTAAGGATGTTAAATAGCGTGTCTCTACCGACTTTAAGATTGACTTTAATAAACTCATCATCTAATGATTTTATAAGTTTACGTACTCCTTCTCTGGGAAGGGATCTGCGTCTTTTTTGTACTATTTGAATAATCTGCTGTTCTGTTTTTAAACGTTTATCAGCTCTATATTTGTATTTGTAATACGCATCACGTTTTAAACCAAAACAATGAGTTATAGTGGTTAAAGAAGCAAATCCCTTAGACTTTTCTTTAGCTTTATCTAAGGCTAGATATTTAGCTTTTTTTTTAGTTCGGTTACAGATTTATAACCTAACTGTTCTGCTGCCACTTCCAGATAAGAGTCCAGCACCAAAGCATCTAAATCCTTTTTGAGTAAGAGTTGTTTTAGTTGTTTGATTTCTTTTTGAAGCGCTTTAATACGTGTTATTTCATCTTTAGTTTCCACCTTAATTCTAGTGTTCATCAGGTCTTTACGGTTGTACTTTCTAATCCATTCGTTAATGGTTGTAGGTGCAATACCGTATGCTTTACCTAGTTGATATTTGTTTAGTTTTCCGGTTGTAAGTTCGTCTAAAATTTTCAGTTTAAAAGGTTCTGAATACCGTCTAATTACTTTGTCATTTCTATACATAATGTTTAAAATTATGTAGCCTTTATTCAGGACGGGTCA
>NZ_JTDW01000043.1 GCF_000943565.1 Neotamlana sedimentorum
GGAGTTTTCAAATCGGTTTTTCTTCAGAACTAAATCTGAAGAAAAAATTCCTCGACTTGAATATCCTTTTTTGACTTGGTTTACCCTGAGCGTAGTCGAAGGGTTTTTTGAACAAGCAAAAAATGAACAAATAAAATAAATTTCCGCTTTCGCGGAAATAAAAAAGAACAATTAATGAAAGACATACTAAACAGACTAATAAACCACGAAACCCTCACCACACAAGAGGCAAAACAAATTATTGTGAACATATCCAACGATATGTACAACCCAAGCCAAATTGCATGTTTCTTATCGGTTTTTATGATGCGAAGCATTACTTTAAATGAGTTGCAAGGCTTTAGAGATGCGCTTCTAGAACTTTGCATTCCTATCGATTTAAGCGAGTTTAATGCCATAGATATTGTAGGAACTGGTGGTGATGGTAAAAACACATTTAACATTTCAACTTTATCATCTTTTATAACAGCAGGTGCCGGTGTTCAGGTTTCAAAACATGGTAATTACGGCGTGTCATCAACATCGGGTTCATCAAATGTTATGGAGCATTTGGGTGTTAAATTTTCAAACAACGAAGATTTTTTAAAACGCTGTGTAGACCAAGCCGGAATATGTATTTTACATGCACCACTCTTCCACCCTGCCATGAAAAATGTAGCACCAATTAGAAAACAACTAGGTGTAAAAACATTTTTTAACATGTTAGGGCCAATGGTAAATCCATCGTTTCCAAAAAATCAATTATTAGGTGTTTTTAATTTAGAAGTGTTGCGTTTGTATAGCTTCTTATATCAAAATACCGATAAAAATTACAATATCGTTTTTGCTCTTGATGGTTATGATGAAATATCGCTAACAGGAAAAGCTAAAATAGTTTCCAATCATTCAGAAACTATTTTTTCGCCAGAACAATTAGGGCTTAAAACTATAAAGCAAGAAGCCATTTATGGAGGCGATACCATTGCAGATGCTGCAAAAATATTTGTAGATATAATATCTGGTAAAGGTAGCGAAGCGCAAAATAATGTGGTTTGTGCCAACGCAGGATTAGCCATTGCAACAAGTAAACAAATTACACACAAAGCCGGTTTTGAACTAGCCAAAGAATCTCTTTTCTCGGGTAAAGCAAAACAAAGTTTAAATAAATTAATTGAATTGAGTAAATAGATTTAGTAGATGTTAGAAAGATTAAAATTTAAGAATAGAACAAGAAATAAAAGAAACAAA
>NZ_JTDW01000044.1 GCF_000943565.1 Neotamlana sedimentorum
AACAAAGAACTGAGTTAAAAAACAAGCAATATTAAGCTAATTTGGAAACAAAGTTTTCATCATAAGGCAATCCACTTTTTGCAATAGCAAAAGCCTGTTTTAATAACTTATTTGCCACAGCTATTAGTGCTAATTTTTTACTCTTTCCTTTTGCTACAAGTCTATCAAATAAGGCTTTGCAAGCCCTGTTGTATTTATAGGCTGAAAATGCTGCTAGAAACACTAAATTTCTAAGTTTCTTATTCCCTACTTTACTTATCCTACTGCGCCCCCTCACACTACTTCCAGACTCCCTAATTGTGGGAGTAATACCTACATAACTACACAATTGTGAGGCTGTCTCAAATTTTTTAAATCCATCGGTTACAACTATTAAAAACAAGGCTGTTTTTAAACCTATACCTGGAATAGTTTGTAATAAAGTTAATTGTGCCTGTTGCTCTTGTTTTACTAATTCTAATAAACGATCCTCTAGCATCAAAATCTCTTTCTTGAGGTGCTTTAAGTCACGCTTCAAAGAACGATAAACCGTTTTTGATGGAATTCCTAGAGTGTCTTCTCCATGAAGCTTGTTTTTTGTAGCTGTACTCTTTTTTACGTAACTATCCAGTAACCTAAAGAGCTGTAAGCATTCTGCCTGCACATCTGTTAAGCCATTATATAATGGAACATCATTAAAGACACCATACTCACAAATAGATTTAGCATCACTCTTATCGGTCTTTACTTTTGCTAGTTTCATTTGAATAAAACGCTTTACTGATAATGGGTTTACAACTGATACTAATACGCCATTTTTATATAAAAACTGCGCCAATCTGTAATGATAATATCCTGTAGCTTCCATCACTACCAAAGCACCTTTTGATAGACTTTTTAGTAGTTTTTTAAAACCCTGTTCATCATTCTTTAATTGATCATGTCCTGTGTCTTGATTGTAAATATCAAACACAGATTTACTAATGTCAATACCATAAATTTTTATATCTTTAGTCATAACAACTTGAAATTTGGAAAGAACAACGCTACTCATATTTCAACAACTTGAAAACGAGATCTAGGTCTCACAGAACTGAACGAAGTTTAAGTAGTAAAAGAGAGAGGGTTATCAATGTTGCCGAAGTCTAATGCTTCACCGTGTATAGTAACCTTATTTCTCTCTTTTGTTCTTTCTGATTATTAATTAAATTTAGTGATTTACAAACTTAAGA
>NZ_JTDW01000045.1 GCF_000943565.1 Neotamlana sedimentorum
GCAAACTGGGTATATGCTGGATTACAGTATTGAATTCCACGATCCGAATGATGTATTAGTTTTTCATTAGGATATTTACGATTTTTAATGGCCATAGCGAGTGCATCTATGCAAAGAGATGTTTTCATATGTGATGCAAATTTATAGCCCATAATCTTCTTAGAATAGGCATCAGTAACCAGTGCCAAATAACAGTGTTTATTTTCTGTTTTGATATAGGTGATATCGCTTACCCAAAGCTGTTCAGGTCGAGTAGGAGCCTTGTCTTTTACCAGGTTGTCATATTTATAAAAATGATGTTTAGAATTTGTTGTTATAAAATACCTTTTGGTCTTTGGAACTAAGAGGTTATAAGCTCTTAATAGTTTATAAAACTTGTCTCTTCCCATTTTTATTCCAAGAGCTTCCATTTTAGATTTAAGATTGTCATGGAGCTTAATTCCACCGGTTCTTTGTCCGATTTCATCTCTATAATCCTTAATCATTTGAATTACGATTTGGTCATTGTTTACTTTGGTTCTGTGTGATTTCAAGCGTTTATAGAAGGCTTGTTTACTAATCCCAAAACATTGGATCAACCATTTTCTTTTAAACGGTCTTGTTTCTTTTTTTCGATCTCGTCTGCTAATGTTTTGGGCAATGACTTTTTTGACATATCGACACCTGTAATGAGTTCCATGTCAGCAATAATGTCTTGTTGGAAGTCTTTTACAAATTCCAATTCTTCGATACGTTCCTTAAGTTTTTTGATTTCGTCTTTTTTGCTCATGCCAAGTTTCTTTTGTTCTAAGGTACTATATTTTTTCAACCAGTAATCAATAGAAGATCTAGAGACTTGATATTTTTCTGAAGCATGATTCACGGATATCTGTCCGTTTTGAATCTGATCTATGATTAAAAGTTTTAAATCGAATCCTACTTTTTTGTAGGAATTTTTTCGGCAGTGTTGTTTTTTGTCTTTCATTAGGTATGTTGCTAAAAGGTTTAATTTTTAGTCAACCTATTTCAGGAAA
>NZ_JTDW01000046.1 GCF_000943565.1 Neotamlana sedimentorum
TTTGCATATCCGTTATTAGTCATAATCCTGTAATATTAGCTATTACTAGCCTATCGAAGATTCGCTCTCCAAAATATCTGCGATTTAGCTTGTAAACAAACTCATTTAGATATAATTGCAAATATTTCCTCTTGATTTTATGATAATTACCTACAAAGTTTCGCTTAGCGTTACTTATTGCTATATGTACCCATTTTAGAGTTTCCCTTGTTGTTGTTTCGCTTGATTTTTCACTGATATGTATTTCTACAAAATCAGCAATATTAACATAGGATGTACTCTGGTCTGTAAAAACAATGGTCTGCTCTTGGTCAATTGCGTTTTCAAAAGTTTTATCTGTACCATCTGCTTTATGGTCTTCTAACACCTTTGCTTTAAAATATCGACATTGACGTTCTACTTTCCCTGTGTCCACATCTTCCAGAACTGTACTTTCTGCCATTACCATTACATTTGATTTTGTTTTACTTCCT
The DNA here is from genome assembly GCF_000943565.1 of Neotamlana sedimentorum. Classification (GTDB taxonomy): domain Bacteria; phylum Bacteroidota; class Bacteroidia; order Flavobacteriales; family Flavobacteriaceae; genus Neotamlana; species Neotamlana sedimentorum. Next base: position 474 of record NZ_JTDW01000046.1, read on the forward strand.
CGTCCTGCCTTTTGCGTTTTGTGGTCATTTTCAGAAGCTTCTATGGTAAAATAGCCTTCGTCCATTTCTATCATACCTTCAAGCGTATATCTATCGTCCCTATTTCCCATAGCTTTTCTCAATTTATGAACCATTGCCCAAACTGGCTCATAGCGCTTCAAGCCTAACTGACTCTGTATCTCCTTTGAAGAAAACCCTTTCTTGGTCGTAGTTAGTAAGAACATAGTTTTGTACCATATCAAAAATGAAAGATTAGAACTCTGCATAATTGTTCCGCTACGAAGAGACGTGCGACTTCTACATTTTTTGCACTCATAGCTCCATTGGCTTTTTATCCAATAATGCGCTGTATGCGAGCAACGTTTACAAACAACACCTAACTTGTCTCGTTCTTCTTTGAAGTGTGCTCGACAAGCTTCTTCGCTGCCAAATTCCGCTGTAAAACTAAAAATATTCATACCTTGATTTTACTTAAAGATAATAATAATTTATAAATTATTAGTGTTTACGGATATACAA
>NZ_JTDW01000047.1 GCF_000943565.1 Neotamlana sedimentorum
AGAAAATCCGCGAGGATTTTCGTAAGTAGACGAGGACTAGCAATAAATTATATACATTGTTGTGCAACGTTATTGTTTAAGTTCTATGTCGTTTATTATAGCATTGAAATACTCATTAATTTTATTTCTCCACAAATAATTAGGGTGGTAAGTCCTGTAAATATTTTTGAAATTTTTATATTTTATTTTTGCTAATTGTCTTGTGGAAAAGTTTGAATTAAAACTTGAAAATTTAACTCCTTCAAGGTTTTTTTCAATGTTATAGTCATAATTAGGTCCAGAAACAAATAATATAACATCAGGTTTAAGAATATCTAATTCCTTCTCTAAAACCTTAAAATTTTCTAATTCAATGTTGTAGATATAATCTTCTGGATGATTTTGGTCTCTGCCTGATGCTCCAATTTTGACAACATTACTCCAAATGTAACTCACCTTTTTTCCTTTAAATTTTTTGTTCATTAACTCTATAAACCGATTGATTCCATTCCAAAAGTGTCCTCCGTAAGAATCGAGTGCATAGTTTGAATTATAAAAATCATCGTATATCTCTAAAGTTTCTTCTATGTTTCCGCTAAAGTCGTTCCCCCAATCATTAGTCTCTTGTCCTAGGAATAATACTTTAATGTCGGATTCGAGATAAGCATTTTCATTTATACTTAAAAGTAAAGGGTTAGTTGGTTTTTGAGAATATGTTTTGTTTGAAATGATTAGATTTAATTCGTTTGATAATTTTGTCCAATTACTTTTATAAAGTTCGACCAATTTTTCATTCATCTTTGCCGGTTTGTATTATACTGAAATAGGTTGACCT
>NZ_JTDW01000005.1 GCF_000943565.1 Neotamlana sedimentorum
AACTACGGCTACTTTTACTGTTGAAGATACTACTGCACCTACATTACCAGCAATTCCAGAGGATGTTACTTACGAATGTATAGATGAAGTTCCTAACCCAGAATATTTAACGGCTAGCGATGCTTGTTCTGGTGATTACAACTCAATAGGTGTTGACACCATTGATAATTCAGATTCTTGTAACATTACTATAACTAGAACATGGACATTTACAGATAGTTGTAACAATACAAGTTCTGCTTCTCAAATAATTACTGTAAAAGATACTACTGGACCAGAATTAGATTTACCTGATAATGTTTCAGCAGAATGTAGTGATGATTTAACACCAATCGCATTCGGAACTGCAACTGCAACAGATAATTGCGACCCTAACCCTGTTGTAACTTACAATGATGTTATAACGAATGGTGCTTGCGAAGGTACTTATACTATTACAAGAACATGGACTGCTACTGATGCTTGTGGTAATGAAACTACAGCCGATCAAACTATTTCAACATCAGATTCAACACCTCCTGTGTTTGATCAAATTAGTTTACCAGGAGATTTAGTTGTTGAATGCGATGCCGTTCCTGAAGCTGTTACTTTAACTGCAACCGATAATTGTGGTAATGTAATAGTAACTGTAAACGATGAAATTACACAAGGGAACTGTGATCAAAACTATACTATTACAAGAACTTATACAGCTACAGACGATTGTGGATTAACAAACACACATATTCAAACTATAACTGTGCAAGATACTACTGCTCCAGAATTTGTAGAAGCATTTCCCCTTGCTAATATCGTAGTAGAATGTGATGCTGTTCCTGCAGCAGAAACTTTAACCGCAACAGATATTTGTGGTTCGGCGACGGTATCTGTTAGTGATGTAAGAACAGATGGAGATTGCTTAAACAGCTATACTATCGCAAGAACTTGGACTGCTACAGATGAATGTGGCTTAACTACATCATATACTCAAAATATAATAGTTCAAGATACAACGGCTCCAACCTTTAATGAAACGATGCCTAGAGATATAACTGTAGAGTGTGATGCTGTGCCAGATGCAGAAACAATCACAGCTTCAGATAATTGTGGAGACGCTACTGTAACTGTAGTCGATACTAGAACAGACGGTAATTGTATTTCTAACTACACAATTAGCCGTGTTTGGACAGCAACTGATGAATGTGGATTAACAACAACTCATACTCAAACCATAACTGTACAAGATACAACAGCTCCTGTTCCTACAACAACTTATGATGAAGTCTTAGATGTTAGCTGTACCGATATTCCAGATACGCCAGCACTTGCCTTCGAAGATAATTGTTCGGAAAATGTGACCATATCTTTTGAAGAAGTAAGCTCTTTTGTAGAGAACGTATTCGAAGACTATCAAATTACAAGAACATGGACAGTAATGGACGAATGTGCTAACCAAGCCATCTACACACAAACCTTAAATGTAACCTTAGATGAAATTTACTCTGAAATAGTTGCTGAAGACATCTGTTACAATAATGGTGCTATAGATTTAAATGACGTGTTATCTAATTCAATTAACACAAATGGTACTTGGGAAATTATAGAAGGTGATTTAGACGCCACAATAACAGGTAGTATATTCGACGCTACAACACTTGAGTTAAGTGAAGATTTCTTGCCTGAAAGCGGCGGGATTGATTATAGACTTAGATATACCACAACAGATCAAGGTTGTTTAAGTATCATTGAAGTTGTAATGAATGTTCATGCAGACTGTGTGGTTTTACCTTGTGGAGAAAACGATATCAACATATCTAAAGCTATAACCCCAAATGGAGATGGAATAAATGACACTTTCGATATTGAAGGGATTGATTTATGTGGATTCGTTGCAGAAGTTAAAATATTTAACCGTTGGGGAGCATTAGTATACGAATCTAGTAATTACACTTTAGGAAGTATAAAAACTTCAGGAGCTAAAGGTGATTGGGATGGTAGCTCTCCAAAATCATCAATTGGTAACGCAGGTAAATTACCTAACGGAACGTATTACTACATAATTAAATTAAGAGATAGCGGATTAAACCCTTTAACCGGCCCTATTTATTTAGGAACTAAATAAAAAACCTTAACCTATGAAACTTTTAAAATTAAACATAATCACAATTGCTTTGTTTAGCTGTACTATAGGTGTTGCACAACAATTACCGCAATTTACGCAATATATGTACAATACCATTTCAATTAACCCTGCTTATGCCGGTAGTAGAGAAGCACTTAGCATTGTAGGATTACATCGTAGCCAGTGGGTTGGGTTTAAAGGCGGACCAATAACACAAACACTATCTATTCATACCCCACTAAGAAACGATAGAATTGGTTTAGGTTTATCTTTTATTGAAGACGATTTAGGACCGCAAAATTTTTCATACTTATATGCAGATTTCTCTTATTCAATCCCGACAGGACAAGAAGGTAAATTATCTTTTGGTATTAAAGGCGGGTTTACTCAGTTTAGTTTCGATACAGATTTTAGATTAGAGGAATCTAACCTATCTGACCCTTTAATTTATGGAACAGAAGATAGATGGACACCAAATGTTGGAGCTGGTATATATTGGAGTACAAATAGAATATACGCTGGACTATCTGCCCCTAGAATATTAACTCACGATTTTAGCAACAGAAATAATGATGTTGAAGCCTTAGAACGCATAAGCTATTACTTTACATTAGGCGGTGTTATCGATTTAAGTCGTACGGTGAAATTTAAACCTGCTGGTTTAATTAAAGCTACAAACGGCGCACCATTATCGTACGACTTAACAGCTAATTTTCTATTCTTTGATAAGTTTTGGCTAGGAGGGTCTTATAGAATTAATAATGAAACAGCTGCTATTGGGGGTATAGTAGATTTTCAAGTTTCAAGACAACTACGTGTCGGTTACGCCTACGAAAAGCCTATTTCAGAAATTGCAGATTATACCACGGGAACACATGAAATTCTACTTATTTATGAGTTTAAATTCTTAAATTCTAAATTAAAATCACCAAGATATTTCTAATATTTAGATTCTATGAAACATAAAAATCACATATTAGTTATTATAAGTATTATGTTGTGTACATCTGTATTTGCACAACAAGGAAAGCAAAAACGTGCTGATACTTTATTTAATAAATTTTCGTTTGTTAAAGCAGCAAAAGTATACCGAGAACTTATTCAAAAGAATTACAATAGAGATTACGCAACACGTAAACTTGCAGATTGTTATGCATATTTAAGAGATCCTAGAAACGCCGCTCGTTATTACAAAAGTGTTGTTAAGCAAGATAATGCCCCTATTGAATATTATTATAAATACGCTCAATCTTTAAGAGGTATTAAAAAATATGAAGAATCTCAAGAATGGCTAAAACGATATAAAGATTCGGGAGGAGTAGTTAATTCTAACGATTTCTCTAAAGATATCAATTTTATTACAAGTGTTTTTGGTGCTGAACAACAATATTTTTTAGACCGGTTTAGATTTAATTCTAAATTTAGTGATTTTGGAGCTTTCGAACAAAATGGAAAGGTTTATTTTACTTCTGCCAGAGATGAAGGAAGTGCCGTAAAACGAATTTATGGCTGGAACGAGCAACCCTTTTTAGACATCTATGAAGTAGATGTAAAATCAAAAAAAAATGTTGATTTCTCTGCTAAAATTAAAGGGGATGTTAATACGATATATCATGACGGTCCTATTACCTTAACAAAAGATGGTAAAACCATGTATTTCTCGCGAAATAACTTTAACAAAAATGTAGAAATTAAGGATAATTTAGGACTCACCAATATGAAAATATATCGGGCAACTTTGGTTGATGGTGAATGGACTAATGTTGAAGACTTGTCTATTAATGGTGATAATTTCTCAACACAACATCCCGCTTTAAACGTAGATGATTCTAAACTTTATTTTGCATCAGATAGACCCGGAACTAAAGGTGGATCGGATATTTGGGTGGTAGATATTTTTCCAGATGGTTCTTTAAGAAATCTTAAAAATATGGGGGATGTCATAAATACCGAAAGTGCGGAAGGTTTTCCCTTTATTAATAATGAAAATGTAATGTTTTTTTCTTCAGATGGTCACACCGGATTGGGTCTGTTAGATATTTTTGCAACTTTAAAAGATGAAGACAATAATGATGAAATTGTTGGTGTTATTAACGTTGGTGTTCCAGTAAACTCTAATGCCGATGATTTTTCTTTTAGCATGAACCCCGACGGTATTACAGGATATTTCGCCTCAAATAGACGTGGTGGTCGTGGCAGCGATGATATTTACGCATATCACAGAGTTCCTATATTAAACGTTGAAGGCGTTGTAACCGATGCCATTAATGGAAATCCTGTAACCGCAGCAACAATTAAGTTATTTGATGATAAAGGTAATGAAATAGCTTTTATGGAAACTGATAAAAACGGATATTACCAAATAAACATAGATAGAAACGAAGATTTTAAGATTGTTGCTAGTCAAGATAAATATATTGATGATTATAGAACTTTCTCCTCCAAAAAAATTCAAACCGAACTTACATCCATAACAGCAAATTTACTTTTAAATCCAGTACCCAATGTTGCTAAATTGGCCAATCTAAATCCAAATAACTTAGGTTACAAAACAGACGAAACAATTAATCCAGATTCTTCATCTGTTAAAGACGCCCAATTAAAGCCTATATATTTTGATTTCGAAAAATACAATATTCTTAAAGAGTACGCTATTGAACTGGATAAGATTGTAAAATTAATGACGGAGGATTATCCTGATATGGTAATTAAAATTGAATCTCATACAGACTCACGAGGAACAACTTTATTTAACGATATATTATCGAAAAACAGAGCTAAATCAACCTATAACTACCTGATTTCAAAAGGAGTTAACCCCTCGAATATTTTAGAATATAAAGGCTATGGAGAGCGCAGGCTTATTAATGAATGTGCAGATGGTGTATCATGCAGTAAAGCTAAACATCAATTAAACCGACGCACAGAGTTTGTCGTTGTAAGAATGGAATAACATCTCAAGAACTTTTTAATAAATAAGACCCCATGAATAAAAAATATCATTTTTTTTGCCATTTGGCATTGTTACTTAGTTTAGTAACATTTGCTCAAACTGGTCAACAAAAAAAAGCGGATAAATTATTTAAAAACTTTTCATATGCAAAAGCTGCAGATGTTTATCATGACTTAATAGAAAAAAATATAGATACTACTTACACCTCAAAACAATTAGGAGACACCTATTCTTTTTTAAGAAATCCTGATAGTGCCGTAGTTTATTATAAAAATGCTATTTCGCAGAAAAATATAGAACCTATTTATTATTTTAAATATGCAAAAGCTTTACGTGGTGTTGAAAACTATGATGAAGCCCAAATTTGGCTTAAAAAATATAATGAAATTAGTGACAGTTTAAAAACCGAACTGCCTTTAAACGATGCAAACTTTTTAGAGAATATATTATCGGCAAAACAAGTTTATTTTTTAAATGACGTTAAAGTAAATTCCGAATTTAGTGACTTTGGTGCATACGAATATAATGGTAATATTTACTTTGCATCTTCTCGAGATAAAGGTGTACTTACCAAGAAAACGTATGGTTGGAATAACGAACCTTTTTTAGATGTGTATGTTACAGAAAGTATTACAGATAGTACTGTAAATCATAAAAACAAACTAAAAGGCAAAGTGAATTCCGTTTTTCATGACGGTCCTTTAACTATAACTAACGATGGAAAAACCATGTATTTTTCCAGAAATGACTTTATAAAAAACAAACGTGGAAAAGATGAATTAGGTAGTACAAACCTAAAAATTTACAAAGCCTCTTTGGTAGATAATGAATGGACGAACGTTGAAGAATTGCCATTTAATAGCTCGTATTTTTCTAATGGTCACCCGGCTTTAAATGCCGATAACACTAAATTATATTTTACTTCAGATAGACCTGGAGGATTTGGTGGCTCCGACATCTATTATGTTGTTTTAGGTGAAGATGAAGCCATAAGTGAACCTGTTAATGCTGGAAACATTATAAACACACAACAAAACGAGAGTTTTCCTTTTTTAAATTCTGAAGATATACTTTACTTCTCATCAGATGGTCATTTAGGTTTAGGTTTACTAGATATTTTTGAAACCAAAACCGATTCTAATAACAATGCTATTGATGTTGTTAATTTAGGATTGCCTATTAACTCAAGTAAAGATGATTTTTCATACTTTATTAATTCTGATAACTTAACAGGATATTTTGCATCTAATAGAAATGGTGGTGTTGGTAGTGATGATATTTATGCCTTTAACAAGCTTCCTGAACTTATTATTGCAGGAACTATTGTTGACACTGACACCAAAGAACCAATAAAAGATAGTAAAATTGTACTGGTTACTCCTACTGGAGAAGAATTGGCTACTGCTATTTCTGATGAAAACGGTTATTATGAAATTAAAGTAGACAGGGATAATAATTACGGTTTAAAATTATTTAAAGAAGGTTACATCGATTTAACTTCACTAATCTCAACTAGAAATTTAGATAAAACCGTATCTAAAATCACAGAAAATATTGAGTTAAACCCTAAGGTTATTGAAACTATTCAAGATGCCGAATTCTTCCCTATTTATTTCGATTATAACAAATCGAATATTAGAGAAGATGGATCGAATGAATTAGATAGAATTGTGAATTATATGATGAATAAATATCCTGAAATGGTAATAAAAATTGCATCTTATACAGATTCTAGAGGATCGAATAAGTACAATTTAAAATTATCTGAAGACCGTGCCGTTTCAACTTTTAAATATTTAGTTGATCATGGTGTAAGTCCTTCTAGAATACTTGGATATAAAGGCTATGGAGAAGATAACCTAACCAATAATTGTGACGATTCTACAAAATGTTCTGAAGATGAGCACCAAAAAAATAGAAGAACTGAGTTTGTTATAATTAGAAATTAGAACTCAAACTTTAATACACTTAAAAACGTCTAAATTATTTTAGACGTTTTTTTTGATATAAAAAAAGCCTTGATTTCTCAAGGCTTTTCTATTTACTTTATTTGTTGTATTAATTCGTTAAGCGGTATTTTAAATTGTTCGCCAGAACTCATATTTTTTAAAGCATAGGTTTCAGATGCTATTTCTTGGTCTCCAACAATAACAACAAACGGAATGTTACGTTTATTAGCATGCGCCATTTGTTTTTTCATTTTCGCAGCATCAGGATATAATTCTGCATTTATGCCTGCTTCTCGTAATTTTTTAATGGCTTTTAAACTAAATAAAGCTTCTTTATCTCCAAAGTTTATAAATAATACTTCAACGTTTTTATTTACAGTTTCTGGGAATAAATTCAGCTCTTCTAAAACCAAATAAATTCTATCTAAACCAAAGCTTATCCCTACACCACTAGTGTCTGGCTTACCAAAAATGTTAGTTAAATCGTCGTAACGACCACCGCCACCAATAGATCCCATTTTTACACCTTCTGGAGCTGATACCTCAAAAATGGCGCCTGTGTAGTAATTAAGCCCTCGAGCTAAAGTAACATCTAACTGTAATTTGGCTGTAGTTAAACCTAATTCCTTAATGGCTGCATCAATAAAACTTAATTCTTCAATACCTTTTTTTCCATCTTCCGATGCTTCTAAAATACCTTTTAAGCTTTCAATTTGAGACTCAAAATCTCCAGATAAACTAAATAAAGGTTGTAGTTTTTCAATACCACTGGCAGAAATTCCTTTACTTAACATTTCTTCCTTAACCTTCTCCTCTCCTATTTTATCGAGTTTATCTAACGCCACTGTAAAATCGATTAACTTATCGCTAGCTCCAATAACTTCAGCAATACCAGAAAGAATTTTTCGGTTATTAATTTTTATAGTAACACCATTAAGTTTTAAGGCTGTAAACACGGTATCGTATAATTGTATAAACTCTACCTCTTGCCACAAGCTTGTACTACCTACAACATCGGCATCACATTGATAAAACTCTCTAAAACGGCCTTTTTGAGGTCTGTCGGCACGCCAAACTGGTTGAATTTGGTATCGCTTAAACGGAAATTCAATATCGTTTTGATGCTGAACAACATATCGTGCAAATGGCACAGTTAAATCGTAACGAAGCGCTTTTTCAGATATACTTGAAGTTAATTTAGTAGAATCTTTGGCTTCATAAGCTTCGGTGTTGGCTTTATTTAAATAGTCTCCAGAATTTAAGATTTTAAATATCAGTCTATCCCCTTCATCTCCATATTTTCCCATTAAGGTTTCGGAGTTTTCAAAGCTTGGAGTTTCTATAGGTTGAAAACCAAAAGTTTCAAAAGCACCTTTAATGGTACTAAATATGTAGTTTCGTTTTGCAACTTGCTCTGGATTAAAATCTCTTGTTCCTTTTGGTATACTTGGTTTTTGAGCCATTTTATATTTTTAATTTATCTGCACAATAACTGCGCTAAACCTGACAAAAATAAATAATTACCTTTGTTGGTACTAATTTATAAGCTTATTAAAATAATTATACAATTCGCCTTTTGTAATGATGGCTCCTTGTTCTATCATGCTAAATTTATCGGCATTTTTATCTTCGGTGTAATCTTTATCGGCTTGTAAAAACTCAACACTTTCGTCCATTAAATTTTCACGTAACCAATCGTAGCCTTCTTGCGTTGTAATATCAACTTCTTCATTTTTTACGTTTACAACAATAGCATGCATTTTATCATCATTTAAATGAAACAAATACATGTGTTGTGGCGCAAAATGCTCTAAATATTCGGCTTTATTTAAAACACCTTCCCAAATTAAATCGCTAAACACATCTAACTCGGTTTCGGCTAATTCTGGCTTATTAACTTTTAAATTTTCCCATTCATCTGCCGTAATAGATTGTGTAGCTAAAAAATTAATAAACTCTTGGTGTAACTCTTCAAGTTGTTCTTTTGTAAGCCTTCTATATTTCATAAGTTTTTATTTAATTGCATTCTTAGCTCATTTAAATTTTTAGTCCGTTATTTTTTTATGCTAACAAATCAATAAAAAATCGACTAAATTTTTCAAAAAAAATGCGCCCCTTAATTAGGAGCGCAAATTTAAGAATATATAAGCTATTATTTTAGAAAATATAACGTAAACCTACTTGAGCTTGCCATCTAGAAGCTAAACTAGAATCGTAACCAAAAGTAGTTGTACTTGTATCGCCATCAAAAGTGTAAGTTGGCGTGTTGGTATCATCAACAGTAACACCTAGAATTTGCACATTGTTTGGTTGTTGAATTAATCCCCAATTTGAATTTAACAAATTACCAATATTTAAAATATCTAAGCTAAACTGAATAGTATTTGTTTTGTTTTCTGATACTTTAATTTTATAATCTTGAAGAAATTTTAAGTCCCATTTTCCTCTCCAAGGAGCCAAAGCCCCATAACGCTCTGCATATTCACCACGACGATCGCTTAAATAATCGTCTTGCTGAATGTAACTTTCGAAAGCAGCAGCATCTGTAGCATCGGCAAAATTCATTTGTGTAACTTCGGTTGCAGTTGGAATATAAATTAAATCGTTTAATGTAGAACCGTCTCCATTAATATCACCTCCATAGGTATAGTTGAAACGTCCGCCTTGAGCATACTCAAAGAATGTAGAAATAGTTGTAGACCATTTATCGTTTCCATAGTTCCATTTTTTACTTGCAACACCAATAAAACGGTGTGTATCTCCATATTTAGAATGTGCTAAAACATCATTATTTACGTTTCCTAAAGCTGGATTAAAAGCAAAAGCATCACCTGTAATTTCTGCTTCAATAGAATTTACATCTTTAGAATTTAAGTAGTTATATGCTAACATGGCATAAAGTCCGTTGTTAAAATTTTTCTGAGCTTTTAACGAAGCGTTCCAAATTCTACCTTTATCGGAATTAGTCATTACAAAAGCATTTGCATTTGCAGGAAAAGGCACATCTACTTGAACATAATCTGCAGCCGTATAAGTCGCTCTGTTATCTACACCTTGTAAAGTTCCTGTTGGCTCTACTAACCCCCAGTTTTGAACATGAGCTGCGTTTATATCTTTTGTATAAGATACATCGGCAGTTAAAACAATGCCATTTTCTAGCTTTTTATCTATACCTAAATTTGTTCTCCAAACTTGTGGGAATTTATAATCTGGATCTACCGCTTGGTGGAACCACCAATTAGGGTTACCAATTTGATTACCTAACCATACAAATGGGAAACGACCTGTAAATAACCCAGAACCACCACGGAGCTGAAATGTTGAATCGCCATTAACATCGTAGTTAAAACCAACTCTTGGTGACACTAACCATTTGTTGCTTGGCATTTCGGTATTATCGATAAATTGAATATTTCCTGTATTTGGGTTTAAATATGGTGTTCCTGGAGCGTAATCTGTTGTGCCATCAATAACATCTTGTGCTTTGTCGGCCGAATCGAAAAATAATGGTTTATCGAAACGAACGCCATAAGTTAATTTAAAATTATCTGAAACATTCCACTCATCTTGCATATAAAAAGATAATTGTCCCACGTTTGTTTCGGCTAAAGCCCAAGAATCGTTACCGTTGTTAGACTCAAAAGTGGCTTCGGCAGCCGTAATAGCATCAGCAATTAAACCATTATCAACAGCCGTTAAAAAATCTGCTACAGAAGCAAATGCACCAAAAGCACCAACATAACCTCTAGAATCACCATAACCATAAGCGCCTAGGTTAAAAGAGTTATCAAATTCAAATTTCTCGAAAGAAACACCAACTGTGAATGTATGATCGCCTTTATAAAAATTTAAATTATCGGTAAATTGAAATACTTTTTGATCTAATTTATTATTAATCGAGAAAGGCTCATGCCCAGCGATTATGTAGTTTGAACCATCTTGTTGAATAGAAATTGCCGGAGCTGGCGTAGAAAATGGCGTTCTAAAATCGTCGAAATGTGTATAACCTATTTGTAATTTATTTGAAGATGATTCTGATAAGGTTGAATTTAATTCTACTTGAAGCGACTGGATGTTGTTATTAATTTCGTAACCAGAGTTTTCAAACTGTAAAGTTGATGCATTTGGACCTCTAAAACCTAAAGCTGTTGGATGTGCAGGATTTCCTTTTGATGCATTTAAAAAGTTATAAATTACCGCTAACCTATGATCATCGTTAATATTCCAATCTATTTTAAAAATACCTTTTGTTGATTCTGATGCATAAGTAAACCCTTGGTAAGCACCTGTATTGTAACCTATTGAACCTAAAGCATCTTGTACTAGAATTAAATCGGATTCTGTAACACGAGATTCGTTAATAGCGCCAGATCCTGTATTTGGCACCCAGCCATTCGTTCCTAAATCGTCACGTTCATCACTTTCAAAATTGGCAAAAAAGAACAATTTATTTTTAATAATTGGCCCACCTATACTTACACCATATTGTGTTTGGTTTAAATCTGGGCGAATAACTTCATCACCCTTAATTTTTTTACCTGTCATGCTTTCATTTCTATAGAAACCATAAACAGTTCCGTGAAACTCATTGGTTCCACTCTTTGTAACTGCATTAACAGAAGCTCCTGTAAAACCAGATTGTGTAACGTCGTAAGGCGCAGTAGATACAGAAATTTGATCGATAGCGTCTAATGAAATAGGTTGTGCTCCAGTTTGTCCTCCAGGAGTTGGAGAATCTAAACCAAATGGGTTATTAAAAATGGCTCCATCCAAAGAAAAGTTGTTAAACTGATCGTTTCTACCACCAAACGAATTACCACTTGCCGTTGGTTCTAATCTTGTAAAATCTGAAGCAGAACGAGAAATAGTAGGCAAACGTGTTATCTCTCGACGTCCAACACTAGTTTCGGCTCCAGTACGATCGCTTCCAAAAGTACCAGTTCCTTGTCCGCCTTGAATAACAACAGCATCCAGTTGTTCACTATCAGATACCATAACAATATCTAAATTTTGCGTTTTTCCTAAAGTTAAGTATATATCGTTATAAGTTTGTTCCTTATAACCAACAAAACTTACTGTAATTGCGTAAGGCCCACCAACACGTAGGTTTAATAAATTAAAGCGGCCGTCAAAATTTGTTGCCGCACCATACTTTGTACCTGTTGGCGTGTGTATGGCTACAACATTGGCACCAGGAAGTGGCACCGAGGCGTCGTCTAAAATAAGTCCTTTAATGTTTGATGTGGTTACCTGTGAAAAGGTAAAAACACTAAAACATAAAAAAGAAAATAAAATTAATGTTTTTTTCATGAGTTAATTTTTAAAGTTAGTTTGAGTTTTTATTATGCACGCATAATTACTGTTGATGTAAATTTAAGACAAAAAAAAGCCACTCGAAAGAGTGGCTTTACAATATTTAAAAGTTTTATTAACTTTTTATTAACTATGCTTGAGCAATTACCTCAAAAGGTAAATCAACTATTACATCTCTGTGTAAACGTACAGTAGCATTGTATTTTCCCAAACGTTTAACAGTAGTAACTGTAATAAATTTTTTCTCGATGCTTTGACCTTCTTTTTCTAAAGCTTCAGCAACATCAATGTTGTTTACCGAACCAAAAAGTTTATCACCAGCACCAACTTTAGCAGCAATTTTTACTTCTAAAGCTTTTAATGCATCAGCAATAGCGTTTGCATCATCAACAATTTTCTTTTCTTTAAAAGCTCTTTGCTTTAAGTTTTCAGCTAATACTTTTTTAGCAGATACAGTTGCTAAAATCGCTTTTCCTGTAGGAATTAAAAAGTTTCTACCGTAACCGTTCTTTACTGTTACAACATCGTCTTTAAATCCTAAATTATCAACGTCTTGTTTTAATATAAGTTCCATTGTTATCGGTATTTTATTTTAATAAATCTGCTACGTAAGGCATTAAAGCTAAATGACGTGCTCTTTTTACAGCAACAGATACTTTTCTTTGGTATTTTAAAGAAGTTCCTGTTAAACGACGAGGTAAAATTTTACCTTGCTCATTTACAAACTTTAATAAGAAATCTGGATCTTTATAATCGATATATTTAATACCTGATTTTTTGAAACGACAGTATTTCTTTTGTTTGTTAGTTTCTATATTTAATGGTGTTAAATATCTAATTTCACCATCTTTTTTTCCTTTAGATTGTTGTTCTATAGATGTTGCCATGATTTACGCTTTTACTTTTAGTTTTTCTCTTCTACGTTCCGCCCAAGCTACTGCATGCTTATCTAACTTTACAGTTAAATAACGCATAAAACGCTCATCGCGTCTAAACTCTAACTCAAGAGTGTTAATAATCTCTCCTGGTACAGTGTACTCAAATAAATGGTAAAAGCCACTTTTTTTGTTTTGAATTGGGTAGGCTAATTTTTTAAGTCCCCAATCTTCTTTTGATATCATCTTAGCGCCGTTAGAAACAAGAAAATCTTCGTATTTCTTTACTGTTTCCTTTATCTGTTCTTCAGATAAAACGGGATTTAAGATGAAAACAGTTTCATAATGATTCATAAAATTCTATTTTAAAAATTAAAAATTGGCTGCAAAAATAAATAATATTTGTATATTAGACAACTATTCTCTCTTTTATATTGCAAAAAGTAACAAACCCCAGTTGTTAAGGAAACGTTAAAATTCACATTTCACCGATGATTTTTGGTTTTTAGCGGAAATTATTGTAATATTGTCGATATCTTAACCGAAATAATTTAAAATGTTATGACTTTAAACTGTGTAGTAGTAGATGATTCAGCGATACAACGTCTTTCTATTGTAAAACTAGTAGAAAATCATCCGTCTCTTAATTTAATTGCAGAGTACAGCAGTGCTCTTGAAACAAAGAATGGTTTAAATACGCATCAAGTTGATTTAATTTTCTTGGACATTGAAATGCCTGTTTTAAATGGGTTTGAACTTTTAGACGTATTGAACAAAAAACCTCAAATTATTTTTGTAACTGGTAAAACCGAATATGCTTTTAAAGCATTTAATTATGACGCTACCGATTACTTACATAAACCCATTACTAGAGAACGTTTTAACACTTCTGTAGACAAGGCTATTGAACAACATAGATTGACATTAGACTTTAATGAAGAAGAAGGTGAACACATATTTGTAAAAAGTAATCTTAAAAAACGAAAAGTTTACATTAAAGATATTAAGTGGATTGAAGCACTTGGTGATTACGTAAAACTTGTTACTGAAGAAAATAGCTTAGTGGTTTTATCTACAATGAAATCTTTTGAAGCTGAATTACCTGAAGGTAAGTTTTTAAGAATACATAAATCCTATATTGTTAATTTAGATAAAATTGATAGATTTAACAGTAAAAATGTTGAAGTAGGTGCTTATGAAATTCCTTTAAGCCGAAACAAGAAAACCCAACTTGTTGATGCGTTAAATAATATTTAAAAACAAAAGAGTAAAATAACTATTGTAACTCCCAGTATTAAAATAATACGTTCAAAAATTTGACTCCAAATCATTAGCTTTTTGAATTAAAAGTTATCGACATTTATAATTACTCTAACCGGCCTAAAATCTTTTATACTAAAGAAGCTATTGTTAACTTTTATGATAGCTTCTTTTGTTTTTTGTAAAGACTGCTCCTTTGGAATTTTTATGAGTATGTTTTTATGAAATTGATTTCTGATACGCGCAATCGGAGGTGCCTCTGGCCCCAAAACATTATTTCTAAAAACTTGTCTTAAAGATTTTGCCAACCAAATAGAAGCCGTCTCTACCCGATTAAAATCTTTATGCTTTAGAGTAATTTTTATTTGTTTATATACCGGTGGGTATTTAAAATTGAAACGTTCATCCATTTGTTCTTTAAACATCTCCACATAATTATTTGTAGAAACCTGTTGTAAAATTTTATGATGTGGGTTATATGTTTGTATTAAAACCTTACCTCTCTCTTTAGTTCGCCCCGCCCTACCTGCTACTTGTTGCATAAGTTGGTAACTACGCTCGTGCGCCCTAAAGTCTGGAAAATTAAGCATACTATCTGCATTCATTATACCAACTAGTTTTATATTTCTAAAATCTAAACCTTTGGTTAGCATTTGTGTACCAACTAAAATATCTATTTCTTGTTGCTCAAGAGCTGTTATTATTTTTTGATAACCATATTTGCCCCGTGTGGTATCTAAATCCATTCTGGCGACTTTATGGTTTGGGAATAATGTCTCAACTTCTTTTTCAATTTGTTGTGTACCTAAACCTTTACTATCTAAGTCTTGACTACCGCAGGCCATACAATCTTGAATCATAACCGTATTGTAACCACAATAATGGCAACGTAATTGATTTCTGTATTGATGATATGTTAAACTTACATCGCAATTTGGGCATTGCGGCGAATTACCGCAAGTGTTGCATTCAATTATTGGAGAATAACCACGGCGATTTTGAAATAATATTACTTGATAACCTTCACTTAAGGCTTCAGTCATTTCTTCGATTAATTGGTCACTAAAATGACCTTTCATTCGCTTTTTTTTATGCTTATCCTTTAAATCTACTAATTCAATATCTGGCATTAGCACATTGTTGTACCTATGCATTAATTCAACTAAACCATACTTATTTTGTTTCGCATTAAAATAGCTTTCTAAACTCGGTGTTGCAGATCCTAAAAGTACTTTTGCTTTATGTAAATTAGCTAAAACTATACTTGTATCTCTAGCCTGGTATCTTGGGGCAGGATCGAATTGTTTGAAAGATTGCTCATGTTCTTCATCCACAATTATTAATCCTAAATTAATAAAAGGCATAAAAATAGAAGAACGTGCCCCTAATATTATTTGTGCTTTTTTTGAATTACTTAATACATTATTCCAAACTTCTACACGTTCGTGCGTTGAGTATTTTGAATGAAAAACTGCTACTTGTTCTCCAAAATAATTTTGTAATCTATTTACTAATTGCGTGGTTAACGCTATTTCTGGAAGCAAATACAAAACTTGTTGTTTTTTACTTAATGCATCTTCTATTAGCTTAACATAAATCTCGGTTTTACCAGACGATGTTACACCGTGTAATAGTGTTACGTTATGTGTTTTAAATGATTCTAAAATTTCATTATATGCCGTATTTTGATGCATATTAAGCTGTTTACTATCCTCCGTTTGTTCGCCTGAATAACTAACCCTATCTGTTTGTATGTGGTATTCTTCAAAAATTTCTTTATCTATTAAAGTTTTAATAATTCCTGAAGACGCATTTATTGCATTTGATAATTCTGAAACTTTAACTGGCTTCTTAGTTTTTGCTGCTAAAGAGAAAAGACTTAAAACAACTTCCTTTTGTTTATGAGCTCTTCCTAAATCTTCTAACAAGCCTTGAAGCGCTTCATCTGAATTATATTTTGAATGTAATCTTACATAACGAACCAGTTTGGGTATGTATTTTTCGTAAACCTCTTCTTCAACAATAATAGCTTCTTTTTCTATTAAAGACTTAATTATGGGAAGTACATTTTTTTTGTTTAAAATATTTGAAACATCATGTATTTTTAATGATGATTGATGATGAAGTGCTTCATAAATTAAGAATTCATCATCTATTAAAACAGTTTCATCAATTACTTTTTTATTATTTTTAGTAATTAATGTTTCGCTTTCTAAAATAAAAGCACTTGGTAAAGCAGCTCGCATTATATCACCTAAAGTACACATATAATATTTTGTCATCCATTGCCAAAGTTGTAATTGTGTTGATGTTACAATAGGGAAATCGTCAAGAATTTGATGAATTTCTTTTGCTTCGTAAGCTGTTGGAGCTACGTTGTGTATGCTATAAACAATACCTGTGTAAATTTTGCTTTTACCAAAAGGTACAGAAACTCGCATTCCTGGTTTTAAAAAGTTGGTTTCGGCTTCTGTAATGCTATATGTAAATAGTTTTTGAAGAGGTACAGGTATGATTACATCTATAAAATTTGGCATACCCAAAGGTAATGTGTTTACAATAAAAAACCATCTGTTTTTTTTCAGATGGTTAATATTAATAATTATTTTTTTTAAGGCCTAATACCAACCTCTCACGTTATAGGAAACACTCTCAGGTTGATTTTCTCCATAAGCCAAACCAATATCTCTGGCTGCCTGAACAATATCTGCCTCTACTTCTAATTCCTTTAAAGAGTAATTCCAATCTCGATCTTGTAAATCCTTAACTCTTTCTTCTATTTGACCATAAAGCGTTTTAACTTGAGAAAAACATGCCGAACTAGGTTCTATACCGGACAATAAAAGTCCTGCAGAGTTAGCCGCATCAATATCTTGATTAGCCGCCCATATTGCCGATGCTTCGTTAAACTTAATTGTACAATCTCTATCTATTGCCTTTTGATAAAGTGGTTTTATTTTTGATTTAACTGAGTTGTAACATGAGCTAACCTCCGGTATACTTGTTAATATTAATAGCGCCTCTTCTAACTCATTATTATACTCTAAGGTTTGAGCTCTATTCACAATACTATTACAATTAGCATTGTAATAATCTATTATTTTTTGTTTTGAACTCGATATAAAAGATTCAATTTCTTTATTTTTTGGATTAATTCTTTTAATAGCTGATATATAAGCCTTGTTTTCATTTGTTCCAACTCCTTTTAGTTGCAATGATGTACTAGAGAACAAATTACCAGCAACACCATCTCCTATATAAAGCGTTAAATCTAAAACTAAAGCCGTCATTACAGGAGCTGTTCCTGTAATATTCTTATTTAAAACTGTTATATTAGGCGTGATTATAAACCTTGAACTTTGCGAATTATTAGCAATTCCATTTTCGGTAATTATTCTTCCTAGTTTATTAGCGAGCATATTTTTTGCGTAAGCAGGAATACCTTCTATTTGAGGTGGTATATATGAACCAAGAGTAATACCATTATTATTATCTTGAGCTAATAAAACCATTCCACAAAAAAGAAAAAATGATACGATTATATTTTTCATTTGTTTTATTTTAAAATTTGTTATTTTCCACCTAAAATTATAGTTGCTCTCCCCAAACCTTTCATTACCAACTTATTTGGAATATTAAAAGGTTCGCTTTTTAAGTACTTACTCAGTTCACTTACATATCGTCTAGCGTCTAGAGCTCTTCCCCTATCATTTATTAATGGAATTCTTACTTGTTCAAATAAGGCCATATTTTCAGTCATATCTGTAGTGCTAAATCTACCTTGTACAGTATTATCTGCTAACCAATCTTCTATTATATAGCCTAACTCTTCACCATCAAATTCTGATTCTAAATCGCCATCCCAATCATCCCATTTTTGAATTCTTACGATAATTTCTCTACCATTTTCGAACATATCATCAAAATGCATTTGTAACGAGTTTGTGAAATTATCCATGTGAGCTAAAACAGCTTCTGAAAGCAATACAGGAATCTCTGCTGAAAAAGAAGGCGCACCTGTTCCTACAGCTGTAGCCACTTGCTTATCTGTATATGCATCTAATCCCTGTAAATTAAAAGTGATAGACTTTTTTGGGCCAGTTTTATTTACCGTCCAGGTTAATTGAATTATAATATCGGCTTTTGCTACTTTTTTAAATACATCTATTGGACTTTCTGATATACCACTTCCAGATTCCTTTGAGCTTCTAAGTGCATCTTCAGCAGAGTTTGAATTTAAGGTTTTTATTACCGACTCCATGTTTTTTAATGGAAAACCCCTTTCTGCCATCATACCATTAATATGACTAATAACCTGAAGAACTTCTGCATTCTCTTGAAATGCTTTTTTATAATCTGGTACTTTAACTACAGAGCCTTGGTCGTCGTAGGTAAGCACATAATTATTCTTGAAACACCAAACATCACTTGGAACCACCATTAACGTTGGTTTTTTAGCTTGACTAAAACCAAATAAAGTTATTAGTAAAAATGAATACTTAATTAAATTTTTTATATTTTTTTTCATGTGTTTTAATTTTAAAAGCCTGAAGTTAAACCTCTTATTATTCCTTCTTTTTCTAAGCGTTTTCGCAATTGATTGTATTGTACATTAACAATTATACCTATTTTATACTCTCGTTTACTTATTTTTAAACGATCACCAGGGGCTACACTGCCATCTGTCGCCGATGACACATATTTTAAATACTCGCCACCATCTGCAAAAAAATTGTCGAAAAATTCTTGATATTCATCTTCCTTACTTACATCATCAGATAAAGGTTTTAATGAAGTACAACCTTGTCCTCCGCCGGCATATCCCTTAAAAATAATACCATGAACAGCATTTTTCATTCCACTAGATATGGCATGCTTAGGGTTTTTAGAGTATGACCAAACTTTAATAAGTTTAGAACCTTGTTTGGCAATACCTTCGCATTCGATATCGTAACGCCAAATTTTTGTATCCTTATTTGCTTTATTTTTTTTCCATTGTGCATTTACTGTACATGAAAAAGCAAACAATATAACTAGTATTAAACTATTTTTTAATTTCATAATTTATTGGTTTAAGATTAATTAATTTGTCGAATTAGCATTCCTGAAAAGTACTTATTAGTAGGTCCACTAAATGTTGTATATTCAAATTCTGTATTGTTTTCCTCGTCTGCTAAATATCGATTGTCCCAAATATGACTTTTGTCTACTTTTATTACTCCTACTCTTTTATATTCAGTAAGGCCCTCTTTATTTATAACTTGTTCTAAAACTTCATACTTATCTCCTTTTTCTAACCCTTCTTTCAACCCTATTTTTGCAGAAAGTGGATCTCCGCTTAATAAAGGTGTTTTAGTTCTAAACACTTCGTACTTTCGTTGTAGTTTGGCAATAACATTATCTGTGGCTCTTATTGTTGCTAAAGCAATCAATTCATCATTACCTTTATTTGACATCGATGTACTCTGCACATCGGCCCATGAGGTTTCTATTCCTACTAAATCTAATTTAAAAATATCGGTTTCATCAAAAGCTTTTTTTCTATCTAAATCTAAATTTTCATCATCAGTCCAAAAATCATTATAAAAAATCGAAGCAACCTCATCATTCCAAACTAGTTTATATAAATATGCTGTTGATTTAACAATATAACCTTTACCTACAAACTCAACACCTTTTGACGTTGCATTAGCTGCAATTGCCAAACTATTATTACCTGCTTTTGATGCTATTGAAGATATAGAGTTTAATACACCTGAGGTCTTTTTAGCAACTTCTTCTTTACTTGTGTACTTATAATTATTAACGATAACAAAAGTATTTTTAATTAGCTCTTCTCCAGCATCAGCCAACATAGAAAGTCCTCTTTCGTTACTTCGTGCAACCTTAATATCTAAATCTGACGCGTTATAAAAACCTCTTTCTGAAATTAAAGTCATATTAAAACCTCCTTTTTCACTTCTATTAAACCATTTGGCTATCATAGCTTTTGCTATATCGTTATTGGTTAACTGAGCAGATATTTGAGCTTCTAACTGATCTCGTTCTTCTTTTTTTTTCACACCTACTTTTGATAATAAACTCTTCTTTTTTTCATTAGCTTCAAGGACTTCTTCCTTTTCAATTTCTAAACTATCTAACTTAGGAATAACTCTTAGAGAAACAATATGGTCGTTAAATTTTTCAGGAATTTTTAAACTCTCGAAGGTCGTTTTTATAACATCTGCATGCTCTATACTATCGTTAGCCACCATAAAGGTATATAACGAACTACGTTTGTATTTAATATCGATAGGAGTTTCATTCTGTGCATACGACGGAAAACTTAAAACAAGGGCAATGCATAGAAGTCTAATTGTTAATAGATTCATTATGAGTAATTAAAATGTTAATAGCTACTGTAAACCTAATAATTATTTGCTAAGAAAAGAGTACCGTTCATCGATTAAAATAAACGTTTCATATAAAATAAATTTTAATAAAAACAGGATTATTTCTTTTTATCCGGAAATTTACGTAGAAATTGAAGCGATGCATTTAGCTCATAACCTAATAATAATATATTAGCATTAAGCCATAAATAAAATAATAGAATTAATAATGCACCAATAGAACCATAAAGTTTATTGTATTGACTAAAATTTTCAATATAAATACCAAATAAAAATGAGGTTATCATAATTAAAATTGTAGTAAATAAAGCTCCAATCGAAAAAAACCTTGATTGTTTACCTTCTTGAGTTCCAAAGTAATACAGCGTAGATGTTGCCAAGTAAACCATTATTACAAAAAAGGTATATTTAACTACATTGGCCCAAAACACACCATTTACGTCTACTTCTAGCCTACTTTCTTTTAAAGCGCCAACTAATCCCTCAACAACATAAATTTGAAAATAACCCAAAACGGCAATAGTTAAAATAAGTAAGAAGGTTAAAATTAGGGCAATTCCTAATGCATAAATATATTGTCTAAATACATTTCTAGTGAGTTGTTCATGATATGAGTTTTCGAACCCTGAAAACACAGCATTTACACCGTTTGCCATTAAAAGTAACGATAAAACAAAAACCGAAGATAACAAACCTCCTCGCGGCGATTTATCTATATTTTCAAAAATATTAGTAAAGAAAAAATCTGAAGTTGTTGGCGGTAAAAACGATTCTAAAAAATGTAAAAACTCAATTTTAAAGTCATCAATAGGTACATATGGAATAATTATTAACACGAACAATAAAAACGGGAACAACGCTGTAAAAAAACTAAATGCAATTGCACTTGCTCGTGTTGTTAAAGCGCCTTTAACAATTCCTGTTATATAGAGTTCTAATAAATCATAAAATGAGAGTCCGACTAGCCCTGGTAGTTTTATTTTTTTAAAAAACCTAACTAAGACATTTACTATAGGGATCTTATTTAGACTGTCTTCGATAGGTTTACTCATCAATACTAAGCATTAATTTATTACAAAGTTAATAAAAGTATGTAATGAAACGGTCGAAATAAAAATAACACAGGTAATTTTTACCTAAAACTATTTTACGGCTTTAAGACTTAAATCCATATTATAAACCGAATGAGTTAAAGCACCACTAGATATATAATTTACTCCACATTCTGCATAAAACCTAATCGTGTCTTCATTAATATTACCTGAAGATTCTGTTAAACACTTATTTCCAATAAGTTTTACAGCTTTTCGGGTATCTTCGTAGTCAAAATTATCGAGCATAATACGGTAAATACCATCATTTTGTAAAATTTCTTCAACTTCGGTTAAATTTCTAGCCTCAACCATAATTTGTAAATCTTTTTTGGTATCCTTTAGGTAGTTTTTGGTCATTTCAATAGCCTTAGTAATACCTCCTGCAAAATCTATATGATTATCTTTAAGCATAATCATATCGTATAAAGCAAATCTATGATTCTCTCCACCACCTATTTTCACTGCCCATTTCTCTAATACACGAATACCAGGTGTGGTTTTACGAGTGTCTAAAATTTTAGTGCCCGTACCTTCTATCAAATCGACAAACATTTTTGTTTTAGTGGCAATCGCACTCATACGTTGCATCGCGTTTAAAACAGTTCGTTCGGCTTTTAAAATGGACTGAGAAGATCCTTCAACATACATAACCACATCTCCAAACGATACTGATGTTCCATCTTCAATTTTTACATCAAGTCGTAAATTTTTATCAACATAAGCAAATACCTTTTTCGCAAAATTAACACCTCCAATAATACCTTTATCTTTTACTAAAAGTTTTGCACGTCCTCTCGCATTATCAGGAATACAAGCTAGCGAGCTATGATCGCCATCACCAACATCTTCTCTAATTGCATTAGCAATAATCATTTTAACTTCTGTATCGAACTGCTCTTGTGTAATCATTTGTTTTTTTGCGTTAGTTTTGAACAAAAATAAAAAAATGTGCGACTTTATTAAATTTTACTTTTATGAATTTGGTATTTATGTCGAATTTAAATTCATTATTCATAATTTCGTACTATAAATTTTACTTTTATGACGATTAAGCTTATTGCCATTGGAAAAACAGATAGTAAACCATTGTTATCATTAATTACTGAATACGAAAAAAGATTAGGTTTTTATGTAAAATTTATTTTTGAGCTTATTCCAGATATTAAAAACTCCAAACATTTAAGTGAAGCACAACAAAAGCAAAAAGAAGGTGACCTTATTTTAAGTAATATTAACAATAACGATGTTTTAGTTTTACTTGATGAAAATGGTAAGCATTATGACTCTGTATCCTTTGCTAATTATTTACAAAAACATATGAATTCGGGTATTAAACAACTTGTTTTTGTTATTGGAGGCCCCTATGGATTCTCTGAAGAAGTTTATAAAAAAGCTAATGGGAAAATATCACTTTCGAAAATGACATTTTCCCATCAAATGATTCGTTTATTTTTTATAGAGCAATTATATAGAGGATTTACTATTTTACGAAATGAACCCTACCATCACCGCTAATGTACTTTTAATATTTGTTTTCGCTTTTTTAATTGTCGCTCTAAATCGGCTATAGTTTCTCTAATTGACACTTCAAAATTATGGGTATTAGAAGTTGCGAAAAGTCGTGGTCCTGGTAAACTTAATTCTATATTACAAATTTTACCTCTATTAAAGTCTTTTTCATCTTGTTTAAAATGTACAGTTGCGCTTATTAAGAACTCAAACTTTTTAAATAAGTTATCTAACTTATCTTTTGTGAAATTTGATAATGTTTCACTTGTATTTAACCCTACGTATTGAATATTTACTGTCATAACATCTAAAATTTAGTTTAAATTATATTATAAAAGTAACACTTAATATGTTTAAGTTTTCTGATAAAAATCATAAAATCTGGTTAAACCTTTACAATTTATATTTTACCTTCTCGCTGAAGTTTTTCGAAAATAGCGTGCAGCTCTCCCCGTTTTATTGGTTTTATAATATAGTCTGATATATCTGATATGTCTTTTGCTCTTTCAATATCGGCAGGATCAACTGATGAGGACACCATAAAAATTATTATTTTTTTACCTACTTTAGGCTTTATTTTTACGTATTCTGCCATAAATTGAAAACCATCCATTATAGGCATGTTAATATCTAAAAATATAACGTCTGGGAGTTTATTTATGTCACCTAAATGCTTTAATAGAAAATTACAAGCCTCTTCTCCATCGTAAAAAGCCATGATATTCTTTTCTAAATTTAACTTTTTAAGAGTTTGTAAAGTAGTGAATTGATAAATTTCGTCATCATCAACAATACAAATATTTACAACTTTACTCATTTATATTATTTTGGTTAGTTTAAATGTTATTAAAGTTTATTACAAACGTTGTCCCTTTATCTATTTCACTAGACACAACAATGCTCCCCCCCATACTTTCAACTTGAGCTTTCGTCATAAAAAGACCTACTCCTTTTGCTAGAGGATGTTTATGGAATACTTGATTTAAACCAAATATTTTATCACCATATCTTTTCATATCTATTCCTAAACCATTATCTTCAATCATAAACTTTACGCTCTTGTCATTATTTAATTTTGAACTGATTTTAATTACTGGTGTACGTTTTTTGGAACGGTACTTTATTGCGTTTTCCACTAAATTAAGTAAAATACTTTCAAAATACTGTTTATTATATTTAATTTTATTTACTTCTGAAAAATCACTAATTAAAATAGCACTGCTTTCTGTTATTTGTGAGCTCAATAGCTGTTTTACCTTGAAATGTATTTCATCGAAAAATATAATTTCCTGATTAACTTCAGCATTTTTTATTCTTAAAGCCTCTACTAAAGTATTTAAGGTTATTGTTAAACGGTTTATTACAATATTAAATTTGTCAAAAATTAAACCTTTTTCTACTTTACTTTCTGAATCAAAATAGAGATCTAATAACGCATTAAGATTACTTACAGGTGCTCTTAAATTATGAGATGTAATTTGCGCAAAATCTGACAACTGCTTGTTTTGACTTATAAGTCGTTTTGCTAAGGTTTCTAATCTTGAATTAGTTTTTAAAATATGCTGTTGCTCCTGAATTTGATTTGTTCTATCCTGAAATGTCCCTTTAAGTAAAATAGGAGTACCATTTTTATTTAGCTCAACCTCACCATTTATAAGAATATTTTTTACTTTTCCTGTGTTAGTTATAACTCTATGTTTAATATTGGTATCGAACTTATTATTCACTAAAATTTTATTAAAGGTGTTAATAACAAATTCTTTATCTTCCGGGTGCACATAATTTGATACATAATCATTAAAGAAGGATATTTTATCTGGTGGATTATTTATTTCAAGAATATTTAGTATCCCTTGAGACCAAATAAAGTTATCATTTTCAGAAGTATAAATCCAATTACCAATTTTTGCCAAATCTTCAGCAAAACTTAACATTTCATTTTTATTCTTTATTTCTACTTCAGCTTCTTTTTCAAAAGTTATATCTTTCGTGATGCCTTTAATCATAACAATGTCTCCATTATTATTTTTTATAGCCTCTGCATTAGACATAATACTTTTTATTTTACCCTTGGCCGTAATAATACGGTGCTCTTCTGTTTCAATAAATTTGTTTTTATTAAATAAATTTTCATGTAATTGTATTACCTCTTCTTTATCTTCTGGATGCACAAAGGTGTAATAATACTCAAAAGTAAGTTTTTGGTTAAAATCTTCTAACTCAAAAATATCATACATTCCATCAGACCAAACAATTTCGTTGGTTAACAAATTAATTTCCCAACTTCCCATCTTAGCAAAATGTTCTGCAAAATTTAGAATTTCATTTTTACGTAGTAATTCTTTTTCTGCTTCAATTTCTTTAGTTATATCTCTAATAACAGCTGAAATAAGTATGCCTTCTTCTGTTTTTAGTGGGCTTAAACTAATTTGTATTGGAAATTCTTTCCCATTCTTTTTAATAGCGTATAAATCTTTCCTTTCGTTTAAATTTATAGATTTAGGTTTTTTGATAAAGCCTTCACGATTACTTTTATGATATTTTAAATAGCGTGCTGGCAAAAGTACATCGACAGACTTTCCTAAGAACTCCTCTTTTTTATAACCAAATAAATCTACAGCCTTTTGGTTTACTATCTGAATCTTGGAATTTTCATCTGAAATAATCATCGCGTCTGCCGCCGACTCTAATAACCCTTTAAACTTTAATTCCTCCTCTCGTTGTTGGGTAATATCTTGGCATGTTCCAATTATTTCTACAACCTCGTTATTTTGGTTAGTAATTACTTTACCTAATAAATGAACATTTTTTACTTTTCCATTGGTTGTTACTATTCTATGAATAAAATCATCTTGAAATTTTTTGTTTAAAATAGAGTTTTGTACAAAGTGCGATACTTTGTTTTTATCATCTGGGTGAACAAAGTTAAAATAGGTTTGATAATTTAAGTTTAATTTAGAATCTTCTAAACCAAATATTTTATATAAGTTTTTAGACCACTTTACGTCATCAGTAACTAAGTTCCAACTGTAATTGCCCATTAAAGCAATTTCTTCTGCAAAAGTTAATAACTCATTTCTCTTAAGTAATTCATTCTTTGCTTTTTTCTCTTTAGTAATATCCTGAATTACACCAAATAGACGTACAACCTTACCATTAATAAACTCTACCTGCCCTATAGAACGCACCCAAACAACATTACCTTTTAAGGTTACAAGCTCGAGCTCTTCATCGAAAGGAGCTCCGTTTTCTAAAGATTTATTTAATACACTACTTATCGTGTCTCTACTCCTTCCTTCTTTATAAAAGCTAAGAGCTGTGGTTACATTTGGAACATAATCTTCCGGTACTTCATGTATTTCTCGAACAATTTTACTCCAATGAAGTTGTTCTTTTTCTAAATCTAATTCCCAAGTACCTATTCTTGCGATTTCATTGGTTTTCTCTAATATTTTATTTGTTCGTACTCGCTCTCTATTTTTTAATTTTGCATTTGTAATATCCTGGAAAACACCATATAACCTATTCACTTTTCCATTTACACACTCTGCTTGTCCTATTTTACGAACATAAATTTGTTTACCTTTAAAGGTTACCATTTCTAACTCTACATCAAATGATTGCCCATTTTTAACTAAATTAGAAATTAATTGTACTATTTTTTTTCGGCTTTCACCTTCTTTGTAAAATGGTAAACTTTCAGATTTTTTAGCTTTAAAATCTTTGGGCAACTCTAAAATCTCTTTAGTTATATCATTTAAATCATATTCCTCTGTTTCTAAATCTAATTCCCAAATACCAATTCTTGCAACTTTATTAGTGCTTTGTAGTATTTTTTCTATCCTCTCTTTCTCTATTCTCTGTTCTCTTTCTTTTGTAATATCTCCAGTAAACATTATTAAGCCACCAATGTTACCATTAGTTTCGTACCAAGGTCTTACATCCCAAAAAATCCATTGCGTTGTTCCATCGGCACGCTTAAATGGCGCTTCACTACATTTATCAATAGCTCCGTTCAAACATTCTTTGTGCTTTTTCTTCCAATCATCTCCAATTTCTGGAAAAACATCATAATGCGAACGCCCAACTATTACTTCATCTTCTTTATTATAATCTTTTAGCCATTTTTGAGATACAGCTATATAAACCATATTTTTATCTAACATGGCAACTGATGTTGGTGACTGCTCAATGAAAATTTTATTATACCTCACTTTAACTCTAATTATTTATTAGTTTTAAAAAACACAGAATACTCCTTAACTTTATACAACCTCATAAATCACTATAGTTAAGACACTTAAAAATAGAAAAGTCACTGTATTTATTATTATATATATTTAAAAAAAATCAGACAAGGTGAGAGAAAATAAAATGATTTTTTTTACAAATATATCCATAAAAAATAAATTGGGAAATATTTGCTTTCTAAGCGATTTGGTGGCTATTTTTAGCATTATAAAATCATCAAATTATGCAACTCGTTTTCGCTACAAATAACCAAAATAAAATTAAAGAAGTTCAATTATTAATTCCAAGTTCAATTAAGGTTTTAAGTTTAAACGATATTGGCTGTTTTGAAGATATTCCGGAAACGCAAAATACCATTGAAGGAAATGCCAAACAAAAAGCCAATTACATTTTTACAAAATACGGATACAATTGTTTCGCAGACGATACAGGCTTAGAAGTTGAAACTTTAAACGGTGCTCCCGGAGTATTTTCGGCCAGATATGCTGGTTTACAAAAAAATGAAAATGATAACATTAACAAGCTATTAGGTGAATTAATGAATAAAAAAAACCGAAATGCTCAATTTAAAACAGTTATAGCCTTACAATTAAATAACAAAATTGAAACTTTCACAGGTATTTGCAAAGGTACAATAACAAGCAATAAAATAGGAAGTCATGGGTTTGGATATGACCCTATTTTTAAACCCAATAATTATGATCAAACTTTTGCCGAAATGGAAGTGGGTTTAAAAAATAAAATTGGGCACAGAGGAAAAGCCGTAAAACTATTAATGACCTATTTAAATAAATTGATTGTAAAAAATTAAAACTTTGTATTGCTTGTTAAAGCAGATTATCTTAAATTTAATTTATGACTGAAGAAGCTATAGAAAAAGAAAATATTGCTATTACAAAAGCCTACAAAGAATTATTAAAAGTTAGTTATACAACTTTATCTAATGATGATAAAAAATTAATTCGTAAAGCTTTCGATATTGCCTTAGATGGCCATAAAAACCAGCGACGTAAATCGGGTGAAGCCTATATTTTTCATCCTATCGCTGTGGCAAAAATTGTGGCTCAAGAAATTGGCTTGGATGCAACATCGATTGCCTCTGCTTTACTACATGATGTTGTTGAAGATAGCCCTGATTACGAAATTGAAGACATTGAAAAACTGTTTGGTTCAACCGTTGCTACAATAGTTGCTGGCCTTACAAAAATTTCGTCCTTAAGTAAAGAGCAAGATATGGATGTTTCTCTGCAAGCAGAAAACTTTCGTAAAATGTTACTAACCCTTAATGATGATGTTCGGGTAATAATTATAAAAATTGCCGATAGATTGCACAATATGCAAACTATGGATTCTATGAGAACTGATAAGCAAATTAAAATTGCATCGGAAACCTTATACATTTATGCTCCCTTAGCACACCGCATCGGGCTCTATAATATAAAAACAGAGCTTGAAGATTTAGGCTTAAAATACACAGAACCCGATATCTACAAAGATATTTTAGGAAAAATTAAAGAAAGTAAAGAGGAACAAGATTTATATATTGAACAATTTAGTGAAGTAATTAAGAATTCACTAAACAAAGAAAATTTAGATTATACCATTAAGGGTCGTCCAAAATCAATTTTTTCTATTCGACGAAAAATGCTTAATCAAGGTGTTCCTTTTGAGGAAGTTTACGACAAATTTGCTATTAGAATAATTTATCAATGCGATGCCGACCCTAAAACAGAAAAGTTTATTGCATGGAAAATTTACTCCATTGTAACCGATCATTTTAGACCTAACCCAACTCGTTTACGCGATTGGATTTCGTCACCAAAAAGCACAGGTTATGAAGCCTTACATATAACTGTAATGGGACCTAAAGGACGTTGGGTTGAAGTGCAAATACGTAGTAACCGTATGAACGAAATAGCCGAAAAAGGTTACGCAGCCCATTATAAATATAAACAAGCTAGCGAAAAAGAAGATAACCTAGAGAGTTGGATAAACAGATTACAAGAAGCTTTAGAAGGTCCAGAATTAAATGCAGTAGATTTTGTTGAACAATTTAAACTCAATCTTTACTCTAAAGAAATTTTTGTGTTTACACCAAAAGGCGAATTAAAATCGTTACCCAAAGGAGCGACTGCCCTCGATTTTGCTTTTAGTATTCACACGGAGGTTGGCATGCATACTCGTGGTGCCAAAGTAAATGGTAAGTTAGTTACTTTAAGTCACGGCTTAAAAAGTGGAGATCAGGTAGATATTATTACCTCAGAAAACTCTAAACCAAATACCAATTGGCTCGATTATACAACAACTGCTAGGGCAAGAGCCAAAATTAAATCTGCTTTACGCGAAGACAAAAAACGCATTGGTGAAGATGGAAAAGAAATTTTAAATAGAAAATTAAAGCACCTAAAAGTTAATCTTGACGAAGAAGTCGTTAATGACATGGTCCGCTTTTTCAACTTAAAAACAAGTTTAGATTTATTTTACAGAGTTGGTGTGGGCTCAATTGATAACAGCATGATAAAAAACTTTGCATCTTCAAGAAGTAATAGTTTTATGTCTTATATTAAAAATAAAATTTCTAGGAAAACCCCAATTAAAAAAGAAGAACTTGATAAACCCGAAATTACACTTAACTACGACTCTCTAGTTTTTGGAAAAGAAGAAGAAAAACTTGAATATAAGCTTTCAAACTGTTGTAATCCTATTCCTGGAGATTCTGTATTTGGTTTTTTAACCGTAAACGAAGGTATTAAAGTACATAAATACAATTGTCCAAATGCAGTAAGTTTGCAATCCAATTACGCTTACCGTATAATGCAGGCCAAATGGATTGATTCTACACAACAAGAATTTTTAGTGAAAATAATTATTACAGGTATTGATCACATAGGTTTGGTAAATGATATTACCAAAATAATATCAGAAAACATGCACGTTAATATGCAAAGTATAAGTTTTAAAAGTAACGACGGTTTATTTTCAGGAAAAGTTAGCGTAATTGTTAAAAACAATACAATAATTAAAACACTTCTACAAAAACTTAAAAAAATTAATGGTATAGATAAGGTTACAAGAGTTTAAAAGTGTAAATTTGCCACGATATTATGGAGACAACAGCAGATAAAAACCAAGAAATAGTTAAAAGTGTTTTTACAAACTTTTTAGAAAAAAAAGGACACCGTAAAACACCAGAGCGTTACGCTATACTTCAAGAAATTTACAACAATAACGAGCATTTCGATATAGAATCTCTATATCTAAATATGAAAAACAAGAAGTATCGCGTGTCTCGTGCTACACTTTATAATACCATAGAATTGCTTTTAGATTGTGGTTTAGTAAGAAAGCATCAATTTGGACAAAACCAATCACAATACGAAAAATCGTATTTCGATAAACAACACGACCACGTTATTTTAACCGATACTGGTGAAGTTATTGAGTTTTGCGATCCAAGAATTCAATCTATAAAAAAAACAATCGAAGAAGTTTTCGATATAGAAATAAATAACCACTCACTTTATTTTTACGGAAACAGAAAACCTAATACAAACAACTAACTTTTTACAATGGCAGTAGATTTACTACTAGGACTTCAATGGGGAGACGAAGGCAAAGGAAAAATTGTTGATGTGCTTACCCAAAACTACAATATTATTGCACGTTTTCAAGGCGGTCCAAATGCAGGACACACATTAGTGTTTAATGGCAAAAAACATGTTTTACACACCATTCCTTCAGGAATTTTTCACGATAACGCTATAAACCTTGTTGGTAATGGCGTAGTTATAGATCCTGTAATTTTTAAAGGCGAATTAGATAAGCTTGATGAGCAAAATATCGATTACAAGAAATCGTTACTTATTTCTCGAAAAGCTCACATCATTTTACCAACCCACCGCTTATTGGATGCTGCAAGCGAAGCATCGAAAGGAAAAGCTAAAATTGGTTCTACCCTAAAAGGCATTGGCCCAACTTACATGGATAAAACCGGACGAAACGGTATCCGCGTTGGCGATTTAGAACTTAGCGATTGGAAGGAACGCTACCGTAATTTGGCCGACAAACACGAATCTATGATTGCCTATTACGACGTTGATATAGAATATGATTTAAAAGAACTAGAAGACGCCTTTTTTAAAGCTATTGATGTTTTAAAATCTTTAACTTTTATAGATTCTGAAGAATATATTTACCAAGCTCAAAAAGAAGGACAATCTATTTTAGCAGAAGGTGCACAAGGATCACTTTTAGACATCGATTTTGGAACCTACCCATTTGTAACCTCAAGCAACACAACTGCTGCAGGAGCATGTACTGGTTTAGGCGTAGCACCAAACCAAATTGGAGATGTTTTCGGTATTTTTAAAGCATACACCACCCGCGTAGGATCTGGCCCATTCCCTACCGAATTGTTCGATGAAGATGGCGAAACAATGGGACGTGTTGGTAACGAATTTGGTGCAACTACAGGCCGTCGCCGTCGTTGTGGTTGGTTAGATTTAGTGGCTTTAAAATACGCATGTCAAGTAAATGGTGTTACCCAATTAATGATGATGAAAGGCGATGTGCTTTCTGGTTTTAAAACACTTAAAGTTTGTACCGCTTATAAATATAAAGGTGAAGAAATTGCGCATTTACCATACAATATCGAACCAGAAAATGTTGAGCCTATTTATACTGAATTTAAAGGTTGGAATGAAGATTTAACTGGCATGTCTGAAGCGTCACAACTTCCAAGTGAGTTAAACGACTATATTGCATTTTTAGAAAAAGAATTAGAAATTCCAATAACCATCGTATCGGTTGGTCCAGATAGAAAACAAACAATCTTTAGGAATTAATAATATACTTAATTTTTATTAAAAAAAGCTACTCCAAAAAGGTAGCTTTTTTTAGTTTTAAATCTTGTTAGGCTAATTTAAAATCACGGCCTAAAGTACACATATATTTAAACCAGTTAATTATTTTACAAAGTAATTTTAAAATAGAATTTATTATTCAGTTTAAATTGGTTTTATTATCATATAAGACATAAAAAAGCCATCGAAAATTTGATGGCTTTATAAAAATGATTTAATGCGATAATAAATTAAATATCCTGTCCTTTATGATTTACATTAAAAGCGTAAACATAAACCTCTCCATAATTATCACTTCGTCCAAAATAATTTTCTTCTGTACTTTCATTAGACTGAGTATAATTACCTACTTTAAAATACACATCGTCGTAATCTATATCTAAAAGAACTGTGCTGCCTCCATCAGACAATAAATAATTACTTGCATTTCCGTTATTATAAGCTGTTCTTAAATTACCATCTTCACTATAATAGCAGTAGTGCTTGCCATCTATAATTCTAAAAATTATTTCAAATTTAGTTCCTAAAGTATATCCTCTTTTAATGGTTACTTCTTCTCGTAACTTTCCTCCATTAAAACTTAAAAATAAATGGTCATTCTCAAGTCTTACCACCATAGAATCATCGATTCCATCAGATTTATTTCCATGAATTTGTCCTGCAACTAAATGCGATTTATTAATAGGCAAATGTGTAATTGCTTGTTGAATATATAATGCATGATCCCCATCTGTTGTCCAATAGACGTCACTGCTTCCATCTTCTTCACGTTCTCTTAATTCTGATCTAGAATAACCTGTTTGATCCGAAGTTGTTCCTAACTCCCCACCATCTAAATAAACAGAAAATATTAGTGCATCTTGGTTATCACTTACTTCATATTGGCCAGTAACCTCTCCTTGACTACATAATTGTTTTTGTTCAGACCCATCAACCCAAGTTATTTTCCATTGGTTACAATTTTCAAAGAAATCCCATGGATTAGCTCCAGTTGGATTATCAATTGGATCTACGGGGTCTACAGGATCCACTGGCCCACCTGTACTTTCTCCAAATACTTGTACCTCTGCTAAGGATAATGGTTGGCTGTCTTTTAATTTAACACGAACTCTGTTACCAAATACACCTCCTGTATTAATGGTTACAGATGGGTTTGGTGTTTCTGTTATTGTGGTTTTATATACTTGGTTTCCTGCTACGTTATAAACAAACACATCAAAATTACTTAACCTATCCATGCAACAGTTTGTACGGTTCCAAATTACAATTTCTTCAATATTAGTATCGTTGGCCAAACGCACTTGCCACCATGATTGATATTCATTTGTAGCACTGTGTGTTACACTATTTTGATTCCAAACTCCACTAGTATTTCCATCAATAGCTCGAGAAGCAACACCACCATAACCTGTAGATGATTGTTCAGCAGTTCCTTCTAACGCTAAATTTGTTGAGCTGGTACTTGAATCGCCACTTAAAGTAAAACTATCTATATCTAATAAATAGCCCGAACCACCTGTAAAAACGACATATAAATCCGAATTGGTAGAATCGTCATTTAAACTACCTGTAAAAGTTTGCATATTAGCCCACCCTCCTGTATTTGAAACAGAAACCGTACCCAATAGATCTCCGCCTGTAGGACTGCCAGCTCTAAATTCTATGGTGCCTCCACTATTGCCGCTGGAAGCTTGAACACTTACTGAGCTAGCTCCTGAATAATCAAAATCATCAAAACGAATCCAATCACCGTTATTAATATAACCTACTCGATAACCACTTCCTGCAATTTTAATTCCACTTTGCGAATTATAGTCTTCTGCCTGGATAATAGAATTTAGGTTCATTGATAATGATGTGGAATTTGGTGCTACTTCAACAAGTCCCGAATCCACTTCGTCTGTTGCACAATTACTGAGTAGTGCCAATAGCACCACTCCTAATGGCTTTAAATAATTTTTCATTTTAATTTAGTTTAGTTTATTATTACATCTGGAATTGGTAATCCAGATTGGTTGACCAAAACTAAAGCTTTTTAATGAGTTAACAAATAATTAACAAGAAAAATATTAATATTTTATTAAATACTACTTCTTTTTAAGCATTTCATAGCTTTTGAGTTTTAATTTTAAAAAAATACCACTATTTTCTATTGTAAAATAAAAGCATCATTTTTATCGTTATTTTTGCGATAAACTTTTAATATTTTGAAGACACCACAAGTTCTATTTTTAACTTTCAGTTTTATTTTTATTTCGCTTTCAAATACATTTTCTCAAGAAAACAAGAAAATTGAAATTGAATACGCCGGTAAATTAACTATTGATGAAGCCAATTACCCCGGTGCAAAAATTTTAATCCGTGATGATGCTCAACAAGTTCAAATATATCATCAAGGAACTAACATGTGGTGCGACAAAGCCATTCATTACGGAAAAGAAGATTTTATTGAAGCCTATGGTAACGTAAAACTTATTCAAGGAGACACCATTAACATGACATCAAAGTACATAGAGTATAGCGGCTTAACCGAGCTTGCTTTTGCTCATGGTGAAGTTATTTTAAAAGACCCTAACTCAACGATTACTACCGACACTTTATATTATGACAAACTAAATCAACAAGCTTTTTATAGAACTGGTGGTACCGTAGTAAAAGATTCATCGGGAACTATTACCAGTAAAATTGGACGCTATTTTATGGACATGAAAAAGTATCAATTTGTAGAAGATGTGGTTTTAGTAAACGACAGTACAACCATAAACTCAAATTATTTCGATTTTTATTCCGATTCTGGTCATGCTTATCTTTTTGGGCCTTCAACCATTACAAACCCAGAAAGTGTTACATATTGCGAAAAAGGCTTTTACGATACCAAAAACAAAATTGGCTACACCGTAAAAAATTCTAAAATAAACTACGACAACCGAATTGTAGAAGGCGATAGTTTATATTTCGACAATAAAATAAGTTTCGCTTCGGCAACTAATAATATAAAGATTACCGACACTTTAAACAATAGCATTATTAAAGGCCATTATGCCGAAGTACATAAAGCAAAAGACTCTGTGTTTATTACTAAACGAGCTTTAGCTATTTCGGTACAAGAAAATGATTCTATTTACATGCACGCCGATAAAATTATGGTTACCGGCAAACCCGAAAATCGAATTATAAACGCCTATTATAATGCTAAAATTTTTAAGTCGGACATTAGTGGAAAGGCAGATTCTATATACTCCAACCAAAAAACTGGGTTAACTAAACTAATCAATATTTCTAAGTTAAATTCCAACGATAAGTTTTCAACAAAACGGAAACCCATTTTATGGAATTATGAAAACCAAATGACTGGAGACACCATTCATTTAATTTCCAATAACGAAACCGAAAAACTCGATTCGCTATTGGTGTTTAATAATGCCTTTGTTATAAGTCAAGATACCATTAGTAAAACAGGGTTTAATCAAATAAAAGGTTTAAGTTTAGTTGGTTTATTTAATGATGAAAACCAACTACGTCAAGTCGATATTACCAAAAATGCAGAATCTGTTATTTGGGCTAGAGACGAGCAGAAAGCGCTTATTGGTATAGATAAAGCAAAATCTGGAAGTATTTCCATGCTTTTCGCAAATGGAGATATAGAAGAATATACAAGGTTTAATCAAGTTGATGGCACCTTATCACCTGAATCAAAATCACCCGAAAAAGAACGTATTCTTAAAGATTTTGATTGGAGAGAAGACGAACGGCCAATGAGTGTCGACGATTTATTTAAGGACGATCCACCTTTTGAATTACCAATTATTAAAGGTTTAGAAGATTATATTCCGCAAGATGTGTTTTTTGATGAAGACATGCTAGCCCGTGTTGAAATGGCCGGATATATTTCGCCTAATTTAATTAATGAAAGTGTCATCATAAGTAAAAAAAATAATTTATTAATCCTACCAAACAATTTTAAATCAAATAAATGGGGTAAAGAAGGCGTGGTAATTACTACAATTAACGAAATAGCACCAAATGGTGAGTATATTACACAAAAAGTTAGTGCAAGCGACAAGGATAAACCATATAGGTGTATTATTCAAACTGTAAATACCACAACTGGTAAATTAGAATTATCAGTTTGGTTAAAAGGTGCGGGTACAATTAGACTTAAATTCCAAGAAGCTGGAGGTGATTATACCAACTATATTCAAAAAGAAATAACCTTAACTAAATTTTGGAAAAAACACATTTTACAAGTTGAAAAAGAAAATGATGGTAGTAAATTACGAACTGTAATTATTGGAATTGATAAAGAAGACGATTTTTTAATCTGGAATCCTACATTAACTCTCATTTCAAAATAACTTTGAACCAAGAATTTAAAAAATACCAAGCACAAACTTCACCACATCCGTTAGGATTAGAAATTTCGCATGCCAAAGGTTCTTATATTTACGATATTGAAAACAATGCGCATTTAGATTTTGTTGCGGGTGTTTCGGCCACACCATTAGGGCATAATCACCCCAAAGTTATTGAAGCCATAAAAACTCAATTAAACAAATATATGCATGTCATGGTTTATGGCGAATATGTGCAAAAACCAGCTGTAGAACTTGCTAAATTATTGGCAGAAAACCTTCCAGAACCATTAGAACAAACCTATTTAACTAATTCTGGTACAGAAGCCATCGAAGGCGCTTTAAAACTTGCAAAACGTGCCACGGGCAGAAGTGAAATTATTTCGGCAAAAAATGCCTATCATGGCAACACAATGGGTTCAATGAGTGTTATGGGCTACGAGGAACGCAAACAAGCTTTTAGACCGTTGCTACCAAACGTTAAGTTTATTACGTTTAATAATTTTGAAGATTTAACTAATATTACTACGAAGACGGCAGCCGTTATATTAGAAACTATTCAAGGTGGTGCAGGCTTTATTTTTCCTCAAAAGAACTATCTCGAAGCTGTTAGAAAACGTTGTAACGAAGTTGATGCCTTATTAATTTTAGATGAAATTCAACCAGGTTTTGGTAGAACCGGAAAGCTTTTTGGTTTCCAACATTATAATTGTATTCCAGATATTTTAGTCACCGGAAAAGCACTTGGAGGAGGTATGCCAATTGGTGCTTTTACAGCATCAAAAGCATTAATGGTTTTATTACAAGAAAACCCAAAACTTGGGCACATAACAACCTTTGGCGGGCATCCGGTTATTGCTGCATCTGCTCTAGCTACACTGAAAGAAATTACAGAAACCAACTTAATTTATAAAACTTTAGAGAAAGAAAAATTATTTAGAAAACTATTGGTTCATCCCTTAATTCAAGAGATTAGAGGAAAAGGTCTTATGCTAGCATTAATAATGGAAAATGCTGATATTACTAATCAACTTATTTTAAGATGTAAAGATCAATGTTTAATTCTTTTTTGGTTGTTATTTGAACCTAAAGCGGTGAGAATTACGCCGCCACTAACTATAACTGTTCAGGAAATAGAACAAGGATGTCAATTAATATTATCAGTTTTAAACCAAATTAAATCATAATTTTCTTATATAATAATTTTTAGCTCAAACATTAGTAATTATATATAAATTAAAAATTACTTTCTATATGTTGATTACTTTGTTAAAAACATTTCTTATTTTTTCAATTATAAAGCAAAATAGAATTTAACTTTATTACAGAACAAATTACAAATTTGCTTATGAAGTTTAGTCAGGAAGACAACAATAACTTACCGCTTACAAAATTTGAATCAATGCTTAAAACGAACCACGTTTTATTTTTTGATTCAGAAGAATTCGAAAACATTATTCATCATTATCTTAATCAAGGTAAAATTGCATTAGCAAAAAAAGCTATTAAATTAAGTCTAGACCAACACCCAAGCTCGGTTAATTTAAAACTTTTTAAAGTAGAAGTTATGGTTTTTGAAGATAAACTTAATGAAGCCGACAATATGCTTAACGAGCTTCATTTACTCGATCCAACAAACGAAGAAATTTACATTCAAAAGGCTAATATTTTTTCTAAACGCGACGAGCATCTTCAAGCAATTAAAGTATTAAAAAAAGCAATTAGTTTAACTGATGATGCAGTAGATTTGTACTCTTTAATTGGTATGGAATATTTATTTTTAGATGAATATGAAGATGCCAAAACCTATTTTATGAAATGCTTAGAAGAAGATCAAACCGATTTTTCTTCGCTTTATAACATTATATATTGCTTTGAATTTTTAAACCAATATGAAGATGCCATTTCTTATTTAAATATTTTCCTAGATGCCAACCCATATTGCGAAGTTGCATGGCACCAACTAGGCAAACAATATTTAGTTTTAAAAGATTATAAAAAAGCTTTAGCAGCCTTCGATTTTGCCATAATTTCCGACGATACATTTGTTGGCGCATATCTAGAACGTGGTAAGGTTTTAGAAAAATTAAAACGTTACGAAGATGCTATTGAAAGTTATACCATTACTCTATCGCTCGACGATCCTTCTGCTTTTGCCCTATTGCGTATAGGTAATTGTTACGAAAAGTTAAAGAAAAACGATTTAGCACTTCAGTTTTATACGAAAGTAACACGTGAGGATCCATCTTTAGATAAAGGCTGGATTGCTTTAACCCGTTTTTTTTGTAAGAAAAAAGATTATAACAAAGCGTTGTCCTATATAAATTCTGCGTTAAATATAAATTCTGAAAATGCAACCGTTTGGAAATTATATTCGCAAATAAACCAACGATTAAAGTTTTACGAAGAAGCCGAAAAAGGCTTTAAAAAAACGTTAGAATTGGGCAATTACGAACTTAACACATGGTTATCTAGAGGAGATTTACTAATAAAACTAGGAGAACCAGAAGCAGCTATTTTTAACTACGAACAAGCTATAGATTTTTATCCAGACAACGCCGAATTAGAATACCGATTGGCCGGTTTATTCTTTTCTTTAAATGAAAACAATAAAGGCATATTCTATTTAAAAAATGGTTTGAAGCATAACGAAGATTATGCATTTATCATAGAAGAACTATTTCCTGAAGTGGCAAATAAAATTTTAGTAAAAAACATTCTAAAAACAAATCTTTAACAATAGGTTTAATTAAATTGTATACCTTTGATTTTTACATAAAAAGTCAAGTATGCAAAGAAGTTTTAAAGACTATTTTATTATTTCCTTAAAAGGGCTAGCAATGGGAGCGGCAGATGTAGTCCCTGGAGTTTCTGGCGGAACAATTGCTTTTATCTCCGGTATTTACGAAGAGTTAATAACTTCACTAAACAATATTAATTTTAATTTAATTAAAACCTTAAAATCCGATGGTCTAAAAGCCACATGGCATCAATTAAATGGAAATTTTTTAGCAGCTCTTTTTACTGGAATAGGTATTAGTGTTCTATCTTTGGCAAAAGGTATAGAGTGGCTACTTCATCACCATCCTATTTTACTATGGGCTTTCTTTTTTGGATTAGTATTAGCTAGTATTATTTTTATTGGTAAACAAATTACAAAGTGGAAAATTTCAACCATTTCATTTTTAATTTTAGGGGCATCAATTGCTTTTTATATTACACAGTTGCCATCGCTCTCGGCTAATCAAAGCACATGGTTTTTATTTATTGCTGGTGCTCTGGCTATTTGCGCCATGATACTTCCTGGTATTTCAGGAGCATTTATATTAGTTTTATTAGGCGCTTATCAACCTATTCTATCTGCAGTAAATAATAAAGATATTAAAACCATTGCCATTGTAGGTTGTGGTGCTATTATTGGATTGTTATCGTTCTCTAAGCTTTTAAAATGGTTATTTAAAAACTATCACAATTTAACTTTAGCAGCATTAACAGGTTTTATTTTAGGTTCATTAAACAAGATTTGGCCATGGAAAAAGATACTATCATATCGTATTAACTCCAAAGGCGAACAAATTCCGTTTTTAGAGCAAAGTATCTCTCCTTTTTCATTTGATGGCGATAACAAACTCTTTTTTGCACTATTATTAATGATTATTGGTTTTTTCACAATTATTATATTAGAAAAATTAGGGAATAAAAAAACGTAAATGGAAAGTACTAGAACACTTACCGATAAAATTTTCCTTGTTTTGAAAGGTTTAGGTATGGGGGCTGCAAACAAAGTGCCCGGTGTTTCAGGTGGTGTAGTAGCTTTCGTGGCCGGTTTTTATGAAGAATTTATATATTCCTTAAAAAAAGTAAACCAAAATGCTTTTAAACTACTTTTAAATGGAAGGCTAAAAAGCTTTTATAGATATATTAACGGACGGTTTTTAAGCTTGTTGTTTTTAGGTATGCTTATAAGTTATTTTAGCATTTCTAAGATTTTAGATTACTTAATTGTACACTACGAACTTTATGTTTGGAGTGTGTTTTTTGGAATGATAATTGGCTCCATATATTATATTAATAAAGATTTCAAAGTTTGGAATTTCAAAACTGTTATGGCATTAACAATTGGGATTTTAGCAGGAATTAGCATTAGTTTTTTAAATCCTGCAAAAGAAAACGATAATCTTTGGTTTGTGTTTTTCTGCGGTATTATTAGCGTTTCAGGCATGACTCTTCCTGGTTTTTCAGGTTCAT
Source organism: Neotamlana sedimentorum (assembly GCF_000943565.1). GTDB lineage: Bacteria > Bacteroidota > Bacteroidia > Flavobacteriales > Flavobacteriaceae > Neotamlana > Neotamlana sedimentorum. The sequence goes on from NZ_JTDW01000005.1 coordinate 41,160, forward strand.
TTATACTTATTTTACTTGGTAATTATGTGTTACTATTAGTAGATTCTGTTAATGCTTTGTACGATACTTTTGCAAATATATTTAAAGGAGATTTTAGTTTTATTAGCGACAAAGAACGAATACGAATGCTAAAAGTTCTTGCCGTATTCACTATTGGTTCTGTTACAGGTTTAGTAACATTTTCACATGTTTTAAGTTATATTTTAAAACATTTTAAAGATATCACAACAGCAACCATTTTAGGTTTTATTATTGGTTCATTGGGTGTTGTCTGGCCGTGGAAAAAAACTATTTATAAATTAAATAATGACGGTAGTTTTTTGCTTGACAGTTCTGGAGAAAAGATAGTAGAATTTTATAAACGCTACGTACCTCAATTTGAAACTGAAACTTACTTAGCTATAACCTTTATATTTTTTGGTATTGCAATTGTTTTAGCATTAGAATGGTATGGACAAAAAACAAGACAAATAAAATGAAAAAATTAGGACTTTTAGGAAAAAATATTTCATATTCGTTCTCGCGATCTTATTTTAAAGAAAAATTCGAAAAAGAAAATATTAACGACATTACTTATGGTAATTTCGATATTGAAAGCATTGATCTTTTTCCTGAAATTATTAAAAACACTAAAGGACTTAAAGGATTAAATGTAACCATCCCATACAAAGAAGAGGTTATGCCTTATTTGGATAAAATTAAAAAAAAGGCAAGAGAAATTGGAGCCGTAAACACCATTAAAATATCAAAGAAAGGAAAGTTAGTTGGATATAACACTGATTATTATGGTTTTTATAAATCCATAGAGCCAGCTATAAAACCATATCACATGAGTGCTTTAATACTAGGCACAGGAGGTGCCAGTAAAGCTATAGCCTATAGCTTAAAAAAACTTGATATTCCATATCACTATGTGTCTCGAACAAAATCTAAAGACGTTACATATACCTATGATACTTTAACTAGTAGTATAGTAAAACAGCATAAAATTATTGTTAATTGCACACCATTAGGTACATTTCCAGATGTTGATGCCTGTCCAAATATTCCATATGACGGCATTACAAACCATCATGTTTTATTCGATTTAATATACAATCCAGCTGAAACAGCTTTTTTAAAACACGGTAAAGCTAAAAATGCCACTATCATTAATGGTTCTAAAATGTTAGTTTATCAAGCAGAAAAATCTTGGGAAATTTGGGGTTTAATTAAATAACACCTCTATTTTGTTAAAAGATACTCGCGGCGTTTTGTAAATAGCATACAGGTTATTATCTTTATATCAATTCAATTGAATAAGAACCCTAACATTTTATAAAATGTCTGACGAAAAAAACACATCCAACTCTGAAGAATTAGATAATTTAAATTCTAATGGAACATCATCTGAAGCTAACGTGGAAAATAATGAAAACTCAACGACTGCTCCAATAGCAACTTCAGCAGATGATGAAGTTTTAAATGAAATTGAAGAATCGAACGCCGAAGATGCTGAAGACGAAGGAAATAAAGACAGACATTCTATTGAGATAAAAGCTTACGACACCATGTCGCTAGAGGCTTTAGCTATTGAACTTGAGCGACTTTTAAAAACTGAAAAAATCCAAGCTATCCGTTCGCATGTATCTAGCATAAATGCGGAGTTTAAAAGTAAATTTGATTCCTTACTTGAAGAAAAAAAAGAAGAATTTATTAATAATGGTGGGCACGAGATAGACTTTTATTATTCTTCTCCTGTACATAAACGTTTTAAAACAGCCTATCGTGAATACCGGCAAAAATTAAACGACTATTACCAAAATATTGAAACAAACCTAAAACAAAATTTAACTCAAAAACTCGAAATTATAGAAGAGTTAAAAGGTTTAATAAATGTTGAAGAAAATATTAATACCACCTACAAGTACTTTAAAGAATTACAAGAACGTTGGCGAAACACAGGACCAATTCCAAGAGATAAATACAATAATGCATGGAATAGTTACCATCACCACGTAGAGATTTTTTACGATTTTTTGCATTTAAATCGAGATTTACGTGATTTAGATTTTAAGCATAATTTAGAAAAAAAATTACTAATTATAGAACGTGCTGAAGAACTTGCCAAAACAAACGATGTTTTAACTGCATTTAGAGAATTACAGGAGCTTCATAAAATGTGGAAAGAGGAACTGGGACCTGTTGCTAAAGAACATCGTGAAGAAATTTGGGAACGTTTTAAAACCGCTACAAAAACTATTAACGATAAACGCCAACTTTATTACAAAGAAATTGACAAGGTTTACGAGAAAAATTTAGAGAAGAAACTCGAAATCATCGCTAAAATAAATAACATCCACAACGAAGAAATAAATTCTCATGGTGTATGGCAGAAAAAAATTAAAGAAATTGAAACACTTCGTGAATCTTTTTTTAATGCTGGAAAAGTGCCTTTAAAAGTAAACGAAGAAACTTGGGCTAAATTTAAAGAAGCCGTTAGAACATTTAACCGTAAAAAAAATGCCTACTACAAAGGACTTAAAAAAGAGCAATATAGTAATTTACAAAAGAAGCTCGATTTAATTCAAATAGCCGAAGATAATAAAGACAGTGACGATTTTGAAATTACTACACCGCTAATGAAGAAAATTCAAAGCGATTGGAAAAAAATTGGTCATGTTCCACGAAAGGATAGTGACAAAATTTGGAAACGCTTTAAAACGGCTTGTAACTTTTATTTTGATAAACTTCATGCTACTAAAAATGCAGCTAACAAAGAGTTTATTGAAGCCTATAATAAAAAGAACACCTTTCTTACCGAGTTAAAAAATATTAAATTTACAGGAAGTAAAGACGAAAAAATTGCAGCGATAAAAGAAAAGATCGCTGAATGGCAAACCATTGGTAGAGTACCTAACGATAAACGTTACATAGAAGGCAAATTTCAAAAAACCATCGATGGGTTATTGTCTGCTTTAGACATGGAAAAGAATGAAGTTGAGATGATTAAATTTGAAAATAAGCTCGATACACTTTCAACAGCTTCAGATGATAATCGAGATTTAGATAACGAACGCGCCTTTATTCGTAAAAAGATTGATGAAGTTAAAAGTCAAATTAATCAACTAGAAAATAACCTTCAATTTTTCACAAATGTAGATGATGATAATCCACTTGTTAAAGAAGTTAAAAACAATATTAAAGCGCACAAAGAATCTTTAAATTTGTGGAAAACTAAGCTTAGTAAAATTAAAGAATTATACTAAACATAGATTATCGTAATAAACTAAAATGACCTCGGTAAGTTTTAATATTTCCCGAGGTTTTTTCTATTAATTTGGCAACGAACCAATAATCTGAATTCGGTAAAAATTCACCTTTAAAAGTACCATCCCAAATGCCAAGTTGTGCATTAAGTTGCTTAATTAGCATACCGTATCTATTATAAATATAAACTGTCGATTGGTTACTAAAATTATCATCCATACCTTCAACTTTCCATGTATCGTTTAAACCATCATTATTAGGCGTAAAAAATTTAGGAAAACCTAGTATAAAAATATCCAAACTAAATACACCACAACCATTTTTATCTCTTACAAAAACTTTGTGTTGTCCTGGTCTCAGATTACTAAAACGGGAAGTATCTTGATAATTATTCTCATCATTTATGGCAAACTCGTAATTACCAATGCCCAGTCGATTATTTTCATTATTTATGGTTATACTGTTATTATTTGAGGCTTGTTCAATTGTAATATCAGCTTCAGAAATTATAGCTGCAACCGATTGATTAACCGTGTAATTTACAGGCAAAGATTGACAACCTACTTGCGATGTTGCAACAACAGTATAAGTACCACCCGTTTCCGTATTTAATATTTTAGAAGTACTTACAACATCTCCAAACTCGTTTGTCCATTCATAATTAAAATCGCCAGTTGCATTTTCTGTATACAACTCCACAGGTCCATCATTTAAGCACAATATGTTCGATTGTTCTACATTAAATTTTGGTTTAGGTTGTACTTTTAACTGTAAATATTCGCCAATACCATAGCAACCTCCATTACCTTCACTTTCTACTCTAACAAACAATGTTTGCGAAAAACTAATTTCGTTTGTGTAATTATTTTGAGGCAGTATTTCGTTTTCCTCCAACTGTGCATCGATTAATGTTTTAAAATAATGCACGCTCAAATTTTGGTTTACAGGAAATTGTTGTAAAATGTCTTGTGCTGCTTCGGTTAAATCGAATGTATAAAAACCATCTGCAATTTGGTCATCACAAACTTCAAAATTATACATATAATCTTCAGGAAAGTTTGTTGTTGAAGTTTCTAAATTAATAGTAGAAAACACAGCACAACCATTGTTGTTTAGAATTCTAGCATAAACAGTACTTCCTTCATTATTATTATAAATAATAGAGTTTTCAATGGCATTTATATTTGCATCGGCATCATTAAAGGACTTAAAAAATGTAATGTCTAGATTACTTGAATTAGCGTTAACAATTATATCAATAGACTCTTCTAAATTAAAGAAAGTAAAACCATCGGCAGTACCATCTACATCACAATTTTTAAATACAACTTCGGAATTGTAATTTGGTTCTTCGTTTATAACAGCATTAACTGGTGTTTTAATGCCTTCAAAACAATTATTTTCTGAAGCTAAAACGTAATAAACGGTCGTTGTTGCTAAAAGAGGGGTTTCAAAAGTGTTTCCAGTAAAAATTGGAGTTTGGCTTTCTTCACTTTCGAACCAATAGACAATTGCAGACTCCAACTCTGAAAATGCCTTTAGTTCTAAAATACCAGTGCCGCATTTAGTACTATCTTCAACATAGCTAATTCGAGACACATAAATACTTGTACTGGTAGAAATATTAAGTTCTGGATCTCCTGGCATACCACCATATTCAACAATATATCCTTTAGGTTGATAGTCTCCAACATCGTTACCTTCGTTAGATAAATCGTTCCAAGAACCTGGTATCCCAACACCCGGAGATGTTATATGAGCATAATCTTCGTTTCCTACATTATTAGGTTCTCCGTTATTCCAAAACGCATAATTTGGAGAAGTACCATTTGCTTGTCCGTACCAAAAAACGAGTCCGTTTTCTGGCCCAGTTACCCATTTCCATTCACCTTCGTTTTCTGCATCACTACCACCAATCCAACCTGCTCCAGCAGCTTGTTCGCCAACTAATTGTGCTTCTTCAACTGTTGTTATTGTTGCCAAATAACCTTGCAAACCAAAATAAGTACGTGTTTGGGCTAAGTTTTTGGCCTCAGTCCAGGTAACGCCAAGATCATCAATATACTCGTAATAATGATTGGTTGAAGGTAAATAATTAGCATCGCCAATGGTTATTGAAAATACTTTATCTCTAGGATTATTACTTGTACTTTTAAAAATAATAGCTTTTGTAGCCTCAATTAAACTAGTATAACTAGCAAGCGGAGAATTACTACTTTTTAAAGTTAGCTTTCCTGCATTTACATCCCAAGTTGCCACAATATTTGGATGAGTACCCGATAAAATTAAAATATCGTCATCCATTTCATAACCTTCGGAAATTTGAATATAAAGCGCTTCTATTTCGGTGTCATCGGGGTCGTCAATAGTAAAATCTGTTACAATATTAATTTCAGAATTTGGGCAATAAGCCTGATTTCCAGTAGCTGTTAAGGTTGGTGCTATATTTTGTGTTCTTGCTATTATTGAAAAACAAAAACAACAAATAATCGATAAATTTAGTTTAGAAATCATTTATAGTTAGTTGGCAACCATTAAAGAAATGAATAAAAACTGAAAAGGCTTTAATATTCCGATGATTTTGAATTTTATTCGCTAAAATTCTTTTGAATCTCCAAAACAATTAGAATTACTGAGAACAACAAACACATCAAACAGAAGCAGACTAACAAAACTAACTAGTAACTTATTACCTTAAGAATAAGAATGAATAGGTTAAAGTAATTTCGCTTCTTCCCAAAATACATCCATTTCGGCTAGAGTCATGTCCTTTAAATTTTTATTTAATTCTTTAGCTTTATCTTCCAAGTACATAAATCTTGCAGAGAATTTCTTATTGGTACGTTCTAAAGCATTTTCTGGGTTTATTTTTAAAAAACGTGCATAATTAACCATCGAAAATAAAACATCTCCAAACTCGCTTTCCATAGCTGTTTTAGTTCCAACTTTAACCTCGGCTTTAAACTCATTTAATTCTTCTTCTACTTTTTCCCAAACTTGTTCCGGTTTTTCCCAATCAAAACCAACACCAGCTACTTTATCTTGAATCCTATTTGCTTTTACTAAGGCTGGTAAACTTTTAGGCACGCCTTCAAGAACACTTTTTTTGCCTTCTTTAAGTTTTAAGTTTTCCCAATTTCGTTTTACATCATCTTCGTTTTCAACTTTAACATCGCTATAAATATGTGGATGTCTATGAATTAATTTATCGCAAATAGTATTGCAAACATCTGCAATATCGAAATCTTTGGTTTCACTACCAATTTTTGAATAAAACACAATATGAAGTAATACATCTCCTAATTCTTTTTTTACTTCGTCCAAGTCATTATCTAAAATGGCATCTCCCAACTCGTAAGTCTCTTCAATAGTTAAATGACGTAATGTTTCCATAGTTTGCTTTTTATCCCATGGACATTGTTCACGTAACTCATCCATAATAGTCAATAAACGGTCAAAAGCTTTAAGTTGATGTTCTCTTGAATTCATAAAAACAGAAAATTTATTATTACCAGAAAATAATTAATACTTAAATCAAATTTAAGATTATTTAGGGTTTATACCTTAGTTATAAGTTTTATTTTAAGCTACCTGCTTTTTTGAAAAAATAAACAACTTGTAAACTTTCACTCTTGTATCTCTACTCGTGCAAAAACAAAAATATAAACTTACAAAAACAACATTTAATCTAATTTTACAGAATTTAATCGTTAAAATTATTATTTTTTTACTACTTTAGGAATACAACACCGCAAATCATGCAAATGATTTATTAACAGACCAATTAATGAAATCAAAATTTGTAATTATATTAACTATTATACTTTATAGTAAAACATTACTTGCACAAGTTGGAATAGGAACTACAACGCCTATGGCAACTTTAGAGATTAACGGTGACTTAAAAATAAATACAACCACTTTCGAAACAGACGAGCAGGTAATTCGTGATTCTATTTTAGTAATATCACAAGATGGTATTGTAAATAGAACAAAGGCTACAAATATTTTAAATGCATCATTACCTACAATGGTAAAAGCGTCTATGTCTGGTGGAGGTAATATTTTACATGTTATTTTATTAGGTGCACCAGAAACAATTAAATATGATACAGAAACTATTGATAATAATAACGAGTTTGATACCACAACACATACTTTTACAGCTAAACAAGATGGTATTTATGCCGTAAATGCACAAATTAAAATAAGTTCTTTAATTTCTGTTAGTACAAATTTTGGAATTGGTATATATAAAAATGGTGTGTTAATAGCTGAAGAAGAATATTTAAACGTACATACAGGAGCCTTTAGTGTATCATCTCCTATTAGAAAGGTATCTACAGTAATAGATTTAGTTACTGGCGATGAAATAACTTTTAAACTATCTTCTAGTATCGCAAGCGTTGATTTACTTGGAAACCAAACGGAATCGTTTTTTACAATTTACCAACTTAGATAACTTTACACCGCGTTAGGGATTGAAACGGCATCCTTTTTTGAGGTACGAGAAAAAGATATAGTATAAAGCCCGCCACAATTGTTTACACTAAAATTAGCTTGATAAAAACATATAAATTTACTTCTTGTTCTTCAAGTTTTTATTCTACTAAAAAAATTGTGGAACGCCTAAATAACAGTCATTCTCTAATTTTAAGTATTTGGCATTGAATTTGTTTGTAACATTTTAGTAGTTTTTATTACTAACAAGTAAAACAGGTTTAATTTAAAAGAAAAATAAAAATGATTAGTAAAGGAACATTAATTTTAGGAACACTTATTGGTGCTGGTTTGGGTGTTTTACTGGCCCCAGATAAAGGTAAAATTACCAGAGATAAATTAAAAAAAGAAGGTGGTAACATTAAGGATAAAATTACTGAAGATTTTACCGAAGTTACCGAAGATTTAAGCAAAGCTGCAGCTTCTGGAAAAGATAAACTTAAGGAAGATTTAAAAGGTTTTGCAAAAAAAGCTAGTTATAAAACTGAAGAGGCTATTACTTTTTTAGAAAAACAACTGGCTATTTTAAAAGAAAAAAACAGAAATTTACAGCAAACTAGCTAAGAACTATTTTAAATTTATACTGAAGTTAATTCAAGATTAAATGAAAATAAAAAAATCCAACATTTTTAAGTTGGATTTTTTTATTACTGTGGTATTTGCTTTTTAAATATTAAGCATTTTGCTTTTTTATTAAATTTAAAGCAGAACCTTCTTTATACCAATCTATTTGGGCTTCGTTATAAGTATGATTTAATTTAATAGTGTCTTTACTACCATCGGCATGAACAACCTCTAAGGTTAATTGCTTATCTGGTGCAAACTCATTTAAATCTAAAAAGTTAAAAGTATCATCTTCTTGAATTAAATCGTAATCACTTTCATTCTCAAAAGTTAGCCCAAGCATACCTTGTTTTTTTAGGTTTGTTTCGTGTATACGTGCAAATGATTTTACAATTACAGCAGCTACACCTAAATGGCGTGGTTGCATAGCAGCGTGCTCTCTCGAAGAACCTTCACCGTAATTATGGTCGCCAACTACTACAGTTTTAATACCTTCTGCTTTGTAAGCACGTTGTACATCTGGCACACCACCATAATCTCCTGTTAATTGGTTTTTAACAAAGTTTGTTTTTTTATTAAATGCATTTACTGCACCTATTAAAGTGTTATTTGCAATATTATCTAAATGTCCACGGAAACGTAACCAAGGTCCAGCCATACTAATATGGTCGGTTGTACATTTACCAAAGGCTTTTATTAATAGTTTAGCTCCTGTTATAGAGTCTCCTAAAGGCTCAAAAGGTGTAAGTAATTGAAGTCTTTCAGAATCTGAAGCTACAACAACATCAACATTACTACCATCTTCTTTTGGTGCTAAATAACCGTTTTCTTTAACCTCGAAGCCTTTTGGAGGTAACTCCCATCCTGTTGGCTCATCAAACATAACCTCTTCACCATCTTCGTTAATTAACTTATCTGTTAACGGGTTAAAATCTAACTTACCTGAAATGGCAATTGCAGCAGTTAATTCTGGAGATGCAACAAAGGCGTGTGTGTTAGGGTTACCATCGGCACGTTTAGCAAAATTTCTGTTAAATGAATGCACTATACTATTTTTTGGTGCATTTTTAGGATCGGAATAACGCGCCCACTGACCAATACATGGTCCACAAGCATTAGTAAATATAGTAGCATCTAAATCTTCAAAAACTTTTAAAATACCATCACGTTCGGCAGTATAGCGTACTTGCTCGGAACCTGGATTAATACCAAATTCTGCTTTAGTTTTTAATTTTTTATCTAAGGCCTGTTGTGCTATGGATGAAGCTCTAGACAAATCTTCATAAGATGAGTTTGTACAAGAACCTATTAATCCCCATTCTACTTTTAATGGCCAATCGTTATCTGTAGCTTTTTTAGTCATTTCGCTACCTGCTGGTGTTGAAAGATCTGGTGTAAACGGACCATTTAATAATGGGGTTAATTCTGATAAGTTAATTTCAATAACTTGATCGAAATACTGCTCTGGGTTTACATAAACTTCAGGATCGGCAGTTAAATAATCTTTTACTTTATTAGCCGCTTCTGCTACATCTACTCTATCGGTTGCTTTTAAATAGCGCTCCATAGATTCGTCGTAACCAAAAGTTGAAGTGGTTGCTCCTATTTCTGCTCCCATATTACAAATAGTACCCTTACCTGTACAAGACATACTTATGGCACCTGGACCAAAATATTCTACAATTGCTCCAGTTCCTCCCTTTACAGTTAATATTTCAGCTACTTTTAAAATGACATCTTTAGGCGCTGTCCAACCCGATAATTTTCCAGTTAATTTTACACCAATAAGTTTTGGGAATTTAAGTTCCCAAGCCATACCTGCCATTACATCAACTGCATCTGCCCCACCAACTCCAATAGCAACCATACCTAAACCACCAGCATTAACTGTGTGAGAATCCGTACCAATCATCATTCCTCCTGGAAATGCATAATTTTCTAAAACTACTTGATGTATAATTCCTGCTCCTGGTTTCCAGAAACCAATACCGTATTTATTTGAAACTGACTCTAAAAAATTAAAAACTTCACTACTTACACTATTAGCATGCTTTAAATCTTTTGCAGCACCATCTTTTGCTTGTATTAAGTGATCACAATGAACAGTAGTTGGCACTGCTACTTTAGGTTTACCAGCTTGCATAAATTGCAGTAATGCCATTTGTGCTGTTGCATCTTGGCATGCAATTCTATCCGGTGCAAAATCTACGTAATCTTTACCTCGAACAAATGCCTTAGAAGGAGTTTTATCCCATAAATGATTGTATAATATTTTTTCTGATAATGTTAAAGGTTTACCAACTATTTCGCGTGCTTTATCTACACGCTCTGCCATTGTTGAATAAACACCTTTTATCATTTCAATGTCGAATGCCATATTATTCTTTTTTTATGATTATGTTTTAAAATTATTAAAAAAAAGTGATAAGATTGATAGTATAATTAGATATCATTTTAATTTAGATTTGTTATAAGTTAACTACTCGTTGTTTAATAAAAAGCATTATATATAAAACATTTCAACTATTTAACTTAGCTTAATTTAATAATTTTTAAAAGAAATTTTCATAATAAAAGGTTAATAAAAAAAGCTCGAATATAATATTCGAGCTTTTCAATTTTATACATTCTAAACCTTTCTTTTAAAGAACTAATTCTTTTTGTGAAGGTTTAAATTTAGTTAATACTATACCATCTACGGCTGCTTCATATTCTTCCATAGTTGGAGTTCTACCCAAAATTGTAGATAAGACTACAACTGGTGTTGAAGACAATAAAGATTCTCCTTTTTTCTCTCCAGAATCTTTTACTACACGACCTTGGAATAAACGTGTTGAGGTTGCCATAACCGTATCTCCGGGTTCTGCCTTTTCTTGGTTACCCATACAAAGGTTACAACCTGGACGCTCTAGGTATAACATGTTTTCATATTTTGTACGTGCTAACCCTTTTGGTGCACTATCATCAAACTCGAAACCTGAGTATTTTCGTAATACTTCCCAGTCGCCTTCTGCTTTTAACTCATCAACAATATTATAAGTTGGTGGTGCAACCACTAATGGTGCTTTAAATTCCACTTTACCATGTTGTGCTTCAATATTTTTTAGCATTTGCGCTAAAATTTTCATGTCGCCTTTATGAACCATACAAGAACCTACAAAACCTAAATCTACTTTTTTAGTTCCACCATAAAATGATAATGGGCGTATTGTGTCATGCGTGTAACGCTTAGAAACATCTTCGTTATTTACATCTGGATCGGCAATCATTGGTTCAGCAATTTCATCTAAATCAATAACAACTTCGGCATAATATTTAGCACTGGCATCTGGTTTTAAAGCTGATTTTATACCAGTTTTAAGCTCTTGAATTCTGTTATTTGCTTTATCAACTAAACCTTTAAGCATTTGCTTTTCGTTATCCATACCTTTATCTATCATGATTTGGATACGGCCGCAAGCAATTTCTAAAGATTCTATTAAAGTTTCATCTTCTGAAATACAGATTGATGCCTTTGCTTTCATTTCGGCAGTCCAATCGGTAAATGTAAAGGCTTGGTCTGAAGTTAATGTACCAATATGAACTTCAATAACGCGACCTTGAAAAACGTTTTCTCCGTCAAATTGCTTAAGCATTTGTTGTTGCGTAGCATGAACCACATCACGGAAATCCATAAAGCTTCTCATGTTTCCTTTAAAAGTAACTTTTACAGATTCTGGAATAGGCATTGTTGCTTCACCTGTTGCTAAAGCTAATGCTACTGTACCTGAATCGGCACCAAAAGCAACACCTTTAGACATACGTGTATGTGAATCTCCACCTATAATTATGTCCCAATCATCAACAGTAATATCATTTAAAACTTTGTGAATTACGTCCGTCATTGCATGATACTTTCCTTTAGGATCACGACCTGTAATTAACCCAAAGTCGTTCATAAACTTCATTAAACGTGGAATATTTGCAATAGATTTATCGTCCCATACAGAAGCTGTATGACATCCAGATTGGTAACCCGCGTCAACAATTGGAGAAATAACAGTTGCTGCCATCATTTCTAATTCTTGAGAAGTCATTAAACCAGTTGTATCTTGAGATCCAACAATATTTACTTCTACACGAACATTAGATCCTGAATGTAACGTTTTACCTGGAGTAGTACCAACAGCATTTTTGTTAAATATTTTTTCAACGGCAGTTAAACCTTGTCCTTCTATAGAAATTTCTTTTGAAGGTGCATATACTTGAGGAATATCAATACCTAATACTTTACAAGCAAAGGTTTGTAATTTTTTACCGAACACTACGGCATAAGAACCTCCTGCTTTAATGAACTCCATTTTTTGTGGGGTTAAAGCCGCAGAAATATCTATTAATTCAACATCGCCGTTATATAATTTTTTCTCTTTTGTGTTTATGGTTAAAACCGTACCCGTTTTTACAGAGTAAACCTCTTTTAAAATGGGTTCTCCATCTGCATCTACAATGGTATTACCATTTTCATCTTTTTGTTTTACCCAGTTTTTTAAATCGATACCAATTCCTCCGGTTACACCAACGGTTGTTAAGAAAATTGGTGCAATACCATTGGTACCAGCAATTACTGGTGCAAAGTTAATAAACGGCACATACGGACTAAAAGGAACACCTGTCCATAAAGCCACGTTATTTACACCAGACATACGAGACGATCCAACTCCCATAGTTCCTTTTTCTGCAATTAACATAACGCGTTTATCGGGGTGTTGTTCTTTTAAGGCTAACACCTCGTTTTGCATATCTTTATTGTGCTCGAAAATACACTGCCCATGTAATTCACGGTCTGAACGTGAGTGCGCATCGGCACCAGGTGAAAGTAAATCGGTTGAAATATCACCAACACCTGCAATGTATGTAACTACATCAATTTTTTCTTCTACTTCTGGAAGTTTTGTGAAAAATTCTGCTTGTGCATAACTTTCTATAATATCTTTAGCAATAGCACTTCCATTTTTATATGCCGCTTCTAATCGCTCTGTATCAGCCTCATATAAAAAAACTTGTGTTTTTAAAACTTTAGCTGCTTCTTTGGCTAATGCCTCGTTATCTCCTAAGGCAATATCTAAAAGAACTTCAATAGATGGCCCACCTTTCATATGAGATAATTGCTCGAATGCAAAAGTTGGTGTTATTTCATCTACAATTTCCTCTCCAAGGATAATTTCCTTTAAAAACTTTGCCTTTACACCTGCTGCACTTGTAGTACCTGGTAAGGTGTTATAAATAAAAAAGTTTAGAGATTCTTCTCTGTGTGGATTATTTGCTTCTTTAATTTGCGAAATTATTTCACTAGTTAATTCAGCTCCATCAATTGGCTTGGGATGTAACCCTTGAGCCTTTCTTTCTTCAATCTCCTTAAGGTACTCACTGTAAATGCTCATATTTAGAAGTCTTTTCGTTTTAGGCCCACTACAAAATTTAGATAATAGTTAGTATTTTATAAACCCTTCAATTTGTAGATTAAGCCTTTTTGTTATAGTTATTAGTTTATTTTAAAAGTCACGCAAAATACTAAATAAATACAAAGTTTTAAAAATAAAATGGGTATTGCTTCACCTTACAATACTAAATTATTATAGTCCTATTAATATTTAATATGATTTACATTTTTTACATTAAAAAGTTTAAAATTTTGCATATTATTTAAACTAAAACCTTTTCGTTTTACCATAATATGCTTTTTAGCATTAATATTACGGTAATTCCTTCATGTTTTAATTTATATTCTTTTAACCACTAGTTGTAAAAGAAAATAGATTAAAAAATAAAACTATTTAAGCATTTATATTTCTATCTCTAAATTTTAAGATTGGCTTTTCAAAATAATTAAACATTAAATAAGCTAGCATAAAGCTTAAAAACCAATAAGAAAGCAGAATTAAAAGTTTATTAAACCCGCTTAAATCAGAAACAAAAATAAATTGTTTGATTGTTAACAAAACAACAGAATAATTAACCAGATATAATGAATATGACCATAAACTTATATTAACTACTACTTTGTTATTTTTACTTTTATAAGTTGAAAAGAAAGGGAAAAATAAAAGTATGTTTACTGATAATAGAGGTAAATAAAAGACATTATAAAAAAGCAAGTATGCATTGGGGTTTAATGCTGATTTAAAAAGATAAAAATGTATTGATACAAACATAACAATACCTAAAACTAAAGTTAACTTATTTATTTTTCGCCAAAATTTAGAGTGATAAAAACTTAAATAGGCACCTATAAACCCATAATAAATGCTATCTATTCTGGTAATAACAACTTTCCTAAAAGAATGACTCCAATTAAAGTTTTCAGTCATACCTAAATTTGTGATATGCAGCCATATTTTGGTAATTAAAAAAAATATTATAACACAAATTGTAACTACCAAGAAAGATGTTTTTGTTACGCGTTTAAATATTATGGCAATAAACAATAATAAAATTGGCCCCAAAATGTATGCAAACTCTTCGATACTTAAACTCCAAGATTCTGTAAAAAAACTAGGTGTAGCTTCAATTAAATTTTGAGTAAAATAAAAATAACTGTAAATACCTTCTGGTAATTTCTTTTTAAAACAAAGTAGCAGTACAATATTTATTATTAGAATAAAATAATAGTTAGGTAAAGTTCTTAACCAACGTCTAAGCCAAAACCTGTATAAATCTTGAGACTTAGTATACCCTAAATCTATATGTTTTATTAAAATAGTTCCTATAAGAAATCCGCTTAAAACAAAGAAAACATCAACACCTACTGTTCCAAAAAACTGGATAAATTTAATTGATTTTAATTCTGAGTCTGGAAAAATTAAAATAGTAGAATGTGAGCTTAATATAAGTAGTATTGCAATAGCTCTTACCAAATCTAACCCATAAATTCTTTCTTTAGAAGTTGTTATAGGTTGCATAAAAACCTAATTTAAAACAACGCTTTAATAAGTTGTTCTTCTGTTATTCCTTCTGCTTCGGCTTTATAATTTTTTATTATTCTATGCCTTAAAATTCCAGTGGCTACAGCTTGTACATCTTCAATATCTGGTGAGAATTTACCGTTAATGGCAGCGTGCGTTTTAGCTGCTAAAACTAAATTTTGAGAGGCTCTTGGTCCAGCTCCCCAATCAATATAATTTTTTACAATTTCTGGAGTATTATTTCCGTTAGGTCTTGTTTTACCTACCATTGCTACAGCATATTCTATAACATTATCTGCTACAGGAATTTTACGAATTAATTGCTGAAAACCTAAGATCTCTTTTGATGAAAATAACGCTTTTACTTCTACTTTTTTATTTGATGTAGTAGCTTTTACTACTTCTACCTCTTCTTGAAAGGTTGGGTACTCTAAGTTAATAGCAAACATAAAACGGTCTAATTGAGCTTCTGGTAACGGATAAGTTCCCTCCTGCTCAATTGGGTTTTGCGTTGCTAAAACAAAATATGGTAAGTCTAATTTATAATGATGTCCTGCAACTGTAACCGCACGTTCTTGCATAGCTTCAAGTAAAGCTGCTTGCGTTTTTGGTGGTGTACGATTAATTTCGTCGGCTAAAATAATATTTGAAAAAATTGGGCCTTTTATAAATTTAAACTGTCTGTCTTCGTCTAAAATTTCACTTCCTAAAATATCGCTTGGCATTAAATCGGGCGTAAATTGAATACGCTTAAAATCTAAACCTAAAGCCTGTGAAATGGTATTTACCATTAAGGTTTTTGCTAAACCAGGAACACCTATTAAAAGTGAGTGACCGCCAGAGAAAATGGATATTAATATTTGGGTAACAACTTCGTCTTGACCAATAATTACTTTTGCAATTTCTGTTTTTAGGCCTTGAAATTGCTTAACAAATTTCTCAATAGCAGTTACATCGGACATATATTTACTTTTTTAACCAGTTACTTGAAAATTCGCAATCTCTACGATCTCCACTTATTTTTATGTAAGTGTCCATAATTTTTTCCTTTTGCCATTTTTCAACTGCTCTAATTTTCTTTTCGTCAAGAGCTAATTCTTTAATTTTCAAAAAGTCTTTGGCGTAATCTGCAATGTGCTCATCTACTCTATCGGTAACCATTAAAATTTTAAATTTAGTATTACCTGTTCTGTCCTGTTCACTTAATACTAAACTAACTTCGCCATCTTTTAAATTTTGAATTTGAGAATACAGTTCTGGATCCATTCTGGTTAACTCAAAATTATAATCTTGCGTTGTTGGGTTTATTAATTGGCCACCATCGTTACGGGTTTCTTTTTCGTCGCTTGCCTCACGTGCGGCATCAGCAAACGTAATATCTCCAGATACAATACGTTCTCTTACTTTTTCTAAACGTTCTTTAGCCTCAACTACAGCTTCGCTCGCCACTTTAGGTGTTAATAAAATATGCGCGATATCGTATTCTTGACCTCTAATTTTTTCTAAAGTTATAATATGATATCCAAAATTGGTTTTAAAAGGTTCTGATATTTCGCCTTCTTGCAATGCAAAAGCAACTTCGCGAAACTCTTTTACCATTTGAGGTTTCTTTTTATTTAAAGTATACTTACCGCCTCTACTTGCAGAACCTGGATCTTCGGAATATAAAACGGCTTTAGAACGGAAACTTGCTCCGTTTTCAATAATATCGGCCTTAAATTGTTTTAATCTATCAATTACGCGTTGCTCCTCTTCTTTCGATACTTTTGGTTCGGCAACAATTTGTGCTACCTTAAGTTCGGTTCCAAAAGTTGGACGGTCTTCCTTTGGAATATCGTTAAAAAAGCTACGTACTTCTTCTGGAGTAATTTCAACTTCTTCAACAATACTTGCCTGCATACGTTGCGCCAATTGGTTTGCCTTGTTTATTGCAAACATTTCATCACGGAAACTTTTTTCGTCTTCTTTTTTGTAGAACGCTAACAAACGATCCATGTTACCGTTTACTTGCTGTAAAAATTGTTCTATTTGGTAATCTACTTGTCTTCTAATTTCGGCATCAGAAACAACGATACTATCTTGAATGGCATGATGCGCATACAATTTATTTTCTAACAGCTTACCAAATAACTCACAATCGGTAATATCTTTTGTGCTATAACCGCCAGCCTCCAATTGTAAACGTTCTTTTTCAATATCTGAGTCTAGTACGATATAATCGCCAACCACAGCAGCAACACCATCAACCTTTACAGCCTTTTGTTTATTTGTTGTATCTATTACTTTTGAAGCGACTTCCTTTTCATCTTCAATTATTTCTTGCGCCGACATAACATTTACTGCTAAAACGCTTATGCAAATGGGTAAAATGTATTTCAAATTAATTGTAAATTTCAAATTGTTTGTTTTTAATAGCATCTTTTGTGATATCCTTTTCTAATTCTTTAATTAACTCTAGTTTGCGCTTATTTATTACGATTTGGTTAATTGTAGGCTTAACATATTCCAATGGTGCCGTATCGTTACGTAATAACACATCGTTAATTTGCATCAAATATACTCCTAATGAATCTTTGAGTTGTATAAAATTAGATTTTTTTAACAGTTCGTTTGAGTTTTCGGTAGTTATTGCAGGTATTTTTTGAACCACTTGATTAAACTTAATCCATATTGAATCGTTAAGCGAATAAGATTTAAACTGAATAGAAATAGAATCTAAAACCTTTTTATCTTCCTTATTATAGCGTTTAAACCGCTCGTTAATTGTTTTAAAATCGATGATATTTTCATCTAAATGAATATATCGAAATTTAATTAACTCTTCGTTTAACTTAAAAATTTCTTTATTGTTTTGATAATATTGTTCGGCTTCATTTAATTTAACAATAGTATCTATATTTCGTTTTACAAGCGCTTCTACATAAGCTTTTGCGTACAAATCATTCTTATATTGATTTACTAGCTTGTTAAACGTTTCCTGTTTTTTTTGACTTAAATTTAGTCTTGCACCATCTACAAAAAGCTGTTGGGTTGCCCATTTATTTATAAAATTCTGCACAAGAAGCGTACTGTCTTCTACCGATGCATCTTCGGGCACCAAATCTTCAATATCGCTTAAATACAAATACGATTCGTTTACTCGAGCCACAGGAATTCCTTCTTGCTCGGTTTTAAAAAACTGACAAGACTGAGCTACAACTACTATTGTTAATATGATGAGAAAACGCTTATGCACTTAGTTGTTTTTTATTTGATTTTTTACTTCTTGCAATACTTTTTCATCAATATCAACTTCGTATTTTTCGTGCAATCCGTTTACCCAATTAATTTCTTTTTGTTGTTGGTAATCGTTAATTACAGCACCTTTTGCCTCGACAAACTCGAGCTGCTTTTTAGGTAAAACTTCATTAATTTTCACCACAACATAAGAATCGTTATGGCTCAATATTTTTGAAACACCTACATTAAATGCTAAGTTTTTTGGTAATGTTTGATGGTTTCTTTCTAAAATACCCGTTGAGAACAACACGTCAATTTTATCTTCTGAATTAACTAATGGTTTAATTTTTTCGACATCGTAACCTTTTTCAAACCATTTAGCTACCTTTTTTAAAGCCTTTTTATTTGATGATGATGCCACTACAGCATCAATTTTTTCATTTGAAATGTAATTGGCTTTATGCGATTCGAAATATTCTTTTACCGCTAAAATATCATTACTAGCGGCATTCCAAATGGTATTTTCCATTAAATCGAAAAGCAACAACCCGTCGCGATACTCGCCAACTATGTTTGCAAATTCTTCGTTTTCATATTCTAAATTATTTTCATGATAACGAATTAAATTTTCGTTTAAAAAGTTGTTATAAACATTATTTACAATGGTTTTAAAAGGTGCTTTTGCGGTTGGGTTTCTTTGCGATTTCATTAAATAATCGGCAAAATGCTTATACGAAAATGTTCTTTTCCCAATTACTACTAAAGTTTTTTTACCAATAAAATTTGGTGGTAAAAACCATGTTTTAGTAAAATAGCTATCGTTTAAAATAGATTCGAAATAACTTAAATCTGGTGTCGATGTAATGTTATAGTGCTTTTTTAATTTTGTTGTTAAAGCCTCATCTATAAGTTTAGAACGATCGTCACGCTCCACTTTATTAATAAGATCTGACTTTATGCTTTCAAATTCAGGAATTAGTTTAGTATCATATAATTTTACAATGTGCCAACCATAATCCGACTTAAAAGGCTGAGAGAAATCTCCAATGTTTTCTAAAGAAAAAGCCACATCTTCAAATTCCTGCGAACGCAATTGTCCTCCTTTTATTGGTGCTAGTTTTCCTCCATTTGATGCGGTACTTTTATCGTCTGAAAATTGTTTCGCTAAAGCTTCAAAGTCTTCTCCTTGTTTTAATTTTTGATATATCTCTTGAATTTTAACCTCTGCCTTTTCGGCACTATTGTTATTATTAACCAACATAATATGTGCTACGGTTCGCTCACCGCGTGACTCACGTTTATCTAACACATTAACTATATGATAGCCAAAACGTGTACGAAATGGTTTCGAAATGTCGCCAACAGGTGTGTTAAAGGCAACCGTTTCAAAATTATACACCATTTTAAAACCAGAAAAATAACCTAATTTTTCACCATAAATAGTTTGTCCATTATGCACTTCTTGCCTCACTTTTTCGAAACCTTCTTTTAATGCTCTATCTCGCAAAGCATTAATTTTATTAAAGGCTGCTAAAGTATCTTGTGGACTAGCGGTTTCGGCGAGTTTTACAAGGATGTGATTCGCATTAACATCGTACGAAATACGCTCGTAAGCTTCTTCAACTAAAGCATCGGTTACTTTAGTGTCTTTCATAAAACCTTTAGCTAATTGCCTTTTATAACTCGATAATTCGCGTAAATAATTTGGGTTGTTATCGAAACCCAAAGCATGGGCTTCTTTTAATTTTAATTTATAGTTTACAAAAAGGTCCAGATAATTATCTACCTCTTTTTGAGATTCATCTTGAACCAAATCAAGATTTTTATTATAAACTCTTAAAAATTCTGAAGTATATATCGAATCATTATCAATAGTAAAAAGAATTTTATCTTTTTGCGTTTGTGCATTTAGATTTACAAAAAAAGCTGTAAGAAATAAAGTTAAAAATCCGCAGACGCGCATGATATTATTTTTTTAGAATGATTACAAAAATACTAATATAAAGCTATTATACAAGTTGTTTTTGAAACGGTTTATATAGCAGAATATTATAATTGTTTAACTTTGATTTTTGAGAATATTTAGTCTGAAAATAAAGACAGTAAAAAATGAAACAACTTAAGCTTATTTGGGATTTTTATGGCCCAAATGCCGAAAAAACGGCACAGCATCATGAAATACATTTAAAGGAATACATTCAAATAGAAAATTTAGACATAAAAATTACTGGCTGCAGCACTATTAGCGACGTACATTCCATTGCTTTTTTGGTTGTTAACGAACCTGATATGAAACCTATAAGAGATGCCTTAAAACCGCATCGCGGACAATTTTATATTTAAAACAAAAAAAATCCAACTCAATGCTGGATTTTTTTTATAATATAATATGTTTTATTATTCGTTTATCACCAATCTAAAACCTTCACCGTGTATATTTAAAATTTCAACTTTTTCGTCAAGCTTTAAATATTTACGCAATTTCGCAATATAAACATCCATACTACGTGATGTAAAGTAATTATCGTCGCGCCAAATTTTAGTTAGTGCTAATTCTCGCGGCATTAAATCGTTTTCATGTAAAGCCAATAAACGTAATAATTCGTTTTCTTTAGGAGATAATTTTACTGGATCGCCTCCGTTAAATTTTAAGAAACGTAATTTTGAATTTAAATCGAATTTACCAATTTTAAACTCAAACTGCTTACTGTCTGAAATAGTTTCAGTGGCCTTACGCTGCATAATGGCTTTA
This sequence comes from Neotamlana sedimentorum, assembly GCF_000943565.1. Taxonomy (GTDB): domain Bacteria; phylum Bacteroidota; class Bacteroidia; order Flavobacteriales; family Flavobacteriaceae; genus Neotamlana; species Neotamlana sedimentorum. The sequence continues at coordinate 62,385 of NZ_JTDW01000005.1, forward strand.
ATTTTCATTAAAAGAACTTCGCTATCAAAAGGTTTGTTTAAATAATCGTCGGCACCAACTTTATAACCTTTTAAAACATCTTCCTTCATGGTTTTAGCCGTTAAAAATATAATGGGTACATCACTATTTTTTTCACGAATCTCTTTGGCTAAAGTAAACCCATCTTTATAAGGCATCATAACGTCTAGAATGCATAAATCGAAATCGTCTTTTTTAAACTTTTCAAAACCTTCCATACCGTTTTTTGCATGTGTTACCTCATAATCATTCATCATTAAATAATCTTTAAGAACGGTGCCAAAATTAGGATCGTCCTCAACTAGTAAAATTCTTTTCTTTTGCTCTTCCATATTTAAGATATTAGTGGAAGCTTAATTATAAATGTGCTTCCTTTGTCTTTTTCACTTTCTACTGATATATGACCTTGGTGGTCTTCTACAATTCTTTTTACATAAGCCAAACCTAAACCGTGGCCCTTTACATTATGTATATTTCCTGTGTGTTCTCTGTAAAATTTTTCAAACACGCGTTTGGCAACAGCTTTACTCATTCCACTGCCATGGTCTTTTATTTTTAAAACAATATTAGTTCCTACATTTTCTGTATAAACTTCTATTTCTGGTGCATTTGGAGAATACTTTATAGCATTATCCAAAATATTAACTATAACATTAGTAAAGTGTGTGTCGTTAGCTAAAACAGATGATTTATCGGCATTTAAAAAGGTTTTTATATACCCTTTTCTGTCTTCAATTATTAACTCTACATGCATTATTGCATCTTCTATTAAGTCGTGTAGCTTAACACGTTCCTTACTAATATTTAATTCATTTTTTTCTAATTTAGATATTCTCAATACGTTTTCAACTTGTGCATGCATACGTTTGTTTTCATCCTTAATCATTTTTAAGTATCGCAGTACTTTGGTTTCATTATTAATAATTTTAGGATTTTTTATAGCATCTAACGCCAAATTTATAGTAGCTATAGGTGTTTTAAACTCATGCGTCATGTTGTTTATAAAATCACTTTTTATTTGTGAAATTTTACGTTGTTTAACTAACTGTAAAATGGCACTTGTATACGCTAGAATAATGATAAGCGTGAAAATTACAGAAAGCAATATCATACCTATTACACCTGACAAAATAAATTTATCGTCGTCTGGAAAGTTTACTAAAAGCCGATACGGTGTTTGCCTATTTTCGTCATAAAAAATTGGAACTTTAAAAGTTGAATTAGGCTTATTTTCAAAATTCTCACTACTTACTTTAGTTGCTAAATCGTTACTATAAATAGCTAATTCAAAATTAATATCAATACCGTCTTTTTTAAGTTTTTCGGCTAACAATTTTCTTATTTCTGTTTCCGAAACTCTTTTATGAATTGGTGTTCGTTTTGAAATGGCTTTATAACTTTTTTCAAAACTAATTCGCTGCGCCTCATTTATAGATCCATTGTTGCGAATAATTTCGGCAATTGGACTCTTTAAGTCTTTATCTGCAGGCCCAAAATCTGTATAAACTTCAGTTGTTGAATTACCAATTATATTTGTAATATCAAGACTATCTAAACCAATGTCAAAGAGCGATGAAGATAATTTATAATTCTCTTCAAGTACATTACTTTTATAAATAAGCGTTTCGTTGGTCGTATTATTTTTTCTATAAACCAATAATTGCGAAACATTTGTAGAGTCTAAAACCTTATCTTTATCTAACTTTTGTACATTTTTAAAAGCAGTTTCTAACTCATTTTCTTCAATAATATTAGACACATAATTTAATGCTGTTATTACATTAAACTTAAAATGCTCCTTCTCATTTTTAACCGATTCATTAATGTAATATGCCTGAATAGATATAATACCTATTAGTGACAAACTCATTAATACTATGAGTAGGATAAAAATTCTTTTCCTCATTATTCAAATTTAACATTTTAACATTTAGAAATTTTATTTTTAACCTTACATTAACAAAATGCCAACTTGTTATCGTTTCAATAGATTTTTATGAATTTCTGCTACTTGATTTTTAATACTTTCCAATGTAGTATTTTGGATTATAAAATCTGAACGCTCCATTTTTTTTTCATCGGTCCATTGATTTTTCATAATGGCTTCTATTTTTTCGGGAGTGGTATTATCCCTTTCCAAAAGTCGCTCTATTCGGGCTTTTAGGTTCGCTGTTACCGTTATAATATAATCGCAGGATTTATCTCCGCCATTTTCAAATAAAATAGCGACTTCCTTAATAACATAAGGCGATTTTTGTTTTAGCACCCATTTTTCAAAATGTCTTGCCACTCTTGGATGTATGATTGCATTCATTTTATCCAAATAACTTTTATTATTAAATATAATGTTAGCTACGAATGAACGATTTAACTCACCCTCAATATAAGACTCATTACCAAATAATTGTATTAATTTTCTTTTAATTACTTTCGATTTCCGCATGAGTTTTTTAGCTTCGTCATCTGCAATATAAATGGGTATACCTAATTTTTTAAATTCTTTTGCAACTGTGGTTTTTCCGCTTCCAATACCTCCTGTTAATCCTACTATTATCATTTTATTTGTATAAATTCTACACGTTGCTGATTAATTTTAGCATTTTTCACAATACTAGGTTGCTTTACTAATTCTGGAATTAAAAATAGTTGTTTAGTATTTAATTTCGAGTAATCGCAAACCACCTTAAAATCTTTAATTGTAACTTTACTGTAATTACTTAAACTTACACTGTACTGTACATTTACAGATTTGGGAAAATATTTTAAAGTAATATTTTTAGGTTTGTTAATTATGCTAACAGGAATATCTAAGTTGCCTTCTGTAAACTTTTCTACATCTGCTTTTAATTTTACTGTTTTAGCAGAAAATTTTAAATCGGCAGTATTTTCTGGAAGTTTTAGTTTAACTTCTTCGTTTAAGTTAGATCGAATTTCTTTAAAACTTGAAGGTTGAGTTTCTAGTGCTTTAATTTTGGAAACTATTACATTAGGCCCAATAATAATAACAGAATCTGGTTCTGCTTTAATAGAATTAGCGGTATTATATCCTGGAACAAAATTAATATTGGCTTTTACTAATACTGGCACTTTTTTAACTTGATTTACATCAAACTTAAAGGTTAACTTATTGGGTGATATATTTAATAATTCTACCTCGCTAGAAAATTGTGTATTATTTAAAAATGAAGCCGATTTATTCCATTCAAAAAATCCGTTTTCTTCGTAAATATCTTTACTAAAATCTATAGTTATTTTAGGTTGCGATGTTAAATATTTTAACCACTTAAAGCCATGAGTTGTAAGTGTTATATTTAGTTTAGCACTATCATTTAAAATTATATATTCGTCTGGTACGTTTTTTTTATTTATTTCAAATGCTAACGTATTTGTATATGTTTTAGATAGCTTACTGAAAATTAGAATTATAAACGCAAATAACAAAAACAAGAAAAACACATTAATTCTCTTATTTTTATGAGATTTTATAATTTCAGATTTAAGTTTTTTGATCATTTGTTTTTAAAGAATAAATACGGAAAATACGCTTCTGGTTCTTTATTTAAAATACTAACTGCAATTGTGGATTTTAAAAACCCGTAACCATAACCTATAAATTGAATGGTTATAGCCAACAATGCCAACAATGCTACATTTAATTTTTTTGTTGAAACTAAAGCTACAAAAAAGCCCATTAAATAGTAAAAAATATAGCAAAAAAGCGCCCAATTAACTCCCAGAAAAGCTAATATTACAGAAGTACAAAACCCTAAACTAAAAAGTGTTGGAAACCAATATGTTATTTTTTTTGTTGATGGGTGCCATTTATTTAAAATTGGGCGAACTAAACCAAATTTTTTAACTTGAGTATAAAATTTTTCCCAAGAAATTCGGCGTTTATGAAATACATAAGCTTCTGGAATTAGCTTAGTTTTAAAACCGAGTTTCCATAACCTAATGGTTAAATCGGGATCTTCACCTGGGTGAATATTACCAAACCCTTTTGAGGCTAAAAAGGCTTTTTTAGATAACCCCATGTTGAAGCTTCTTGGTTGAAATTTATCGACACTGTTTTTATTTCCTCTAATTCCACCAGTTGTTATAAACGATGTCATTGAAAAATTAATGGCTTTCTGCAAACTTGAAAACGATTGATGTGCTGCATCTGGCCCACCAAAACAATCGACGTAATTGTTATTTAAACTTTGTTTTACTTGGTTTAAATAATTACTTGGCAAAACACAATCGGAATCTAAAATAATAAAGTAATTACCTTTTGCTTTTTCCATACCGAAATTTCTGGAATCGCCTGGGCCTGAGTTTTCTTTAAAATAATAGGCTATATTTAAATAATTTTTAAAACTATTTACAACTTGTTTTGAGGTTATTGTTGAGCCATCTTCTACTATTACAATTTCGAACTCCTTGTTGCCTTGTAAACCTTTAAAACTCTCTAATAGTTCTTGGGTTTCGTTAGGGCGGTTATAAACCGGAATTATAAAAGAAAACTGTAATTTCATGTTTTGCACTTTACTTAACTGGTTGTTGCATTAGGGATTGAGCGGTTTGTTTGAGTTCGCCGACGCAGGAGGCAGCGAGTAGCGAAAGCCCAACCCCGTAATAAAACGGGGTAATGCCCTAATTATTTTTATATAACAAATGTAACAAAAAAAGCCACCTTAAATAGGTGGCTTTTATGTGTTTATTACTGAGATTTTATTGCTCTTCTCCGGTAAATGTACTCATTACAGCATCGCTTACACCCATGTTGCTAAATCCGCCATCGTTGTAAAGATTTTGTAGGGTTACGCGTTTTGTTAAATCGCTAAACATGGCTACAGTGTAGTTTGCACAATCCATTGCTGTTGCGTTACCAAGTGGCGACATTTTATCGGCGTATGCTATAAAACCATCGAAACCTTTTACTCCACTTCCTGCTGTTGTTGGGGTTGGCGATTGCGAAATAGTATTTACGCGTACGTTTTTATCGCGACCAAAAAAGTAACCAAAACTACGAGCTACACTTTCTAAATAAGCTTTATTATCGGCCATATCGTTATAATCTGGAAATACACGTTGTGCGGCCATGTAGGTTAAAGCTACAATACTTCCCCACTCGTTCATAGCGTCACTTTTGTAAAGTGTTTGCATTAATTTGTGGAAAGACATAGCAGAAACGTCGGTTCCTTTTTGTGTCCAATCATAGTTTTGATCGGTATAGTGCTTGCCTTTACGCACATTTATAGACATACCTATTGAGTGTAGTACGAAATCTATTTTTCCGCCTAAAATCTCCATAGATTTATCGATTAAGTTTTGTAAATCTTCAACATTTGTCGCATCGGCAGGAATAATTTGAGATCCTGTTTTTTCGGCCAATTCGTTAATTTGCCCCATGCGCATTGCAACTGGTGCATTGGTTAATACAAATTCTCCGCCTTCTTCGTGCACGCGCTCGGCCGTTTTCCATGCGATAGAATTAGAATCTAAGGCTCCAAAAATGATTCCTTTTTTTCCTTTTAGTAAATTAAATGACATATTTATTTTTGTTAAAAATCGTTCGTTGTAATTTTTAGTTGGGCAAAGGTAACAAACTTTTTGCTTAGGCCTTTTAACTTTTACTAATTTAGTAAATCTTTAGCATGTGCAATAGCCGAAGTAGACATTTCTGTACCACCTAACATTTGTGCAATTTCCACAATACGTTCGTCGTGGTTTAGTTTCACTAAATTGGTTTGTGTTACCTCGTTAACATCTTCTTTATACACTTTAAAATGTGAATGCCCTTTGGCTGCCACCTGTGGTAAATGGGTTATGGAAAATACTTGCATGGTTTTACTCATTTGCAACATTATATCGCCCATTTTATTTGATATTTCTCCAGAAACTCCTGTATCGATCTCGTCGAACATTATGGTTGGCAACTGTATATAATTGGCTAAAACAGACTTAATTGCTAACATTATACGCGATAATTCACCTCCAGAAGCTGCTTTTTTAAGCTCGTTAAAGTTTCCGCCTTTGTTTGCTGAAAATAAAAAGGACAATTCGTCTTTTCCGTTTGCGAAAAATGTACTCGATAAACTTAAATCTATTTTAAACTGAGCATTAGGCATTCCTAAACTACTTAAAATAGTTTCTAGTTGTGTTTTTAGTTCTGGTATTACGGCCTTACGTTGCTTAGTAATTTGTAAGGCAATGGTATTAAGTTGTTTTTCTTTTGAATTTATTTCAGATTGTTTGACTTTAATACTATCGTCTAAATTTTCGGTAACCGCAACTTTCTCTTGAAGCTGATTTTTAATTTCAATTAATTCTGAAACTTCACTAACCACATGTTTTTGCATTAAATTATGAAGCATTTTTAGTCGCGCATCAACAACTTCCAGTCGGTTTGGATCGGCATCAATTGCTTCTTGCAAATTTGTGATTTCGCTAAAAATATCGTCTAACTCAATAAAACTACTTTCGGCACGATTGTAAACCTCTTGATATTTTACCGAATAACTCGATAGTTTATGCAACGCATTTTTTAAAGCAGTTAAAGCAGTTAACGCTCCCACTTGCTCATCTCCCAACAACTGCTCTGCTTCACTTAATTTTTCTTGAATATTTTCAATATTGTTAAGTGTTTCATATTCTTCTTCAAGAGCTGATAATTCGTCGATAACCAAATTAGCTTCAACTAATTCGCTTAATAAAAAACTGTTATAGTCGTGTTCTTTTATGGCTTCTGCTTGAAAATTTAATAATTCTTTATATTCTTTTTCTAGCTTTTTAAGAGCTCTTAATTCCTGTTTGTATTGCTTTAAAACATCGTCGTTTTTTGCCAAAGCATCAATAACTTGAAACTGATAATCGTTATTAGTTAATTGCATGGTTTGATGCTGCGAATGGATATCGATTAGGCGTTCACCAAGTAATTGTAAACTGCTTAAATTTACAGGCGAATCGTTTACAAATGCTCTAGATTTCCCAGAAGGCAAAATTTCTCGTCGTATAATGGTTTGCCCTTCGTAATCGAAGTCTTCAGCTTTAAAAAGTGCTTCAAGCTTATACTTTTCAATATTAAAAACGGCTTCGATAATACATTTTTTAGTATCATCTTTTAAACTACTTAAATCCGCACGTTTACCTAAAATAAGCGATAAACCACCAAGTAAAATAGATTTACCTGCGCCAGTTTCTCCCGTTATTATTGAAAATCCATCATTAAAATCGACTTTTAAATGATCGATTAACGCGTAATTTTTTATTGAAAGTGAGGTTAGCATGTTTTAGTTTATAGTTTTAAATCGAAGTGTTTAATTTTTATGTCTAGTTACGGAATAGTCTCCGTTTTCAATTCTTACTAAAAAAATCACGACTAATTTAGGCTGACTTTAAAATTTTATATTTTGCCATTTACTACTATGAAGCGGTGCAATTTTAGGCAAAGTTTCTTTTAACTTAACAATATTTACACTTGGTCCGTTTGAAAAAATTTGCTCTATTTCGTCTGCTTTAGCATCAAAAAACGTACGTAATAAAAAAGAGTTTGGTCTGCGACTATTCATGGCATTAAACTTTAAAATAGACGTAGCAATAGCTTCTTTTCCTTCTTTTACGTTTTCGCTCATAACATCTAAACCATCACGATGATACGTGTACATTATGTTACGATATTCTTTATAAGTTGGCGATAAAATATTATCGATTAAAATAAATCGGCTTTGTAAACCATCTTCCACTTTCCAACCACTAAAATTACTTTGTTGCGAAAAGTTAACAATGGTTTGGGCTTGTTTATAATAAGGGCTTCCGCCGTTTTCAGCAAAAGTATCTGCATCTAAAGCCAAAATAATATAAACGTGATAAGCAATTATAGAAATTAAGTTCGATTGAAACTGCGTATTACTAAAGTTTAAATTTTGAAATTCTAAATACCTAAAAGTTAAGTCTTTGTCGTTAAAACTATAAATTGGCGTGGTAAAACTAGACCCATAAACAGGTCGTGAAGCTTGTACTTGTAAAGCTCCTTGAAAGGTTTCGCCGCTATAATTACTAATGTTTAACACCATAGAACAGTTAATTCGTTCTTGTGGTTTAAAGGCTTTATTAGTCCATTTAGTATTATTAACAAACTCGTTAAGTTGTTTTTCAAGTGTTTTAAAAATAGGGAAGTTTTCGTTACCCGTTTGTTGTGCATTAACAACCAATTTACAGTTTAGCTCTTGCGAAAAACCAGCAAAACTTAATAAAAATGCAAATAAAATTAATAGGTTACGCATGTATTTTTGTTGTAATATGATTTATTAAATCGTTTGCCACTTCGGTTTTAGTTTTTAAATCGAATGCTGTGATATTATCTTTATCATCAATAAAAGTAACTTTATTGGTGTTGCCTTTAAATCCGGCACCTTTATCATTTAACGAATTTAATACTATTAAATTTAAATTTTTACGTTTTAGTTTCCCTTTTGCGTTTTCTAACTCGTTATTAGTTTCTAAAGCAAAACCAACTAAAAATTGTTTCGTTTTTATTTCGCCTAAAGATGCCAAAATATCTTTAGTTTTTTCTAACTCTAAAGTTAACGTATTGGTTTTCTTTTTTATTTTCTGCGTTGCTACTTCTTTTGGTGTAAAATCGGCCACAGCTGCCGAAAGAATTGCCACATCACTGGTGTTAAAATGCTCGTGTACGGCATTATACATGCTTTGAGCACTAATTACAGGAACCACTTTTATTGCACTATGATTAACTTTTTCGTGGGTTGGACCAGTAACTAAAATAACTTCTGCGCCGTTATTGGCTGCTGCTTTAGCTATTTCGAAGCCCATTTTTCCCGATGAATGATTTCCTATAAAACGAACAGGATCGATGGCTTCGTACGTAGGACCAGCCGTAATTAAAATAGTTTTTCCACGAAGTGGTAATTTATTTAAAATATCGTTTTCTATAAAAGAAATAATATTTTCTGGTTCTGCCATTCTGCCCTCGCCTACCAAACCACTTGCCAATTCGCCACTAGCAGCAGGAATCATAACATTTCTAAAATCTTGTAATTTTGTAAAACTGGCTAAGGTAGATGGGTGTTTATACATATCTAAATCCATCGCAGGAGCAAAATAAATAGGGCATTTTGCCGATAAATATGTTGCAAGTAATATATTATCGCAAACACCATTTGCCATTTTAGACAAGGTATTGGCTGTTGCTGGAGCAATTACCATGATATCTGCCCAAAGGGCTAAATCGACATGATTATTCCATACACCCGAATCGTCATCTTCATTTGTAAACGAAGAAAACACAGGATTTTTGGATAATGTAGAAAGTGTTAACGGTGTTACAAAATCTTTTGCAGATGGCGTTAAAACCACTTTAACTTGGGCACCAGATTTAATAAACAACCTAACAAGTGAAGCTGTTTTATAAGCGGCAATACCACCACTAATTCCTAATAGTATGTTCTTGCCGCTTAATATTGACATTTTAGATTGTTTTACTGAGCGTCTTCTTCAGTATTTCTAAAATAAATTTTATCGGTTAACCATTCTTGAACAGCTAACGCATGAGGTTTTGGTAATTTTTCGTAAAATTTAGAAACCTCGATTTGCTCTTTGTTTTCAAAAATTTCTTCAAGACTATCGTTGTACGTAGCGAATTCTTCTAACTTATCGATAAGTTCCTTTTTAATTTCAGTATTAATTTGCTCAGAACGTCTTGCAATAATAGAAATAGCCTCGTAAATGTTTTCGGTTGGCTCGTCTATTTGGTTTCTGTCGTACGTTACAGTATTAACAGGAGCATTAGTTTTCTTTAAATCCATCGGTCTTCTATATTTAACTTTTTGTGCTATAGTTTTTTAATTCTTCGTCTAATTGAACCGTCATTTCATTAACAGTTTCTAAGTGTTTAGAATTTACAAATGTACTTTTAAATGTACTTGAATATTCCTTTGCACTCTCTAATCGTTCTTTACGCAAATGTACCAAACCTTCTTGTACGGTATTTTTATATTCTCTACTGTTTATAGCCTGCTGAAACATGGCATCAAGCTTTAAAAACATGGCTTCTTCTCGTAAAGAAGAACCAGGGAACTCAAATAAAAAATTATCGAAAGATTTTATGGCTGCATTAAAATCTTTTGTATATCCCGGTGCAATTACTTTATATTTTTTAGCTATTTCGAATGCTTTCTTTTGAAGCTTAAAATCTAATTCTTGAACCAATTTATTTGCTTCATCGGCATATTCTGAATCTGGAAACATATTAATGAAGTCTTGAAGATTCTCGATAGCTTTATAAGTTTCGGTTTGATCTTTAGAATATACTGGAGATAACATGAAAGAACTTTTTGCCGCTAAAAACGAAGCTTCTTCTAATTTTTCACTATTAGGGTAACTGGTAGCAAAACGCTCGAACTGATAACCAGCCGTATAATAATCCTTCATTTTGTAATATGAATTAGAATACAAAAACATAAGTTTTTCGGCTTGTGGCTTGCCTCTGTAGTTAGGCACAATTTGAGCAAAAAGTTTGTTGGCTTTTCCAAACTTACCTTCATTATACAGATCTTCACCTAATTTAAATTTTGTAGCAATATCTTCAGTCTTTAAAGCCTTTTGGTATTCACTACAACTTGTAAAAAGTGTTATCGCTAATAGTATGTAAAAAAAGTTTTTCATAAATCTTGAACAGTTTGCAAAATTAAGTTAATAAAATGGATTTTAAAAATATTATTTAAACGCTAAAATAACAGGTAAAAGCCAGTATTTATAAGGTTTAAGTAATATTTAACAACACTAAAACTTATTTACAAAATCCGTAATTTTACTTTTTAACGCGTATGAAGCTGGTACTAAAGGTAATCTTACAGTGCTTTCACATAATTTTAAAGATTCAAAAACAGCTTTAATTCCGGCGGGATTGTTTTCTTCAAAAATATAATCAATCACATCCATTAATTTAAAGTGAATTTTGTAGGCTTCTTTTGCATTTCCTGCTAAACCTAAACGAATCATTTCTGAAAATTCTTTTGGAAACCCTTGTCCAATCACCGAAATAACACCCGAACCACCAGCTAGTACAATGCCTAAAGCTAAATCGTCGTCGCCAGAAATAATCATAAAATCGTCTGGTTTGTTTTTTATTAAGGTTAAATATTGAGCCACATTGTTACCTGCTTCTTTTACTGCAATTACATTTTTAAAATCTTTAGCTAAACGCAGCGTCGTTTCTGGCTCCATGTTTTTTGAAGTACGCCCAGGAACGTTGTATAAGATAATGTCGACCGGACAAGCTTCGGCTATGGCCTTGAAATGTTGGTACATGCCTTCTTGCGTAGGCTTACTATAATATGGAGATACCGATAAAATAGCATCAATATTACTTAAATCTGTCGTTTTTATTTCTTCAATAACCTGCATGGTATTGTTGCCTCCTATACCTAAAACCATTGGCACTCGCCCATTGTTGGCTTTAGCTACAGTTGCTACAACGGCTTTTTTCTCTTCTTTAGTAATGGTAACGCTTTCGCCTGTGGTGCCACAAATTACTAAATACTCTACACCGTTTTCAATATTATAATTTACAATATTTACTAAGGCTTCGTGGTTAATTGATGAATCGGAATTAAACGGTGTAACCAAAGCTACTCCAGTTCCAAGAAACTTATTATTCATTTTATATTTTATTTAATATAGTAAGGTATTTTACCACCTCGTCTTTAAAAAGATTAATTTCTTTTGTTGATGTTTTTATTATTAAATCGTTTAATCGTTCGTCTGGTTGAAAAACACCGATCTTAAATTTAGATTGACTAAGCGCCGTTATTAATTTAATTTCTGTGATATCTTTTTCGTAAAAACTAATGAGTAAATCGAAGTTTTTATTTAAAAAACCAGATAATTCAACGTTCTTAACAGCTCCTTTCCAGCCAAAATCGCTAGGATTAAAACAGGAATCCCAAGATAAAACTTGTTCTTTTTCGTTTTCGGTAAAGGTTATAATTTTCAGTCGATTAGACCGAATATTTAAAGCTTCAGAAAAATTCACAAATTTATCTAAATCATCAAATTCATCAATGTTTACAATAACTCCCAGACTTTCAACTTTATTATCATTTATTTCTATTTCTCTTTTTGATAACAATTTGTTTAAGTACTTTTTATTAGATTTTTCTTTAAAACCTTGTAAAATCATTTACCTTTATACTTTGCGCAAAGGTAGCAAAAGTACATTCAAAAAATATTGTAAAAAAATGAGGATAACAATTTTATTGGTTTTGTTATATTTTTTAAATTTTTCTAGTTGTAAACAAAATCAATTGCACCTAAATAAAATTGAAGGTAAACGTATTGAAATTAACAATACGATTACCGAAAATGCCAATATAGAAGCTTATATAAAGCCTTATAGAAAACACATTCAAAACGATTTAGACAGCATTATTGCTTATGCGTCTAATACTTACACAAAATCTGATGGCGATTTTAATACAGCTCTTGGAAATTTTATGGCAGACGCTGTTTACCAGGAAGCTAACCCCATTTTTAAAAGTAGAACGGGTAAAGAAATTGATATGGTGTTGCTTAATCATGGTGGTATTAGGTCTATTTTATCGAAGGGAAACATATCTAAAAGAACTGCTTTCGAACTGATGCCTTTTGAAAATAGCATAGTAGTTGTGGCTTTAAAAAAACCAGAAATAGATAGTTTAGTGCTTTACTTATCTAAATCGAAAAAAGCACACCCTATTTCGCAACTTAAATTAACCTTGAATAAAAAGTTTGAAGTTATTGATGCCAAAATTAAAGGTAAAAATATTACAAATAAAACTTACTATGTAGCCACAAACGATTATTTATACAACGGCGGAGATAATATGCGATTTTTTAAAACTAACGATTCTTTGTATGTTTTAAATTATAAAATAAGAAATGCTTTAATCGATAATTTTATTAAAAACGACACCATAAACCCTATACGAGACGACCGATTTACCCAAATAAATTAAATTATGAAACGTAGAGATTTTATACAACAGACAGCAGCAAGTACAACATTAATTGGTTTGGGTGGTATTGGGCTTTCATCTTTTACTGCGGCACAAAAAAGCACTAAAATTACCATTTTACACACTAACGATGTGCATAGTCATATTGATGCTTTTGGTCCAGAAGATGGCAGGAATGCTAATAAAGGAGGTGTAGCAAGACGTGCAACTTTAATTGACGCCTACCGAAAGGAAAATCCAAATACTTTATTGCTAGATGCGGGTGATATTTTTCAAGGCACACCATATTTTAATTATTACGGTGGTGAATTAGAGTTTAAATTAATGAGTAAACTAAAATACGACGCATCAACCATAGGTAATCATGATTTTGATAACGGAATTGAAGGTTTATACGCCCAATTACCTCATGCAAATTTTGATTTTATTTGTTCAAATTACGATTTTAAAAATACCGTAATGGACACACATGCTAAGCCTTATAAAATTTTTAAAAAAGACGGTATTAAAGTAGGTGTTTTTGGATTAGGTATTGAACTTGACGGCTTAGTGGCTCCAGATATGTATAAGGAAACAAAGTATCTCGAACCTATTGAAATAGCTCAAGATATGACTCGTATTTTAAAAGAAAATGAACATTGTGACCTTATAGTGTGTTTATCACATTTAGGGTATCACTATAAAAACAACTCAAAAAAAATAAGTGATTTAAAATTGGCCTCAGTAACAAAAAACATCGATTTAATAATTGGTGGGCATACACACACTTTTTTACCCAAACCAACAGTAACCAAAAATATTGAAGGCCAAAATGTTTTAGTTAATCAAGTTGGTTGTTACGGATTGTACTTAGGTAAAATAGACTTCTATTTCGACAAAAATAATAACAAAAGTGCCAACGGAACTTCTATTTTAGTTTAAAAGTATAGTGTCAGTAATAGCTTGATGGTTTTCAGTAACTGTTTGTTTAGCTTTATGTGCTTTTTGACTTTTTACAGCTTCAATAGTAGCATATTTAAAAATAAAATAAACACCAACTACATATAACATTCTGTGAATCATTAAATTACTCACAGCACTACTGTAATAGCTATTTACATACTCAAGCATTAACGAAAACCCAAAGGATGCAACTGCTGATAAAAAGAATAAAGCTTTTTGTGTTTGGTAATTTAAATATACTCCCAATGTAACAAAGGCTAAAACTATTAATACTAAGCTTTTAATAGCAAATACTTTTACACCTATATCGTCTGGTATAATCGTTATTAAAAAACTATAAAGAGCATGTAACAAATATAAGTTTATAGAAAAAACAAGTATCAAATAACTACCAATAATTTTATCAATTCTATTAAATTTAAAATCTGGAGCGACCATTAAAATTAAGAATACGAAACTAAAAAAATAGCAAACATCTGGAATAAAACTAAAATTTAAATCATTAACGAAAACACTACTTAGATTACCGAGCAAGGAAAAACTTAAAAAAGAAACTAAAGCAAAATTTAATTTTTTATACCGTATTAAAAAGACTGTTAGAAACACCGGAATTAATAATACAAATGATGCCTGTATGAAAATTTTACTGCTAGAAAATACTCCTATTAAATTAAATAATAAAGTAACTATTAAAACTGCTAGTAACAGTTTGCTAAAAACTGGTGAGGTTAATTTTTTCAAAATCATAATATAAGTAGGTTAACACAAATTTAATATTATTTTTTTTATTTTAACGCTAAAATGAGACATTTTATCGATTAAACTTATAAAACATACATTTTATCGATTCAAAATACATTGTTATGTAGGTATTTTCGTAAATAATTCAAATAGATAAGAAATAAGCTTAATATGAACAAGCTATTTTTTATTAGGCTTAAAATATAATTGGAAGCATTATGTTACTATAATGTGATTAATTTATTTCAAAAACACATAAATAACTAAAGTAGTATCGGCTTTCTAAAAGTCTAATAAATATTTTAGAAGCAATTATTTCTAAATAGCAAAAAACTAATCATATCATAATAACGCAACTTTATATTTTATATTAAGTAAACCTTTAAGAATTTGTTATAATATTTAGAAATCGTAACTTTTAAACTGATTTAATCTCTGGCTATTAAGATTTAGAAATTATTAAATAATTTAAATGGAAAATTGAAGAAAAATACTAATAGAACTAATTAGCTACTTAAAATTTTAAATCTATCGGCACTATTAGCAAATTCAGATTGTTGATAGAAAAAATAAAAAGCTAGCAACGTGAACCCTGATCCCATTATATAAATCATTGGGTTATTGGAAACGTAAATAAAAGCAATATCCATAACCTCTGAAAAAACAATAGATAAAGAGCCTAAAAATAAATATAACGATTTTTTATTGTCGTTATAAAAATAATTTAATAGAGATACAGATAGTACACTTAAAACAATAGAATTGTAAACAATTTCAAATACACCTTCGAATTCGTATCTTAAATTTGAACCAGATACTAATTGCAAAACATAAACTAAATATATATTTAAGGTTGTAAGCACTAGCAAATGAATCCATAATTTTTTTATAACGTATGAAAAAGATAAAAATCTACTAACTTCTATTAACAAACACAAATACGCTAAATCATAAAGTAAATTAGCTATATAATAGTCATAGGCAAAGTAAAGTTTTTCATCCAAATTATAGTCATCTATAATCCACTCTACGAAAATGCCTAAAATATCCGAAATTGAGTAAAAAAGTAAAAAAAATAAAAACCAAATACTTTTTTCTTTTACTAAAAAAAAGTACGCAACGGCAACTAAAGGAACTATAAGACTCTCAAAAACCGAAGAGATATTATAATGCCCCATTAGTTCGAAAGTTGCAAATAAAATAAAGCAACCAACTATAAGTGAAACAAAAACTTTTGAAATTTTCATTGCTAAAGTGATCAAAATGAGTAACAAACATAAATAAAATTACACTTATTAACCAATTAAAAATACGTTTAATCGATTATTTTTTTATTTTTTGAAGGAATTCAGCTTCATTTAAGAGATTTATGCTTAACTTTTCTGCCTTTTCTTTCTTGCTTGGTCCCATTTTATCTCCGGCAACAATAAAACTAGTTTTAGTTGAAATAGAACTACTTACCTTACCTCCATTATCTTCTATCAGCTTTTTTAACTCAGTTCTAGAAACGGTTTCAAAAACTCCAGAAACAACTATAGTTTGACCTTCAAGTAAATTTGTTTGCCCTTGTAAAGCTTCTTCCGATAATTCTAACTGAACTCCAAATTCTTTTAATCTTTCAACAATTATTTTGTTTTCTTCTGAAGCAAAAAACGCTACTACGCTCTCCGCTATTTTTATGCCTATTTCATCAACGTTTACTAATTCTTCTTCTGTTGCCATCATTAAAGTATCAATGCTCTTATAGTGTTTCGCTAATTTTTTTGCAACAGTTTCCCCTACATATCGAATACCTAAAGCATACAAAACGCGCTCAAAAGGAATTTGTTTAGATAGCTCAATACCTTTAATTAAATTATCGGCACTTTTTTCTGCCATACGCTCTAAAGGAATTACTTGCTCTTTAGTTAGTTCATACAAATCGGAATAATTATTAATTAAACCATTATTTACCAAAAGCGCAACAGTTTCGCCGCCTAAACCATCAATATCCATAGCTTTTCTAGATATAAAATGCTGAATACGACCAATTATTTGAGGATTACATCCATTAAAATTAGGGCAATAATGTTGTGCTTCACCTGCTTTTCTAACTAATTCAATTCCACATTCTGGGCAATGTGTAATATATTTTGTTGGTTCAGAATCTATTGGTCGCTGCAACATATCGACTCCTAAAACTTTTGGTATAATCTCACCACCTTTTTCAACATAAACCGTATCGTTAACTCGAATATCAAGTTTTTCAATTTGATCGGCATTATGCAAAGACGCTCGTTTTACAGTTGTGCCTGCAAGCTCTACAGGTTCTAAATTAGCAACAGGTGTTATAGCGCCTGTTCGACCAACTTGGTAAGTTATACTATTTAATTTTGTAGATACTTGCTCGGCTTTAAATTTATAAGCCATGGCCCATCGCGGTGCTTTCGCTGTGTAACCTAATTCCTCTTGTTGTTGTAAATTGTTAACTTTAATAACGACACCATCGGTTTCGTATGGCAAAGCATGGCGTTCTTCGTTCCAGTAATCAATAAACTCTAAAACTTCATCAATACTTTTTGCTAGTTTTGCGGCGTTTGGCACTTTAAACCCCCATTGGCGAGCTTTTTCTAAACTTTCAAATTGCGTAGCAACACCTAAATTATTTCCAGTTAAATTATATAGCAAACACTCCAACGGACGCTTTGCTACTTCTGCACTATCTTGTAATTTTAAACTACCAGATGCTGTATTTCTTGGGTTTCGGTAAGGCTCCTCGCCTATTTCTATACGCTCTTCATTCATTTTATTAAACCCATCAAAAGGCAAAATAATTTCACCACGAATGTCGAATTTTGGAGGATAATCGCCTTTTAAATGTAAAGGAACCGATTTTATTGTTTTTACATTAGCTGTTACATTATCGCCTTGAAAACCATCGCCACGTGTAACTGCTTTTGTTAGCTTTCCATTTTCGTAGGTTAAACTAATAGATGCGCCATCGTATTTTAGTTCGCAGGTGTATTCAATTGCTCCATCAACCAGTTTTTTTATTCGTTTTTCCCAGTCTTCTAAATCTTCTTTTGAGTAAGAATTATCTAAAGAATACATTCTAAACTCATGCGGAATAGTTTCAAAATTTTTAGTTATTTCACCTCCTACACGTTGTGTTGGCGAATTGGCATCAAAAAACTCCGGATGTTTATCTTCAAGTGCTTGTAATTCCTTCAACTTAATATCAAAATCATAATCTGATATAGTGGCGTTATCTAGTACATAATAATTGTAATTATGTTGGCGTAACTCGTTTCTTAAAGCTTCTATTTTTTGTTTTACATCATTCATTTTAAAACACCTTTTATCATTCTATCTTTTTCGAAAATGTCTTTTTTTAATTCAACTTTATTAAAATTTAAATTTAGTAAAGCCTTCATATCTTGCCCAAGATACTCATTGATTTCAAAAAACAACGAACCATTTTTATATAACTTATCAACAGCAAAATTTGTAATTGCTTTATAAAATATTAGAGGATTATTATTATCCACAAACAAAGCTAAATGTGGTTCGTTCTCCAAAACATTGGGTTTCATTAATTCTTTTTCAAGGTTCCGAATGTATGGCGGATTGGAAACAATTACATCAAATTTTAAATCCTCCGAAAGTAATTTTAAGTTCTTAATATCTAAAATGGAATCCTCAATAAACTCAATATCTACATGGTTTAACTCCGCATTTTGTTTCGCTATTTTTAACGCTTCCGCGGAAACATCTAGCGCATAAACTTTAGCATTTGGTAGGTTTTTGGCTAAGGAAATAGCAATGCAACCGCTGCCTGTGCCAATATCTAGAATATTTATTTTGGCAGACGCCTCTTTACAATCGTTTATTATCCAACTTATTAATTCTTCGGTTTCTGGACGCGGAATTAAAACAGATTGAGACACCTTTAACTTTAAACCATAAAACTCGGTTTCACCAATAATATATTGTATCGGTTTTTGTGCTTCTAAATCTTTTAAAGATTCATTTAATTTTGATGCATCATCAACTTCAACATCTGGATTTAATGCTAAGTTAATTCTAGAAATGCCAAAATAGAATTCAATTAACTCATAATAAAACGCATTAATTTCTTCCGAAGAATAAAACGCAGCTAAACGTCTTAAAAACGTATGTTGTATAGGTTTTAATTTCATAAATCTTTAATCATCCACACGCCACAAGAAAAATGACCTGTATTTCCCAATGCACCTTGCAAGTGTTTAAAACCAAAATTTTCGTAAATATGTATTGCCGCTTTTAATTGCGATGCAGACTCTAAATAACATTGCTTATACCCTAGTTGTTTTGCTGCTTCAATACATTTACCAAAAAGTTGTTTCCCGTAACCTTTACCTCTAACTTTAGGTGAAAAATACATTTTTTGTATTTCACATATATCACCATTTGAATCTTGCAACGGTTTTACACCACCACCGCCTAACACTTCTCCATTTTCTTCAATAATAAAGTACACATCATTGCTGTTTTGATAGGCTTCATACATTTTTTTAGTCTCAGGATCGGTATACGCTGTACCTTCTAGCGGAATTTTAAACTCATGAAAACAGGCGCGTATTACAGCCTCAAGTTGCTCATTATCTTGAGGTTCTATTTCTCTAATAACTATACTATCTTTACTCACTTTAAAATGATATTTTTGTAGATATTTTACGGGATGAAGATACATGAAAAATACATAAAACGCTGTATAGAAATAGCCAAAAACGGTTTAGGAACAACGAGACCTAACCCAATGGTAGGCGCAGTAATTGTAAAAGATAATAAAATTATTGGCGAAGGTTTTACAAGTCCTTATGGAGGTAGTCATGCCGAAGTAAATGCTATAAACTCGGTTACAGATAAAAATCTGCTCAACGAAGCGACTATTTATGTAACACTCGAACCTTGTTCGCATTATGGTAAAACACCACCATGTAGTGATTTAATTATACATCACAACATTCCAAATGTGGTTATAGGTTGTATTGACGATAACGAAAAAGTAGCAGGAAAAGGCATAAAAAAACTCATGGAAGCGGGTTGTAATGTTACTGTTGGTGTGTTGGAAGCCGAATGTAAATCGTTACACAAAAGATTCTTTACATTTCACAATAAAAAACGCCCGTATATTATTTTAAAATGGGCGCAAACTGCCGATGGTTTTATCGCGCCTAAAACAAAAAACGAACAAAAACCTGTTTGGATTACCAATACCTTTTCCAGACAATTGGTACATAAATGGCGTGCTGAAGAACAAGCTATTCTAGTTGGCTACAACACAGTGCTAGCAGATAACCCTAGCTTAACAACCAGAGATTACCTTGGGCAAGATCCTATTAGAATTGTAATTGATAATAATAACAGTTTACCTAAAAATCTAAATATTTTTAACGCTGAAGCGGAAACAATTAGTTTGCAAGAAAACACGGCTAAGGCCATTTGTAACGAACTATTTAATGCAAATATTAATTCCGTTATTATTGAAGGCGGAAGTAAAACGTTGCAAACTTTTATAAATGAAGGTCTCTGGGATGAAGCTAGAGTTTTTAAAGGCGCTGTTGTTTTTAATGAAGGTATTGAAGCCCCTAAATTCAAAGGAAAATTAACTTCTACGGAAATCATTCAGGGAGATATACTAGAAATATACGAAAATAAATAATCTATTTTTTTGATTAGCGAAGACACATACCAAACTATTAACAAATCAACAGAACCTGTTTTATTTAAAGATAAAAACAGTAAATTTTTCGGGTATGCTTTTCCAGTTTTAACTGAAGATGATGTTAAACTTAGTTTAGAAATCGTTAAAAAAGAACACCATTCGGCTAGACATTGGTGTTACGCTTACCAAATAGGCACCGAACAAATACATTATCGTGCAAACGACGATGGCGAACCAAGCAACTCTGCCGGCATGCCTATTTACGGACAAATACAATCGTTTAACGTTACCAATATTTTAATAATAGTGGTTCGTTATTTTGGCGGCGTTAAATTAGGTGTTGGTGGATTAATTAATGCCTACCGACAAACTGCACAATTAGCATTAGAAAGCGCAACAATTATTGAAAAAACAATAAATATAAATTACCAAATAACTTTCGATTATAAAAATATGAATGTGGTAATGCGCCGAATAAAAGAGCACCAAATAAATATTATTAATCAAAAACTAGAATTAAATTGCCAAATAACCATTTCTGTTAGAAAAACAGAATCTGAAAAAATATTTGAAATTTTTAATTCGATTTTCGAGGTAAAAATCAAAGCAATTTAAACTAATCGTCAATTAAATTTAAAACAAAATCTGGAGCTTTAATTGGTCTCATAGTTTTCATACTAACAAAAACTAATGTTGTACTTGCTAAGGTCAATATTTCCCCCTTCTCATTGGTTATTTCGTAGTCAAATTCTATCTTAGAAGTTGGCCTATTTTTAAGCATGGTTTTAACCGTAATTAACTCGTCGTAACCCGCTGATTTTTTATAATTTATATTTAAAGAAACAACAGGCAACATAATACCGTTATCTTCCATCGATTTGTAAGAAACTCCTAGCTTCCTTAACCACTCAACCCTTCCCATTTCTAAGTATAATGCATAATTTCCATGGTATACCACCCCCATTTGGTCGGTTTCCCCATAACGCACTCTTATTTGTATTTTATCGAATTTCATACGGTAATTTAAATATTTTTTTGTAGTTTTCCTATCTGGTTAAACATGAGAAAAAATTTCTTAAAATTCAAGAGGTATTCATTTTTTTTTTTAGAATTTTGTTCACATATTTGCCTCACTATAAAAGGGGGTATTGAAATTTAATTTCAAACATTCTTATCTAACAAAAAACCTAAAGAAATTCAAAAAAAATGAGTAAAACTGCGAAATCGGTGTGGAATAATTGTCTTCTATTTATAAAAGATAATATTCAGCCCCAAGCATACAAAACATGGTTTGAGCCCATAGTCGCAGTTAAACTCACAGACAACGCCTTGAGTATTCAAGTTCCAAGTAAATTTTTTTACGAATGGCTTGAAGAGCACTATGTAAAAATTCTAAAAGTAGCACTTACTAAAGAATTAGGTGAAACAGCCAAACTCGTGTACATTATTAAAATGGAAAACACTTATGGCAACAAACAACCATTTACCGAAAAAATACCCAGTTCTCATAGAACTGCAGTTAAATCGCAAGATGTAGACATACCTTTAAATAATAAAAGTAGAGAATTAAAAAACCCTTTTATTATACCAGGTATTCGAAATGTTAAAATTGAATCACAACTTAATCCTAATTACAGTTTTGAAAACTTTTTAGAAGGAGATTCTAACCGCTTGGCAAGAAGTGCTGGTTTAGCCGTAGCCTCAAAACCTGGAGGCACTTCTTTTAATCCATTACTAATTTTCGGGCACGTTGGCTTAGGAAAAACTCATTTAGCACATGCGATTGGAGTTGATATTAAAGATAAATATCCAGAGAAAACTGTTCTTTATATTTCAGCAGAAAAATTTACTCAACAATATATCGAAGCAGTAAAAAAGAATAATAGAAATGACTTTATTCATTTTTACCAAATAATTGATGTTTTAATAATTGATGATGTACAATTTTTATCAGGTAAAAGCGGTACACAAGATGTGTTTTTCCATATTTTTAATCACTTACACCAAAACGGTAAACAAGTAGTTTTAACTAGTGATAAAGCTCCAGTAGACATGCAAGATATTGAACAACGTTTATTATCTCGTTTTAAATGGGGCCTATCCGCAGAATTACAAAATCCAGATTTTGAAACTCGTGTGTCAATATTAAAAAATAAACTATATAGAGATGGTGTAATAATGCCAGACGATATTGTAGATTATATTGCTAAAAACATAAAAAGTAACGTTCGTGAACTTGAGGGTGCTATTATTTCATTAATTGCACAATCTTCGTTCAATAAAAAAGAAGTGACTTTAGATTTAGCCCGAGTTATAGTAGAAAAGTTTGTTAAAAATACAAAACGCGAAGTTTCGATTGATTATATACAGAAAGTAGTTTCAGATTATTTCCAAATGGATATTGAAACTTTACAATCGAAAACCCGTAAACGTCATATTGTTCAAGCCAGACAATTAGCTATGTTTTTTGCTAAAAAATTCACAAAAGCGTCGTTAGCGAGTATAGGTTCCCAAATAGGGAAAAGAGATCATGCTACGGTTTTACACGCTTGCAAAACGGTTGATAACCTTTCTTCCACCGATAAACAATTTAGAAAATACGTTGAAGATATCACAAAAAAATTATCTATTTAAATTTGTATTACAATGACTAAAATTCTTATGGTTTGCTTGGGCAACATTTGTCGTTCTCCGCTTGCCGAAGGTATTTTAAGAACCAAATTACCAGAAAATTTTACTGTAGATTCCGCAGGAACATCTAATTACCATATTGGTAATGCTCCTGATAGACGTTCTGTAGCAATTGCAAAACTTAACGGGTTGGATATTTCAAATTTACGTGGACGCCAATTTAAGGTTTCCGATTTTGATACCTTTGATTTGATTTACGTTATGGACGATTCTAATTTTAAAAATGTGGTAAAACTAGCCCGAAACGATGAAGATATTGCTAAGGTTTCCATGATTTTAAATGAAGTATATCCTAACGAAAATTGCAATGTTCCAGACCCGTACTATGGTGGCGACAATGGCTTTGAAACCGTGTACAATATGCTTGATGAAGCCTGCACAATTATAGCCACTAAATTAACAGAATAATATGACGGTAAAAGGGCAATTATACTTAATACCAAATACATTAGGAGATAACAATCCGTTAGATGTATTACCAATTACCGTAAAAAACATAATAGAAAAAACCGATTTTTTTATAGTTGAAAACAGCAAAGCTGCTCGAAGATTTATAAAAAAAATATGTCCTGAAAAACCACAACCTTCACTAAAATTGTTCGAATTAAACAAACGAACAGACTTAAGCGAGCTCCCTAATTTCTTAACTCCTTGCTTAGAAGGTAAAATTGTAGGCTTGTTATCTGATGCTGGTTGCCCAGGTGTAGCCGATCCTGGTGCCGATATTGTAAAAATTGCACATCAAAAAAACATTAAAGTTATTCCTCTTGTTGGACCATCTTCAATTTTAATGGCGATGATGGGGTCTGGAATGAATGGACAAAGTTTTGCCTTTAACGGATATTTACCAATAGATAAAGATGAACGGAAAAACGAAATTAAACGTTTAGAGCGCTTATCTTTTGAACACAATCAATCGCAATTATTTATTGAAACACCTTACAGAAACAATAAAATGCTAGAAGATTTAGCAAACTTTCTCGATACTAACACCAATGTGTGTGTAGCCTGCGATATTACCCTTCCTACCGAATTTATAAAAACCAATACCGCAAAGTCTTGGAAAAAAAATATGGTAAATCTTCATAAAAGACCTACCATATTCATCATCCATAAAAACTAACTAACTTATTTTCTATATTGCTTTTGCCTTTTTGTTGGCCTTTACAAAAGAGGTATCGTAACCAGAAAAACGCTTCATATAATTATGTACAGTAGTGCCATAACCATCAGCAAAATTATCCAATCCGTAACTACGCAAATATTTTTTCACACTTCCTGGACCTGCTAAATGAGCTGCAGCCAAAATTCCAGATTCAGTAATTACGATGCCATTAATACGTCGTCCCACAAAGTTTCTTATATCTCGACGTAAAATCCATTTATTACGAGCTACATTAGCAATAAATGCTTTTTCCTGCAACTTAGGGTTATTTAAAAATTCATTAGGATTGTTAATACCTATAAGTTTCAGTGTTCCTGCACCAAATTGATATTTACCTAAATACCCAAAGGTATTAACTGAAAAATAATTTCCACCAGACTCTTTAAATGCAAGAGCTTCTTTAAAACCTACAAACGACTTACCCAAATATGGAGAAAATTCATAGTCTTCTTGTTCTGTTGTAGCTAAAGATAATAAATCGATATTATCTTCTACAGTATAATTTAAGCTTAACTCTTTTGTTGAGTAATCACCTAAATTAGGAGTTTCTTTAGTTTGAAACCCCACATTAATAAGCACACAAACTGTAAGCGTTATTGTAATGTAAATTCCAATATTTCTTACCATAACTTCTAAATTTTACAAAAGTGCAAATTGTTATTTTTAGCACATTTTTAAATTTGAGCGTGCAAAGGTAGTAGTTTTTACTGTATTAGCAAAATTTATCGATTAAAAACCATTTTCAATAGTAGAATAGATAAAATACACCTCTTTTTTTTGAAAATTCTAAAGTTGGAAACGGGATTTTTATCATATTAAAAACCTCGAAAAGTGTATTTAACCATTTTGAATTAGTATTTATTACATCTAAATTTAAATCGAAACTTATAAAAAATTGTCGATATCTATCTCCTAAAAAACTCGCATTCTCCACTCCATTTATCATCCCTTTTCCCCCATAACCTACTGCCAAATTTAACCACTTTGGCAAATTACTATCTTTAAAAAACGAATGTAAATTAAAACTTAACCAATACGTTTGCCCGTTATAATCTTTTAAAAATTGCTCTATATACGTTTGCCCAAGCTTATTTGGATTTTGGTTCGCAAAATAAGTATGGTGAAATGAATATTTTAAGTGAATACGTTGCTCTTTCCATAGTAATTCTTGGCCAACATACAATCCTGTTCCTGCGGCATTAGCCAAAATATCGCCCCAAGAAAATCCCCATTCTTGCGAAAAGCCATCTAAAACCTCAACTGCAGACAAAAATGTAAAACCCAAAGTGGCTCCATAAATAAGCTGCTCGTTTTTATTAACACCACTCCAATTTAATAATTGTGCGCCATGTTTTCCCATTTGGTAAGCTGTAAAGGCGTGCCCCATTTTATCGAGTTGCAACCACTCATTATTATCGTTTGTTGTATGAAATTTAGACTGCTCATAATCGGCATACCAAAGTGTGCTTAACCCAACGATTGTTGCGGTAGAAACAACAGCTTCAGAAATTAAAACGGTGTTTCGTCTCGATTTATTTAAAGTATCGCTTACGGTAAAAAACGTATCGACTTTAGATTGAGAACAAACCAAAAACGGCAATAAAACAAATATGACCCCATATTTTCTAGCATTGCAATACACTATTTAAGAATGCCTTGTGAAGATAAATAACGGTGGTATTCTCGTGCATTTACATTATGTTGAGCTAAAGATTTAGCAAACTTATGAAACCCAAGTCGTTTGGCATCGGCCGCAAAATATAAATATTTATGTTTTTCGTAATTTAAAACAGCATCAATTGCCGAAATATCTGGCATAGCAATTAACCCTGGTGGTAATCCTAAGTTTTTATAAGTGTTATACGGCGAATCAATCTCCTTATGCACGTTTAATACACGCTTAATCACCGTGTTTTTATATTGTGGCAATTGGTAAGCGGCAAATTTTAAAGTTGGGTCTGCTTGCAAAGGCATACCAATGCGCAATCTATTTAAATACACACCAGCAACACGAGGTTGTTCGGTAGGTTGTTTAGATTCTTCGTAAACAATAGAAGCCAAAGCAATAACTTGATTTGGGTTTAACCCTAAGGCGTTTGCTTTTTTTAATCGACTTTCTGTCCAGAACCGTTTATATTCGGTTAGCATTCGGTCTCTAAATTTTTCAGCTGAAGTATTCCAAAAAAACTCATAGGTATTCGGCAAATACATGCCTAAAGCTGTAGCTTCATTAAAATTATTTTCTCTTAAAAAGGCTTGATCTTTCATAGCGTTTAGTAAAGACAAACTATCGGCTTCAATTTGGGTTGAAATACGTCCTGCCAATTTTTCTAAAGTTTCTTGATTGTTAAATGCTACTTTTATTGGTAAATTTCGGCTTCTAATAGAATTTATAATATCATTATTATTCATTCCTTTTTTTATTTCGAAACGTCCTGCTTTAATATTTGATATGTATTTTTTTTGTTCAGCAATAACATCAAACGATTCAATATCTGCCAGCAAAGGTTCTAACTGACTTCTTACTTCACTATATTTTGCATGTGTTGGTATGTAAATATAAGCTGTTTCATTATTAAAAGCTGTATTTGGTTTTATCATGGCTTTGTAAACCATATTTGCAAAATATGCCGCTGCTACTAAACCAATTAAAGCAATAGCAATCAAAATTTTTTTAATGTACATTTACTTTTTTATTAACTGAAATAAATATTCGTTTTTATAGGAACCGTTAATTTTTGTCCAATCTTTTTTAAGTCCAACTTTTTTAAATCCTTGTTTGGTAAATAGTTTAATACTGGCTTCATTATCTTCACTAATATTACAATATAGCTGATGCAAGCCTAAATGCGTAAAACAGTAATTTGTAAGTAATTTTAACGCTTCGCTTCCTACGCCTTTATCTCTATTATTTTCATCTTTAATTAAAATACCAACACCAGCACGCACGTTTTTAAAATCGAAATCGAAGACATCTATCAAACCTAAAGTTTCTTTGTTGTAATTTGATATGACTAAACGCAACTGTTTTACTTCAAAAATATCTTTATGTGCATGATCTAAATATTGCTTTATTAAATATTTAGAATATGGGGTTTGGGTGTTACTTATTTCCCAAATAGTTTCATCGTTTTCAATATCGTGTATAAACTCTAGGTCTTCTGGTTCTAGAGCTCGTAAGAAAATATGTTCTCCTTTTAGGGTAATCATATGCTGCCTTTAAACACAAATTTGGCTGGCCCAATTAACCACACGTTTTTATATGCACCGTTTTCAACATCGAAAGATACTTGTAGTTTTCCGCCTTCAACATTTAAATCAATTAAATTCTTCTCGGTTTCACCAATATAATGCATTCCAATCGCCACTGCTGTTGCTCCTGTTCCGCAAGATAAAGTTTCGTCTTCTACCCCGCGTTCGTAAGTTCTTAATCTAAAATTAGAATCGGATATTTTTTTAACAAAATTCACATTACTACCCGCTTGGTTGTAAGGAGCGCTGTATCTAATTTTAGCACCTAATGTTTTAATATCGAAGGCTTCAATAGCATCTTCAAACTGCACATGATGTGGAGAGCCTGTATTTAAAAACACATGCGATTTATGGTTTTCAACCACATCAACATCTAGCATTTGTAAGCTCACAATATCATTTTTAATAGTAGCATGGTGTAAGCCATCAATAGCTTCAAAAACCGCTTTATCTTTAATAACCCCAAGGTGTTTTGCAAACGCTACTAAACAACGCCCGCCATTGCCACACATGGTACTTTCGTTACCATCGGCATTGAAATACACCATTTTAAAATCTAACTCTGGATGATTTTCAAGCAAAATTAATCCATCTGCTCCAATACCAAATCGTCGGTCGCACAAAAAAGCAACCTGTTTGGTATTATTTTTATCGAATATTTGCGAACGATTATCAATCATCACAAAATCGTTTCCTGTCCCCTGATATTTGTAAAAAGTTTGCGCCATAATGAATCACAAATATATAAATATAAAACCGTTTTTATTACTGTTAAAAGGCGTTAAAAACGACGTTAAAAAGCGTTAAAAGGGAAAATACGATTCAATAAATAATTAATTTTAATCGTTATTAACAAAAAATATAAGGCATTCGTAATTATATGCGGGTGTTTTTAATAATAAACAACTTTAAGTAAAATACAATTAAATTATGAAAAAGGTTTTAACACTTGTTTTAGTATCTGCTCTAGGAGGTATTTTTACCCTAGGTGCTTACAAATTATTTTTAGAAAAAGATAAACCTGTAGTTTTAGCTACTACCGAAAGTAATCCATCATTTTTACCAACTACAAACCTTAACACAATATATAGTGCCGAAGATAAAGTAGATTTTACCGTTGCTGCCGAAAACACTGTAAATGCTGTGGTTCACGTAAAAAACATTACCATAAGTACTGGGCAAATGAGTTTTCAAGATTTATTTTTAGGAAGAAGTCCGCAACGTGCTCAAGAAGGAACAGGTTCTGGCGTTATTATTAATGCCGATGGTTACATTATAACAAACAACCATGTTATTAATAATTCTGACAAGCTTACCGTTACCTTAAATAACAACAAAACCTATGATGCAGAAATTGTAGGTACAGACCCTAAAACCGACATTGCGCTTTTAAAAATTGAAGCTGACGAAGATTTACCTTATGTAACTTTTGCAGATTCTGACACAGCTAAAATTGGTGAATGGGTATTGGCTGTTGGAAATCCGTTTAATTTAACATCGACCGTAACAGCCGGAATAATAAGTGCCAAAGCCAGAAATTTAGACCCAACAGGAACGTTTTTACAATCGTTTATTCAAACCGATGCTGCTGTAAATCCAGGAAACTCTGGTGGCGCACTTGTAAACACCAACGGTGAATTGGTAGGTATTAATACAGCTATATCATCGCAAACAGGATCTTATGTTGGTTATTCGTTTGCTGTACCAAGTAACATCGCGCGTCGTGTTATTGAAGATCTAATGGAATACGGTAATGTGCAAAACGGTATTTTAGGTATTAGCGGAGGTGCTTTAAACAGTAAATTCGCCGACGATTTAGGAATAAATGATACCGAAGGCATTTATGTAGCGAGTGTAGTTGAAGATTCTGGAGCCGAAAAAGCGGGCATTGAAGAAGGCGATATTATTAAAGAAATAGATAATATTAAAGTATCGAAGTTTGCCGATTTAACTGGACATATTGGTGCTAAACGTGCCGGCGATAATGTATCTCTTAAAATTTTTAGAGATGGTAATATTAAAACAATTCCTGTTACACTAACCAGAAACGAAACCTTTACAATGCCACTTGTAGGCATGGTAAAAAATGCGAAAAAACAAGAATTGAAAAAACTAAACGCATCAAACGGTGTAAAAATTACCGATTTAGACGCTCAATACGAATCTTACTGGAAAAAGAACGGTGTAACAGAAGGCTGTATTATTACTGCAATTAACGATATTGAAATTAATAATATCGATGATGTTAAAAACGCGATAAAAAACAAAACACAATACGAACCGTTACGAATTGAACTTATAAATTCCAATGGCGAAAAAGAACGTTATAATTTTAGATAATTTGTAAATTATAAAGTCTTTTCAATCTAACAACCCTTCAAAATAAGATAATCTTTTGAAGGGTTATTTTTTTCGTTAAACAGCTTACGAAAACGTTTGAAATATGGTATTTTTACTTCATAAAACTTTAAACTAAACTATATACTATGAGTTTTAATAAAACTTATGAAAAGGAATTAGCCTTTCAAGCAGACCGAAGAAAAGCCACCGTAGAATTTATTAAAATAGTAAACGATCTTTGGTACGACAAGTCTATTGAATTAGTCATTTTTAGAAACCAATTAATTGATAGAAACGTAAGCCAAATTTTAAATTTACATGATTACGCTGGTAAATTTGTGCAGAAACCTATTTCTGTTTTCGATTCTGTTGAAATTGCTCAAGCCATAAAAACATTAAACTTACCTCCTGCTAAGCTTGATATAGGCAAACTTACCTTCGAATATCATTTAGAAGAAAATGCATATAGCAATGCCACGGCTTTTGTTGCTTCTAAATTAAAAGATGCCAGCAAAAATGGCTCCATTACCCCAAAAAACGTTGTTTTATACGGCTTTGGACGAATTGGAAGATTGGTAGCACGAGAACTCATGGTACGCACAGGTAAAGGAAACCAATTACGGCTTCGAGCTATTGTAACTCGTGGAGATATAAATGAACAAATTCTTGAAAAACGCGCTTCTTTACTTCGTAACGACTCCGTACATGGCGACTTTTTAGGAACGGTTAACATCGATGTAGAAAATCAAGCTTTAATAATTAATGGAACAACTGTTAAAATTATTTCTGCAAATGCTCCAGAAAGTATCGATTATACCAAATTTAATATAAATAATGCTCTGGTTATTGACAATACAGGAGCTTTTCGAGACGATGCTGCCTTGAGTAAACACCTAAAAGCAAAAGGTGTAGACAAAGTTATTTTAACAGCTCCAGGTAAAGGCATTCCAAATATTGTTTATGGCGTAAATCACAAGAGCTATAATCCAGACGAGTTAAACATATTCTCTGCGGCATCATGTACTACAAACGCCATTACACCTGTTTTAAAGGCTGTTGAAGATTCTTTTGGTGTAAAAAGCGGACATCTAGAAACCATTCATGCTTATACCAACGACCAAAATTTGGTCGATAATTTTCATAAAAAATACCGAAGAGGAAGAGCCGCAGGATTAAATATGGTTATAACAGAAACTGGAGCTGGTAGCGCTGTTGCCAAGGCTTTACCTAGTTTAGAAGGCAAATTAACATCGAATGCCATTCGAGTTCCTGTTCCAAATGGATCATTAGCCATTTTAAATTTAGAATTAAAAAATAAAACCTCTCTCGATGGTGTAAACACAATTCTTAAAAAATATGCTTTAGAAGGCGATTTGGTTGAGCAAATAAAATACGAATTAAGCGACGAGTTAGTATCTAGCGATATTATAGGAAGCTCTGCTCCATCCATTTACGACAGCAAATCAACAATTGTTCGCAAAGATGGGAAAAACATAATACTTTATATTTGGTATGATAATGAATATGGTTACAGCCATCAAGTTATTCGTTTAGCAAAATATGTTGCTAAAGTTAGGCGTTATACCTACTATTAATAGCATCTAAATTTATATTTTTACCGTATATAATATAGCCTCATTAATTTGAGGCTTTTTATTTAAACTTAATTTTATAAATTAGTGACCTAACATAACTATTTACATTTAACAATAAATGAACACTATTAAATCTAACTTCTGGATACTATTAATTTGCCTTTTTACAACATTTTCGTTTGCTCAAACTAATGAAGATGAAACTCAATCTATAAATACGGGCACCATAGATGATCAATTCGAATATCTATTAAGAAAATCCGGTAATTTTAAAGGGACTAATGGTCAACCTTACGAAGCTGTAAAGTTAAGTATGATAAACGCTTTAAGAGAAAATACTAAAGACACTTTAAATACCATAAAAAAGAATTTAGTCGACACCAAAGCTGTCGTAGATACACAAGCCAAAGAAATTTCTACGTTAAAATCTAATTTAAATAACACTCAAAGCTCTTTAGATGCAACAAATGCCGAAAAAGACAGCATGTCTCTTTTCGGTATTCAGATGAGTAAAACGGGTTATAATAGCTTAATGTGGATTATAATTGCAGCATTATTAGCGCTATTATTACTTTTCATTTATAAATTTAAAAATAGTAATGCGATAACAAAAAGTGCTAAAAAAGCCTTAGCAGAAACCGAAGAAGAGTTCGAACAACACCGCAAAGTAGCTTTAGAGCGCGAACAAAAAGTACGCAGACAATTACAAGACGAAATTAATAAACAAAAAAATGCTTAAAACTTTGTTAAAGCATTAAACCTATACTTTCACAACAAGTCTAACAGCTTAATAAAGCTATTTTTTAATGAGAAAAAGTCTTTTATTAAGCTGTTTTTCTTTGTTCTTTTTACTAGCTGCTTGTGGCAATAAAAAGAATAAAAACACTTCAATAAATAATAACCAAGAAATAACTGTATATAATTTCAATACTATTGAACCATTATTATACAGTACTTCAAACAAAACCAAAATTGTTAACTTTTGGGCTATGTGGTGTGCGCCCTGTGTAAAGGAATTACCTTATTTACAGGAATATGCTCAAAAACATCCAAACGTTGAACTTTTATTGGTTAGTCTAGATTTTCCTGAAACTATTGAAAAGGAACTTAAACCTTTTTTAAAAGAAAAAAATATTACAGCCAAAGTGATTATGTTAGACGATCCTGATGCTAATTCGTGGATTAATAAAATAGATCCTAATTGGTCTGGCGCAATACCGTTTACTATTATTTCAATAAACAATAAACGTATGTTTTACGAGCGTTCTTTTGAAAATGTAGAAGATTTAAATAACGAAATTCAAAATAACTTTTAATTATAATTTTAACTACTTATGAAAAAATTTAATGTATTAACAATAGCTCTAATTTTTACTTTAGGAGTATT
Source organism: Neotamlana sedimentorum (assembly GCF_000943565.1). GTDB lineage: Bacteria > Bacteroidota > Bacteroidia > Flavobacteriales > Flavobacteriaceae > Neotamlana > Neotamlana sedimentorum. The sequence goes on from NZ_JTDW01000005.1 coordinate 95,200, forward strand.
GACTTCATGCAAAAACAAATCTGAATCTAAAGAAAAAGAAGTTGTAAAACAGGAACACAAAGGCCCAAAGGGAGATCATCCACCAAAAGGCGAGCATCCACCTAAACATCATGGCGACAGAAAAGGACCGCCTCCAGGAGGAAACCACAGTCCTGAACAAACAAAAACCTTGGAAGAAATTGGAGGCTATAAAATAGGTGAAACTGCAACCGATTTTAAACTTAAAAATGTTGATGGCAACCTGTTTTCGTTATCAAGTATTGAAAACGCTAAAGGTTACATTGTTGTGTTTACATGTAACGAATGTCCGTTTGCAAAAATGTACGAAGACCGATTAGAAGAATTACACAAAAAATATGCTCCACAAGGATTTTCGGTTGTAGCTATAAACCCAAATGTTAATGCCAACAGCGACAAAGAAAGTTTTGAAGCTATGCAAACTAGAGCTAAAGAAAAAGCATTTTCTTTTGTGTATTTAGCTGATGAAAATCAAGAAGTTTTCCCTAAATACGGTGCCGTTAGAACGCCTCACGTATTTTTATTAGATGCAGAAAGAAAAGTGCAATACATTGGCACCATTGATGACAATGCAAGATCGGCAAGTGATGTTAAAACAAAATATGTTGAAGATGCTATTGATGCATTATTAAAAGGTGAAAAGCCAGAAACAAACTTTACGAAAGCCATTGGTTGTCCGGTTAAACCTGTAAAAAAAGCATAATTTTACAATAGATTTCTAAATTAAAAAACCGCAATAAATTGCGGTTTTTTTTATGTCTTCCAAAAATTAAAAGTAATTTTAAAACCAAAATTAATTCCTGTGTTTTCAAATGAAATGTTTTAAAATTATACTCGGTTTTTTATTTACAATTACAGTAGCTTGTGCACAAAACGATTTATGCTTTGGCGAAAAATTCCCTTTAAAATTAGGGCAAGCAACACCTTATGCTAAAGTTTCTGTTGGAAACATTGAAGGTTATTTTTTAGTTGATTTCGGAACCACATCTAGCACCATTGATACCAATAACTTTATTAACGGCAAGCCTATTGTTAATAGCTCCAACAAATACAACAACTTTAATTTTCTTGGTAATTGGGGATCAGTAAGTTTATATCATCAAAACCATAAAAACATTGCAGGATTAACTAATTTTAAACAAGCTGGCATTATTGGAACCGACTTTTTAACTACCAATATTTATATGTTGGATTACGAAAATAATGCCATTTACAAATCGGCTGCATTCAATTTCTGCATGAACGAAACATTAATTAGTAAAGATTTTAAGGCTGCATCTAGTGTTGGTTATTATTCAAACGATTATACTAAATTAAATAACGATTGTACAGCGAACATCCCAACCATTCCAGTAAAAATTGGTACTATTAGTGCCACTGCTCAAATAGATTCGGGTTATGACGATGCCAAATACCGCCACTCCATAAATATTAATCGGGCCTTTTTTAATGCTTTAATTGATGCAGGCATTTATTTAGTTGAAAACCCTTCAGCAAATATAACGTTAAGCACTTGCGTTGGTTATTATAGTGAAGCTGTTAAAGCCTATAAATTGCCTAAAGGTGTAAAATTCTCGATTACTTCGATTGATGGTTCGCCTATATTTTTAACCAACGATGTAAATATATTTTTAAAACAAACACCACCTGAAGCTCAAACCTGCGGAGGTATTGGTACTTGGAAAATTCCTGCTGCACAACTAGGTGCTTCCTTTTTAATGGATAGCAAAAAGGTGGTTTTCGACCCGTTTCAATCGAAAGTTTGGTTTTATACTAAGTAATCTAATGTTTATTAAATGCCTTCACCCCTGCTTCAATTTTAGTTCGTAAATAATTTACGCGAGGCACAATGGGGCAAGAATACTTTTCATTATATGCGCAGTAAGGATTGTAAGCTTGGTTAAAGTCAATAATTATATTATCATCTTCCGGAATTCTTAAATCAATGTAACGCCCGCCTCCGTAACTTGTGCTTCCGTTAGTTTCATCTAAAAAGGGTAAAAACAAATAATCTTCAAAACCTTCTCGCTGCATTAATTCTAAACCTTGGTAAACATTTAGTTTATATGGCTTTCCTTTTAATTCAAAATGTAAAACCCCATAAATACGTTCTTTAGTCAACCTATTTGTTGTTGTTTTCATATTAAACCATTTGCTATCTGGAGTGCGCTCTAATTTTGCATTTACAACATAAACAGAGTCTACTTTAAAAAAATCTAAACCTTCAAACGCTTTTCTATCATTCTTTTTTAATGGAGAAGTAGAAGCATCTTTATATTCTGCATTCAATTCCTTTTGAAAATCGGTTTCTCCCTTTAAAAATCGCTTTTTTTGAGCACATCCGCTTAAACAAATTAGCGCTGTAAACAATATAATTATTGGTTTCATATTAAATTTTTTCATTTCAAAAATACAACTTAAAACTTTTTTAACTAGTTTTGAGGAAGCAAACAAAAAATATTATGCGTTTATATATTTCAACTTGTAAAAAATTATTCACCTCGGTTAAGCAAAGAGGTTGGGTTTTTTATGTTTTGAAATAATGCATTAACGCATTTACAAATATATAAGCCCGACTTTATTTAAGTCGGGCTTTTTTTATTAATAAAAAAATAGAATATCAAATTTTAATCATGAAAAATCTATTTAACAACTACATAAATACTTTTAAAGGCTTATCTAGAGAAATCTGGTGGCTTGCTTTTATTACTTTAATAAATAGAGCTGGTACCATGGTTATTCCATTTTTGTCGTTATACTTAAAAGAAGATTTAAATTTTACGGTTGCCGATGTTGGGTGGGTAATGAGCGCCTTTGGTTTAGGTTCGGTTGCGGGCTCTTGGTTAGGTGGTAAATTAACCGATACTTTAGGCTATTACAAAGTTATGGTGCGAAGTTTATTAAGCACTGGTATTTTATTTATTGTCCTCCAATTTTTAAACACTTTTGCGTCTATTTGTTTCGGTATTTTTGTTGTAATGCTCGTAGCCGATACGTTTAGGCCAGCTATGTTTGTGGCATTAAATGCTTACAGTAAACCAGAAAACAAAATACGTTCGTTAACTTTAATTCGATTAGCTATAAATTTAGGTTTTTCGGCAGGTCCTGCCCTTGGAGGCTTAATAATTACAGGATTAGGTTATGGCGGACTTTTTTGGGTAGATGGTATTACGTGTATAGCTGCAACCTTAGTATTAATAAATGTATTACATCCTAAAAAAGCAAAGATTTTAGATGAAGTTAAAACAGAAAATCCAGTTTCGGCTTATTCCGATAAAGCATTTCTTATATTTTTAGTAGCTATGATGTTATTTGGTATTGTATTTCTTCAATATTTTTCAACCATAACCATATATTACAAAGATGTACATGTTTTAAGTGAATTTGAAATTGGAATAATTTTAGGTCTTAACGGATTTCTTATTTTTGTATTTGAAATGCCTTTAATTAAGTGGCTAGAAAACTCAAAATACAGCAAACTTAGTCTTATGTTTTTTGGCGCTATTTTAACAGGTTTAAGTTTATTAATTTTAAACTTAACAACTTGGTCTGGAGTTTTAATTATAGGTATGTTATTAATGACATTTGGCGAAATGATAGCCTTTCCTTTTTCTAACGCATTTGCTGTAGATCGTGCGAAAAAAGGTAATCAAGGTGAATACATGGCTTTATATTCCATCTCGTTTTCTGTGGCTCATATTTTTGGGCATAATGCAGGGTTACAACTTGCAGGAACCGTTGGTTATAATACAACTTGGTATATTATTACGGCTATTGCAGCCATTTGTGCCATTATATTATTTAGCCTAAATGAAAAATTAAAAACTGATAATAAAAGAAAAGCTTGGAAAATAAAAAAGATATCATAATTGTTGGCGGAGGACCAATTGGAATTGCTTGTGCTTTAGAGTGTAAAAAAAGAGGCTGGAGCTATTTAATAATTGAAAAAGGAACATTAACAAACTCTTTATTTAATTACCCTAAAAATATGACCTTCTTTTCTACTTCAGAAAAATTAGAAATTGATGATATTCCATTTATAAGCAATAATCCAAAGCCTAACAGAGATGAAGCTTTAGAGTATTACCGCCGTGTTGTAACATCAAATAAATTAAATATTAATTTATATGAAACCGTTAAAACTATTAATAAAAACGATAATGAATTTACCGTAACAACCGATAAAGCAAATTACATAAGTAAACGGGTAATTATATCAACTGGCTTTTATGATATTCCTAAACTATTAAATATTCCTGGTGAAGATTTACCTAAAGTTACACATTATTACAAAGAAGCTCACAACTACGCTTTACAAAATGTTGTAGTTGTAGGTGCAAGTAATTCAGCTGTTGATGCCGCTTTAGAAATTTATAGAAAAGGCGGTAATGTAACTATGGTAGTTCGTGGAGAAACCATAGGTGAACGTGTTAAATATTGGGTGCGACCAGATATTTTAAACCGCATAAAAGAAGGCAGTATTACCACTTACTTTAATTCTGAACTCACTGAAATAAAAGAAAATACAGTAACCATTAAAACGCCAGAAAAACGCCTTACTTTAAATAACGATTATGTAATTGCTTTAACCGGTTATTTGCCAGACTTTAATTTATTAAAAACTAATGGTGTAACACTTTCTGAAGAGAAAAGAATACCTAACTACAATCCAGAAACTATGGAATCTAACATAAAAGGATTGTATTTAGCTGGCGTAATTTGTGGTGGTGAAGAAACCCATAAATGGTTTATTGAAAATTCTAGAATTCATGCAAAATTAATAGCAAAACATATAGAAAGTATAAATACCTAACTGGGGTAATTGTAAACTTAAAATTAAATTTTTAAAAAGAAAATTTATTATTTTAAAGGAGCAACCTCTTTCTGCTTAATCACTCGCGACAATACAATTTGAGTTTTCGATTCTCCATATGTTATCAATTGGTCTATAAAGCTTTCCAAATGTTTATTGTTCTTTAAAACTACTTCCATAACAATATTTTCATCGCCTGTAATTCGGTAGCAATTTATCACCTCGTCGTAGGTTTTTACCTTTTCCAAGAAAGGCTTTAATTTACCCATAAAGGCACGAAGTGTTATTATAGCTTTTAATTGATAACCTATTTCGTAAGGAGAAACAATTGCCTTATAACCTTCAATAATTCCTAAATCTTCCATTTTTTTTATTCGCTCGGAAACCGCGGGCGAACTTATTCCTACTCGCCTACCTATTTCGGCATTAGACAAACGTGCATTTTCCTGTAAACACTTCAAAATCTTAGAATTAAGAACATCTAACTTCATTTAAAAGATTTTTTTTAGTAAAAAATTAAATTTTAAACCAAATATACAATTTTACTTTAAAACCTAAAGAAGATTCTAGTTAGTTGTGAGTAATTTTGATGTAATTGCTAAGAAAACAAACAAATGTCCACTAATACCCCATTAAACCTATCGGAGTTACCGATTTACATTAAAGCGCAAGAGATTTTTGCGCTTTCACAAAACATTTCTTTTTATTTAAATGACGATTTATGTGCTTTGAACCCTGATGGGACGGAAGACAATAATATTTATTTTTCTGGGGATATCGTTCAGCAATCTAATTCTTTAGCTCCAGAAATTGCTAATGCCCAATTGGAACGTTGTTCACTTAAAAAACGTAAGCACATTGCTTCTTTAAAACGTTTAACCAACAGAATTTATAAAAATTCATACAGACTAGAACGTTCAAATAGTAACGGAAAAGATTTTTTACCTATTTTAAGAAGTGAATTAAAAAAGTTTAAAAAATTACAGCGCAACTGGATGATGACTCTTTAGTGGCAAATTTTGCAATCTTCTTTTTCTTTAAGTTCGCCAACCAAATGCCCTTCTTCATTTAATTTATAACCACAGCAATCCATAAAACCTTCAGCTATTTTAGTTCTTCCACGTTGTATTTGAGATTTTACAGTAGATAATGGTAATTTTAAACGCTCTGCTACCTCACGTTGTTTCAAACCCATTATATCTGATAAAAAAATAGGGTTTCTATATTTTTTTGGTAAATTAACTAATATGCCTCGTAAGCAATCTTTTTCAGAATGCTTATAAATTTCTGTTTCTACTTCCGCTTCAATTTCATTTGTATTAACTTTAAGTTTACTGGTTTTAAAATAATCTAAAACAGTATATCGAGCTACAGAAAACAACCATGCTTTAAGTTTACTATCATCTTTTAAGGTATGTATTTTTGTATGTACTTTTATAAAGGTGTCTTGCAGTAAATCATCTGCAATATCGTTTTGTTTTACTTTATCTTTTATAAAACGTTTAATGTCTTGTGAGTATGTTTCCCAAATTTTCTTTGTTGTCATGTCTTAATTTATATAAATCAGCTTAAATTTCAAAAAATTTAAGCTGATAATTAATTAACAATTGCAATTTTTACAATTACAATTCTCACATTGGCAATCGTTACATTTTCCTTTACTACATGGTTCGCAATTACAAGCGCAATTTTCTCTATTTTTCATAATAATTAATTTTATTGTTCATTTAATAGACGATTATTTTGTAAAAAAGATGCAATTTTTTTTTACTATTTATGTATAAATCATAAAAAATAAAAAAATTAACAATTTTAATACTATTTAAATTAATTTTGAATGCATTAAACAAAGAATAAATGAACAAAATAACCATATTAATACATTGCCACGACCAACCAAATATTATTGCTTCGGTAACTAATTTTATTGTTAAAAATAACGGTAACATTGTTTATATAGATCAATATGTTGATAGAGAACAAAACATCTTTTTTATGCGACTAGAAAGTGAGTTTGTTTCTGATAACTTCAATACCAATAATTTTAAAACTGATTTTAAAACATCGTTGGCAGATAAATTTACAATGAAATGGCGTATTTATTCATCGGAAGCTAAGCCCAAAATGGCTCTTTTTGTTTCAAAATACGATCATTGTTTATATGATTTATTAGCAAGATATAATTCGGGTGAATTAAATTTAGAAATCCCCTTTATTATAAGTAATCATAATGATTTAAAGCATATTGCTGATAATTTTAAAATTCCATTTTATCACATACCTGTAACCAAGGAAACAAAAACTAACGCTGAAGAAAAGCAATTAGAACTTTTAAAATCTCATAACATCGATTTTATTGTATTAGCTCGCTATATGCAAATTGTATCGAATAAACTAATAGATGTTTATAAGAATAAAATTATTAATATTCATCATTCTTTTTTACCAGCATTTGTAGGAGCTAAGCCTTACCATTCGGCTTACAAACGTGGTGTAAAAATTATTGGTGCTACCAGCCATTATGTTACCGAAGAACTCGATGCTGGCCCAATAATAGAACAAGATGTAACCCGAGTTACACACGCCCATGCCATACAGGATTTGATAGCTAAAGGACGAGATCTAGAAAAAATTGTTTTAGCTAACGCTGTAAAATTACATGCCAACCGCAAAGTTATGGTATTTAATAACAAAACAATTATTTTCACATAACCAACAAATTTAGCTTACTGTGTTAAAGCTTTGTTAACAGGCTTTGAATTGTCTTTTCATAAATTTAGTGACTATTTATTTTTTTCTGTGTCTTAAAAATCGAAGAATAAATTTCCATTAACTAAATTTAAAAAAATGAAAAAACAATTATCAGTTGGGCTAATGTTATTATTAGGTGTTGGGTTTGCTAACTCTCAAAATTTACCTGCTAATCCAGACCCAGGAAAGTGTTACGTAAAATGTATCACAAAAGACGAATTTAAAGATGTTGAAGAAACCATTGAAGTGTATCCTGCTTACACTAAATTAACTGTTGTACCAGCAACTTACAAAACAGTTGAAGAACGTGTTTTAGTAAAAGAAGCAACTAAAAAGTTTGTTTATGTACCTGCGACTTATGAAACTATTGAGGTTCCTTACATTAAAAAAGAAGGAAGAAATAATTTAGAAGTTATTCCTGCTTCTTTTGGTTCAGATTCTAGAACTTTTGAAGTATATCCGGCAACTTCAGGATGGGAATACAAAGAAACGGCCTGTGATTCACCAAATAAGGAAGATTGTGTTGTAGCATGTTTCGTTGAGTACCCTTCACAATCAAAAGATGTTAGCTTTACAACTTTAGCTAGCGATGCTAGTACGAAAAGCATTCCTGTATCAGAAGCAAGTGCAACTTATAAGAAAAGAGTTATTAAAACACCGGCTAGAATGGATGAAATTGCTATTCCTGCGGAATATGCAACTATTAAAAAACAAGTATTAGATACTCCTGCAACTACAAAAAGTGTAACTATTCCTTCTAGAACGCAAACTGTAACTAAAACGGTTTTAGCTAAAAAAGGCGGCATTACTACTTGGGAAGAAGTTGATTGTGGATTATTAAGTGCTAACGTCTTACCAATTTTTTACGAATTAGGTAGTGCAAGAATTACACCTGCCTCTAAAAAGATTATTGATGACACTTTATTACCACTATTAAATAGTAAGCCTGTAAACATTGAGTTAATGTCTCATACAGATTCTAGAGGTAACGATGATTTTAACATGTCTTTATCGCAACAACGTGCTAACTCTGTAGTAAACTATTTAGTATCTAAAGGAATTTCAAGAAATCGTTTAACTGCTAAAGGTTATGGAGAAACTCGTTTAGTAAACCGTTGTTCAAATGGTGTAGATTGTTCAGAATCTGATCACCAAAAGAACAGAAGAACCGAGTTTAGAGTTTTAAATAACTAAGAATAACTCAATTTAAAGAGAGAAAAAGCACCCTTTTTTAGGGTGCTTTTTTTGTTATACTATATACTGGATAATTCATGTTTTTATTTGAAACTTGAACACCATAATCTTGAAAATTACTTACCATTAATTCATAATATTTATAATGGATTTGCCAGTCGTGTAAGGTGTCGTCTTCGTATTTATCATTTACTAGGATAGGTTTTTCAATAAGATTAGATACTTTATAAAGCATATCGTTAAATGAAACGTTATCAGCTTGAATTTCTGTATCACCTATTAAAAATTTCTGATTATTACCTTCCCAATTAAACTGAGAGGTATCCCAAAAATTAGCATTATTAAAAACAATGGTAAGAACATCTCCTTTTAACTCTTCTTGCTTTGCACTTAACTTTAAAGCTTTAAAAATAGTACGCTTCATATTTTTACTAGCCCTACTTCCTCTTGTAAACCGCATTTTGTAGCTTTTATTATCATTCTCACTAACATTTACTTGTTTATAATAAACACCATAGACGTATGACAATATTTTCTGCAAGCTCCCACTTAATTCAATATAAGAATCATTTTCGATAATTTGTATAGTTTCAAAATCACTGAAATTTTCAATAACATGACATTCAAAATCATCAAGATCTAATGCTGCTAAATTACTTGGCGCAACAGCATAAGCCTCCGTTTTAAAAAATGAATGCACATTCGTTACACTTTTATTTTTTTTTAAAAAATCTTCAAGATGTTGTTTTTTAAAATCTGCTGGGTGTCCTTCCCATAGTTTTATACCATTTGAATTAAACAAAACACCTTGTGGCAAGCTATAAATATTATACTTCTTAAAAGTTTCGCCATCAAAATCAATTCCAACCGCCAATTTAAGATTATGCTTATTTAAAAATTTTGTTACAACTTCTGGACTTTCTTGAGAAAGAGATAAAACATAAAAATTATTGGGATATTGGCTTTGTAAAGTTTCTAAATATTTGGACACGTGAATACAAGGATTACACCAAGTAGCCCAAAAATCAACAAAGTATAAAGCATTTTCTGTGCTTTTTGCTAGCTGAGACTCATTAATAATTTGAGATACCTTAACTTGACCAAAAACACTATGTAAACTGAAAAAGAAGAAAAAAACAAAATATTTGGATGCCATTAAATTCATGATATTAACTTTAACTTTATTAATAACAAATACTATGCTAAAATAGTATATAAATATTAACTTTGCACTTAGAAAATTAAACATCACTTCTATGATTCGTAAAATTTTATTAGCTTTTCTGGTATTAAACTTAACCGCATGTGCTGAATTACAGCAAGTTGTTAACCAACTTCCACAAGAAACTACTAGTTTAGGAAATGACCAAATTGCATCAGGACTAATACAAGCTTTAAATTTAGGTATTGATAAACAAGTTACCAAATTAACCCAAACCGATGGTTTTTTTAAAAATGAATTAGTAAAAATCACATTACCTGAAGAACTGCAAAAAGTTGATAAGGCATTAAGAGATATTGGATTAAGTAATTTAGCCGACGAAGGTTTAAAAGTATTAAATCGTGCTGCAGAAGACGCTGTAAAAGAAGCAACACCTATTTTTGTAGATGCAGTAAAAGGAATAACTTTCGCCGATGCCAAAAACATTTTATTGGGTAACGATGATGCGGCAACTCAATATTTAACTACAAAAACGCAAACCTCACTTTACAACAAATTTCAACCTGTAATTAATAATTCGTTTGCAAAGGTTGGTGCCGATCAAATTTGGGCAAACCTAATTACAAAATATAATAATATACCTTTTACAAATAATGTAAACCCAGATTTAACAGATTACGTTACAGGAGAAGCTTTAAATGGTGTGTATAAAATGATTGCTATTGAGGAAAAAGAAATACGTAATAATGTATCGTCTAGAACTACCGATTTACTAAAACGTGTTTTTGCATTACAGGATTAATTTCTCGTTTATTAAAAGTTGGTTTTTAAGTACATTTTTTTATTAAACTAAAAAATCGTACATTTAACTCATTAAAAACCAACAAACTAATGAATAGAATTGAATTAATACAACTTAAACTTAAAAAACTTAAGCGCAGACACCAACAACTTGTTGAACATTCCTATAATTATAAACAAAGTGATTCCGCTCTAAGCGATTTTTTCGAATTTAGAGCTATTAAGATGTCGTATAAAATTAATAGGCTAATTTTTTTGTCTGGAGAACTTAATAATAAACAATCGATTGCTTAAAGTTATCTTATTTTTTCCCTTAGAAATAACTTGTAAAAACATCCAAATCTACACTTTTATCGTAATTTAATATAAAGAACGATATCATGAATAAACATTTTTGCAAAGTAGGTAAAATTAAGCCCAATTTAAACAAACTTTTAAGTTTAAAGGAATTAGAGAATATGATTGAGAATTTTGTTGATGATGTTAGCAAAGTAGATTATAAACAAGACTTAAACCAATTGGTTTAATTTAATAATTCTCAAATCAAGTATAATTGTTTTCATATTATAATTCCTATAGGTTTATTATATTTATGTAGGTTAAAAACATTTTATGTTGAAAGAAAATTACTATATTTAGTAATTTGTTAACCTATACCGATAAACTTATGGCATATTCAGAAAAACATAATTTACGGCACCGTGCATTATTTGCATATAAACTTACAGCCGTTTTTACAATTTTAATGGCAGCTGTAAACATGTACGCTTGGTTTACGCAGCATATTAATAATTTTTTTACCGGTTATAATATAAATCCAAACGCCACTATGAAGGTGGCCACCAGCATTAGTTTTATTTTACTTGTTCTTCCTTTTTTAATAAAAAAAAAATTTATTAAGTATGTTTTAGTATTAGGCTTTTTTATCCAAATATTCCAGCTTATTGCTTATATTCTACAATTAAACACTAACGGCGTTTTTGCTTTATCTTCTCAGGCTACAATTTTAATGTTTATACTGGCTTATGCTAGTGTGTTTTTTATTTGGTCCATAAAAAAAGATGTATATTTTATTATTGCTAATTGCTTATTATATTTACTATCTTCCTTTGCTATTTTTTACTATTTGTTAGACAAAGAATCTGTAACTAAAGTAATAGGTTTTAACAGTTTAAGTTGGAATACATCTATATTATTTTTTATTAATTCAATTTCATTATTTGAAATTGCATTAATTGAAAATATAAAAAACTACGAATTTCAAATTTTACCGTTAAAAAAAACTCATCCTTACAACTATTTTCCATACTTTTTTATACTTCCAATTATCATTATATTAAGTGTTTCTATTGCTATATATTTCAATCTAATTTTACCTAACGTTGGAATTTTTATAATTTTCTTGTTTTTAAATCTAACAATACTAATGAGCATTTTTCTTTACTCATCGCGCTTTATAGATTTTTTTAAAGAAATATCAGATAAATCAAAAGCTTTACTAAAAACAAACACTCAACTAAAACTAGTAAACAATGAGTTAGGTGAAAAAAATAATTATTTAAATGATTTTGCTTCATTAACATCTCATAATTTAAGAGAACCTATAATAGCTTTAAAAGAACTTTATAATTTTTACAAAGAATTTGAACAAGACAATTCAGTTAAATTCAATAATCTTGAAACTATGTACTTAACAAATGTAAATAACTTAAACTATGGGTTAAATTTATTGACAAATTATCATGAGTTCATAAAAAATTTAGGCACAGATAAAATCAAAAAACTTAAGTTTTCTAAAAACTTAAAAAAGATTACGTCCGAGTTAGATTATTTAAGGCCAAAAAATACTATAATTAGCTACAATTTAAACTCTAACCTAAAATTACCTGAAGTGTTTGTGAAAAACTTATTCGTTAACTTATTTATTAATTCGTTTATGAATAAATTAAATGAGATTGACCTAAATATAAATATTACCACATCGCGCAAAGACAACTTTTTTAATATAATTTACACAGACAATTCTAAATTTTTAATAATAAAAAAAATTAAAAACCAATCTAAAGATAAAAACCAAAATTACAGCTTGCACTTCCTAAATTTATACATAAAAAAACTATGCGGAAAAATTAAAATATTACCACAAAAAACTATTGGCAACATTATTACCATTAAACTAGATTACTCATGCATAAAATCGCAATAATAGACGATAATTTACTCTTTAGAAAAATTACACAGCGCTTACTAATTAAATTAAATATTAAAGATTCTGCAATATTATTATTTGAAAATGGAAAATCAGCATTTAATTTTATAAAAGAGAATATTGAAACTCCCCAAATACTTCCTAAAACTATTTTATTAGATTTAAATATGCCATGTGTTAATGGTTGGCAATTTCTAGATTTAATAAAAAAATTAAACAAAAAAAAGAGCTATCAGCCAACCATACACATTGTAACCTCCTCTATTGATGATAATGATAAACGCAGAGCAAAAAAGAGTAATCAGGTAAGTAACTATTTAGTAAAACCAATAAAATTAGTGCAACTACAGAATACTTTAATTAATAATAAAGATGAAAAAATGGTTTCATAACTATTAAACAAATGCGCTCATCTCTTTTTGTATAGCCTCCGCCTTTAGTGCTGCTTCTTCTGCGAAATACTCTCCCCTTGATGCATAAATAATACCGCGTGATGAATTTATTAATAAACCTATTTGGCTGTTAAGTCCAAATTTACAAACCTCTTGTAAATTTCCTCCTTGAGCACCAACACCTGGAACTAATAAGAAACTATCTGGAATAATCTCTCTTATTTCAGCTAAATATTCGGCTTTAGTAGCTCCAACAACATACATTAAGCTCTCAGAATTTTTGTAGGTTTTAGATACCTTTAAAACCTCTTTATATAACTCATTCTCCCCTACTTGTTTTGTTTGAAAATCGAAAGCTCCTTGGTTTGACGTTAAAGCCAAAAGTATAGTATGCTTATTTTTAAATTCTAAAAAAGGCTCTACAGAGTCTTTTCCCATATATGGAGCCACAGTAACAGAATCGAAAGCTAAATCTTCAAAAAAAGCTTTGGCATACATTGTACTTGTATTACCTATATCTCCGCGTTTTGCATCTGCTATCGTAAAAATTTCAGGATAATTTTTGTTTAAGTATATAATAGTTTTCTCTAAAGCTTTCCATCCCTTTATACCATATGCCTCATAAAAAGCGGTATTGGGTTTATAGGCAACACATAAATGATGAGTGGCATCGATAATTGCTTTATTAAAAGCGAATATCGGATCTTCTTCTTTTAATAAATGTTCGGGAATTTTGTTTAAATCAACATCTAAACCAATACAAAGAAATGATTGCTTTTTTTTAATTTCTGAAACAAGTTGTGCTGTTGTCATTTTTAATATTTTCAGTAAACTATTATATAAAAAGAATCCCGCAATTGCGGGAATATATTTAAATGGTTTCGTCGCTTGCTTTTAATTTTTCTGTGTTTTCTGCAAGCATTAATTCATCTATTATTTTTTGAATGTCTCCGTTTACAATGTTTTGTAAATCGTAGAGTGTTAAACCTATTCTGTGATCGGTAACACGACCCTGTGGGTAGTTGTATGTTCTAATTTTAGCACTACGATCTCCAGATGTAACCATACTACCACGTTTAGCAGCATCTTCTTCCATTTTTTTAGCAAGCTCTAAATCGTATAATCTAGAACGTAACACCTTAAATGCTTTCTCTTTGTTTTTATGCTGCGATTTTTGGTCTTGACATTGCGCTACTAAACCTGTAGGTTCGTGCGTTAAACGTACTGCCGAATAGGTTGTATTTACCGATTGCCCACCAGGGCCAGATGAACAGAAATAATCTATTCTTACATCCTTAGGGTCTATTTCTACATCAAACTCTTCTGCTTCTGGAAACACCATACAAGTTGCTGCACTTGTATGTACACGACCTTGTGTTTCGGTTTGTGGTACACGCTGCACACGGTGCACACCGGCTTCAAACTTTAATGTACCATAAACATCTTCACCAGATACTTCGAACTGTATTTCTTTAAAGCCTCCGTTTGTACCTTCACTAAAATCTACAACATCTACACGCCAACCTTTATTTTCGCAATATTTATTATACATTCTAAATAAATCGCCTGCAAAAATACTTGCCTCGTCTCCTCCTGTTCCTGCGCGTAATTCTACTACTGCATTTTTTGAGTCTTCTGGATCTTTAGGTATTAAAAGTACTCGAATTTCTTCTTCTAATTTAGGTATACCTTCTTTAGCTTCATCATATTGCATTTTGGCCATTTCTACCATTTCTGCATCACTTCCGTCTGCTATAATTTCTTCAGCTTCAGCTAAATTATTAGTTAATTCAATATATTCTTCGCGTTTATCCATTAGAATACGTAAGTCTTTGTATTCTCTGTTTAACTCTACATAACGCTTTTGATCTGATATAATATCTGGTTGAATTATTAAATCGCTAACCTCATCAAATCGTTGTTTTACTATCTGTAACTTCTCTAACATCTATCTTCAAAAAATTGGAAATCAAAAGTACAACTTTTTATGGATTTAATTGAAGTGCAAAATAATTTTAATTGCTAAAACGTTTAATAAATTATGATACGGCAAATTACTTCCATACTAAATTATTACAAGCCAATAGCCCCTTGGTCTTTTTTAATAACTATAGTCATTACAATTATAAACCCTGTTATTCTATTGGCATTGGTTACAAAGCTGTTTTTAACCTTTTTATTATGGATAATGTTAAGCGATATAAACTTAAGAAAACACTTAAACTTTTATAAAATAAGAGGTCTCACAAATTTTAAATTTTTCTCATGTATATTTCTTATAGATAGCTTTATAACATGTAGTTTTATTACACTAATTAAAGGATTTATTTAAAACTCTATCTAAAAAAAAAACAGAAAAGAAAAGTTAAGAAAAATTTACACCAATATGTAATATGCGAGAACTACTAAAAATCTACGGCAACACCAATTCCTAAAAATTGTTTCCATTGCACTTTAGCTCCGGCCTCATCAAATTCACCCTCTACCTCAGTTGATGGCACAGTTGTTTTAACATCGTCATCGTATCGGATATGAGAACCTAAAGTTGCTTTTATGAAACTATTAACTTTAAAATCGAAATCAACACTCCAATCAATATCTATATTGCCAAAATTATTTACATAATCAGAGTATAAACTAAGTTGATTTTTAATATTTATGTTTGTTGCTACCTCTGTTTCATAGGTATTGGTAACCAAAACACCAATTTCTTTTCTTACGCGCTCTCCTGGAATTAACAGATTTCCGTTATCATCATATACTCCTGGATCAACTCCAAACGCACCAGCATTAGATAAATCTTCATCTAAAACAAATGTTGCTTTTAAAGTTACAGGAGAAAAATAAAGCGATAATTTATCAATATGCTTACCATATTCCATACCACCACCAAAAAACAAATAACCTGGAGCTAACAATCTAGAAATAGGATTATCTTTATTAGGGTAAGAATAACCATTAAACATCTGACTTTTAAAACTCATTCTAGCCGAATAAAACCAATTTGAAGTCACATCTGGTTGATATCCTAAATTTGAATTTATTTCGACTAAATCGTCAGATTTTTGTAAATCTTTAGACTGTTGTTTGTTTATACCTAATCGAACAAGAGCATTATTGCTCCAACTAAAATATTTATCAGTGTAATTTGCTTTAGTTTCGAAAGCAAACAAACCCGAAATAGAATTTGTCCCACCAGCATTCCAGTTAACAAAAGAAACCTGACTTAAATAAACCGACGCTTTATTTGTTTGATCCCATTGTGGACCTGTGTATTTTTCCTCTTTATCTTTATCTTTTTTAAATAAAAAACTAGGCTGCGCATAGGATGATATACTTACTACTAAAAAAGCAGATATGAAAATAAAATACTTCATTTGGTTTTATTTAGTTAATCTTCAAGTTACATAACTTATCAATAATCATTCCAAAAAATTAAAATTGAAACAAAATTTAATAAGTAAACTCTCCAAACTCACTTTTTATTGTAAGCTTTTTTTCTTTTGATGCTTCTACTCGTCCAATTACCTGAGCATTAACATTAAACGATTTTGATATTTCTATAATATCTGTAGCTACATCTGGAGAAACATAAAGTTCCATTCTGTGCCCGCAGTTAAATACTTGGTACATTTCTTTCCAGTTAGTATTACTTTGTTTTTGTATTAACTTAAACAAAGGCGGAATTGGAAACATATTGTCTTTTACAATATGATTTTCTTCAATAAAATGAAGAATTTTTGTTTGCGCGCCACCGGAACAATGCACCATACCATGTATAGTTTCACTATTATATTTTGCCAATATAGCTTTAATTATTGGTGCATAAGTACGTGTTGGTGATAGCACTAATTTACCCGCATTAATTGGAGAATCTTCAACCTCATCAGTTAATTTAACTTGACCAGAATACACTAAATCTTCTGGTACAGACGCATCAAAACTTTCAGGATATTTTTCGGCTAAATATTTATTAAATACATCGTGTCTTGCAGATGTTAGCCCATTACTTCCCATTCCCCCATTATATTCCGTTTCGTAAGAGGCTTGCCCAAAACTTTCTAAACCAACAATAACATCTCCAGGTTTTATGTTTGCATTGTTAATAACATCGCTTCGCTTCATTCTGGCTGTTACTGTAGAATCTACAATAATGGTTCGCACTAAATCACCTACATCGGCAGTTTCACCACCTGTAGAATGAATGGTAACATCAAACTTTTTTAATTCCGATATTAATTCTTCTGTGCCGTTAATTATTGCAGAAATTACTTCACCAGGAATTAAATTTTTATTCCTACCTATAGTTGAAGATAACATAATATTATCTGTAGCACCAACACATAATAAATCATCAATATTCATTATTAAAGCGTCTTGTGCAATACCTTTCCATACCGAAACATCTCCAGTTTCTTTCCAATACATATAAGCTAGAGATGATTTTGTTCCAGCACCATCGGCATGCATTATTAAACAGTAGTCATTATCATTGGTTAAATAATCTGGAACTATTTTACAAAATGCCTTAGGAAATAAACCTTTGTCTATATTTTTTATGGCATTGTGCACATCTTCTTTTGATGCTGAAACGCCTCGCTGTGCGTATCGTTTAGAAACTTCTTGACTCATAATGTTGTATTGAGTTGCAAATTTACTTTTTTGCATTAAAAAATCCCGCATTTTTATTACGGGATTTAATTTTATCTTGTAAATAATAATTCGCTGTATTTGGCAAGTGGCCAAATTTCGTTATCTACTAATAATTCCAAACTATCGCAATGCGTACGAATTTTTTCGAAAAAAGGTATTACTTTAAAACAATAAGCAATGGCCTTTTCTTGAACGTTTTCATTACTACTGGCAGCTTCTCTTGCTCTTATCATTTTTGTTACATTATCGTTTATACCTTCAATATGTTTTGATATTTCTTTAATTAATTTTATTTGCTCTTTAGCCAATTTCTCGAAATCATTTTCAAAAATTGCCTTTAACCCTTGTACGTTATCAATTAAAGTGTTTTGATATTTTACCGCCGTTGGTACAATTTGATTTCTTGCCATATCGCCTAAAACGATACTCTCAATTTGAATATGAGTAACGTAAGCTTCCATTTCTATTTCGTAGCGAGCTTCAGTTTCAACCTTACTCATTACTCCCATTTCTTCAAAAAGTGCTATGCTTTTATTTGTTATTTTTGCTTTAAGTGCTTCTGGTGTTGTACGGTTATTACTTAAACCTCGTTTTTTTGCTTCGTCTTCCCAGGCTTTTCCGTAACCATTGCCTTCAAATAAAATAGCTTTGGTTTCTTTTATATATTCGCGAAGTACATTAAAGATAGCTTCATCCTTTTTTAAATCTTTTTTCTCTATTAATTTATCGACTTCAATTTTAAAATCTTTTAGTTGTTTGGCTACTATCGTGTTTAAAACCGTTATTGGATTCCCGCAATTAGATAAAGAACCAACGGCTCTAAACTCAAACTTGTTTCCTGTAAAAGCAAATGGAGATGTTCGGTTTCTATCTGTATTATCGAGTAAAACATCAGGAATTTTACCAACCACATTAAGTTTTAATTCAGTTTTTTCTTGAGGGGATAATTTTCCTTTTGTAACACCCTCTAAATCAAATAAAACTTTAGATAATTGTTCTCCAATAAACACCGACATAATTGCCGGTGGAGCTTCATTGGCTCCTAGGCGATGATCGTTACTAGCAGACGCTATTGAAGCTCGCAATAATTCCTCATAATCTTTAACAGCCTTAATAGTGTTTATAAAAAAAGTTAAAAATTGTAGATTACTCATAGGTGTTTTTCCTGGCGACAATAAATTAATACCAGTATCTGTTGACAACGACCAATTATTATGCTTACCAGAGCCATTTATACCCGCGAAAGGCTTTTCGTGTAAAAGCACCTTGAAATTATGGCGTTTAGCCACTCTTCCCATAATATCCATAACGAGTGCATTATGATCTACAGCTAAATTAGCTTCTTCATAAATTGGGGCTAATTCAAATTGGTTTGGTGCAACTTCGTTATGACGGGTTTTTACTGGAATTCCTAATAAAATACACTCGTGCTCTAAATCCTTCATAAAATTAAAAGCACGTGTTGGAATAGCGCCAAAATAATGGTCGTCTAGTTGTTGCCCTTTAGCCGAAGAATGCCCTATTAAAGTCCTTCCTGTAAGCAAAATATCTGGCCTACTAGCAATTAATTCTTTATCTACTAAAAAATACTCTTGCTCCCACCCTAAAGAAGATGTAACTTTCTTAACATTTTTATCGAAATATTTACAAACATCAGTAGCTGCTTCATCAACAGCGTGTAAGGCTTTTAATAACGGTGTTTTATAATCTAAAGCTTCTCCAGTATAAGCCACAAATATCGTTGGAATACAAAGTGTTGTTCCATAAATAAATGCTGGCGAAGTTGGATCCCAAGCCGTATAACCACGAGCCTCAAAAGTATTTCGAATACCCCCACTTGGAAAACTCGAAGCATCTGGTTCCTGTTGCACTAAAGAACTACCATCAAATTTCTCTATTCCTAATCCTTTTTCTGTTAAATCGAAAAAAGCATCATGCTTTTCGGCTGTACTTCCTGTTAGTGGTTGAAACCAATGTGAATAATGAGTAACTCCCTTAGCTAAAGCCCAATCACGCATGGAAACCGCTACTTGATCAGCCACATTACGTTCAATTTTTTTACCACGCTGTATAGCATTTAATACACCTTGCATAGCATCTTTAGTAAGGTATTTAAGCATTGTATTTTCATTAAACACATTACTTGCAAAAATTTCCGAACGACGAACATTGCCATCAAACATTATAGGTTTGTTCGCTAAAGTCTTTTTTAAAGCATGAAATCGAAGTATAGACATTATTTTATATGTTTTTAGCAAAAATACACACGAAAAACTAAAAATGATTTAAAATTTAAAAATTCTTATTATCACTTTTTCAGTATTAATAAAAATAAATTAAGTTTTTTTAATATATCCCTCAAAAAAATAGGGTTTAAATAAAAATATATTGAACCTTAGCTAAAAGACCCCTATTAAATTTAGAGTCTTCACATAAAAATTTATATTTGTTGACATATAACTAACTTGATTTAATAATTAAACATACATTATGGCAAAAATTAAACTGGAATACCTTTGGTTAGATGGGTATTTTCCAACTCAAAACTTGAGAAGTAAGACAAAAGTAGAAGAGCATGAAGATTTCAAAGGAACTTTAGAAGAAATAGGAAACTGGTCTTTTGATGGTTCATCAACAAAACAGGCAGAAGGTGGATCTTCTGATTGTTTATTAGTTCCTGTAGCTATTTACCCAGATCCAGATAGAAAAGATGGTTATTTAGTAATGACTGAAGTTATGAATGCTGATGGTACGCCACACGAATCTAATGGTAGAGCTACTATTGACGATGAAGATGATGATTTCTGGTTTGGTTTCGAGCAAGAATACTTCATTATGGATACAGAAACTGGTTTACCGCTAGGTTTCCCTGTTGGTGGTTATCCTGCTCCACAAGGTATGTATTATTGTTCTGTAGGTGGAAAAAACACTCACGGAAGACATTTAGTAGAAGAGCATGCTGATTTATGTATTGCTGCTGGATTAAACTTTGAAGGTATTAACCAAGAGGTTGCTTGCGGACAATGGGAATATCAATTATTCGCTAAAGGTGCTAAAAAAGCTGGTGACGAAATTTGGATTTCAAGATACTTATTACAACGTTTAACTGAAAAATATGGTTATTACATCGAGTATCACCCAAAACCTCTAGGTAAAGATATGGACTGGAATGGTTCTGGTATGCACGCTAACTTCTCTAACTCAACTTTAAGAACTTGTGGTTCTAAAGAAACTTACGAGAAAATTTGTGAAGCGTTTAGACCTGTTGTAGACGAGCATATTGCTGTTTACGGAGAGTTTAACGACCAACGTTTAACTGGTGAGCACGAAACTGCTGCTATTACTGATTTCTCTTATGGAGTTTCTGATAGAGGTGCATCAATTCGTATTCCTTTAATTACTGTTGAAAAAGGTTACAAAGGATGGTTAGAAGACAGACGTCCTGCATCTAACGGTGACCCATACAAAATTGCTGCGGTAATTATTAAAACTGTAAAATCTGCTAAGATTTAATAAATCTGTTTATTCATAAAAAAAGCGCTTAACATTGTAAAATGTTAAGCGCTTTTTATTTTATAATGAATTTTTATAATACTTACTTGTTTTTAAATAAAACCCGAACACTTATTAATTATTTTACATTAATTATAATTGTATGAACTAATAGATTAGGACAAAAACATGTTAATACTATTATTCTATAACTTTGTAGTAACAGTAAAAATTACTACAGCTGGTATTAAAACTTATCTTTAGTAAATACTAAGAACATAAAAACACCGTAAGCTAAAACCAAAACAAAACCTTTTACTCGGCTTATTTGAAGTCTTTTAGGCAAAAATACTAACGGAATTAAAACGGCTGCAAACCCTAACATCCAGAAGAAATCGCTACTTAAAATTTGAGCTTCGGTAACAGGAATAGGCTTTACTATTGATGTTAAACCTAATACAGAAGCAATATTAAAAATATTAGAACCTATTAAATTACCTAAAGAAATGGCTTTTTCTTGCTTTGCAGCAGCAATAACAGAAGCTGCTAATTCCGGAACGCTTGTACCAATTGCTATTAATGATACACCAATAACGGCTTCGCTAACTCCAATAGAACGTGCAATAGTTTTAGAACCCTCTACCAACCATTCACTTCCAAAATATAATGCCGCTGCACCAATTAATAACCAAATTACAATTTTAAAATTTGATGTGTTTGAAAGCTTATCATCTACCTCTTCTGGTATAGCTTCTTGTTTTGCATTTTTTATTAAAATAATTAAAAACACAACTAAACCTGCAAATAAAATTCCGCCTTCTATAGCCGAAAGCAAATTGTCGTTTTTCAAGAAGTAATATAGAACAATAGAAAACAGCATCATTGCTGGCCAATTTAATTTGTAAAACGATTTATCTACTGCAATGGCACCTACCATAGCCGTTACACCTAATACCAAACCAATATTAGCAATGTTCGAGCCTACTACATTATTTATAGCTATTGCTGGAGAACCAGACATGGCCGCTTGTAAACTTACTAATAACTCTGGCGCAGAAGTTGCAAAACTTACAACCGTCATCCCAATTACCATTTTAGATATATTAAATTTAAATGATAATGCCACAGACGAACGCACTAAAAACTCGCCTCCAATTACCAAAAGCACAAAACCTAATATTACCAAAAGTAAACTCATAAAAAATATTTTTTTGCGAAGATAATTAAAGTTGAATCTAATTTGCTAAAAGTTTTTTTATAGCACCAAATAATATTAGTTAACTTAAAATTTAGTTAAATAACTATTTATATAGTTTTATAACTACAAAAATAGTTATATATTTGAATTGCGTTAGGGATTGAAGCGGCATCCTTTTTTTGAGGCACAAGAAAAAAGATATAGCGTAAAGCCCGCCCGAACGCCCAAAAACTATAATAATGGAAAAATTAACAAATAAAGAAGAAGAAGTAATGCATATTTTATGGAAGCTTGAAAAGGCTTTTGTTAAAGATGTAATGGCAGAAATTAAAAGTGAAAAACCGCATTACAACACCTTATCGACCATAATTAGAAAGCTGGAAGACAAAGGTTTTGTTGCTTATAACGCCTACGGGAAAACGCACCAGTACTACCCGATTGTTACAAAAGCGGCTTACAGACAAAAGTTTATGAATACCGCCATAAATAACTACTTTAATAATTCTTATAAAAACATGGTATCGTTTTTTGCCAAAGAAGAAAAAATAAGTATTGACGACCTTAAGGAAATTATTGCATTAATAGAAAACGAGAAATAACATGGCATATTTACTAAAAGTTAGCGCCATTGTTGGCATATTTTACCTTATTTATAAACTTTTGCTGCAAAAGGACACCTTTTTTAAGCAAAATAGATGGTTTTTGCTTTTTGGTTTAGGAGTTTCGTTTTTAGTGCCTTTGTATGTTATAACCGAGTATGTTACTTACACACCTATGGGTTTAAGTAATTTTATTTTTAACTCCGAAACTACTGCAACTACCAAAACCTTTAGTTTTATTGATACTTTACCTTACTTGTATATTACCGGTGCAACCATATTTTTAGTTAGGTTTTTAATGCAATTTGCAGCTATATATAAAATAATTAAGAGTCCGAATAAAATAAAAGTAGGTAACTATGTTTTTATTGAAAGCGACACTGCAACGTCTCCGTTTTCCTTTTTTAACTGGATTGTTTACAACCCAGAACAATTTACCAATACCGAATTAAAACAAATTATAACTCACGAAAAAATACACGCTAAACAAAAACATTCGCTCGATGTTATTTTGGCTCAATTGGCTTGTGTTATTCTATGGTTTAATCCGTTTATATGGTTATATCAAAAAGACTTAAAACAAAACTTAGAGTTTTTAGCAGATTATTCGGCCTTTAAAGCGGTGTCTTGCAAAAAACAATATCAATACACATTACTTAAACAAAGTTTGCCAACTTATCAATTGGCTTTAAGTAATGCTTTTTATAATTCATTAATCAAAAAACGAATCGTTATGTTACACAAATCAAAATCAAACAACATGAATCGCATTAAATGTTTGGCTGTATTGCCGTTAATTGCTCTGTTTTTAATGAGCTTTAATACTAGAACTGTGTATGTTGAAAAAGAAATTACTTCTGAAACTAAACCAGAATTTACAACTAGTTTCACCGAACATTTTGAAGCAATTTTACTTAAAAACAGCACTGAAGCCGATTTAAACAAAATAATAAACACACTAGAAGCACAAGGTGTTACCATTAAATTTAAAGGCTTAAAACGAAATGCTAACGGCGAAATAACTGCCATAAAAATTGATGCTAAATCTAAAACCTCTAAGGCAAATTATAATATAAACGCTGATGAAGCCATTATGCCTATTAAAATAAGTTACAACCCAGAGGACGCATCTATTAATATCGTCGGTGCCAACGCTAAAACAGAATCTATTTTTATAAGCTCAACTGGTGATTCTGTAAATGTAAAAAGTAACCAAAATGCCAAGGTAAAAGTTATTAAAATAAAAGAAGATGGCACTAAAACCGTTTTTGCAACAAGCCAGCAAGATTCTATAATTTATATAATTGATGGTGTTAAAGTAAAAAAAGAAGATACGGAAGCTTTACAGCCTTCTAAAATAAAATCTATAAATGTTATTAAAGATGAAAACGTTTTAAAGAACCATGGTTTTTCTAAAGCCATAATAGAAATTTTCACAAAAGATGAAACCGATACAAAAACAAGCAACAAAAACATTAAAATCATTAAACGAAATAGTGGGTTTAATGGTTTGCCCAAAGACTTACTAGTTATTGTTGATGGTAAAGAAATTGACAGCGAAAAACTTATAGATTTGAATCCAGATGAGATTAAATCTGTAAATGTTTTAAAAGATGCAACTGCCATTAAAGAATACGGCGAAAAAGGTAAAAACGGTGTAATTATTATTGAAACTAAAGAATAAGCGTTTTACGCTCCAATAAGAGGCTGTTTAAAAAGTGAAATCTGTCATTCTGAATTTATTTCAGAATCTCAAACAATGATTTTCAAAACACATTAGAACCTGAAACGAGTTCAGGTTACCAAAAATGTGGCTTTTTAAACAGCCTTTTTTATTGTAAATAAAATTAATGTAACCCTTGTTACACAAATTAAAAATTGAAAGGCTTAATTTTATGCTCACAATTTAGCCTTATGATACAAGAATTAAAAGATAATTACGGCCACCTTTTTGAAAACAATCTTTTAAACGAAATAAACCAAGTGGGCACTTTTAAAGAAGTTCCAGAAGGTTTTAAAATGATAAGCATTGGCGAATACGTAAAAGCCATGCCGCTATTAATTTCTGGAGCTATTAAAATTTTACGCGAAGATAACGATGGCGACGAACTCCTACTCTATTTCTTAGAAAAAGGCGACACCTGCGCCATGACACTTACTTGCTGCTTAGGCCAAACTAAAAGTGAAATTAAGGCCATTGCCGAAACCGATGCTAAACTTATTATGATTCCTATTCAAAAAATGGAAGAATGGTCGGCTAAATATAAAAGTTGGCGTAATTTTGTTTTCGAAAGTTACCATAACCGCTTAAATGAAATGTTAGATACAATAGATAGCATTGCATTTTTAAAAATGGACGAGCGCTTACTTAAATATCTTATTGAAAAAGCGCGTGTTTCGGAAGATGGATTTATTAGAAACACCCACCAAGAAATAGCTTACGAATTACATACATCGAGAGTTGTAATTTCCAGATTACTTAAAAAACTTGAAAACTTAGGTGAAATTAAACTGCACCGCAATTATATTACACTTTTAAAATAAGCCCGTTCCTATAAACAGAATAAAGCAATATCTTAAACCACCATTATCTTCAAGCTACTTACTTCATACTTCTAACTTCCAACTTTCCAACTTTCCATAGTTATGTAACCAATGTTACTGCACAGGCAAATCACCAAGTATACATTTGCTAAAAAAACAAAACATGGATGTTTTAAACCTATTTGGTTACGCAGGCGCATTTATAATTGGCATATCACTCGGATTAATTGGTGGTGGTGGTTCTATTTTAGCTGTACCAGTTCTAGCTTATCTTTTTTCAATTAACGAAAAAGTAGCCACAGCATACTCGTTATTTATTGTGGGTGCAAGCGCCTTACTTGGCGGTATAAAACAACATTTTAAAGGTTATGTAGATTGGCGAACCGCTCTCGTTTTTGGAATTCCTGCTATAATTGGAGTTTCTGTTGTTAGGCATTATGTAGTTCCTGCGTTACCCGATGTTATATTTACTTTCGGCAATTATAAATTTACTCGTCGCATGGCTATGTTTGGTTTATTTGCTATTTTAATGATTCCCGCAGCGTTTTCAATGTTAAAAAATACAAAAACTAAAACCGTTACAGGAAAAGTAAAATACAATTATCCTTTAATTTTAATTGAAGGCTTATTGGTTGGTGGCATTACAGGTTTAATTGGCGCTGGAGGTGGTTTTTTAATTATACCAGCCTTAGTAATTTTAGCTAATGTAGAAATGAAGGTGGCCGTAGCAACATCATTAATAATAATCGCATTTAAATCACTTATGGGATTTTTTCTTGGCGACGCATTAACTATGGATATTAATTGGGATTTTTTATTACTTTTTACCTTATTATCCTTTATTGGCATATTTTTAGGAAGCTTTTTAAGTAATTTCGTTGATGGTTCCAAGCTAAAAAAAGGCTTCGGCTACTTTATTTTTGTCATGGCTTTCTTTATTTTTTACATGGAATTTTTAACACCTCATATTTAAAAAAACCAATAAGTAACCTTTGTTACCATAAAAACAAAACACTATTAGTAATTTAGCATCATAAAATTTAATACTATGAAAATAGAACAAATATACACTGGTTGTTTAGCTCAAGGCGCTTATTATATAGAAAGCAATGGCGAAGTTGCTATTATAGATCCGCTACGAGAGGTACAACCTTATTTAGACAGAGCAAAAGCAAATAACGCTACCATTAAATATATTTTTGAAACTCATTTTCATGCCGATTTTGTTAGTGGCCACGTTACTTTATCAAAAGAAACTGGAGCTCCAATTATTTACGGTCCTTTAGCCGAACCAAGTTTCGATGCTATTATAGCTAAAGATAATCAAGAATTTAAATTAGGAAATATTACCATAACGGTACTTCATACACCTGGGCATACTATGGAAAGCTCTGTTTATCTTCTTAAAGATGAAAACGGAAAAGACCACGCCATTTTTAGTGGAGATACGCTGTTTTTAGGCGATGTTGGCCGACCAGATTTGGCTCAAAAAATAGGAGAAATTACAGAAAAAGACTTGGCTGGATATTTGTTCGATAGTCTTCGAAATAAAATTATGCCTTTGGGCGACGATGTTATTGTTTATCCTGCTCATGGTGCTGGTTCTGCCTGCGGAAAAAACTTAAGTAAAAACACGGTTGACACACTTGGAAATCAGAAAAAAACAAACTACGCCCTTCGGGAAGATATGTCGAAAGACGAATTTATAAAAGAAGTTACCGATGGTTTATTGCCTCCGCCTCAATATTTTCCACTAAACGTAAAAATGAATAAAGAAGGTTACGACGATTTTAACGATGTTTTAAAACGAAGTGCTCAAGCTTTATCGCCAGATGATTTTGAAGCTGCAGCTAACGAAACCGATGCTGTTGTTTTAGATGTTCGCCATCAAAATGATTTTGTACTAGGACATATTCCACGTTCCATTTTTATAGGTTTAGACGGCGGATTTGCACCTTGGGTGGGCGCGTTAATTGCCGATGTAAAACAACCTATTTTATTGGTAACTCCAGAAGGACGCGAAGAAGAAACCATTACACGTTTATCGCGTGTTGGGTTCGATCAAGTTATAGGATTTCTTGACGGCGGATTCGAAAACTGGAAAAATGCTTCAAAAGATTACGATACCATTAGTTCTGTTGATGCTACCATTCTTAAAAAAGCAATAAATAGTGATGAAGACGTTTCTATTTTTGATGTTAGAAAAGATGGCGAATACAAATCGGAACATGTTATTGATGCCACACACACGCCATTAGATTATTTAAACAATTATCTATCAGAATTTCCAGAAAACAAAACGTTTTATGTGCATTGTGCCGGTGGTTACCGAAGTGTTATCGCTGCTTCAATTTTAAAAAGTAGAGGCATTCATAATTTAATCGATGTAAAAGGTGGTTTTAAAGCCATTAAAGAAGCAAAAATAAACGTAACCGATTATGTTTGTCCGTCTACTCTATAATTAAAATGAAATATATTTTATTTGCCATGTCTATTCTATCTTTTTTATTTGGCTCTGCACAACAACCTAAAACAGTTAAAGTTGTAGAAAAAGCAGTTTTTAGTGATTCAATTAATGCCAAAACAGTACAATTAGTTGATGTTAGAACGGCCACCGAATTTAACGCAGGCCATATAAAAAACGCAAAAAACATTGATGTTTTAAAATACTCAAGCTTTATAGAAAAGTTTTCTAAACTAAATAAAAACGAACCCGTATACTTGTATTGCCGCTCTGGAAAACGAAGCAATAGAGCTGCTAAAAAATTAGACAGCCTTGGATTTAAAGAAATTTACGATTTAAAAGGCGGTTATTTAAACTGGATAAAATAAACGGACAATTACCAATAAAAACACCTGAATTAAAACTAAAAAAACAGCTGAAAATCATCAATTATTTTGGCTGTTTTTTTATGCCTAAAAATCCACAATCCGTATCTTTGTAAAACACCAAAAAACACACTAAAAAATGGATAATTTAGATGCAGCACGATTGCAAATGGCTTTTACATTAATTTTCCATATTATTTTTGCTTGCGTTGGTATGGTAATGCCTTTTTTTATGATTGTTGCTCACAAAAAATGGTTAAACACTAAAGATCCTATTTACTTAACACTCACCAAATCGTGGCAACGAGGTGTTGCAATATTTTTTGTAACTGGTGCTGTTTCTGGAACTGCTTTATCTTTTGAATTAGGTTTACTCTGGCCAGAGTTTATGAAACATGCTGGCCCCATAATTGGCATGCCATTTTCCTTAGAAGGTGCCGCCTTTTTTATTGAAGCTATCGCACTTGGTTTTTATCTTTACGGGTGGAATAAATTACCCGAAAAATTCCATTGGTTTACCGGCGTAATTATTGGTGTTTCTGGAGTCGCTTCTGGTATTTTGGTGGTTGCAGCTAATGGCTGGATGAATGCGCCTTCTGGTTTTGATTATATCGATGGGAAATTTACAAACATCGACCCAATAAAAGCTTTTTTAAACGACGCTTGGTTTACGCAAGCTTTACACATGACGCTTGCTGCTTTTACAGCCGTTGGTTTTGCTGTAGCCGGTATTCATGCTTATCAAATTTATAGAAAAAAACAAATCGAGTTACATAAAAAAGCTTTTAAAATAGCCATTACGTTTGCTGCAGTTGCCGCTATTTTACAACCTATAAGTGGTGATTTATCGGCTAAAGATATTGCAGAAAGACAACCTGTAAAACTGGCTGCCATGGAAGCTCACTTCGAAACCGAAAAAGGTGCGCCTTTATTTATTGGTGGTATTGTTGATGAAGAAAACCAAGAGGTATCTTATAAAATTGAAATTCCTAAAGCTCTATCTTTTTTAGCATTTGGCGATTTTGATGCTGAAGTAAAAGGATTAAACGAATTCCCGAAAGAAGACCATCCAAATATTGCCATTGTTCATTATGCTTTTCAAGTTATGGTTGGTATTGGTACCTTACTCATGTTTGCAGGAATCTTGTTTTTTGTAAGTTTAAAAAAGAAAAAATGGTGGGAATTAAATAAATTTTGGTTGGCATTTACAATATTGGCGCCATTAGGTTTTATAGCCTTAGAAGCCGGTTGGATAGTTACCGAAGTTGGCCGACAACCATGGATTATTCATAACATAATGCGAACTAAAGATGCGGTAACACCAATGCCCGGAATGATTTTTAGTTTTTATACTTACGTCGTTCTTTACACGATACTTACCATTGCGGTTACCTGGTTAATGCGTCGCCAAATTCAATTTTTAAACGCTTCAAAAATATAATTATGCTTTACGTTGTATTATTTTTTCTGTTATTCTCTTTATTACTTTATGTTATTTTGGCTGGAGCCGATTTTGGAGCAGGTATTGTAGAACTATTTTCTTCAAAAGAAAGTAGAATTATTACCAAAGGAACCGTGTATCGTGTTATGGGGCCTATTTGGGAAGCAAATCATATCTGGATTATCATTGTAATTGTAATTTTATGGATTGCTTTTCCCGATTTTTACAACGTACTCACCGTATATTTACACATACCACTAACTTTAGTTTTAATGGGTATTACACTCCGTGGCGTTGCATTTGTATTTAGACATTATGATGCTTATAAAGGTAGACTTCATAAACTATACGATTGGATGTTTAGAATTTCTAGCTTGGTTACGCCTATATTTATTGGTTTAACCTTTGGTGCAATGGTTTCAGGAAAACTAATTATTACAAACGATTATGCTGCCTATAGCTTTTACGACGTTTTTATTGCACCTTGGTTTAATATCTTTTCATTATTAGTTGGTTTCTTTTTTATGGCTTTATGTGCTTTTTTATCGGCTATATTATTAATTGGTGAAGCTAAAAAAGAAGACATCAATATTTACTTAAAAAAATCTATTGTAGCCACTGTTTTGGTAATTTTATCAGGATTTTTCACATTAACTTATGGCTATTTAAACGACATTATTTTTGTAACCGATTTTATTGAAAACCGCTATTCTAACTATTTAATTTTATTATCTGGGATTTTAATTTATCCGCTATTACGAAGTATTAAAAAAGGACATAAAGTTACAAGTCGTGGTTTAGCTGGTGCACAAGTAATTTTAATTTTAACAGCTGCGTTAATTGCGCATTTTCCACATATAATAATTACTTCTACTTCCGAGATCGGACTATTAGATAATGTTGCTTCAGAAAAAGTAATTAATAGTTTAGGAATTGCTTTAATTATTGGTGGCTCTTTAATTCTACCGGGCTTATTTCATTTATTTAAATCTTTTAAAATTATAAAGGTTTTAGATCTTTAGTAAGTATCATGTAACAATTGTTACCAACAAATCACGGCAAATTATATTAATTTGCAGCATAATTTTATATCCTATGAATTTTATTTTACAACCCTGGCCATGGTATGTTTCTGGCCCGTTAATTGCCTTGGGCATGTTTTTACTTTTACTTGCCGGAAAAACTTTTGGCATGTCTAGTAACTTAAGAACCATGTGTTCTATTTTAGGAGCTGGCAAAAAAGTTAAATTCTTTGCGTTCGACTGGAAAGCCCAAAAATGGAATTTAACTGTTTTTTTAGGCACTATAATTGGTGGATTTATTGCTGCCAACTTACTTTCAAATAATTTAAGTGTAGCTATTTCAGCCGAAACCATTTCAGATTTAAATGCTTTAGGTTTCAATAGTGCAGGAAAAGCTTATTTGCCAACCGAGTTATTCGATGTATCGCAACTAAGCAACTTAAAAACCTTAGTTATTTTAGCCATTGGTGGTGTTTTAATTGGTTTTGGCACACGTTATGCTGGTGGCTGTACTTCTGGGCATGCCATTACCGGATTAAGCAACTTACAATTACCTTCTTTAATTGCTGTAATTGGCTTTTTTGTTGGTGGTTTATTAATGATTCATTTAATATTTCCTTTAATTTTTTAAGCATGAAAAAGTATTTAACATATTTATCAATTGGTATTTTAATAGGAATCACTTTGTTTAAGTCTGAAGCCGCGTCATGGTTTCGTATTTATGAAATGTTTAAATTTCAAGCGTTTCATATGTATGGCATCATTGGTTCTGCATTATTTTTAGGCATTATTTTTATTCAAATTATAAAGCGAAAAAATTTAAAATCATTTTATAAAGAAGCTATCGTAATTCCTGCTAAAGAAAAAAGCTTTTATCGCTATTTTATTGGAGGCACAATTTTTGGCTTAGGTTGGGCGCTTGCTGGAGCTTGTCCTGGCCCAATGTATGTGCTTTTGGGCGCTGGATTTTTTAATATTTTGGTTGTAATTGCTTTTGCGCTTTTAGGAACTTATTTGTACGGTGTTTTTAAAAACAAGCTTCCCCATTAATTTAAATGAACAACCGGCATTTGTTTACTAAAAACTTTGGATTATTGTTTCAAGTTCAATAAATCATATTAAAATCTCAGTCAATTATTTATGTTATTAGAATTTAAATTCAACTGAAAAATAGTTTAGAAATAAAAAAAGCCAGAAACATTTCGTTTGGCAAATATGTGATGGTTTGTTGAATATTATTCCATAGTTAGCACCAAGGCGGGCATTTTTACACCCTCATTTTTAATGATTTACATTGGTTTGAATTGCTACTTTAAAATATATTTGCACACCCCAATATGAACTAAAAATTATGACAATAGATACTACCCAACTTGGGTGTAGATGGGTATTTATTCGTCTGATTCTTCCATGCGATCTATTAGGGACTCCTTGAGCTTATCTAAAAATTTTGTGTTGTTTATTTTTCGTGACCTGATTTCTATAAACGTGTGATAATAATTACCCAAATCTATATTAAAAACTTGTTCACACATTGATGCCTCTTCTTTAATATCAGCTGTCCCGCTATTTATAACACCCGTACGTACTATCGAGTGCATAAATGAGCTCGATTAAATCTATTTTGTTGCCTGTGCAAAATAGTTTGGATTGTTTTTGAAATGCATTGCTATTTGTTTTCATGTTATTGCTATTAGTTAGTTTGTCTATTTCAGTTTTTAGGTGAACTATAAGCATATCATAAGCAAGTATGGTGGCCACGGTAGTATCATGACTAGTAGAAAATTGAGGATCTGTAAAAAAGTGAAATGTTTCAGGGTGTAAGCGAATATTTGCTTTGCCTCTTAAAAAATATTGTTCGTCCAAAAATGTTGCTCCAGTTCTATAATAATGGTAGAACTCTAAATTATCGTTAAAATAGGTTTGAAGCTTATTATATTCTTATTGAAGTATTTAATTTGAGATTTATGACTACCTCTAGGTCGCTTGCTTTCTATATTAAATAGGTTAACATAATAAATTAATTTGCAGTATAATTGGGGTTTGGTAATTTTAAAAAACTCGATTTCTAAAGCTTTTGATTTGAAATTATTTGCTACTATGCTTTCTCTCAAACTCTCAAGGTGCCTTTTTGTTATTTTCACCCCTTTTTCTGCTTTGAGAAGTATGTCATCAATTTCTGATTCTATTATATTGATTTCCGTATTTAAGTTTTGGACTAACTTTTTCAACTTTTTTTATTTTAAAAATAATTTTAGATGCGTATATTAATAATCTAAACAAAAACGCTTCATCTGGAATGAAACGTTTTTGTTAAATAAGATAGTTCTCTCGCAGAAAAAATAGAAAGAAGCCTCTAATCAATTGTTAATTTCAAAGTTGAAACATTATTACATGTTATTCTAAAATTCTGTTCAGGTTGTTTCTATTGACTGAAGATGGTGTTAATCTCATTATTTGATTACGAATTGCGATTAATATTGGATTTGATAAGTGAGCCATTTTTCCAATCATCCAACTTGATTTAACAACCCTGTGCACCCTTGGTAATCTTAATTTTTGAAATTTTTCAAAAGCTCTGTTCGCTTCATATTTATTTAAATATTCCGAAAGCATTAAAGCATCTTCTATGGCTTGACAAGCCCCTTGGCCCAAATTAGGGGTTGTTGCGTGAGCAGCATCTCCTATTAAACACAAATTTTCTTTATGCCATATATTAGTTGGTTTTAAATCTGAAATTTCGGCTGTAAATATTTCATCTCTTTTAGTTGATTTAATCATGTTTTTAATGATTGGATCGTAATCATTAAAGTATGCTTCAATGTGATCTACTGAAAATTCGTTTTTATTGGTTTGGAAAGATTTTAAAGCATACCAATACACTTTATTCTGGGCTATTTGTACAAATCCAAAACGTCCCGATTTCTCCCAAGCTTCAACTAGCTCATTTTTGTATTCTGATGGTAAATCAAAATTAGTAACACCTCTCCAACAAATCTGATTCGCATTTCTTATTTCATTGTCTGGAAATATATTTTGTCTTACCAGTGAATTTAATCCATCTGCTCCAATTAGGGTTGTAGATTGATGCGTATTTCCATTTTCAAAAGTTAGAGCATATCCACTATCATTTTTGACTATTTTATTCAGCTGGTGATTTAGATTTATTTCTTTTGTCTTTAGCTTATCCACTAAAATTTGCTGCAATATTCCTCTGTGAATTGCAATGCTCTTCACTTTATACTTATTCTCAAAATATGATAAGTCGGTTTTAGAAATAGTATTTAGGTTTGCTTTTGTAATATTCATAGAAGATACCGGGTTTCCGCTTTCTTCAATTATCTTCTTTAAGCCTAATTTCTCATACACTCGCATAGCATTACTTGCTAAAATAATACCTGCTCCAACAGGTTTTATTTCGTTAACTTGTTCAAAAATTCTTATTTTAAATCCTTTTTTTTCTAGTGCTATGGCGGTGGTTAAACCTCCTATTCCTGCTCCAATGATATCAATTGTCATATTAATTTTGTTTTGAATTATTAGAAACATATTTCCTGATATTATATGTAATACTTATTGTTATTAAAATAGCAAAGGGAACTGATATTATTGTAGAATATAATATCAATTCATTTTTAGTTAATCCAGACGATAACTCACGCACAAAAAGTTCTGTAGCACCAGCTGCCCATAAACCAATTGCAGCTCCATTCATACCGATTATATGTTTTACGAGCTTATTTTTCTTCTTTGATTTTGTTATCATGGGATACATACCATATATCAAGAAAAACAAAGACACTGGAATTAAATAATGAAAAATACTTATATCTCCATCGTTAAAATCATAAATAAATAAGGCTGAAATATTTACACTAACAAGTGCCACTGAAAAAATATAGCCTATTCTTTTATGAACTTTTGTGCCCTTTTTAGCAAGAAGCATATAAGCTCCAGTAGCTAGTCCTATTATTGAGAATAATACATGAATTCCTCCGGGAATTGAATGTATCCAATTGTTTATGTCCATGATTGTTTTTGTTTTAAATTTCTGCAGCAAACTTTTTTAGTTTTTCCATTGCGGGGTTTTGACTCTTACTTATGCGCTCTAAAACCTCTTGTAATTCTATGTTATCAGGCTGAATATCCCTTATTAAATGACTAAATCCATCGAGTCTATTGTTATAAAGCCATTTGGTTAATTCCTTGTGTTTTGACCATTTGTTTTGATTTGTATAGGATAGCGCAGTTATTTTTATCCAATCGGTAGCTTTATCTGGCATTGGAATTTCTTTGCATACATCATTTTTCTTGGAATCATCATCTGGAAAATTTGCTTCAATATGAGCAATAAATGCAGCACTAAAAACAAGTTGTCCTTTACGAACGGATTGTATAGTAATAGTGTTTTTATTAAATATAGGCTTCATTTTAGCATGTTTTAATGCATTTGCAGAACAGTTTACAAGAACAGCATTTGGCCTAACGGTTATGTTGCCCTGTTCTAAATGAATGGTATCTTTTTCAATTTTTTTAACACGTCCTAATCTAACGGTATTTTTAATGCGTCTTAACTGTTCTAATTCGATTTGACTTACTGTAGCACCATGATACATTTTTGGTGTGACATTTTTATCTAATCTTAAAAAAACACCAGATGCTTCGAATAATTCGAATAACTCGGGTATGGTTTTGGCCTTTTCCAAAGCTTCTAACTGGCAAGCGCTATCATTTAGAAAACACTTAAGATAATCAGGTGAAGGTTGTGTATTTATTCTATTGGTAAACCAAGCATCTCTACTAATAATCCATGTTATCCTATCAGGGTCAACTTGGTGCTTAAGCAACCATAAACAGGCATCAACTCCCGTTTTTCCGCCTCCAATAATGATATAAGCTTCAGGTGTACTCTTTAAATTAACTAAACCATTTATAGGGATGAATTTTATTTCAGTATTAACTTTAAAATTAGGTGTATGAGTAGATGGCACTTCAGTTTTCATATGAATAGCATCTACAATTTTTTTGTTTACCGTAACTTCAAAAGTTTTGCCAGATACCAAAGATTTAAATTGACCGTTACCTTGATATTCACACATAGGAAAATACTGTACTCTCCCACTAGTCAAAAACCTACGAGACATAACGTCTTCATAATATGCGTTTATAGCTGTACCTGTTGCCAGATTTATCAATCCACGATTAAATCCTGATTTGTCTATTGTATCATCTCCTAATTTGGTTGAGCTAACACCATAAAATGACGATGGTTGATGTAAGGTTACAAAGGGGTAAGCATGATTCCAATGGCCACCAGGTTTTTGCAATTTATCTACAATGACCATAGTCGCATTGGTGTCGGTTAATAGCGTATCAGCAAAAGCCATTCCAGATGCTCCAGCACCAATAATTAAATAATCTGTTTCAAGACGTTTAACTTTATTAGTGGTATTCATTTTTGTTAATTTATCGGTTTTTATCACATTAATGGAATAGACACTAATATCTCTAACTTTTATTTATAAAATTTAAGATGTTTGTGATATACCCTTCTCTATTTTCAATATAGGCTGTATGTCCTGCTCCTTCTATTACTTTTAATTCTGTATTTTGAAATATATCTAAATACTCATAAGTATCTTGCCACGGGATATAATCACATTCTGGTTTAAGCACAAGTACAGGTTTGCTAAAAGATTTCATATCATTTCGAAACTGCTTGGTTATACTATCCGTTGACTTTTTAGTGAATATAGCACTATACATTCCTGGTCTCCCATTTGGTTCTTCAGCTCTCAATGTATCACAGACCATTGCAGACACAAATTCTTTTGAGAATTTATGTAAAACACCATCTACTTTATCATCACTTATAAATGAGGGATTTCCAAATATAGAAGCCATAGCAAGCCAAATAGTTTCTTTCTTCGTGAGGCTGTTTTCCATAGTTTCATTCAGTCTCTCGGTTCTTTCATCAATGTTTGTTAATCCTTGAATCAAATCATCTTTGTCTGTTTCCATTATATTGGGAAGTGGCGGATAAATACCGCTTGGTGCTGATAATATAATTTCACTAACTAGGTTAGGATTATACGTTGCGAAATAAGAGGCTAAAAACCCACCCCAAGATTGACCAATAAGAATGGTGCGTTCTGCATCGATATTAGTGATAATATTTTTTAAATCATTTGAATGTCTTTGAACAGAATAGTCTTTTGGATTTGCTAATCGTGAGGATAAACCACTGCCTATCTGGTCATACAGAAAAACTTCATAGCCATTATTGGCAATATTTTCAAATACGTTTATAGTTAAGTCATCGATGTAACCTCCTGGACCTCCATGCAAATAGATAATAGTTCCGAGAATTGAATCGTTTTTAGGTGTAAGATGCGTATATGCAATTTTAGACCCTATTGTAAGCTCCCAATATTGTGTAGAATTACGAACAGTAGAATTTAATTCGTTATCTAAACTTGGTGAAATTACCCACACCATCGTTCCAACTACTAAAACTAAACATACCAAAAAGATATATTTCAGAATTTTAAATATTGTTTTCATGTGTTTATATTAATTTTTTATGGTCACATGCCGCTCGCAATTAATCATCCGGTTTCATGATAGAATTTTTAACATGTTCGTTTCGCAATGTTATAATTATTGATTTTTTTTTAAGAAATGATGCTTAAAAAAGCATCATTTCTTATTTTAATTTGAATTGCAATTGTTAATTAGCTACAACTGTAAATCAATCAAATTTTTAAGCTATAAGCTCTGGAACCTTCTTTATAGAACTAAATGTTTTTTCTAAAGCTTGTTTGATATCGTTTTTAATATCATCAATATGCTCAATACCAACAGATATACGCAATTGTGTTGGGTGTACACCTGATGCTAATTGTTCTGCATCACTTAATTGCTGATGTGTTGTAGAGGCTGGATGAATAATAAGCGTTCTAGCGTCTCCAACATTGGCTAGATGCGAGATTAATTGCAACGCATCTGCAAAATTTGCTGCCTCTTGCCTGTTTCCTTTTAGTGTAAATGTTAACACGCCACCATAACCATTATTTAAATATTTGTTGGCTCTATCATGATACTTACTAGAGTTTAAACCTGGATAATTAACACTTTCTACTAATGGATTTGATTCTAACCATAAAGCCAATTCGTGTGCATTGTTCATTGTACGCTCTAAACGTAGTGAAAGTGTTTCTAAACCTTGTAGAAACAAGAATGCATTAAACGGACTCATACATGAGCCATAATCACGTAGACCTTCTACACGTGCTCTAATGATATAAGCGATATTAGGCATTCCCATAGCATTTCCTTCTCCAAATGTTTCCCAGAAATTTAATCCGTGATAACCTTCTGATGGTTCTGAAAACTGCTTGAATTTCCCATTTCCCCAATTAAAGTTTCCGCCGTCAACAATGACTCCTCCCATACTGGTACCATGACCACCAATCCATTTTGTAGCCGATGCCACCAAAACGTTTGCTCCATGTTTAATAGGGCTTGCTATATAACCTGCTGCTCCAAATGTATTATCTACCACCAATGGAATACCATGTTTTTTTGCTAAAGCTGCAAATTTTTCGAAGTCTGGAATATTTAATTCTGGATTTCCAATGGTATCCAAATACAATGCTTTTGTATTGTCATCAATTAAAGCTTCGAATGCTTCCACAGTTTCTTCGTCGACAAAACGCGCTTCAATACCCAAACGTTTGAACTGTACTTTAAACTGATTGTAAGCTCCTCCATATAAATAACAGGTTGAGACAAAATTGTCGCCTGCTTCAAGGATATTACTTAAAGCGATAAACTGTGCTGCTTGTCCTGAAGATACAGCCATGGCAGCCACACCACCTTCTAGTGCTGCAATTCTTTTTTCAAAAACATCAACAGTAGGATTTGTAATTCTTGAATAGATATTTCCAAACTCTTTTAGCGAAAACAGATTTGCGCCGTGTTCTGAATCTTTAAAGGCAAAAGCCGTTGATTGATAAATGGGTACAGCACTTGCTCCAGTTGTTGGATCTGGTTCTTGGCCAGCATGTAATTGCAAGGTTTCAAATTTTAAATTTTCCATGATATTATTATTAAAAAGTTAATGATTAAGCAGATAATGAAATATCTACTGGTACTGGGTTTAGTATGGTGTTATAGATTGGTGATTTTTTTGCTAATTCTAATAAGGTCTCTTTCTCTTCTGAAGTTAAATCTCCTTCTACATCAATCGCTATTTTAATTTGCTCGTATTCTTTAAGAATGCAGGAATCAAGACCTAAAAACCCGTTAAGGTTTATATCGCCTTCTACATTTACTGTAACCTCATCTACTTGAATACCGTTTGCAGATGCTAATAACATCATAGACGTTGTAATACAACCAGCTAATGTGTGAAGTAGAAATTCTGGTGGACTTGGTGCAACATCTGTACCGTTTAAAACAACTGGCATATCTGTACTACATTTAAAAGGTGTAGCTCTTGTGTTATCTTCTTGACAAGCTCCATAAAACCCCTGGATATGACTTGTATTTCTTGGGCCAGATTCCCATTGATTCACTGCTTTGAATTTAAATTCTGCAATTTTTGGATTCCCTTTTAGGGCTGTTACTGTGTTTTCTATGGCTTCTAAATCGAAACCGTTTAATACTTTGTTTACTGTGTTCATTATTTTATGCTTTTATTTATTTAGGAATTCTTTCCAAATTCGTTCTATTAATTCAGCTACTGTAGGGATATCATGTATATCACTAACACCGTTCCCTGCATAGTTAGCCAGGGCTTCAATATTACCTTCAAATTGTGCTT
The DNA here is from genome assembly GCF_000943565.1 of Neotamlana sedimentorum. Taxonomy (GTDB): domain Bacteria; phylum Bacteroidota; class Bacteroidia; order Flavobacteriales; family Flavobacteriaceae; genus Neotamlana; species Neotamlana sedimentorum. The sequence continues at coordinate 135,145 of NZ_JTDW01000005.1, forward strand.
GAGGTACGCTAATGCTATAACGTTGAATGCTTGCATCTTGACCATTTGTAGCAACGATATCTATTTCTCCTGGTCTGTTTCCAGATATTGGACATCCAACAGATTCCCACATATTAAAAGTTGAATTACGTAAAATTCGATGCGTCGTGTTATTCCAACCTTTATTCATACAGGTTGTAAAAACGGTGTCTTCGGCTTTAGCATTTATCAATGATTCTTTATATATATCATGACCTCGACTCTCAATGGTAGCCACAAATCTTGTCCCCATAACAACTCCTGCTGCTCCCATTTGTAAATATTCTCGCATCTTATGTCCAGTTGCGATTCCACCTGAAGCCACTACCGGCACATTTCCAGCTATTTTTAATACACGCTCTAATGCTTGAGTTAGTGGTCGTGATGCATGTACATGCCCTCCAGCTTCTGTACCTTGGCAAACCAAATAATCCGCTCCTAAATCTATTGCTGATTTTGCACTCGCTTCACTAGTGACCTGAATACCTAAAACTACTTTTGCTGCTTTCATTTTAGATACCATTTCTTTTGTAGGCATTCCCCAAGAAAACTGTATAATAGACACACCGCTTTCTATAGCAACATCAAAAGCTTTGGGTTCAAAATTCAATACGAAATTTGCAAAAAATGCGTTTTTAGTTTTCGTTTTGACTTCTTTTATTTGTTTAATAGCTTCTTCAGGATCTGACCAGCTTAATGGCAATGCTCCCAAACAGCCAGTATTAGCAACTGAAGCGCTAAACGAACTATTAATAGTACCTCCTGTTGGTGCTTGAATTATAGGGTATTTTATATCTAACAACTTGGTTAGTTTTTTTGTTGTTTCAGAAGGATAATAGAATTTTGTTTGTTCCTTATTAGTTGTTTTAGACATGACTGATGATTGTCCAAAACTACTACCTGTAATTGTAGTCGCTGCAATAGATGCGAGTGTTCCTTTGTGGATAAAATTACGTCGAGAAAAGTTTGTTGCTTCCATAAAAATGATTCATTTAGTTGTTCAATCTGTTTTATCAAACATTTATATTACAAATGTATTGTGAATCATTCCGTTAGGATGGTGCAATAAGTTCTATGAATGGTATATTTGGTTCAACCAAAGATGAACTTAAGAAACGTCATAGCGTTTAAAATATAACGAAGGGAATAAAGAAAAAGTTAATGGATATTATGAAGCTACCTTATTTCTGTATGCTAGCGGTGTGATTTTTTCGTGTTTTTTAAACACCTTGATAAAATGTGAAGGATCTTCGAAACCACAATCGTAAGCAATTTCATTAATGGTCTTATCTGTTGTTTTTAGAAATTGTGTTGCCAGTTCTATCTTTTTATTAGTAATCCAACGCCCAGGACTTTCATTAAAAACAGATTTAAAACTTCTTTTAAAAGTACTTAAACTCATGTTTGCCAAAGTAGCATATTCTTCCAATTTCAAGTTATAAGGATAATTATCCATTATTATATCCTTAAGTTGTACGCTATTTGAAGCTTGTAAGCTACAGAAATAGGATGCTATCTCTTGGTTTTTATTAGATGTAAAGATATTAAGCAATAATTCTTCAAATTTTAATCGTATAACATTAGGGTTTGGATTATTATTTGCTTCAAAATACACTTCTAATGATTTCATGTAAGACACTAAAAAGTCATCTACATGTATTCTTAAAACACCGTCTGAATCTAAATGTTCACAATCATTTTTAAATGAAATGGTGTCACTAAATTTAAGCATGAACTTTTTTATAAATTCATCTGGCATAAAAATCATAAGAGCGCAGTAATCTTCACTATGAAATTGGTGTGCTATATGAGCCCCTTTTTTTACAAATAAGGCATCTCCTGCTTTTACCATATATTCACCACGATGTGTTTTCCACATTTTTTTACCATTGGTAACAAATACAAAGTAATTGGCATCTGACCACATGCCAAAACGAATCTCTTCAATCATACATTTAAACTCAACAAACAGTAATTCGTCAACTGTGAATTTTTTAAATAATTCACACTCTCTTATATATGTAAAAACATTTGTCATAAATCTTAAACGTATTTAAGGTCTAGCACAAATGTATATAAAATCTATCAAAAAAAATTATAGCCAATACCAAAAAGTAAAGGCTATAATTTATTATTATGAGGTACTCTTTATTTTTATGCTACAAACACCCTTCACTATAACTAGCTTGGGCATCTTTAAATTGAAACCAAAATGTATTACTATACGTTTCATTATCTACTTCTATACAATCCAAATTTGGATTGGATGTTGCTAAAAATCCAGTAAAATTTGCATTATTCCCATTTTTGACACATAAGGAATTTAATTGATTATTGGCAGCGTTAATATAAGTTAATGCACTATTGTCTGATAGATTTAGAATATATAGACTATTATTACTTACATCTATCTGCTCTAATAAAAGGTTATTCTCTGTATCGATGGATTCTATATTATTGCTTCTACAAAAAAGGGTTTCTAAATTTGTATTATTTTGAATATTTAAAGTTGCTAGCAGATTATCGTCACATTTAAAATTAATTAAATCTATATTATGACTGATATCAATACTCTCTAAATTATTACCAGAACAATATAACGTTGTTAAGTTTATAAAAGCCTCTATACCTTGCAGACTGTTAATATCTTTATTGCTAACGTCTAAAGTTGTTAGAGCTTCGGCATCCGCTTTAAGAATACTTCCGTTTATACCATTGGTATCATACCCTAGATTTGAAAGCACTAATTCAAAATTAGCATCTGGAATGGCTACAGTTTCGGGTTCTTGACTATCTTGACTGTCATCACTACTACAACTTATAAATGTAAAAAGGGTTAAAACCATGCAAGCTATACCTATAAGGTAAAGGGTTCCCAAACTTAACTGTTGAATTTTGTTGTGTTTTTTAATTGCTTTTTTCATTGTATTATTATTTAATATTAATTTGTGTTTATAATTTAGATGCCTAACACATCTTTTTTAGTTCTTAATGCGACTTCTACAACTTCTTGAATAAGGTTTTGTGGTACATTTAATTCATGTAGTGTTTCTATTAAATGCCCAGCTACAGCATTAAAATGATCTTCAGTAAGATTCATGTGTGCATGTGCTTCTCGCATTGATTTACCTGTATAGTTTAATGGCGCACCAAACGCATAAGCTAAAAATGCTTTTTGCTTTCCTCTTTGTGACTTCATACTTACATTGTCAAAAAAGTGGCTTATGGTTTTATCTTCTAATACTTTTTTATAGAAAATATCTACTGCTGCATCTACGGCATTAATACCTCCAATTTTTTCATAAAGTGTTTGATCTTGGGTCATTTTATTTTTTGTTTTTGGGCATAGCGATTCTTGTCATGGACATTTATTGCTAGCCAGATTATAGTATTGATTAGTGTTTTTTAAAGGAATTTATTTAATAACAGTTACTACTTATATTGCTTTGTTATTTATTTGAATTTGCAAATTTTAAATATTTGTTTTTAGTGTACATTAGTATGTTCATTCTGCTGAAATTAACATTCTTTTAAAGCTCATGAATATGTTTTTCTTTACATTATCGAACTTTTCTCCTGAAAGAAACAACTCTTTTATTTCTTGAAATAAGGCCTGTAATTGATCTTTTGAATAGCCTTGTTCTTCTATAGCCATACATATTTTTTGAATGCTTTGATAATCATTATCTTTATCAAACTCGTTTGAGACTGCTTGTAACTCATCCTTACCAACATGATGCTTAAGTATGTTTATGTCTTGGCTTACCTCTCTATAATTTGAATTTGCGCAAAAGAGTAATACATATGCTTTAAATTCTCCTTCTGTCCATTTTTTTGCATCTATTTTCATTACTCGATAATTTGCTAATGAGTTATCTTATAAACTGCACTTAATTAATTGTTTATGTAGCAAATTTATCTGAAAGCCCTGACATAAAATGGTTGTAAAAGTTCTATAAATAGTATAATAAGCTCAACATAATTTGATGCTTTTGAACAAAAAGAAAGCCATCATTTTTATAATGACTTTCCGAACTATTAACCACTCTTCATATAGAAGGAAACCTAACAACCTTTGTAGTGCTATTGTATTACTAACTTCTTAACTGTACTGCCTGCTTGATTGGATATATTTATAAAGTATATACCTGCTGTGGTGTTAGCTAAATTGATGGTTTCATTATTACTAACCGTTTTACTTAAAATTAATCTACTGTTTATGTCGTAAACCTTGACTTTAGAATCTTGCTGTAAACCGTTAATAGAGAATTGACCCGAAGATGGATTAGGAAACAGTTTTACATTATCTAATACAGATACTTCCTCTATAGATAATGTCCCGTCACAATCTTCACTAAAACTAGTTTGTGCATCTATACCGCTGGACCAATTTGTATTACTATACGCAAGATTATCTACTTCAATACATAAAAGGTTTGGATTGTTAAGCGCACCAAATAATGTAACATTTTCGTTATTCCCATTCTTTACATTTAAGCTTTCTAGTTGGTTATCGTCACAAAGTATAGATCTTAAAACTGGGTTATTGCTTAAATCTAAACCATTAATTTGGTTAGAAAAACAATTTAAAATTTCTAGAGCTGTGTTATTAGTTACATCTAAAGAAGTTAATTGATTCGTACGGCAGTTGAGTTGTACTAATGATAAATTATTACTGACATCTAAACTTATAAGGTTGTTTTCTTGACATCTTAAATCTGTTAGATTAACAAATCCTTCAATACCTTGTAAACTATTAATATTTTTATTGCTAACATCTAGATATGTTACCATTGCTGCTTCACCTTCTAAAATGTCTCCTGTAAGACCGTTGAGGTCATAGCCTAAATCTATAAGAGCTTGTTCAAAATTTGCGTCTGGAATGGCAATAGTAGGACAAGATTCACTGAAACTGGTTTGCGCATCGATACTACTGGACCAATTTGAATTACTGTAAGCTTCATCATCTACTTCAACGCATAGTAAGTTTGGATTAGACTGTGTGGAAAACTTATTTGATGCAATATTTGTGTTGTTTCCGTTTTTAAGATTTACACTTACCAGTTGATTATTTGAAGCTCTAAATTCAGTTAACATGCTATTATTACTGGCATCTATGGTTGTTAGGTTGTTTAAAGCTAAACCTAAAACTTTCAACTGAATATTATTACTTATATCAATACTGCTTATATTATTATTAGTTGAAGTAAAGGTCTCTAGTAAGGTATTAGAGCTTATATCTATACTGTTAAAATTGTTGTTATTTATACGAAGGTTTTTTAATAAAGTATTGTTAGCAAGGTTTAAAGTGGTTAAGTGATTATCTTTTAAATACAAATACTCTAATAACCCATTATTACTTACATCAAGGCTACTTAAATCATTGTCATCTAGATAAAGTGTGTTTAACAAACTATTATTGGTTACGTTAATTGTTGTTAAATCGTTATGAACAGCTACTAAATATTCTAGGTCCAAATTATTGCTAAAATCCAAACTTGTTATGCTATTAAAAGGACAAGAAATTGTAGTTAGAGCTGTATTGGCGCTTACATCTAGATTGGTTAATAAATTATTGGAACAATGCAATTGTTCTAAACTTGTATTATTCTGAAGATTTAAAACTGTAATTTGATTATCTGTACATTGAAGCGCTACTAAATTTAAATTACTGCTTAAATCTATACTCGATAAATTATTGCCATTACAATTAAGACTTGTTAAGTTTTCAAAAGCTTCTATACCCTGTAAACTACTAATGTTTTTATTGTTAAGGTTAAGTAAACTTGTTCCAAGTGCATTTGCTACTAAAATATTGCCATTTAATCCATTGGTGTCAAAACCTAAATCTATGAGTGCTTGTTCAAAGTTTGGGTCTGGAATATCGACTGTTTGTGACATTGAAACCTGTATTGTGAAAAATAATACAAGTGAAAAGAGTAGGTTTGTTTTCATAATTTTAAAATTTTAATGTTTGATTTTATTTTTAAACTTTAGCTGTATTGCCAAGTATTTACTAGGACAAAATTAATTTGAATAAGGCTTATTGGACGGTGTAAGAAGCTCTATAAATGGTATAATTGGGTCATAATAAAAAGTGAGCCCAATACATTTCTTTATAAAGTTCTAAAAGATGATACTGTTTTTTTTAAGAAGGAAACTTAACATCTTAAATTTTCTAAAGACATTTCCAACTCGATAGATTTATATTTATTAGGCCGTGTTTCAATTTCGGAGTCTAGTAAAAGAAGTTATTTGAACATCATTAGGGCATTGATCCAAAAACGAGGTATATCCGCAAAATAGTTCATTTTCAAAAAAGAAATTAATTATCTCACCTGTCATATAACTTCTAATAGTCATTTCAACAATACCATTATTTATAAAGTAAATAGTATCTACAATCTGTTTATAATTTGTTTAAATCATTCCTTTTTTTTACATGAATTTTTCTACTGAAAAAGGAAGTTCTTCTTAAGTAAAAGAAGTGTTTAATATCAAATTGTAGAATTCTAAAAAAGACATAACAAAATAGATATGTTATTAATGTAAGTTCAGAACACAAAAAATAATTGATTTTAAAATGAAGTTGAAATCATACAATTGACTACCAGAAGTAACACCATTAATATTAATAAAGTATTTTAATTAGTTTTTTATGTCTTTCGTTTTTTCACAAGGAGTATGATGTGTGATTCTGTTGATTTATTAGATTTTACAGACTTCTCAAATTGTTCAATTACTGATAAGTTATTTGTTTCTAACTCTTTACAAATTATTTCTAACTCATGGTAATAGAAATACATTCGATTTCCAAAACTGTCAGATATATAACCCGAACCAGTATATATACCAACTACAAAACTTAAATACAGAATACCTCCTTCAACTAATAATTTTTCTATGCTTGAAAATAATTGATTGCAATCTATATATGATAAATATGGAATTGTAAATCCACAAATAATAGCATCATATTTAGTTTTTAAAACCCTTATTTCTCTACAATCCAACACTTTAAATTTTGCTTTCGGGCAATTCTTTTTTGCTAGATTGATCATAGCTATCGAAACATCTGTTGCTAAAATGTTAAAAGATGGGTTTAATTTCAGGATATTTCTAGTTATGTTTCCTGGCCCACAACCAATTTCTAGAATAGACGCATTATGTTTGCCGATTATATTATAAAACTTTTTATAAGTATCATCATATAACTCATTATCAATGAATTTATCTTCATAGCGCTGTGCAACTTTACTCCATGACTTAAATGTTTCGATATACTTATTTTCGGATGACATATGCTCCTTTTATTCATTTTTAAAATTCTACTTCACAACAGCTCCAAGTCGTTTTTTGCCAGATTAATCAATGATTGCTTTTGATTTTTTAACTAAAAAACACAAACAATGTCTATTTTAACTACTTCAGTATTTTTTTCATTTTGTAGTTCATAAACTGGGCATCTTGTCTAACTACGGTTTTCTCTTTTTTTATTTTCAATACTAGAGCACCACACTTTTATTTGTTCAGTATTGTAGTCTGCAGCACATACTGAATAAATTGCGTTGACAAATAAGCGTTGCATTTCAGTAATGTTAGCAGCAGTAGCTTTTTCTATACATAATTCTTTATTCATGATTTATTGATATTTCCTTTTTACTTTGGTTATATTTTAATCAATGTTTTTTGTTTTTATAATAGAATTTTGATGCAATATAAATAACCCTTTCTACTTCAGCATAAGTAACCCCATCTTTATCTGTTAGATTTACTTTTAAACAATAGTCTTTTTCATTATATTTATTTATATCATTCTCAATTTGTTTCAAGAATTCATTAGTTATAATGAAGTTTGCAAATACTGTTTTAGTAACAGGACGTTTAAATTGTATTGAGCCAGCTTTATCCCAAACCACGTAATTATTTCCTAAAATTGTTATAAGTTGCATCATATAAATAGGATCTGTTGCTGCAAACATTGAACCACCAAACATCGTCCCAATATAATTCTTGTTTTTATAAGTTAATGGAATTTTTATTTTGATAGTTTGTAAATCGTCTGATACAAAACAAACACGACCTGAACTCCTCCTATAAGGGATATTTAGGTTAAAACCCGTTTTTAAAATAGTATTACTTTTAAAAATCTTTTGCAATACTTTTAACATTGTTTTATTCATAATCTCTTCTTGATTTCTAATGAATTTACAAATGCTATCAATAGTCCCATAATGGGTAGTATAAAATAACTGTAATATTTAGGAAAGGCTTTGATTTGAGAAACGTTGTCTGAAAACCAAGATTTGACATGTAAAGGGATACTGATCGTCAGATATAAGCTCAATAAAATAAATACAACCTGTTTCCATTTTTGAAAATTTTTAATTGATCTTAACGAGAAGTAGCTAAAAATAGCTGTAAGTAATATTGGAATACTTAATACAGCATCTACTTTTGTTGTTAGTAAATTATTAAAGAAGTATTTTCTTCCTAGAACTATATAAGCTAGGTGTAAAATAAAGCCAAGACAAAAAGTGATTGTTGAAAATATTTTAAAGTATATTAGAGATTTCATTTGTCATATTAAATAATTGAATACTGATAGTGTTCTTGTTTATTGTAGTTATTAAATTATTAGCCCAATAATATTATTTCTTTTAAATTGTGCAATCCTTTTTATTCTATTATTTTTTTAAGCTCAATAGTGAAATTATTATTGAAGGTTAGAATGCCTTCTTCAAAATCTTTATAACTTACTTCTCCAACTAAAGAAACAGTACCTTCCATGCCTTCAAACTCAAAAGATGTATTTATTACATTATTTTCTGTTGGTGTATATGATGTATTGAAATTAAGATTTTGAACAGGAGGTTGTATTTCTTGAAAAACTGAGCTTTCAGCTTGAATAGTTCCACGACCATCAATACTAATTAATGTAATAACTCTAGAAGTAATTGTTCCATCGCTAGGTACTTGCATCTCTATTACGCAATCCTCAAGCGTTCCTATTGTATTTTTAGTATCTAAGTCTATAAGATTCATCAAATAACAATCTGCTTCTAAAACCTCTCCCGTTATTGGATGGGTAAAAGTTTTAGATTGAGCAACTGCCGTTCCTTTACCAATAACTTTCAATTGTATTATTTCAGGTTCTGGTTGAATTGGGCAATCATCATTATGACATGATACGATTAACAAAGCAGTAATTAACAACTCTGCAATTTTAATAGTTTTCATAATTTTTATTCTTTAGTTTTATTTATAATTTTTTCCATTGCTTGTTTTGATGATACCAATGGCTCAATTTTACCATAGTTGCTGTTTGATGCATAAACAATTGTAGTATTATCGCTTGGGAAATAAAACATATTTGCGTCATAACCAATCGCATTTCCACTATGCATATATGCAATGCCTTTAGGGGTTTCAATTTTAAATATTCCTAAGCCATAACTTATTGGAAAAAAATCTACTTCTACTTCTTTAGGTGTTTTCCAAGTCAACATTTGGTTCAATGAGTTTGCGTTAATTATTTCTCCATTCATTAAGGCTCTAAAAAAAACATTCATGTCATAAACATTTGAAATTAGACCTCCATCTGCAGTGTAGTAATCCCAACCACTATAATATGTGCTTTCAATCACATTTAAATTACTGTACAAATCAACATAGCCTCTAACAATGCCTTCTGGTACTGGGTTCTTACCTGCAAATTGTGTATTGATTAATCCTAGTGGTTCAAAAATATTTTCATCAAATACCTGATATAATGGTTTGCCTTCTAATTTTTCTATTAAAAGACCAAGTAAAATATAACCTGTGTTAGAGTATCGTACATCTTCATCTGGCTCAAAGTATGGGGACTCGTTATAGGAGTATTTTAAAAGCTCATGGGCGTTCCATTCTTTTACTAAATTGTTGAGGGATGCCGTTTGGAACTGCAAACTGTGGATATAATTATTTATACCACTAGAATGTTGCATTAATTGGCGAATTGTTGCTTTTTCAGCATTTTTTATTTTATTAATGTTATCGCCATTTAGATAATTGGAAATTTTATCATCAATATTCAATTTACCTTCTTCCTGCAATTTTAATATTACAGTTGCAGTAACCATTTTCACTATAGAACCTACTCTTGTAATATTGCAGGATTTCATATCTATATTATTGTGCAAATCAGCCTTTCCACTTGCTCCTAACCAAATACCATTACTGCTATAAACTGACATTGCAACGCCCACAACTCCTTTACTCGTCATATCGTCCAAAACAGATTGATATACTAAATTGTTTGGATTGACTTGACTCAAATCATTAAAATTATAATTGCAATTGTAAGATTCTGGCTTAATATCCTCTCCTTTTGTACAAGCTGTCAATAGGCATAAGAAGAGAAAAAACAAACTTATTTTTTTCATTTGATAATTAATTTAAATAAAGATTTTTGTTCCGATATGAATATTTACGTGTGACATAATATCTATAAACCCTGGAGAATAAGGATATTCAATCCAAGACTGGTAACGAATAAAGATTTTTGGGCTATTCTTGTTTTTATTTAAATAATATCCAAGATCCAAAGACAAGGAAGGATAAAATCTAGAGTTTCCTTTGTCAACTTTTTTAATATATTGACCATTTGAAAATGTAAACTCATCAGAAGTTGCAAAGGTGTGCATATATCCAACCCCTAAAAGTCCTTGTAAGGCAAGTCCAAATTTTAATCGGTATTCATATCCAAACTCTGTATTTAATCCAATTCCTTGAGCTAAATAATTATGGTAGAAATAACTAATATTTGCTGTTTGAAATAATCGGGAATGTTCTTTAACCTTATAATTAAATTCTGTTCCTAATTGAATTCCAGGATGTATTGGTGTTGTTATAAACCTTGTAAACGGAACAGCAGTTGATTCATTAAAAAATGATATATTTATTGGGATTCCTTTCTCTTGCCCTAACAATATTGCTGGAAAACTGAAAGCAAGGAGTAATATGGCTATATATTTATTCATAACTCTTCAATTTCTTCTACAACTCTATTACTCCAGCCACCATAACTTCCTAGATTATCCACATAATTAGTCAACTCAACATCAGAATAAGGGCAACCATCATAAATTTCGATACCTAATTCAACCATTTCCCATGAATCTTCAATAAAATGCCAATTAAATAAATGTGCCCCATTTTTATTGTAACCTTGGTTTCCGCTTTCAATTTTACCCAATGGAAAAAGTAGTCTTGATTCAATAGGTAGATTTAACTGCTCTAAACACTTTTGAATAACTTTTGGGTCTGAAGTCGCAGCAACAAAAGATGTATCTTGCCAATTACCATGGTTGCTTTCAGGGCAACTTTGGAATCTAAAATAGCGTTTTGATAACTCTGGTGTAGTCTTGTTATCATCATTACTACATGATGTTAACATCATAAAGGAAGTAAAAATTAATACATTAAATCTTATTAATATTTTTTTCATAATTTTTCTTTTTATAGTCTATTCTTTCTTATTTTTTTTGAATTACTTTTTATTAGTTAAAGGGTTTGACACATCTTTGAACAAGAACATATCTTTAATTCGGCTTGATGCACCATCGTAAAAACCTGTTTCCTTTTGATAATTTTTAGGGTTTTGAAAAGTCCCAAATATCATATCAATTAGCGGTAAATCAGCATAATTATTTTTGTGAATCCCCTTACCATGATGAATGGAATGACTCTCTGGACGTTGAATAATATAACCTATCCAACGAGGCGTTTTAATATTCGCATGTTGAAAAAATGCTAAAAAATTTATCACCAAAAGCACTACTGTTATTGATTCTGGCGATATTCCAATAAATAAGGCTAAACTTAAACTTCCCATTAAAGTGAAACCAATAGCATCTAGCGGGCTATGAAAGAGCGCTCCATAAGTATCCAATCTTTCTGCACTATGGTGTAATTGATGAAAAGTTCTCCAAAGAAAATCAAATTTATGCATGGTTATGTGATATGCATATACCGCTAGTTCATAAACAAAAAGTCCAATTAGTGACCCCGTAAATACACCCAAATGACTTAAATCAATAAGTTGAAAATTAATTAAATAAGGATCTGTTAACAAAGGCAGGTACGAAGCCACAAAAAAGAATATAGTAAAAAAGGTAAGCCCTTTTAATTTCCAAAATTTTACTTTTGGAAGTTGTCTAGCAGGAAAAATGGCTTCCCATACCATTAAAATCAAGTAAATTCCAAGAATAATTAAAGATAAAGGATCCGTTAAAATTTCAAGTGGTGTTGGTAAATCAGAAATTAAATTTTGCATAATAAATAGTTTAATATTTGAGTTGCAAAACTAAAAGCAACTTAAATATTAAACTAAAAATTAGACTTGACCTATGTTAGGAATTTATTTTCTTTCTTATTCGACTTAAACTCTCTGGATGAATCCCTAAATATTTCGCAATTTTATTTACAGGAATTTCAGAAATATATTGAGATCTAGATTGAAACATTTCAACATAAAGTTCTTCAGCTGTTTTTGTCAAGAAGTTTTTTTCTCTATCAGATTTTCTAATATAGCCTTGTTCTGTACAAATCCTCCCAAATTTATTTGCTTCTAATGAAGATTCATAAGCAAGCATTAAATCACTTTTTTTAACAACTTCCATTTCACAATTCATTAAAGCTTTTATTTGTACATCTGTTGGTTCTTGTGTTAAAAAAGACGTATAACCACAAATTAATTCGTTTTCAAAAAAGAAGTCAATTACTTTTTCTGTCATATAGCTTTTTATCGTCATTTCAGCAATCCCTGAATTTATAAAGTATATTTTATCTTCAATGTGATTATACTCTGTAATTAATGATCCTTTTTTGAACGAAGTTTTTCCAACAGAAAAAGGAATCTCTTTACACGATTTATGAGCTGTATCTAATATTTTATTATAAAATTCTAGAAAATTCACTTTTATTAAAAATAGTTAGACAAATATACAATTTTAGTCACATCTACTAGTTTGTTTAATTTTGATAAAAAATAATACATAATTAGAAATATAAAGTAACATTTGGATATAAATTTATATATAACTTAGGACGGAAATAACCTAAAACAATTTTATGAAACATTTAAAGCTAACATATTTTTTAAAATTTATTTTTTAAACTTTGTATATCCTCACTAACTTTTCTTTCTACTACTTTTGCATAAATTTGGGTAGTAGCTATTTTAAAATGTCCAAACAACTTTGACACAGTTTCAATGGGCACATCATTCCTTAATTTTACTGTAGTGGCAAATGTATGGCGCGCTATGTGAAACGTTAAGTTCTTTTTAATTTTGCATAAGTCTGCAATTTCTTTTAGGTACGAGTTGAGCTTTTGATTTAAAATTATTAGCTACTGTGGTTTCTCTCAACCGTTCAAGGTGTCGTTTAGTTATTTTTATCCCCTTTTCTGCTTTGAGAAGTACGTCATCAATTTCTGATTCGATTATATTGATTTCTGTCTTTAAGTTTTCGATTAACTTTTTCAATTTTAATAGCGTTATTTGTCAATGAAATTTTGTAAAACAAAATCATACTTATGTTTTTGGCTCTCTCAAATAAGGCCAAACATCAAACTATATCTTCCTTTGTGTTTAATTGACCAATAAATGTATGTTTTCTGATTTTTTCTTCTTTAATGATAAACGTATCTGATGCTATTGAGATACTTAACAAAGGCGAATGTGCGTGCCAAACTATATAAGCAACTTCGTTTTCAATAATCATTTTATCTAGTATCAAAACAGTATTACCTTTTGAAAAATGTTTAGCCAATTCGCACATAAACTCTTTAATCTCTTTAAGCCCCTTATACGTTTTTACCAGTGTAATAATTATTGATTTATTCGTGTAATTTGACATTATTCCATCAATATCATTTTGAAATAATGAATTTAAATAGTGCAATACTGTCCTTTCTGACAAAGCACTAATTTCATCAGTTACAATAGACACGTTACCCATTTTTATATTGTTAAATCCTTTATTCATTCCACTGTCAAGGATTGGAGTTTTTTAAATCGATGGTCTATTTTATGCTGGATATGACTTATCAATAAACTATTTGATTGATTTTCAGCTTTCAAAAACTTGGTAAATCGTTTTTCTGACTTTAAATAATCTTTAATATTAATTGATGGGTTTTCAGAATCTAGTTGAAATGAGCTCGATTTTCTAGGGTCATTTCTATATAATAACCACTGACCAGAAGCAACAGCGTTTTTGTGATACTGACTTGGGTTTTTCATATCGATACCATGTGATTCACTATGACAATAAGCCATTATAATAGATGGTCCATTAAAACTTTCTGCGTCGTTAAAGGCTTTCAAAGTTTGTTCTTGATCAGCACCAATCGCCACAGAAGCCACATAAACATTGTCGTAATTCATAAGCATGAATCCTAAATCTTTCTTCTGCTTTTGTTTACCATCAAATGAAAATTTTGCTTCAGCTCCAAATGGTGTCGATTTCGATGTTTGTCCTCCTGTATTATCATAGACTTCGTTATCTAAAACAAGAATATTTACGTTTTCTCCAGAAGCTATAACGTGGTCTAATCCACCAAAACCTATATCATAAGCCCAACCATCTCCGCCGACAATCCAAACACTTTTTTTGACTAAATTATCAGCAACTTGTAATAATTGTTTCGCTTCAAAAGCAGTCCTGTTTTTTAACTGTTCTTTTAAAAGTCCTATTCGATCTCGTTGATCACTTATTTCAATTTCAGTTTGTTGAGTCGCATTTAGAATATTAGTAACCAAATCGAAATCTAGTTTAGAACTCAGTTTTTTTAATAGCTCTCTTGCTTGTGCTTCCTGTTGATTAATTGATAACCGAAAACCAAGTCCGAACTCAGCATTATCTTCAAAAAGTGAATTTGACCACGCAGGACCTTGTCCTTTATTGTTTTTTGACCAAGGCGTTGTGGGCAATGCACCGCCAAAAATAGAACTTGATCCAGTTGCATTTGCAACCAAAAGCCTATCTCCAAACAATTGCGATAGTAATTTTAAATATGGTGCTTCTCCACAACCTTCTACTCCATTTGAATACTTAAATAATGGTGCTTGCAGTTGTTGTTGACTTACTTTTGTGCGGTCTATTTTTGTTCTATCAAATTCTAGAATCGTTTCAAAACAATTCCAATGATTAATATCATGGACTTCTTTTTCTTTAATAGATAAGGCGTTAGCAGAACAAGCATCTATACAATTATTACAGCTATTACATTGTTCTGAATTGATCTGAATGGTATAGTTTAATAAATCAAATTCATTAGCATGTGTACGCTTGAAATTATTAGGCAAATACTCTAAAAAACTATTGTCAAACACTTTTATACGTAATGCTGACTGTGGACAAGCCATACTACAAGCACCACATTGCGTACAAGTTTCTGCGTCCCAATTTGGCATATATTCTGATGCCTGAATCGAGTTAAATTTTGAAGTGTTGCTTTGGTAAGTTCCATCACATGGCAATAAACTTACTGGAATATCTTCCTCTTTTTCTTTTAACAATTTCCCTAAAAGTGTGTTTGCAAAATCATCGTTGTTCTCAATAGAAATAGTATTGAAGTTGGTTTTATTTGATGTGTCTACTTTTATAATATTTTGAATAATTTCTTCTGGTAATTCTTCTGAAATAAATTCATTATTCAATGCCAAAAACACTGCTTGCAACACTGGAATTGTGTAGTTTTTAACTGAATAAGTGGATTGCAAACTATTAGTGTTTACTATATATAGTGACACATTTTTATCTATAATTTGCTCTTGTATTTTTACTGAAAGTACTTGCCAAAACACATGTGACTCTAATGAAGAATTAACCAAAAGTGTACCATTTGGCTTTATATTATTTAGTGTTGTGTCGTGATTGATGAAATTTCTATTTTGACAAGCAATAAAATCAGCGCTATTAATTAAATATGGTGCTTTTATTGGTGATGTTGCAATTCTTAAATGTGAACTATTTTTAGAGTTCGATTTTTTGTAATCGCATGCTGTGTACGATTGCACAAAATTATTTTCTTGACTTCCAATTAGTTTAGTAAGGTTAGAAATACCTTGTGTGTGTTTTTTTTGATGAAATATTGTTTGATACATTAAAGTATCTAATTGAATATTACTCGAATAATCAAGACTTGTGTTTTTAACATCATCATTTATACCAATGGTAAAATTGTTTTTTGGTTGCTCTTGTTTCAAATTTTGAAAAATGGCTGCAACCATATTTGGTGTGAATTCTTTGGATGATAAACCATATCGTCCTCCAACTATTCTTGGAAACGTTAGAATTTCTTTTGTTTGAAATACTTCAGAAACAGATTGAACGATATCTAAATATAATGGCCCTCCTGTTGAACCTGGTTCTTTTGTTCTATCTAAAACAGCAATAGATTTTACTGTTTTAGGCAACACTTTAATGAGGTGTTTTGTGCTAAATGGCCTAAATAATCGCACTTTTATAAGTCCGTGTTTTTCGCCTTTAGCGTTTAAAAACTTGATGGTTTCTTCAATAGTTTCAGTTGAAGACGCCATAGAAATAATAAGATGTTCTGCTTCTGCATGACCTACATAATCGAAGAGTTTGTATTGTCTTCCGGTTAATTCCGCGAAAGCGTTCATTTTATCTTGTACAATATCTGGACAAACATCATAAAAAGGATTGATGGCTTCTCTACTTTGAAAAAACACATCTGGTCCTTGTGAAGTTCCTCTAATTACAGGATTATTAGGATTAAGAGCGCGTTCTCTATGTGATTTTATATCTTTATTATTCATCATAAATTGAATTACTTTATCAGTAATTATATCAATTTTAGATATTTCGTGTGATGTTCTAAACCCATCAAAGAAATGTACAAAAGGCACTTTTGATTGTAATGTTGCTGCTTGAGAAATTAAAGCAAAATCTTGCGCTTCTTGTACTGAAGCACTACCTAACATGGCGTAACCAGATTGACGAACTGCCATAATATCACTATGGTCACCAAATACAGAAAGTGCATGCGTAGCAATACTTCTGGTAGCAACATGAATGACATTTGGTGTTAATTCGCCTGCAATTTTATACATGTTTGGCAACATTAACAATAAACCTTGTGATGCTGTGAACGTAGTTGATAATGAACCCGTTTGCAAAGCTCCATGCATTGCTCCTGCAACTCCTGCTTCACTTTGCATTTCGAAAGTTTTTGGAATACTACCAAAAATATTTCGTCGTTTTTCGGCACTCCATTGTTCCACCAACTCACTCATTTCAGATGCTGGCGTAATTGGATAAATAGGACAAACCTCATTGGTTTTATACGCTATTTTTGCAACCGCCTGATTTGCATTTACAATATGATAAATTGGTGTTTTCATTGTTAATTTTGGCTTGTTTTTGATTGAATTAAAAAAGGCTGCTACAAAATGAGCAGCCTTTTTTAGAATAGGAATGCCTTAATTACTCTTTTACAATTTCAATTGAAACTGGTGTTGGATTAGTAATCATATCGAATACTGGTGAGAATTTTGCTAATTGCTCTAATTGCTCTGCAGATGCATCCGATTTCACTTTTAATGTAAATTTAATACCATCAAATCCCATACGTACTTCAGGATCTAAACCTAAAAAGCCATGTAAATCTACTCCACCTTTAATGTTAGATTCAGCGCTTTCAATATCAATTCCGTTGGCAGCTGCGTGATAAACCATCGCTCCAGTTAAACAAGAACTTAAAGCATGTAACACCACTTCTGGAGGTGTTGGTGCTTCATCTTGCCCTAATAATACTTGAGGATGGCTACATTCTAAAGAGAATGTTTCTTGACGAGATTCGTCTTCGGCTCCTACGCCATAAAATCCTTTGATATTAGACACACAATGTCCACCATCTATCCAATTGTTTTTTGCTCTGAACTGAAATTTTGCCAATTCTGGATTGGTTTGTACTGCACCAATAGTTTCAACTAATTGATCTACGTTTACTCCGTTTTTAATGTTTGCTGTTGTAATCATTGTTTTAAAAATTTAAATTATTATTATTTGTTTGGTACAAATGTATTGTGATTTCAAAGCGTAGAATTTACTCTAAAGTTCAAATTGTTTGGTTAAAAGTTCAAAGCAAAAAAAAAGACCATCTTTTTACAGATAATCTTGGTTTTTAGTTGGTTTAAGTTTTTATAATGACTTATTTTGATAGTAATTCTTTATGTAATTTTCGTCCTTCAGTGACTACAATATCAATGATTTCCTCAATGTCTTTTTTAGAAGTTCTAAAGTTTACGATACAACTCCTTAAACAATAGGTATTATGAACAATTGCATTAGACACAAAAACTTTTCCACCTTGTTGCAAATTATTTACTAAGGCTTCATTTAATTTGTTTAGATAGGCTTCATTATCTTTAATGTCTTTCGATATTTCTGTAGGTATATATCTAAATGTTGTGATACTTAAATTTTGAGTTATGGCTTCTAATTCTGGATGCTTATCAGATAATCTGTATAGAAGTCTTGATAATTCAATATCTTCATTAATCATTTCTCTATAGCCTTTTCTTCCTACTTGCTGAAGCATTAACCATATTTTCAAAGCTCTAAATCCGCGTGAATTTTGAAGTCCGTATTCATAAAAATTCTGTTCCGCATTTTCGGTCGCAAAATTATAATATTCAGGATGTGAACTATAAGCATCTACTAAATGTTTGGGATTTTTCACCAAGGTGCAACCTGCTTCTAACGGACTATATAACCATTTATGAGGGTCGATAGCAATAGAATCTGCGTCTTTAATCCCTTTAAATGCCATTTCTAACTCTGGAAGAATATTTGCTGGTACTCCATACGCACCATCTATATGAAACCAAAGATGATATAATTTACAAATTGCTGCAATACCCTCTAGATCATCAACTGTCCCAGTACTAACATCGCCTGCTGTACCTACTACAAAAAAAGGTTCATGACCATCTATAATATCTGTGGTGATCGCTAATTCTAAAGCTTCCAAATTCATTTTATTATCGGCATCTGTTTCAATCCATCTAATTGCATTTGTTCCATGTCCGAACAGAATTGCTGCCTTATCAATCCATGTATGCGTAGATTTAGAACAATACATCATTAATTTTTTTGAATTAGAATTAATTCCATTTTCTTTTATATCAGATGGAGCTTTTGCTGTTCTTGCAGCAAGAAATGCGGTGAAGTTTGCCATATTTCCACCACTGACTAACACACCTCCATAATCTGAAGAGACACCTATAAACTCAGCTAACCATTGAATGGTTTGTTTCTCAATTTCTGTTGCCATTGGACCTAAAGCAAATGCGCCAACATTTGGGTTTACGGTTGCGGCTAGCATATCACCTAAAGCACCAATTGGAGCAGCAGAACCTGTGATGTAACCCATAAATTTTGGATGACCATTAAATAAGGAATGGTTAAATAATAAATCAGTCGCTTTACTTAATAATGTTTCCGCTGGCATACCACTTTCAGGAAATGATTTATTACCTAACAGACCTTGTAATTGCTTTGGTTTTTCGCCTGTTGTTACAGGTTTATTAGCTATAGTTTCATTAAACTCAGAAATACTTTCGATTAATTTGTAACCTAAAGATTTATATTCTTTCGATGATATTTCTAAAGGTGCTTTTCTATGCTTTTCCATAGTATTCGGATTATTTTTCAAAGTAATAGTTATGCTGCAGTATTTAAAATACGTTCTAGGTTTGTGAAAATGGAATTAATAATCAAGTTATTCCTTTTTTTCGACAATGAGAACATTGTTTTAATTTCTAGAAATAAGGTGTTTATTTGTTCTTTAGAATACGCCTTATTTTCTAATGCCATTCGAATTTTTTGAATACTTTGATAATCATTATCCTCATTAAACTCATTATAAATTTTATCAAATTCTGGCTTCTTAATTTCAAATCTACTATAGTCTATATTTTGTATTGATACTGTATAATCGGTATTTATAAAAAACAGTAATAAATATATTTTTATATCTGTTTTTGACCAATTTGAATTATTTTTTTCCATTATATTTAGAGTTGATTTTTAATAAGGACGTACTTAAAGCATGCTTTGTATATACTTTATTAAAGCTTTCATGAAGAGGTATTGAATAAACATATAGCCAAAAAATGTTATACAAGAAATAGCAAATACTACTTTTAGAATGCATAAATAGTGGGGTTGAATGAAAGTAAATACACTGTCCATAATTTTAAGTTTGAATTACAGGACAAATGTATCTTGACTTTAAAGTGTTGGATTTTCTTTAAAGTTCAATTAATTTGGTAAAAAGTTCAAGTGTAAAAAACCTATAGAATTTACTACTGAAGATGTAGTTTTCTATACTGGTTTGGTGGATAATTATATTTTTCCTTAAAGCTACTATTAAAGTGAGACGTGTTTTTAAAACCGCACTCCCAACATACATCGTTAATATTTAACTCTACGTTTTGAAGTAGTAATTTAGCATATTCAAGGCGCTTATTATTTAACCATTTCCCTGGTGTTTCTTTAAAATGATTTTGAAAATCTCTTTTAAAAGTTGAGAGACTTCTTCCTGTTAAGCGTGCAAATTCTTTAAGTTGTAAATCACAATGAAAATTTTTCTTCATAATATTTTCAAGGTTAGATTTTTCGACTTGCTTCAGCGAACAAAAATAATTAACAAGATCTTGATTTTTGGGATTTAAGGCAATGTTATAAAAAAGTTCATGAAATTTCATTTCTACTAAACTCGTAGGGATTTTATCTCCTTGATTCATGTAATTGAATACCGAAATAAATAAAGCATTTAACGAATCACCTACCTCAATTGGGTAAATTTGATTATTCAATACCTCCGATTTATTAGGTCTTACTACCTGCTCGTTGTTCTTAACAAATCGTCGAATAAAATCTTCTGTAATAAAAAACAGCATCACACAATAGTCATTATCAAAATACTGTTTGGTATTGTAAACACCTTGTTTTATAAACACTGCTTCACCTTGCGCTATTTGATAGGTTTTTTCTAATGCTGTCCAATCTTTTTTACCTTTAATTACATAATTTAGGATAGGCACATCTGTCCACAACTTAAAGTTTTCAACATCAAGTGGACACTTATATTCAACAAACATATAGTCTTCTCCCATAAGTTTGTTGTATTTTGGATGTTTACTAAAATATTTAAACACATCTACTGCCATCACTCTAAATTAATAAAAAATTATATGATCTATTTTTGAAAATATTGCTTTCTATACTGATTAGGTGGAAGTTGGTACTTTTCTTTAAAACTACTATTGAAGTGTGAGGTGTTTTTAAAACCACTTTCCCAGCATATATCGTTAATATTTAGTTCTTCGTTTTGAAGTAGTAATTTAGCATATTCAAGACGTTTGTTATTTAGCCATTTCCCTGGTGTTTCTTTAAAGTGATTCTGAAAATCTCTTTTAAAGGTTGAGAGGCTTCTACCTGATAATCGTGCGTAGTCTTCCAAATTTAAATCACTTTGAAAGTTTTTCATCATGACGTCGATAAGATTTGTTTTCTCAACGTGTTGAATAGAATTAAAAAGCCCAATTAACTCTTTATTTGAAGGGTTCAATGAAATATTAAAAAGAAGTTCTTTAAATTTCATTTCTACTAAACCTCTTGGTATTTCCTTTCCTGTTTTTAAATAATTAAAAACAGTTAAGAAGAGAGAACGCAATGGATCGTTAACATCAATCTCATAAATTTGATTTTTAAGATAATCCACAGAGACTTTAGGAATTGATTCATGATACTCTTTACAAAATCGTCTAACAAAATCATCCGTTATAAAAAACAGTAAACTACAGTAATCTTCTTCAAAATATTGTTTGGTATTATAAACACCTTTCCTAATAAAAAGAGCATCGCCTTCTTTTGCGTTATAGGTTTTGTCTAAAGCTGTCCAATCTTTCCTTCCACTTACAACATAAGCCAAAAAAGGTATTTCTGTCCATAACTTAAAATTCTCCATTTCTATTGGACAATTAAACTCAACAAACATATAGTCGTCACTAACAAGTTTATTAAAATGAGGTTGTGAAAGAAAGAATTTTTTTAAATTCAGTGCCATAATTCAAATTTAGTGATAAAATTAAACTATTTCAATTAGCACTAATTTTTATTAATAAGGCTACACATCATATAATATCTGATTTGAATTGTTTCCTATTTTTATTGAGTAGCTTCTCTTTAAGTGTATTGAAGTCCTCACTTACTTTACGTTCAATTACCCTAGCATAAATTTGAGTCGTAGCTATTTGGTATGCCCTAATAATTTTGAAACTGTTTCTATAGGCATTCCATTACTTAAAGTTACAGTTGTGGCAAATGTATGTCTGGCAATATGAAAAGTTAGATTCTTTTTAATACCACATAAATCGGCAATTTCTTTGAGGTACGAGTTCAGCTTTTAATTTGAAATATTAGGGAATAAGGTTTTTGTCTTTTTAGTTTTGAAACGACCCTCATATTTCTGAATTAATTCTTCGGCAATTGGCAGTAATGGAATTTTTACTTTGTTATGCGTTTTTTGTCTATTAGTGATTATCCATTTACCACCATCTATACCGAACGTAATATTATCTTCGTTGAGGTTATTACATCAATATACAATAAGCCAATATAGCAACTAAAAACGAATAAATCTTTAACGAGCTCCAGTCTTTCAATTTCAAATTCTTTTTCAATAATAGTTTGTAGTTCATTTTCACTTAAAAACTCGCACTCATTTTTAATGTATGTTGGTTTGAATTTTATAAACGGGTCTTTATCTATCCATTCCATTTTATAGGCTAATGTGACCATTTTACGAAGTCTTTGGATATGCTTCATAACTGTGTTATTTTCCATTTGTTTTTGATGGTCCACCGGAACGTAAAAACTTTTCAAAATCAACTAGAAAACGAAATGTTAATTGAGACAAGTAGATGTCTTGTATTTTCTTTTTGTTTAGGAATAGCTTAATATACTTTTGAGTTGTGAAGTAATTCTTTAAAGTACCATAACTTAAAGATTTACTCATTTGGGTATTGTGATAATCTGCCAATGTGAGTAAAGAATATTCTTCGTTATCTTCTCCCAGAAACCTTGCTTTAATAGATTGAGCACAGATAAAAGCTTTGTCTTTTACAAGCTCATCGTGAGCCTCGTAGACTCTATTTTTAACCTGGTCTAAATACCTATTGAGTAATCGAGATTCATGTTTGTTCCCTCTTACTCTTCCTTTGTTAGAATCCCATTCGGAAAGTATTACTTTTCGTTGCAGACTAATATTTGCTCGTTTACCATTTACAGTAACTCTTGCAAAAACTGAAACTTGATTGTTTTTAATATGTGTGGCATTAACCCAAAATGACAGGGTAAAGGTGGTTTGTAATTGCATAGTTGTCGTCTTTTTGTTAAACATTTTTCAAGACGAAAGTCAAATCAACTATTTCAATTACAGTATTTTAAGCATCTATTCGGTTCACATTTTTTGTGTTTTGAAACTGTGAACCGAATTGTGAACCGAATTAAGTCATATTAATTCAATTCTTATGATAGCCCAAAAACCACAAAACCTTGTAAATCATACGATTTACAAGGTTTTAGCTTTCTTTTGTATTCATTTTAGTCGGGGTGGCAGGATGTCACTTTACCCCAGCTTATATTAGTAAAATCAATAAGCTTCTAACTCTGGTTTACTCATGGTAACCGAATAGGTAACTTATTATTTTTGGACTTTTGTTGTTATTTGATTCAAAGATAAAAGATAGATTAATTAACAACAACTTAAATAACAATAGAAATTTCAATTTATCCATTTTGGACATAAGCTTACCCCCATATCAAACCGTAGCCTTCCCATTCAAACTGCTATTCCCTCTTGGAAAACAACACACATTGAACTTTTCCCACAATATTGGATTCGGGAACAAATCCAAACTTACGTGAATCTAAAGTCTCTTTTCTGTTATCTCCCATCATGAAAAAATAATCTTGCTTGAAGGTGTAGGTAGACATAGGGCTATTATCAATAAAATAAATGCCATTTTTTTCTGTGACTTCATGGTCCTCAAATTTATTAATGGACTTGCCGTACATTGAAAAGGTAAGTGGGTTTAAATCTATTTGCATTCCTTCTTTAGGTATAACTATTGGTCCCATATTGTCCACCGTCCATTTGACTGAGCCTGTTTCCTTCAAAAATATTTCATGGGATGCAAAAGAGTCAATACGCTTACTTACTGAATCAATATAATTTTGCTTTTTAAGGTGTTCCAACTGAAACCTCGTTAAGTTTGCTTCAGAAAGTTTACTTCTATTTTTCAAAAATATATTACTAGAAAAAGAATCTAATGCTATATATAAATCCATTTTATTTTTTACTTTAAAACTATAACTGTTTTTTACTGAATTAGGTTCTTCAAAAACTTTACGGTTAATGTAAATTTCTGCATCATTTATACTAAGCGTATCCCCCGGCAATGCTATACATCGCTTAACCATTATAAATTCCTTGTCCCATGTAGAATTAAATACAAAAACGTCTCCTTTTTTAATCGTTGTAAGCCCTGGAAGCCGATTATATTCCCACCAGTCCTCCTTAATTCGTTTTCTGGCATCATCATTAAAATAAAACGCGATATTTAACCATGGCACATCAAATGGAGACTGAGGTAATCTTGGCCCATATTGTAATTTACTCACCAAAATCACGTCTTCTTTAAAAAGTGTATTTTCCATAGAAGAACTTGGTATTTTAAAAATATCAAACATGAAAATTTTTAAACCTATGCCCGCTAAAAAAATGAACAACAAACAATAAGCAGCCGTAAATATTTTTTTTAAAAGAGTATTTCTACTCTTGATTAATAATTTAAAAATGAGGATTGATAATAAAGTAATAATGCAAATGCCAATACTTAACCAAACCAAACCAAGTATTGAAATACAGACGACTAACAAAGTAAATAAAAATACCTGAAGTTTTTTTTTCAATGTATAAAAGTTTCTTATATCAATCAAAGGAATAACGTTAAAGAAATATACCCAATATAGTTTGGCATAACACTACCCCCATATTTGTTTTCCGTCTTTCATAAAAAACACCATCTCTTCTTTACCTTTGGTATGGTTTCTTAACCACAAAAGCGTGTTTTTAGGTGCTTTATATTCAACGTAATTACTGGTAGCTGATTGCTTTCCTAATGACTTCCATCCTTTGTCCCAATAAAGCAGTTCATATTCATCTCCTGGTTCAATGGTATTAAAAGAGTTTTGAAATAAGTGTTTTACTTTAGATATCCTTTTAGGTTTTCCTAAATCCAAACCAACCCAACATAACTTATTACTGGCAAAATTAGTTCGGATATCATTGTCAAAGGCGTTCTTTGCACAGTCTAAAAGTTCTTTTGATAAAGTCATTATTTCTCCTTTTAATTTTCGCCCATTATCGTCTAAAAATTCTAATTCAGCAATTTTTAAAACATCAGATACTTCTTTAGGGTTGCCAACCTCTGATGAAACGCTACGGTATCTAACAAAACGAAATTTTTTATTGGTAAAGACAGTATCTTCTTCTAATTTAGCAGGCTTATAATTTACAACAAATAGAGTTTCAGCGTTTTCAAAATTTTTATTATTCGAACCTTCAAAAACGTCATTGATCATCAGTTCCGCATGATGATGCTCTGCAGGGTTTAGAGCTATTTTACTATAAATTTTAACTTTTTCAATATTTCCTGTATGATTTTGTATAATATCAATGCCCCCCTTTTTGTTTAAATATATTGGGGGACCAGCTGGAAAATATTTCCCATCCAAATAATACATCGGCAAATAGACATGACCTAACCCTATTGGGTTAAAAGTCCCTCTATTATTATTAATTTTACTCCAATCAATTGCCCTCCAAGTTCTACTTTTTTTACTGAAGGCACATAAAAAAACATAATCTGTATTTTTTGGAGCAGCAATATTGAGTTCTAAAGATATACTTATGGCATTACTTTGTTCTTTCGTAAAATCTTTTCTTGTAAAATTCACTAAAGACACAGGAACATTTGTTGGATTACTATCTACAAACAGAAAAGGTTGTATTTCATAAGTTGTTCGATATATTTTTGTATAGCTTTCGTAACGTCGGTCTTCTATATAACGTAGATTTTTTCCCGGTTCGATAAAATGTTGCCAAGGCCAACAAACATTATTAGAGTCTGGCACCGTAGCCCAAGATGTTCCCTCTAAACCATAGGTGTCCGCTACAGGAATCCCTATAGATCTTAAGGCTGCTATTTTCCAACTCGTATGATGCCTACAAACGCCTTTAAGTGTTCTGTCTATATCTAAAACGGATGTGTGTTTAAACATCTCAAAGTTTTCATCATACTCAAACTGAAATTGAGCTTTATCGTTAATGAGTTTAGCTGCATGTAAAAAATCTGAACCGTTTATGGAATCTAAAACCCAGCTAAATTTTTCATTGAACTTCTTTCTCCAAAACCCAGGTATGTCATGTGCCGTACGATAGGGAAGCACGTAATTACAAAAGTAATTAAAATCATAGTTTTTTGACCATGGAGCCCTGTCCCAAACCTTAAAAGCATAATCAATATTTTCTATCAACATTTTTGAGGACACCACATGCACATCCTTTACCCTAGATGTTTTATATATCCCATACTTACTCTTTATGCTTTCCCATTTAGAACTAAGAAGACTGTCATAAAATACTTTACGGTGTTTTTGTTGTTCAACTTCATCCTTTATTGTAAACTCCATTTGCCTTAAAGCCCGTTCTAAAGAATCTAAGAAAATGAGATACTCCTCTTGTGAATTATTATATGGGTAAAAGGACTTATTTCTCATATTACCTATTAAAAAATAGGCTGCTTTAAGTTTTAGAGAGTCCTGAGGTGATTGATAATGATTCAATACTGCTTCCAGCTCTGTCCTATTCTTCCCTGCCAATTCCAAAGTTCTTTGTACATTTTTAGGAATCTTTTTACAAGAATACACACCTAATAATAAAGTAAGAATAATTAATTTTGTAGAGTTCATCTTATTTTAATTTATATCCCCTTAGTCCTCTCTTTTGGTAACCGTAAACTCAAAGCCTGTAAGCCCCAACTGCCCCGAACCGCTAACGCCTTCTATTTCCCCAAGGTACAGGCTGTTAATGTCTGAACAATAAAATTCTATAATGGCCTCGCCCTGCGCGTCGGTTATAATGTCGGGCTTCCAAAATAAAGTGTTACGTCTGTCTGGAAAACCGTCGTCTATATAATCTTTATCATAAACAGGCTGGTAAAATTCTTTTTTTTCGTAAAAGCCTTTTATTCTTTTAGTGTTCATTCGTTGCATTAATTCATCTAAATTATCCATTCGAATATAAACGTCAAGAATATCTGGATACCTAATAAGCTTTCCTGTCTGTTCTTCATTATAGAACTCGCCTTCAACTGGTCTTCTTGAATTTGATTGAATACCATGCATTCTGCAATTAAAAACATTCATATGGCATACATAATCATAAGATAATAATGTCTTTAGTTTTTGGGACTGTTTATTGCCAAATCTATTTTTTTTTGTTTTTACTGTAACTTTGTCTAATTCATTGTGTTTTGAGGTTAGTATAAATGATTCGGGTCGTTTCATTATTGTTTTTGATAAACATACGGGGTGTTTAAGAACATTTGTATTTCGACTGTTATTAATGGCGTCGAAATAATTATCATCCAATTGTAATGGATATGTTATCTTTCCTGAGTAAGGAGCCTGAAGATACAAATAATCATGTTCTACGTATTTAAAATATGAGGAGTCAACAGTAAATCTGCCCAAGGAATCCGTCATCAACGGCTTGAACTGTTTTAAACTATCGCCCGTAAACGTACATGCTTTTATCATTTGGTACATATCCCCCGTAGAATTTAATAGCCTTCCCTTATAGTAATCAAAAACCAAGGGTTCGTTATCGCCCTTTTCCTTTAAATTGGTTTCGCTCCATTGGTAGGCCCGCCAGCCCTGTGTCTGTAGCAACAAATCGAGAGCCGCATTCCTGTTCGTGTTTTTGGCTGCAAAATAGTAGGACGGGGCGTAAAGCCTGCCCTTTAGCTGGCTGCTCAGGTGGTAATGTGTCTCTATGGTTTTGGTGTCCGATGTGTTTTTGTATAGGTGGCCGAATACCCGCAGGCCCAAGTGGGCTATGGCAGGGGTTCTGGCCTGGTCGGTAACCGATAGCTTTAGGCGTACTTTGCCCTTGGTCTGGTATTCGCTTTTGTCCAATTGGGCGTTGATGTATAATTTTTTGTGGGCATTGGCATAGATTAAACGCTCGGCCACGGGAGCCAGGTCCTTACCGAACAGCGTGACCTCTGCGATGCCCTGTGGCAAATCCTCTATGGGGATTCTTAATTTCAGTTCATCTTTTATGTATCCAACCACCACTTGCGAGGGCACGCCCTTGGCCTGTAGCCTCACATATATTTTTTCCTCAGCCTGCCCGGGGCTTTGTGTTATCTTAAAATAAGCATCTTTCTGGTTTGCCCCTAGATAGTGCAGCACTTTGCCCTGGGCACGTACTTTGGGGAAGGCTTCAATTTTGGCGTCCTTTTGGCTGTTTATTTGTATCCGGTAGGTTTTATTGGCATCGGGCGTAAAGATAAAACTGCCCATGCCGGCGTGGGCGCTCTCGAAATCCAGCAGGGCTTGGCCGTTTTCAAATAAAGTCCCTGAAACCTCCACGGGGTAGCCTTTGGGGTTAACCGCCTTAAAGGCCAGACGGCTCTCCAGTCCCGATACCAAGTGGCCGCCTTCGGGAAAGGTGGTAAAATGGACTGGTGCGTCTTGGGGTTCTTCTTTTTTCGTTTCGCCCTCGCCTTCAAGGATACTAATCTTTTTAAGGGCGTAAAAGTCGTTTTGGTTCTTAAAAAAGGAGTGCGAGCTGTAGCCAGCCAACCTATACGAACCAGAAGCTAAACTGTCGGCCAAAAACAGGTGCCCGTCAACAAAGCCGTTTTCTATCTCGTATTTTTCTTCCCAAACGGGTTTATCCGTTTTTTCTTCAATGAGCTGTACGAACAGTATATGGCTCTTGTTGGAGGGTGTATTTGTTCTGGAGTCCAGAACCGTGCCCTTGAACCACACCTGTTCCTCCGTAAAGTATTTATCCTTGTCGGTCTGTAGGTACACCACATCGGAGTCTTGCTTGTTTGATAGTTCCCGAAGGTTTTTTGTCAGAAACTGGGGGATCTTCTCTTCGGCCTGGGAAAACGCAATATGGCTGAACAATAAACATAACAGAGCAAGTAACTTTATTGTCCGATGGTTGTTAATATATTGTATTGCTTTTTTAGAAGTCATCCCGCCTTAGTTCTTCTGTTTGGTAACCGTAAACTCAAAATCTGTACGCCCCAACTGCCCCGAACCGCTGACACCTTCAATTTCCCCAAGGTACAGACTATTGATGTCTGAGCAATAAAATTCTACAGTAGCTTCTCCTTGTTCGTTGGTTATGATATCGGGCTTCCAAAACAGCGTGCTACGCTTGTCAGGGAAACCATCGTCTATATAATCTTTATCATAAACTGGCTGGTAAAATTCTTTTTTTTCGTAAAAGCCTTTTATTCTTTTGATGTTTGATTGTGCCATAATCTCTTTTAGGTTAACCTCAAAATCTAGTCCATCCTTGTTGTAGCCAACTGGCAAATAAGGATATACAAATGGAGTTCCAGATTGCAAACGATAAGTTCTCCCTTTAACTGGTCTTGTTGAATTCGGTAAAAAAACATGATTTTCACAATTAAAAATATTCAAATGGCATACATAATCAAAAGACAATAGTGCCTTTAATTTTTGTGATTGTTTATTGCCATATCTGTTTTTTTTGACTTTTACAGTAACTTGACTTAATCTTGTATGTGCTGAGGAAAGTACAAACGGTTTTGGCTCATGTATTTCTTTTTCAAAAGTAGTGAAGGGATAATGGTTGTTTTTTTTAATTCGATGATTATTAATATCATTATAATAATTAGTGTTTAACTGAAAGGGAAATATTTTCTCATTAATAAAAGGCCCTTGAAGGTACAGAAAATCATGCTCTACCCATTTAAAATAAGAAGATGTAACTACAAATCTACCCAAAGAATTCGTCATCAACGGCTTGAACTGTTTTAAACTGTCGCCCGTAAATGAAAATGCTTTCACAATATGGTGCATATTAGGTATGGAATTCAACATCTTTCCTTTATAGTAATCAAAAACCAAAGGCTCGTTATCCCCCTTTTCCTTTAAATTGGCCTCGTTCCATTTGTAGGCTCTCCAGCCCTGTGTCTGTAGCAACAAATCGAGAGCCGCATTCCTGTTCTTGTTTTTGGCTTCAAAATAGTAGGATGGGTCGTATAGTCTGCCCTTTAACTGGCTGCTCAGAAGGTAATGTGTCTCTATGGTTTTGGTGTCCGATGTGTTTTTGTATAGGTGGCCAAATATCCGCAGGCCCAAGTGGGCTATGGTGGGTGTTTTAGTTTCATCGGTAACCGATAGCTTTAGGCGTACTTTGCCCCTGGTTTGGTATTCGCTTTTGTCCAATTGGGCGTTGATATATAATTTTTTATGGGCATTTGCATAGATTAAACGTTCGGCAATGGGCTTTAAATCTTTATCGAACAAGGTTACCTCTGTGATGCCCTGTGGCAAATTCTCTATGGGGATTCTTAATTTCAGTTCATCTTTTATGTATCCAACCACCACTTGCGATGACACGCCCTTGGCCTGTAGCCTCACATATATTTTTTCTTCTGCCTGCCCAGGGCTTTGTGTTATCTTAAAATAACCATCTTTATGGTTTGCTCCTAGATAGTTCAGCACTTTCCCTTGGGGTTGTATTTTAGGGAAGGCTTCTATTTTAGCTTCTTTTTGGTTGTTTAATTGTATGCGGTAAGTTTTATTGGCATCGGGCGCAAACATAAAGCTGCCCATACCGGCGTGCCTTGTTTCAAATTCCAGTAATGCTTGGTCGTTTTCATATAAAGTCCCTGAAACCTCTACGGAGTAGCCTTTGGTGTTTACGGCCTTAAAGGCCAGACGGCTTTCCAGCCCCGATACTAAATGCCCGCCTTCTGGAAAAACAGCGAAATGGATTGAACCATCTGTTTGGTTGTCTTCTTCGGCTTGTGGTTCACCTTTTAGTATTTTTATCTTTTTAAAGGCGTAGAATTCTTTTTGGCCCTTAAAATAGGAATGCGAGCTATAGCCTGCCAATCTATAAGTGCCAGACGCTAAAGAGTCACTTAAAAACAGATGGCCATCTACAAAGCCGTTTTCTATTTCATATTTTTCTTCCCAAACGGGTGTATCTGTTTTTTCCTCAATGAGCTGTACAAAAAGTATATGGCTTCTGTTGGACGGGGCATTGGTTTTGGAGTCCAGCACCGTGCTCTTGAACCAAAGGTTTTCTTGTGTAAAATAAAGGTCTTTATCCGTCTGCAAGTAAACTACATCGGAGATTTGGCTACCTGCCAGTTCCTGTAGGTTTTTTGATAAAAACTGGGGGATATTCTCTTCAGCCTGGGAAAACATAATGTAGCTGACCAATAAAAATATAAATGAAAATATTTTGTTTATGCAAAACATAATAAGCTGTTTTTTTTAATGTTTTTATAGTCGCCCTTCTAGCCTCTGAAAGGCTTCCAAATTTTTTGGTGATTGAAATTCATGTTTTTTTAACTGTCCTTTTTCTAAGTATATAATGCAAGGGTAATAACGGTTATTGGTCATTATACTTAACGTATGGTCTCTATCTATATAAACATTCTGGTGATTTTTTAATGTTATGCCTAGCCTGTTCTGCAACATTTTTAAAGATTCTATCTGGGTTAATACAAATAAAATATCGCTTTGACCAATATGGTTTTGCATAAACTCCTCTCCTGTTTTAACGCAGTCCCCACACCCCGTTCCAGGAAGAATAATGAGGTATTTATATGAAGGAGATACATTTAGCGTATTAATTATTTTTAAAATACCTTGGGTTCCAGGTTCTTTTATAGTTTGTTTACATGCCAAAACACATAACCCCAATATAATAAGTATTATTTGTAACTCTTTCTTCATAAGCTCGAATGCTTAAAGTGGCTTAATGGCGAAAACTTTAATAGTTAAATTGCCTTCATCATGATTATCGTCCAAATATTCAATGTTCAACCCTTCTTCAGTAACAAAAACATTATTGTAATTCCAATTTTTCCAATTCCCAAAAACGGTTTCTCCTAAATACTTAAACTCTTTGTCCATTATAATTACCCCAATGTTTTTCTTATCTAACGTTTTGGCATTTGCACCTAGGGCAAAAAAGCGATAATATACTTTTCTGTATTTATCATAACGAATGCCTAAATATTGGTCTTCTTCAATAATATGTGTTAAAAATTGTTGGGGTGATGTTTTTTTGGGTGTTTCATCAATTGATGCAATATCATATATAACATTACTCCCCCCATAAACGGTAGTATAGTTTTCAGATTTTAAATCGGCTATATATAAATTATGTGAAACGGGAAAGCTATAAATTAGTTTATCGCCATCGGGATGCAACTCTGGAAACACCTGAGTATACATACCTCCTTTCCAATTAAAACCACTTCCATACAATTCCTTAGGGTAACCGTGTGTAAAGTTTACTTGTTTTGTTTTTAAATTTAAATGGGCTGTAAATTTAAAATGAGGAACAATCTCTTCTGGCACAGATCCTATAAATTGTCCTGTAAACAAGAGTTCTTTAGGAGTAAGCATTATAGGCATAGCGGTATGTGATCGGTATTGCGGAAACTTAAGCGTCCAATCTGTATCCCTTATATCTAAATTGGTCTTTAATGACATTCTTTCTAAAATATGTCCCTGACTATTGGCAAGTATTAAACTTGTGGTTGGTTTATCGTAAACATAGATAGAATCTAATGTTTTTATATAGTAGCCTAATGGTTCTAATATACCATCTCCCCCCTTTCTTTCATAAATTATTTTTTTCACAAAGGTTAACGAAGTATAATCATAAAGATAAATAGCATTGTTATAGGTGTTTAAAAAACTTAAATATTTTACCTCGGCTGTATCTTGAACGATTTGGATGTATTGGGGATTAGGAGCACTATAGCTATCCAAAATAAACTGTTTAGTCTTAATGGCTTTTAATGTTGAGCTAGCTTTTAAGATACCTTGTTTAGGGTTTATATTGTTTAATACATCTGAATTGTTGCAATTAAAAACCAATAGACAAGCTAACAACATTAATACTAGTTTCAATTTCATATATACGGATTTAATATTAGAACGATGATGAACTGAACATTACACCCAGTTCATCATTGAAAAAATTAAAATAACTGGTTATTAATAAACACAATCCGGTGAAGCACCTCCATACCAACAGGTGCCAGAATAATCTAACTCACCATTATACGTTTGGCCATCCTCATTAGTGTCAGGGTTTGGGTCATTGGAGTAACAAGGAGCCGATGTATAACATGGGTCACCTATCAAAATATAACATTGTGCTGCTGCACACCAATATGTATCAGCCGGATCAACCTCTCCATTTACTGCATGCGCCTCTGCAATGGTAGCTAGTGTTAAATTGCCATTGGCACTATTGGATACATTAGTTTTAAAAAACAGTGCCATTGCAAAAACGGCAATTGCTAAAATTCTCCTATTTTATTACATTTGCAAGTCTTTTGGAGTGCTACCTGCCAAACACTAAATTAGGTAATAGCATTACCTAGTTTCTATCTTAAAAATGTTAAGATGTCCTCTGGGTGATTGTGGTCTATGTCATAGGCTTAAATTTTAAATTATTGAATGTGAATCTTTATATTTTTAAACCCAGGGGGCTCTTTTTGGTATTTTCATTTAACTGTATTTTATCTATGATAGTTTTTGTATTCAGCCTTATTTGATTAACAGCAGTTGAGGGGATTTTTATGTCTTTATTCAATATAGCTTTTGCAGTTGCCAAGGCTTTTTTGTTCTGTCCGCTTTCTTCATATAGTTTTATCAACAAATACAAAGGATAAAACCGAGCTGGTATCATATTAGCCGCATGCCTATAAGCTTGCTCCGCTTTCTTATATTGTTTAAGGTTTTTATAGGAGTCGCCCAAAGTAATTTCAAGGCCGTTAATATTTATATGTGTTTTGGCTCTTTGAACTATACTTACTGCTTCTAAATCTTGACCATAATAAGACAATGCCTTTCCATAGTCCATTAAAAAATCACCATCGTTTTTAAATAATGGGTACACTTCTTTAAAGCCATTTATAGCACTTTCATAATCTCGGTAATCATAACTCCTAATTGCATAGTCCCAAACTTTAAACCCAGCATGTAACTTAATCACTAAATCAGTGGCTTTTACAATAGATAAACCGATAATAATTATCACTAAATACTTAATGGGTGAAAGTTCAAAATTTGTTTTAGTTTGTTTTAATAATGTAATTTTTTTACTGTCGAGATTAGCAGCCATAGCCACAAGACAAACCAATATAATTTTAATGGGGAGTATAGTCATAGGATAAGAAAACAAACCAAAAACACTTACAGTTAATAAACTTGTTTTAACTACAATAAGGAGGTTTTTATTTTTTTTAGTTGTTACTGTCCTATACAGGCTATATAAAACAATAACAAGCAACCCCAGACCTATTAAACCATTTTCAGACACAAATTGAATAAAGGCATTAAAGGCATAATAGACACCATCAGCGACCAGTACCTCTGGAGTGTCTCCGTTTTCAGCAAAATAGTGCGCTTGATAATTCATATAATGCGCTTTAAACCTATCGAACCCCACGCCAAAAAAAGGATGGTCTTTTATCATTTTTGTGGTGATTTTCCAAATAAACAAGCGTCCATCTGACGACCCTTTTTTTATGTGATAAATCCCAAATAAACCTAAACCTAGAATTATAAAGAGGATTGCTATAAGAAGTCTTTTTTTGAGTACCGTAGTTTTATTTAGTATATTTTTTAAAACACGATATCTAAACTCTAATAAAATGGCACTACTGATTAAAACCGCCAGCCATGATGCTCTCGATTGGGTTGCTGGGAGGACGAGCGCTATGGAAACAATCCCAATAAGAGGGACGTATTCTAAAACATAACGAATACCAGTTTTACCAAATGGGGAGGATTTATTTTCTAATAGCAAAGTTTGTTTAAGAATAAATTCCTTAAATAGATACGTGCCTAAAGCTATAGACCAAACTGCTGCTAAAAACCCAGCATATGGCCCTGGGTTAAAAAAGCTACCTGTTATTTTAAATCCATTATGATTAGACCTATAAAAGTCCAATAGCTGTAAACTGCCGTAACCAGCCTGAATTATTCCTGAAAGTGTTATTGCCAACAAAAGCCAAACAAAGCTGTTAAAATACAGCCGCCTTAGTATCACATATAAAACACTTAGTCCTAATAATTCTATATACCGAATAGAGAATCCATAATTAGGTTGAAAAAAATACCTATTGACACTGACGAATATTAATAGAAGAGTAAGAAGAACGTCTAACCTCGAAACCTTAAACACTAGTAACTTACTATTATCACTGATCATTTGAAGCATACAAAATCCAAGTGTAATGATGAGTGCATACAGAAAAAAGATGGTTTTTGAGGTTATAGTAGAATTATTATAATCAGCATAATCTACTGAAGGAATAAATAAAAACAATAGAAAAAGAGCGAATAACACCCCTTTATAAAACAAACTATAATTTTTAAACAAATCCATCAATACTATTTAAGATTATTATCGTGAATCATATAAAACTAACCCCGGATGGTTCAATTTTATAATCGAACCGGATTATTCGATTTACGACTATCATTAATTTCAGAACTTACTTCGACCAAAAATGGATAGAAGAACAGAATTATTAATTATTGAGAGACTTATAGCTTCAAATCTATAATATTAACATATTTTATGATGTAAAATACGATTCAAATCATATAAATTATCTCTCATTTATACATTAAAACCATGTAATATCCCACAACAAACAAACAGCTTCTTAAAATTTGGAATACACAATTAGGACCAGAGATATCTCGGAGATTCCACATCATTTCCTCTCTTATATTCAAACAGTCCCTTCTACTAGATAGTTTTACCAAACTATTGTCAAACTCATACCTTTCATACTAGGCGAATTTTGACATACAAACACCATACTTCAGGGCTGCCTTAACTCTCCCATTCTACAAAAAAACCTTATCACTTGATAACAAGACTTTTACTCTTATTTCAACCCTCTTTTTCTATGAATGTCCATTAAACAGACATCAAGCCTTACAAAGTTGTCTTTATAGGGCTTATTAAGTTAGTTTGGCCATAATTTAGGAGAGTTTTCCCCCGGTAGAAAGTTGCCAATTACAAGAGCTTACTACCATAAAAAACTTCTATATCAGCATGATTGTAAAACTAAGGGGGAAAAGCAAGAGGGTAGCGTGCTAGCGCAACGCTACGCTTTCATTTGCTCTGTTAGGCCTAGGTTTATAAGGGTATATGAACAAAGTATAATATCATCAAATCCCATTCTTTACGAAAAAAGCTCATCATCCCAATAAAACCGTTGATTTTTTAGTAAAAATCGGTCTATCAACAAAATTCCACCGAAAACACTACATAGTATTAGCTAGATAGATGATGCGCCAAGCCATTGAAAATGTCATTGACGACATCTATTACCTACGGTAATTTTACCCTACCTCTTTTGGCCGCGTATACCCTTTAATCAGACGATATAAGATTTCTCATTTGATCTAAGCAAATACCTTCTTCTAACAGTACCAAGTTTTCACGAACTCTAAAATCCTTTTGATATCGGACGCCTTTTAAAAGCCGAGCAGGAAAAAATAAAACACTTAAAAAAGCTTCTCGAAAAGTAGTTAAGATTTTTTTCAACATAAAATTCCCTTTCAGCACGCTCCCGTCTTTTGGTGAGGAGCGCACTGAAAGGGAATTCTTTTTCGGCCTAAAAAATAATTGGTTTTATTGGGTACGTTCTTGTGGAGCTCCTGACTCCATTTCCAGTTTCCGTTCCAATAGCCTCATATCCTCACCTGTCTTTCTCTCCAATACCCGCGCATAGATCTGCGTGGTGCTTATCTTTTTATGGCCCAGCAGCTTCGATACCGTTTCTATGGGCACGCCATTGCCCAAGGTCACGGTCGTTGCAAAGGTGTGCCTGGCAACGTGGAAGGTAAGGAGCTTTCTTATCCGGCATACATCGGCTATCTCCTTCAGGTACGAGTTGAGCTTTTGGTTCGATATGGTCGGGAACAGATTGTCACTTCCTGAATTGGATGGACGTTCCCTATATTTCCCGATGATGGCATGGGCTTTCGATAGTGGTGGCAGTCTTAACGCAACGCTAGTCTTTTCCCGTTTTAGGCACAGTCACTTTCCGCCATCAATACCCACGGTCAGGTTTTCCGTAGTCAGGTTCATCACATCTTTATACGACAGCCCCGTATAGCAGCTGAACACGAACAAATCCTTTATCAGTTGCAATCTGGTTATTTCAAAATTCTTGATTTCGATACTGGCCAACTCTTCCTTGCTAAGGAAGTCATGTTCCTTTTTTTCATACTTCTCTTCAAATTTCAAGAACGGTCCTTTTCAAGCCATTCCATTTTATAGGCCAAACTGACCATTTTGCGCAGCCGCTCGATGTTCTTCATAACCGTATTATTCCCCATCGATTTTTGTTCCTTCAGAAAACGTTCAAAATCGATGATGAATCTGTACCCCAGTTCGGACAAGAATATATCGGTCGTCCCGTGCTTTTGTTTCAAAAAGGCGAATATGTACTTGTGGGTGGTAAAATAGTTCTTTTGGGTGCCCCACCTTAAGGTTTCTTTCATGTGGGTATTGTGGTGCTCGAAAATATCGGAAAGGGAGTGACGGCTTTCGCCGTTTCCCATGAAGTGGGACTTAACGATACTGGCCGTGACCAGTCTGTTCTCGTTCTGGAGCTTTTGGTAGATCTCGAAAAGACGGGCATTGACCTGTTCAATGTAATTGTTCATGGCCTTGGCCCCGCTACCGAGGCCTTTGAGCCTGCTCCTTCCGGAATCCCAGTCCGAAATAGACACTTTCCGTTTTAGGGAGAGTTCGGCCCGTTTTCCGTTTACGGTGATCCGGGCATAAAGTGGTGCTTTTCCGTTTTTTGCACTGGCCTGTTTAAGCCAGTACAGTACGGCGAATGTGCTTTGGGTTTTCATACGCTTTTGTTTTTAAAGTTGGACATTGAAAACAAAAGTCAAATCAAATGGTTCGGTTACCTTTTTTATGCGTTTTTGAAAGCGGTAACCGAATAGGTCACTTTTTTAACCAAATCAATTCAAATTAAATGATAGGTCCAAAAACACAAAAACTTGATAATCATTCGATTACCAAGTTTTTGATGCTCATTGATTTGTTAAAAAGTCGGGGTGGCAGGATTCGAACCTGCGACCTCCGCGTCCCAAACGCGGCGCGATAACCGGGCTACGCTACACCCCGATTAATGGTTATCAATTTTGCGGAGAGACCGGGACTCGAACCCGGGCAACACTTACGCGTTGACAGATTAGCAATCTGCTCCATTACCACTCTGGCACCTCTCCTATTCTTTTTAAGAACTTCGCAATAAATTTGCGGTTGCAAATGTAACTTTTACTTAACAGTTGCGCAACTATTTTTATTTATTTTTTTAAAAATTATTCTGGATATTCAATTCTTAAATGGTAAATGTTTGCTAGCTTGTGTTTTAGTACTTTTTTAATTGATTGAATTTCTTTAAAAGTAATATTAGCATTTAAAAATTGTTCCGCTTCTATTTGTTTATTAATAATATTCTCAACAAAAGCTTCTATTTTTGTAGTTGTAGGTTCCTTTATACTTTTGGA
Organism: Neotamlana sedimentorum; assembly: GCF_000943565.1. Classification (GTDB taxonomy): domain Bacteria; phylum Bacteroidota; class Bacteroidia; order Flavobacteriales; family Flavobacteriaceae; genus Neotamlana; species Neotamlana sedimentorum. The sequence goes on from NZ_JTDW01000005.1 coordinate 174,177, forward strand.
GGCTGCCTCAACACTATCGCACATCATTAAAATAGCAGTTTCTTTAGTAAAGGGTTTTGGTCCTGGATAACTAAAATCTAATTTATTAGTATCTTCTGGTAAAGCCTTTTTTTCTTGAGCATAAAAATAATATACTAAGCTCGTACCATGATGGGTACGAATAAAATCTATGACACGATCTGGTAGATTGTATTTTCGAGCAATTTCAATGCCATTTATAACGTGATTTACTATTATCTCTGCGCTTTCTTTATTCGATAATTCTTGATGCGGATTGATTCCTGTAGATTGATTTTCGGTAAAATACGTCGGGTTTTTCATTTTACCTATGTCGTGATACAAGGCACCAACACGTGCCAACATCGCATTTGCTCCTATTTCGTTCGCACTGGCTTCAGCTAAATTAGCAACATTTAAAGAGTGATGAAATGTTCCTGGTGCTTTGTTCGATAGTTCTTTAAGTAACTTCGAATTTGTATCAGACAATTCTAACAAGGATACATCCGATACCAAACCAAACAATTTTTCGTAAGCATAAATTAAGGGCTGTACAAACAACGTTGCTAATCCGCATAAAATAAACCAAATAAAAGTTTCCCATTTTAACTCGGTAATACTGCCTTCATGAATTACAAAAAAAGCAAAATATGCAATAATGTAAATGAAGGTTATTTGCCCAACAGAAATAAATAAATTAGCTCGCTTATAAAGCTCGGAAACTGTTAATATGGTTACAATACCGGCTATAATTTGTAAAAACATGTACTCGTAGCTGTTTGGCACAATAAACCCAAGTAACAAAACGGTTAGTACATGCGCAAACAAACCTAAGCGTGCATCGAAAAAGGCTTTAAAAACCAAAGGTAAAACACAAATAGGAACAACATAAATGTATTTTGAATTGTAATTAACAACCATAGTCGATATTGAAATAATCAAAGCTATATTAAAAAATATAAAAGTCACTTTCGTGTTATCATCAAAAACAGCCATACGGTATTTTTGTAAAAAAAGCAGCAGCATTAATAGGGCCAACGCCACTAAAACAGTGTATGCAATTAAAACCCATATGTAATTAGATTTATTCCAAACCTGCGACTCGTACTCCTGCTGCAAGGATTTTAAGATTTGGTAGGTATCTTCATCAACAACTTCTCCTTTCGAAACGATAAGCGTTTCTTTGGCTATACTGCCACGCGTAAACGAAATTTTATTAAGCTCATCGGCCTTCACTTTATTTGTAAAAGAGCTATCGAAAACTAAATTAGGCTCAACTAAATCAAAAAATAAAGCTGTAAACTGGGTTTTATAATTTGATAAACTATAACCTTTTAAAATCTTATTAATAATGGTCGATACATCGTCTTGACGAATTAAATTGGGAATAAAACCATCCTTTACTTGCTCACGATTATTCAGTAAAACAATTTGCCTTTCGGCGGAAAAATCATGATTTCCCTTTAAAATACCGTAATCGTATAAATGATTAATTATTTCGTTCCCAACTTTTTTTAATTTCATTAAATCTGAAGCAGAAATCGAATCGCTAAAAACTTCCTTAAATTGTTTTTCAAAGGCGCTTTCAACTTTGATTTTAACGGTATAATCTACATCAACATACAACGGAATTTGAGCTTCAACCTGCTCCTTTTCTGCTACAATTTCTGCATCGGTTTTCTTTATTGCAAAATCAAATGGTGCTTGTAAGTTTTCAGATTGCCAAGGTTTTCCTTTCTCGAAATCGTATTTAAACTTTCCAGTCTTCGGAAATAAATAAACAATAAAAAATGTAGTTGCAACAAACAATAGCGCTTTATAAATTAAGGCATGGTTTCTGTAAAGTTTGTTTATAAAATCTTTCATTTAGTATTAAGTGTAAATCAAATGTAATAAAATTATAACCTTATACCGCGTTTTATATTCAACTTATAGCTTATTTATCTCTTAAAAAAACCTTATTTTCGCGAGTACTAAACTATACATTTAGCTCATGAATAACGAAGTCGTAATAGTATCTGCAGCAAGAACACCAATTGGTAGTTTTTTGGGAGCACTATCTACAATACCGGCGCCAAAATTAGGTGCCATTGCGATAAAAGGAGCGCTCGATAAAATTAATTTAAATCCCAATTTGGTAAACGAGGTTTTAATGGGACATGTGGTTCAAGCCGGATCAGGACAAGCGCCTGCTCGACAAGCCGCTATTTTTGCTGGAATACCAGATACCGTGCCTTGTACAACCCTAAACAAAGTTTGCGCTTCGGGAATGAAAGCGGTTATACAAGCGGCACAAAGTATTGCTTTAGGCGATGCCGAAATTATTGTAGCCGGCGGCATGGAGAACATGAGTTTAATACCGCATTATTTTAATGCGCGAACAGGAAAAAAGTTTGGCTCTGCAACCCTTGAAGATGGCATGCAAAAAGATGGTTTAGTTGATGTGTACAACCAAAATGCCATGGGTGTTTGTGCCGATGCTTGTGCCAAAGAATATAATTTTACTCGAGAAGATCAAGATGCTTACGCCATACAATCTTATAAACGTTCGGCCGAAGCTTGGGCTGATGGAAAATTTAACAACGAAGTTGTTCCTGTTGAAGTACCACAACGTCGAGGTGAACCTATTGTAGTAAGTCAAGACGAAGAATTTACCAACGTAAAACTCGATAAAATACCAACGTTACGTCCGGCATTTTCAAAAGACGGAACTGTAACGGCAGCAAACGCTTCAACCATAAACGACGGTGCTGGAGCTGTTGTGCTAATGAGTAAACAAAAAGCAAACGAATTAGGACTAAAACCTTTAGCCACCATAAAAAGTTATGCCGATGCAGCGCACGAACCTCAATGGTTTACTACAGCGCCCGCCAAAGCATTACCAAAGGCCTTAGAAAAAGCGAATTTAAATATTGAAGATGTTGATTACTTTGAATTTAACGAAGCATTTTCTGTAGTTGGTTTGGCTAATATGAAAATTTTAGAATTAGCTAATGCCAACGTAAACGTAAATGGTGGCGCAGTTTCACTTGGGCATCCATTAGGCTGTTCGGGTGTTAGAATTTTAATAACTTTACTTAACGTATTAAATCAAAATAATGCCAAAATTGGTGCCGCAGCTATTTGTAATGGTGGTGGTGGCGCTTCGGCAGTTATTATAGAACGAAATTAATTTAAATGCAGTACGGAATTTGTAATTTAAGCATTGTACCGCTTAGAAGCGAAGCTTCAGATAAAAGTGAACTTATCTCCCAAGTGTTGTACGGTGATATTTTTAAAATTATTGAACCTAGAAAAAAGTGGAGTAAAATCCGTTTAGCTTTCGATAAATATGAAGGTTGGATTGATAATAAACAATACTTCTTATTAAACGAAGACCAATATAAGTCAATTAAAACCGAAAATCCTATATTAACTTCAGACTTAGTTGAATTTATAGAAGACAAAAACAATCAACTACACCCAATTGTTATGGGATCTTCACTTAACGGACTTGCTATTTTAAACCATAGTTACGAAGGCAATAGCACCAACAAGAAATCACCTAAAGCAAACCTTTTAAATACAGCATTTTTATATTTAAATGCACCATATCTTTGGGGAGGAAAAACAACATTTGGCATTGATTGTTCTGGTTTTACCCAAATGGTTTATAAATTAAACGGTTACAAATTACTGCGCGACGCATCGCAACAAGCTACTCAAGGTGAAGCTTTAAGTTTTATTGAAGAAAGCGAACCTGGAGATTTAGCTTTTTTCGATAATGATGAAGGTATAATAACTCATGTTGGTATTATAATGCCTAATAATTACATTATTCATGCACATGGTAAAGTACGAATTGATAGAATTGACCATTCTGGAATATACAATGTGGATACTAAAACACATTCGCATAAATTGAGGGTTATTAAAAAAGTGATATAAATTTACATATCAATTTCTTCAGCCAGAATTTGAATACCATCAGCCATTCCGATTAAAGCTTTTACATTGTTCATACCATTTTTTAACTGGTCGTGTGCTAATAAAATACCCCAAATATTATATACATAACTATTAAAATCTTGTGGTGTGGCGTCGGGCAAAATACCTAAACTACTGGCTACATTTAATATCTGTTTAAGCAAACCTCTAGCCTGTTCAATTTTTTCTTCTAGTGGCAAAACAATCTGGGAAACCACTGCTTGAGCAGGATGTATAATCTCTAAAGCCTTGCTTATTTGTCTTTTTTTTCGTTCGTTTGGCTTACTATTTATTACAAATTTTTGCTGTGCCAATTGCGCTCGCAAACCAGAAACTTCAGCACATTGTGTATAATTTAAAGTTTTTAATGTTTCTTCAATTCTTTCAAGCCATTTAAACAACGTATCAACAGAGCTGAATTTTTTTTCCTGAATTGAGGATACCAACGAAGGAAGCTCCATTAACTTTGGTTTTAACTCATTGATAATATATAATGACGACTTTTTCACAATTTTAACTCGCTTCTATTCTGGCAATAATTTAGTTTCCACTTCTCCATTATCACGTTCTATTGTATGCCATTCCATACCTTCTTCAACTAATGTCATTTTAATACGTAAAATATTTTCTGGCGGAATTTCCTTTAACTGATGTGATTGCACTAAAACCTTAGTGTTATCCATGTCTATTGTTTTTTTAGGCTCTTGAATTTTAGAAATTAACGATTCTTGTAATTGAGTCGTTAACTTGCGTTGAATCTCTTTATCATCATTTTTAGTTGCCGTTATAAAAAACCGTGTGACACCAGTAGCAAACTTATTTAACGATTTTTGAATACCTTCTTTAGCTTTCAAGTCTTTTTCTAAAGTATCAGTATCGGCTGCTATTCGTTTACGAAGTAAATCCGACTGTTTTCTATCAAAACTATCAACCTTTAAAACATCTTTAAAAACATTGTACGCGTAAGAGTTAAAACTTTTATTATCAATAGGCTGATAATTTTTTTCTTCAACTTCATTCAATTCATCAATAGCAATAGGAATATCCAATTCTATATTAGAAGCCTTAAATCGAGGTACCGAAAAATTTTTCAATATAGAATTAGCAGCATAAGCCTCGGCTATTTTGGCCGATTCTATATCGGCCATAGCACGGGCTTGATTTACTCCAGACACTAAAGACCCTAAATAATCTTTTAATAGTGGCATAATTTATAGAATTATTGATTTGCTGGTAAGCCAACAATAGATTCTTCAAGAATATTTAAAATCTTTTCCATACCTCCTGGCATTTCATCTTGACTTGCTTTTACATTCACACCTAACTGATAGGTTTTTTCTACTTTACTACCAGCACGCGATGTTCTTTTATAAGAAGCATTTACTTTAAAACTAACTGAGTTAGTAAAACTAGTTGATGCACTACCTTTAGCAAATAAGGAGGTTAAACCACTTGTACCAGCAGAAACACTACCTTTTACGGTATTTTTCATTGCAAAGCTACTGGAAGCATTAAATTCTGAAGCAACATTCCGATACTCCATCGAGTTAATTTTTGCATTAAAATCGATAGTAGCCTCGTCAATACGAATAAATGGAATGGGAACCATAGTTAATAAAGGCACTTCAAGTTTCATTTCTTCATATACGGCTGGCACAGCATCTTCGTCTCTAGTGCTTAATGTACCCTCTACCGTTTCGACCGCCGATGGGTCTGCATTACTATTATAAGTTATTGAAATTGTATCATCATCTGAATAGCCTTCACCTCCACTTTGTAACGATAAATCTATTCCATTATCTCCATTTACAGAGGCTACAACATTACCTCCGGTGCCAGACGATGTAGTAATTACTACACTAACTATTGAATCGGCATCATTTACATTTCCTCCTAAGGTAACTGTATCAATAATACCATTTTTTGCAGGTATGTACGGGGCTACCTGTTTTGGATATTTAAATTGAACATAAACCGGCCCACCAGGAGTAATTTCCCCTGTTGTTGGGTCTTCTGAATCTTGTTCGAAACCGATACTTTTAATAAAACCTACGGTTGAAAGTGCCGCTTGAGCTTGCGCTTCGACAACTGCTGTTAACGGACCACCAATCATAGATCGGAAATCGATTGAAGATAATTCTTGTCCTGGATTATAGTTTGAAACTGCCATAATAAATTTAGTTTAATACCTACTCGTTTAAATACAGGCTTTTCGGTTATCGCCTTATTATGAAAAAATCTTAGGAAGAAGTGAATACAAAAATCATATAAAAACAATTTCATTTCAAGAGGGAAAACACCCATTTTTTTAAAAGAAAATACCTAAAAATAAAAAGCCCGAAGTAAAAACTTCGGGCTTTTTTCGCACTAATACTACTAAGATGTTAGGTTTATCGTAATCGATCTACAGATTTTACAAGATCTTCATCCTTTTTAATGGCCTTATTGGCTAAGGCTAAAAACACGATAGAAATAACAGGAAGAAGCATCCCAATACCTTTCTCAGAAACCGCCGTCTCTCCAGATAAGTTTAGTGATTGATACACGAAAAATCCTAGTAAAATAAAGTTTAATATGATGTTAAGTCGTCCCAACATAAATTGAGACTTCCTATTTTTATACATAAATATTGAAATAATTGATAATAAGGCAGAGCCTAAAAACAAGCCTAAATACAATACTTCATCTTTGGCAAATATAACAATATCATTTTGTGTAACCCACAAATTAAAAACAAATATTAAGCCTGCCGAAACCAATGCGGCACATAATAGATAAATTGTTTGAATGCGTTGTAACATGTATTTTTTTTAATCTTGACCGCAAAAATAGCAGAAATAATATTAAAAATTAAAATAATGTTGTATAATTGCAGTAATAATTCACAACAACCGTAAAAACAAACGGTTAATTCTTCAGAAGAAATAATAATTCATTCTACAGAATAACAAATTCTTATAAAATACATATTCACTTATATATCAATGTTTGAAATTTCACAATTAAAAGAAAAAAAACTTACTGAGTTACAAGAAATAGCAAAAAAACTAAGTATCCCAAAGTATCGTGCTTTAAAAAAATTAGATTTAGTATATCAAATTCTAGACCAACAAGCAGCCGATCCTAAAGCTGTTAAAGAAGCCGTAATTACACCAACAGAAACAACGGCAACCGAAACTACGGTAACTGAAACTCCGGTAACAAAGGAAAAACCTACCCCAGAAACAAAAAAAACAAGACAGCGCATACAAAAACCGGCAAAAAGTACGCCTCAAAAGAAAACTGAGGATAAAAGCCATGCGCCACAAAAAAATAATGCTGACAAGCCTGCTCCTGCTGATAAAAAACAAAACAATCAGAACGACAATAACCAAAATCAGCAAAAATCAAATCAAAGAAACAACAACAATAACAACCATCAACAAAATAAAAATCAACATAAAAACCATAAAAACAATGGTAACCATGTTGATAAAGGGAATAAAGATAACCGAAACCGTTATCGCGAACCTGATTTTGAGTTTGACGCTATTATTGAGAGCGAAGGTGTTTTAGATATTATGCAAGATGGTTACGGGTTTTTACGATCATCGGATTATAATTATCTGTCATCACCTGATGATATTTATGTGTCTCAATCTCAAATTAGATTATTTGGACTTAAGAAAGGTGATACTGTTTTAGGAAATGTACGCCCACCAAAAGAAGGCGAAAAATACTTTCCGCTAATTAAGGTGAATCTTATAAACGGACAAAAACCAGAAGTAGTTCGTGATCGTGTATCGTTCGAACATTTAACACCACTTTTTCCAAAAGAAAAATTTAATATTGCCGAAAGACAAAGTACCATTTCTACACGAATTATGGATTTGTTTTCGCCAATAGGTAAAGGCCAACGTGGTATGATTGTATCACAGCCTAAAACGGGAAAAACAATGCTACTAAAGGATGTTGCGAATGCCATTGCTGCCAATCATCCTGAAGTTTATCAAATGATTTTACTTATTGATGAACGTCCAGAAGAAGTTACTGATATGCAACGAAATGTTCGTGGTGAAGTAATTGCTTCAACCTTTGATAAAGAAGCTCATGAACACGTAAAAATAGCCGATATTGTTTTAGAAAAAGCAAAACGTTTAGTAGAATGTGGACATGATGTTGTGATACTTCTAGATTCTATTACGCGTTTAGCAAGAGCTTATAACACTGTACAACCTGCATCTGGTAAAATTTTAAGTGGTGGTGTTGATGCTAACGCATTACACAGACCAAAACGCTTTTTTGGAGCAGCCAGAAATATTGAAAATGGTGGTTCTTTAACTATAATTGCTACTGCTTTAACCGAAACTGGTTCTAAAATGGATGAAGTTATTTTTGAAGAATTTAAAGGAACAGGTAACATGGAACTACAATTAGATAGAAAAATATCTAACCGTAGAATTTTCCCTGCTATCGACCTTACTTCTTCAAGTACACGTAGAGATGATATTTTATTAGATGATGTTACCGTACAACGTATGTGGGTAATGCGTAAATACCTAGCAGATATGAATCCTGTTGAAGCTATGGAATTTATTAACGACCGTTTTAAACAAACAAAAAACAACGAAGAATTTTTAATATCTATGAACGGATAATTTAAATTCTTTTCTTTAAAATAAAAAAAAGCAAACTCTTGGAGTTTGCTTTTTTTATTCACGAAATACACTTTATTATAGTTTTAAAGCATAAAAAAAGCGAACCTAAAATGGTTCGCTTTTTAAATTTATATAATTTACCGTTGTTTAAACGTGTAATGCTCTGTCATCTGTTGCAGCAAGAGCTGCTTCTTTTATAGCTTCAGTAAATGTTGGGTGTGCATGCGACATACGCGATACATCTTCTGCACTTGCACGATATTCCATAGCTACAACGGCTTCGGCAATCATATCTGCAGCGCGAGCTCCAACCATGTGCACACCTAAAATTTCATCAGTAGTTTTATCTGCTAAAACTTTTACAAATCCGTCAATATCCATACTTGCTCTACTCCTTCCTAAAGCACGCATTGGGAACTGTCCTATTTTGTATTCAATACCAGCTTCTTTAAGTTGCTCTTCTGTTTTACCAACAGCTGCAACTTCTGGCCATGTGTAAACCACACCTGGAATTAAATTGTAATCGATATGCGGCTTTTGTCCTGCTAAAGTTTCAGCAACAAAAACACCTTCTTCTTCGGCTTTGTGAGCTAACATGGCGCCTTTTACCACATCGCCAATAGCATAAATATTAGAAGCACTAGTTTGTAAATGGTCGTTAACTTCAACACGGCCTCTTTCGTCTATTTTAACTCCAGCAGCTTCAGCATTTAAACCATCGGTATAAGGACGACGCCCAACAGACACTAAACAATAGTCTCCTTTAAACTCTACCTCTTCACCTTTTTTATTATCTGCTTTTACAATAACCTCATCGCCTACACGCTCTACAGATTTTACTTTGTGTGAAGCATTTATTTTAAATTTCTGTTTCTTTAAAACTTTATTTAATTCTTTAGAAACACCAGCATCCATAGTTGGAACAATTCTGTCAGCATATTCAATAACCGAAACTTCTGCACCTAAACGTTTGTACACTTGACCTAGCTCTAAACCAATAACACCACCACCTATAACTATTAAGTGTTTAGGTATTTCTTTTAGTTTTAAAGCTTCAGTTGAAGTAATAACGCGTTCTTTATCTAACTCAATAAACGGTAAGTTAGCAGGTTTACTACCTGTTGCAATAATGGTATTTTTTGCTTCAATTTCGGTAGTGTCTTCTCCAGAAATAGTTATATGTGTCGCATCTTTAAAGCTTCCTAAACCTTGATAAACATCAATATTATTCTTCTTCATTAAATAATCGATTCCTCCTGTAGTTTGATCGACAACAGATTGTTTACGAGCAATCATTTTTTCAAGATTTACCTTTATCTCTCCTGGAATGTCAATACCATGTTCTTCAAAATGCTTAATAGCATCTTCGTAATGGTGCGACGAATCTAAAAGTGCTTTACTTGGTATACATCCTACATTTAAACAAGTTCCGCCAAGTGTTGCGTATTTTTCTATAATGGCTGTTTTCATGCCTAATTGTGCGCAACGAATAGCTGCCACATATCCTCCAGGTCCAGAGCCTATTACGGCTACATCGTATGAATTCATAAACTAATGTTTGTATTAAAATAAAATTGGTTAACCAAAAATACAAATGTTTTGTGGTAGCACAATGGGAAAATTGCTTTTAAAACAGATTTATATTTTTTGTGAAGTATTTAAAATAATTGATTTCTAGGATGCTATTTTATTTAACACCCATTCTAACTCTGGGTCTTTATCTAATTTTCTATCGTTTTTAGTAGGAATAATTTGTACATCGGGTTTAATTCCAAAGCCATCCGGTTGCTGTTTTTGTGGTGCTTCAATTTGCATCATACCAATTCTTATTTTTAGTTTGCTAGTTGGTAATTGATACACTTTATAAATACCAGCAACACAGCCGTTATAAGCTCCTCCTGTTTCTTCGCCTACAAATATGGCTCGATTATTAGCTTTTAAATGTGTAGAAATTAATGAAGACGCCGAAAACGAGTTTCCGTTTATTAAAACATAAATATTACCTGTAAAATGCAATGCTTTAGGTGATTTGGTTTTGGTATATTTTTTAAACTTGTAGTATATTTTTCCGTCGTTTTTATATGTGTTTAAAAAATTATGGGTGACTATAAATGGAGACAAAATACCAGACACTACTTTGGCCGTGTTTGGCATAGTGTTACTCATTAAAACTTTAAAAAAAGGTACACGGCTATTGACTTCGCTAGGGTTTAAAAATTGATAATCGGTTAATGTTAAGTAACTGTATAAATAATCTATTTCTGAAATTCGACCACCACCGTTGTCGCGAAGATCTATCACCAAATTTTGTGTTTTTAAAGAATCTAAGGTTTTAAAAACTTCTTTGTAAAACTTTTTATAATTACCGTTTGTAAAGCTTCTTATTTTAACATAAGCCACCGTGCTATCAACTCCTTTAAATTCAAAATTTCTGGTATAAGTTTTACTTTTGGTTATAAACCCATGTTTTTTATTGTACTTTTTTCTTTTTCTTTTAGCAATTCGTTTGGTCTGTTTCTCAGTCTTGGTTAATTTTAATGGTTTTTCTTTTTTAGTTGAAATGCTATCGTTCAATTCTTTATTTTCTTCTTTTTTTATGCGTTTAAATTTCTTTACTAAGAGCGAATCATTTTGCTTTAAAGTCACGCTTAAACTATCTAAAAAACCTTTATCTCTGGTGTAAAATACCGAAAAGCCTTTGGCAACATATCGATTATGTAGTGTGGTGTTGAAACCATCGGACGCAAATCGAGTTTTATAAGTTTCAATTAGGTTAGAAACCGAATCGTCTTCAATTTTAATTATTTCGCTTCCTATAATTGTTGAATCATTTCCATAATTATTTTTAACCCAAAGTTTATCATCTAAAAATTCAAAGTCTAAATTGTAAAAGTCTAGTTTTTGCTTTTTCAATTTTTTCATCTCTTTTTTAGTGAAACGTTTTACCGTATAACCAGTAGAAACATGCCCTTGTTTTACATAGCTAACCACTGGAGCTATTTTTTTATAGAATGCTCTTGTACTTAAAGGCTTATTTATTGTTTGTTTTAAACTATCGAACTTATTATTTAAATCGTTTTCTGTTGTATATTGATATAATTTTGGATGATGTTTTTTTAACTGATTATAAAGCTTATCTACATCTTCCTTTAAATGTTCTACACTGTGTAATTTGCTAACTTGTTCGTTATATTTTTTTACGCTGTTACACGAGGAAAAACAGAATGATATCAGAATTAAAATAAAAAAATGCTTCATATAGTATTAAAATAACCGGAATATGCGTTTAATTTGAAAGATACAACGTTTTACACCAAGTTAAATTTATGTAGTTTTGTGGTTTATGCAAAAGAAAATTAACATACTAAACCGAAAAGCTCGTTTTAATTACGAGATTTTAGATAAATATACTGCAGGAATTGTTCTTTCGGGAACCGAAATAAAGTCGATTCGCAGCGGTAAAGCATCTATTGCCGAAAGTTTTTGTGAATTTAATGAGCAAAGCGAACTTTTTGTAATAAATATGACTATTGAAGAATATTTATACGGCACCTATTATAACCATAAACCTAAAGCACAGCGCAAGCTTCTTTTAAATAAACACGAGCTAAAAAAGCTTTTAAAAGAAGTACAAAACACCGGATTAACCATTATTCCATTACGCTTGTTTATTAACGATAAAGGCTTAGCTAAACTAGAAATAGCTCTTGCTAAGGGTAAAAAACTATACGATAAACGTGAAACAATGAAAGACCGAGATAACAAAAGAAACTTAGATCGTATTAAAAAAACATACAAATAATATTTTTAAGATATCCTTAACATGTTAGGCTCTTTTAAACTATTAATTTGTAGCACATAATACATTAATATTTTTATGAAAAAAATTATTTTCATCCTTTTTATCGGGTTATCATTTCATTCTGCAATTTGCCAAGAGAAAAAAGAACAATCAGAAAAAAAAGACGACAAGTCTTTAAATTATCCTGAAAAAGTTAGAACTCTAGATACTACAGTAAAAAGTTTATACAGAGTTATTTCTGGAGAAAAGGGAGAAGAACGCGACTGGAAATTATTTAAGTACCTATTTACTAGCGATGCTAAACTAATACTTACTCTAAAAGATAAAGACGGAAAACTTTACCCAAAATACATGTCTCCGTCTGATTATATTAAATCTTCTGGAGATTGGATTGTAAAAAACGGATTTATAGAACGTGAAATACATCGTGAAGTACATATTTTTGGTAATATGGCACAAGTTTTTAGTACCTACGAATGTTATGAAAGTATTAATGATGAGAAACCTTTTATGCGAGGCATAAACAGCATTCAATTATTTAATAACGAAGAACGCTGGTATATAGTTAATTTACAATGGACTCAAGAAAACGCCAAGTATCAAATACCAAGAAAATACTTAAGATAAAAAACATAGCATCATGAAAATTAATAAAAATAGTTTTTGCAAAACCTTATTTATTATTGCTTTTAGTTTTACAACAACAATAAACGCACAAGAAACAAAAACAGCAAAACCTATTTTTATTGATGGTGAAGCACAAATTATTGAAGCTTTTAACCATCCTGAAAAATGGATTAGACATGATTTATTTGTCGAAACTACCTTTGATTCTGATAAAGATGGAAAGCTAGACCGCGTACATGTAGATGTTACAAGACCTTACCAAACAGAAACCCAAAATTTAAAACTTCCTGTAATTTACGAATCAAGCCCTTATTATGCTGGTGTTGCGCCTGATGTCGATGGTGTTTTTTGGAATGTAAACCACGAATTAGGTGAAATGGCCGAAGAGCGTGTTCATCCACCTGTAACTCGCCGTGGTAAGCGTCCAATTATCTCTAATTCTCAAGTTAAAACTTGGGTACCTCGAGGTTACATTGTAGTGCATTCTTCTTCTCCAGGAACTGGTTTCTCGCAAGGTTCTCCAACCGTTGGCGGTAAAAACGAATCTTTAGCGCCAAAAGCAGTAATAGATTGGTTAAATGGAAGAGCTAAAGGTTTTACAGAACCCGAAGGCGGTGAAGAAGTTAAAGCTTTTTGGAGTACCGGAAAAGTTGGCATGACGGGTACATCATACAACGGTACTATTCCCTTGGCCGCTGCATCCACTGGTGTTGATGGTTTAAAAGTTATTATTCCTGTAGCGCCTAACACATCATATTATCATTATTACAGATCTAACGGATTAGTTCGATCTCCAGGTGGTTATTTAGGTGAAGACATAGATGTATTATACGATTACATTCATAGTGGAGACGAAAGTAAACGAGCTAGCAACAATGCCAGAGTTCGAGATATTGAAATGAAAAACGGAATGGATAGAGTTACTGGCGATTATAACGTTTTTTGGGCTGGTAGAGATTATTTAAACCAAATGGATAATATGAAAGCCGCTTTACTCATGTCTCATGGTTTTAACGATTGGAATGTTATGCCAGAACACAGCTATAGAATATATAAAAAAGCCAAAGATATGGGCTTAGAAACTGCTATTTATTATCACCAATTTGGTCATGGTGGTCCTCCACCTGTTGCTATGATGAATAAATGGTTTACACATTATTTACATGGTATAGATAACGACATAGAAAAAGATTCTAATAAAGCCTATATAGTTCGCGAAGGTGAATCACGAAGTAACCCTACAGCGTACAAAGATTATCCAAACCAAGAAGCCAAACCTGTTACATTGTACTTAACAAAAGGAGCGCCTGAATTTGGCGGACTAACACTTGAGCCTCAAAAAAAACAAGGCAAAGAAACCTTAACCGACAATTACACCATTAATGGGGAAACTTTAGCTCAAGCTACAACATCAAACAATCGTTTATTATATGTTACACCAACCTTAACTAAAGATGTACATATTTCTGGACTTGCGCAAGTAACGGTAACCTTAGCAAGCAGTAAACCTGCGGCAAATTTATCAGTATGGTTAGTTTCACTTCCGTGGAATAATAACGAAGGAACTATTATAACAGATAATATCATAACACGCGGTTGGGCAGATCCCCAAAACTACAAATCTATTACAGAAAGTGAACCTTTAAAACCAGGTAAATTTTATAAAGTTACTTTTAATCTTCAACCAGACGATCAAGTTATAAAAGCCGGACAACAAATTGGTTTAATGATATTTTCAAGTGATAAAGATTTTACATTACACCCAAAACCAGGCACAGAATTAACTGTAGATTTAAATAAAACTTCAATAACTTTACCTATAGTTAACGGACTAAGTAAATTTTAAAATATCATGGGAAAGCAACTACCAGAAATTACTCCAAAACTTCAAAAATTTATTGAAGCCCAAAAAATATTTTTTGTAGGTACAGCAGCTACCGAAGGCCGTGTAAATGTTTCACCAAAAGGACACGACACACTTCGTGTTATATCTCCAAACAAGGTTATTTGGTTAAACCTTACAGGAAGTGGTAATGAAACCGCAGCACATCTTTTAAAAAACGATCGCATGACTATTATGTTTTGTGCTTTTGAAGGTAAACCCCTTATTTTAAGACTTTACGGGCATGCAAAAATATATCATGAGCGTGATGAAACATTTCAAAAACATATTGATTTATTTGATAAAAATGTAGGCTCTAGGCAAATTATAGAGTTAGATATAGAAATGGTTCAAACCTCATGTGGTTTTTCTATTCCTTTTATGGATTTTAAAGAAGAACGTGGGCAACTAAACTCGTGGTCTGAAAAACAAGGAAAAGAACGCATTGAAGCATACTGGGAAGAAAAAAACTCAAAAAGTATTGATGGATTTGAAACAGGGATTTTAGAGTAATTTCAAGATGCTGAAACTGTGGTATGCATTACAAAAAGTTTCTCAAAAAGGCCTATAGCCCCTAAGTTTAATCGCATATTTTTTTGTGGTTCCGTCCTTTGTGAAAACATCTCTGACATAAAAAGAGATGCTGAAACTAGTTCAGCCTGACGTAACTAACAACTAACAACTAACAACTAACAACTAACAACTAACAAATTTAATTTTTATCCTCCAATAAAGGCACAAAACGAAATTCGCCAAACTCATGTTGCTCAAATTCTTTGGGTCCTTTTCTAATAAACATTGTCATAATTTGCACATCATCTCCCACAGGAATTACTAACCTACCTCCTATCTTTAGTTGTCCTAAAAGCGGTTTAGGCACAAAAGGTGCTCCGGCAGTTACAATTATACTATCAAAAGGGGCTTCTTCGGGCAAACCTTTGTAACCATCGCCAAAAATTAACTTTTTAGCACGATATCCTAGTTTAGGTAAAAATCTACTGGTTTTTTTAAACAACTCTTGCTGGCGCTCAATACTAAAAACACGAGCACCAAGTAAACATAATACCGCAGTTTGATAACCACTACCTGTACCAATTTCTAAAACTTTATGTCCTGGTTCAATTTGCAACAATTCACTTTGAAAAGCTACGGTATAAGGTTGCGAAATAGTTTGGTCTGCAGCAATAGGAAACGCTTTATCTTGGTATGCATGGTCTAAAAAACTAGAGTCAATAAACAAGTGGCGTGGTATTTTACCAATAGCCTGCAAAACTTTTTCGTTAGTAATGCCTTTGTTTTTTAACACATTAACAAGTTGTTGGCGTAAGCCTTGGTGTTTAAAAGTATCTTTCAATTTTTGGGTGGGTTTAGTTTGCTAAAATTAATTAAACATTTTAAAGCTAAAAACTATTTACAAAGATTTTATTTTTAGCATTTATAATCCATAAAAAATCAATTTAAATCCATAAATTCAACCTTTAATTATGTTATTTTTGTTTAAAACGTAAAAAATTATGCTAAACGCCGGAGTACTTGGTGCTGGTCACCTTGGAAAAATTCATTTAAGACTATTAAATCAATCTAATAAATATAATCTCGTTGGTTTTTACGATGCCGACGAAGAAAACGGAAAAAAAGTAGAGGCAGAATTTGGTTATAAATTCTTCCCAACTATCGATGCCTTAATTGATGCTGTTGATATGGTTGATATTGTTACACCAACACTATCGCATTACGACTGTGCAAAACAAGCTATTGCTAAAGGCAAACACATTTTTATTGAAAAACCAATTACTAACACTGTTGAAGAAGCCGAACATATTCGTGAGTTACTTGCCGAAAACAAGTTACGAGGACAAGTAGGCCACGTTGAGCGATTTAACCCTGCATTTTTAGCTGTAAAAGACGATATAAACTCGCCAATGTTTATTGAAACGCACAGACTTGCAGAGTTTAACCCAAGAGGTACAGACGTTCCTGTGGTTTTAGATTTAATGATTCATGATATAGATATTGTTTTAAGCATTGTAAAATCTAAAGTTAAACATGTTTCGGCTAGTGGTGTTTCTGTTATTAGCGACACACCAGATATTGCAAATGCTCGTTTAGAATTCGAAAATGGCTGTGTTGCAAATTTAACTGCTAGTAGAATTTCGCTTAAAAAAATGCGTAAAGCACGATTTTTTCAAAAAGACGCCTACATCTCGGTCGATTTTTTAACCAAAAAATGTGAAGTGGTTAAAATGAAAGACGCTCCAGAAAACCCTGGTGATTTCGATATGATTTTACAAAATGCAGAAGGCGTTAAAAAACAAATATATTTCGATAATCCAGAAATAGCCGATAACAATGCCATTTTAGATGAGCTTGAAACCTTTGCCGATGCTATAAACAACAACACAACACCTGTAGTTACACTTCACGATGGCACAGAAGCGTTACGTGTTGCTAACCAAATTATAAACTGTTTTTAAAACATGAAAAACATTGCTGTAATTGGAGCGGGCACCATGGGAAATGGTATTGCGCATACTTTTGCGCAATGCGATTTTAAAGTACATTTAATTGATATTAATGATGCTGCTTTAAAATCGGGATTAAACACAATTTCAAAAAACCTAGATAGGCAATTAGCCAAGGATAAAATATCTGAAGCCGATAAAACTAAAACTTTATCTAATATTTCAAGTTTTACAAATATTGAAGAAGGTGTAAAACAAACCGATTTGGTTATAGAAGCGGCCACCGAAAATCTCGATTTAAAACTTGAAATTTTTAAACAACTTGATACTTTTTGTTCATCTGAAACTATTTTAGCTACAAATACCTCATCAATATCTATAACCCAAATCGCAGCTGTAACCAACAGAGCTCATCAGGTTATTGGAATGCATTTTATGAATCCAGTGCCCATAATGCCCTTGGTTGAAGTAATTCGCGGTTACAATACCAGCAATTCTGTTTGCCAAACCATAATGCATTTATCGAAAACTTTAGGTAAAACACCTGTTGAAGTTAACGATTACCCGGGTTTTGTTGCCAATCGTATTTTAATGCCCATGCTTAATGAAGCCATTGAAACACTTTATAACGGTGTTGCTGGCGTTACAGAAATAGATACTGTTATGAAACTAGGAATGGCGCACCCAATGGGACCATTGCAGTTAGCCGATTTTATTGGTTTAGACGTTTGTTTATCTATTTTAAACGTTATGTACTCTGGCTTTAAAAACCCAAAATGTGCACCCTGCCCTTTATTAGTTAATATGGTTAACGCAGGAAAACTGGGTGTAAAATCTGGCGAAGGTTTTTATGATTATTCCGAAGGAAAAAAAGCCGAAAAAATCTCAAAACAATTTAGTTAATGTCTATTACACAGAATTTAAATATCATTAAAAACACTTTACCCGAACATGTAACTTTAGTTGCTGTATCTAAAACAAAACCTGTAAGCGATATTATGGAAGCCTACAATGCCGGACAACGCATATTTGGTGAAAATAAAATTCAAGAAATGGCAGAAAAGTATGAGCAAATGCCAAAAGATATCGAGTGGCACATGATTGGGCATGTACAACGAAATAAAGTGAAATACATGGCCAGTTTTGTAAGTTTAATACACGGTGTAGATAATTTTAAATTACTTAACGAAATTAACAAGCAAGCACTTAAACACGATCGTATTATTAACTGTTTGCTTCAAATAAAAATTGCTGAAGAAGACAGCAAATTTGGAATGACGGCCGCCGAAGCATCAAACATACTACAATCGGAAACGTTTTCAGAATTAAAAAACATTAATATTGTTGGCCTTATGGGAATGGCAACATTTACCGATAATGAACAACAAATTGAAAACGAATTTAAATATCTTAAAACAACTTTTAACGAGTTAAAAAAACTAAATACTGAAAACTGCAAACTAAATACAATATCCATGGGCATGAGTGGCGACTACGAATTAGCTATAAAATGCGGCAGTAATATGGTTCGAGTTGGAAGTAGTATATTTGGTAGTAGAAATTATATTTAAGTCAACGAACAACTGTTAAGAAACCTAACAGCCAATAAATAACCATCAACTAAAAACAAAAAAAATCTACGCAATTCTCGACATAGAAACCACTGGCGGTAAGTACAACGAAGAAGGCATTACAGAAATAGCCATTTACAAATACGATGGACATGAAGTGGTCGATCAATTTATAAGTTTAATAAACCCCGAGCGCGAAATTCAGCCTTTTGTGGTTAATTTAACCGGAATAAACAGCAATATGTTACGCAATGCGCCTAAATTTTACGAGGTAGCAAAACGTATTGTTGAAATTACAGAAGACTGTATTATTGTTGCACATAACGCGAAATTCGATTATAGAATTTTGCAAACAGAATTCCGTCGATTAGGTTTCGAATACGAGCGTAGATCGCTGTGTACGGTAGAATTATCGAAATATTTAATTCCTAATCAGGCCTCGTACAGCTTAGGAAAGTTAGTGCGCTCGCTTGGAATTCCTGTAACCGATAGGCATCGTGCTTCTGGTGACGCTTTAGCCACAGTAAAATTGTTTAAATTATTATTGAGCAAAGATTCTGAGAAGAAAATAATTCAAGAATCTATTAGGCAAAACCCAAAGCATCAATTAGAACCTCGACATTTAGATATTATTAGTGCACTACCTTCAATTACAGGTGTATACTATATTCATAACAGTGATGGCGATATTATTTATATTGGAAAAAGTAATAATATAAAAAAGCGAATCAATCAGCATTTTACCGGAACTACTCCAAAGTCAAAAAAAATTCAAGCCAAAGTTTATACAGTAACCTACGAAGCAACTGGTAGCGAATTAGTGGCGCTTTTAAAAGAAAGCGAAGAAATTAAACGCGTTAAACCAATTTATAATCGGGCTTTAAGACGTAACATTTTTACTCATGCCTTATATAGTTTTAAAGATAAAAATGGTTATATCAACTTGAAAATTGATGCTGCCGATGGTAGAAAAAAACCAATAACCACATTTAGCAATCGCCAAAGCGGAAAAAGTTTTATTACAAAAGCGGTTGAAGATTATACTCTTTGCCAAAAACTTACAGGAATATACGATACTAAAACCAGCTGTTTTAATTACGAAATAAAAACATGCAACGGCGCTTGTATTGAAAAAGAATCGGCTGAAGAATACAACAAAAGGGTGTCTGCCTTAATCGATAAAAACAGTTATGCTAACAAAAACATGGTAATTATCGATAAAGGGCGTGATGTTGATGAACGGAGTGCTATTTTAATAGAAAATGGTGTTTTTAAAGGCTTAGGATTCTTCAATTTAAATTATCAAATTAATACCATTGAGGTATTAGAATCTATTATTACGCCCATGCAAAACAACAGAGACACCCAACATATTATTCAAAATTATCTTCGAAAAAATAAACGTTTAAAAATTATTACCTTATAATATTTCCTATTTTAAAATGAATACGAAGTTTTTATTAATTGCCTTTTTAAGTTATTTTGCTTTACATGGTCAAAATTCATTCAACTCTACAGACTTACGTGTAACAAAAAGCGATTTAACCCTTAATACTTACGAAAAAGACTCTACTGCCAATGCCTTAGTCCTTTATGAGCAAGGGAATAGCTATTTTCATAAACATGATCATGTTTTAATTACAGAAGAAAAACATAAAGTTAAAATTTTAAAAAACGAAGGATTCGAAAAAGCAATCATCGAAATTTATTTATACAAAAATAATTCCGGCACATCAAAAGAAGAAATTAAAGATATTGTTGCCACAACTTACAATTTAGAAAACAACGAATTAATCACCTCTAAATTAAACAAAGACAACATTTTTACCGAAAAGTATAACGACAATTACAGCATTATAAAATTTACTTTACCCAATGTAAAACCAGGTTCGGTAATAACCTATAGTTATACTTTAATGTCTCCATTTATGTGGAATTATAAAGATTGGGAGTTTCAAAGCGATATACCAAAACTTTACAGCGAATACAGAGCCAGCATTCCTGGTAATTGGTTATATCATAAAAAGCTTATTGG
Organism: Neotamlana sedimentorum; assembly: GCF_000943565.1. GTDB lineage: Bacteria > Bacteroidota > Bacteroidia > Flavobacteriales > Flavobacteriaceae > Neotamlana > Neotamlana sedimentorum. The sequence goes on from NZ_JTDW01000005.1 coordinate 195,156, forward strand.
TACAGAAAAATTTATAATCAATAATTCCGAAATTAAAAAAAACTGATTATCGAGTTATAATGGTGGAAAAGCAGATTGCGAGGAAAGCACCTATGCCATGAAAGATATACCCGCTTTTATTGAAGAAGACTACATGACCTCGGAGCGCAATTACTTAGCCCGAATAGATTATACCTTAAAAACCTTTAAATCCATGGATGGCATAGTAAAAAACTATACCAAAACGTGGAAAGATGTAGATAAAGAATTTAGAACCGAAAACGGCATTGGCCGTCAACTTCGAAAAAAAATAGATTTCGAAACACTTTTAAGTCCAGAGATTCTAAACAACCCAAATACCTTAGAAAAAACCCAAGCCATTTATAATTATGTACAAACTAATTACACCTGGAATGGCGACTACAAACTTTTTTCAGACTTTACAGTTAAAGAACTTACCAAAACAAAAACGGGTAATGTTTCTGCAATAAATATTTTGCTTCATAATTTATTAAATCAAACCGGTGTTAATGTAAAACCCGTTTTACTTTCTACAAGACCAAATGGTTACCCAACTAAAATTTTTCCTGTAATAGACGATTTTAACTACCTCATTGTAAAAGCAACAATTAATGGTAAAGATTATTTATTAGATGCCACAAATAAGTTTTTAGCATTCGGCGAATTACCATATAAATGCTTAAACTATTTCGGTAGACAATTAGACTTTAAAGAAGGCAGCCAATGGATAGATATTGAACCGCAATCGCTATCTAGAATAATGTACAATGTTAGCGCAACTATAAACGAAGACGATGAAATTACAGGTACAGTAAAAGACAAACTTACCGGCTACGATGCCTATTTTACAAGAAAATCATATTTTGAAAATCCAGAAGAATACGTAGACGAACTCATAAACGACACCCCGTTTTTAGATATTTATAACCACGAATCTAGCACAACTAAAAAAACAGAAAACTCATTTTCTGAAACTTATAATTTCGAATATACCATAGACGATAACACTAATTTAATTTACTTAAACCCTTTTATTGTTAAGTTTTTTAAAGAAAACCCTTTTTAACTTCAAGAACGTACCTACCCTGTAGAACTTGGGTATAAACGAAACTATTTATACGGTTATATTATCGATTTAAACAATAAATATAAGGTCCAAGAATTACCAAAATCTACAGGCCTTGTTTTACCAAACAATGCCGGTAACTTTTCATTTTCAACACAGCAATTAGGCACAAAAGTTATCATAAATTTTAAACTCAGTTTAAAATCAGTTATTTACCCAACCGAATATTACCCGTACTTAAAAGAATTTATGAGTAAAGTTGTCGATATTCAAAAAAAATCCATTATTGTGCTTAGTAAAAATTAAACTTCTTTTTTTTAAGTACTTTTGATTTTATGAGTGAAACGCAAAAACCATGGAAGAAAAAACTTCATGAAATTATTTATGAAGCCGATACACCTGCCGGAAAACTATTCGATGTTGTGCTATTAATAGCTATTCTAGCAAGTATCCTTTTGGTTATGCTCGAAAGTGTAAAAAGTATAGATAATAAATATCACGACTTTTTAAACATTTCAGAATGGGTAATTACCATTTTATTTACCATCGAATATATGGCCCGCATAATAACCGTTAATAAACCAATAAAATACGTTACCAGTTTTTACGGTGTAATCGATTTACTTTCAACCATTCCAAAATATATTTCACTGTTTTTTGGTGGCATACATGCACTAGCAGCACTACGCGCTTTAAGGTTGCTCCGTGTATTTCGTATATTAAAACTAGCCCGTTACTTAGGCGCATCAAAAAACCTAACAAACGCCATAAAAGCCAGTAGAGCCAAAATCGCTGTATTTTTATTTGCAGTGTTAATTGTAGCCATTATTTTAGGCACCATAATGTATCTGGTTGAAGGCGAAGAAAACGGCTTTACCAACATCCCGCGAAGCGTATATTGGTGCATTGTAACCTTAACAACCGTTGGTTTTGGCGATATTGCTCCACAAACACCTTTAGGACAATTTTTAGCCTCGTTAGTCATGATTTTAGGTTACGGTATCATAGCCGTACCAACCGGCATAGTTTCCTCCGAGTACACCAGTCAAACCAATAGCAACAAACCACAAACACCACATTTAAACTCGCAATCCTGCGCAAATTGTTTGGCAAGTAAACATCAAGACGATGCTAAGTTTTGCCATAAATGCGGGCATCCATTGCATTAATATTTGGGCATTACCACAAGGGTCGGGCTATTCGTTGCAAGTCCTCGCTCCTACGTCGCTGTGGGCTTTCCACTGCTATCCCTAATGCGAATTTGATAAATCATATTTTCAAACTAACTTTGCTAAAAACTAAAAACTATTAACTCAAACCAAAAATATTTAATTGCAGTAGTTGGGCCAACTGCCATTGGTAAAACGGCATTAAGTATAAAGTTAGCCAATCATTTTAAAACCCAAATACTTTCGGCCGATTCGCGACAGTTTTTTAAAGAAATGCAAATTGGCACCGCAGCCCCAACAGCAACCGAATTAGCTTCGGCTCCTCACCATTTTATTCATCATAAATCTATAACCGATAATTACAGTGTTGGCAGTTTCGAAAAAGACGCCATACAATGTTTAAATAACTTATTTACAAAACACCAAGTTGCAGTTATGGTTGGTGGCTCTGGTTTGTATGTCGATGCCGTAACAAAAGGCTTAGATTATTTCCCAGATGTAGACCAAAGTATCCGAGAAAAATTAAACACAACATTAGAAACTAACGGACTCGAACACCTACAAAATCAATTAAAACAACTTGATGAAGTGTCGTATAACACCATCGCTATCGAAAATCCGCATCGTGTAATTCGTGCTTTAGAAGTATCAATTGGCACAGGCAAACCTTATTCTTCATTTTTAAATAAAGAAAAAAACCGTCGAGATTTTAAAACTATAACTGTTGGCTTAACTACCGATCGCGAAATTATTTACGATCGCATAAATCAACGTGTCGATATTATGGTTAACGAAGGCTTACTCGATGAAGTTAAAAATCTCATCCCGTTTAAACACCTAAACGCACTAAATACAGTTGGTTATAAAGAACTGTTTAATTATTTCGATGGCACTTGGGAGCTCGATTTTGCAATTTCGGAAATTAAAAAAAACTCCAGACGCTTTGCCAAACGCCAACTTACATGGTTTAAACGTAACGAAAACACACTATGGTTCGATTATAAAACCGAATTAGAACATATAATAAAAACTATAAATACAAATCTGAATTAATAATGATACAGGTAAACGAATATTTTGATGGAAAAGTAAAGTCTTTAAGCTTAAAAAACACACAAGGCAATTTTACAATTGGCGTTTTAACAAAAGGGACTTACGAGTTTAGTACCACAACCAAAGAATGGATGACTTTAACAGCTGGAAAATGGGAAATAGAATTACCAAATAGTTCGAGAAAAGCATTTGGTATTAACGAAACTTGCGACATTCCGTCGGGAATAACATTTACAGTTTACGCTCTAGAAGATTCGGCGTACTTGTGTAAATACGAGTAGTAAACGTAATTTTACTCCATAATAACGTTACAATATTTAGCGTTTATCATTATATTTTTTCCGCTCGCTAAACTACCTTTAGAAAAACTAGATGTGTTTTCATTGGTTACTTTTTCAGGATGTGTAAATGTAGTTCGCGTGCCTTTATACTGTAAATTACAATCCGTTTTGGGCAGAGATATTATGGCATCGGTATTTTGAATAATAATATTTAAGTTAGTAAATGTATCGGCAATATTTAAAATATTTAAATTTCCAATATTGCCATCAACCATAGCCGAACCATTTAAATTGTCAATATTTACGCCCGAAGAAACCGCATTTAAAACCAATTGGTTTACATTATTTAAATGCGCATCTTCTACATAATTTAAGTTAAGTTCGCCAAAATTCCAGTTATTTACAAAAACAGGCGAATAAGAAGCATTAATGGAAGTATCACCTCCACTTATGCTATTTGCTGTAAATTTTGTGTATGCTAAATTCGCCTTTAAATTATCAATGTTTGAAGCGAATTCTATTTCGCCATGTTTTACATTTATTTTTAGTTTGGCATCTTTAGGCATTTTAATAATTATTGTTTTTTTAACCTTGGAGTTTGTCGTGTTTTCAACAGTTTCCTCAATTAACAAACGTCTTTTCTCCGCTAATTTAGCACGTTCTTTAGCTCTTATTTTTTGAGCCTCTGCTCTAGCTCTACTCGCTTCTGCTCTAGCGCTATTTGCTTCCATGCTTGCAGCAAAACGTTCGCCCCAAGCCTCCATTTGTTTACCAAATTGTTCGCCAAATCGCTCACCCCAAGCTTCCATTTTTTCTTCAAAATCTGAGCTTTCAAATTTTTCTTCAAGGGCTTTTCCCCAGGCTTCCATTTCTTTTCCATAGGTCTCGCCCCATTCTTTACCAAACTTTTCGCCCCAAGCTTCCATTTTCTTAGCATAATCGTCACCATACACCTTTTCGAAGCGTTTGTTATACTCTTCTAAGTACTTATCACCTTCTTTTTTATAAGTATCATAATCGAACACAAAAGCATCACTATTCTCTGGCAATTCTGGTAATTCTGGCATCATGGGCATTGGAGGCATCGGAGGAATTTCTGGAACAACTGGCATCTCCAAAAGCATTCCTGGTAAATCAGCCAATTCAAATTGTAATTCGTGTAATAAGGCATTTACCATATCGCCTTCATCGTTGTTTTTAAGAAAGGATGAATAATTCCCAGATTGTCCACCACGAGCGTTAATAGACACTTTTTTATTTGAAGCATCAACATTTACACCCCAAGCATCTAAAATGGCTTCAAGTTCGTTTTCACTAACTTTTTCGCCTTCAACAAAGGCATCTATATCTACTGTTCGTTTGTTCCAAGTGTCAATAACAATATTGGTATTACTTGTATTTAAGTCTACCACAACACCGTTATCGACTTTGATTGATTGAGAAACTTTAGTTAATTTTTGCTGTGACAAGACACCTCCAGAAAAGGTAATACAAAGCGCAAAAAGTAACATATTTATTATTGATTTGTTCATTTTTTGATTGATTTAAATAGATTGTTTTACGTCTGTTGATTCAGACGGATTTAATTCTTGTAATTGTGTTCTTAAACGATACAATAAGTTTAAACGCAGTTTTAAATTATCGATTAAAGCATTAACAGTAAGTTCGTTTAATCCAGCTTCCGATAAATCTCCAGAAAGCCTTTTGTACTCTTTATCAAGCGTTTCGAGTTGGGTTAAATAATCGTCGAATATTTCTTTGGTTTCTGGCGTATATTTAATTTTACTTAACTCTAAATTTATACTTGCTAAATAGTAATCTTCAACCTTTTTTAAACCAGGAGAAAAATCGCCTAAAGTTTTTATTGGTTGTGCTTTGGTCTCGGCCACTTTAATTGCTGGAGTATCACCTGCATTATTGGGTTGTAAAAACTTATAAGCCATAAAACTAAACCCTAAAAGCACCACAATACTTGCCGCAATGCGCATCCAACCAAAACGACGTTGCTTTTGTTGCGGTAAAGCATCATCTAACTTTTCAAGAAAACGTTTTTCATGATTGTTAGGCATTTTTTCAATGCTTTTTTTATCGTTTTTAAATAGCTCTCTAATATCTTGTGCCATTGTTTTTCAGTATTAAAAGTTCTTGTAATTTGGCTTTTCCTCTCGATAATTGGGTACGTGATGCCACTTCGCTAATGCTTAATATTTCAGATATTTCTTGATGATCGTATCCTTCAATTAAATACAACATCACAACATATTGATATTTATTTGGCAACATATTTATGGCATCTTTTACATCGTTTAACGTAATAGCATCATCTACCAACCATTTGTCGTCTTTTGGCGTATCGATAACTTTTAGGTGCACCTCATCTAACTCAACAAGTTGTTGTTTTTTAGATTTTAAAAAGTCGATACTTTTATTTACAACAATACGTTTTAACCAAGCCCCAAAAGTAACCTCTGCTTTATATTGATGCAGTTTTGTAAAGGCTTTAATAAAAGCTTCTTGTACCACATCTTCGGCATCGGCAGCATCTTTTAAAAATCGTTTTGCAACAATATACATACCATCGCAGTACTGGTTGTATAACTGCATTTGTGCTTTGCGATTGTTTTGTTTACATTGTTCTATAATGTCAACTTGAAACATGCTTTTTTTCTTTTGGTTGGTTTTAGTTCATCTTAAAGACGAATTAAAAAACGAAGTGTTGCAAAAAATTTAAATATTTTTTTAAAATTTATAACAAAGCTAGATAAATAGACGTTTGTATTTCAATAATTATTAGTTTTTAAAGTATATTTACAGCTTAAAAATTGCTCTGCATGAACACTGCCTTAAAACGAATTTTAGTTTTTTTATCTATTGTTGCCTTAGGTTTATTATTGTATTCTGTATTTGTTGAAAATATTTTTGCGCCAAGATTAAGTCCGAAAGACACGGTAAAATTCGAGTTAAACGATTTAAAATTAAAAGTGTTTTACAACCGTCCGTATAAGAAAAATAGAGAGATTTTTGGTGCTTTAGTTCCTTTCGATCAAGTTTGGCGTACAGGAGCTAATGAGGCCACTACTTTTGAAACTAATAAAAACCTTGAGATAAATGGCATGCCATTAGCTGAAGGAAAATATACGCTCTGGACCGTACCCCGTGATTCTGTTTGGACAGTAATTTTTAACTCAAAACAATACAAATGGGGTGTAAACGAACAAATGCAACCTATGTGGGATCCTAATTACGACGTATTAAATATTGATGTGCCTGTTCAAAAATTAAATAATGCTGTTGAACAATTTACTATTGCTTTCGATAACTCTACAGACAACCTGTTTTTAACCATGGCTTGGGATGACGTTAAAATTTCTGTACCGCTTAAGTAAGTAGTTTTAGCAAAGCTGCATTTTTAAATATATAACTTATTTTCTAGTTTTTTGGCTCTATAAAAATTTGTAACTTTCTACAAACATTCATTTATTTTGGCTTCAAAAGAAAATAAAGAAGGTATTTCAAAATTTACCAACCCCGTTTCAATTAAGTCTTTTCAACAAAAAAGAAAGGCAACAATTGATGCTGCCGACTTAGTAAAATCGGTATTAAATAAAAGCATTTCGGCCCTAAGCAGAGCCATAACACTTATTGAAAGTAACAATCCAACGCATCAAGAAAAAGCCAATTACATTATAAATGGCTGCTTACCGTTTGCTAATAAATCGATTAGAATTGGTATTACCGGTGTTCCTGGAGTTGGCAAAAGCACATTTATAGAAACCTTAGGAAATCACCTAATATTACAAGGCAAAAAAGTCGCAGTTTTGGCCGTAGACCCAAGTAGCACGGTAAGCAAAGGCAGTATTTTGGGTGATAAAACCCGAATGGAAAATTTAGCAAAAAACCCGAAAGCATTTATTCGGCCTTCAGCTTCTGGAAATACTCTTGGTGGTGTTGCAAAAAAAACACGCGAAACTATTATTTTATGCGAAGCCGCAGGTTTTGATGTAATAATTATTGAAACCGTAGGCGTTGGCCAAAACGAAACTACCGTTGCCAGTATGGTCGATTTCTTTTTACTTTTAAAATTAGCTGGTGCGGGCGACGAACTTCAAGGTATAAAACGTGGTATTATTGAAATGGCCGATGCCATTGTTATAAATAAAGCCGATGGAGATAACCTAAAAACAGCAAATTTAGCGAAAGTAGAGTTTAGCAGAGCCCTACATTACTATCCTAAAAGAGCCTCGAATATAGAACCTCAAATTTTTACATGTAGCGCATTAAATAACACAGGAATAACCGATGTATGGGAAGCCATTTTAAGTTATGTAAAAACTACAAAAGCAAACCACTTTTTTCAAGAAAAACGTAACGAGCAAGACAAATACTGGCTTATTCAAACCATCGAAAATCAGCTAAAAACCACTTTTTTTAACAGTCCAAAAATTAAACATGCTTTACAAGAGCAACTCTCTTTAATTAAGCAACAACGTACAACACCATTTGCCGCAGCAAATTATATTTTAAACCTAGACGAAAAAACGGCAAATAATCATGGTTAAAATGGCACAGAATTTTATAGAAATAACTACTTCGTAATTGCACTATAAAAATAATTGCTATATCTAATTAAAACATAGTATTTAAAGAAACTTGTGAATTAGCCGTGTTTTGTAAATAAAATGAGTAACAATCTATAATATTTATAAAATGTTGTTTTAACGTCATGTATATTTTAATAATTATTATATAAGTTGCCTATATAGAGCAAATGTTATTTCAACAAATATTAATACTATATTTTCGCATTATAGATGTTGAAATATTAGCTATAATCCAGAATTTATAATTAACCAGCTAATAACAGAAGTAATTTAGAGCACAGCATTTTTAGTGAAATATTTGTTCAATAGAAACAACATTATTTTATAAAACAAAAAGCCCGAAATAGCTCCAAAAATCATTCCACATATTATATCTAGTGGGTAATGGACTCCTACGTATATACGGCTATACGCTACTGTAAAACTCCAAAACAACATAATAAAAATTAACTTTTTGTAATGTGGTCTTAAAATTAAGCCTATAAAAACGGCTCCGGCCATGGTGTTAGAAGAGTGGCCTGAAAAAAACCCATATTTACCACAATAAGATGCTACTAAACGCATATACTCCATAACACCTTCAGTTCTACATGGCCTAGAACGTGCGTAACCACGTTTAAAAACATTAGTAATTTGGTCGGTAAATGCAACCATTAAGGCCGTTACAACCACAAACAGTAGCAGTGCTTTGAGTCCAAATTTTTTATAAAACAAGAACATTAAAACACCATAAAGCGGAATAAAAGTAAGTTTATTAGTAATTATAAGCCAAAACATATCCCAAGAAGGTGAACCTAAGTTATTTAAAAACAAAAATAATGTTTCATCTTGCTCAATAAGTTGTTCAATCATGTTATATAATTTTTAGTGTAACGTGAACTATATGGTTTTCTATTAAACCTCAAAATAAAAACGACAATTTCTGTTGTAAACCCCTAGCCTAGTTATTAGGCTTCGTATTTAGCAATTTCCGCATCATAAAAAGCTGTTGCCTCGTTAATTGCATTTTGAGTTTCTGCTTCCAATTCCTTCTGATCTTCGACATCAAAATCTTCAAACCATTCAACCTCATCGTCTTCTAAATTAATAATAAATCGAGGAAACTCTGTATGGATAATGTAAATAGCGTTTGGAAATTCACTATTATCACCTAATATAAATTTTGGAAGTGTCATACTTTATTTTTTATTGTAAAACAAAATTAAACGTTTAGTTAAATAATTAAACCTTATAAATAATAAAATTGCGGCTGTGCTTAAACCCGCTAATAATCCTAACCAAATACCAAAGCTTCCATAAGCATCGGCTTTTCCAAAATACCAACTAATTGGAAACCCTACAACCCAATATGATATAAACGTAATGATTGTTGGTATTTTAACATCTTGCATACCACGTAAAGCACCTAAAACAAGTATTTGTAAACTATCGCTTAACTGAAAAATAGCAGCCGCAATTAATAATTTTGATGCTATGCCAACAACTTCAGTATTATCAGCAAGATTTTTAGCATCATCAAAATCTACATATAATTTGGGTAAGTGTTCATGAAATGCAAAAAACAGAATTGCAAAACAAAAGGCAAACAGTGCTCCTAATATAAATATAGAAAACGCAATACGCCTTAAATCTTCATAATTTTTCAACCCCTTTTGATTACCAACACGAATCATAGATGCTACGCTAAGTCCCATAGCAACCATAAACGTCATTGATGCTAAATTCAACGCTATTTGATTTGCTGCTTGCGGGTTTTTACCTAATAAACCGCTTAACCAAATAGCCGCCGTAAAAATGGCCACTTCAAAAAACATTTGCATCGCACTCGGCGCACCAAGACTTAATATCTTTTTAATCATTAATTTATCTAATGTAAAAAATTTGATTTTTGTAACGAAAGGCTTCGATTTTTCTTTTTTAAATAAGAAGAACCATAGATAAAACACCATGATAAAACGAGATGCTAAAGTACCATAAGCTGCACCAACAATGCCCATTTCTGGAAAACCAAAGCTTCCAAATATTAATAAATAGTTTAAAACAACATTAACCACATTAGCGACTAAAGTAGCATACATTGGGTATCGTGTTAAAGATAAACCATCGCTAAATTGTTTAAAAGCTTGAAAAACGATTAAAGGAATAAGTGAAAAAGCAACTAAGTCTAAATATGGAATAGCTAGTTCGACAACCTCAATTGGTTGTTTCATTAAATACATAAGTGGTTTGGTAAAAAAGACTAAAAGAAATAAAATGACGCCTAAAACGGTGCATAAAAACAAGCCATTTTTAAATGATGCTTTACCATTTATAAAATTCTTTGCGGCATCAGCTTCGGCTATTAAAGGTGTAATTGCAGTAGAAAAACCTATACCTAATGACATCGCAATAAACATAAAACTGTTGCCTAAAGATACTGCTGCTAGTTCTGCAGTACCAAGTTGGCCTACCATAATATTATCGATAAAACCCACAAATGTATGCCCTAACATACCTAACATTACCGGTAATGCAAGTTTCCAGTTATACTTAAATTCTTTGGTATAATCCCTAAAATTCATTCAGCAAAAATAAGCTTAAGCCCATATAAAACCAATTGCTTAAAGTATTATATTCTTAACATTTGTTAATTTTTTTTAGAAAAAATTATTTTTTACAGATTTTTTTTACTAATTTTATAATAACACATTGAAAATCAACAAATTTACCAACACAATATTTCGAAAAACCAAAAGCACGTATTTTAAAGGGATTAAAAATTAAGCTGTAAAGTTTTTCATCAAAAAAGGAGAAAAAATTGATTTCTCCTTTTTTTTTTACAAACTAACTGCTAACTGTTTAGCCTTTTGAAAGTCTGAAATAATTTCTGCTACTATTTCCTCAACTGGTTTTATATCATGAATTAAACCCGCGATTTGTCCGATTTCAAGCTCACCTCCATCTAAGTCGCCTTCAAACATGCCTTTTTTCGCTCTACCTTTGCCTAATAAAACTTTTAAATCGTTAATTGTAGGTGACATTTTATATAATTCTTGAACTTGTGTATAAAAATCGTTTTTAATTAAACGTACTGGACCTAATTCCTTTAAAGTTAATTGTGTATCACCTTCTTTAACATCAACTACCGCTTGTTTAAATTTTTGATGTGCAGAACTTTCAACACTTGCCACAAAACGGCTGCCAATTTGAACCCCATCTGCTCCTAAGATCATAGTAGCTAACATCGCATTTCCTGTTGCAATACCACCAGCCGCAATTATTGGAATTTCTACTTTTTCCTTAACCATTGGAATAAGAGTAAGTGTTGTAGTTTCATCTCTACCATTATGGCCGCCTGCCTCAAAACCTTCGGCAACAATAGCATCAACACCAGCTTCTTGCGCTTTTAATGCAAACTTTACACTACTAACTACATGAACCACTTTTATGCCTTTATCTTGTAACCATTTTGTCCATGTTTTAGGATTTCCAGCCGAAGTAAATACAATTTTCACACCTTCTTCAACAATAATAGCCATGAGTTTATCAATATCTGGATAAAGCATTGGCACATTTACCGCAAATGGATTTTGTGTCGCTTTTTTACATTTAATAATGTGCTCTCGCAACACTTCTGGATACATACTACCTGCGCCTAAAACACCTAAAATCCCAGCATTACTAGCTGCAGAGGCTAAGCGCCATCCGCTATTCCAAACCATGCCTGCTTGAACAATGGGATATTTAATATTGAATAGCTCTGTAACTCTATTTTCCATTATTGTTTTAAGACTTTGAAGGTTTTAACAGTTTCATTTTGAATTACTTTTACAAGATATAATCCTGCTTGCAAGGTCGATAAATCAATTTCTGGAGCTTCAGAAGACACGGCATATTCTCCAACAAATTTTCCTAAAACACTAAAAACCGATACTTGTAAATCGCCATTTTGTACTTTAAAGAAAACCTTTCCGCTTGACGGGTTTGGATACAATTCTATTTGTAAATTATTATGAGAAGCAACTAATAACCCCGCATTAAAAGCTGCGAACAAATTAGGAATGCCATAACCTAAATAATTGTCTGGAGCCGAATATTGAGACGCCGATTCACGCACCAATTGCATAATTTCTGCGTTGGAAAAATTAGGTAAAGCCTGCCATAAACAAGCTATTCCTCCAGCCAAAATTGGAGAACTAAAGGACGTTCCGTTGGCTGCTACAACTACGTTATTTTCGTTTATTAAAGCACTGGATTGCCCTTGGGCTACAACATCTGGTTTTTGTGTAGGTTGAAAATTACTACCAACCGAACTAAACCAAGCAGAATTACCACTGGCATCGACTGCTCCAATAGTTAAGGTATTTGATGAATCGCCTGGTGCTGTTATACCATCTTCTCCTTCGTTACCTGCCGAAGTAACCAATAAAAGTCCTTTTTCGAATGCAATGTTTGCACCACGCGAAATAAATGCGGTGGTTCCATTCATTTCTGCATCTGTGTAGGTGTAGTTCGCATTATCAAACGTTTTGTATCCTAAAGATGTGTTTATAATATCTACTCCTAAACTATCGGCACGTTCGGCAGCTTCAACCCAATAACTCTCTTCTGCGGGTGTTTCGCTACTTACATCTTCTGTAATAAACAAATAATAAGAAGCGTCTGGTGCTGTGCCAACAAATTCATTTTCAATATAACCAGCCATTGTACTTAAAACCAGAGTGCCATGATTATGTTGTGAAGTGTTATACACATCTAAATCTCGATTTACAAAATCGTAAACCCCTTTAATATTACCAGCATTTCGCAAACGCTCGAAGCCACCAAGTGTATTCGCGTTTGGAAATCCAGCATCGAGCACGGCAATAGTAATGCCCGTTCCTGTATAATTGTTTAAATGCAGATTATCGACACTAATCATTTCTGTTTGATTAGATGCATTACCATAATTAAACGTAACTAATTCCTCTTGAAATTTATTGGTAAACTTGTCTTGTTTTGCTTTTGAAGTATTTAAGTTATTGTTAGCAAAATCAATACTTTCCACGAAACTTAAAGCAGATAAAGCATTAATATTTTCTTCGCTACCTCTAACATAAACAGTATTAAACCATTTAGATTTGGCTAAAACCGAAATGCCTGATTGTGATTTAATTTGAGTTATATAAGACTCATTTACAGGAACATCACGTGCATCGATAGGGATATTAAAATTTTGTTTTCTATCGATTGCTTTCTGGGTTAAAATTGAAATCGGGTTTTCTATAGCAGTAGCAACATTTTCTTTATCGGTTAAAAATACCCATGCGTCTTCTTGTGCAACACCGGTTTGAAAAATTGTAAAAGCAACAAGAAAAAATAATACCCGAATCATTTTATAGTAGTTTTGGCTATTGCAATTTAATAAATTACGCCCGAACCAACTAACTCATCGTTTAAGTACCAAGCTACAAACTGCCCTTCTGTTATTGCCGATTGATAATTTTCGAAGTTCACATAAATGCCATCTTCAACCTTAAGTAAAGTTGCATTTTCAAGTTGTTGCCTGTATCGAATACGTGCTTTTACTTTTAAAGTTTCGTTGGTATTTAAAGCTAAATCTTGGCGCACCCAATGTAATTCGGCATTCGTAACAAAAAGTGTTTTTTTAAGTAAACCAGGATGTGCTTTACCTTGACCTGTATAAATAATGTTTTTTTCAACATCTGTATCAATTACAAAAAGTGGTTCTACGGTACCGCCAACACCTAAACCTTTTCTTTGACCTTTAGTAAAATAGTGTGCACCTTGATGCTTACCAACCACTTTACCTTGAGTTTTTGAATATTTTATCTTGCGAGATAGATATTTTAATTTTTCTTCTTCTGAGTTAAAACTCGGTTCAGTCTGATTATAAACCTCTAAATCGTTTGGAATTTCTACAATTTCGCCTTCTTTAGGTTTTAGTTGTTGCTGAAGAAACTCGGGTAACTTTACTTTACCAATAAAACACAAGCCTTGAGAATCTTTTTTATCTGCCGTAATTAAATCTAATTCCGATGCAATTTTACGCACTTCAGGTTTTGTTAATTCCCCAATTGGAAAAAGCGATTTTGCCAATTGATCTTGCGATAATTGGCATAAAAAATACGATTGATCTTTATTACCATCGACACCAGTAAGTAATTGATAAACATTTTCTCCGTCTTTCTCGATAGTTCCTTTTCTACAATAATGTCCAGTGGCTACATAATCGGCTCCTAAATCGAGAGCGATTTTCATAAATACATCAAACTTTATTTCTCTATTACAAAGTACATCAGGGTTTGGTGTACGTCCGTTTTCATATTCATTGAACATGTAATCAACAATACGCTCTTTATACTGCTCACTTAAATCGACGGTTTGAAATGGAATACCCAATTTATCTGCAACCAACATGGCATCATTACTATCATCCAGCCAAGGACATTCGTTAGAAATTGTAACCGAATCGTCGTGCCAGTTTTTCATAAACAACCCAATAACTTCATAGCCTTGTTGTTGTAACAAATACGCAGCAACGCTAGAATCTACTCCTCCAGAAAGTCCAATAATTACACGTTTCATCTTAAAAAAATTAATGTGCAAATATAAACATAATTATAGTTTTTAACTGCTTGTTTTATTTAGTGTATGATTATCAGAAAAATAATTTTGTTTAAATTTTAACAAAATTTAATAAACAAAAAATTAATTTTGTTTATTAATTAACTAAATTTGTTAAACAAACAAAAAAACATTAAGATATGAAAAAGTCAATTTTATTACGCGCATTTTTTTTAATTGCTACTGTGGTTTTTATTTCTTGTAGCGAAGATGATAACGAAACGATGACAGTAGATGGCCCCTTTAACATTGTTGAAACAGCTCAAAGCGTTCCAGATTTAAGTATTTTGGTTGAAGCAGTTGTACAAACCAATTTAGTAGCAGCCCTTACCGCAGATGGCAACAAAACTGTATTAGCCCCATCTAATACAGCGTTTAATGCTTTTCTTAACGAAAACGGGTTTAGCTCTCTTTCTGAAGTACCAAACGATATATTAACACAAATATTACTTAACCATGTAATTCCTGATACCGACATTATGTCTTCAGATTTATTGGGAACCATAGGATACACCAATACAATGGCCGATGGCCCTAATGACACAAAGTTAAGCCTATATTATAATGGTAATTCTGGGGTAATGTTTAACGGTTATGCTAAAGTAACAACTCCAGATGTAAACACTTCCAACGGTGTAGTTCATATTATAGACAAAGTTATAGATTTACCTACAATCGCTACATTTGCCACTAGCAATGACGCATTGTCTATTTTGGTTGATGCTTTAGTTTATGCAGATACAGGTATGCCTACCGTTCCTTATATTACAACTGTTTCTGATGCTGAAGCTGGACCGTACACTGTTTTCGCACCATCAAATGATGCTTTTGCAAATTTATTAACTGAATTAGAAGTTAATGCATTAACAGATTTATCAACAGCTACAGTAGATGCTGTTTTACTTAATCATATTGTTAATGCAAATGTACAATCGAACATGTTGACTTCTGGTACGGTTTCTACACTAGGTGGTGACATTACTGCTGATACTAGCACCTTTACTCTTACAGATGCTAATGGAAGAATGAGCAGCATTATAACAACTTTAGTAGATATTCAAGGTACTAATGGTGTAGTTCATGTTATCGATAAGGTTATTTTACCTGCTTCTGAATAAAAATATTATATAATAAAATAAAAAACTCCTTAATAATTAAGGAGTTTTTTTTATAATCTTAGTTTTCTTTGTAAAGTCTTTTTCTTCTATAAGTTTACCATTTTCATAAAACTTCCAAATCCCAATTTTTTTATCTTTTTCATAATAACCTTCAGATATTAACTCTCCTGAGTTACTATAATATTTAGCCTGACCATTAAATAAATCATTTTCGTAATTCACCGTTTTCAATAACACATTCGTTTCGGTAAACCAACTTGCTACCCCTTGCAACTTGCCATTTACATATTGTTTTTTCTCGGCTATTGTTCCATTTGGAAAATACACCAATCGCTCTCCATTTAACTCTCCATTTTCGTTATAATGCTCTAAAGTTAAAATGGCATCACTATTCTTTTGATAATATTTCCATGTCCCGATATAATTTTTACCATCCATTAGGCCTTCGCTAATAACTTTTCCCGTGGATGTTAAAAATTTTACTTCGGCAATATTATTATCTTTATTAAATTCTTTAGTGGCAGATAAAACAGGTTTACCATTTAGTTTTTTGTAAAACTTAAAAAGCCCAATTTCTTTACCATGAAAAAATTCGCCTTCATACCGTAAAACTTTTGTATTATCGAAATACTTTTTATAGATACCATGACGCTTTCCATTTTCATCTAGTTGATTTACAGTTTGAGAAAAACCGGAAAAACTAACAAATAAAACTATAATTGAAGCTAACTTAAAAACGTTCATGCCCGTTATTTTTAAAATAAATTATGATCTACTTTTAATAATCAAAATTTTAACAACAAATTTAATACCAAATTGTATAAATAAAAAAGCTGCCATAAAAATTTTTAAAGCAGCTTTTTAAATAGGTATCAACAAATTTACTTACGTTTATTTTGTTGCGTTTTTTGTTGTTGTTCTGCTTGTTCCATCATTTCTGCCATTTTTCGTTGAAAACGATTTTGCTTACGAGGCTTTTTCTTTTTCTCTTGAATTTGAGCATGTATTTTATCTTCGTCCAGAATAAAGTTTTTAATTACTAAAATAATTCCGATACTAATTAAATTCGATATAAAATAATATAAACTTAAACCAGAAGCGTAATTATTAAAGAAGAAAAGCATCATTATTGGCGAGAAATACATCATATATTTCATCATTTTAGCCATGTCTGGCATACCTTCTTGTTGTGGTGCGGTTTGTACATTTTGTCCTGTAGTTAATCGCATATAGAAGAAAATAGCTACCGATGCTAATATTGGAAACAAACTTACGTGGTTACCATAAAACGGAATGTGAAATGGCAAATCGGCAATAACATCGTAGGATGATAAATCGTCTGCCCAAAGAAAACTTTTTTGTCTTAAATCGAACGCCGAAGGGAAAAATTGGAATAAAGCATAAAATACTGGCAGTTGTATTAAGGCTGGTAAACAACCTGCCATTGGACTTGCACCTGCTTTAGTTTGTAACGCCATAGTTTCTTGCTGCGCCTTCATTTTGTTGTTCTTGTACTTTTCACGGATAGCATCTAATTCTGGCTTTAAAATCTTCATTTTTGCCTGTGATAAGAATTGCTTGTACTGTACAAACGATAAACATATTTTAACTAAAATAGTCATAACAACAATGGCTATTCCATAAGGCATCCATCCTCCTAGCAAGCTAAACAAAGGCATAAATATATAACGGTTTATCCAACCAAAAATACCCCAACCAAATGGCACAATTTCATCCAAATTACGGTCGTAAGCGTTTAAGGTTTTAAACTCACTCGGCCCAAAATAGAAATCCATAGGTTGGTTAATTTCTCCTCCTTGTAGCTCTAAAGGTATTTTTGTGGCGAAATATTTAGTATAAATCGTATCTATTTCTTCATCTTCTACTAAATTTTCAGCTTTAATATTTGCTATTTTAAAGGCCCTATCGGTAAGTAAAACCGATGTAAAGAAATGTTGTTTATAGCCAATCCAAGTAACATCTTCTAATTCGTCGTCGGCATCACGAGCTCCAGTATAATCGGCTTTTCCATCTTCGTACTCGTAATGAATATCGGTATAACGATTTTCGTAAGAGATACTTTTTGCATGACGATATCCTTTTAAATCCCAATCTAAATTAACGGCTTGCGAACCATTTATTACGTCGCTTAACCCTTGAGAACGGATGGTAAAATCCATCATGTAATCGTTATCTTTAATTTCGTAACGGTATTCTAAAAACTTACTTTCAGACACTTTTAGTTTCATTGAAACTACAGTAATATCACCATTTTTGGTAACTGTTGGTACAAATGGTAAATCTTTGGTATTTAAAACACGGCTATCTGTAGTCCCAAAATTAATATTGAAACCAGAGTTGTTATCTTTTATTAAATAGATAGGAACCGAGTCGAAATCTACAAACTTTTTTAATCGTACTTCACTTAAATAACCGCCTTTATTACTAAATTTTAAAGCTAATAAATCACTTTCAACAGTAGTTTCGTTGTTGGAAGATTGGGTTGCAGAATATGCAAAAGCACCTAATTTATTTTTTAGTTGCACTAATTGAAGAGAGTCTATTCCGTTGCCAACATTATAAATTTCAGCATCGACAACTTTAGTGTCATTGGCTTTCTTTTCGGCTTCAACTTGTTCTTGTTTAGCTTTTTCTTCAGCTTCAAGTTCTTCTTGTGTAGGCTGGTTTTGCCACAACATGTACATTAAAATACCAAAAATTAGTACGAAACCAATTATCGAATTAATGTCTAACTTCTTTTCTTCCATCTAAATTATATTCGTAAATATTAAAAAATTCCTGCCATTACACAGGAATATACTTAGCTTATCAAAAAACTAACCAGTTTTATTTTTGTGCCAAAGTGGCATTTTTGTGTTTCTTTTTATAATTACAAGCAGCCTTTACAAATGCCACAAATAAAGGGTGTGGATTTGCCACAGTACTCTTATATTCTGGGTGATATTGCACACCTATAAACCATGGGTGTTCTGGTAATTCTACAATTTCTACCAATCCTGTATCTGGATTTAAACCAGATGCTACTAGGCCAGCTTCTTCCATTTGAGTACGATACGCGCTATTAAATTCGTAACGGTGACGGTGACGTTCTTTTATGCTTTCCGCTTTGTAAATATCTCTTGCCATGCTTCCCATTTTAAGGTCGCAATCCCAAGCACCTAAACGCATAGTGCCTCCCATTTCAGTAATATTCTTTTGGTCTTCCATTAAATTGATTACCGGATTGTCGCAATCTGGAGCCATTTCGGTAGAATTTGCGTCTCTAATATTAAGCTTGTTTCTGCAAAACTCGATAACTGCCATTTGCATACCTAAACAAATTCCTAAAAACGGAATGTTATTTTCACGCACAAATTTGACAGCATCAATTTTACCTTCAATACCACGTTCTCCAAAACCTGGAGCAACTAAAACACCATCTAAATGCGATAGTTTTAGTTTAATATTATCACTACTTAAATATTCGCTATGAATAGATTCGATATTTACTTTAACCTCGTTTTCTGCCCCAGCATGAATAAAAGCTTCTAAAATAGATTTATATGAATCTTGCAACTCAACATATTTCCCAACC
This sequence comes from Neotamlana sedimentorum, assembly GCF_000943565.1. Classification (GTDB taxonomy): domain Bacteria; phylum Bacteroidota; class Bacteroidia; order Flavobacteriales; family Flavobacteriaceae; genus Neotamlana; species Neotamlana sedimentorum. Next base: position 214,645 of record NZ_JTDW01000005.1, read on the forward strand.
AAACCAATAGTTACCTCGGAAGCTGGATTTTTATGACGTTTTAAAAATTCATTCCAACGCGAAATATCTGGTTTTATGCTTTTTAAATTAAGTTTTTTAAGCACTACCTTATCTAAGCCTTGCTCTAACATTAAATTAGGTACATCGTATATGGTTGAAGCATCGATAGATTGTATTACAGCTTCTTCCTTTACGTTACAGAAAAGAGCTAGTTTACGTCGTAAATCGTTTGGTAAATGGTGCTCGGTTCTACAAACTAAAATATCGGCTTGTACACCACTTTCCATCAATGTTTTTACACTATGCTGAGTTGGCTTGGTTTTTAACTCGCCAGCTGCCGATAAAAATGGTACTAATGTTAAATGAATAACAATACCGTTGTTTTCTCCTAAATCCCAACGTAATTGCCTAACTGCTTCTATGTATGGTAAAGACTCAATATCTCCAACGGTTCCACCTATTTCGGTAATAATAATATCGTAATCGCCAGAATTACCAAGGCTTTGTATGCGTGCTTTAATTTCATCGGTAATATGCGGAATAACTTGCACTGTTTTACCTAAAAACTCACCACGACGTTCTTTTTCAATTACGCTTTGGTAAATACGACCTGTTGTAACATTATTTGCCTGACTAGTTGGCACGTTTAAAAATCGCTCGTAGTGACCTAAATCTAAATCGGTTTCTGCACCATCGTCGGTAACATAACATTCGCCATGTTCGTAAGGATTTAATGTTCCTGGATCTACGTTTATATAAGGATCTAGCTTTTGAATGGTTACGCGGTAGCCTTGAGATTGTAAAAGTTTGGCTAATGATGCCGCAATTATACCTTTACCTAAAGATGATGTAACCCCGCCAGTTACGAAAATGTATTTTGTTGTAGTTGTCATGTTGCGCTTTTAAACGCAGGCAAATTTACAAAATTAAAATAGTTATTGCCGAATTACTTTTTAGTAATTTTATAAGGAGTTGTTAACAAGGCTTACTGTTTGATTTTAATAACTTTAGATTTAATTAAAAACAACAAATCTTTAACCAAACAAATCCTATTCTACTCAAAACAAACTCTTTATAGTAATTTAATTATTTTAAATTGACTAGTAATATGAAAAATAATATTGACAACACCATAATACCTGCAAATTTTGAAAAAACCACATCTAAAATATCCCAAACAATTAAATTATCTTTGCAGCCAATAACAATTTAACATGCGCATTGATATTATAACGGTTTTACCGGAACTACTTAAAAGTCCTTTTGAAGCTTCTATTTTAAAACGAGCTATTGAGGCTAATTTAGTTGAAGTTCATTTTCATAACCTACGTGATTATAGTAATAACAACTACAAAAGCGTAGACGACTACCAATTTGGTGGTGGCGCTGGCATGGTTATGATGATTGAACCTATTGATAAATGTATAAGTAAACTAAAGGAAGAACGCCATTACGACGAAATTATTTATATGACTCCCGATGGAGAAACCCTAAACCAAGGTATTGCCAATCAATTATCGTTAAAAGAAAACATAATTATTTTATGCGGACATTATAAAGGTGTAGATCAACGTGTGCGCGATCATTTTATAACAAAAGAAATATCAATTGGAGATTATGTGCTTTCCGGTGGCGAATTAGGCGCAGCCGTACTTTGCGACGCTGTTATACGGTTAATACCAGGCGTTTTAGGAAACGAAACCTCTGCCCTAACCGATTCGTTTCAAGATAATTTATTGGCACCACCAATTTATACCAAACCTCGCGAATATAAAGGCATGAAAGTTCCTGAACTTTTATTTAGCGGAAACTTACCGGAGATTGAAAAATGGCGAGAAGAACAAGCCTACCAGCGTACCAAAGAACGTCGTCCAGATTTATTAGAAGATTAATACATGATAAATCCTGAAATTGTAACCATTCCAGAAACGTTACTTGTGGGTATGCATACTAATATGTCGCTTACAGAAAATAAAACCTTTAATTTATTTTCTGCTTTTATGCCACAGCTATCGCGCATAAATAATATAATTTCTCCGGATGTTTATGAGGTTATTATTTATGGTGAAGAGTATTTTCAAAACTTTAACCCTAACACTACTTTTACAAAATGGGCAAGTGTAGCGGTTGAAAATTTGGAAAACACCCCCAAAAACATGGACACTTTAAAACTTAAAACTGGTAATTACGCCAAATTTATTTATAAAGGTTTACCACAAGATATTGGCAATTTTATGGGGCTTATTTTTGAAAATTGGTTGCCGCATTCTGAGTATATTCTAGACGATCGTCCACATTTTAATGTTCTTGGAGATTCTTATAAACCTAATCACCCAGAATCGGAAGAAGTCATTTTTATTCCAATAAAGCCAAAAATACCTTAAAAAGCTGTGTTAAGGATAGTAACGGCATCCTTTTTTGAAGTATGAAAAAAAGATATAGTGAATAGCCTGACCCCGCAAAAACGGGGTAACACCAAAAGCATTAAAATTTTAAAACTTTTACTTTTTAGTTATAACTTTTTAATTATCTTTGCAGCCAATTTCGGGTTAACCTCTGGCGAAAATCGTGAATGTTGTTTCGAATTAACTCATAATTAATATTTTAAAGATATGGAATCTTTAGTAAAATTTGTACAAGACGAATTTGTAACAAGAAAAGAATTTCCAGAGTTTAGCGCTGGAGACACAATAACAGTTTACTACGAAATTAGAGAAGGAGAAAAAGTACGTACTCAGTTCTTTAGAGGTGTAGTAATACAACGCAGAGGTTCAGGAACTTCTGAAACTTTTACAATTAGAAAAATGTCTGGAACTATTGGTGTAGAACGTATTTTCCCAGTAAATTTACCAGCATTACAAAAAATTGAAGTAAACAAGCGTGGTAAAGTTCGTAGAGCTAGAATTTACTACTTTAGAGGCTTAACTGGTAAGAAAGCTAGAATTAAAGAAGTAAGACGTTAATATTATACTGCTTTTGCAGATTTAAAAGCCTTGGTTAATAGCCAAGGTTTTTTTCGTTATTAACAATTGTTAATAAATACGGTTTATAACCGGTTGATATTTAAACTAGTAAAACAATTGGTGCTTTGGAAGATTTTTCGTAATTTAGAACAGAGATAATAACCAAATACGTTTGGGTTTCATTACCGACGATGAATTTATATTACACTCTAAATAAGGTAACGTTCTTATACAAATTAATTGTTTTTGCTAGTTCTTTTTATATGTTTAGGCATAGAAAATAAAAACTAGATGTCTTACTAAATTGGTGATATTCATTTAATTTAAAGTTAAGACTAAAGCTTAAAGTTAAATTTACTAAAGTAAAGTTAGCAATTTAAGCGATGCTTAAACCAAGTTAACGCGAAAGCGAACATTCGAGTTAAAAGCATAAAAAAACAATTATCTGAAGTAAGTAAAGTAATAGGTCAATACATTTTGAAAATTACAAGCTTATTTCGTTTGAAATAACTTCATACTGGAATAGTTTAAATGAAAATTTTAAATTAAAATTAGCAAAATGCTAAAAAAGTAATGTGTTATTTCAAGAAAGCCATGTCAAAGAAGATTAAATTCCTCTGTGATATGGCTTTTGTTTTTTAGTGGATAAGGCATTTTTTTTAAAATTTTTTTAACATTTGCTAGAAATTTGTTTAAAATAAAGGCTTTATTTACTTTTTCATGTCATTTCGCACATAAATTAGCTATCAATTTTTGTATATTCGCATCGCTTTAAACTAATCACTTAAATATTGTTTTGTCAAACAAAATAAACTTTACAAAAACTATAAATTGATGTCAAAAATAATTTACACAAAAACAGACGAAGCACCAGCTTTAGCAACACAATCTTTTTTACCTATAGTGCAAGCCTTTGTAAAATCTTCTGGTATTGAAATTGAAACAAAAGATATTTCTTTAGCCGCAAGAATTTTAGCTGTTTTTCCCGATTATTTAAATGAAGATCAAAAAGTTTCAGATGATTTAGCAATTTTAGGTGAATTAGCAAAAAAACCTGAAGCTAATATTATAAAATTACCTAACATTAGTGCCTCTATACCACAGCTTAAAAGTGCTATTTCAGAATTACAATCTAAAGGATTTGCGGTTCCTAGCTATCCGGATGAACCAGCTAATGACACGGAAAAAGAAGTAAAGTCTCGCTATGATAAAATTAAAGGTAGTGCTGTAAACCCAGTATTACGTGAGGGTAACAGTGACAGACGTGCGCCAAAAGCTGTTAAAAACTTTGCTAAAAAGAACCCGCACTCTATGGGTGAATGGAAGAGCGATTCTAAAACACATGTGGCGACCATGAGCGATAATGACTTTGCTCATAATGAAGTCTCAGTTACTATTCCTGAAGCGACAAGCATAACTATAGAACATACTGATGAAAAAGGTAACACTACAGTTTTAAAAGATAGCTTGGCATTATTAAAAGGTGAAATTATAGATTCTACCGTTATGCGTAAAAAGGCCTTAATTAGCTTTTTTGAAGAACAAGTAGCAGACGCAAAAGAACAAGGCGTATTGTTTTCATTACACATGAAAGCTACCATGATGAAAGTAAGTGACCCAATTATATTTGGTCATGCTGTTAAAATATTCTTTAAAGATATTTTTGAAAAACATGGTGAAGCTTTAGAAAGTGTTGGTGTTGATGTTAAATCTGGTTTTGGTAATTTATTAGAACGTATAAACGATTTACCTGAAGCTAAAAAAGCCGAAATTGAAGCTGATATTGATGCCGTTTACAAAAATGGTCCTGCTTTAGCTATGGTAAATTCAGATAAAGGTATCACAAACTTACACGTGCCAAGTGATGTTATTATTGATGCTTCTATGCCTGCAATGATTCGTACTTCGGGACAAATGTGGAATGCCGAAGGTAAATTACAAGATACTAAAGCTGTAATTCCAGATAGTAGTTACGCTGGTGTTTACGCTGCAACCATTGATTTTTGTAAAAAGAATGGAGCTTTCGACCCGACAACTATGGGAACTGTACCAAATGTTGGATTAATGGCTCAAAAAGCCGAAGAATATGGATCTCATGATAAAACTTTCGAAATTGCTTCAAATGGTGTCGTTAAAGTTATTGATGCCAACGGTAATGTGTTAATGCAACATGATGTTAATGCTGGTGATATCTGGAGAATGTGTCAAACAAAAGACGCTCCTGTTCAAGACTGGGTAAAATTAGCAGTTACTAGAGCTCGTGCTTCAGAAACACCTGCTGTTTTTTGGTTAGATGAGAACAGAGCTCATGATGCCGAATTAATTAAAAAAGTTAATCTTTATTTAAAAGATCATAATACTGATGGATTAGATTTAAGAATATTATCTCCTATCGAAGCAACATTATTTACATGCAAAAGGTTAAAAGCAGGTGAAGATACTATTTCTGTATCTGGAAATGTTTTACGTGATTATTTAACCGATTTATTCCCAATTTTAGAAGTTGGAACTAGTGCAAAAATGTTATCTATTGTACCACTAATGAATGGTGGAGGTTTATTTGAAACTGGCGCTGGTGGTTCTGCTCCAAAGCACGTACAACAATTATTAGAAGAAAACCATTTACGTTGGGATTCTTTAGGCGAATTTTTAGCCTTAGCAGTTTCTCTAGAACATTTTAGTGAAGTTAACAACAATGCTAAAGCTAAAGTTTTAGGAAAAACTTTAGATGACGCCACAGAAAAGTTATTAGAAAACAAAAAAGGACCATCAAGAAAAGCTGGAGAATTAGACAATAGAGGAAGCCATTTTTACTTAGCGTTATATTGGGCACAGGAATTAGCAAATCAAACAGAAGATTCTGCCTTAAAAGAAGAATTTACGCCAATAGCTGAAAAATTAGCAGCGAACGAGCAAAACATTGTTAACGAACTTAATGACATCCAAGGAAAACCAGCTACTATTGGTGGCTATTACGAACCAAACGCAGATTTAATTCAAGAAGTAATGCGACCAAGCGCAACATTTAACAATATTATTAATTAAAAATTAAGCTCCTATTTATGAGGAGCTTTTTTTACTTATTTCAGATAACAAATTTTAATAATGTTTTGTACTTATTAAAATTTGTTATTTTTAAGCATATGAGTTTTATTAAAACTACCGAGCAAGATTCTAAATACAATCATCTTGAAAAGATGAACACCAGAGAATTGCTCGAAAATATTAATAACGAAGATAAAACAGTGCCTTTAGCTGTTGAAAAAGCCTTACCCCAAATTGAAATGCTTGTAGACCAAGTTGTTTCTAAATTAAGTAATGGCGGTCGTTTATTTTACATTGGTGCAGGCACGAGTGGCCGTTTAGGGATTTTAGATGCTTCGGAATGCCCTCCAACTTTTGGTGTTTCTCCCGAACTAGTAATAGGGATTATTGCAGGAGGCGACAATGCCATTAGAAATGCTGTTGAAAATGCCGAGGATTCTACAAACCAAGGTTGGGAAGACTTAAAAACGTTTGAAATTTCGTCTAAAGACATCGTTATAGGTATTGCGGCATCAGGAACAACACCTTACGTCATTTCTGCTTTAGAAAATTGTAATTCCAATAATATTGTAACAGGCAGTATTTCATGTAACCTTAACAGCCCGTTATCTCAGGCTGCTCAATTTCCTATTGAAGCTATTGTTGGTCCTGAATTTGTTACTGGAAGTTCAAGAATGAAAGCTGGAACTGCTCAAAAGTTGGTGTTAAACATGATTACCACCTCATCTATGATTAAACTAGGACGTATAAAAGGCAATAAAATGGTCGATATGCAACTTAGTAATAATAAATTGGTTAACAGAGGTACAAAAATGATAATGAGCGAACTTAATTTACCAGAAACTGAAGCAAAACAACTACTTCAGAAGTATAAAAACGTTAGGTTAGCAATTCAAAACTACAATAATGGAAAGCAATAAAACAGACAAAAAAACGTTATTTAAAGGTATTAAAATAATGGTTTTTTCCTTATTTAGTTTCTTTATTGGTCCAACCTTTATGCACATGGCATTAAATAATAAGGAAAAACCACTTTATATGCCTATGCTTATAGTTGGTTGCCTAATTTGTGCAATGGCTGTTATTCTAGCTTTTCGCGGAATAAACACTATAATGAGCAGTATTTTTAAGAAGAAATAGTCATCTTCCGTATTTATATAATTTAACGTTTTGGAGTAGACGGGTTGTAACCAAACTCGCAATCCGCCACCTTAATTCCTAGTTGATCAATAATATAGTTAATTATGGCATAATGATGAATGGCGTGGCTGTTGGCTTGGGCAAACAAAGCTTCAATAGTATAATTTATTTTTGTTTTACCGGTACCTAAATCATCAATTACAACAATATTTTTATTTTCGGTATTAAAATCATTCAACTTATTTATAATATGGGTTAAATGTTCTGAAGCTGTTAAACAGCAGGATTCCACCTTTGTATTTCGTTCCCTCGAAGTTAGATCAATCACTCCTTTTTCTTCACAAAAAATACAATTATAAAAATCGAAAATATGTCTTAAATGAGACCCAATACTAGAATAATATGGCCCAATCGAAATATTAGTTAATTCTTCGTTAGATAGCTGCGATAATAAGGTTTCAGATTTCTTTAAAGTATTTATCGAAGCGTTTATAATAACTTGCATGCAAAGAATTTTCGTTTAAAATAATAAAAATATTCCATAGTTAGTCTTGATATTTAAAACTCCTTACAGTTTTTAATACTTATTTCTAAACTAATTTTAGGTTTTAACAAAACGAATCTTAACCTCACGGAACACTACTAGAAAGAATTGTTTAACAATATTTTGTTTACTCTTTTGTAATAACTGACTGTGTACAAATTAATGAACAATTCGAAAATAAACTTAAATAGCGTAACATGTGCTTTAAAATAAAAAAGCCAGAAACATGTGTTTCTGGCTCTTTTTTGTCGGGGTGGCAGGATTCGAACCTGCGACCTCCGCGTCCCAAACGCGGCGCGATAACCGGGCTACGCTACACCCCGAAAAATAAAAAACGAATGTTAAAAAAACACCCCCTTTATTATTACGGGCTGCAAATATAAGTTATTTATTATAATTACAAAATTTAGTTTGCTTTTTCTTTGGTAAAAATAAATTCAGAGGTTATAAAACCAAGTTATAATTTCAATTATAACATTAAAGACTTATTCTGTATTATTTCGTATTTACTAATCCCTATTATAATTACTACCTTTATGCTAATAAATAAAATTGGCATTGAAATTAAAAAAACCACTACTCTACTTATTACTGCTTTCAGGTTTATTTGGTTACGCTCAAAACACTATAAATGGAAAAATTATTGATGCCGAAACAAGCGCGCCTATAGCTTTCGCTAAAATAATTAATGCTCAAGAAGGAAGCTCAATAACTTCAGATTTAAATGGAAACTTTCAATTAACCTCTTTAGGTTTATATACTTTTAAAAAGTCGGGGTATTTACCTGTAACTATAAAGATTTCTACATTTAAAAAAAAGGTTGTAAAACTCAATATAAATCCTTCAGAATTAAACGAAATTATTGTAAACAGTAATTTAATTCCGCAAAGTTTAAAGCTAACCTCGGCGGCAATCAGCATTATTACACCTCAAGATATTGAACGCTCAAACAACATTAATTTTGTTTCAGTTTTAAACAGAACGCCAGGTGTTTTTATGCAAACCGGCTCGTTAAATACAAACAAAATATCTATTCGAGGTATAGGTGCTAGAAATCAATATGGCACATCAAAAATTAGAGCCTATTTTAAAGATATACCACTAACTAACGGTAGCGGCGAAACTAATATTGAAGATTTTGAACTTGGCAGCATTAGTAGTTTACAAATTACCAAAGGTGCCGTTTCTAGTATTTATGGTGCTGGTCTGGGAGGATTAATTCAATTAAACCCAAAATCATCAAATTTTAAGTCTAGTACGCTTTCAAACACATTTACTTTCGGTTCTTTTGGCTTGTTTAAAAACTTAGTTCAATTAAACACCAACACCACTAAAACCGGTATAAATGCTATTTACAGCTACACAGAACATGATGGCTACCGCGATAATAATAACTATAACAGACAAACACTTACCTTAAATGCAAACCACTACATAAACCCAAATAACGAATTACATTTTTTAATGAGTTATGTTGATTTAAAAGCCTTTATACCAAGCTCGATTGATGAAGATAGCTATTTAAACACCCCAACGAGTGCTGCATTTACATGGGAAGCTTCACAAGGTCATGAAGATTTTAACCGAGGTGTCTTCGGGTTATCTTGGGAGCATCTATTTTCAAAAAACACAAAACAAATCACAAGTGTATTTACTTCATTTAAAAACAATTACGAACCCAGACCTTTTAATATTTTAACCGATGATAATTTAGCTTTTGGTATAAGAACACGAACCATTGGTAACACAAAATTGTTTAAAAACACCTTAAAATGGACCACTGGAATCGAGTTATTTACAGATAATTACGCTTACAAAACTTTTGAAAATTTATATGAAGATTTTCCGCCTAACACAGGCAGTGTAAAAGGCGAAGAACTTTCAAATTTTAAAGAAAATCGTAGCTATTTCAATCTTTTTTTTGAAACCAACCAAAATATAAACGATAATACAGTGTTAAACTTTGGCATTAATTGGAATCAGACTTGGTATAATTTAGAGGATAATTTTCCAGCTTCAAACGAAAACCCAGACCAATCGGGCTCATATAATTATAAAACCATTTTTTCTCCTAAATTGGGTATTACGCATCAATTTCATAAAAACACATCTGTTTATGCAAGTGTTAGCCATGGGTTTTCACCTATAACTCTATCGGAAACCTTATTACCAAACGGACAAATAAATAACGACCTAAAACCCGAAACCGCTTGGAACTACGAAATTGGAACTCGACATGCTTTTTTTAATAATAAGCTTCAATTAAATACTTCGATTTACAGTTTACAAGTAAAAAATTTGCTGGTTGCACGCCGCATCGCCCAAGATGAATACATTGATATAAACGCCGGAAAAACGCAACATAATGGCTTAGAACTTAATTTAAATTTTCAACTTATTTCAAATTCTCAAATTCAAATTGCAACAACCTCAAATTTTACTTTAAACCACTATAAGTTTAAAGATTTTATAGATAATGAAAACGATTATTCTGGAAACGATGTAACCGGTGTTCCAAAGAATATGTTTAACTTTATTCTAGATATTAATAGTATGCTTGGAATTTACGGAAACATTAATTTTCAACATGTTGGAAAAATACCAATAACCGATGCAAACACGCTTTATTCCAAAAATTACAACCTAACACATAGTAAAATTGGTTTTAAAAAAGCATTAAGCAAAAAACTTAAAACCAATATTTTTGTTGGTATAAATAATGTTTTTAACACAAAATATGCATCACAAATTTTAATAAATGCCACAGGTTTTGGCACAAGCGCACCAAGATATTATTATCCGGGAAATCCTTTAAATTATTTTTGCGGCGCCAACTTAAAATATCAATTTTAATTATGAAAAAACTTAGCTTAACACTCATTACATTCATTACTTGTTTGGCTTGCGCACAACAAAATGAAACCGAAATTATAGCCGAAATACCTACCCATATTAATTACACAACAGAATTAATTGTTCCAGATTTATTTAACCCGTGGGGCATGGCGTTTTTACCAGACGGAAGTATTTTAATAACCGAAAAATCTGGCGAGTTAGTACATTACAAAAATGGCAAAACAACTTCAATTTCTGGTTTACCCGAAATATATGTTCGTGGTCAAGGCGGATTTTTAGATATAGAAGCTCACCCAAATTATAAAAATAATGGCTGGATTTATTTTACTTATGCATCATCCGAAGGTGAAGACAGCGGCGGTAACACAGCTCTTATGCGTGCAAAAATTAAAAATAACACATTAGTAGAAAAAGAACTTTTATACAAAGCCACACCAAACACAACTCGTGGCCAACACTTTGGGTCACGTATAACTTTTGATAATGACGGCTATTTATATTTTTCTGTGGGCGAACGCGGACAGCGTGATGTAAATCCGCAAGATATAACAAGAGATGGTGGCAAAATTTACAGATTAAATGATGATGGTTCTATCCCTAAAGATAATCCGTTTGTAAAAACAGAAAATGCAAAAACAGCTATTTATAGCTACGGGCATCGTAATCCGCAAGGCATGATAAAACATCCTTATACCGGAGCAATTTGGGTACATGAACACGGTCCAAAAGGTGGCGATGAGATTAATATTATAAAAAAAGGAGCTAACTTTGGTTGGCCTGTAATTTCGTATGGTGTTAATTATAGTGGCACATCTTTTACAGATATTACAGCAAAAAAAGGCATGGAACAACCACTCTTTTACTGGGCACCTTCTATAGCACCAAGCGGAATGGCTTTTGTAACCTCAAAAAAATATCCAGACTGGAAAGACAACATTTTGGTTGGCTCTTTAAAGTTTATGTATTTAGAGCGCTTAATATTGAAAAATGATAAAGTTGTTAAGCGTGAAAAACTATTTGAAGGTTTAGGCAGAGTTAGAAATGTAGTTCAAGCTCCTGATGGATACATTTACGTAGGCATCGAAAATTATGGTATTGTTAAAATAGTTCCTAAAAAATAAAATATGAAATCAACTTCAATTTTAATAGTAATTCTAATTTCAGTTTTGTCTATTAACAATTTACAAGCGCAAGATAAAAACCTAGAAGAAAGTTTAAAACGTGGTGAATCTGTTTATCAAGATTTCTGCATGACTTGCCACATGGCTAACGGCGAAGGTGTAAAACGTGCATTTCCGCCTTTAGCAAAATCTGATTATTTAATGCAAAACAGAGAAGCCAGCATTAAAGCTATTAAATATGGACTTAGAGGCACCATTGAAGTAAACGGAAACACGTACAAAGGCATGATGGCTCCTATGGGCTTAAGCGATAAAGAAGTAGCCGATGTTATGAACTATATTACCAATAGTTGGGGTAATGAGAATAAAAAAATAATTACAGAAACAGAAGTTTCTAATATTAAAAAGTAAAATTCTTTTTAGCTTTAGCTTAGCAAATAGTTAACTTTGTAACCTAAAAAAATTACTTTTTATGTTAGTTATTGGTATTGCAGGCGGTACAGGTTGTGGTAAAACAACGGTTGTAAATCAAATTTTAAAAGAACTTCCAGAAGGCGAAGTTGGTATATTATCACAAGATTCTTATTATAAAGATACGTCTCACCTATCGTTCGACGAGCGTGTTAAAATAAACTTCGATCACCCAAGATCTATAGATTTTGATTTAATTGAAGAACACCTAACCGAATTAAAAAAAGGTAATGCCATAGACCAACCTGTGTATTCGTTCGTTAAACATAATAGAACCGGCGATACTATTCATACATTACCAAGAAAAGTAATGATTGTTGAAGGTATTTTGGTATTAAGCAACCCCGAGTTGCGTAAAATGTTTGATATTAAAATATTTGTACATGCCGATAGTGACGAACGCTTAATTAGACGTTTAAGAAGAGATATTACAGAGCGCGGACGTGATTTAGACGAGGTTTTAAACCGATATAAAACCACATTAAAACCAATGCACTCGCAATTTATTGAGCCCATGAAAGAGTATGCAGATATCATAATACCTAACAACCACTACAATACTGTTGCTATAGATATTGTAAAAACTATAATTAACGACAAACTGTAATAGCACAATGAAAAGCTTCAAAAATAAATATCTAAAACCATTTAAAAATTGGTTTATACTTATACTGGTTATTTTTGCGGTTTGGATGTTTTTTTTCGATGCCAACTCGTGGCTTATTCATCATGAATTAAATACAGATATTGAAAATTTAGAAAAAGAAAAAGAGTATTACAGAAAAGAAATTGAAAAAGATAAAAAAGCCTTAAAAGAATTAAGTACAGACGAAGGCCTAGAAAAATTTGCTCGCGAAGAATATTACATGAAACGCGAAAACGAAGAAATTTACATTATAGAATATGAAGACAGCCTAAAAACCAATTAATTATGAGCAATAACTTGTTTGATGATTTTAATGAGGTTTCGGCAAAACAGTGGAAACAAAAAATACAATATGAGCTTCAAGGCGAAGATTATAATGCGCTTTTATGGCAAACTAACGAATCTATTTTAGTTAAGCCTTTTTATCATGCAGAAGATTTAAAAAATCTACCCCAACCACAAAATACAAAAGCCACCAAATGGAAAATAGGTCAAACTATTTATGTGGCGGACACAAAAATATCTAATAAAAACGCGCTTTTTGCTATAAAAAATGGTGTAGAAAGTCTCGCTTTTATAATCCCTTCGGAAACTGTTTCAATAGAAAATTTACTAAAAGGTATTAACCTTGAAACTATCGAAATTCATTTTAAACCGCTTTTTCTTTCGCATACGTTCTTAGAAAAATATCCACAAAAAAAAAATATATTCATTCATAACGATATTATTGGAAACTTAGGTAAATCCGGAAACTGGTTTCAAAACTCAAAACACGACATTAATACCTTTAAAAAAATTTACAGCGTAACCAATACGTTATCTGTCGATGCAGCTTTATACCAAAATGCAGGAGCCAATATAGTTCAACAGTTGGCTTATTCTTTAGCACATGCTAACGAGTATTTAAATATTTTGAATGAAGATGGTCTGCTAACAACAAAAACAGAAGTCGTATTTCAATTTGCAATCGATTCTAATTACTTTTTCGAAATTGCAAAATTAAGAGCCATACGTTTACTTTGGAAATCTTTAGCCCCAACGTATAATTTAAGTACTAATTGTGAAATTATAGTATTACCAACCTTACGTAATAAAACCATTTACGAAAACTATAATAATTTACTCCGAACTACTACCGAGTGTATGAGTGGTATTTTAGGAGGTGCAAACACAGTTTTTAACATTCCGTATAACACGGTTACTAAAAATAACAATGCTTTTAACGAGCGCATTGCCAGAAACCAACTATTAATTTTAAAACACGAAAGCCATTTTAATACCGTTAATAATCCGGTAGACGGCTCGTACTATATTGAAACTATAACAAATCAATTAGCTGAAAAAGCCCTTAACCTATTTAAGGATATTGAAAAAAGTGGCGGTTTCCTAAAGCAGTTAAAGTTGGGCACTATTCAACGTAAAATAAAAGCGAGCTCAAATAAAACCGAACAACAATTAGAAAATAACGAAACTATTTTAGTAGGCGTAAACGCTCATAAATACCCTGTAAAGGATATTGGTAAAAACATACAAAAATATCCTTTTATAAGTTTAAAGCCAAGATTAACAAAAATAGAATCTATAATAGAAAAACGAGTATCAGAAAATTTAGAACGCAAACGATTATATAAAAAATTTAAAAATGAAAACTAAAAATTTACACTTTCTTTTTTTTATACTATTAGCCTTTAATTTTAACTGTAAACAACAGGTTACAGCAAAATTGTCGGAATATAAATACACCGAACAAAAAGCAACTATAACTTGTAATCCAGATACAGATGCTTTGTTAAAAGAAGCATTTTATAGCTTTGAAAACGATATTATCAAAGCCTACGATAAAACAGGAAAAAATAAAATAAAAGCATATCGAACTTTTATAAACTTCTCAATAGGAAACCGCGTACAATTCGATAAAATATTATCGAAACATACAAAAGAAGTTTTCGATGCGCTTAAAACCTATCCCAATTTATGGGTTGATAATCATTTAAATTATAACAGCGAATTGGTAAGTTGTTTGGCAAGTAAAATTGCAGATAACAATTTAAAAACAACTTTTAATGCATTGGTTAGCACAAACAGCATGAGTACCAAAGTTTTTACCCCAGCAATACGCGCCAATTCACGTTATGTAAACGATCCTTATTTACTAACTTATATTGCGCTCGATTACTTTTATGCCAAAATGTTTCAACTAGATTTCACAAAGATTAATTTTGAAACTAACACAAACTCAACGGAAAAAGCAAAATAATTAGTTTAAAACAAATGCCAAGAAAAAATCTTCAACATATCACCTTAAATTTCGATGATACTCAACAGGCACAGGAAAATACCATATTGGAAACAGCCGAAGGTATTAGCATAAAATCGAATTATACACATAAGGATATTGAGGATTTAAATCATATAAATTTCGCTGCCGGTATCCCTCCTTTTCTGCGCGGGCCTTACAGCACAATGTATATAAAAAAACCGTGGACCATTAGGCAATATGCAGGTTTTAGTACAGCCGAAGAAAGCAATGCATTTTATAAACGCAATTTAAAATCTGGACAAAAAGGGCTTTCTATTGCATTCGATTTGGCAACACATCGCGGTTACGATTCCGATCACGAACGGGTTATTGGCGATGTTGGTAAAGCTGGTGTTGCTATTGATACGGTTGAGGATATGAAGTTATTATTCAACCAAATTCCGCTCGATAAAATATCGGTTTCTATGACTATGAATGGTGCCGTTTTACCCATTTTAGCTTTTTATATTGTGGCTGCCGGAGAACAAGGAGTTAAGCCTGAAAAATTAGCTGGAACCATCCAAAACGATATTTTAAAAGAGTTTATGGTGCGTAACACTTACATTTATCCACCAAAGCCTTCTATGAAAATTATTTCAGATATCTTATTATACACCAGTAAATACATGCCTAAATTTAATAGCATCAGTATTTCTGGATATCACATTCAAGAAGCTGGAGCAACCTGCGATATTGAATTAGCTTATACCCTAGCCGATGGATTGGAGTATATTAGAAATGGACTTGAAGTGGGCTTAAATATTGATGAATTTGCTCCTAGACTTTCCTTTTTTTGGGGAATTGGAATGAATCATTTTATGGAAATTGCTAAAATGAGAGCTGCCAGAATTTTGTGGGCAAAAATTGTAAAACAATTTAATCCAAAACATCCCAAATCTTCGACTTTACGAGCTCATTGCCAAACTAGCGGCTGGAGTTTAACAGAACAAGATCCTTACAACAACATAGCCCGAACAACTATTGAAGCTACGGCTGCTGTATTTGGTGGCACGCAAAGTTTACATACAAATGCTTTAGACGAAGCTATTGCACTCCCAACCGATTTTACAGCAAGAATAGCTCGTAACACGCAAATATATTTACAAGAAGAAACCGGAATTACTAAAACCGTAGACCCTTGGGCAGGTAGTTATTTTGTTGAAAAACTCACAAACGACATTGCCGAAAAAGCCTGGGAGCATATTGAAGAAATTGAAAGCTTAGGCGGCATGACAAAAGCGCTTGAAACGGGTATTCCAAAACAGCGTATTGAAGAAGCTGCAACAAAAAAACAAACACGAATAGATTCTGGTAAAGACATTATTGTTGGTGTAAATAAATATCAAACTCAAAAGGAATCGCCTTTAGATATTTTAGAGGTTGACAACCAAAAAGTAAGACAACAACAAATAGAACGTTTACAAAACATTAAGGGCTCAAGACATGAAAAAATGGTACAGGAAGCCTTAAACAATTTAACCACAGCAGCAAATAATTTTGTAAATTCAACCACAAAATCGGCTGGTTATAATCCAGATTCTAATTTACTAGCTTTAGCCGTTATTGCGGCAAGAGCACGTGCTACATTAGGCGAAATTAGTGATGCTCTTGAAGTTGCCTTTGGACGTTACAAAGCCGATATAAAATCATTTTCGGGCGTGTACAGTAAAGAAATTAAAGATGATAGTAGTTTTAAAAAAGCACAAGCTTTAGCAGATAGCTTTACCGAACAAGAAGGCAGACGACCACGTATTATGATTTCGAAAATGGGACAAGATGGTCACGACAGGGGCGCCAAGGTAGTAGCAACAAGTTATGCCGATATGGGTTTTGATGTTGATATTAGCCCGTTGTTTCAAACACCAAATGAAGTTGCTAAACAAGCTGTAGAAAACGATGTTCATATTTTAGGAATTTCTAGTTTAGCAGGAGCGCATAAAACCTTACTTCCGCAAGTTATTGAAGCGCTTAAAAATAACGGACGTGACGATATTATGGTTATTGTTGGCGGTGTAATTCCGAAACAAGATTATCAATTTTTATTTGATGCTGGCGTTGTTGCTGTTTTTGGTCCAGGTACTAAAATTAGTGATGCTGCTATTCAACTTCTTGAGATTTTAATGGATTGATTTAAATAAGTCCTTTGTATATTTTATGTGGTTTTTTAATGGGCAATAAAAAGAAATTACAAGTACATCAAATATTTTATTAAACCTTTATACCCTTTTCTGGCATTTTAGGAATTAAATAAGTTTGTATAATCGTTTAAAATTATTTTTTAATGATTCTCTTTCCATAATAAAAAGAAAAAGTATCTTAATTTAAGATATTACTTAATGCCGGTTGTAAATAATTGTATTTAAAGTTAAATCCCTTATTTTCCAGTTTTTTTGAGCTTACACGCTGGCTTTCAAATAATAAAATATGCATTTCGCCTAAAACCAATTTCATAATTATCTTAGGAATTCCTGGTAAAAAACAAGGCATTTCGAGAGTTTTAGCAATTGTTTTAATTAGTTCTTTATTGGTTATAGGGTTTGGCGCCACTGCATTATAAACGCCGTTTAATTTATATTTTAATACATACATAAAACATCGTGCTAAATCTGTAATATGAATCCAGGATTGCCATTGTTTACCAGATCCGAATGGAGCCGATAATCCTAATTTTGCTGGTTTAATCATTTGTGATAAAGCACCTCCATTTTTAGCTAAAACTAAACCAATTCGAATTTTTGCTACGGCAATATTTAAGGTTTTAAATGCGTTTGCCGAGGCTTCCCAAGCTGTTACCACATTTGCTAAAAAAGTATTGTTAGCATTTGTTACATCTTCGCTGTAATAATTTGTTAAAGAATCTGGGTAAATACCAATGGCACTAGCAGAAATGAGCTGTTTTACTTGATGGTTTTCTGTTTTTAAAGTTTCAAATAATAATTTAGCAGATTGCGTTCTACTATTTAGAATTATTTTTTTGTTTGCTTTGGTCCATCGTTTAGCAATATTTGCCCCAGCCAAATGAATTATAGCGTCTACTTTATTTAAGCAGTTAACGTCTATTTCACCTTTTGAAGGATTCCAATAAAATCCTTGATAATTGTTGTTTTGCTCTAGTTTAGATTTATTTGTAGTTAAATAATTGACTGCAATTTCTTTTTCTTTACAAAGTTTTACAATTTCGCTTCCTACCAAACCCGTTGCTCCTGTTATTAAAACTCGCATGTTCTTTTTTTATTAAAATTACAAAAAAGTAAAGGCCTTTCCTGCTGTTTTAATGAAGGTTTAACAGTTTAATTTATATTGAATTTTAATAAATTATATCAAGATTTAATAAAACCATCTACACAATTGTAATGGAACTAGTTTCCTTTTTCCATTTTTAAATATTAGGATTTAGCGTGAATACTTCGTCGCCCTCAGCATTTAGCGCTTTCACAATATTCGGCGTGAATGCTTCGTTGCCCTCAGCATTTCACGTTTTCCGGGTGGACCGGGAAGTTTTTCTACTAAAAAGCCTACCGCTTGCATTGCTCGACGCACACTTCCTTTGGCTGCATAGGTTACTAAAACACCGTTTTCTTTTAAAGCTTTATACATTTTTTGGAATATAGCTTCGGTCCATAATTCAGGTTGAACACGAGCACCAAAGGCATCAAAATAAATGATATTAAAAACGTTTTCATCTTCTATGGTATCAAAGAATTTTTCTTGTTTCGTTAATGAAAACTGTGGTGTTATATCATGCGCGACTTCCCAAGACACATTATGTATCTCTTTAAAAATTTTATCGGACTCGTTAATTTCTGCAGCATAATTTAGTTTTTCTGCTTCATTTAAAGCTATCGGATAGCCTTCAACTCCGCAATAATCAATTTTTAAGTTTAGTTTTTCGGCTTCAAAAAGGGTAATAAATGCATTTAAGCCTGTACCAAAGCCTATTTCTAGGATAGAAAGTGAGTTGTTTTCATTTTTTGACGCCTCGATAACGGGAGTGACATCTTCAGGATGAGATTCTGAAACGAGTTCAGAATGACAATATTCATCATAAAAAAAATTTAAGCCATGTTTTATAAATACATGATAAGCTTCTTGTATGGCCCCGTGTTTGGAGTGGTATTGCTCGTTCCATTCTGGGATATGAATGGTGGTTGAACCATCGGCGGTTATTATAATTTCGCGTTTCAAAACCTATTGTACAACTAAAACACCATCGGCCTCAAAAGAAAATGTTTTTTTAGGCTCTTTAATTAAAGCTATTTCGGCTTCGCTTTTTCCAGCGTCTTTAGCGTAATGTTGCTGTTCATCAACAGAAATTTCGCTAACAAAAGCTTTTCCGTTAATTATAACATCCTGCCCTTTTATATCTTTAGGTACAAAAAAACCGTAATCTTTAAATTTCACCATAACTTCGCTACCGTCTTCCAAATCTAAGGTCATCCAACACCCTTTTGCCTGACAAACATCGGTAACTTTAGCTATCATTTTACTATTAATACTATCGCCAACGGGCATACTTTTATAATGTTGCGCCATCGATTTAGCAGCTACAGCATCATCTGCAATAATTTCCTTTCCAAACGACTCATAATTAATAATTTCAATTTCCTCAGCAGCTTGCTTTTGTTCCTCACTTTTCTTTTTGCAAGAATTTAACAGTAAAATGCAGATAATTAATAGTCTAAAGTATTTCATACAACAAATATTTCAATTTTATACGATTTATGTAAAGATAGGGCTTTTTTAAAAACGTTTTTAACTAAATTTGTGTCTTAAACTATTAAGCTATGAGCGCTATGACTAACGTAATAGAGGTTATAAAAACGAAAAACTCTAAAATTAACGAGGTAGATTTTAGTAATTTAAAATTTGGAAGTGTTTTTTCAGATCATATGCTGGAATGCAATTTTAAAGATGGGGAATGGCAAGCACCTAAGGTCGTGCCATATGCTCCAATTAGTTTAGATCCAGCTTCTAAAATTTTCCATTATGGGCAATCGGTTTTTGAAGGCATGAAAGCCTATAAAGATGCCGATGGTAATGTTTTATTATTTCGTCCTTTAGATAATGTAAAACGATTAAATATCTCGTCGAAACGTTTAGCTATTCCAGAAATTCCTGAAAATTATTTTATGGATGGTTTAAAAACGCTTTTAGAGGTGGATGAAGCTTGGATACCAACACAAGATGGTAGCTCGCTTTACATTAGGCCGTTTGTTTTTGCATCGGGCGTAGGTTTTCATGCCTCTCCTGCCAATGAATACAAATTTATAATTGCAACAGCACCATCGGGTTCTTATTTCTCTGGTGAAGTTCGTGTATTAATTGAAGAAAAGTATTCGCGTTCTGCTAATGGCGGTGTTGGTTATGCTAAAGCCGGTGGTAATTATGCTGGACAATTTTATCCAACCCAACTAGCTGTAGAAAAAGGATACCAACAAGTTATTTGGACCGACGATAATACCCACGAATATATTGAAGAAGCTGGTGCTATGAATATTTTTGTACGCATTAACGATACTTTAATAACCGGACCAACAAGCGACCGTATTTTAGATGGTATTACGCGTAAAAGTATTATTGAATTAGCTAAAGCTGAAAACATAAACGTTGAAGTAAGACCGCTTAAAGTAGCCGAAGTTGTTGAAGCTGCTAAAAATGGAAATTTAAAAGAAATGTTTGGTGCTGGAACAGCTGCTGTAATTTCGCCTATTTCTGGATTTGGATATAAAGGTGAAGATTTTGAGCTACCAAAATTAGACAATACTTATGCTAGCTTTTTAAAGAAGCGTATTACCGATATACAAACCAATAAAAGTGAAGATCCTTTTGGTTGGCGTTATAAAATTTAAATAAATATTTTAAAACCTTCTAAACTTTTTTAGAAGGTTTTTTTTACTCTTCTTTATATCTATAAAATTCTATTTCAGACATATGTAAAAGTGCTGTAGAATTATTCCAAGCTAATTTTTGTACAAATTTAATGTAGCGAACCTTTGGCATATTTTGAGATATTAAAAACTCATGTCCAGCCTCGGCTGCTTCAATATCTGCCGCTGTATTTTCATTATAAAATAAAGTTCCAGATGGTTTAATCACTTCCTCATTCTCTAGTAATAAGGTCCACCAAGTTAGACTACTATCTTCATTTAATTCTGTTGCTCCCCATAAATCAAACATTTTAGTGTTACCGTGGCGGTAAAAAAAATGATCTCTTTGCCAAAATTTAAATCTTGTGAGCTGCGATATTTTACCTAAATCTAAAGTAAACATAGTAACGGCAACATCTACTCCATTATAAGCCCAATCTTTATACTCGGGAATGGGAGTATATTCAGAAATATCAACGATAGAATAATAACCTTGATTGCCTATTATTCCATCAAAAACATAATCTAAAGACCAATCATCTTCTATTGATGGCGTATCATAAGCTTGATAAATAGCTTTATAATTAACTCTATCAATCAATTCCTCCTCTAAAGAAGGTTCTATATCATTATCTATACAACCAAATTGTACAGAAATATAAAAAAACACCAAAATTAATTTTAAAAATTTCATATATAAATTGGTTTAGCTGGTTTATTTCAAACATTTAATTTTCAACGATCTAAGTTAACCAAAAAATATAAAACTAAAAAAACGCATTTTAACAGCCGTTTGTAAGTCTTTGCTATTTTAAAATTTTAGCAATATCTGGTTTAAAATAATTTGGACCTTTAAGTACTTTACCATCTTCGCGATAAATAGGTTCGCCATTTTCGCCTAATTTACTCATATTACTATTTTGAATTTCGGCAAACACCTCTTCTATTTTGTGTTGCATACCGTGCTCAATTATAGTACCGCATAAAATGTACAACATATCGCCCAAGGCATCGGCAACCTCAACTAAATCGTTATTTTGTGCCGCTTCAAGATACTCTTCGTTTTCCTCTTTCATTAAATTAAAACGCAGCGTGTTTTTGGCTTCGCCTAAATTGGCTTTTGGCGTTTCTCTATGTCCTATTTTAAATGCGGTATGAAATGCTTTTACAGCTTCTATTTTATCTTTCATAAATAATTTTAATTTTTCATTTCCGCAAAAGCGGAAATCTCATCTTGTTTTATTTAAATTTGCATAAAAATACTTATATGTTTAGTAAAGGTCAAATAGTTTTTGGGGTTTTATTTTTTGTTGTTTTTGCGGTTATAGTTGCCTACCAATACAGAAAGGACATAAATATCCATAAACGTTTTTATAAAGGCAGCTTTTGGGTGCTTTTGGCTTTTATTGCATTTATAGGTTTAATCTCTGCGATTAAATTTTTACTGTAACTTCCTTATAACCTTTATTTTACAATCTAATTTACAAAAAACACCTTACTTCGGTTTTTTCTGTATTTCATCTATTTTTTACGCATTTCAAAGATTTGGTTTCTAACTTAATAGTATGAATATACCTTGTAATGGGTATGTTTTTACATGCTTCTTTTGAAGATATTTGAAATGTTAACTAACCGAAAATTTTAATTGAGATGAAAAACCTAGTTTCACCCGCAACCATGTTCATTTTTGGGGTTGTTACTTTTATAGTCATTATGATAATTAATAAACAGCTAGAATTTAACAACTTTAAAGATCCAAACTTCTGGTTTTACCGCGTATTAACGGCCTTAGCTGCTGCTTCTATTAGTATCTCTATACCAGGAATGATTTCGTTAAATCACGACCCGCAAGGCAATGAACTAACAACAACAAACTCCGATGGAAATAAAGTTGCAAGTTCTATGTCTCTTCTAGAAAAAGAACCAAGAATTAGTGCTTCTGGAGCCATTGCGGTTTTTGTATTGGTTTATTTGTTTAATCCTTTGGTTTAAAATGGAAAATTTAAATTACGAATCAAAAGAATTTATAGATAAAGAAATAGAAAAATTACATAAATCTATTCTTCATGATTATCCAAATTCCGTTTATATTGCATCAATTCCAAAGGACACAAAAAAATTAGATAATAACCTCTACTATATTGAAATCGGAATAAAGCCAGGTTCTAACGACATACCCATAATTTGCAAAGACTTGAAATGTAATTCAATGCAATTATATTCCAAAACAAAATTAAACTACACCGAATTAAATTATAAAACTAAATTACCGAAATACTCCAAATTTAAATTTGTGCCTGAGCTAGTGCTTCAATCACATAAAAAAAAAGAAAGACCATTAAAACATGGAATCAATATTGGGAACAAATATTTAGCTCCTGGTACTTTAGGCGCTATTGTACAAGCAAAGATTTATAACGAAATCAAAAAATATATAATTTCAAATCATCACGTTTTATCTGGTCACAATTTTATTCTAGATAGAAAAATATATCAACCACATCAAAACTATGCTGAAAATGGTATATGTGAAAAGGATCAAATAGCGCTTGTGAAATTTGGGCATTTTGATGATGATCTTGACGTTTGCTTTGCTGAACTAACTACCGATGATCATATTTCAACGACTTATATAGATAATGAAGGAGTTCCAATTGATATAGAAACTCATGAAATGATTAAAGAAGGTGAAAAGGTGTATATAGTTGGTGCAACTTCTGGAAAAAAAACAGGTATTCTAAGATCATTGAACGCCTATTTCCAAAGTAGAATTAGTGATACTTCAAATGAGGTAAAAGTTTTAAAAAACCAGCTTTTACTAGAAAACATCAGCGCACCAGGGGACTCAGGAAGTCTAGTTGTTAAGTGTTCCAATAGAAAGGCAATTGGGTTATTGATGGGAGGCGCTGTTGGCTATTATTCAATTGCAAATCAAATGAAATTTATTTTCAATAATGAATCGCGATATGAAAACCTACCTCCAATTGAATTTGTAAAATTTGTTTAACTAAAAATTATAATTATGGGACGAAAAATAGTAGAAATAAACACTACGCAAGAAAATAATATAGAATTATTTTCAAAATCAGGTACAGCTTTTTTTGATGTATTCGCTACAATAAAAAAATGTGATAATCAAAAAATTCCAAATGAAATTTTAATTGAATTAAAAAACATAAACAAAAGTGTTTTTTTTCATTTATCCAAATGCAAATTTTGTAAAAGGGAAAATATTTTTGAAATCCATGTCGAAAACACAACAGAAATAATTAAAAAACATGGTGATTTAAGTTATAAATATTTAGATGCAAAAAAAGAAGGATTCAATCTCATTCCTTTAGATATCAAACATATCTATCAAGTAAATATCCTTGTTTACAACAGCGATCCTAGTAAACCTGAGAAAACGTACTTTATTTGTAACAAAAAAAGCAAAAAACTTTTAAAATATCAACCAAAGATAAATGCTCTTAATTTTGTAGAATTTCAGCCAGATTCCAATAAAGGTAATATAATTCTAGGAAATCCGTAAATGTTAAAAAAACGTTTAAAATACCTAACTTTATTCCTACCAGCAATTACCCTACTTATTGCTGGTATTTGTTCTGGGCAAAACCGAAATTTTAGTCAGTTTTTAAATGCTTTTAACCAAAAAAGTTATAATCAGGCATATCTAGAGCTTAAACAAATCGATACGGCAGCTATTACAACATACGACAAGGCGATTTGGTTATTCTATTTTGCCGACTATAATTTTAAGTTAGATAACCATCATTTAGCATATTCTTATTCCTTAAAAGCTAAAGAACTATTTTTATCGCTTGGAAAAGATAAAGATGTGTCGGACTGTAATTATCAAGCCATTTCAATTTTAAGTCACCAAAACAATTTAAACGATAAAGATTTTAAAATAAAAGAATTAATTAATGAAGAATTCAAAAAAGTTAAACAACAAAAAGATTCTTTAGGTTTAATAAAAATATACCGAAATCTTGGTGCCAGATTTATTCACAACAATAACGGTACTGAAGCAATTAAATACTTTAAAAACATTATTAATATTGCAAAAAAAAACAAAGACACCTTACAGATTGCTTACGCATACGATAACATTGGTACGGCTTTTCAAAACACCAATTTAAACAATGTTGATTCTGCCGTTTATTATTCTCAAAAAGCAACACCCTATTACCTAAAATATAAAGATTATAAATCGCTCGCATATAATTATAACAACCGTGGACAACAACAAAAAAAAATAGGAAATTTAAATGAAGCCATAAATTTATATTTAAAAGCCGATTCGATACCTATAAAAGACTATAAAGCCAAAACTAAAGTTATTTTTTACAACAATCTCGCCGATGCCTATGCTAAAAATAAAGATTTTGAAAATGCATTTATTTACCTGGAAAAATTAAATACTTTAAAAGATAGCATTAACGACACCAAACAAAACATTGAAATATCAAGAATTAAAGAACAATACGACAACGAAAAACTTCGCGCCGATAACTTAGAAATTGAAAGCAAACGAAAACGCAATCGAAACCTAGCAATCGCAGCACTTGCCATTATACTTTTTGGAGGCACCACGGCCCTTTTAGTACAAAAAAACACCAGAAAAAAACAACGCTTAGCAGAAAAAGAAAAAGCGCTTGAAAGCCAAAAACTCGCCACCGTGTTAAAAGAACAAGAGCTTATAAGTATTGATGCCATGATTGAAGGCCAAGAAAAAGAACGCCAACGCATTGCTAACGATTTGCATGATGATTTAGGCGGGCTCATGGCCACCGTTAAGCTTCATTTTAATGTATTAAAAAACAAACAAACCCCAGAACTGTTCGATAAAACCACAACACTTTTAGATGAAGCTTACCAAAAAATTCGCAGTATTGCCCATGCTAAAAACTCTGGTGTTATTGCTAAACAAGGCTTGCTAAAAGCCGTACAAAACATGGCAAGTACTGTTTCGGTTTCCAATAAAATTACCATTGATGTGGTAGATCACGGTCTCGAAAACCGACTAGAAAACAGTTTGGAGCTCACTATTTTTAGGATAATTCAAGAATTGGTAACCAACATTATTAAGCATGCTCAAGCCACAGAAGCCACTATACATTTAACCAATCATGACGACATGCTTAACATTATGGTTGAAGATAATGGTAAAGGTTTTAACCCCAAACAAATTACTAAAACAAATAGCGGCATGGGAATAAGCAGCATAGATAAACGCATAGAGCATCTTAATGGTAAAATGACCATAGAAAGCGACCGAAATCAAGGCACAACCATAATAATTGATATTCCAGTATGATACGATTAGCAATTGCAGAAGACCATCAGTCGCTAATTGATGGTATCAAGTTACTATTAGAGTACGAAGACAATATTAGCATAGTTGGAACTGCCAACGATGGCGAAGCTTTGCTTGACATTGTTAAACTAAAACAACCAAACGTAGTACTTACCGATATTCGCATGCCAAAACTCGATGGAATTTCGGCCACTAAACTTATAAAAAACATAGATAATAAAATTAAGGTTTTGGCTTTTACCATGTTCGACCAAACCGATGCCGTACAACAAATGCTTAAAGCTGGGGCCAATGGCTATATTTTAAAAAATTCTACTTTAGAAGAAGTCCACAAAGCCATATTAACGGTTTACAAAGGCGAAAACTATTTCGACGCCAACATAAACACCAACATTTTAAACACCGAAGCAATCAATAAAAAGAAAGGTATACTTACCAAACGACAAATTGAAATATTACAACTTATTGCCCAAGGTAAAACCTCTCGCGAAATTGCCGATATTCTTTTTATTGGTATTCATACCGTAGATACCCACCGAAAAAACATGGCGCGCATTTTAGGGTTGCATGGTAAAGGTGAACTGTTGCGCTATGCTTTAGATAAGAAATATAGGTTTTGAAGAAGATATTATAAAAATACCCACAATTGGGTATTTACCTGCATTACTTCGTTTTATAAATTTGAGAAGCTATCAATTAACCATTACAAATAACTCTCATTATGAAACGTTTTTTACTCTTACTTTTTTTATGTACACTTAGTTTATCAAATGCCCAAAATTGGACAACTTCCCCTACCCCTCAACCCAATTTAATTGACGAAATATCAGCTGTTAACAATGATGTAATTTGGATAAAAGACCAATTCTTATCAGGAGGGTTTTCTATTACCACCAACGGGGGCACAACATGGGTTCATAAAAATTTTCCGTCTTTGTTCACAACGAATAACTTTAGTTTAGGTGTTTTAAGTGCTGTGAACGCTACAACTGCATTTGTAATTGTATCTTATTCTGACGACTCCAACCTAAAAGGTTTATACAAAACTACAGATGCGGGAGATACTTGGGTTCGAGAACCTAATATATTTAACGGCGCTTATGCTTTCCCTAATCAAGTTCACTTTTGGGATGAAACACATGGATTTGCAATGGGCGACGGATTAGAATTATACGTTTATTATATTGATACGTGGTACAACCAATCATCTAACATTACAACAACAGGTACCTGGTCGTTAAACTCAAGTAATTATTTAAGAATTGTAGGTAATTCGGTATACTTTTTAACAGGGGCAGGAACAATAATGAAATCCGCTAATCAAGGCGTTAGTTGGACTGAAATTACAACTCCGTTTTCCTCACAAAGTAATTTAAATTTTGATTTCAAAGATGACCTCAATGGCATACTTGTGTTTAATGATAATACTGAAAACTATCTATACACAACAGCTGATGGAGGTGAAAATTGGAATTTCGTTGCAGCAAATATAGCTAATTTGAATAATGTAATAAGGTATATTCCAGCACTAAACCGTTATTATAGTCTAGGAAGAAACCCTAATTATTATTCTAATTCTTACTCGGAAGATAATGGACTAACTTGGATAATTGATACTCAATTAAATAATTCGCTTTTAGGAGATGTTGAGCAATCTCCAAACGGAAAAATTTTAATTGGAAGTAACACCAACATATATTATCAAACTCCTGATTACTCTAATCATCCAGACTATAATGCACTTGTAGCAGTATACAACAGTCTTTACGGAGACTATTGGGTTGATAACACCAACTGGTTAGATACAAGCAAACCTATTTCTACTTGGTTTGGTATAACAGAAACTAACGGAAGGGTTACAAGTATTAATTTAACAAGCAACAACGTACAGGGTAGTCTTCCGGAAGAAATAACCGCATTAACCGAATTAGAAACATTTTGGATACAAACTGCAAACTTATCTGGAGAAATCCCAACGAATATAGGCAACTTAAACAAGTTGAAATATTTAGTTTTATTCAACACAACAGGGTTAACAGGAAATGTGCCTGTCTCTATTCAAAATTGCACTAATCTAGAGTGGTTATATTTAACCTATAACAACTTAGAAGGTAGTATTCCAGATTTATCTGGTTTAACCGAATTAACTAACTTGTCTATTAGTTATAACAACTTTCAGTTTGGGGATTTTGAAAACGAATTTAATACGTATCAAAATAGTTTAGAGGTATTTGAATACGCACCTCAAAATAATGTTGGAGAATATGAAGAATCTGTATTAGATATTGGTAATTCTGCACAATTAACTACAAATGTAAGCGGTAACCAAAACACATACAATTGGTATAGAATAAATGCCGATGGTAGCGAAGGTGGCTTTATATCATCTACACAAGATATAACTGTAACTATTAATACGCAAGACGATTATAAATGGTATTACTATTACACAGCAACAAGTAGTTTAGTTCCCGGTTTAGAGATTAGAAGTAATTATTTTAAATTCTCTGAAGCACCCACTAGTAGTCCAGATTATAATGCTCTTGTAGCATTTTACAATAGCACAAATGGCGATAATTGGACCAACAACACCAATTGGCTAGATAACACCAAACCCTTAAATAGTTGGCACGGTGTTTCTAGTGAAATTAACAGAGTAACATACTTAATTTTAAGCAATAATAATTTAACTGGTAGCGTACCTCCTGAAATTGAAAATTTATCCCAATTAAAAGGATTATATATCTATAACAACGAAATTGGCGGCCAAATACCTCCAGAAATTGGTAATCTATCTAACCTCAACTATTTAGTTTTAGCGCCAAATAATTTTTCTGGAAGTATTCCTAACGAAATAGGAAACTTAAATAACTTAGAGATACTATCACTTGACCAATCGGGATTATCGGGAAGCATACCAGCTTCATTAGCAAACTTAAGCAAGTTAAAACATTTGTATTTGCAAAGTTCCATTGGTCCTTTGTGGCCAAACGAAACTGCTGCATATTCCGGCGATTTTCCAGATTTAACAGCACTACCGTTAGAAACCTTATGGATTAACAATAATTATTTTGAGTTTACCGATGTTGCCGATGAAATAGCAACCTATCAAGCTAATATTCCAGATTTTAATTTTAATCCGCAGTTTACTGTTGATATACCACTAGAAACCGAAGCTAGTATTGGCGACGATATTACTTTAACACTTACCGATGTAGGTACCACATCAAAATCTATGCAGACTAAAAACCAACTGGCCGATAATAACTACCAATGGTTTCAGGATGGGGTTGCCATTTCTGGAGCAAATGCAAGCTCATACACCATAAATAACGCCCAAACTAGCGATAGTGGCATTTACCATTGCGAAATAACAAATACCGACTTACCTAATATGGTTATAGAACGCCAAACCATTACACTAAATGTTGGCACATTATCTGTTGAAGAAAACACAGAAAACCCGTTTAGTATTTACCCTAACCCAACTGCAAACTGGTTACACATAAAACTAAATAACTCGCAATCTGGAGAAGCACGATTAACAGATATTTCGGGAAAAGAACTATTACGTTTAAAACTAAACAGTACTATAAACCTAATAGATATTAGCAACTTTAGCGCAGGTATGTATATGCTAAACGTTTTATCTGGAAATAAAAATACTACTACTCGTATAATTAAGCAATAGAATATTACAATACTGTTTATCGATGATTTTTTCGATAAACGTATCAAAAATACGCATTCTTGAGTATTTTTTTTTGGACTTAAACTGTTAAATTTGAATAGCTATTAATCAATCATTCTTAAACCATGAAAAATTTCACAATACTTTTTCAGGCAATTTTGCTATGCGCACCAGTGACGCTAAGCAGTTACAGTCAAAATTCCGCATTAAAAAAAGTCAATCTCCAATCTACCTTCATAGGTAAACGGATTTCAAAAGTTAATTCTAAAAACATAACCACAGTTACTTGGCATTCTAGTTATTTTTCGCAAGACTGCAATATACTGTCAGAATTAATCAATTAAAAATCAAACTATTTTAACCATAATCAATTTTAACAAATGAAACATTCATGTAAATTACTATGCCTAATAATTACGGTTTACTGCCTAAAACTTAACGCACAAAGTTATGTTGGCAATACCGTTGATAATTATGCTGGCGTACATTCACTAATCTATAACCCTTCCAATGTATTCGACTCTCGTTTTAAAGCCGATATAAATTTAGTTTCGGTTAGTGCCTTTGGTGGTAGTGATTATTTTGGAATTAGCGTTACCGATATTATAAATTCCGATGAAGGATTTGATTTTGAAAGCGATGCCGAAAAATTCCCTACCGATGCCAACCATTTCTTTGTTAATGCCGATATTTTAGGCCCTTCGTTTATGTTTAATTTATCACCTAAAAGCAGCGTTGGATTTATTACAAGAGTGCGAACTTTAATGAATATTAATAAAATAAACGGTGAACTTTTTGAGAGTTTTTCTGAAGACTTCGATTCAGATGAAGACTTCAATTTCAACCAAGATAATTTAACAGGAACAATTCATGCTTGGGCCGAGGTTGGCTTAGTTTATGGACGCCAAATTGTTAGTACCGAAAAACACTTTTTAAAAGCAGGTGCTACTTTAAAATAT
Source organism: Neotamlana sedimentorum (assembly GCF_000943565.1). GTDB lineage: Bacteria > Bacteroidota > Bacteroidia > Flavobacteriales > Flavobacteriaceae > Neotamlana > Neotamlana sedimentorum. The sequence continues at coordinate 245,567 of NZ_JTDW01000005.1, forward strand.
CTTCAAGGTGCTGGAAGTATGTTTATTAACAGTCCGAATTTAACTGGAGATTACGATGCTACGAACCAAATATTAACTACTTCGGGGCAATTAATTTATGGAGCTTCGGAAGATTTTGATAACGACGATATTAACTTCGAAAACCTAACGCAAGGCTTTGGTGCCGATATTGGTTTTACTTACGAATTTAGACCAACCACAACCGATTCGCTTACAAGAAAACACAACAAATACAAGTTCAAAATTGGAGCTTCAATAACCGATATTGGTTCTGTAAATTATAAAGACGCTACGCTAACAACTTACAACATGAACGCTACAGTTGATGCTTCGTCGTTAGATGAAGAAGAAGATATCGAAGAGTTTCTTGAAGAAAATTATACAGGAACAGAATCTATAGTAAATCAAAAAGTAAAATTACCAACCGCCTTTCACCTTTTAATCGATTATCATTTAACAGGAAAGCTATTTGTTAGTTTACAAGGAAATATGTCGTTGGTAAAAGAAAATAGTATGTACGCCAACTCAATTATTAACTCAGCAACTATATCTCCTAGATTAGAAACTAAATGGTTTAGTGTATCCTCGCCAATTAGTATGAGACAACACGGTGAATATGCATGGGGTGCAGGCTTGCGTTTAGGCCCTCTAATGGTTGGTTCTGGATCCATTATTTCTAATTTAATTTCAGAATCTACAAAAACAACCGATATCTATTTAGGATTAAAAATTCCTTTATATCAATAATTTTAAAAGAAGTTAGTCACATTTTTTATTTTATTGAAGACGAAAACCCTCCAAAAACCGAGGGTTTTCTTTTAAAATTTGAAAAATAACATTGAAGCTAAAAAGAAAATGAAATTTTACACGCAACCATTTTAATATTTCTGTATCTAAGTAATAACCAATCCAAAAATTATGAAAATTTTATTACTCATTAGCGCACTCATTGTAGTAAATTTATTACTCTTATTTTTTAGCGTTAACAAACGCACCGAACCTTAATTTTATTCTTTATTTCTGCTTACATTTTTGAATAACATAGGTTAATTAATTAAATATTTATTATTTGATTATATTTGATATGTTTAATTCTCAATCCTATATTAATGAAAGCATTAAAATACGTATTATTCTTACTTTTAATAGTAATAATTGGTTTTGCCATTTATATTGCTGTACAACCCAACAGCTTTAGCTTCTCTAGAAGCCGCGTTATTAATGCACCTACCTCCCTAGTTTTTAATAAAATAAACGATTATAAAAGTTGGCCTAGTTTTTCGCCTTGGATTGAACACGAACCTGAAGCCAACTTAACCTATGGCGACACAACCGTTGGGGTTAACGCTAGTTATTCTTGGAATGGCAAAATTTTAGGCGAAGGTGGTATGAAAACCGTAAACGTAGAACAAAACAAATCTATCACTCAAAAAATATTTTTTATTAAACCATTCGAGTCAGAATCTGATATTAATTGGACCTTCGATACCACAAACGAAGGCACAAAAGTAACCTGGGCCATGAGTGGAAAGCAAGATTTTATGACCAAAATGTACGTTACATTTGCAGGAACTATTGAAGAAAACACAAGTCCAGATTTCGATCGTGGTTTATTTAAATTAGATAGTATTGTTACTGCCGAAATGAAACAATTCTCTGTAAAAATTGATGGTGTTTCAGAATACGGTGGCGGATTTTACATGTATAAAACCACTTCGGCTACAAAAGAAAACATTAGTAAAATAATAGGAAAACAATTTGGTGAGATAATGAGTTACATGGCTCAAAACAGTATAGTAGCTTCTGGTATGCCTTTTACTATTTATAATGACATGAACCCAGATAACGGCGCAATTATTATGAGTAACGCCATTCCTGTTTTAAATAAAGTTACCCCAACAGGCGACGGACAAATACTGTGTGGTTATATTCCTAAAACAAAAGTTGTTAAAACCACTTTAAAAGGCAACTATACTAATTTACCTAAAGCTTGGGAACAAACCATGCAATATTTAGCTAAAAACAACATAGAACAAGCCAATATTCCTCCTTTCGAAATTTACACAAACGATCCTGGAAATTTTCCTAATCCAGCTAACTGGATTACCGAAATTTATATTCCAATAAAATAACACAGTTAACAAGTAAATAAAAAATGAAACAACTTTTACTTGTTTTTATTGGCGGTGGTTTTGGTAGTGTATTACGCTACCTAATTGGCAAGTATTTAAACAATGCCAATACCGGCATTCCTTATGGCACTTTTGTTGCCAACATTATAGGTAGTTTATTAATAGGTTTAATTTTAGGTTTGGCATTAAAAAACAACTCCCTATCGCAAAACCAAACCCTACTTTTAGCAACAGGTTTTTGCGGCGGTTTTACAACCTTTTCAACATTTGCTTACGAAAACCATGTATTTTTAAAATCGGGCGACTTCACAAGTTTTGCCATTTATACCATTACAAGTTTTGCTCTTGGCTTTTTAGCAGTATTTTTAGGCATGTTCTTAGCAAAATAAGGCTTTCTTAAATAACACATAAACAACTAAAAACATAATATTTACAAACTAAACTAATCAAATTAAAAAATTATCTTTCAAAAAAAATGTAACACATTTGTAATTTCTACTACATATAAGTAACTAAACCATCAATTTGAAAACCGAACTCGAACATAGTTTTGTAGAATTACTTGAAAAACATCAAAATATAGTGCATAAAGTTTGCAGACTTTATACTAATAATTACGACGCACATAATGATTTGTTTCAAGAAATCACCATACAACTCTGGAAGGCCTATCCTAAATTTCGTGGCGACGCAAAATTTAGTACCTGGATGTACCGTGTTGGGTTAAATACCGCAATTACACTTTATAGAAAATCGAAAAGACAAATTTCTACCCAAGCATACGAAGGCGTAGAATTTAAAATAAAAGCAGAAGATTATGATGATACCGAAGAACAACAATTGAAAACGCTATACAAAGCCGTACACAAACTAAACGACATTGAAAAAGCGCTCGTATTCTTGTATTTAGAGGACAAAGATTACAAAGAAATAAGCCAAACTTTAGGAATTAGCGAAGTGAATGCCAGAGTGAAAATGAACCGAATAAAAACCAAGCTAAAAGCTATTTTAAATCCGTAAAACTATGGATGAATTAGATCTATTAAAGAAAAGTTGGAATAAACCACAACAAGACCATAAAAAGCTATCGGTAAACGATATTTACCCCATGCTGCATAAAAAATCGTCTTCTATTGTTAAGACCTTGTTTTACATAAGCATTGCCGAATTCGTTTTTTGGCTATTAATTAATGCCATACCTATTTTTTATAATGATGAGCATAAACAAAAACTAGAAGCACTGTACCAAAACGATACTTTGCTTACCGCAATAACCTTTTTAACCTATGCTATCATATTGGTTTTCATTTATTTGCTATACAAATCCTACCAATCTATTTCGGTTACCGATTCGGCAAAAAAACTTATGGAAAACATTTTAAAAACACGTAAAATCATAAAGTATTACGTGCTTTATAACCTAATTATGGCAGCCGTTTCGCTAGCTATTGGGTTTTACTATGTGCTTCATAACGACGTAAATTTAACCGACAAAATGGCCCACATAAACAATTGGCAACTGATTGCTTTATATGCCGGCATTGGGATTGTAATAATTTTATTTGTAGGTGTAATTTGGCTGTTTTATAGACTTATTTACGGCTTGCTACTAAAACGTTTAAACCAAAATTACAATGAATTAAAGCAGTTAGACAATTAATTATTTTGGGCGTTCGGGCGGGCTTTACGTTGCAATCTTTTTGCGAAGCTATTCTGTGTTTTCAAAATGTTTTCAATTTAAAAACACTAATATTTTGTTTTCACAATTACGTTTCAAACCTTGGCAAAAAGGATTTTCACTGCAATCCCTAACGCAATAGTTTGCTAACCTCAATAACATCACCAGGTTGCATACTATCAATTAAAACATCACCAATACGCACACGAGCTAAACGCAGCGTAGGAAACCCCACAGCCGAGGTCATTTTACGAACCTGCCTAAACTTGCCTTCGTTTAACGTTACCGAAATCCAACTTGTTGGCCCATGCCTATCATCACGTATTTTTTGCGTAGTTTCAGGAAGTTCTGGTAAAGCACCTAACTTAAATACTTTACAAGGTTTGGTTTTATACTTTTTACCGTTAAAACCAATTTCAACGCCTTGCTTTAATTGTTCTATGGCTTCAGGAGTTATATCGCCATTTACTTGAGCGTAATATTCCTTTTCTACTTTTTGGCTGTTTATAAAATCGCTTGTTTGTCCGTTTGTAGTTAAAAACAATAAACCTTCCGATTTTTCATCTAAACGCCCAATAGCCATTGTCCCTTCAGGAAAATCATGTAATTCACCTAAAAAATGCTTTTTTTGTTGCTTGGAGTCGTTGCTTTTAAACTGACTTAAAAAACGGTACGGTTTATAAATAATAAAATGCCTATGCTTACACATAAGCTTCACCCAAAATTTTATAAACCAACTCCTTGGTTGGTTTTTGGCCACTAATTTTAGCTTTAACCACATCGAAAGTTACTTTAAAATCGCAACCCGATTTGTAAGCCGAACAGCCATAAGCCGTTTTTCCCTTTATTATACTTCCCGTTTTACACTTTGGACATATATTAGTATTCGTAGCTTCAGTTTGTTTGGGTTCTAATTTTAAGTTAAAATTATCATCAAAACGCAATAAGCCTTCAACGGTTCCGGTTTCTGTTTTAAACCCTTTTAAATTTACCGTGCTTCCTTTTTGTAACAATCTAATAAATTGCTTTTCCGATATTTTTTTATCGTAAATCTTAAAAGGCATTTTAAAATTACAACCCGATTTGTACTGCGTGCACCCGTAAGCCGAATTCCCTTTTAGCAGCGTTCCTTTTTTACATTTCGGGCAAGTTTCAGATGTAATTCCTGCCTTTTTAACTTTGGCTTCTTTTGCCTTGCAGTTTTTAATTACATTCGCTTGCGATATATTGGCGCGCTTAGTTTCGGTTCGTACTTCGTAAACCAAAGCATCAACCATGCGCTTCATATTTTTAATAAAAGCAGCAGCGCTATATTCACCTTTTTCAATATCTTTTAATTGCTTTTCCCATTGTCCCGTAAGTTCGGCCGATTTCAACAATTCATTTTGAATAGTATTTATTAAAGCAATACCAGTTACAGTTGGCAAAACTTGCTTTTTATTACGTTTAATGTACTGGCGCTTAAACAAAGTTTCAATAATATTTGCCCGTGTTGACGGACGACCAATACCGTTTTCCTTCATTAAATCACGCAGTTCATCATCATCAACCTGTTTACCTGCTGTTTCCATAGCTCTTAAAAGCGTAGCTTCTGTAAACTGGTTTGGTGGTTTGGTTTCTTTCTCTAAAAACGAAGGTTCGTGTGGGCCTTTTTCGCCTTTAGAAAATGATGGCAAGGTTTTATCATTTGCCACACTGAGCGCAGACGAAGTGTCGAAAACTAAACGCCAACCTTTGTCTAAAATTACTTTTCCTGTAGTTTTAAACAACACCTGTGCCGCATTACCAATAACGGTTGTATTTGCCACGGTACAATCATCGTAAAAAACGGCTATAAAACGTTTTACAATAATATCGTATACTTGCTGCTGAGCAGGGTTTAACTGTGTTTGTACTCCTGTTGGAATAATAGCGTGATGATCGGTTACTTTTTTATCGTTAAAAACCTTACTCGATTTTTTTATTTTTTTACCTAAAAGCGGTTCCGTTAAACTCGCATAATTAGTTAAATTTTTAAGTATTGCAGGTACTTTTGGGTAAATATCGTTAGGTAAAAACGTTGTATCTACTCTTGGGTAGGTTACCACTTTACGCTCGTATAATAACTGTACAATTTTTAAGGTCTCATCGGCCGAAAGCCCAAACTTTGTATTACAATACACTTGTAAACCTGTTAAATCGAAAAGTTTAGGCGCGTATTCCTTTCCTTTTTTCTTAGTGATGGATTCTATTGTAAAATCGCTTTCTTTAACTTTAGCAGCAAGTGCTTCACCTTCTTCCTTTTTTGTAAAGCGTCCCTCTTCGTAGCTAAACAGCGTTTCACGATAAGTGGTTTGTAATTCCCAATAGGGTTGTGGTTTAAAATTTTCAATTTCTTTAAACCTGTTTACAACCATAGCCAGGGTTGGTGTTTGTACTCGGCCAACCGATAGTACCTGTTTATACCCTCCATGCTTTACCGTGTACAATCTAGTCGCATTCATGCCTAATAACCAATCGCCAATGGCTCTAGAAAAGCCTGCATAGTACAAGTTATCGTAATAGGCTGCGGGTTTTAATTTATTAAAGCCTTCTTTTATGGCTTCAGTGGTTAATGAAGAAATCCATAAACGTTGTACTTCCCCTTTATAATTTGCTTCATTTAAAACCCAACGTTGTATAAGTTCTCCTTCTTGACCCGCATCACCGCAATTTATAACCACGTCGGCTTTATCAAATAAGGATTTTACTATTTTAAATTGTTTTTGTATCCCTGAATTTGAAACCACTTTGGTTTCGAACTTTTCGGGCAACATGGGTAAGTTATTTAAATCCCAACTTTTCCAGTAAGGTTTATAATCATTTGGCTCTTTAAGTGTGCATAAGTGTCCAAAAGTATAAGTAACCGCATAACCATTACCCTCGAAATACCCATCGCGTTTGGTATTTGCTCCCAAAACCGATGCTATTTCGCGCGCTACACTTGGCTTTTCTGCTATGCAAACTTTCACTTAAAACAATATTAAATTAGCGTTGCAAAATAGAAATTTTTCTAAGTTTTAAAAAACAGAATTATTAGTAGTTATTAACCAAATTTTCTAAAAAAACACCAACTCGATTTATGCCACAATGCTTCAAAAGGCCCTCTCAAATGTTTTGTTAACCAATACTTTGAAAAAATTGACAACAGCACCGTTAATAAAACACTTATTATAATAGCTTCTACTGCCCCAACAAATTTATACAACCCTAAACCGTAACCATAATAAATAAATGATCCAATTACAGATTGCAAAATATAATTTGTTAAGCTCATTCTTCCTAAAAATGAAAACTGGTTAAAAAGCTTAAATCCCAACCGAATTTTAAACAATAAAACAAAAGCTGAAACAATTACAAAAGCTATTGATGTATTGATTACAGTTAATAAAATAAACTTTATAAACTTTTGAATATTATCACTACCAAAAGATGCAAAATCATATTTATATAAAACAAATAAAATAACAGACAAAATAATTGAAGTTTTTAATAATCTTTTCCAAAACAGAATAGTTTTTGCATTATTTAAAGCAAATAACCATTTTCTACCTGCATATAGTCCCATTAAAAACATAGCGAGTATGGCAGATAACCGACCTACATTAAAGTTTAATTTAAAGTTAGATAGTTTCCCGTAAAACAAATTATTATTTATAACATCCAGTACCGAACCATCTTTTAGTATATTATTTACTCCATTTCCGTTATTTGTAAATACAAAGACATCTTTAACATAATCCATAGGAATGACCATGGATTTTATTAATTTAAGAATTTCAATAGGATGAAAAATTAAAACCACAGCAATACATAAAATCCATTTATTTTTTAATTGACTTAAAGGGATTAAAAATATTCCAACAAAAGAAAATATGGTTAAAATGTCTCCATAATAAAACATGGAATTAAAAAGTCCAAAACAGAATAATAAAAAAAAACGCCACAAGAAAAATTTGGTAGCATTAATCCCTTTTTGTTCTAGATTTCTTTTTTGAATAAAAAACGTTAGTCCGAATAACAAAGAAAAAATCTGAAATGCCTTACTACCAAAGAGAACAAAAATGGATCGAAACAGAAAATTATTTAAATCATTTAACCATGCACAACTACTTTGGTAATTAAATTGAATTCCAAAATATTGTATATTATGAATTAAAAAAATTAAAAATAGGGCAAAACCTCTTAACGCATCGACAACTTGCAACCTAGTGTTATCATGCCTTAAGTTATTTACCATTCACGCAGTTTGTTTAATCTTTCTTGCTCTTCAAGTTCCTTTTGGGGAATAACTTTCAAAAAGGATGAATGTTGTTCTATAGCAAATTCAATTTTTTTCACAATTTCTTCATTGCTTTCGTTGTCGTAATCAATATCCAAGGGAGCTTTAATTTCCATAGTTTGAAGAATATTTTTCTTTTTTATTCTAAGTCCTTTTTTATCGAAAGAACGACGAAATCCATCAATAACAATAGGCACTACAACAGGTTTGTACTTTTTTATAATATGCGCAGTTCCTTTTCGAATAGGTTTAAACGGAGTGGTTGTACCTTGAGGAAATGTAATTACCCAACCATCGTCGAGGGCTTTACCAATATTAGAAATATCGCTCATTTTTACTTGACGCTTCACTTCTTGTCCAGCAGCTCGCCAAGTACGCTCAATTGGAACTGCTCCGGCATAGGCCAAAACCTTTGGTAATAAACCAGCTCTCATGGTTTCTTTTGCAGCTATGTAATAAATATTTAATTTAGGATTCCATAAATAGCCCACATTTTTTATTGAGTCATCGCGACCGCTTAAACTTGCATTAAAAACATGAAACATGGCAACAACATCGGCAAAATAAGTTTGGTGATTCGATATAAAAAGAACATTTTTATCGGGTAAGTCCTTAATTATTTCAGAGCCTTCTATTTGTAATTCGTTAAAGCCTCGAAAACGTCTATGGGAAATTGCTCCCAAAATACGAATAAGCCACTTTTTTAAAAATAATATATGCCCAAATGGATTTTTTTTAAACAATCCCATACAATCTCCCTTCAATTAATTTAGCAGTACAAATGTAATAAAACAAACCTATTACAGGCAGCCTTTAATTAAGTCTTTAATTTCGCTAAGCATCATTGCGGTTGCTCCCCAAACGATGTGCTGGTTTAAATAAAAAGCCGGAACCTCAACCAATTTACTATATGATGTTTTTAAAGATTTACTTATCAATAGTTTATCGTTTAACAAATCTTCTAAGTTAATTTCTAATATGGTTTCTACCTCGGCTTCTTCTTTTATAAATTTAGGCATTTTTTTTACAAAACCTAAATAAGGATAAACATAAAAATTGCTTGGTGGTATATAAACTTGCGATAATTTTTTTACAACGGTAATGTTTTTTTTTGGTATACCTACTTCTTCACAGGTTTCTCGTAAAGCGGTTTCTTCAAGAGTTTTATCTTGAGGTTCCAACTTACCTCCAGGAAATGAAACTTGTGCCGAATGAACTCCTTTGTACGATTTACGTAATGTTAAAACAAATTTAGTTTCATGTTTTAAATCTGGATAAAACAAGGCTAAAACACCAGCTTTTTTGGCAGTTTTAATAGCTTTTTGTTGTTTTTTAAGCAATTCCTGCCGAAAAGGAGGCACCATTTTAAAATGCGATGTTTCGGCTGGTAAGTCTTTATTTTTTATTTTTGAAAGCAATATTAAAAAATCATCAAAATTCATTTATGCGTTTTATCTATTTGTTGTTTGCCTGTTTTATTTTTTTGAATTGTGAAGATAAAAAAACTAAGAAGAAAATAACTTCTGAAAGTGATACATCGGAAACCACTAAAAAAGACTCTAGCAAATCAGCTAAAACGGGTTACAAAAAACTCACCACCAAAAACGCCATGTACTTTTTTCAGGATTACGACAAAAAACACAAAGAGAACAAAGTGCGTATTTACACCGATTTTGGCAATATTGACATTTTACTTTATGATGAAACCAAATACCACCGCTCGAATTTTATTTTTTTAACTAAACAAAACTACTTTAACGATACGCAGTTTTATAGGGTAATCGACAATTTTGTAATTCAAGGTGGAAACAGCGACGATACCAAAACACGTGATAAACGTAATAAAATTGGCGTTTATTTATTACCACCAGATACAAAGCGTGGTTTTAAACACAACCGCGGTGCTATATCAATGCCAAGTAGCGAAATTGAAGATCCTTATAAATTGGCTTCGCCTTACGAGTTTTTTATAGTTACTCAAAAAGGTGGTGCGCACTTTTTAGACGGCGATTATACCGTTTTTGGTCACGTTACTAGCGGCATGGAGGTTGCTGATAAAATTTCGAGAGTAGAAACAGATGAAGCCGATTGGCCTAATAAAAACGTTTATATTAGAAAGGTTGAAATTATTGAATAACTTATTATTGTTCACGCAATTGTTGGTTTATTAGTTTTAAACCATTCAAATTATTATTAAGAACTTGTTGAACATCTTCTGTTTTTATATGTCCTAAAATGCCCCAAGGCCCTTTGTAACCTTCGTTTAATAGGACTTTAATCATATTTAGTTCGTAATCGCCTGCTCCAATTGGCAAAATTTGCGGTCCTTCTTTTTTAACGCCATTTAAGTTAACGTACGATAAATGCGGCGCTATTTTCTTGGCAATGCTTGGGAATTGCTGTAAATGCTCCAAAGCATGATGAAAATTATAAACTATTGAAATAGAATCGCCATTTAAAACATCTAAAATTTCGAGTTGATTTAGCGGGTTACCAAACCAACCATCGTGATTGTATAAAGCTAATTTACAGCCCAAAGCATCTGCTTTTTGTTTAATGTACCTTATCATATTCACAGCGCGCTCAACCGATTGTTGTTGGTTTAAATCTTTAAAAAAATTATCGCTAAAACTTACCCAAATTGCTGGTTTAAAGGGCGCATTATTTAAGCCGTTTAACAACATTGTATTAGCTTCGCTTAATTTACCAATGGTATCTCGTTTTGCATTTAACCATAAAAACACAGATGTTATTTCTATATTATTTTGTTTAGCCAATTTAAATTCTTCGGTCATTGAAGTAAAATCGGCTGTCCCGCGATTGTATCCGTATTTTTTTAAGCCAAATTCTTTTAGCATGTTTATACGCTGTGTTGGAGTTCGGTTTTTAGTATCGAAACCAATAATGCACCAAGGCGTTACTTCTTTTATTTTTATAATAGCTTCTTGTTTTTTAGCACACGAACTAATTAAAACAATTAATAGTATTATTTTTAGTGTTTTAAGCTTAATCATTATCTACAAATTTTAAAAGATGTTGCGAACTGCGTTAGGGATTGCAGTGGAAATCCTTTTGCCTAAGCAAAAGATTGTAACGGAAAGCCCGACCGCGCCCTAAAGCGTGGTAACGCCCATTTAGTTTTTATAAATATTTGGTAATGCAATTTTAAATTTTACTGATAATAAGCGCGTTACAATTATTACAATTCCTGAAACAATATACACAATATTGTTATTTATTGGTAATTGGCCTAATGTAAAATAAACGACACCGCCTAAAATACATGTGGTTGCATAAATGGTTTCGCGCCTAAAAATAACGGGGATTTCGTTGCATAAAATGTCGCGAATTACACCGCCAAAACTTGCGGTTATAGTGCCTAAAGCGATACAAATGATTGGGTGAAGGTTGGCGCTTATGCCTTTTTCTATGCCAATTAAAGTATACAAGCCAATGCCAATGGTGTCGAATAACAATAATGAGGTGCGTAAATAATTGATTTTGCTTCGAAAAATGATAGCAAAAATGGCTGATGCTATGATGACGTAGGTGTAGGCAATGTTTTTCATCCAACTTACTGGTGTGTCGCCAATTAGTAAATCGCGCAATGTACCACCGCCAACTGCCGTTACAAATGCAATGATTAGGATTCCGAATAAATCCATTTTTTTATCGATAGCTACCAAAACTCCAGAAATGGCAAATGCTATGGTTCCTAAAATATCGATGGTAAAAAACATTCCGTTTAGTTGTTGGTTTAGGTTGCGAAACTAATAAAAATGTTTTTTGGTTGTTGTATTTTGAAAAGAGAATAACCTAAAATTTAAGTTATTCTGAGTGTTTAAATTAAATTGATCCCGTAACGTGTTCGGGATGAGCGATTCACACACATTTTTCTGCGTTACTCTTGAAAATCTTCAGAATAAATTAAAACTAATTATATTTTTTTGCCTTGTAACTTTAATCTTAGGATCCCGAATCGCCTTCGGGATGAGCGATTCACACACATTTTTCTGCGTTACTCTTGAAAAATGTGGTTCTCTGCTCACATATTTTGAGTATAAAAATTATAATCTTTTAAAATGGCATCTATAAATTCGATATCTGATTTATGTTTCATAGATTTTAACTCCATTACACTCATAATTTTAGAACGTAATTTTATTAATGTTAGGTAATCGTTTGATGCTTTGGCATTAATAAAGGTTTCTTTTATAATTCGAGCATCGTTATCTGACAGTTTTATAACCGTTGGGTATGTTGGTTTATAACCTTCTGATAAATTTTCTAAAATGGTGTGTTTTATGGTAACTTTATCTTTTAATGCTATAACTGCTGTTCCTGCAGCCATGTCTCCCAAACGTTGTGTTTTTTTATTAAATAGCATAACAAAAAAGCCTAAACCAAAAATATAAACATCGACTACCCTAAAAAACCAACGCACCGCATAATCGGAAAACGTGGCTTGATAACCATCAATTTTTACCACTTTTATTTTTAGCAATCGTTTGCCTATTGTTTGGCCTTGTAAAAATGACTCTAATGCCAGCGTATAAAACATTACCGGAAAACTTAATACGGTATTTATAGCAATTTGCGACCATTGATCCATGTTTTGATACGCGCCAACAGTGTAACTTAAAAGCAGCATATACCCTATTTTTATGGCATTATCTATTACAAAAGCCAACAAACGTTCTCCACCACCTGCAGCATTGAATGAAATTTTGACATTTTGAGTAGTGTTAATTTGTAACTCTGACATTTTATAATTTAATTTATAATCTATATGAGGGAAGTTGCATTTATTAAGCAAAATAAGGAAAAATGGTTAAGTTTTGAAAAAGCTATCTTTAATAATGATTTTAAAGATGCCGATGAACTTGCCTCTCAATACATTCACGTTATAAACGATTTGGCTTACGCACAAACCTATTACCCTAAAAGTAAGGTTATTGCCTATTTAAATCAGCTTGCTGCGAAAGCCTACCAAAAAATTTATAAAACCAAAGCCGAAGATACTAATCGCATAATTCGATTCTGGAAAACCGAAGTGCCGCTTATTTGCTACCAATACCGCAAATTTATTTATGTTGCCTTTATTATATTTTTTGCATTTACATTTATTGGCGCTATTTCTGCAGCTAACGATGGTGAATTTGTACGCTCTATTTTAGGCGACCACTATGTAAACATGTCGCTCGAAAATATTGAAGCCGGCGACCCGGTTGCCGTTTACAAAAGCGGTAGCAATTGGGGTAGTTTTATTGGCATTACCATTAACAACCTTAAAGTTGGTATTATTGCTTTTGTGTTAGGTGTGTTTTTAGGTATTGGCACGCTTTATATTATGTTTAAAAACTGTATAATGTTAGGTTCGTTTCAATACTTTTTTTACGATAAAGGTGTTTTTTGGGAAAGTGTTCGTGGTATTTGGATTCATGGTTCTATGGAAATTTTTGCCATAGTTATTGAAGCCGCCGCTGGATTAATTTTAGGCGCTAGCATTTTATTTCCGGGTACACATTCGCGGTATACATCGTTTAAATTGGGAGCAAAAACTGGAATAAAAATTTTAATTAGCACCTTCCCGTTTACCTTTTGTGCTGGATTTTTAGAAGGTTTCATTTCCCGATATTCTAACATTATGCCGCATTGGCTATCGGTTGGTATTATTTTATCAACCTTAGGATTTATTTCATATTACTATCTTATTTATCCTTTTAAAATTCAAAAACAAATTACGGAATCTAAAAAATCAATCATAAATTTTTATTAAAAAATGAAAAACAAACTGTACCTAATTACTATAACACTTTCTTTATTAATAACTAATTGTTCTAATTCTCAGACAGAGTTAAGTGATGAAAAGTCTCAAATAATAAATTTTTTAAAAATTTGGAATAACCTACATAACGAAAAAAACATAGGAAAACTTACCGATTTGTATGATAAAAATGTTAATTATTATGGACATAATAAATCTAATAATTATATTATTGAAGATAAATCAAAATTGTTTGAAAAGTTCAAACAATTTACTCAAACAAACAATGGTATTTCAGAATTAACAAAAAATCTACTTGAAAATGAAATCAAAATCGCCTTTTCTAAAAAGGTAATAGTCAATGGCAAAACAAAATATTATCCATCCTACTTAATTTTAAAACATACAAACAACTACTGGAAAATCACAACGGAAGGAGACCTTATTACGGATAAAATTATTTCGAAAAACAAAAATACTGGTAATACTAAAAAAATACTTGGTGATTTTAATGGAGATGGAAAAAAAGAATTTGCCTGGATTGAAACTCCTAAAAGACTAGTTCATTCAGAATATATAATAAAAGAGGACGAACTAGAAGAAGGAGAATTCGGCATATTATATGATGATTATATCGGTTGTGACAACAGTGTTATTCATTTTTCAGACAAGACCATTTGGCCAATAACTATAAACACAACTTCCGGTGAATTAACAAATATTGGAGACTTAAATAACGATGGATCTGAAAACATTAGTGTTTATAGCAATATTAATGCCTATTCAACCCTTCACATATTAAATGTTAAAAACTATTATCAACCTAATCTTATCGATCCTATTTCAGTAAATCGTAACATTTATGATAATATTCAAAAAGAAAATATGCTTGAAAATTTAGGTAATGGTAGTGTTAAAATAACTTATAGCACATTTACCGAAAAAGGAGAACATGAATTAATCACAAAAATCATTAAACTGTAGAATAAAATTATTTTACAAAGCCCCCAAACAACCAACACATCATTTGAATTCATTTAAATTACATACTTTAATTATTTGTGTGTTGATGCTTCATAGTTTTCAACCGCTATTTTGTTCTGAAATTATTCAGCAACCAGAACAATTACGCGAATTTGACGAGGATTTTAAATCGCGCTATTCCAGCGATAAATTTAATTATGAAGGCGAAGAAATTATTGGTCATACCGAATCTGGTTCTGGCGAATACGAAGCATATAATAAAGAAAAAGTAAAAACAAAGGTAGAAGAAGACTCAAGTTCTGTATCCATCAATACACAACCTCTAAATTTAATATTTTATATAGCCATTGCATTTGCCGTTATATTTTTAGCCTATATTTTAGTTAACGAGGGTGGCTCTAACCTATTTACGGCCAGAAAACATAAAAAAGTAAATTTTTCTGAAGATATTACTGCCGAAAATATTGAATCTGCCGATATAAAATCACTTATCAAAAATGCTGAAAATGATAATAATTTCAGATTAGCTATTCGGTATTATTACTTGTTAGTGCTTAAACAACTCAGTTTAAAAAACTACATAAAATTTGAAGACGACAAAACCAATAGCGAGTATTATAACGAAATTTCAGAAAAACCGTTTAGTAAACAATTTTCATATACATCTTATCTGTACACCTACATTTGGTATGGCGAATTTCCTGTAAACACTGTACAATACGGCAAAGCCAAAGATAATTTTGAAACCCTTTTAAACACCATTAATAAATGAAAAAGGCCTTACCAATAATACTTGTTTTGACGGCCATAATTATTGTTGGCGTATTTTTTATGGGCGTAAAAGTTACGCGCACCGTAGATTGGGAAGAATCCTTTAACGAAAAAAGTAACAAACCTTATGGCACAAGTATTTTTTACAAAGAATTAAATAACTTATTTAAAAACCGTAAAATAAGAACCATTTACCATCAACCCGATAGCTATTTACAAGCAAATTCTGAGGATGGTTATGGCGACCACACCGCTAAAGGAAACTACATAATTATTGGTAATACCGATTATTTAAGCGAAGAATCTATTGACGAACTTTTAAATTTTGTTGATAATGGCAATACTCTTTTTTTATCAGACTATGTATTTCCACAAAAGTTTCACGATACTTTAGATGTTAGCATTGATTATTTAAATAACGAAAAAGATAGCATTACCTACCACTCGTTAAAGTATTTGGATATTAAAAATATAAAAATAGACAGAAGTGCTTTTATGCAGTATTTCTCGTATTTCGATAGTATTAATCACAGCGTTTTAGGACATTCTAAAACTATAGAAAGCTTCGCTAATTTTATAAAAGTGCCGTTTGGTGAAGGCCAAGTGTTTTTGCATACCGAACCTAAAGTATTCACCAATTATAATGTTTTAAAAAACAACCGTTACAAATATGTTGAAGGCATAATATCGTATTTACCAGATGACGATATTTATTTCGATTCGTATACAAAAATGCAAACACGTTATACTGCCAATGTAGAAAAAGAATCGAATTTAAGTTGGTTTTTGCAACAACCCGCATTTAAATGGGCTTGGTATACCGCAATAATTTTTGGTATTTTATTTATGATTTTTAATGCTAAACGTCGCCAACGCATTATTAAAATTATAAAACCGCTGCAAAACACAACTGTTGGTTTTGTAAAAACAGTATCTAATTTATATTTAGAAACCCAAGATTATAAAAATATAGTCGATAAAAAAATCACCTATTTTTTAGAGCGCATTCGAACCGATTATCATATAAACACGACCGTTTTAGATGATGCTTTTTTAACAAAATTAAGCGCTAAAACAGGCAAGAAAAAAGAAGACATTAAACCGCTTATAAATTATATAAATTGGTTACGAAGTAAAAATGAGTTTTTCGAAGAAAACTTAATTAAGTTAAACCGCCAAATTGAAGCATTTTACACAAAATAATTATGGAAGACAATCAAGATATACCTAAAAAAACAGAAGATGTTGTGTCGTCTATCGACGATAGCGCTCTAAACAGCACTAACGACTTAGAGTTTAAAAACCGCTTAGATTTAACCGAGCTACAACAAAGTATAACCCAAATAAAACAAGAAGTTGGTAAAGTAATTGTTGGACAAAAAGACATGGTAGATATGCTTATTGCGTCGCTTTTAGCTAAAGGTCATAGTTTAATTGAAGGTGTTCCAGGTGTGGCTAAAACGGTTACTGCTAAATTACTAGCAAAATCGTTAAGCGTTGGGTTTAGCCGCATACAATTTACACCCGATTTAATGCCAAGTGATATTTTAGGAACATCGGTTTTTAACTTAAAAAATTCGGAGTTTGAGTTTAAAAAAGGGCCTATTTTTTCGAATATGATTTTAATTGATGAAATAAACCGTGCCCCAGCAAAAACACAAGCCGCCCTTTTTGAGGTTATGGAAGAACAACAAATTACCATTGATGGAAATAAATTTTTATTAGATGCACCATTTATGGTTTTAGCAACCCAAAACCCTGTAGAACAAGAAGGCACTTACCGGTTACCTGAAGCTCAATTAGACCGTTTTTTATTTAAAATAGACGTAGATTATCCCAATTTAGAAGATGAAATTGAAATTTTATCGCGCGAGCATCAACTGCAAGACAAAGCAAAAACCAATCAAATTACATCGTTTTTAACCGCAGAGCAAATTGCGAAATATCAACATTTAGTAACTCAGGTTTTAGTTGAATCGCATTTACTAAAATACATAGCACAAATAATTGTTGCTACAAGAAGCAATCCATTTTTATACTTAGGTGCTTCTCCTAGAGCATCTATTGCCATTTTAAAATCAAGTAAAGCCTTTGCTGCTATGAGTGGTAGAGATTTTGTAACACCAGAAGATATTAAACGCGCTGCCATTCCTGTATTACACCACCGTGTTATTGTTACACCAGAACGCGAAATGGAAGGCGTAACTAGCAAACAGGTAATAAAACAAATTATTGAAACGGTTGAAATACCAAGATAAAGGCTTATTTCTATTACAATAAACATGCTGAAAAAAAACACATATAATCAACTTTAATCCCAAATCAAATATTAACATTAACCAAAACAAATATAATTATGTTTAAAACCTCTTTTTCTTTTGATGGGCGCATAAGACGTACCGAATACGGACTTAGCTACCTTATTTACTTAGCTATCTATTTTAGTTCAGGATTACTTATTTCGCAACTAGGAGATGCCGGAAGTATTATTTTACTAGTAATAGTTATACCTCTTCTTTGGTTCCTTTTTGCTCAAGGCGCTAAACGCTGCCACGATCGTGGTAACAGCGGCTGGTATCAACTTATTCCATTTTATGGTTTATGGATGCTTTTTGGTGATAGTGAACATGGACCAAACGAATACGGACCTAATCCAAAAGGTATAGGCAACACCGATGAAATAAATGAGATTGGAAAACCTCTTGAAATTGAAGATTAATTTTTTTCTTTAAACCCTTCAAAATTGAAACTATTTAAACCCTTTTACATACAACCACGCTTTTTTTACGCCGGAATAGCAATTGTAGTTTTATTTACTGCAAGCTATTTTATTCCGGCGCTATTTAATGTTGCTCAACTATTAATTTTAGCCTTAGTTGTATTGTTTGCTTTAGATATTTTAATAGTTTTTATAGGAAAAAACAAAATTGAAGCCACTCGAGAATTGCCCGATAAATTCTCGAATGGCGACAATAATTCCGTAATCTTAAACATAAGTAACTACTACCCTTTTACAATTAATTTAGAGATTATTGATGAAATACCAGAGCAATTTCAAGTACGCGACTTTAAATTAAAAGATAGCATTGCTTCGCGAAAAACAAAAACCATAAACTACCAATTAAAGCCAACCGAACGTGGCGAATATAAATTTGGCAGTTTAAATGTTTACGCGTCTTCAGCATTAAAAATTGTAGCCAAACGCTACACATTTAATGCCGATGCTATGGTGCCAACCTACCCTAGTTTTAAACAGTTAAAAAAGTTTGAGCTTTTAAATATTAATAAAAACTCCTTTGAATATGGCCTAAAAAAAGTACGTCGCTTGGGTCATTCTATGGAATTCGAGCAAATAAAAGAATATGTTTTAGGCGACGATTTACGCACTATAAACTGGAAAGCTACGGCAAAAAAAAACCAATTGATGGTAAACCAGTTTCAAGACGAAAAATCACAACCTGTTTATTCCATTATCGATAAAGGACGTATTATGAAAATGCCTTTTAACGGTTTAAGCCTTTTAGATTATGCCATAAATGCCGCTTTAGTTATTAGCAATGTCGTTTTAAAAAAGCAAGACAAAGCGGGTATGTTTTCATTTTCTAAAAAAACAGAAAACGTGGTAGTTGCAGAACGCAGAAATTCGCAAATGCAACTTATTTTAGAATCGCTTTACAACGTGAAAACCGACTATTTTGAAACCGATTTTAGCCGATTATACACCAACCTAAAAAAACATGTTAAGCAACGTAGTTTGCTTTTAATGTATACCAATTTTGAAACACTTGATGGTTTAGAGCGTCAATTACCTTATTTAAAAGCCATTGCTAAAAGTCACTTACTCGTGGTAATCTTCTTTAAAAATACCGCGTTAAATGAACTTATTAACAACAAAGCCGAAACTGTTGAGCAAGTTTACGATAAAGTTATTGCCGAAAAATTCGATTTCGAAAAACGTCTTATTGTAAACGAACTAAAAAAATATGGTATTCATTCCATTTTAACTTCTCCTGAACACTTAACCATTAATACCATCAACAAGTATTTAGAAGTTAAAGCACGTGGTTTACTATAAAATTCACAATTCAGCATATAATTTCTACAATTGAGTCATTGTAATTATTATACACTGGTTTTCTATTAGATATTTGAAGTGTAAAACAACATAAATCACTTTAAATCATGAAAACACTAACATCTATCATCGTATTAACATTATCTGTATTTTTTGGAAACGCTCAAGAATCAGAAGAAAAAGGCCAAACCATTACCGTTACTATTGAAAATATAATGAACAATAACGGTCAAGTTTTACTTACGCTACACAATGAAGCTACGTTTATGAAAGCTGCTCCTTTAAAATCGGAAAACAGTGAAATTAAAGATGGAAAAGTATCTATTACATTTAAAAATATAACACCAGGAACTTACGCTATAATAGCCTTACACGACGCAAATAACAATAACCGAATGGATTTTGCAGATAGCGGCATGCCAAAAGAATCTTTTGCTGTATCAAACAATCCGGTGCTTTATGGGCCACCACAATTCGCTCAAGCTAAATTTAATGTAACTAGCGAAAACATTGAAATGAAACTTATGTTTTAATTATATTTTGCTTTATTAAACCAACTACCAATAAAACTTAAATTTAAAGTAAGTTTATGGTAATTTTCCTTAACTAAACCATTGTTTACTGTACCTTCGGTTCCGTAGGAGTAAGCAATGTTTAGTTTAGACAAATCTGATAAAGGTAAACCTAAACCTGCCGATACGAAATAACTATCAATCGTGTTATCGCTAATATTTAAAAATCCGGTATTGTAATTAAAACCAAAACGATAATCTACATTGCTCCAATAACTTTTTCTAGGCGATGGGTTATATTCGGCTCCAAAGGCATAAATACTTTGGTCGGTATAAGTTTCTTTGTTTATCGATTGGTCGGTATCGTTCCATTTAAGTTTAGTAAAATCGAAACTAGTAGTCAGGTTCTTATTTAAGGTTGAAGTTATACCGAAACCATAGGTTAAAGGCAACTCAAAATCGTCCAAACTATAAGATTCTTCATCATCTATAACAATATAAGTTCCGCTACTTAAAGTGGTGTTAGAGCTTCTGGTTTGGTCTCCGCTTAAATTTGTTGGCAATTCAACAATTCCGCCAAGGTTAATATTTAAATTCTCGCGATTAATAATATTGTATTGTAAACCCGTTTTAAGTTTAAATCCTTGATATCTGTTTTCATCAACAATGTTTACAAGCGACTCGTAAAATAAACTGCTTTCTTGTTTAATCGAACCAAAAATATAAGTAAAGTCGGCTCCAAAAGATAGTTTTTTAGTAATATCGATACCACCGGCAAGATATAATTTAGTTAAACCTCCTGAGCCTGTTACTCTCGAAGTGTAGGTTTGATTACTACCTTCAATATATCTTTCAATATCGATATCGTATCCTACTTTGGTATAAGGCAAAAGTCCAAAACTTAAACCTATATTTTTATTAATAGGAAAAGCCATTACAACATGAGAAATATTAAAATCTGTGGTGTTTTCAGATAAATTATCGGTTTCTATGGTAGAATACATGCCATTTACACCAAATTCATACAAAAACGTTTTAGGCTCAATACCACTTAAACTAGCTGGATTAAATAAATTAATTTCGGCCGATTTATTTTGCGCAATACCTGTATTTCCTAATCCGGTTAAACCTCCTGTGGCGGTTTTATTTTCAACACCTAAACCAAAAATAGAATAAGGCGTACTCGTATCGTTTTGTGCAAAAGAAAAGTTGGTTATTAGTACCATAACCAACATGATTTTTAATATTTTCATTTAAATAATTTTAATAATTTAAGTAAGTAACCGCAAGGTTTATGTTGGGATGCCCATCATCATCCACAGTTTTTATAACCACATTATCTACAATTTTATCATAGTCGGCAAACTGAATCATTAAGGCGTAATTTAAATCGGTTTCTGAACCTAAAACAGTTTGTACAAACCCGCTCATATCCACTGTATAATAGGTGTTTTGGTTAAACTCGTCGTCGTTTCCAGAAAGCACTGCATACGCGGTATTACCATCAATATCCGTAAGCTGAGTAACGATTCGGTTTTTATGATCGACAACATAAACATTAAAACTATCAGGCAGCTCACTTTTTGTATCGTTATCAATTATTTCGGGGTAAAATGTTAATTCGGCTTTTAAAACATTACTATTATCAGATATTGCATTTAAATCGCGAAGTGTAGGTATTTCAATTCTAGCACAAATACCAGCACCAGCTTGGGTATAAATTTTATCGTCGGTATCTTCACTAGAAATTATAGTTTCAGAATCCTCAAAGTAATTAATTAAAGTACTTTCTAAATCAGCATCAATGGCATTAAATTGATCGGCTGCACTACTTATATAAAAATTAAATTGTTTATCGTTATCGGAGCTTGTATCATCGGTATCTTCAGTATAAAAAATTCGCATTCCAGAATTATCATCAATAGTTACATCCGAAGTAAACTTAAACCCTAAAACATGAGCGTTTGCAGTAGTATCTGGAATTACTGTTAGTCCATATAAATACTGGAAAAACTCATCGGATGTATTAATTTCGTCATCTCGAATTTGTTCAAATATTTCTAAACCCAAGTTATAATCTAAAGGAATATAAACAGAGTCAGTTGTGGTATTAGGTCTTGGAATAAACGAGACTTCACCTAAAGGTTCGGCATCGTAGCTAAGTTTTGAGAGATTATAAAACGCGTAAGCATCATCGTCTGGCTCAAAATATTCGGTTACTCGGTGTACTCTATAAGTTTGCAGTTTGGTGGTATCGCCATGATAATAGTTATCGTAATGCAAAACAAGCCCAATAGAATCGTAAACGGCATCGTCGCTAATCGAAAAGCTAGAATTATTAAGCTGAAAATACGATTGTGCTTTAATTTGCCCAAAATTATCGTCGTACTCACTCCCTATTAAAATTCTACTAGAACTAGAAGTAATAAGTGAATCTAGCCTAAAAGTTCCTGCTTTTATACTAAACGAATCTATTATTTTAATATTAATATCACTGTCAATAAAATTGGTTCCAACAGGGTAGTTACTTACTTCTTCAGAACATGAAAGCGCTAATAAAAAAATAAAGCAGCTCACTAAAAATAATCTCATATATCGCATTTTTTGGGCAAATCTAAATGCTAAGTAAGTTCCAATATGTAGTAATAGATTAATAATAGTATTTTATAGACGAGTATGTAAAACTTATGTTAAAATGTTAAAATAGAGTTAATTACATTGTTCGTAGTGTATTTAAACACAGTCATAGACAAAAACATGCAATTGGTATATTTTGTATGATTTTAAAATTTGTTTGAATCTAGTTTTGTGAAAAATTAATCATTCAAAAAAAGAAATAAACATAAATTAATACGTATGAAATTGACAAAAAAATACCATGTAATATGCCTATTTGTAATGGCTTTATTAACTGTTAGTTGTAATAATGACGATGACTCCGATGAATATGGAAACTGGGTAGAAAGTTCTACATTCGATGGTGATTCTAGAGGAAATGCAGTTAGTTTTACAATTGGCGATAAAGGTTATTTAATAACTGGACACGACGGTGATGATTATTTAAATGATACATGGGAATATAATTCTGAGTTCGATTACTGGGTAAAACGTGCCGATTTTCCTGGAAACGCACGAAGTGGTGCTGTTGGTTTTGCATTAAATGGTAAAGGTTACATTGGTACTGGTTACGATGGTTTTGACGAGCTAAACGATTTTTGGGAATACGATCCTGATACCAACCAATGGGCACAAAAGGCCGATTTTATTGGTTCTCCAAGATTTGGTGCCATAGGTTTCTCGGTAAACGGTTACGGTTATATTGGTACAGGTGATGACGGTAGCGAGCAAAAAGATTTTTACAAATACGATGCTACTACAGATACTTGGGAACAACTTGTAGGTTTTGGTGGAGAAAAACGTAAAGATGCCGCTGTTTTTGTTATTAACGATGTGGCCTATATTGGTACAGGAACCAATGATGGCGCTGTAGAATACGATTTTTATTCTTTTGATGGTACAACTTGGACAAAGTTAACCGATTTAGATGACGACGATTTAGATGAAGATATTGTTTTTTACAGTAGTGCTGGTTTTGCCTTAAATGGTAAAGGTTATTTAGCTACAGGATTACAAGGAGCTGTTTCTAACGAATGTTGGGAGTACGATCCTTCAACAGATAGTTGGGATGAAATGCCAAACTTTGAAGGTTCTTCGAGACAAGATGCTTCGGCATTCTCGTTCGATAGTAAAGCTTACGTTTTAATGGGACGAAGTGGAAATTATTACTTCGACGATGTTTGGGAATTTAGACCAGACGAATTAGAAAACGAAGATGATTAATTGATTAATAGAGTTTTTTTAGCAAGAGGCTGAGTATTGGTAACTATTAAATAATTACCTTACTCGGCCTTATTTTTTATGCATAATAACATTATTTTATGTCCAAGTTAAAATTGTTACTCTTACTTTTGCTTTAACTAAATTTATTTTGAATAATTTTAAAAAAATACCGCCAATTGTGATCCATGTTTTATTATGGACGTTTTTTTTAATAATAAGTGCTTCTCAAATATATTACAGAATTGGTAGTATTCCTCAAGATTTTATTGTTAGGTCGTTAACTTTAATTCTGGCCTTTTACCTTAACTTTAATTTACTCGTGCCTTATTTGTTACTAAACAAAAAAATACCACTATACTTTTTGGTTTTATTGGCATTCAGTTTTTTTTTCAGTTTTATATTACACGAATTTCTACCACGACCATTCGATACACCACCAAACTTTAATGGCGGTAATTTCCCAAAACTACCTCCACCGGAAAATCACGGGCCTTTATTTTTAAATTTTAGAGGATTTTTTCCTTCTGGAGGTTTATTGTTGTTAATTTTCACATTAAGTACAAGTATAAAACTAGGCTTGGAGTGGTTTAAATCTGAAAATAAAAGAGTCGCCATAGAATCGGAAAAGGTAAACTCCGAATTATCATTCTTAAAGGCTCAACTTAACCCGCATTTCTTATTTAATTCGTTAAATAGTATTTACTCGCTAGCTCATAAGCAATCAAAAGACACTACCAATGCAATTGTTATTTTATCCGATTTAATGCGATACATGATTTATGAAACCAATAAAGATCTTGTTCCGTTAGAAAAAGAGATAGAATACATTAAAAACTATGTGTCGTTGCAACTGCTACGTCTAAAGGATTCTAGCAACGTAAAACTTAATATTCATGGTAATTTAAAGTTTAGTATCGAGCCACTTTTGCTTATTTCGTTTATTGAAAATGCGTTTAAATACGGAACAGATTTTACGGGAAAAACCAATGTAAATATAAAAATTACTATCGACGAAGAATTGTTAACATTCAACGTGTTTAATTCTGTAACCCATCAACAACCTAAAACAAAAGATTCGGGTGTTGGTTTAGAAAACATAAAAAACAGATTAAAATTACTGTACCCAAATCAGCATAACATAAATATAAAAAACGAAAAAAATAGTTACGAAGTAAACCTCACTTTAAAATTAAAAACGCTATGATTTCTTGTATAATAATAGATGATGAACCTTTAGCTCTAGAACTTTTAGAAGATTTTATATCTAAAATTGAATTTCTAGATTTAGTTGCATCTTGCTCTAACGGTTTTGAAGCTACCAACATTTTACGCAACAACAAAGTAGATTTAATTTTTACAGATATTGAAATGCCAAATTTTTCGGGAATCGATATTATAAAATCCCTCGATTATAATCCGCATTTTATTTTTACAACCGCATATTCTCATTACGCTGTTGAGGGTTTTAACTTAAACGCCATAGACTATTTAGTTAAGCCTATACCGTTTCATAGATTTTTAAAATCGGCCACACGAGCTCAAAGTATAATTGATAATGAGAAACAAGAACCAACAGTTTTAAAAATAGAAAAACAACCAACAGAGCAAGATTTTATTTTTGTAAAATCGGAATACGAAAACCTAAAAGTAAACATAAACGATATTAAATATATTGAAGGTTTAAAAGATTATATAAAGATTTATACCAATAAAGATAAACCCATTTTAACCTTAAATAGTCTTAAAAACTTCGAAGAAAAACTTAGCCATAATTTTATTCGTGTGCACAAATCGTATATCGTGTCGTTAAATCACATTCATTCTGTACAACGAAATCGTATTATAATAGACGAAAAATGGATTCCTATTGGCGTTAGTTATAAAACCGAATTTTTAAAACGCATAGATTTTTAAATAAAAACGCAGCCAAACTTAAAGTAAGTAAGGCCGCGTTTTTCTGCTATTAACAAGGTTCTCTTTTTCTTAGCTCTTTTTTTTTAGCTTAACCAAGCTTTCATCATCCAAACAGTTTTTTCTTGTTCGGTAATAAAATCACTCATCATAGAGTTTGTTCCTTCATCGTTGGCATCACCCGATTTATCTAAAATATCGCGTTCAATTTTTAATAATTCGGTTAATGATTCTACAATTAACTGCACTGCCTTTTCATCTTGTGAAATGTTTTTTCCAACAGGTACTTTTCCATGAGATGTATAATCTTCAAAAGTATGTAAAGGTGTTTCTCCTAAGGTTAAAATGCGCTCAGCAATTTCATCTACTTTTACGTTTGCATCGGTATAAAGCTCTTCAAACTTTGCGTGTAAATCGAAAAAACGTTTTCCTTTTATGTTCCAGTGAATACCTCTTAAATTTTGATAATAAATTTGAAAGTTTGCTAACAAATCATTTAAATCGTTAGCTAAATCTTTTGCTTTTTCTGGATTTAATCCTATACTATTTAGTGTCATCTTTATGTTATGTTTTAATTTATTACAAATTTATCTTATAATAAACTATGAATTCAATAAGTTTTATTGATAGTTTTTATATTTTTATAGCCTAAATTGATTAACATGACAATTACACAATTATATTACGTTTTAGCAGTTGCCGAAAACCAAAATTTCACCAAAGCAGCTGAAAAATGTTTTGTAACACAACCTACTTTAAGTATGCAAATACAAAAACTTGAAGACGAGCTGGATGTACAAATATTTGATAGAAGTAAAAAGCCTATTGAGCTTACCGATGTTGGTAAAAAAATAGTTATTCAGGCAAGAAATATAGTAAACGAATCGTATAGAATTCAAGATATTGTAGATCAACAAAAAGGTTTTATTGGTGGCGAGTTTAAACTTGGTATTATTCCAACGGTTATGCCCACGCTTTTACCCATGTTTTTAAAAGCTTTTATAAAAAAACATCCTAAAGTAAAACTTAAAATTGAAGAACTTACCACCGAAGAAATAATTACCCGTATTAACGATGGCCATTTAGATGCCGCCATTGCTGCAACACCACTTGAAGTAGACACTATAAAAGAACGCGCCTTATTTTACGAACCATTTGTATGTTACATTCCTCAAGGCCACAGGTTGCATGGTAAAAATAATATTGATATTGCCCACCTCGATATAGATGATATGCTTTTACTTGAAGACGGCCATTGTTTTAGAGAAGGTGTTATAAATTTATGTAAGGCTTTTAAAGACCATACAGATGATGAATTCCAGTTAGAAAGCGGAAGTATTGAAACGTTAATAAAGCTATCTAACGAAGGCTTAGGCATGACACTTCTGCCCTATTTACACACTTTAGATATGCGTGAGAATGAAAAGAAAAACCTGCATTATTTTAAAGAACCATCGCCAGCACGCGAAGTGAGTATTATTTTTCACAAAAGCGAGCTTAAAATGCAAATAATTGAATCGCTACAAGATGTTATTGCTGGTATTATAAGAGGAGCAATTGCTTTTCAAGATGTAAAAATTATTAGTCCTATTCATAAAAAGTAACGGACGAGATAAAAAAAAAGCCGCGAAAACACCAGTATTTTATAGTTGTTTTCGTGGCTTTTTTTTATTTGATTCTTATTATAATGCAAAGTTAAAGTAAAGGGACAGTCGGTTTTTTGAAGTAACATTGCCACCAAATAAGTTCTGTGAAATTGGCAAAGTATAATTTACCCCAAAAATGCATCGGTTTACTACAAGTTCGGTGCCTATACTAGAATTTAATATGGATCCATCTGTATCATTTATAGTTTCTCCATACTGTTCAATTTTATTAAAAACATCGCCCGAAACACCTAAAAATGGCATTAACATTGTTTTTTTAATAGGAAACGCAGTATAAAATTTAGTTGAATAGCTAAACTGATTTCCAAACTTATACTCATTTTTATTTTCAGTTTTTAGGTAATACGATAATAGTGTATTAACGCCAAATGTATTACCTGCAAAACTATAGCCTAACGAAAAAATACCATCAACACTACCTGTTCCTACTTGAAATCCAGGATTAACTCGGTCTACCAAAGCTTCTTCAAACTTACCTGTTGGCAATTTTATACCCAAGCCAAATTGTAAACTATGTCCAGAATTTTCCTTTTCCATACTTTCCATAACATCATTTGCAGGTTTCTTATAAAATGGTAACTTAAACCACCCAATAATATTTGCATCACCAATACCATTAATGTTTTCGTTAGTACCATCAATTTTTCTACTTAAATCTTGATAAGGTAAATTAGCACTAAAATAAAACGAATTATTAATTGGTATTTGAGCCCATAATTGATAAGTATTAAAGGTTTCTTCGCTAACTGGAGAATTTGAAAAAATACCATTTTTCGATTCGAAATGCTGATTTATATAACGCACACCAACAAAATTAGCATTGTTTAAAGTGCCAAAACCAAAGCTTCCACTTCCTGTTGTACAACCACACAAATCGCAATCGTAGTCGTAATCATACTCATAAAATGAAACAGATTTAATTGGTGGATCGATAGTTGAAGCGTTACAAAAAACACTTATAAAAAGTAAAATTGGGGCAAAAAGTTTAAAATTCTGAAAAACGTTCATCGGTTAAAAATTCGTTATCGGTTAAAGTGTTTAAAAAAGCAATGATGCTTTCTTTTTCGTAGCTAGAAAGCGTAATTCCTAGAGTTCCATCTTCTCGCTGCAAAATAGCGTCAACATTACCATTATCTACCATCCCAGAATCGTAAAAATCCATTACAGCTTCAAGGGTTGCAAAACGGCCGTCGTGCATATATGGTGCGGTTACAGCAATATTGCGCAAACTTGGAACTTTAAACTTATAAATATCGTCTGGGTTCTCAAATACTGCAAAGCGTCCTACATCGTTTAATCTTGGATTTATTGAAAGTCCATTATTTCGAAAACTATGGTCTGTAAACAAATCTGTTGCATGGCACGAAGCGCATTTATTATTAAACGTTGCCAATCCGTCGAGTTCAACTTGTGTTAAAGTAACTTGCTCTTCTTCTCTTACATATTTGTCGTACGTTGAATTTGAAGACACCATCATTACCATAAATTGCGACAAGGCTTTAAGCAGATTTTCGCTATTAATTTCGCCATCTTCAAAAGCCATTTTAAACTGATTTTGATAATAGCTATCGGCTTGTAATTTAGAAACAACATTGCTTACCGTTTCCCCCATTTCTAATTCGCTGGTTATGGGAATTACCGGTTGAAAATCGAGGTGTGTTGCAGCACCATCCCACATAAACTCACCTTGATATGCCAAATTTTGCATGGGTTGCGCATTGCGAGTGCCAATACCACCATTAACACCGTGGCTTACGGTATGTCCGTGATGTGTAAAAGCAAAAGCTTGCTCGTGGCAAAAGGCACAAGGAATAGCATTGTTTGCCGAAAGCTTACCTTCGTAAAACAAACTTTTACCAAGCTGGAAACCAGCTTCGGTAACCGGGTTGTTTTCGAGGTTATAAACTATTTCTGGAAAGTTTGAAGGTTGCTCTACAGTTAAAAATACAGGTTGGTATGCTATTTCAGCATCATTTTTTGTACAACTAAAACATAAGATTCCTCCTAAAACTAATAGGAATTTAATTTTCATTGAAAAGAAATTTAAACGCTACCAAAATACACGTTCATATTCTGGCAACGTTTTAAATTTTTACTCATTATGTACATGATGTACACTAAACATATCTGCTGCGTTATTGGCAATGACACCAGTAGTGGTTTCATCGACATGCACTTGCGCATAACCATCGTCGAAACTAACCGACGTTGTACCATCAAACAACTTGGCTATATCTGCAACAACATGAATTTGAGGAGATTTATCTTCACGAATTAAAACGGTATTTGGTAAACTTAAAGTTACCTCGCGATAATTATCAATTGATGTACCAACGCTTCCCATGTGAATATTTAAAGCTTCATCGGTAACCGTACTAGAGGAATACGTTCCATCTATTCTAGTAAAACGGTAACCAGTTGCCCAAGACCACATCATACCTTCAGCTTCAGCTGTAGTTAAAAAATCACCTTGTCCGTCGGCACCTAAAGCATAACGTCCTTGATCTATACCAACGCCAAATGAAATACTTGTATAATCGGCGGCATCAACATCTTCTAATGTTACGTAAATTTCACCAGCATTATTTGCATTAGCCTCGCTAATTATAAAAACATTTTTTTCTGAAGGATACATATATTCATTGCCTTCAGTATCGGTTAAAGTAATGTTACTAACTAAATATTTTAATGTAGATAGTTTATATGTTTCATTATTCGATTTTGAATATGAGGTGTCGAATATAAAATCCTGATCACCAACACCGTTATCGAATTTTATGATTAACTCTCCGGTTTGTCCAGATAAATCTTCCGTATTATCGTCGTCGTTTGAGCATGAAGAAACAATAGCGCATATTAAAAGCGCAAAAGATATTTTTAAAATTTTCATTTTATAATTTTTGAATATATACATTGTAACCCACTTTAATGTTTAAAAGGGTTACAAAAAAAATTAGATTATTTGTGAAAGCTAAATACATTTAGCTTTCATTTATTAAAATGAAAATTAAACGATTGGAGGTTTAAAAAAAGAAGCACTATATGCGTAACTGTAATTTTTGCTATAGAAAGAATTAATTTTGCCTTTTGTATTAAAAATAAGGCTAGAAAAATTATATAATGTTTTGTTTTGATAAAACACCACCGAAAACAATTCTGAAAATAGTTTTACACCATTATTTTGTTCGTCTTTAGTGTCATTCTGTTGTAATTGTTTTGCTAAATGACATTTACCATTACAAGCCATTTCAACTTTAGTTTTATTAACACAATAATTCTCGATTATATAATCAATGTTTACTTGATAATACATCAAGTAACTTAAATTATATAATGGCTTAGCCATAAAAGCTAATAAAAGTGTTATTAAAACAAGTTTTTTCAATTTTATAAAAATAAAACAGCAAAATTACATAAGTAATTTTAAATAAGTAAGTAAAAAGAAAATTAGATTATGTTAAAAATAAAAGCGACCAATAATGGTCGCTTCTACTATGGATTTAAATAAATTAGACATTGATTTAGCTCAGGGTTTTGTTGAACGAGTTTATTTATATAAACTTTTAGTTCTTCTAATTCATAAGGCAACAATCGTTGTGCCGCCTTTTGTACTTCCCTGCAAAATAAAGTAGCATCAAAACTAACTTTTTTAAGTACAACCTTTGTGTACTCAAGCATTGCTCTCGGCATTTTCTTTATGGTTTTGGTTTATAAGTAGATCTGTTTTATACTAATCTGATTTAAAATTATGTTCTAATTTATGAAATTTTATGTAAATTAAATTAAATAAGTTCACAATTAACATTTTAATAACTGTTTAGCTATTATAAAATCATATTCGTAATTTTTATCAACTTATTTGAGAAATAAATACATTTTATTGGAAAATGTGACAATTTAATAGTAATAAGTGTCTAAAAATTAATTAAGATTAATTACCACTTATTGCCCTTAAGAATTATGAATATAGTTAAATACCTTGGTAAAAGTGTTTTTCTTTTACTATCATTTATTACTTACGCTCAAACCGGTCCCGGTGGTGTTGGCTCGAACGATGGCAGCTCTAGTCTTATAATGTGGTACAGGCCAGATAATGGATTAGCTGTTTCTGGAACTAGTATAAATAGCTGGCAAAACTCGGCTGGATTAGCAGCATTCAATCTAATAAGTACAACAACAGAACGTCCTACATTAGTAACAAATGTTGTTAATGGTTATAATGAAATTAGCTTTAGCGGTACAAATAAACTGTACACGGGACTTACCTTAACTACAGGAAACTTTATAACTAACCAAGCTTCGTCATTTGTGGTATCTAGAGCAGATAATACAACACAACAATCCTGTGTTTATACAACCGACCCTTTGGTAGGAAGCACACGATTTTCAACTCATATTCCATGGAATAATAGTGTATATTTCGATATAGGTACTTGCTGTAATAATAACGCTCGATTAAATGTAAATGGATTAAATTTCACCGACTATTCTATTTGGTCTTATGATGCAAACCCAACAACAGGAAAACAACTATATCAAGATTTAAACTTATTACAAAGCAGACCCAATACCTCAAATTACACATCCCATAGTTCTCAACGTTTTAATCTTGGAGGTTATACCTCGGGATCGAATGGATTTCTTGGAGACATCGCCGAAGTCATTATTTTTAAAGAAAAAGTGAATACCGCGCAACGTATTATAATTAACAACTATCTAGCTGCAAAATTCAATAAAAACTTAGCCAGTAGTGATATTTATAATAAAGATAACGGCGGAAATGGAAATTTCGACCATCATGTTGCTGGTATTGGGCAAGCAACCGATGGAAGTAATCACACCGATTCTCAAGGTACTGGTATCGTGAGAATAAATAACCCAACAAATTTAGATAATGATGAATTCTTATTTTGGGGAGAAGAATCGGCAAATCCAACCTACAATTTCAGTACAAATACAGCTAACTTCACAGAACAATTAAATTCTAGATGGTACACTTCTAGAAGAAGTGCTCCTGGTCGTGTTGACATTGCTTTCGATATAACTAACTTCGATTTAACAGGTAAACAAACCTGTGTTCCTCTGCAATTGGTTATTGATAACGATGGCGATTTCTCTTCACCCGACGATATTTACGATCTAACAATTACTGGAAATATCGCTTCTGCAACTAATGTAAGAATTCGCGGTAATCGTTATTTTACCATTCGATATACCGACCAAATTGTTTGGGATGGCGCTACTTTTTATAATGGTTCCGGTGCATTAAATGCTCCAGATTCAACAGATAGTTGTTTAAAACTTACAATTATGGCGGGTGCAACTGCTAATTTAACAGCAAACGCCCATGTTAGAGAAATTGAAGTTGAAAATAATGCCCAACTAAATGTTAGCGACGGCTTATTGCTGGAAACAGAAAACAACGTTGCAATTAACACTAATGGTATTATAGATTTATTAGGCGAAGCACAACTGATTCAAAACCATACAGGATTAAGTGGTAACTCGGGCGATGGGACTTTAATAATTCGACAACAAGGTGCTACAAACCAATACAACTATAATTATTGGGGCGCTCCAGTAAATCGAAATGGTACTTGGCAAATTGGATATTTAGAGGATTCTAACGGTGTTATCAACTATACAACAGCTAATAACCCAAACCCTGCAACAACTCCAATAACTTTAAGTAGTAGGTGGCTGTATAGTTTTAATTTTATTTCAGATAATTATTTTGGTTGGAAAAAATTAACAACAAATACCAATTTACTTCCAGGCATTGGATATTCCATGAAAGGTTCGGGTGCTGCTACTCCAGAGCAAGAATACATTTTTAAAGGAACACCAAATAGTGGCGATTACACTTTTACTATTAACCCGAATACAGAAATTTTAGTATCAAACCCATACCCTTCGGCTATCGATGCGCATGCGTTTATTACAGACAATTTATCTACTCTTGAAGGTACGTTGTATTTCTGGGAATCGTTCACTACAAATAGCAGTCATTTCTTAAGTAATTATCAAGGTGGCTATGCTACATTAAATTTAACCTTATCATTACCCGCAATAGCCGATGTATCGGGTCGAACAAGTGGTTCTGGCACAGCAAGTAAACCTGCTCCTACTCAATATATTCCACCAGGCCAAGGCTTTTTTATTAAAAGCGAATACGGCGGCTCCTTTGCGTTTAATAATGCACAACGTCAATTTGCTCGTGAATCGTTAAGTGAATCGGTATTCTATAAAACCGCAAATAAAAAAATTGAAACCGATAGCCGAATTAAACTATGGTTTTCTCTAGAAACACCCAATAATATAGAAAAAACAATTGGTCTAGGTTACGATGAAAACACTTCGTACAACTACGATAATGGCTACGACACAAAAGTATACGACGACTTTAATGATATTATGTATTGGTCGATTAACGACAACGAAAAGTTAATTATTCAGGCATTACCAGAACTTAATAGAGATGATACATTGCCTTTAGGACTCGACATTGAAACTTCTGGTTTATATAAAGTACGAATTAGTAACTCTGAAAACATGCCTGCAGATTTAAGTGTTTTCCTAGTAGATACCTTTAACAATACCTATCAAAAAATAAATGATGCTGTTGCAGAAATCTATTTAAGCTCAGGTAACGATCAAAATCAATATGCTATTGTTTTTAAAGAGGAAAACACGCTAAGCTACAACCAGCTTGATACACCAAAAGCATTTGTAAGCTATAACAAATTTACCGAATCTTTGGAATTGCATTTGGATAAAGATATAAGTAGCGTAAAAGATTTACAAATTTTTAATACCATTGGGCAAAATATCATGCATATTAATAACCCTGTTAGTAAATCGATTAATCTGTCAAAATATTATAGCGGAGCCTATATTTTAAAAATTAGGTTTAATAGCAAACCTGAAACGGAAAGTATAAAATTTATAAAACCATAAAAACTCAAAACCGTCTGTTTTAAAACTAAGGCTTAAAACAGGCGGTTTTTATTGTTCTGGAGGCTAATTCAAGGCTAAACTAAAACCTATTATCTCCATCAAGTAAATCGCCTAATCCTCCCAATATACTTCCTTCTCCTTTACTTTTTCCTCCTGTTCGGGGTGCAGAAGCCAATACTCTACCGGCTAAACGGCTAAACGGTAAAGATTGAATAAAAACAGTTCCAGGACCTTCTAATTTTGCAAAAAATAAACCTTCGCCACCAAAAACAGTATTTTTTATACCTCCAACAAATTCTATATCGTAATTTACAGTTTGGTCGAAGCCAACAATACAACCTGTATCTACTCGTAATGTTTCTCCTGCCAACAATTCTTTTTTGGCCATAGTACCACCTGCATGAACAAAAGCCATTCCATCACCTTCTAATTTTTGCATAATAAAACCCTCGCCGCCAAATAAACCGCGCCCTAGTTTTTTTGAAAACTCAATACCAACGCTTACGCCTTTAGCGGCACATAAAAAGGCGTCTTTTTGACAAATAAACTTACCACCAAACTGCGTTAAATCAATAGGTATAATTTTACCAGGATAAGGCGATGCAAACGACACGTTTCGCTTTCCTATAAGTGTGTTATAAAAAGCTGTCATAAACAAACTTTCTCCTGTTAATATGCGCTTTCCTGCGCCTAAAATTTTCCCTAAAACCCCAGTATCCTTTTGCGAACCGTCTCCAAAAATAGTTTCCATTTTAATGCCGTCGTCCATCATCATAAAACTACCTGCTTCGGCAATTACTCCTTCTTGCGGATCGAGTTCTATTTCTACGTATTGCATTTCTTCGCCGTAGATTCTATAATCAATTTCGTGTGCTGTCATGTTATTGTTTTTTGTTGATTCACTTGTTTGTAGATCGTTACAACAAAATGTTACAATTTTAAATAAAATTAAGCTTTAACCTTTATGCTCCACTCAAAATTAAAGGTTGATACCACTGCGCCTTCTTCATTAATACCAACAGATTTCATCCATAGCGTTTGTCCTTCACCTGTTTCAATGGCTTTAGTAATGGCATCATCAATTAAATTACCTTCGTTGCAAATAAAGGTTATTCTACCCGTTGCTTTTTTAGTAAAACTAGCATTATTGCTTGTAACTAGCATAGATATTTTTTTACCCGAAGTTTTAATTTTTGAAATCATTAATGCTCCTGTAGAAAATTCGGCCGCCATACCTTGCACAGCCCAAAACATAGATTTAAACGGATTTTGGTTAATCCATCGATGTTTTACTGTAACAACACATTTTTCAGCATTAATAAATTTTGTTCGAACGCCACACAAAAAAGCCGAAGGCAGTTTAAGCATGGTAAAAGTATTTAGTTTTTTTGGTGTTAATGTCATTCAATAAAATAATTAAGTCGACTTAAATATAACTATTTACTTTCTTTTATTACCATTTCAAGAATATACTAGCAAGTTTTTAACGCACATTGCATCTAAATAAAATAACATAACAAGCCATTGTATATTTTGACGAAACGTAATTTAAACCTAACCATCATCTTAATTTTATTTTGTAAAATACTTTCTGCTCAACTTTGTACAGGAAGTTTAGGCGATCCTATTGTAGAAATTAACTTTGGTGCCGGCTCAAACCGAGGTGCTGCTTTAGACAACGGCATAACAGCATTTACCTATGTTGCCGCTGGCGAGCTTGATGAAGGGGAATATACCATTGTAAATTCTACTACTGGATTAAAAGGAAACGCTTGGCATACAACTACAGACCATACCGGCGATGAAAACGGCTATATGATGGTTATTAACAGTGCCGTACTTACAAGCGAAGGTGTTTTCTATACCAAAAGTGTTTCTGGATTATGCCCAAATACTACCTACGAATTTTCCGCTTGGCTTATTAATGTAATGAATCCAGCGGCTGGAACCGACGAATACCATCCCGATGTTACCTTCCGCGTAAGCGATACCGCAGGAAACATTTTAGGTTTTTACAATACAGGCGATATCAACCAAACAACTTCTGGAGAATGGGTTCAATACGGATTCTTTTTTACCTTAGAAAACCAATCGGAAGTAATTATAACCATTTTAAACTCAGCACCCAGTGCACACCCAGGAAACGATATTGCTTTAGATGATATTACGTTTAAACCCTGCGGACCAACTATTACGACATATATTGAAGGAAATAGCAATACAAATGCCGCTGTTTGCGAAAACGAACCAACAAATATAACTTTAGAAACCGAACTTTCTCAAGGATATGATGATCCTCAATTTCAATGGCAAACATCGAATGATATTGGTAATTCTTGGGTAGATTTAAATTCCGAAAACAATAATACCTTTAACTTTACCAACAGCAGTACGCCTGGAACTTACTTATTTCGTGTTGCCATAGCCAATGGAACCAATATTAACTCTAGCAATTGCAGAATTACCTCCGATGAATTTGAGATTACAGTAACCGAAAAACCAGAACCGTTAGTTGGCGATACAGAGCAAAGCTTCTGCTCTACCGAACAAGCGACCTTAAGTGATATTGAAGTTAATGCAAATGCCGTTTGGTACGATTCTATTTCAAAAGATAATGTGCTTGACGATAACACAAATCTAGCAAACAACACCACCTATTATGCCACTCAACTCAATAATGGATGCGAAAGCGACGAAGTTTTAGCTGTCCAAGTAACAATTTATAATCCAACCCTGGCCATAAATAATGTTGATGCTTACATATGTGACAATTTAAATGATGACACAGAAGTAATAGATTTAACCTTCTATGAGCCTGAAATTGTTAGTTGTTCAAGTTGTGTTTTTAGCTATTTCTCTACAATTATTGATGCTGAAAACGACAGCAATTCTATTTTAACACCAACAGACTATTCTTGGGAAACTACAACAAATAACTTATATGTAAGAATAGATTCTCCCGATAATTGCTACCAAATAGCAACATTAAATCTTATTCCAGAGAGCACTCCTATAATTCCAATTAATAACAGTATTGGTATTTGCGAAAGCGACAATTATGTTACTATTGATGCTGGCTCAGGATTTGACAGTTATTTATGGTCTACCGGAGAAACAACACAAACCATAAATATTACTGAAGAACATATTGGCACAAACTGGGTGAGTGTTACTCAAAATCACAACAATTTTTCTTGTACATCGACCAAAAATTTTGAAGTTTTATTTTCCAACGCAGCAACAATTTCAGAAATAGAAATTGAAGATTGGACAGAAACTAATAATAGTATAACTATTTATCTTGAAAATACTAGTTTAGGAGATTACGAATATTCTTTGGATGGTATTAATTACCAAGATGAAAATTCATTTCACGGATTACCTGCGGGAGAATACAATGTTCAAGTAAGAGATAAAAACGGTTGTGGTATAACTAAAGAAACGGTTTATCTTTTAAATCCACCAAAATTTTTCACACCAAATAACGACGGAATTAACGACACCTGGCATATAGAACACGTAGAAAATTACCCAGAGATTACAACCACCATATTTAATCGCTATGGCAAACTGCTAACGGTTTTAAATTCGGAAACTTCTTGGGATGGCTTTTTTAAAGGAAACCCATTACCCACAAGCGATTATTGGTTTATTGTTACAAAAAATAATCAGACTGTATATAAAGGCCATTTTACCTTAAAACGTTAGTTATTTAAAAAAAGAATCGACAAATTCGTGCTTATTAAACACTTGTAAATCTTCAATACCTTCGCCTACACCAATGTATTTTACAGGAATTTTAAACTGATCGGAAATACCAATAACAACGCCTCCTTTTGCTGTACCGTCAAGCTTTGTAACTGCCAAACTTGTAACCTCGGTCGCTGCTGTAAATTGTTTAGCTTGCTCGAAAGCATTTTGCCCTGTAGAACCATCTAAAACTAACAACACGTCGTTTGGAGTATCGTCTACAACTTTTTTCATTACACGCTTCACTTTGGTAAGCTCGTTCATTAGGTTTACTTTATTGTGTAAACGTCCTGCTGTATCAACAATAACCACATCGGCATCTTGATTTACGGCACTTTGTAACGTATCGAAAGCTACAGAAGCCGGATCACTTCCCATGTTTTGTTTTACAATTGGCACATCAACTCGATCGGCCCAAACTTGTAACTGATCGATAGCTGCAGCTCTAAACGTATCGGCTGCACCTAAAACAACTTTTAAACCTTGTTTTTTAAACTGATAAGCTAATTTACCTATGGTTGTAGTTTTACCAACACCATTTACACCAACAACCATAATAACATAAGGTTTCTTATCTTGTGGAATAGTAAATTCTGTGGCTTCACCAATGTTTGTTTCGCTTAACAACCCAGCAATTTCTTCTCGAAGAATTTGGTTGAGTTCTGCAGTTCCTAAATATTTATCTTTAGATACGCGCGCCTCAATGCGGTCTATAACTTTTAATGTGGTTTCAACGCCTACATCACTAGTTACCAAAACCTCTTCTAAATTATCTAAAACTTCATCATCTACTTTAGACTTTCCAGCTACTGCTTTACTAAGCTTACCAAAAAAACTGCTTTTAGTTTTTTCTAAACCTTTGTCTAAAGTTTCCTTTTTTTCTGATGAAAATATTTTTTTAAAAAAACTCATTCGTAATTATTTCTTATAAAATTTGATTTAATATCAGACTAAACCAAACAAAATTCTTGCCTTAATTAATAGCATGCAAAAATGTCAGATAAATATAAAACAAAAAAAGCAGCTTTCTTAGCTAGAAAGCTGCTTTTCTAAACCTTTTTAAAGGTTTATTAATTTTTCTTGAAATAGTCGTTAACTAAATCTGGTGCCATAATTGATTCAACAAAAACATAAGCTCCAGTTTTAGGAGATTTAACCATTTTTATGGCTTTTGTTAATCTTTTTGATCCTGTTTGTAATGATGCTACTGCTTTCTTTGCCATAACTAATTATTTTATCTCTTTATGAATAGTCATACGCTTAAGAATTGGATTAAATTTCTTAATCTCCATTCTATCTGGCGTGTTCTTTTTGTTTTTAGTAGTAATGTAACGAGACGTTCCTGGTTGTCCAGTTGCTTTGTGCTCTGTACATTCTAAAATAACCTGTATTCTGTTTCCTTTTTTTGCCATTTTATATACTTTTTATGCAGCTATTATTTTAAAAATCCTTTAGATTTTGCTTCTTTAATTGCCGCAGATATACCTATTTTATTAATGGTTTTTAAAGCAGAAGTTGATACTTTTAAAGTTACCCACTTATCTTCTTCTGGAATGTAAAAACGTTTTTTAACTAAATTCGCACCAAATTTGCGTTTAGTTCTGTTTAATGCGTGAGAAACGTTATTCCCAACCATTGCCTTCTTACCTGTAAGTTCACAAACTCTTGACATTATCTATAACTTTAAATTCTTGTTGCTTAAAATCGAGGTGCAAATATACAAATAAATTAATAGCTAACAACCAAAAACTTATCAATTTTTAAAAATTTCTTTTTGAAGAAGTTCTAAGGCCTTATTAACAGCCTTACTTATTACTCGCGCACG
Organism: Neotamlana sedimentorum; assembly: GCF_000943565.1. GTDB lineage: Bacteria > Bacteroidota > Bacteroidia > Flavobacteriales > Flavobacteriaceae > Neotamlana > Neotamlana sedimentorum. The sequence goes on from NZ_JTDW01000005.1 coordinate 285,736, forward strand.
TGGGCTTCCAAAATTAAATTCATGAGAAAACACACCATTTTGGTTCGCTATTGCAATAAAAACTGTACCTATTTCGGCTGTAGAATCGCCTTTACTCGGGCCTGCATTTCCTGTAGTTGCTAATGCGTAGTCCGCTTTATAAAGTTTTTTAACCTTAACAGCCATTGCTTCGGCTACTTGGGCACTTACAACCGAATGTTTGATTATTACAGCTTCATCTATACCTAAAACATCTATTTTTGACTGTGTTGAGTAGGTAACCACACCTCCCTTTAAATATTTTGATGCTCCTGCATTAGCTGTAAATAATTCAGCCAATTTACCTCCTGTACAACTTTCTGCTATGGCAAGTGTTTTATTAATTTTAGTCAACCGATTACCAATTACGGCTTCTTCATTTCCATCTTCATCTTCATAACCAAAAAACTCATCTTTAATTAAAGGAATAACTTGATCAATTTGTTGTTGCACCTCTGTCTCGACTTTAATTTTATCAAACCCTTTTGACGAAATTCGCAATCGCATTTTACCCAAACTCGGTAAATAGGCTAGCTTTATATGTTGAGGTAATGCATCTTCCCAAGCTTCAATTCGTGCGGCCAATGTACTTTCACCTAAACCATAAACTAGTAAGGTTTTGTGTAAAATAAATGGGCATTTATACTTTTCTTTTAAATTAGGGATTACAGAATTTGTTATTAAAGATTTCATTTCAAAGGGTACGCCAGGAAGTGAAACAAACGTTTTATCCCCCTTCTCCATCCACATACCAGGAGCCGTTCCTAAAGTATTCATAAGCACTTTAGATTGTGATGGCACCAAAGCTTGATCTTTATTTACTTGAAGCAAGGTTTGTCGAGCATATTTTTTCCAAATAGACTCAATATTTTCAAGCACCGAAATATTAAGAACCAGTGAATCGTTAAAATATTCGGCAATGGTTTTTTTAGTAATATCGTCTTTGGTTGGTCCTAAACCACCTGTTAAAATAATAACGTCTACACGATTTTCGGCATCTTTTAACGCCTGTAAAATATGACTTTTATCGTCTTGTACCGAAGTAATTTGGTAAACCGATATGCCTATATTATTAAGTTGTTTAGCAATAAAAGCTGAATTGGTATCAATAACTTGTCCAATTAATAATTCATCGCCAATAGTAATTATTTCTGATAACATTTATAGATTAAAATCCGACTTCAATTCTGCCAAAGCATTATCAACTGCTGTAATAACAATATCCAATTGCTCGGTTACATCTTGGTCTGTTTTAGTAAATTTCCCCCAATCTTGTACTTCAATTAAGGTATCTAGAACACCAAGTTCAAATAAATCTACTGTAGGCTTCATTTTATGAGCGGCTTGGTAAGCCTCTTGGTAGTTCTTTTCTGCAACTGCATTTTTAAGGCGTTCGGCATCTACAGAAACCTCTTCTACAAAAGTTTGAGCTAGGGCCAAAATAAAATCTTCATCATTATCGGCTAGTTCACGTACTCTATATAATTTGTAATGTTGTTCCATAATTTATTTAACTGTAATAGAAAACATTTCTCTGTTTTCTAAAAATCCTTTTAAGTTATCGTTAGCAGATACCTTGCCCACTCCAGCTGGTGTACCTGTAAATATAATATCTCCAATCTTTAAAGTAAAATATTTAGAGATATATTCTATTATTTCATCAATTTTCCAAAGCATATGGCTAGTATTTCCATTTTGCACAAAAATATCATTCTTTTTTAAAGAAAATGCAATCTCATCAACATTTGTTAATTCACTTTTTGATATCCATTGTCCAATCACTGCCGACCCATCAAAAGCCTTAGCTTTTTCCCAAGGCAATCCTTTTTCCTTTAATTTGGTTTGCAAATCACGCGCGGTAAAATCGATACCTAAACCAATTTCATTATAATATTTATGGGCGAATTTTTTGTCAATATACTTCCCTACTCGATTAATTTTAACCAAAACCTCAACCTCATAATGTACGTCGTTAGAAAACTCGGGAATAAAAAACGGCTGTTTTTTTAATAAAATGGCAGTATCGGGCTTCTGAAAAATGACAGGATCGGTTGGTCTTTCATTTTCTAGTTCCTCAATATGTTCGGTATAATTTCTACCAATACAAATTAATTTCATGCTTAATTATTATAAATCTCTAAAATGGAAACGCGAAAATAATTCATTTTTTTTAATTACTCTTTTTAGGGTGTTACCCCGCCCCAAAAGTGTTTAGTTCGCGGTCAGGCTTTACACTACAAGTCCGCGCTCACACCTTTAAAAATGGTGCAGGCTGTGGGCTTTCTACTGCAATCCCTAACACGGCTATTTGCAAATTTATTACTTAATTCTGGAGTTTTCTCTTGTTTCCAGTTTCTTGTTTCCAGTTTCTAGTTTCTGGCTACTAAAGCTTATTATTAAAACTGCGTAATTTAATAGCTGTTAAAACCTTTTTTGTGTACAACGGAAAATCGGCATTAAGCAACCAACCAAAGTATCCAGGTTCTTTTTCTAACACTTCGGTTACCAACTTACCTTTATGTTTTCCAAACGAAAAACACTCCTTATTATCTTTATTAAACACAATAAAACCAGCAAAATCGGCAAACTTTTTACGCGAGCTAAACTCCGCTAAAAACTTTGTATTATTTTCAAGGTCGTCGTATTTAGCTATTTGCGCTTTTAAAACCTCATAAGTGGCATTTGTATCGGCTTCGGCACTGTGGGCATCATCTAAATTTTTATCGCAGTAAAACTTATAAGCTGCACTTAAGGTACGCTGCTCCATTTTATGAAAAATAGTTTGCACATCGACAGCCATTCGGTTTTTCATATCGAAATCTATATCGGCACGCAGCATTTCTTCGGCTAATAACGGAATATCGAACCTGTTGGAATTAAACCCTCCTAAATCGGAATCCTTAATCATATTATGAATTTCCTTGGCAAGCTCTTTAAAGGTTGGTTCGTTTGCTACTTTCTCATCAGAAATTCCATGAATTTCAGTAACTTCTTTTGGTATGGGCATTTCTGGATTAACTAACCAGGTTTTGCGTTCTTCTTTGCCATCTGGATAAACTTTTAAAATTGAAATTTCAACAATTCTATCGGAAGTTATGTTTACCCCTGTAGTTTCTAAATCGAAAAAACAAATGGGTTTTGTTAGGTTTAATTGCATTATAAATTTTGTGAATTAGTTCTCATTTCTTTAAAATATTTATTTTTTAATTTTTCCCAATCTTTTAAATTGAAAATATCTTTTTTTTCAGCTACAAATTTATCACCATATCTAACAAAATATTCTCCATTTGGTTTTATTATAAGCGTTCGAAAAAAATAATTGTTAGTAACAAAAAGTTTATGTAAAATATGCCCATAATCTTTATGCCATATTACTTTTAATTTGGATAAATCTAAGCCTTTATTATAAGCATAAAAAAACACTGGAGTTACGTTTTTAATTTTTTTAAAGGTTTTTGCCTTGGAAATGGTTACTTTATTAAAACCTTTTAAACTATATTCAACTGTATGATATTTCGCTTTTCTATATTTACGACTATCAAAATATATTCCGTTATACTTTGAAGTCCCCATAAACTCTCCTAAACTATCCCTAAAAATCATAATACTTTTTTCTGGAAATTCATTTTCGGCAATTAAAGTATCCTGATAAAAAACCATCAAAGTTTTTGTTGTGTCAATACCGTTTCTAGCACTAAACATTTTAAATAATTGCGACTTAGTTACTGAATCTAATTGTCCGAAAACATGATTAGGAATTACATCTTGAACCACTAAAGAATCCGTTATAAATCTAATTCCATCATATATTTTAGACTCGATTTTTTTATTAAAGATTGCTTTACTAATAGCTTCTTTATTAATATCGAAATACAAAGTATCTACTTGCGAAAAACCACTAAAATACAATACAAACAGAGCTATAAATAAATTGAAACAACGCATATTAAAAATATACCTTTAGTTTTTAATTAAAAAATAAAAAATCCAACCCATAGATTGGATTGGACAATTTACAACATATTTTAATTATTCTAAATTTCTCGTTTTATATCCCAAGCCTCTAAATAATCGGCTACGGCTTTTACAAACATACCACCAAGCGCACCATTTACAACACGGTGGTCGTACGAATGCGATAAAAACATTTTGTAACGTATACCAATAAAATCGCCTTCTGGTGTTTCTATAACTGCAGGCACTTTACGAATAGCACCTAGTGCCAAAATACCAACTTGTGGCTGGTTTATAATAGGTGTCCCCATAATGCTACCAAAACTACCAACATTGGTAACTGTATAAGTACCGCCTTGAACTTCGTCTGGTTTTAATTGATTAATTCGCGCACGGTTTGCTAAATCGTTAACCTGTTTTGTCATGCCAACAAGATTTAGTTGATCGGCATTTTTAATAACAGGAACAATTAAATTACCATCGGGTAAAGCCGCTGCCATACCTAAGTTTATATTTTTCTTTTTTATAATTTTATCGTCTTGAACCGAAATATTCATTAACGGATATTCGCGTAAGGCTTTAGCAATTGCCTCCATAAAAATAGGTGTAAACGTAAGGTTTTCGCCTTCGCGTTTAAAAAAGGTATCTTTAACTTTTTTACGCCAATTCCAAATATTCGTTACATCGGCCTCGATAAAACTTTGTACATGCGCCGATGTTTGTAAAGAGGCCATCATGTGATTTGAAACCAATTTACCCATTCGGGTCATTTCAATTATTTCATCTTCCCCATTCGAAATTAAAGGTGCTGTTTGAGCTTTTGCAGGCTCGACAACTGTTTTTGCTTGTGTAGGTTTTTGTTCCACTTTAACTGGTTCAACTACCCCATTACTATTTCTATTTTCTAAAAACTGTAAAATGTCGTTTTTAGTAACACGTGCATCTTTTCCGCTACCTATAATACTATCTAATTCTTTTTGAGTAATACCTTCTGCTTTAGCAATGTTTTTAACTAAAGGAGAATAAAATCTATTTTCGGAAGACAGGACAGCAGGTGTTTCAACGGCCTGTTGTGCAACAGCTACAGTTTCTTCAACATAAGATATAGCTTCATCTTGTACTAATTCGTCGTTTGCAATTTCTGCAAGATCATCGTTATTATCAATTTCTTCCACATCACCTTCGGTTTCAATAATTGCTAAAACCCCACCTACTTGCACCACGTCATCCACATTAAAAAAGCGTTCAACTAAAACACCTTCTACTTCACTTGGCACTTCGCTATCTACTTTATCAGTTGCTATTTCTAAAATTGGTTCATCAATTTCAATGGTATCTCCAATTTCTTTTAGCCAAGAAGTAATGGTTGCTTCTGCAACACTTTCGCCCATTTTTGGTAGCTTCAACTTAAATTTTGCCATATTTAACGTATGTAGTGGTTTTAGGTTGTTCTATTTTTTTTGCAAAATTACTAAAAAACAACGGTTTTCAATCAATTAATTTCACAAAAACTAGTTAAACTCTATTATTTCTCCTTTGCAAATAGTATCGTCGCTACCGATAATAAAGTTTGATTGATTTGGCAAGATTTTAAAGGATAATTTACTATTATCTGGCTTTGTCTCCATTAAGTTTATAATACGTTTATAACTTGAAACATTAGCATCAAAAATAACTTCGGTTTCTGGTTTAATAGTGTATAAAGTATCACTTAATTCTATTTGCTTCTTTAAAGTGTTTTTTAATTTATCGCAAACGGAATTTGACACCAATAAATAGCGACTAGGCTGCTTTCGAACTCCCTTAGGATTGGTTCTAAAAAAATAAACTCCGGCAATACCTAAATTTACAAAAACATCAAAAAAGTAATTTCTTTTAAAATGTTTTTTGTAGAAAATTTTCATGGCACCATAAAATCGGCGTGCGTAGAACTTATTTTTTAAAGTGCTTTCGCCTTTATAATGTATTACTGTAGCTTCGCCAAAATAGTAATTTTTAAACCCTGCTTTTATTAGTTTGTAAGACAAGTCTATATCTTCGCCATACATAAAATAATCTTCGTCGAAACCATGAATTTCATTGAAGGTTTCGCGTTTTAAAAGCATAAATGCACCTACTAAAACCTCAACTTCTCCAACTTCGTTTTGTTTTAGGTTATTTGCATAATAATCGTTAGAGTTTCCTAAAATCTTTTTAAAAGCTGCATTAACATAAGGGATATGGCGCTTACTTTCTGGTAAAAATTCGCCAATACCATTAATTAACTTACAACCAATAGCCCCTAAATTTTCAGTTTTTTCGGCAAAGTTTAAAATTTTGGTAAAGGTATCTTCGGCAACAACCGTATCTGGATTTAAGATGCAAATATATTCGCCTTTTGCTTTTGCAACACCAATGTTATTACCTTTTGAAAAACCAAAGTTTTCTTTGTTCTCTATTAAATTTATTGATGGAAATTTAGCTTTAAGCATGCTGCAACTATCATCTTGAGAATGATTGTCGACTACAATAATTTCGGCTTCAATATTTGCAATAGCGGCTTCGACACTTTTTAAACATAACTCTAAAAAGTAGCGCACATTGTAGTTAAGTATAATTACGGAAAGTTTCAAAAAATATGCACTTAAGATTTTAATGAAGATTCGAATGGAATTCGGTTAACTATACTTCTCCCTAAGGTAATTTCGTCGGCATATTCGAGCTCGTCTCCAACCGAAATTCCTCTAGCAATGGTAGAAGTAACAATGTTATAATCTTGTATTTGCTTATAAATGTAAAAATTGGTAGTGTCGCCTTCCATTGTTGAACTTAACGCAAAAATTATTTCTTTTACTTCGCCTTGCTTAACTTTTTCTACTAAGGATTCTATTTTTAAATCGTGCGGTCCAATACCATCCATTGGAGATATTTTTCCTCCTAAAACATGATAAATGCCTTTAAAAGAGCTTGTATTTTCAATTGCCATAACATCTCTAACGTCTTCAACCACACAAATAGTATGTGAAACTCTATTTTTATTTGAGCAAATTTCACATATTTCTACATCGCTAATGTTATGACATGATTTACAGAACTTTACTTCGGTTCGCATTTTTAATAAAGCCTCGGCCAACAGTTTAGTACGAGATTCTGGTTGCTTTAACATATGCAATACCAAACGCAATGCCGTACGCTTACCAATTCCTGGTAGTTGCGACATTTCGTTAACTGCGTTTTCTAGTAATTTAGAAGAAAATTCCATGGCTGCGAATTTACAATTTTTGATTTAACTTATCGATTGGAATTTGTATTTTGGCTTTGAATTATTCTATATATGACTGCAACTCAAATTTTATTCCTTATTGCCGGCTATTTTGTCGTGCTTATTTTAATTTCATATTTCACCGGAAAAGAAGATAGTAACGATGCTTTTTTTAAAGCCAACAAGTCGGCACCTTGGTATTTGGTTGCCTTTGGGATGATTGGAGCATCGCTTTCGGGCGTTACTTTTATTTCGGTTCCTGGCGCCGTAGAAACCAAACAATTTGGCTATTTGCAAGTCGTTTTTGGATACTTATTTGGTTACATGGTTATTGCATATGTTTTACTCCCCATTTACTACAAGCTTAATTTAACTTCAATTTACACCTATTTAAAGGATCGCTTTGGAGTTGTAAGTTACAAAACAGGATCGGTAGCTTTTTTAATTTCAAGAATTGTTGGCGCATCGTTTCGATTGTTTTTGGTAGCAAAAGTACTTCAGCTTTTAGTGTTCGATCAATTTAATATTCCCTTTGCTTTAACTGTTATTCTCACCATTGTATTAATATGGTTGTACACGTTTAAAGGAGGTATTAAAACCATAATTTTTACCGACACCTTACAAACTTTGTTTATGCTAGTATCGGTTGTTGTAACTATTATATTTTTAGCATCGGCGTTAAACTTAAATGGTATTTCTGAAATTTACACGAGTGTTAAAGAAAACACCATGAGCAAAGTATTTTTCTTTAGCGATGTTAACGATGCACAATATTTTATAAAAAGCTTTCTTTCGGGAATGTTTATTACCATTACCATGACCGGTTTAGACCAAGATATGATGCAAAAAAACCTCACTTGTAAAAACTTAAAAGAAGCTCAAAAAAACATGATTTCTTTTAGTGTGGTATTAATTTTTGTTAACATCCTATTTTTAGTTTTAGGTTTAATGCTAACCGAGTATGCCAACGCTCATGGTATTTCTGCTAAAAAAGATGAGTTATTTCCAACCATTGCCATGTTACCAGAAATTGGTGTTATAACCTCATCGTTTTTTATTCTAGGTTTAGTAGCTGCTGCATACTCTAGTGCCGATTCGGCTTTAACTTCGCTAACCACATCATTTTGTATAGATATTATTGAAATTGATAAGAAACCAAAAGAAATTCAAAAGAAAATTAGAAAACGAACCCATGTTTTAATAAGCATTTTACTTGTTTTCGTAATTATTGCTTTTGATGCTATTTTTAAAGATGTGTCTGTAATTTGGGAATTGTTTAAAGCTGCTGGTTATACCTACGGACCGCTTTTAGGATTATTTGCTTTAGGTATTTTTACTAAAACCGAAATAAAAGATAAATACGTTTGGATAATAGCTATTATCGCTCCAATACTATCATTTTTTATTAATAAATATTCGGTTGATTTATTAAATGGATACCAAATTGGATTTGAAATTTTAATAATTAACGGGTTACTAACCTTTTTAGGATTAATACTGATTCGTAGAAAGCAGCACTAAAGTACAAGACGCTTCAAAATGAATATTCTTTTCCTGAAGCAAACTATAAAACTCCGGATTCTCGGTTCCTGGGTTAAAAATAACACGTTTCGGGTTTAAGGAAAGTATGTCGTTATAAAATGGCTTCTGTCGTAAAGGATTCATATAAAGTGCAACGGTATCAATATCATTAAAATTTACTAATTCTGTTTCTATAGTAACACCTGCAACGGTTCCTCCTCTTAATCCGTAAGCAACAACCTTTTTATTATTAGCTACCAAACGATTAATGGCTAAATTAGAATATCGATCTGGATTTAATGATGCTCCAAACACTAAGGTTTTGTCTTTCATTTGTTAAAATTAGTTAACTCTACTTACAACATGTAACAGGTTTATAAAATAGACGTCCTACAAGCAGGAAAATTACAACTATCAAATAAATAATATGCTCAAAATACTATAATCCTGCATAATTTTGATGGTTAGTGAAATGCAAGATTATTAAAAAACCCTAAAAACTGATATGCTTTTAGGGTTTTGATGTTTTTAAAATAATTTGATTAATACTGTTTTTGAAACTGTACATATATTTTTTTAACCTTAATAACAACTAAAAGCCTAAATTCTATAAAAAAAGCGACTGTTTTAAATCTAAATAGCATTACTTATAAATTTTGAACAATTCTTAAATTTTCACTTATAATTTTTTCTAAAATCAATCTAAATAACAAAAAAACAAAACCCATGAATTATATTTTAATAATTTTTTAAGGTGTAAAAATTTTAAAAAAATAAATAATATGTTAAAATTTTAAATTTTACGCAATATTAAAATTATCTTTACGTTATAATATAAAGTACAATCATCTAACCAAACACGAAGTTTTAATTATTTGGAATTAGTCGTCTAAAAAAATTCGTACATATGAAGATTAGTATTATTTAAAAACTCGAAATTGTTTATTTCGAGTTTTGTTTTTTAGTTAAAGTTTGTTAAATATATATATATGATGAAATAAAACGAAAGATTTTTCGTCTTATATAATAAGATTCTTCACATTAGTGTTAGTTGAAGTTGATTAATAGCTAGAAAAACCCAAAACTATACGTTTTGGGTTTTTTGTTTTACCAGTTAATTATTGCGCTTCCCCAGGTAAAACCACTTCCAAAAGCTGCTAAAACCACCGTATCTCCGGTTTTTATTTTTCCCTCTTCCCAGGCTTCGGTTAAAGCAATTGGTATAGAAGCCGCTGTAGTATTTCCGTATTTTTGAATATTATTAAACACTTGACTGTCTGATAATCTGAATTTTTTTTGAATAAACTGTGCAATTCGTAAGTTAGCTTGATGCGGAATTAACATATCAATAGATTCTTTATGTAAGCCATTTGCCATTAAACCTTCCATAATAACTTCACTAAATCGAACTACAGCATTTTTAAACACAAATTGTCCGTTCATATAAGGAAAATAGCTTTCATCTTCTGGGTTATTATCTTCTAAAATATCATTCACCCAACGCGTTCCCATTCCAGGAGCCTTCAACACTAATTCTTCGGCATGCTCCCCTTGGCTGTGTAAATGTGTAGATAAAATGCCTTTATTATTATTTTCTTCACGCGTTAAAACTGCAGCTCCTGCCCCATCTCCAAAAATAACACTAACGCCACGACCTCGTGTTGTTTTATCTAAACCATGCGAATGTAACTCACTACCAATTACAAGTATGTTTTTGTACATACCTGTTTTTATAAAATTATCGGCTACAGATAAAGCATAAATAAAACCCGAACATTGGTTTCTAACATCTAAAGCACCTACAGTTTTTATTCCCAAGGCATGCTGTACTTGCACACCCGGACCTGGAAAATACATATCTGGGCTTAAAGTGGCGAAAACTATAAAATCAATATCATCTTTACTTATTCCTGCTCGATCTATAGCTATTTTTGCAGCTTTAACCCCCATTGTTGCAGTAGTATCGTCGCTGCCTTGTTTAACCCAACGACGTTCCTTTATTCCTGTTCTTTCTGTAATCCACGCGTCATTAGTGTCCATCATTTTAGATAAATCATCATTTGTAACCACATTTTCTGGCACATATTTACCTAAACCTATTATTTTCGAATTGTACATAGTCTTAAAGTTTATTCAGATAGTTTCAAATTACAATAACTTTAAATTATTTCCAATAAACAAATCATATAATTCATTTTATTTAAAAAATCTTATTCAATTTTTACTATTTCTTATTTCCATAAAAACTATGTCACTTTGTCACATTTTAAGAATTGGCATTTTTGTTGAAATACCTTCATCATTAAAATTAAAATCAATAAATAGATTTTCACTTTTGTGAGAATGATAAATAAATTAAATTATGGCAACAGGAAACATTAATGTATCGGTAGAGAATATCTTTCCGTTAATTAAAAAATTCTTATACAGCGACCACGAAATATTTTTACGTGAGCTTATTAGTAACGCAACAGATGCAACTTTAAAACTTAAACATTTAACCAATATTGGTGAAGCTAAAGTTGAGTATGGCAGTCCACAAATTGAAGTAAAAATTGATAAAGACGGTAAAAAACTTCATATTATAGATCAAGGTTTAGGTATGACTGCCGAAGAGGTTGAAAAATACATTAACCAAGTAGCCTTTTCTGGAGCTGAAGAATTTTTAGATAAATATAAAGATTCTGCTAAAGATTCTGGAATTATCGGTCATTTTGGTTTAGGTTTTTACTCGGCCTTTATGGTTGCCGAAAAAGTTGAAATCATCACGAAATCATTTAAAGATGAACCTGCGGCGCATTGGACTTGCGACGGCTCGCCTGAATTTACTTTAGAAGCTGCCGATAAAACCGAAAGAGGTACTGAAATTATTCTTCATATTGCCGAAGATTCTACCGAATTTCTTGAAGAATCTCGTATTCGTGAGCTTTTAAACAAATACAACAAGTTTATGCCTGTGCCAATTAAATTTGGTACTAAAGAAATAAACGACCCAGAGCATGAGCCTGCAACTATTACCGATAAAGATGGTAAAGAAACCAAAGAACCACACAGAAAAATTACGGTTGATGATATAATAAACAACCCTAACCCAGCGTGGACAAAGCAACCAGCCGATTTAAAAGACGACGATTACAAAAACTTTTATCGCGAGTTGTACCCAATGCAGTTCGAAGAGCCGTTATTTAACATTCACTTAAATGTTGATTATCCGTTTAACTTAACTGGTATTCTGTATTTCCCAAAAATGGGACAAGACATGAATATTCAAAAAGATAAAATTCAATTATACCAAAACCAAGTTTTTGTAACCGATAATGTTGAAGGTATTGTACCAGAATTTTTAACCATGTTACGTGGTGTCATCGATTCTCCAGACATTCCATTAAACGTATCGCGTTCATACTTACAAGCCGATGGTGCTGTAAAAAAGATTTCATCTTACATTACACGTAAAGTAGCCGATAAATTAAAATCGCTATTTAATAGCAATCGTGAAGATTTTGAAGCAAAATGGGACGACATTAAAGTGGTTATTGAATACGGAATGCTTTCCGAAGAAAAATTCTTTGAAAAAGCAGATGCTTTCGCACTTTACCCAACGGTTGATGGTAGCTACTACACATACGAAGAATTATTCAATAAAATTAAAGCAAACCAAACCGATAAAGATGATAAATTAGTAATTCTTTACGCTTCAGACAAAGATGCACAACACAGTTACATCGAGTCTGCAAAAGCAAAAGGTTACGAAGTTTTATTATTAGATTCTCCAATAGTTTCGCACTTAATCCAGAAGTTAGAAACATCAAAAGAAAACATCTCTTTTGCACGTGTTGATGGCGATCACATCGATAATTTAATTAAGAAAGATGAAAACACTATTTCTAAGTTAGATGACGATCAAAAGAAAACTTTAGAAGAATTATTAAAAGAAGTTGTGCCTTCTGATAAATTTATGGTTCAATTAGAAGCTATGGATAGCGAAGCAAATCCGTTTATAATTACGCAACCAGAATTTATGCGCCGTATGAAAGAAATGCAAGCTACCGGAGGCGGTGGTGGTATGTTTGGCATGGGTAATATGCCCGAAATGTACAACTTAGTTGTTAACATCAATAATGCCTTAGTAAGCGATATTTTAAACACCGAAGCTAAAGAGGATAAAGAACGCTTAATTAATCAAGGATTAGATTTAGCGCGTTTATCTCAAGGTTTATTAAAAGGTGAAGAACTTACAAACTTTATAAAACGTAGCTACGCTATGATAAAGTAACTCTGTTGTTTTGGTAACATTCTAGAACGATAAAATATATTTCGAGACGCTTTAAAAATCGAAAACCTGTCATCCTGAACTTGTTTCAGGATCTCATTAATTGTGAGAATAGAATCTGAAAATAATTCAGAAGGACACTAAAGGTTGGTTTTTAAAGCGTCTCCTTTTTATTTCAACAAAACTTTAACAAATAACGCCGTTTACAACACTTACATCTTATTATATTTACCGCTAAAATTTTAAACATGAAAAAAACCTTATTAGCCTTTGCCTTAATAATTCCATTAATATTTACGGCTTGTAAAAACGACGACACTGTAGATTATAGAACTCAAAACGATGAAGACATTCAAAATTACATTGCCGAAAATAGCCTAAATGCTGTAAAAACCGATTCGGGTTTGTACTATGTTATTAACGAACAAGGCTCTGGCGAACAACCAACTTATACAAGCAACGTAACCGTAGCTTACAAAGGCTATTTTTTAAATGGCAGCGTTTTCGACGAAAGTAGTGAAAGCGGTGTTTCGTTTAACTTACAGCAAGTTATTGCAGGTTGGACCGAAGGTATTACTTATTTCAAAGAAGGTGGTAGCGGTATACTTTTAATTCCTGCACATTTAGGGTACGGTAATAGTAGTTACGCCGGTATTCCTGGAGGTTCTGTGCTAATTTTTGATATTAACTTAATTTCGGTTAACGAATAAAGTCTAAGCAATTTAACAAAACATAAAAGTCGCCCTTAATTTAGGAGCGACTTTTTTATTATATTAGCTTAACAAACTATTTTTCAGACATTTATTTTTAAAAACCTACTTAAAAGATGAAAAAGCTATTATTACTTGCCCTAATTATATTACAAACTGCATGCTCTAAAAGTGATAACGGCGGTACAGAAGAAGAACAAGAAGACGATGACGACCCAGTTACAGAAGTTATTGATATTCCAACCTCAACTGTAGATTTCGAGAATACCGAAAATTGGGTAATTCACCCCGAAAAAACCACTCTTTTACCTTTTTACAATTTAGATATTGCGTTAATTGATGAAAATTTAAACATTGAAGAAACCATTGCTGTAGAAAATAACGCCACCGTAAATACTGGTGTCGATGTATTTTGGGTGCACCCAACCATACTAACTACTGCACAAAGTGCTTTTACGCCACAAAATATTCCCATTGATCAGCAAGATAAATTGTTAATTAACCTAACTATAATTGCCCAAGGCGGTTTATTAGCAAAATACGGTCGTGTTTTTGCACCTCATTATCGCCAATCGTCTGGTAAAACCTACGACGAAACAACCGACAAGGAAGAACAAGCCAATATTATTGCAACCTCTTATAGCGATGTAAAAGCCGCATTTTTAGAGTATTTAAACAACTACAATAACGGCAATAAAATAATAATTGCAGGCCATTCGCAAGGATCGTATTTATTAGGCATGTTATTGCGAGATGTATTCGATGAAAACCCAACACTTCGCGACCAATTAGTGGTAGCGGCGTTAGCGGGAATGGCATATGTTTATGCCGAAGAAGGTCAATACAAAGGTGGTTGGTGGGAAAACATACCATTATGTACCACAACAAACGAATGTGGCTGTATTAGCAATTGGGCCGCTTTTGATGAAGCTCAAGATATTCCAGATATTAACCCTGGTTTGCCAGAGTTTAATCCGTATTTAATTAATAGCGGATTGGTTTACAGAGCTTTTAATGAAACCGAAGACTGGTTTGTACAAGATTTTAGTTATTACGGCGAAACCGCCACAAATTTAGATTATTACATAACACCAGATAGCAGTTACGACTATGCCGAAGAGGCAAATTTTATAGCGTTTAATAATTTTTACACCGCCAGACAACGCCGTGAAGCAAACCAAAAAGTAGTATTGAGCATAAATTTCGAAGCACAACCCAACGACCAACGCCCTAACGAGCTAGAAGACGAACAAGATCATATTAATTACTCGAATTGGGGTTATCACACCAAAGATTATCATATTTATTTATGGGCGTTAATGTCGCAAATTGATGAGAAATTGGAGCATTGTAATTAATTACATTTGATGAAAAATAACTAAAACCAATATTAGGGTAAATGCATTTATTGGGTTTATAAATAATTTCATTAAATTAGTTTCAGCCTATCACAAACACTTATAAATAACTTTCAAACAAAACGTTAGCTTTAACGATAGATGAAACCCGACTCAATTAACATAACGCAAATTATTGAAAAAATAACCATTAAACCTAACAGTCATTATTTTGCTATTTGTTGGATTAAAAATGAAGTTGAAAGCATTGAAATAAATCATGTAGCATATAAAAATGTTTCAAATTCCATTTTTTTCCTAGACCCTAAGTATCAATGGAAAATATTAAAAAAAGACAACGCAACTTCTTCTGGCTATGTTTTAAACTTGGCTAGTGATATTTTAAACAATCCTATTTTAAGTAATCTTCACATTAATAAAGTGAGGCTTTTTAATTCCGGCGAGATTCCATTATTTAAATTAAGTCCAGGAATTGAAAAAAGAACACAAGCAATTCTAGAAATGATTGATGAACTTTTAGGGTCACAACTTAACCATAAAGACGATGCCATTTTATCACTTTTAAACACATTTTTTGTATACTGCGACGGGCAATGCAATATAAAATCGGTTGTTTCAAATAACAATTCGAAAACAAATATAGTCTACGAATTCAAAAAACTTGTAGACCAACATGTACACGAACTTCATGAAGTAGGCGATTATGCTAAACGACTTAATCTATCTTCAAAATACTTAAATGAATGTGTTAAAGAAGTTTTGGGTGTAAGCTCGAAAAGCATCATAATTGAACAATTACTCATGAGGTCTAGACATGCCTTAAAATTTACGAACAAAAGCATCAAAGAAATCGGCTTTGAATTGGGGTTTTCATCACCAGATTATTTTAGTTATTTTTTTAAGAGTCATACCAAAATCACTCCTTCTGCACTTAGAAAAAGCTAAAAACTCTTAAAATCCATGATTTTACCGCAATTTTCACATTGTTAGACCCATATAGTCTATATACATTGCAATAAACATTTTATTATGGACAGAAAAAAATTCATCAAAACATCAGGGCTTGGGATAGGCTTAACCCTATTACCATTAACAACTAATTGCTTAACAGACACTAAGGAAGTATTAAAAACAATAAAAAATAATCCAAAAATTATAACCGCCATCCAAGGAACTGTATTTAATGTCATTGGAGATATACAAACCCACAAACTTGTTGGAATCGACACTGGTAATCAAATTATGGAATGGGTTTCAAATGTAGATCCAGGCGTTGGAATTCCGCCACATATTCACACCAAAGAAGATGAAATATTTAGAGTTATTAAAGGCCAAGTTGAAATAACGATAGATGGAGAAACAACCCTTTTAAACGCAGGCGATATTGCTTTTGCCCCAAAAGAAATTCCGCACGCTTGGAAAGTGGTAGGAACAGAAACTGCTAAAATGATTACTTCAGCTTTCCCTGCTGGTATTGAAAACCTATTCCAAGAATTAGCTAAACTTCCTGCTGGCCCGCCAGATTTTGAAAAGGTAACCAAAATTTGCAGCAGATATGGCATTAGCTTTTTATAATAGGCAGTCAATAATTAAAATTAGCCCAAACTAGCTTTCAAGTTTTTAATTTGAAGGTATTGGCCTCTTTCTTTTTCTCATTAACTACAACTTTTCCTTTTGCCTTAAAAATGTAAATTAGATATTTTTTGCAGAAATTTTAATCCAACTTCAGTATAATGCAATACTTCGGTGATTCCTTCAATTGCACCTTCAACATTTACCGCTCCAATCATTAGTTATATTTTCCTTAAAACGAATGAGACTAAAACAGCTTTATAAGTAAAATCGCTACCTGATTAAAGGATTATTTTAATTAATTGGCGTTGTAAATAATTTCAATTAAATTCGTTTAAAGTTTGATGTAAGTTACACAAAATGAGCCTATTTAGAATTAAAATAATATCTTAGAAAGTAAGCTAAAATACAAACGAAGTTAACAACCGAAGAAATTGAGAGGAACTTATGTCTACTTATAATAAAACCAAATCCAGATTTTTTCAAAGAATGATTGATCCCAGCACTTATTACAACTCTTCCATCACTGAAATTAGATATTTACGAGTAACCAATATTGCATCTGCTTTAGGAGTAATTTATAATGCAATTTGGATGTTAATTGCTTTATTTCTTACAGACGCACAGGTAATTTACGGAAGTAATGCTTTATTGGGGTTGATGTTTTTAATGGCGTTAATATTCAATAGGAAAGGATGGCGCGTACTAGCTTCCGTTTGGCTTATTCTGGCATCTTATATGTCTGTTTTATTGTTTCTTTATTTATTAGGATATTCGTCTGGTGTGGCTGTTGTTTATTTCCTTGTAATTATTCTACCATATATGACTTTCCCCAGAAAGGCTAGAAATATAGCCCATGGTTTAAGCATTATAGCTTGCCTAACATTGATTGCTACTGTAATATTTCAATCCAAAATAACTGCTCGTTTTGGCGAAATCGATCCTTACATATCACAAATAGTTAATATTAGCATTACAGGATTTATTTGTCTCATACTTATATGGAGTTTGTCTGTTTTAATGGATAAATCCGAGGAGTCCTTAATAGCCGAACAAAAAAAATCAGAAGATCTGCTACACAATATTTTACCATCTAATATAATTAGGGATTTAAAAGAAAGTGGTATGACAATCCCTAAAAGACACAAGAACATCACTATACTATTTACTGATTTTGTAGGATTTACGGAGATTGTATCGTCCATATCGGCAATCACTTTGGTTAACGAACTCAATGACATTTTTGGTCGATTTGATGAAATAATGGAAGAAACGGAGGTTGAAAAGATTGAAACGATTGGAGACGCATATATGGCAGCATGTGGCCTTGAAAATGAAATGTCTAATAATTATTATGCTGCAAACTGTATTAAAGCTGCAAAAATGATGCTATCCTACCTGGAGGAAAGAAATAAAAGTCATGAAATAATGTGGAAAATGAGGGTAGGAATACATTCAGGAACTGCTGTTTCAGGCGTTGTAGGCAAAAAGAAATTTGCATACGACCTATTTGGAGACACGATAAATACAGCCAGTAGAATAGAATCCGCCGGTGAGGCAGGTAAAATAAATATATCGTCAACAACTTACAAACTCATTAAAAACGACTTCACCTGTATTTCTCGCGGTAAGATTTTTGCAAAAGGAAAAGGTGAATTAGAAATGTATTTTGTAAAATAAACAGTTGCCAACAAGGTATATAATTTATACGCACGAGATACACACTATATCAACAAACAATTCCAAGCTAGCCAAAATAGCTTACAAAGTTTCAATTTGAACTAGTGGTTTAGCTTACTTTTAACTCGAACGTGATCTAGTGCATTATTTACAAAACATTCATTTATTAATGTTTTCTGTACCTATATAAAAACCCACTAGTAATGCTGAAGTTATTTTTTGACTTTGTAAATAATTTCAGCTAAATTAGTTTAATGTTTGATATAAGTCACCTGTACTGAACTTGTTTCAGTATTAAATGACATTATAGCATTAAATTTATGTCAGGTAGAAATTAACAACTCACAAAAAACGGCAGATTGTTACCCCATACTTAGCTTTAACAATTAGAGTTAATTCACGGCCAATAAATAGGCTTTGGCATACCAAAAATTTAGATCAATCATTATCACATAATAACATCTTAAAAATTAACACTATGAATATGGATATCGCAATTTTAGTTATTGTCTCAGTTATTGGAATTTTTACAGCTATTACGATTATTACAAGAATTTTTGGGCTTCGAACTTTTGCTAAAATGTCAAGTTTTGATTTTGCTTCAACCATTGCAGTTGGTTCTATATTAGCTTCCATTATTATTAATAAAGACCAGAATATATTAAAAGGTATTTTGGCGTTATTTTGTATCATAGGTTTTCAGACACTATTTTCATTTTTAGTTAGAAAAAGTGATTGGTTCAAAAAGTTGTTGACTAATAAACCGCAATTGCTTATGAAAGATGGAGAAATTTTCTATGATAATTTAAAAAATTGCAACTTAGCCCTAAGTGATTTAATGGGAAAATTGAGAGAAGCAAACGTCCATAAACTTTCCGAAGTTCAAGCCGTTGTTTTTGAAAGCACTGGAGATATTTCGGTATTACATAGTGCAAATAAAAATGATGTTGATTCCATAATTTTAGGGGATGTTAAAGAGTATAAAAAATGATTTCTCCTAATTATAGTATAAATACAACAAGAATATTAAATATCTATAATCAATAAACTTTCAAAGAAAAAGTATTAAAAAGAGATTAAGCTTTATTTAGGAATAGTTGAGTAAAAGCCTTACACATAACCACTCATATAAAAAACAACTTCGCTTATACAAACACGCTAAACAAAAAACTTCCAGCTATCCAAACTAGTCTTCAACGTTTCTATTTTAGCTAAAACATCGGCTTCCTTATTTTTCTCAATAACTACAACTTGCTCCGGTGTATTATTTACAAAACGCTCGTTTAATAGTTTTTTCTGTATCGAAATAAAAACCCACAAGTACACTAAAGTTATTTTTTTGACTTTGTAAATAATTTCATCTAAATTAGTTTAATGTTTGATATAAGTCACCTGTACTGAACTTGTTTCAGTATTAAAACGAGGTTATATTATTAAAGTTAGTTACAAGTATTGCATGTTGAATTTAAAATTAATCAAATGATAAATATGGGCTTGAATTTTTTCAAGGAAATCTACAACGACGATATTATTTATCATTACACGAAATCATCAATTGCAATCGATTATATACTTTATAATGAGGAATTAAAATTTGGAAAAAGACAATACTCAATCGATCCTATTGAAAGTCTAAAAGCCAATGGAAGCGTCTCTTTTACGGGAAATTATGTTGATAAAGAAATTGATGCTAAATTTTCTCAAGAATTAGATAAATTAGCAAAACGAGTCTTTGAAATGGAAAGTGCATTTAGCCAAATATGTTTTTGTAAAAACAATATCGGGCATGACTTTGCAAACAAAAATTACATTACTCAATTTGAGGGCCACGAGGAACTTTTTGGATTTACTAAACCAAGAATGTGGGAGCGATATGCAGACAATTATACTGGGGTTTGTATCGCATTTTCTAAAAAGAAAATTTTAGAGCTTAATAAAAAAAAGTATAAGCTAATATCTAAAAATGTAGAATATTTAAAATATAGAGAACTAAATTGTCGTAAAGTAAATAATGTCTCTGGAAATTATTTATTCAAAGTAGGTTTTGAGAAATATTTAGAAGAAATAGAGAAAATTGCAGAATCATCATTTTTTTGTAAACACACCGATTATATTGGAGAAAATGAATTCAGAATCGGAGTCTATTTTGATAAAAATAAATGTAATGTAGAAGAAATTAAAGGTGAATTAATATTTGATAAAACTATGATGTTGGATATCAAAAGTTGCATTCAAGCCATTTTTATATCAAGTTTTTCGAATGAAAAACAAAAACGTTCTTTCCTAGAATACGCAGAAAAATTGAATGTGCCAATTATTGAAATGTCTTGGAAACACAATTCATTTGAACCTATAGATTATAAAGAAACAGTAAAACTATTTGAAAAGTTCGATGATTTAAATAAGTAACTAAAATACCTGTAAATTAATTATTAAATTAACTGCTTCACCTACAACAATCTATACACAAACTCGCTAAACAAAAACGCCCCAAACCTCTTGTCATGCTGAACTCGATTCAGCATCCAAACAAATAGATGTAAATTCCATGTCGCACTTCGACTGTGCTCAGTGCGACAACACGGAACGACAAATAAGTTTAACCTAAACTAGCCAAACTAGTCTTTAACGTTTCAATTTTAGCCAAAGCATCAGCTTCTTTCTTTTTCTCGCTAGCTACAACTTGCTCTGGTGCATTATTTACAAAACGCTCGTTTGATAGTTTTTTCTGTACCGATTTTAAAAATCCTTCGGTGTAATTTAACTCTTCGGTTAGTTTTTTAATTTCAGCTTCAACGTCTATAGCACCAACCATTGGCACAAAATATTCGTTCGATTTTACTCTAAACGTTAATGCGCCTTCAACGGCTTCATCTACATAATCAATAGCTTCTAAATTACCCATTTTAGCAATTATAGCATCGAAAGTAGTGGATGACTTTTCGTTGTTTATAACAGAAAAACCAATCGCATCTTTAAAAGCAATGTTCTTTTCTTTTCTAATGGTTCGAATACCCGAAATAACTTCTGAAGCAAAATCAAATTCAGAAATCAAAGTTTCGTTAATTGGTTTAGCTGCTGGCCAACTGGCTACAATTAAAGCTTCTTCTCGTGTGCGGTCTTTTATGTAATGCCATAAATCTTCAGTTAAAAACGGCATAAATGGATGTACAATTTTTAAATTATCTTCAAAAATGGCAATAATCGCATTGTACGTTTTAGCATCAATAGGTTGTTGGTACGCTGGCTTTACCATTTCTAGTAACCAACCACAAAAATCATCGTAAATCAATTTATAAATAGCCATTAAAGCATCGCTTAAACGGTATTTACTAAAATGATCTTCTATTTCGATTAATGCTTTTTGGAATTTAGATTCGTACCAAGAAATAGCTATTTTACTTGCTTCTGGTTGTTCTATGCTTTCCGAAACTTCCCAACCATCAACTAATCGGTAGGCATTCCAAATTTTGTTACCAAAACCTTTACCTTGTTGGCATAGAGACTCATCGAACAGTAAATCGTTTCCTGCAGCACTACTTAATAGTAAACCAACACGAACACCATCGGCACTGTATTCTTCTATAAGTTTTAAAGCATCTGGCGAGTTTCCTAAAGATTTACTCATTTTACGACGCTGCTTATCGCGAACTAAACCGGTTAAATACACATTTTTAAATGGCATTTCTCCTTTATATTCATATCCAGCAATTATCATACGAGCTACCCAGAAGAATAAAATATCTGGACCTGTAACTAAATCGTTTGTTGGGTAATAGTATTTTATATCGTCGTTTTCTGGGTTACGAATACCATCGAAAACCGACATTGGCCATAACCATGACGAGAACCAAGTGTCTAAAGCATCGGTTTCTTGACGTAAGTCGTTAGCTGTTAGTTGTTGGTTGTTTGTTTTAGACTTAGCTAACTCAAGTGCATCATTGATGCTTTCGGCAACTACAAAGTCTTCTTTTCCTTCACCATAATAATAAGCTGGAATTTGTTGTCCCCAAAGTAACTGGCGCGAAATATTCCAATCGCGGATGTTTTCCATCCAGTGGCGATAGGTATTTTCGAATTTTTTAGGGAATAATTGAATATCGTTATTTTCGCCTAAAACCGCCTCTATTGCTGGTTTTACAAGTTCTTCCATTTTTAAAAACCACTGATCGCTTAATCTAGGCTCGATAACAGCCTTTGTACGTTCTGAGGTTCCTACTTTATTTATATGTGTTTCTGTTTTTACTAAAACACCAATATTTTCTAGTTCTTTGGCAACGGATTTTCTAGCCACAAAACGATCTTGACCTTCGAATTGCAATCCGTAACTATTTAATGTAGCATCTTCATGAAAAATATCGATAACCTCAAGATTGTGTTTATCGCCAAGGTTTTTATCGTTTTCGTCGTGTGCTGGTGTTACTTTTAAACAACCTGTACCAAACTCAAGATCTACATATTCATCTTCAATAATAGGAATAACACGGTTACAAATTGGCACAATGGCCTTTTTTCCACGTAAGTGCGTAAAACGTTCGTCTTCTGGGTTTATACAAATGGCTGTATCTCCAAAAATAGTTTCAGGACGTGTAGTTGCAATAGTTAACGTGTCGTCGCTACCTTCAATTTTATAATTAATATAGTACAGATTACCTTGACGCTCTTCGTGAATTACTTCCTCGTCCGATAATGTTGTTTTTGCCTCAGGATCCCAGTTTACCATTCGATAACCACGGTAAATTAAGCCTTTGTTGTATAAATCTACAAACACTTTTATTACGGCTTCGCTCATATCGTCATCCATAGTAAATTTGGTACGATCCCAATCGCAAGAACAGCCTAGTTTTTTTAATTGTTCAAGTATAACGCCACCGTATTCGTGCGTCCAATCCCAGGCATGCTTTAAAAACTCATCGCGAGATAAATCGTTTTTATCTATACCTTGTTCCTTTAATCTGGCCACAACTTTGGCTTCAGTAGCAATAGAAGCGTGATCTGTACCAGGAACCCAACAGGCATTTTTACCTTGTAAACGCGCACGACGAATTAATACATCTTGAATGGTATTATTCAACATATGTCCCATGTGAAGAATTCCTGTAACGTTTGGCGGAGGGATTACAATGGTATATGGCTCTCTATCGTCCGGTTCTGAATGAAAGTAATTATGTGTCATCCAGTAGTCGTACCACTTGTTTTCTACCTGTTGTGCATCGTATTTTGATGGAATACTCATCTTTGGAATAGTTTTTGAATAATAATTGGCAAAAGTACTTATATTTCTTGTTCTGTAAAAACAGATATTGAACTATTGATTGTTAAATTTGAATTTGAAACAGAATGTACTTTCATCTTTGTTAAATATGTTAATAAATCTGTAATACATCCAATATTTTTGTAGGTTGTAGAAAAAGTGAGTATGTTTGACTAAGATTTATAGAAATAATATGAATTTTCGCCCTAAATATTTTTATAGCAAAGGGTAATTAATTTGAAATAAATACTAAAATTATGAAACATTTAATTACAATCTTTTTTGTTGGATTATTCAGTTTAGCTGTAAGTGCTCAAGCTAAAATTGAATTTAAAACCGAAACTATAGATTATGGTACTATTGAAAAAGGTGCCGATGGTGTAAGAGTTTTTGAATTTACTAACACAGGTAACGAGCCATTAGTAATCACTAAAGTATCTTCTAGCTGCGGATGTACTATTCCTAAAAAGCCGAAAGATCCTATTTTACCAGGAAAAACTGGAGAAATTGAAGTTAAATACGACACCAATCGTGTTAACCCTATTAGAAAAACAATAACAGTACAATCGAACGCTGAAACTCCAACTATAGCCTTAAAAATTAAAGGTTTAGTTGTAGATTCTAGTAAAGCTAGCGTACTTGAAAAGAAAGATAAAAGTATTGTACAGCAATAAGTTTTAAAAAATATTTTTTATTAAACCTCAAGTGAAAGCTTGGGGTTTCTTTTTTTAATAAGGAGATTTTAAAACGAAAGAATAATTTAAAACCACACCGCTACGCTCAATTTTAAGTTTTAGTCGTTTACCAACATCATCATAAAATTTATTGGTTATTTCTTGTAAACTAAAACGAAAGGTTGGTTTATTGTTTATCTCTAAAATTAAGTCGCCAATTTGCAATCCGGCTAAATCTGCAGGAGAATTTTTCCTGAGTTCTGCAATTACAAAAGCAGGTTTTAAAACATATTTATATTGCGCTTCTATTACAATAGTTTGGCTATTAGCAGCACTTCTATTTTGCGTATTAGGACTTCTAAATTTGCTATGAGAATCGTCTATTTCTTTTACAAGTCTTACGCCATCGTGAGCCAATTCAATCCCGCTGTGATTATAGTTAAACTTTTCTTTAAAAAAGCTATTTTTAGTAAAGCTTACAAAACCTCTCGGATAATCGAAAACCACATTAAATCGCTTAAGCATATTTCCAGATAAACTTCCATTTCTTCCTTTGTTATTTTTAGCTTTAACAACCGAACTAGAATCCGGATACGCAACATTTACATTTTTTAAATGATAATTGTTAATTGAAAAACCATCAACTTTCGATCGTTTTCCAAAAACACTTCCACTAAGTCCGTGCCCTAAATAATCATGAAAAAAAAGGTCACCAGGATGGATATCTAAGCTATCATCTTCAAATAACCAGAGCGCATCACTTCCTCCTGAATCAATTAATAGTTTTATGGGTATTTCTTTACCATTAATATTTACTTTTACGTTTATATAAGGTTTATTATTATAAAACTCTAAATGTAACTTCTCTGTTTTCCTTTTGGGTTTATATTTATAATAACTTGGTTCGGTAAGTTTAATAAACCGCTGTGCATAATTAATTTCTACGGTTAAATCCTTAAACAAATCGTAACCAATAATGCCATGTACAGGAACACCTAATCGCGGCGCCAAATTCAAGTCAAAATTATAAATAGCATAAAAATCTTGATGTAGATTAATAACTTCTCCAATTTTAACAATATTATCTATAGACTTCGTTGCTTTAATAGGCTCACCATCGCCAAATCCCATTAAAAAAATAGTGTCGTCTTCTTTAAACTTCAAACTATCCGCTACATGCAGAACATTAAAAATTATAGGTTTACTAACACCTGTATCTAACAAAAAAGACAGTTTAACGCCATTTACTTCAACAGGAATTATAATAAGGTTATTAATAAGTTTAAACTGAATTTTATCTGAATGCTTTTTATTTGGAATACGAAACTCTTGCGAAAACCCAACCATGCTTAAAAACATAAATAGTATACAAAAAAGAATGGGTTTCATGACAAATAGTTAGGTTGGTTACTAAATTTAACAATCTTTATGATAACTCTTACCACTTATAAATAATTTTTAAAAAAACTTTAAGATAATTTTCTCAACTTTGTGTGATAAACTCAATTTAATGCCAGTAATTTCAGAAAAAGGGCAATTAATGCCGCAATCGCCAATACGTAAACTAGTTCCTTATGCTGAAGCAGCAACAAAAAAAGGAAAACATATTTATTATTTAAATATTGGACAACCCGATATTAAAACACCAGAAATAGCACTTAAAGCTGTAAAAAATATCTCTTTAGATATTTTAGCATATTCCAGATCAGAAGGTTCGGAAACTTACCGAAAAAAAATTGCAAACTATTATGCTAAAAATGATATTAAAGTAAAACACGACAATATTATTGTTACCACTGGTGGTAGCGAAGCTTTACTTTTTGCCTTTGGAAGCATTATGGATGTTGATGATGAAGTTATTATTCCCGAACCATTTTATGCTAATTACAATGGGTTTTCAACAGCTTCCGGAGTTAATATTGTTCCTGTAATTTCTAAAATTGAAGATAACTTTGCTTTACCACCTATAGAAGCATTCGAAAAATTAATTACACCTAAAACCAAAGCTATATTAATTTGTAATCCAGGAAACCCAACAGGTTACTTATATTCGAAACACGAAATACAAAAGCTGGCCGAAATTGTAAAAAAACACGACTTGTTTTTAATTGCAGACGAAGTTTACCGCGAATTTACATACGATGGCAATACACACTACTCTATTATGCAAGAACCCGGATTAGAAAACCATGCTATAATAATAGACTCTGTATCGAAACGTTACAGTATGTGTGGTGCACGAATTGGGTGTTTGGTATCTAAAAACAACGAAGTTATTACAACAGCTTTAAAATTTGCACAAGCCAGATTGAGTCCACCAACCTTAGCGCAAATTGCTGGAGAAGCTGCTTTAGATACGCCACAAAGTTATTTTGATGATGTTATTGAAGAATATGTAGAACGCCGAAACACGCTAATTAACGAGTTACAAACCATAGAAGGTGTAAAAGTCGCCAAACCAAAAGGTGCGTTTTATTGTATTGCAGAATTACCAATAAAAAATTCTGATAATTTTGCACAATGGCTTTTAGAAGATTTCGATGTTAATGGAGAAACAGTAATGGTAGCGCCTGCTGCTGGTTTTTATTCTACACCTGGTGTGGGTAAAAACCAAATTAGAATTGCTTATGTACTTAAAAAAGAAAGTTTAGTAAAGGCCGTAAATATTATTAAAGAAGCTTTAAAAGTTTATAAAGACTAGTGCAAATTAAAAACAACATATCTTTAAAGCCTTATAACACTTTTGGTATTAATGCCGTAGCAAAACATTTTGTATCGGTTAATACTATGGATGCATTACAAGAGGTTATAGCTTTAAAAGGTTACGAAAACAGATTGATTTTAGGCGGAGGAAGCAATATGCTACTAACTAAAGATTTCGACGGATTAGTAATTCATATAAATTTAAAAGGCATTAAAATAATTTCAGAATCGGAAGATTTTGTTTACGTAAAAGCCCAAGCTGGCGAAAACTGGCACAACTTTGTACTTTGGTGTATTAAAAATAATTTTGGTGGTGTAGAAAACCTTTCGCTTATTCCAGGAAATGTAGGCACGTCACCCATTCAAAATATTGGTGCTTACGGAGTTGAATTAAAAGATGTTTTCGAGTCATGTGAAGCTATTTCGGTTAGGAATTACCAACAAGAAACCTTTACCAATGCAGATTGCAACTTTGGCTACCGAAATTCTATTTTTAAACAGGAAGCAAAAGGAAAATATATTATTACCTCGGTAATTTTTAAATTAACCAAGCAAAATCATAAGCTCAATATTAATTATGGCACTATTATAAACGAGCTAGAAGCTATGAATGTAAAAACACCAACCATTCAAAGTGTTTCGCAAGCCGTAATTGCCATTCGAGAAAGCAAATTGCCAAACCCTAAAAAAATTGGTAATAGTGGTAGCTTTTTTAAAAATCCTATTATACCAAAATCTCAATTCGATAATTTAGCTTTAAATTTTAAAAATATTCCTAGCTATCCAGTTAACGAAGACCAAGTAAAAGTTCCTGCTGGTTGGCTAATTGAACAAACCGGCTTTAAAGGTAAGCGGTTCAATAATTATGGGGTACATGACAAACAAGCTCTAGTTTTAGTTAATTATAGCGATGCAAAAGGAGCAGACATTTTAAATTTATCTAAATTAATTCAAAAAACCGTTTATCGAATTTTTAATATTTCTATTGAAGCTGAAGTAAATATTATTTAATTTCGAAGAAATGACTAACTTTGATAGTAGTAAAACTTAATATCTAACCAAAATTTGATTTCATCCATAGAAAAAGAAATCGTTTCCTTATTGCAAAAAGGCGATAAGAAAGCCATTAGTTTACTTTACGAAAATTATGCTGATGCCCTATTTGGTGTTATTAAAAAAGTAATCACCGATGATGATATTGCGCAAGACGTACTGCAAGAAAGTTTTGTAAAAATATGGCGATACGCAAAAAAATACGACTCCAGCAAAGCAAAACTTTTCACATGGCTATATCGTATATCATATAATTGTGCCATAGATAAAGTTAGAAATATTAAAAATAAGTCGGGCAAAGAAGTCCAAATTGAAACTTCAGCCGTATATAAAGTATCATCAACAGAATTAAACCAGGATGTACTCGATATTAAAACGCATTTAAAAAGTCTAGACGAAAAGTATCAAATTGTTTTAAATGCACTTTTTTTTGAAGGTATGACCCAGCAAGAAGCTAGCGATGAGTTAAATATTCCGTTAGGAACAATAAAATCAAGATTAAAAATTGGGTTGCGAGAATTGAAAAAAATTTATAACCCTTAATTAATACAGTCATGAATGAGAAAATAAATACTTTCTTAAATTCTGGCCTATTAGACAAATATCTATTAGGTGAAACTACTTCTGATGAAACAGAAATGGTGGAGTCTTACATTTCAAGGTACCCAGAAGTACAGAATGCCTACAACACATTACAATTTAACCTAGAAGTGGTTTCTAAAAGTAATGCGATTGAAGCCCCTAAAGGCATCTTAAATAATATTTTAGATGAACTTGATGAAAAACCTGTGGTTAAACTAGAACCACAAAAAAAGCCGACAAGCTGGTTTAAGTTTGGCATTGCTGCTAGTGTTACGGCTATTGCTTTTGCTGTAACGTCGTACGTGTTTTACAATCAAAACTTAAAACTAGCAGAAGAAAATCAGGTTGTAGTTGATGAACTTTTTGACTTACGAAGCGATATCGATAAAAATAACGAAATGCTTGATAATGTTATGCGCCAGCTTTTAAGGCTTAATAATCCCGAAACCGAAAAGTACATTATAAAAGGAAATGAACGTGCTAAAGATTTAAAAACTGTAGCATACATTAATCCAAAAGAAAAAACATCTATGATTGATGTAGTTTCGTTACCGCAATTGCCTGAAGAGCAATGCTACCAAATTTGGGCCGAATTGCAAGACAAAATGGTTAGTTTAGGTATTTTAAATGAAGCCGATAGAAAACTTAAAAATATTCCATATTTAGAAGATGCTTTGGCTTTAAGTATCACAATCGAGCCTAAAGGAGGAAACCAAACTGCATCTACAGATAATTCTGTAGCAGAAATAGACTTACATTAAGTGTAATAGTATTAATCATACAACAAAAAAATCCTGACTTTAAAAGGTCAGGATTTTTTATTAAAATACATATCACAAATTAGTCTTCGATTTTATCAAACAAACCCTTATGTATTAAACCTGCAACCACTGCTCCACCAATTGGTGCTACCCAAAACAACCATAATTGCAAGGTAAAATCGCCACCAGCAAATAACGCTTGACTAGTAGACCGTGCAGGATTAACAGATGTGTTTGAAATGGGAATACTAATTAAATGAATTAACGTTAAAGCCAAACCAATAGCAATTCCAGCAAATCCTTTTGGAGCTTTAAGATTCGTACTTCCTAAAATAATTAGCAAGAAAAACATTGTTAATAAAAACTCCGTAATTAAAACACTAATCATGCTATATCCATTAGGCGATAGTTCTCCATAACCATTAGCCGCAAAACCACCAATATCTGTAAAATCAGATTTTCCAGAAACAATTAAATATAAAAACGTAGCTGCTGCAATAGCACCAATTAGTTGTGCTAAGATATACCCAAGTAAATCTCTTCCATCAAACTTACCTCCTACCCACAATCCAAAACTCACTGCTGGATTAAAATGTCCGCCCGAAATATGGCCAACAGTATATACCATTGTTAAAACCGACAAGCCAAAAGCTAAAGACACTCCAACAAAACCAATACCTAATTCTGGATAACCTGCAGCAAAAATAGCACTACCACAACCACCAAAAACGAGCCAAAAGGTACCAAAAAACTCTGCTAGTAATTTTTTCATGATAAAATAATATAATTAATTAATTTTCAAATATTTAATATTTAAGACACTCACTAATTAGTTTTGGTCACTAAAAATTTAATCATATTAACTAAAATCTTTATCTTTGCATAAATTTTTTTAACATGAAACTTCTTTTAATTACCGTAGTCATGCTCGGTTTAGGTATTGCAGGTATTGCCATTAAAATTTGGGCAAAAAAAGACGGCAAATTCGCTGGAACTTGTGCTAGTCAAAATCCAATGTTAAATAAAAGTGGAGAAGCTTGTGGTTTTTGTGGTAAAACTCCAGACCAATTTAGCGATTGCAACGAACCTCAACACCAGTAGTATTACTTCATGGGAATTCTTGATGTAATTTTCTACATATTTTGTATTGTAGTTGCTATTCAAGTTATATTTTATTTTTTTGTTTTTTCTAAGTTTGCCTTTTTCAAACCTAGAACTGAAACTTACAACAACTTACCAGTTTCCGTAATTATATGTGCTAAAAATGAAGCTGAAAATTTAAAAACGTTTTTACCTTCAATTATTAATCAACAGTATGAAAACTTTGAAATTGTTTTAATTAACGATGCATCGAACGATGATACTTTTGAAGTTATGGAACAATTCGCAGCAACTAACAAAAATATAAAACTGGTAAATGTTGAAAACTATGAAACCTTTTGGGGTAATAAAAAATTTGCGCTTACTTTAGGCATTAAAGCTGCAAAATATGAGCATTTAATTTTTACCGACGCCGATTGCAAGCCTCTTTCAAAGCATTGGATAAGCGAAATGTCTTTGAATTTCTCGAATAAAAAAAATCTGATATTAGGTTATGGTAAGTATGAGACTAGAGAAAAATCTTTTCTGAATAAACTAATTAGGTTTGAAACTCTTACCACCGCAATTAACTACTTTTCGTTTGCAAAAATAGGTTTACCTTATATGGGTGTTGGTAGAAACTTAGCCTATACTAAAACTGAGTTTTTTAAAGCCAATGGTTTCGTTAATCATATGAAGCTTAAATCGGGAGACGACGATTTATTTGTGAATCAAGTAGCAACAAAAAACAATACAAGTATTTGCTTAACTCCAAACAGTTTTACACAATCTGTACCAAAAGATACATTTAAAAAATGGTTCAGGCAAAAGCGCAGACATATTAGCACCGCTAAGTATTATAAAAAATCGCACAAAATTTTACTTGCTTTACTTTACATAACCAACGTGTTATTTTGGATTCTGAGTATTTTACTTTTAAGTTTTGCCTTTAAATGGCTAATTGTTTTACCATTAATTTTAATGAGATTAATAGTTCAATATGTGATATTTGGAAAATCGGCAAAAAACTTAAACGAAAAAGGTATAACAGTATGTACACCTATTTTAGAAATATTTTTAATTATCGTGCAATTAACTATCTTTATAAATAATCTTATTTCAAAACCCAACTATTGGAAATAGAACAAGCCATTAAACAAGCTAAAATCAATAACCAAAAAGCATTTAATTTTCTTTTAGATAGCTTTTGGGACGATGTTTATGGGTTTCAATTAAAACGAACTCAAAATGAAAATGATGCGGAAGACATTACTATTCAAACATTTTCTAAAGCTTTTGACAAAATTGAAACTTACGATGAAAATTATAAGTTTAAAACTTGGCTCATAACTATTTCAAAAAATATTCATATTGATTTACTTCGAAAGAATAAAAACTCTATTTCACAAATTATATCTAATAATCATGATGAAGCTTATCAAATTTTAGACGAATCACCTTCTCCCGAAGACAAACTCATTACCGAACAAAATTTAGCCAAATTACTTCGTGATATAAAAAAGCTAAAACCACATTACCAAAACATAATCAACTTACGTTATTTTCAAGAATTAAGCTATAAAGAAATTTCTATAGAACTCGACGAACCAATAAATAACGTAAAAGTAAAACTGCTTCGTGCCAAAAAGCTATTAGCTGAAATTATTCGAAAAAAAAATTAAATTAAAAAAGGCATTACCACTGCTATTTCTACTTCAATTAAATATTAATAGTTGTAATCCTAAAATAATTTTACTTGAAATAAAATAAATTAAGAATTACTTTTTCTAGCGAACTATAAGCTTTGCGATGTAATAAGATTATAAGAAAATTTAAAAGAATACTTTGTATCTTTGCTATCACACTTTTTTTTTATGAATACAGATACAGTTTCAAATATATTACCCGAACGTAAACCTAAACCAAAATGGCTTCGTGTTAAACTTCCGACGGGGAAAAAATACACCGAACTACGAGGTTTAGTAGATAAATATAAACTTAACACCATATGCACATCTGGTAGTTGCCCAAATATGGGCGAATGTTGGGGCGAAGGTACGGCTACATTTATGATTTTAGGTAATGTTTGTACGCGATCATGTGGGTTTTGTGGTGTAAAAACAGGTAGGCCAGAAACCGTAGATTGGGACGAACCTGAAAAGGTGGCACGTTCTATTAGAATTATGAAAATAAAACATGCTGTTTTAACAAGTGTAGATAGAGACGATTTAAAAGATATGGGAAGTATTATGTGGGCCGAAACAGTAAAAGCTGTTCGCCGCATGAACCCTGAAACTACCATGGAAACTTTAATTCCTGATTTTCAAGGCATTGAAAAACATATAGATAGAATTATTGATGTTGCACCGGAAGTAGTATCACACAACATAGAAACCGTTCGTCGCTTAACACGTGAAGTACGTATACAAGCTCAATACGACCGTAGTATGGGCGTATTAAAATATTTAAAACAACAAGGCCAACGACGCACAAAATCTGGTATTATGCTTGGCTTAGGTGAAACACGCGAAGAGGTTATTGAAACCCTTCACGACTTAAAAGCGAACGATGTAGACGTGGTTACCATTGGGCAATATTTACAACCAAGCAAAAAACACCTACCTGTACAACGTTTTGTTAATCCAGATGAGTTTAAAGAATACGAAGAAATAGGTTTAAACTTAGGCTTCCGTCATGTTGAAAGTAGTGCATTAGTACGTTCGTCTTACCACGCACAAAAACATATTAATTAAAAAGAATGATTAATGTTGCCATAAATGGTTTTGGCAGAATAGGCAGACGTGTTTTTAGGCTTCTTCAAGAGTACAACAACATAAACATTGTTGCAATAAACGATCTATCTGATGCTAAAACCTTAAGTCATCTATTAAAATACGATAGTGTTCATGGATTATTTAACGGCTCTATTACTGCTGAAAGCAATGCTATTATAGTTAATAACACCTGTATTCCGCTATTAAATCACAATCATCCAAAAGCGATAAATTGGTCTCCTTTTAATGTTGACTTTGTAATTGAAGCAACCGGGAAATTTAAAACCAGAACAACACTAGAACAGCATTTAAAAAATGGAGCTAAAAAGGTTATATTAAGTGTACCACCAACAGACGACACCATTAAAACTATTGTTTTAGGAGTTAACCATCAAATTTTAGATGGTACAGAATATATTATATCGAATGCATCATGTACTACCAACAATGCTGCTCCAATGTTCGATGTAATAAACAATCTTTGTGGTATAAATGAAGCTTATATTACAACGGTGCACTCCTACACCACCGACCAAAGCTTGCACGATCAACCACACCGAGATTTACGTCGTTCGCGAGCTGCTAGTCAATCTATTGTACCAACCACAACTGGCGCTGCTAAAGCACTAACAAAAATTTTCCCAGATTTATCTGATGTTATAGGAGGTTGTGGTATTAGAGTCCCTGTTATAAATGGATCATTAACAGATATTACTTTTAACGTAAAAAAAACCGTTAGCATAAACGATGTAAATGAAGCTTTTAGAGCGGCTTCTCAAGAAAAATTTAAACACATTATTGAATACACCACAGACCCAATTGTTTCTATAGATATTGTAGGGAATAAACATTCTTGTATTTTTGATGCACAAATGACATCCGTAATAGGAAATATGGTTAAAATAATAGGGTGGTATGATAATGAAACTGGGTATTCACAAAGAATAATTGATTTAATTTGTAATTTATCGTAAAAAAAATACGTTTTATCGATAAAATGCTTATATTTGCTTTACACAATAACCAAATATGTTTAAAATAAAAGCCTATATCTCTCTCATTGTAATGCTTTTATGCATAAATAGTTTTGCGCAGGATAAAATTGAAGATGATCCAGAAATTGCGCTTAACAATATTAATTATAGAATAAAACAAGCTCAAGAATATTTAGATAATTATAACTATTACAAGGCTTTATTAAACCTAGATGAAGCATTAATTTTAGCTAATAAAATTGATAATAAAGAAAGTATAGGAGTAATTCATACGATAAAAGGAAAAATACAATTAGTTGTTAACCAAGAAGACAAAGCTATTAAGTCTTTAAGCAAAGCTATTGAAGTACAACGTTTAATTAACGATAATGTTAATTTAGGAAAAAGCTATAAAACCTTTGGAGATATTTATCTTGCTAAAGGCGATTATTACCAAGCTTTAGACTCCTATACGGCAGCAAAATCTAAATTCCAAGAAGAAGAACTCGACTTAAATTTTACTCAAACCTTACTTACCGAGGGCAAAACTTATATACTTCTAAAAAACTATAGAAAAGCTAGGGGTTTACTTGAACAAGCCTTACTTGAAGCTCAAAACATAGATTTTGTAAAAGGACAAAGTGAAGCTTTAATTAATTTGGCTATTGTTCATAATAATCTAGGAGGTCTTAACAAAGCTATAAAATATGGCCAAGAAGGAATTGAGCTTGCTGAAACTTATAAGTATACAAATTTACTTCCAGAAGGCTACTTAATAATAAGCGATTTATATAATAGTTCTGAAAACTTTAAGTCTTCCAGGTCCTACCTTGACAAGTATATTAAAGTGTCGGACTCTATAAGAAATCTTATTAACTCGAACTCGTCTGTTGAGTTAGAAACACAGACTAAGTTAGCCGAATTAAATCAAGATTTTGTTGAAGTAACTGAAAAACTTAAAAAATCAGAATCAGATAATAACTTAGGAACCTTAATTTCAATTTTAAGTGTAGCCTTAATAACAATTCTATCCCTTTTAACCTTATCGTTATACAAAAACAATAACATTAGGTTAAAGACTAATAATATGTTACACAAAAAAAATTCTGAATTAATTGTTGCCAAAGAAAAAGCAGAATTAGCTTCGAAAACAAAAGCAAATTTTTTATCTACAGTTACCCACGAATTACGCACACCATTATATGCCGTAACTGGCATTAGTAACATGCTTTTAGATGAAGATCCTAAACCAGAACAAGTACAACATTTAAAATCGTTAAAATTCTCTGGTGATTATTTATTAACTTTTATAAACGACATTCTTCAAATAAATAAAATTGAAGCTAATAAAGTTGACATTGAACCTGAAACCTTCAATCTTAAAAAGAAAATTAACAATATTATTTTAGCCTTAAACAACTCTGCTCAAGATAATAACATAAATATTCATTTTGAATATGAAAAAGAACTTTCAGAAAACTTTATTGCCGATCAGTTAAAAATTTCTCAAATCCTTATAAATTTAGTAGGTAACTCTATAAAGTTCACCAAAGATGGTGATATTTGGATTAGAGTGTATAAAATAGAACAAAAAGATAAAATTTACACCCTTCGCTTTGAAGTTGAGGATAACGGTATTGGTATTAGTCAAGAAAAACAAGACCATATGTTCGAAAGTTTCTCACAAGGTTCTATTCAAATTAACAGAAAATACGGTGGTACTGGTTTAGGTTTATCCATTGTTAAAGGCTTAATAGATATTTTAAAAGGTGTTATTTACGTAAAAAGCGAGCTTGGTAAAGGCACTACATTTTTCTTTGAAATTCCTTTAGAACATACTACTATTGAGGAAACTAATGATAGTAAACCTTCTTATTTTGATGTTGATAATAGCGAATTCGACCTCTCGAAAGTTAAAATTTTAGTTGTTGAAGACAATAAAATCAATCAAATGATTACTAAAAAGATTTTAACTAAAATGGGATTACATAGTGAAATAGTAGACAACGGCGAAGACGCTGTAAGTAAAATAAAAGATAACAACTACGACGTTGTTTTAATGGATATTCATATGCCAGGAATAAGTGGTATTGAAGCCACAAAAATTGTTAGAACTTTCGACAAAGAACTTACTATTTATGCCTTAACAGCAGTAACTATTGAGGATAAAATGCAAGAATTTGAAGAGGCTGGTTTTACTGACATTATCCCTAAACCTTTCAAACAAGAAGAATTCGAGAAAAAATTATACAATGCTTTAGCCAACAAAACTACGGCTTAACAAATTGTTTTAATAAATTATTAAACTGTTCGGGTTTATCTAACTTTACCGTTATTGGAAGATAAAACAGCTTATGCTTTAGCTTATCAAAATCTTTTAAACGCATAAAATCTTTTTCGGTAGTAATAATTAAATCGTTTTTTTCTAAATGCGCTACGTCTTCAGATTTAAAATTATAATGATCTGGGAAGTTTTCGTGCTTAAATTGTAAATCTTTTGTTTTTAAAAATTCAACTAAAGGCGATGCATTTGCAATTCCTGTCACTAAGGTAAAATATTTTAAATCGGCTATTTTTTTTGTTGAGTTTTCAGAAAAAACGGTATCAGAATATACAATGCTACTAAAAAATACGCTTTGGCTCGTATTTGGTTTAATTTGCTTTACTATTAGCTCTTTATCTAAATCACTAATTCCTTCAGGGCACTTTGTAACAATAACAACATCGGCACGTTTAGCCCCACTTTTTGGTTCGCGTAAATCGCCTGTAGGTAAAACTATATCCTTAAAATAAGGTTTAGTAAACGTGGTAAGTAAAATATTGAATCCCGCATTAACCTTACGATGTTGGTAAGCATCATCAAGTAAAATAACTTCGGGTTGTATGTTTAAATTTAATAAAGTTGCAATACCATTTTGCCTGTTAGAGTCGACTGCAACATAAATATCATTTTTAAATTTACTATAAAACTGAAAAGGTTCATCTCCAATAGTATTCGCAGTAGATGACAAATCTGCTAATTGGAAACCTGTAGTACTGCGTTTATAACCACGACTTAAAGTCGCTATTTTATAATCGTTTTTTAAAGAATTAATTAAATACTCTATCATAGGCGTTTTCCCGGTGCCACCAACACTTAAATTACCAACACAAATTATTGGCATATTATATTTTTTAGATGCCTTAAAATTATAATCGTAAAGCTTATTTCTAAGCCATGTTATCATAAAGTAAACAGGAACAATAGGAAAAAGTATGTATCGCAAAAATTTCATCACAACGAAAGTAATTATTTTATCTTTGATGTAAAATTTAATTGAATATGATTGTACAAGATGTTATAAATCATTTAGAAGCTTTAGCTCCTTTAGCTTACGCTGAAGATTTTGACAATGTAGGCCTTTTAGTAGGAGATAAAAACACGAAACTTACCGGCGTTTTAGTTACTTTAGATACGCTTGAAGCAGTTGTAGACGAAGCCATTGAAGCCAACTGTAACCTTATTATAAGCTTCCACCCCATTATTTTTAAAGGCTTAAAAAAAATTACCGGTAAAAACTATGTAGAGCGTACTGTTTTAAAAGCAATAAAAAACGATATCGCTATTTACGCCATTCACACCGCGTTAGATAATTCAATTCAGGGCGTAAACTATATGATTTGCAATCAATTACAACTTAAAAACAAACGCATTTTAATACCTCAAAACGAAACTATAAAAAAACTAACCACCTACGTTCCAAAAAATGAAGCCAATGCACTTAGAGAAGCGCTATTTAATGCCGGGGCCGGAGCAATTGGTAACTATACAAATTGTAGTTTTAATGTAGATGGTGTTGGTACATTTAATGGTAACGAAAACTCTAATCCTACCATTGGAGAGGCTGGTAAAAACCATAGCGAAGCCGAAACTAAAATAACTATAACCTTCGAGAAACATCTTGAAAATAAAATTTTAAATACCTTACTAAAAACACATTCGTACGAAGAAGTTGCCTACGAAATTATAACCATAGAAAATAAAAACCAAAATATTGGCATGGGAATGATTGGTGAATTTAGTGAAGCTTTAACCGAAAATGATTTTTTAAACCATATAAAACTTAAAATGAACACACCTTTTGTTAGGCATTCTTCATTTTTAAACAAAAAAATAAAAAAAGTTGCGGTTTTAGGTGGTTCTGGAAGTTTTGCTATTGGAACCGCTCAAGCAGCTGGTGCAGATGCGTTTATCACCGCCGACTTAAAATATCACGACTTTTTTATGGCCGAAAACCGCATTCTTTTAGCCGATATTGGCCATTATGAAAGCGAACAATACACAAAAAATCTTTTAGTGGCTTATCTTACAAAAAAAATTACTAATTTTGCAATCATTTTATCAAAGACAAATACCAATCCTGTTAAGTATTTTTAAAGTATGGCTAAAAAGAAAGAAGCAACTGTAGAAGAGCGTTTAAGAGCGTTATACGATTTACAATTAATTGATTCTCGTATAGATGAAATTAGAAATGTACGTGGTGAATTACCATTAGAAGTTCGCGATTTAGAAGACGAAGTAGCTGGATTAAACATAAGATTAGACAAACTTGTTGCAAGCTTAGAAGTTATAGATAACGATATAGCTAATAAGAAAAACTCTATTGAAGAGTCTAAAGCATTAATGAAAAAATATGCTGAGCAACAAAAGAATGTTAGAAATAACAGAGAATTCAATTCGTTGTCTAAAGAAATTGAATTTCAAGAACTTGAAATTGAATTAGCCGAAAAACACATTAAAGAATTTAAGGCGCAAATTGAGCAGAAAAAAGAGGTTATTGGTGAAACCAAAGAACGTTTAAAAGAGCGTGAAACTCATTTAAAACACAAAAAAGGTGAGTTGGATGCAATTTTAGCTGAAACTGAAAAAGAAGAACAAGCTTTAATAGACAAATCTACGGAATACAAAGAACAACTTGAATCGCGCTTAGTGTCTGCTTATACCAGAATTAGAAACAACGTTAAAAACGGTTTAGCAGTTGTGCCAATTGAAAGAGGTGCATCTGGAGGTTCATTCTTTACTATTCCACCGCAAATTCAAGTTGAAATTGCTTCTCGTAAAAAAGTTATTACAGATGAGCATAGTGGAAGAATTTTAGTTGATGCTGTATTAGCCGAAGAACAAAAAGAAAAAATGGAAAAAATGTTTTCTAAATTGTAAACAGCTTTCTTTAAAATATTAATAAGCCTTCACATTGTGAGGGCTTTTTTTATTTTTTAAAATTAGAATTGATTCAATTTACAGGAAAAACACCCTTACAAAACCAACCTTTTACCTCTACTTTAATTTACACTTCTACACTAAATTTGTATCAGTTAGTTATTTAGTTTGCAAGTTATTAACTTGTTTAGTTTTAAGAGTTAGTCTTTGTCCCTCAAACACAACCAGAACCTAACCTAACTTATAAATCTTGAACAATTAACCCTACTTATCCAAGCCTTTGCGTTCTGTAAAGGCTTTTTTATTTAGAATTTAACAAGATTATTGTTAAGTTTATTTTTTTTTATCGACCATTATAATATGAAAAATTTATTTGCCCTTGTTGGAATATTCGTCCTTTTAAGTTGCCAAAACATGGCACAAACTCAAAAAGCCACAAACCATACTCAATCGAATATTGAACGAAACACCGAACCTATTGCGGTTCCGATTGAAAACGGGAAAGCTCGTGCATATTTTGCTAGTGGATGCTTTTGGTGTGTAGAAGCTATTTATGAAAGTGTTAAAGGTGTAGACGAATCTATTTCTGGATATGCCGGTGGACATACTAAAAACCCAACTTACGAAGCTAGTAATACTGGAAAAACAGGACATGCAGAAGCCGTTGAAGTAATTTACGACCCTAATATTGTAAGTTTTGAAACTTTAGTAGATGTTTATTTTGCATCGCAGAATGTAACACAGGTTAACGGCCAAGGCAATGATCGCGGATCGCAATACCGTTCTATTATTTTTTACCAAAACGATAAGCAAAAGGCTATAATCTCGGAAAAGAAAAATGCACTAGCTAAAAAATTAGGCAAACAAATAGCCGCCGAAATTGTTCCTTTTCAAAAATTCTGGGTTGCAGAAAGTTATCATCAAGATTTCGAGAAAAGACATCCAAATCATCGATATATTCAAGCCGTTTCGGTACCTAGACTTAATCGATTTAAAGCTAAAATGCCCGAAGTTTTAAAAGAATCGCATTAATTAGTATCTGTATCCCGAGCTTCTTTTTTAACTTGAGTTAGTAAAAACACTTGATTAAATGGATCGCCCATTACTTCTATATTTGCAGAAATAATATCGCCTTCTGTAAAATCTATAGAAGCATCAGATTGATTTTTAGCAGTTAAAATTTTTCCAACACTTAAAAAAGCGGGTAATACATTCTCTGGTAATTTAAGAATTACAATTTTTAAACTATTTTCTTCTAAATTACTAATAACGGTGGCTGTAATTGGGTTACTATTAGGAGCTAATTGCATTGTATTATTTTTTAAAATATAAACCTAAGACCTCCAAAATGAGCATCATATTAAACAAAGTTAAAGTTTTTAAGGATAGATAATTT
Source organism: Neotamlana sedimentorum (assembly GCF_000943565.1). Lineage (GTDB taxonomy): Bacteria > Bacteroidota > Bacteroidia > Flavobacteriales > Flavobacteriaceae > Neotamlana > Neotamlana sedimentorum. Next base: position 326,514 of record NZ_JTDW01000005.1, read on the forward strand.
TATATCGCTTATTTAAAATGTTTCACTTTACTCAACATGTCTAATTTTAGACAGTCTTAGGTATTACAAAAGTTTAATTTACTTTTTTTTAGTAGCCCGAGAACGGGTTGTTTTTTTAGGTGTTTCGCTAGCTTCAAGCATTTCCAAAGCCATTGGTTCTGGAAGCTCGCTTGCCGATTCTTGTAATGCATCACCTAAAGCCAAATCTGGATTAGGAACGCCAACAATATCGATACTATTTTCGCTTTCGTTAAACCCTTCTGGGCTTGGTACAAAACCATCTACTGCGGCTACATCACTTTCAAAGTCTGTGGCTTGAGGCGCAGGCACATCAACCGAAGTGCCAACATCCTGTGCAAACTCTGTAGTTATATCAGTTGGCGGTGGAGCGACTTCATTTAAAGCATGATTTCCTGCAACACCGTGCGTTTCATTAACACCAGAACCGTTTATATTTAAATTTATTGTCATCATAATTTTATATGTTTTTAAATTCGTTAAGCCTAATTTTAAAAATATAATAAACTTATTTGGTTAGACGCATCAATAGTTCCGCTAACCGTTTTGTCGCTACTTTTAGCAGCGTTTAGCATAATAAACATATTGCTAACGCCATCGGTAGATAATTGGCCTAATTTACGCCAGCCAATAGTTTCAATATAACCCCAAGCATTTTTAGAATGAGGTGAAGCATAAGTACGTACTACTTTTTTATTTGAGAAATTCATAATATTTTGTTTTATAGATTAATAATTAATGTTTTGTAAAATGTGATTTAGATTAGTTTAAATAAGCAATATGAATAAAATTGTTATCTATTTGAGCTTGTACATTGAGATTATGTGCTCTAGCTTCGTTTAAAAGTGCGAAAACATTAGTTACTCCATCGGTAGATAAAGTATTAATTTTTCGCCATCCAATTGTATCTAGGTATGCCCATGCATTTTTTGAATGTGGTGATGCATAAGTGCGCAGTACTTTTTTAGTAACATAAGACGTACCTCCAGAGCCAGAAGACACATTAGCGGTGATATTATTACCCGATCTAGCAATATTTGTAACACTTACACTAGAATCTGTATTCGCATAAGTTTTGCTGCTTGGTGTTGAGGTATTTGTAAACGAAGTATTTCCTGTAATTGGATAAGCATCATTAGCATCTCCACTATTGGAATTGTTGTTTAAGTGGCGTGCACCATCAGCTTGTTCAATATCAACTAAATAATGATTTTCATCTGTATTGTTACCTTTACTATCATCAATATGTTCAATAATTAAACCTTCTCCTGGTAGATTTTTATCAAAGCCTTGTTGTTGCCTGTTTGATAATAAAAAATACTCTTGACTATTAGCACTTCCAATAGGAATTTTAATGATATCTTCATTATCAAAATAAGGCTTAACAGTTAGATTTTGGGTACTGTTAAAAACAACTTTCGGAGTAACCCAACCACATTTAAGTTTACACCATGCAGTTGGATGAGCAGGTGTATGACCACCATTATTCCAACTACCTCCGGCCATTAAATCCCAACGTCCAGTTCCTTTCGAGGTATAATCGGTATCATACAAATCAGGCAGTGCACAAAGTAAATGGCCTAATTCGTGAGCCATAACGCCAACTCTACCATCTTCGGGTGCCATAAAATAACGGTTTATTTTGACACCATCGACATTTTTAGTAGTAATGCCCCACTTGTGAGACCAAAAATCGGATTTATTACCAGTGGCTTCGCCGCCAGATCCAGCACAAATAACTATTAAGGCTTCTACAAAACCATCTCCATCGTTATCATATTGACTAAAGTTTACAAAAGGTTGTGCTAAATCTATTGCATCCTCTACTAACTTTTGAGCATTTCTAGGATAACTACCAAAACCAAAATCATTATTAGTGTAATAAGCTTTTGTTTGAGGTGCTCTGAACCAACCAGCCGTTGGTCCGTTTTGGCCCTTTACCTCGCCTATAACATTTAATTTTCCGTAAGATGCCTCTTTGTAATAATCGCGCATACTACCGGTTGCATAAGTGCCTTGAGAAAATAACATATTATTATAATGCGCTTGATTTTGAGCAGCTGTTTTATCAGAAAAATCAACCAAAAGCACAATCGCACGTTTGGTGCCCGTAACGGGAGCTCTATCGGCAGCGATTCGATGATCATGCATTCGGGTTCGCTTAGGCCGATTGGTAATTAAGGTAAACGTAGATAAATCCATAATATCAACTTCATCGATATCTTCGAATCCAGTTTCCTTAAGAATTTTTTGTTTTGTGCTTAAAATTTTTTGTTCAATCTCTGGAGAGGGTGGACAAATACATAAGCATTCTTCATGTTTGTTCATATGTAAGGGTTTTAAAGTTAATTTACTTAACCATTTAAGTAACTCGTTTGAAATGATGTTTTTAAAATGACATCAAAAATAGCAATACATAAAACCAAATAGTTTGGGAGGAAAACATTTAGGTGTGTACTAATCTTTACAATTAGCTATAGGAAGAAAATTTAAGGATTAACCTTTGTCGTAAAATTATGTTTTAAAAAAGCCAAAAAAGAAAAAAACTAACTACAAAAAGTAAGCAAAAGCGTAAAATATAAAAAAGCACTAAATAAAACCTTTGGCTTTTGCAACCATTACCAACTCGCGGTCGCTATTATTTTTGGTTTCAAAAAGTTGCTTAAGACGTCGTTTACGTTTTTCTATTCCAGATTTTGTTAAAGGAATAAATTTTAATAGCTCCACCATTTTAGCACCATTTGAAAGTTCTATTAAAATATTTGTGTCAATAGCATCGATAACTATATTTTGACAAATTTTCTTTTTTAAAAGGTTTATTACAGTTTTACTAAAATAAGATTCTCCCGAAAAAATATTGGTTACGGCTGTTAATAAATGAAAATCGGTTATATCAGACTTTATTATTAGACCTTCGGGGTTTACAATATTTAAAATATTTATTAATCGTAAATTATCTTTAAAAGATGTAGTTATTAAAAGTTTAGCATTATTAATTTTGTTTTTAATAGCTTCACATAGTTGTTCGGCAGATTTTACTTTTTCTTCATAAGAAAAATAAAAATCTGTATCTAAAATAATTAATCCATTATCGCCTAAAAGATCTTTCATTTTTAGTTTATCAAATATCGTTTCTATAGAATAAACTAAATTAATATTTAAAGGTATTGGAAATTGCTGCTTATTAGAAACTAATGTCTGCTTATAAGCTTGCGCTGTAATTGCATGACTGCTTGCAATAAGTATATTAAAAGTAGGTAACATAATTAAAATAGTTTGGTTAAATAATGCTATATTTTAGTCTTAATGGGAAGGACTATAAAACTATTTCAAATTTGGAGGTAATTTGTAAAAAGCACATGTAAATATACGTATATTATTACATATCAACAAATTAAACCTTAAAATTGGGATCAAAAAATTCGTATTATTATTCTTTAATAAATTATATAAAAGCTAAAATATCTGAAATTTTTTAATCCGCTTCATACCAGTTTTATTCGCCATAGCCTATAATAAATATCTAAACGTTAAATTTATTAATTAGTGTTTTTGATTATAAATTTCACATAGATTTTTAAATTAGCACTATGTCATTTATTACTATTTTACTCTTCAGTAAAAGACAAAAGCCAACGGGTGTTAGAAAGTTTTTAATTCTTAAAAATTGTAGGGTGTAAAACTTACACTGCAACACTAAACAATGTAACAACTTATAACCGAAATGAGGTAGATTCTCTTTTTATCTAAATCCATTTTATTAACAGTATGTTTTGGTTACTTATTTCGTTTTAAATAGTTTACATTAAAAGTATAACAATTTTACGCGTGTTTATAGAAGTTTTTACTATCAAAGAAGTACTCCTTTTAAAAATTAGTATAACTTACTCTTATAAAAGAGGCTATAGACCAGGTAATGCTTGCAATATTTATTATAGCTTTAATTAACCATACTTGAATTGTATTTCTAAATGCGGAAACCAGCCAAATCCTTTATTAAATAACACTTTTAATTATCAAGGTTTTAATGGTATAAGAATAGTATTAAGCAAAAAAATAATTTCATATTTAACATCCAAAATAAAATTGTAGGCGTATATTAAATAAATATTCCGCGTTACGCGCCTATATATATCAAAAGCACTTTACTTAGTTAGGTAAAGTGCTTTAGCTTTTTCTGTAGATTGTAAGTTCGTAGATATAGTAAACCAAAATACTGATCCGTAATCTACTATACTTTCAACACCAATTTCGCCTTCAAGTAAATTAGAATAGGCTTTCGAAATAGCTAATCCAATACCTGCGCCATGAATAGCATCATCATTACTATGATCTATTCTATAAAATGGAGCAAAAATATCAGACAATTTATCTTTTGAAATACCAATACCTGTATCTTCGACACTAAATTTTACTATTGAGCTCTCATAGTCTAAAACACAATTAACCAAAATACTACCATCTTTATTAGTATATTTTAATGCATTAGCAATTAAATGTTTTAAAATTGTAGTGAATTTTTCCACATCGGAAACCACAATATTATTTCGCTTAGGAATATCATTGTTTAAATTTAAATAAACTCCTTTTTCTTTAGCTATAGGTGTAAACTCTTTTACAATATCTTCAACACTATGCATAATGTTAAAAGGTGCTAAATTAGCAGTTAATAACCCAGATTCTAATTTCGAATAATTAACAATATCACTAATAACATCTAATAACTTATTTCCGTTGTCTTGTATAACTTTTACATATTCATTAAATTCAGAATCAATATTATAATCCTTTAAAAGTTCTGCACAGCCTAAAATACCATACATAGGCGTTCTTATTTCATGACTCATATTAGCTAAAAATGCTGTTTTTAATTTATTCGATCTTTCCGCTTCACCTTTAGCTTTAACAACATTTTTATGTTTTTTTATTAATTTTTCTTGCAAATTAGTCTCCTTAATTAATGCCCTATTTAATTGATCAATTAAAAAAGAAACCGAAAATACCATTAGAAAATTAAACATAATATTATTCGTGAAAACTATAAAAATAACTTCAATAGGTGTATTCCTATTAAAATTAAATATAATCCATTCGAAATAAGAAATTAGCAACACTAATCCATAAAAAGTAGCTGTAATTAATACTGTATTTATACCGGCTTTTCTGCCACTATAAAGTGTAACAAAAACACAAAGCATAGATAACATTATGGTGCCATTACTATTAAAGCCTAACTCTAAAATTAAGGCAAAAGATAATGCAAAAAAATTGATTGAAAATAAACGTTTTTTAGTAGTTAAGCCCATTTTTTTGTTTAAGAAGATAAAAAACAAAACAAGCATACCTGCTGTATCTATAAATACGACCAGCCATTTGTTTAAACTAATTGCTACAATGGCGCTTGCTAAATATGCGAAAAAGCCAAGTACTACTGTTAAAATAAATATTGATACAAACAATTTATTTCTAAAATAAAATAAGCTACTAGCCTTAGTTTTACGTGAAAGACCACTAAACTTTAAATACCAATTAAAATAAGATAACCACAATTGTTTTAACATCAAAAAAAATTCACATTAATATGTTATAAGAAAAAACCTATGCAATAATACTAAATTTTAACTAAATTAAAGATAAAACACTAATTTTATCGATTAAGTGTAAAAATTATTTGTTTTATTTTTGCTTTTCAATCTAAATTATTCGAAATTGATTTCATATAAAACGGGACTAGATTTTTCAAAAAGACAAGATCAAGAAGATAAATTAGCGCATTACCGCTCTAAATTTCATATACCTAAAGATAATAATGGTAAAGAATGGTTATACTTTACAGGAAACTCATTGGGTTTACAACCTAAAAGTACACAAACATATATTCAGCAAGAGTTAAACGATTGGGCTAATCTTGGTGTGGAAGGACACTTCGAAGCTAAAAACCCATGGTTACCATACCATGAGTTTTTAACTGAAAGCATGGCTAAAATTGTTGGTGCTAAACCTATTGAAGTTGTCGTGATGAATACACTTACTACCAACTTGCATTTGCTAATGGTTAGCTTTTACCAACCAACAAAAACTAAATATAAAATTGTTATTGAAAGTGACGCCTTTCCTAGTGATAGGTACGCCGTACAAACGCAATTAGAATTTCATGGTTTTAATGCTAAAGACGGTATTGTTGAATGGAAACCTCGTGAAAATGAGGAACTTTTAAACATTGAAGATTTAGAACACATTTTAAACGAACAAGGCGACGAAATTGCACTACTTTTAATTGGAGGTGTAAACTATTATACGGGTCAATACCTCGATTTAAAACGAATTGCTAAAATTGGTCATGCTAAAAACTGTATGGTTGGTATCGATTTAGCTCACGGAGCCGGAAATATAAAACCAGAATTACACGATTCTGGAGTCGACTTTGCAGCTTGGTGTACTTACAAATATTTAAATTCTGGACCAGGCAGTTTAGCTGGACTTTTTGTTCACGAAAAACACGCCTACAATAAAAACTTAAAACGTTTTGCTGGTTGGTGGAGCCATAATAAAGATACGCGATTTAATATGCGCCAACAGCTCGATGTTATGCCTGGAGCCGAAGGTTGGCAATTAAGTAACCCGCCCATTCTTTCTATGGCTGCCATAAAAGCTTCATTAGATATGTTTAACGAAGTTGGCATGGATGCGTTAAGAGAAAAATCGGAAAAACTAACGGGATATTTCGAGTTTTTAATTAATCAATTAAACAATCAGAAAATAAAAATTATTACCCCTAAAAACCCAAAAGAGCGTGGTTGCCAACTCTCTATACAAGTACAAAATGCCGATAAAAGTTTGCACCACAAACTTACCGAAGCAAATATTATTACAGATTGGCGAGAACCAGACGTTATTCGTTGTGCACCAACACCATTATACAACACTTATCAAGATGTATTTAACATGGTGGAAAAATTAAAAGACATATTAAACTAATGCATAATCTAAACATGATATTCTAAAGCACATACAGAATAACTAAATATGAAACAAAAAGAAAATATTTTAATTATTGGCGCAGGTTTATGCGGTAGTTTATTAGCATTAAGGCTTGCACAACGTGGTTATAATGTAACAATTTACGAAATGCGCCCAGACTTAAGAAAAACCGATATTTCTTCAGGACGCTCTATAAATCTTGCGTTTTCAGATCGTGGCAATAAAGCTATGAAATTAGTAGGTTTAGAAGATAAAGTGAAGTCGCTTTGTATACCCATGCATGGTAGAATGATTCACGATAAGCAAGGCAACACCTTAATATCTAATTACAGTGGTCGTGATTACGAATTTATCAATTCAGTTTCACGAGGCGAATTAAATGCGCTATTACTTTCAGAAGCCGAAAAACACGAAAACGTTACTATTTATTTTAATAAGAAATGTAAATCGGTAAACTTCGAAAAAACTACAGCGCTTTTTAAAGATTACGAAAGTAAAACCGAATTTGTTGAAGACGCCGATTGTATTATTGCAACAGATGGCGCAGGCTCGGTTTTGCGAAAAAGTTATTATTTAGGCAAAAAGTTCTTATTTAGCTTTTCGCAAAATTATTTAACTCATGGCTATAAAGAATTAAGTATTTTACCAACCCAAACTGGCGATTATAAAACCTATAAAAACGCTTTACATATTTGGCCTAGAGGCGACTTTATGCTTATTGCACTTCCTAATTTAGATGGTAGTTTTACTGTCACGCTATTTTTAAGTTACACACAAGGTAAATTTAACTTTAACAATTTAACCACACCAGAAATAGTAACCGAATTCTTTAATCAAGAATTTCCCGATGCGCTTAAAATAATGCCTAATTTAGTTGATGACTTTTTTAAAAACCCAACGGGAACTTTAGGTACAATAAAATGTTCTCCTTGGCATTTTAAAGGTAACACATTACTTATGGGCGATGCGGCACACGCCATTGTGCCTTTTTACGGTCAAGGAATGAATGCCTCGTTTGAAGATGTGGTCGAGTTCGATGCTATTTTAGAAAAACATAAAGGTAATTGGGAAACAGTATTTGTAGAATACGAAAAAACAAGAAAAAAAGACACCGATGCTATTGCAGATTTAGCCATCGATAATTTTCATGAAATGCGCGACCATGTTGGGCAAGCTATTTTTCAAGAAAAACGAAAAATTGAAATAACTTTGGAGAAGGAATTCCCAAAAGAATATGCTTCAAAATACAGTTTGGTTACATTTAACGAAAATATTGGTTACGAAGAAGCTATGCTAAAAGGACGCGCACAAGACAAAGCTATTTTAAATTTATTATCGAATAAGCTAATCTCAACAAACGATAACACCTCAACTATTTTAGATAAAGTTAAAAAAGAAACCGAAGTTATTTTAAACGAAAACCGAATTGCAGGACTTTAAAAAACACCTTTAACGTTTAGCTAATCATCATTTTTTTTAACTGATGACATAATAATATTGCCCTGCGTTATTTCTATATTTTAAGTTTAATAAATTTATAAAATCGGCTGTTTATTTCAATAAAAAAATAATGAAACAGCCCATTTTGGCCTTCTTAAAAATGAAATCTGCCTTGGTTTACAAAAACTAAAGCAAAAAGCCCCTTCAAAACCTACATATTAAAACAAAATAATAATTTTAAACTACAATAAACAACTTTAACTAAGTAAGTCACAAACAAATCGAAACTGAACATATTTTTTTAATTACAAATTAGTATTCACTTTCACAGATTTCAATAAATCTATTTGGTAAACATATTGGTAAGTATATATATTGAAAAAACAATAACAAAAATCATTGTTTTACTAACCATTTTAAACCATAATTATATGATAACGCTTACCAAAATTTTAATTGAAATAATCATTTTAATTATTTCAATTTTCTAACTTTTTTAAATACGTAAAACTTAGTCTAGAATAAGTTTTACTATTTTTACAAAAACAAGATTAAAATTGAAAAAGCATTTTTTTAAAGGATTAGCAAAACTTAATAAATTTATTCTACCCAGTTATACTAAACAGCAACTCGATTTAGCTAAAGCTAGTAGACTACAACTTGCCATAATTGGTTGGCGGTATTATGTAACTACCAAGGCATTAGGCTAGTATTACTAGATACAAACAAAAAAACATTTCCAGCGCAGGTTTACTGGAAATCACATTGCAAAACCAGTAGAAGTTCCAAACATTATTTCCTTTTTTATTTAATGATAACATCTGTAATTTAAACACATAAAAACTGTTATAATTTTGGGAGCACAAAATCCTTATAGAAACAAGACTTTTTAACTATCTTTAAACTGTACTGATGCTTGAATTAGAAAATCTAAAAATTATATAAAATGAGTAAAATATATCCTCCTATTAATTTTAAAGAATGGATTGAAGAAAACCGTCATTTATTAAAGCCGCCTGTAGGAAACAAAGTGGTTTGGAAAGATGGCGATTTTATTGTAATGGTTGTTGGCGGCCCAAACGATCGTACAGATTATCATTATAACGAAACACCCGAATTTTTCTATCAAATTGAAGGCGATATTGTTTTAAAAGTTATAGACGAAGGCAAACCTAAAGACATTCACATTAAAGAAGGTGAGATATTTTTATTACCGCCAAAAGTGCCACATTCGCCACAGCGCGGACCAAATACGGTGGGTTTGGTTATAGAATACCCCAGAGAAAAAGGCGTAAAAGATAAATTACAATGGTATTCTGAAGAAGAAGCCGACTTAATTTATGAAGAAGAGTTTACTTTAGAAAACATTGAAACCGATATGCCTGCTATTTTCGACAGATATCATGAAAAATTTGGAAAAGGAAAATCGAACAAATAAATTCTTATTAATTTAAATTAGATTGTCGCGTTAAAATAGCGCAATAATACCAAACCATGAGCAAACGTAAATTACGAATAAACGGCCATTCTCACTTACTGCCTTATCCAGAAGAAATTCCAGATTTTATGCGAGATAAAGGTATTTTTTGGGTGGATAAAGACCGGAAATTTATGCTTCAAAAGGACTGGAATCGCCCCATTACAGATTCTAGTTTCTTTTTAAACGAAAAACTCGCTTGGATGGAGCGTAATAAACTAGATCATGCTGTTGTTTTAAATTTATCTCAACTTTATGGAAACGGACTGCGCTTAGAAGAAATGAAGCAAGCGCTTCGTTTTCAAAACGATTTTAATGCCAAAATACAAGCCGAACACCCTAAAAAATTCACTTGTGGCTTTGTGGTACATCCTGGATATGTACGTGGTGCGTGCTGGGAAATTGAGCGTTGTGTAGAAGAATTAAACATGCGTCTTTTATGTTTACCAACGCATTATATGGACACTATTGGTACTTGGCGTAGTATTTTTGATGAAGAAAACGCACGTATTTTTGAACTTGCCGATAAATATGGTTTAGCGGTTGAAATTCACCCTTACGATGGCGAAAAATTTATAAAACTACAAAACACGGCATGGCGATTCCATTTAATTTGGATGTTAGCACAATGCGCCGATGCTTATCATTTTTTCACCTTAAATGGCTTGCAAGATAAATACCCAAATATGCGAACTTGTTTTGCACATGGCGGGCAATTGGCTCAAATTAACTTAGGAAGACGTATACAAGGTTTTGATGGCAGACCCGATTTATTTGAAGGCAAACACCACCCAAGAAAGGCTGTGGGGCATAAAAACATCTTTTTTGACACTTTAGTGCACGATACAGGCTCTTTTCAACTTTTAGTAAAAAACCAAGGCGCAAAACAGGTTTTAATGGGATTAGACGACCCTTATCCGTTAGGTGAAATGGAAAGCACCAAACAATCGTCTTATCCAGGTAAAATTTTAGATTTAGCAATAGAGCGTAATATTATTAACGAAACCGAGCGTGATGCCATTTGGGAAGATAATGTACTACAGTGGCTATTTGGTGATGATGTTAATGCAAAAAATGAACTTGTAAACAGAATTTTAAATTAATGCATTTTATACCCGAAGAATTAGATGATTATGTTGTAAAACATTCTGAAGATGAACCTGAATTATTACAACAATTAACAAGAGAAACTTACCAGAAAATTTTACAACCCAGAATGCTAAGTGGCCATTATCAAGGTAGAATTTTAAGTATGATTTCTAAATTAATAAACCCTAAAACTATTTTAGAAATTGGTACTTACACCGGTTATTCTGCCTTATGTTTAGCAGAAGGCATTCAGGCCGAAGGCGAATTACATACCGTTGATGTTAATGAAGAATTAATCGATTTTCAAAGAAAGTATTTCAATAAATCTCGTTTTGGACATCAAATTCATCAACATTTAGGAAGCGCTTTAGATATTATTCCTAAACTTGATAAAACCTTTGATCTAGTTTTTATTGATGCCGATAAAGACAATTACTCAAACTACTTCAACTTAATTATTAATAAACTTAACACGGGCGGAATCATTTTATCGGATAACGTATTGTGGAGTGGTAAAATTTTGGATAAAACTTTTAAAAAAGACGATACCTCCACTCCAGCTTTAATTGCATACAATGCGCTTCTTAAAAATGATTCACGTGTGGAAACTGTTTTACTTCCAATTCGTGATGGCTTAACAATTAGTAGGAAAATTTAATTCCTATACATTATAATTAATTTGCCTGACTTAGGAGGCTTTTACAACTCGTAAGTTAGGGATATTTTGAGTTTCAACTGGTTTAATATTTGTAACCGTTGATTTTTGTAAGTTTTCTGAAATTACTTGGAAAAACTCATAGTTATCGAATGGTTTAATAATGTAGTCGTTAAACCCAATTTCTTTACAATTTTTGCTTATATCTTCAATATCGGCAGCTGTAAGTGCAATAATTGGAATGTTAGAATTAAAACGTCTTATCGCTTTTGTAGCCTCATTACCATTCATAATTGGCATATTAATATCCATTAATACTAAATCGTAATGATTATTTCGTATTTCTTCAAGGGCTTTCTGGCCATTATCAACAATATTACAAAAATAACCTTGCTTCGTTAATAAACTTTTAGTTACTACTTGATTAATCTTATTGTCTTCTGCAACTAAAATTTTAATTCCATTTTCACTATTTACAACGTTATCCTTAATCAATTTAGCTTCTGGTTTTTGTATTACCTTCAAATTGTCTAGATCAAAATTAAGTTCAAAACTAATATTTGTACCAACATTAACTTCACTTTCTAATTTAATATCGCCTCCAAACAGATTTACTAAGTTTTTAGTAATAGAAAGACCTAAACCAGTACCTTGATAGTTTAAATTGCTTTCTTCAATTTGTGAGAAGTTTTCAAAAATAGTGTTAAATTTTTCTTTTGGTATACCAATGCCATTATCAACAACCTCAAATCGTAAACCTACTTTATCATTATTTTTACTTAAAAGAACCACATTCAGTTTTATCTCACCATTGGTTGTAAACTTTATGCTATTCCCTATTAAGTTTATTAATATTTGAGAGAGCCTAACCTTATCGCATTTAATGTATTCTGGAATAGATTTATCAATATTTAGTGCCAATTGATTATTAGTTTCTTCTAACCTATAATTAAATGTATTAACAAGATTATTTAGCATTTCTATTAAGTTTACAGAAACATTTTTAATTTCAACTTTTTGGGCCTCCATTTTACTTACTTGCAAAATATCATTTATAAGGTTTAACAAATAATCACCCGAATATTTTAAGGAGTTTAAGTATTTTTTATCGGCATCATTTAAATCATTTTTTTCTAAAAGTAAAGAGGTTATGCCCACCACACCATAAAGTGGTGTTCTTAACTCATGAGACACATTCGATATAAATTTACTTTTAAGTTCGGCAGTCTTTATAGCTTTATCTTTTGCTATTTTCAGTTCGCTATTCTTAGCTTCAAGCGTATTACTTAATTTGCGTTTAGACACATAATTACTATAAATAATTACTATAGAAATTAGTAGTAGAACTAAGGTAATTATTATGGCAATGTTAATTTTCTTAAAATTATTGGCTACTTGTATTTGCTGTAATTTTTCAGCATTAGCCTTATCGGCATTAGTTTTATAGTCTTCTATTAAAAATTTTGATTTAGTGAGTAAATCTTGGTGATTTTTATTTTTGTTATCTAGTACTTCTTTATATTTATTATGCTCTAAAAGGGCTAAATAAGCTTCTGTACTTTTACCAGATTTTGCCAAAGACATTGACAATTTCATGTAAGCATTACTTAATAAAGGTAAGTTTTGTATATTATTTTCAAAATACGGAATCGCTTTTCTGAAATTTTCTGTGGCACTATTAAACAACTCCTTTTTAGAATAGTAAATACCGAGCACATAATTGTAATATCCTAAATAATACTTATTTACTTTTTTTGCTTCTAAATTCGCTTTAATCTTTAATAAACTAATTAAAGCGTCTTCTAAATCACCCTTCGAAATATGTAACTCACATAAATTTAATCGAGCTTCAAAATACACCTGCTCTGTTTTTTTGCTTTCTTGTTCACTTAAAATATTGTAGTTTTTAGCATATTCCAATGCCTTAGAAAAACAGAAATTGGCTTGAGGATAATTAATTTCTTTAGCATATATTCTAGCTAAATTTAAATAAGTACTTGCTAATAAATAATTATCATCTATATTAACCAACGACTCCAAAGTAAATTTATAATACACCTTAGCTGAAGTATAATTTTCCATAACATTATAAATGTTACCTATGTTATAACTTGCTAAAGCACTACCGTAATAATCATGTATCGAGTCTGATAATTTTTTAGCTAAAACAAACTCTTTAAATGCTTTAACAATGTTTTTATTTTCCAGATATTGAGTCGCAGTAGAATTAATATTATCAATATTCTTGATAATTTCTCTATCCTCTTTTCCAAAAGTTAGTATAGAAAAGAATAGAAAACAGTACATTAAAGTAGCTTTCATAGTTGTAGGTTAATTTGATGATTTGGTACGTTAAAGTTAATTTTTTAAGAAAAATCACTTCAATTAACTAGGTAAAGCGTAAAGAATCTTTGTTTAATAGATGAACTACATCTCGACAAACAGATAAACTACTAAATTTTCCGTTTTACCGAGCCAGTAAAATCCTCAAGATCTTCTTTTACCTGCTCTAATTCCTTTTTTATATCAGAAGTTACATTAGAGTCAATACCGTTATTTTGGGCAGTTTTAGTAATTTCGTGCTTAATGTCGTTGGTAGCATCTTTTAAAGTACGCATACCTTTACCTAAACCTCGGGCTATTTCAGGTAATTTATCTGCACCAAAAACCATAATAGCAATAAATAGTATAAATGCTATTTCTGGGCCACTGATAAATAATAATGTAGATTGCTGTATCACGCTACAAATATAAGTGTTGTTTTCGATAGAATAAAAAAAGCCGATTATAAATTAATCGGCTTTTTAAAATTATTTAAACAGTTTTAGTTTTTAACTTGTTCTTTAAACTTATCAAAACTATTTTGTTGATCTCTTGGCCAAGTGTTATTTGATGTATCTACATCGGCTGTTTCTAAGTCTGGATCTACCACAAAGCTAGTAATGGCTTTTTGGGTTTTAAAAACTTTACTAACTTCTTTATCGTTGTATCTCCATATTTGAGCCGGAAAAGTTTTGCGTTCTTTAGTGCCATCTTCATAAGTTATTTCTAAAATTATAGGCATTACTAAGCCTCCTGGTTTTTCAAATGTAACTTCGTAAAAATGTTTTGGTGCTTCTATTAACTTTGCTCTTTCATCATCGGAAAGACTTGCAAGGTGTTCGTTTAAAAATGTAAAATCTGATGGATCTTTTGCTTCTTCAGGATTTACACCTTCCGCAAAATAAATTAATTTGTCTTTATAATCATCAAGATTCATATTATAAAGGGCTGCCTGAGCTTTAGCCTGTTCGGTAGGTTTATCTGTTAAATAGTACTCTTTAACATTTTTAACACCTATATCTGTATAATCTGTAGTGTAAAACCACCCTCTCCAAAACCAATCTAAATCCATTCCAGAGGCATCTTCCATGGTTCTAAAAAAATCAGCTGGTGTTGGGTGTTTAAACATCCAACGTTGTGAATATGTTCTAAAAGCATAATCAAACAATTCTGGTCCCATAATAGTTTGGCGTAACATGTATAAACCTGCAGCTGGTTTAGTGTAAGCATTGGGACCAAATTGATGAACATAATCGCCTTGAGACATAATTGGAGATAAATAATTTTGATCACCACCCATGTAAGGAACAATATCTTTAGGTAAATTACCAGTAATATAATTAGGATCATAATCTAACTCTGCCAAAGTTTCTACAAATGAATTTATTCCTTCGTCCATCCAGGTCCATTGGCGCTCATCACTATTTACAATCATAGGGAAAAAGTTATGCCCTACTTCGTGGGTAATTACACCAATCATCCCACGCTTTAATCGTTCTGAATAGGTTCCATCTGGGTTAGGGCGACCATAGTTAAAACAAATCATTGGATATTCCATGCCTTGTCTTTCTGAATGTACAGAAATAGCTTTACTGTACGGGTAATCAAAAGTGTATTTCGAGTATTCTTCTAAAGTGTTGGCAACTACTCGTGTTGAATGCTCTTCCCAAAGCGGGTTTCCTTCTTTTGGATATAAAGAAATAGCCATAATATTTTTACCGTTTATTTTAACGGCCATGGCATCGTAAATATACTTTCTAGACGATGCAAATGCATAATCTCTTACATTGTTTGCTATAAAATGCCATGTTTTAGTTTTTGTACTTCTACCCTTTTCATTTATCTCGGCTTCCTCCTGTGAAACAATAAAAACAGGATCCGTATAAGATTTTCTCGCTTTAGCAAAGCGTTGTAATTGGTCTTTAGTATAAATATCTTTTGGATTTTGTAAATCTCCGGTGGCTTCTAAAATATGATCTGCTGGGGCTGTAATTTTCACATCGTAATGTCCAAACTCTAAAGCAAATTCGCTACGCCCCCAAAACTGCATATTTTGCCAACCTTCAACATTATCATAAACACATAAACGAGGAAAAAACTGTGCAATGGTGTAGTTTTTATTACCATCAGGAAAGGTTTCTAAACCAGAACGTCCACCTTCAACATTAATATCGTTAATATTATACCACCATTTAATATTAAATTTAAAAATCTCACCTGGTGCTAATGGTTTTGGCAAGTTTATGCGCATCATAGTACGATTAATAGTATGAGATAAGTCGGAGCCATTTTCATTTTTAACATATTCTATATTAAAACCACCATCGAATCTATCTTTTAAATTAGATTTTATAAAAGTTTTCGGACCGTTAAAAGTAGCATTAAAATTCTCTGATTTTGCATCTGGAGTTTTAGAATCTTTAGCTCTCATATTTTGGTCTAATTGTAACCATAAATACTCTAAATGATCTTTAGAATTGTTGTGATAGGTAATTTTTTCTTCACCAAAAATCTTATCGTTGTTTTCATCTAAACGAATATCCATCACATAATCCACTTGTTGTTGCGTATAAGCATAACCTGGTGCTCCAGAAGCATTTCTAGATTCGTTAGGTGTTGCTAATACATCTTTTAACTGTCGGAATTTGTTTTGGTCGGTATGACCTTGTGGCTTCGCTTGTTCTTGTGCAAATAAACTAGACGACACAACAACAAATGAAAACATTAAATAAGCGAGTTTTTTCATTGTTAGTTTTTTGAGTTTTATTGATTTTTTAATTTCGGCTAAAATAAGTTAATTTATTGTAACTAAAAGCGACTGAAATTAATAAATTTTCATTGTTTAGGCCGCTTTTTAATTAAAATTTAACACCAAACTCTTATTGGAAATAGATAGTACTTTACTTTTTTGTTTACCATTTATTTTGGTTTTTACAATATTTTGCTGCTCTTTGTAAATATCAAACAAAATAGCATTGCTAATTTCTATAGTTTTTATGGTTTTCACATTTTCAACTTCTAAATAGCAACGTACAATATCTCCATCATATTCTTTTCCTATAAAACTAAAATTAGTTGGCTGATTGTTAATATTTAAAGTAAATTTCTGTTTTACGTATTTTTTAATATAAATATCGCTTTCTTCAGGTTGATTTAATCCTGTTAAAGTAATAGTATCGTTGAAATTTCTCCGTAAAGCTTGCTCCAAATCATCAACAAAAATTCGAGTGGTTATTTGCAAAGATTCTTGAGTCTTTACATAATCTATTTGAGTTACACTTAAATAATATTTATGCAATCCTGTAAAAGCAAAAAGAGGTATAACACACAGTAAAATAAGTACTTTATTAATTCTCATAAATAAAATTTGCGGCTAATTTATATCAATTAAAGTCAAAAAGCATTCCATAAAATTATTATTTTTCAACTTCACAAAGGTTTTTTAGGTATTGTTTGTACTTATGTCTTAAAAATATTAACACTTCGAAATCTGACTTATTTTTACAGTACTTTATAAAATTTTCATCGTCTGCACAGAAATAAAAGAAATCTGCTTGCAAACTAGAATTCAAAGGATTCGATATAAAAAAATCTTTTGCTAAACGGCCTTTTACTTTCAGCATCACCTCCTCTTTCTCTTCTATTTTAACACGCTTCTTAAGCATTTTAGTACGTCCTGTAATAGCGTTTATAATTGGCAATATAGAAACTGATCCGCCGCCGCCCATAGAATTTCCGTTAACAGATGGACTAAAATTTGAAGCCTCGCTTAATCGGCGTTCACTTTGCGTTGCTGGTTTTCCTGTGTATCCAGGAATACCAACATCGTAAAAATTAATGGGTGGTTTTCCATTTACATTTTGCACATCTGAAAGTAAATCGCCTGTTAAAATACTACCCACCATAACTTCGTCTAGCTCGTTAACTTGTTCTTCTAAATAAACTTTTAAAGCTTTTAAATTTATAATATTGGGAGTAATTATAATACTTTTAGGTTTGTGTTGAATAGACGAAAATTGCAGGGTATCGTTAAGCCTAACCAAGACTTTAAACTCACCTACTACATTTGTAATAGTAAATTGGTTTAAACTTTTATTAATAACATGAATATTCTCTACATTATTAGTGCTTTCTACCCGTCCTAAAATCTCTATAGTTTGTGCATTAATAAGTTGAAAACTAAATAGTACAAACAAAAATAGCCCAAACTTAATCTTTACCATACTCGGTTAAAAAAAGTTTACTTTCTGTAAATAAAAACTCTAACAAATGTATTTCGTTTTCAGGCTTTAAGAGTATTTCATTTAAATTTTTAGTTTCTAAGTAATTTATAAAATCATGCACTTTGTTTTCGGGAATGTTAAAGGTTTGGTTTAAATAATCTACGGTATAAACATCAAGCACATCTTTTGTCTTATAGTTTTCTAGTTGCTCCGAGTCGGTTTTACTTGTTTTGGACTTAGGCTTTACAAATAGGCCAATTATTTTAACCAAATCTGGTAAATAATTTAATGCGTTAGGGTTTATGGTAGCCGTTAAATGGTCTTCAATAACTCGGTTATCAATAGTTTTATCTTCACTCATTGCTAAAGCATCCATGTTACCAACATCTAATGGTTTTAGAGTAATGGTCTTAACCTCTGCAATATCTCGAATTAAACTACCAGAAAGCCCTGAGTTAAGTGTTACTGCATTTAACTGGTTTACTTGCTCAATTAATTGAATTTTTAGAGTCTTGTTCTTTATAACATCTTCATCAACAATAACCGAAGCTGTTTGAAATTGCAATGCCGAAATTTCGATAACATCTCGCAGCGCTACATTAATTGTAAACACACCAAATTCGTCGGTAATGGTACCTTCTCCTGCCGATTTATTAAAAATAGTAACGGCCTCAACATCGTTTGCCTCCGACAGAATAACACCAGTAACTGTAATGCGCTTAACCGATTGTGCAAACATTATAACTGGAAAAATAAATGTTATAACTAAAAGTAATTTTGATTTCACGTTAAAAAGTTTTCTACGATAAATTACGCATTTTTTATCTTAAAAAAAAGGTAAAAGCCCTGTAATGTTTTGTTAAAACATATATTTACTTATGTTTATCCTTCAAAATTAACAACCTATGAAAAACTTAATTATTGCTAGCACCTCAACCATTCATGGCAGTGGTTATTTAGAATATATTTTACCAACTCTAGCTACACATTTTAAAAACGCAAATACTATTTTATTTGTGCCATATGCGCGACCAAGCGGCATTTCGCACGAACAATACACCGAAATTGTCCAAAAAGCCTTTAAAAAAATAAACAAAAAAGTAGTTGGAATTCACACCTTTAAAAACCCAATTGAAGCCGTAACAAAAGCTGAAGCCATATTTGTTGGTGGCGGCAACACCTTTGTTTTAACCAACCAATTGTATATAAACCAATTAATAACCCCAATGCAAAATGCTATTACAAACGGCACGCCATATTTAGGCACCAGTGCAGGCAGTAATATTTGTGGACTCACCATTAAAACCACAAACGATATGCCTATAGTTTACCCTCCAAATTTTAACGCACTGGCTTTAGTTCCCTTCAATATTAATCCGCATTATCTCGACCC
This sequence comes from Neotamlana sedimentorum, assembly GCF_000943565.1. Classification (GTDB taxonomy): domain Bacteria; phylum Bacteroidota; class Bacteroidia; order Flavobacteriales; family Flavobacteriaceae; genus Neotamlana; species Neotamlana sedimentorum. Next base: position 346,112 of record NZ_JTDW01000005.1, read on the forward strand.
AGATAAAAACAGTAAACACATGGGAGAAACTCGCGAAACGCGCATTAACGAATTTCATTATTATAACACACCACCAGTAATTGGGCTGCGTGAAGGTAGTTGGCTAGAAGTAACAGGAAAAACCATAATATTAAAAGGAAGTCTTTCGGCAAGAATTTTTGAATATAAAAAAGTTGCTTACGAAGTTACACCCGAAACCAATTTAAGCGACTTAAAATAATTTGGGCGTGCCCCCCGAAGCTTCGGGGTCGGGCTATACGTTACAAGTCCGCGCTCGTACCTCGCTGTGGGCTTTCCACTGCTATCCCTCACGCAGTATTCACGTTTTGTAAAATACAGGCTAAAAAAATTAATATTCTTTGCGCTCAGGATAAACTTCTCACCCTAAAACCCTAGCTACTTGAAACTATAAGGCATAAAAAAACTCCATTGTTTCCAACAGAGTTTCTTGAGCGGGAGACCGGGTTCGAACCGGCGACATTCAGCTTGGAAGGCTGACGCTCTACCAACTGAGCTACTCCCGCCTTAATAAGTGGCTGCAAATATAAAAACTCCTAGTAGTTCTGCAAAATTTTTACAACTTTTTTAAAAAATGATACCCTAATATTTTAAAGCCTTCATTATAATAAAACTTATGCGATGCGTAATTGGTTGAGTATGTGTTTAATTCAACGGTTTCGCAGCCTTTGCTTTTAACATAATTATAAATCCAATTAAAAAATTGTTTTCCTAAACCTTGGCTACGGTAAGCTTCATCAATAAAAACATGATCTACCTCCACGCTTTTTCCTGCATAATGGCGTGTACAAAACCACAAACCACAAATGCCAATTAATTTATCGGCATCAAAAATAACTGCACACTCGTAATTTTGCCCCACCATATTTAAAACACGATCTTTTAAAACATGGGCTGGTATTTTATAATTATTCAGTTTTTCTACCAGTGGTACAATGTCTTCAATTCGAGATGTATTTAAAATTTTAAATTCAATCGCCATATTTTTTTTGGCCTTAAGGTAATAATTACTTAAAATATTTTAAGTTTGAATTATTAATTTTTAAACGCTTTAAAATAAAAACTTCAAATTATACTTTAAAATTAATTTCTCCAGAAGAAAGTTATAAGGTTAGGCACCCCGTTTTAAGACCAGGACGACCTTTTGAAACATGTATTTTTGATGGCGACACTTTAGAAAGCACATTTCATTTTGGTGTTTTTCTAAACAACGAACTTTTAGGCATTTGCTCATTCTTCAAAAATAATCATAAAAACCTCGATTATAATACGCAATATCAATTACGTGGTATGGCTATTTTAAACTACCAACAAGGTAAAGGATTGGGCAAACTTGTTTTAAATTTCGCCGAAAACCATATTAAATCTTTAGGCATAAAAATCGTTTGGTGTAATGCTCGCGAAGTAGCGACCAAATTCTATGTAAAAAACGACTATTCTATTTTTGGAGAACCTTTTAATATAGAAGGCATTGGCACGCATTATGCCATGTTCAAGGTTTTAAATTAGTGACTTAATCAAAAAACTAGAGTCTAATATTGTGTAAGCCAAAATTATGTATTTTTAAATCAACTATTATACCTAAAATGAGAGGAAGAAATTTAAAAGTAAGGTTACTAATAGGTGTTGCCATTGCCCTATTTTTTGTTTTTAAACGCTGTAGCCAACAAGAAGTAAATCCGTATACGGGAAGAACTCAAACCATATCAATGAATCCGAACGAGGAAATTGCCATTGGTTTACAAAGCGCACCGCAAATGGCGCAGCAACACGGTGGTTTACACGAGAATGCACAATACCAAGCTTTAGTTGACAATGTTGGAAACAAATTAGTAAACAGCAGTATTGCTAGCGAAACACCATACCAATACGAATTTCATTTACTTAGCGATCCCAACACTATAAATGCATTTGCCTTACCTGGCGGACAAATTTTTATTACCTACGCATTATTTGCAAAACTTGAAAACGAAGACCAACTTGCAGGAGTTTTAGGCCATGAAATTGGACACGTTTTAGGTCGACATAGCGCTGAGCGTATTGCAGAAAGCGAATATTGGCAAGGCTTAACAACAGCAGGATCGGTTGGTGCAGATATGGGTGGCGTTATAAGCGGTATAGGACAAAACACCTTATTAACCAACGGGCGCGACGACGAACTAGAAAGCGACGATTTGGGTGTAAAATTTATGATACGCGCAGGCTACAATCCAGAAGAAATGATTGGCGTTATGCAAATATTAAAAGCGGCCGCCGGACCTAATCGGGTACCAGAGTTTCAAAGTACACATCCCGATCCCGATAATCGTATTGAAAAAATACAAGAATCTATTCAAAAATATAAAAGTCTATAAAAATAAAAGCCTTGTAAAAACAAGGCTTTTTTTATGAGTGACTAGCTCAAATAATTATAAAATGAATACAATTATTTTTTCTTTTTCGATAATGCCTCTTTTATAATTACAGCAGTGTCTTTTGCGCCATGTAATTTGGCATACTGTAAAGCTGTCATTTTTTTACCAGAACACTTCGATTTTAAATCGGCGCCATGCGTTATTAACAACTTTAAAATATCAGTACGATTAAACTTCGCAGCATACATTGCGGGTGTCATTCCGTTAGATCTTTGATTAACATCTGCACCACGTGCTATTAACTTTTGTACCGTTTCTAAATCGCCATGTGCGATAGAAACACAAAACGAGTTCACTTTAAAAAAATACTCGTAGTTAACTACGTTAAAATCGTTTGAAATTGAGTTTGCATTAACACTGGTTACACCTAAACTTAATGCGATTGCGGAAATAATGATTGTTTTTTTCATGATGAAAGATTTAATGATTTATGATTGTTTTTTGATTTACTTAATAGACGCCTCTTTTATTTTATTGTTACATAAAACTTATTAAAAATCCATATTTTAACATTTATTTCACACATTTACAAGCAGTTACACTAACACCAAAACACCCCCAAACCTTAGTATTTATAAGACTTTTATAAGTGTTTTTTACGAAACTTAGTTATATTTGTTTTAAATTAAATTTTATTAAAAATGAACAAGAAAGTTATCTTAATGATACTTGATGGCTGGGGAAATTCTCCAGATCCAAAAGTTTCTGCTATAGACCATGCCAACACACCATTTATAGACTCGCTTTATAATAATTACCCATACGCGACACTTCGCACCGATGGTTTACACGTAGGTTTACCTGAAGGCCAAATGGGAAACAGTGAAGTTGGACACATGAATTTAGGAGCAGGACGAATTGTATATCAAGATTTAGTAAAAGTTAACTTAGCCGTTAAAAATAAAACACTTAACAACGAACAGGTTTTGGTTGATGCCTTTAATTATTCTAAAGCTAATAATAAAGATGTGCACTTTTTAGGATTGTTAAGCGACGGTGGTGTGCACTCACACATAAATCATTTATTTGGTTTATTAGATGCTGCAGACGATTTTGGTTTAGAAAACACATATGTTCATGCCTTTACAGATGGTCGCGATGTTGATCCAAAATCCGGGTACGGTTTTTTAACCGAACTAGAAGAATATTTAGAAAAAGGTAAAGCGAGAATAGCTTCTGTAACTGGTCGCTATTATGCCATGGATCGTGATAAGCGTTGGGAACGTGTTAAGTTAGCTTACGACGCCGTTGTAAAGGGTATTGGTGAAAAATCTTCAAACGTGACCAATTCGATTCAAAAACAATACGATGATGATGTAACGGATGAATTTATAAAACCTATAATTATGGTTGATGATAATAATGAGCCTGTTGCCAAAATAAAAGATGGCGATGTGGTTATATTCTTCAACTTTAGAACCGATCGTGGTCGTGAATTAACTGAAGCCTTATCCCAAACAGATTTTCATGAACAAAACATGCATAAACTCGATTTACATTATGTAACACTCACAAATTACGATGATACATATAAAAATGTAAATGTAATTTTCAATAAAGAAAATTTAAAAGAGACTTTAGGTGAAGTACTTTCTAAAAACGGAAAGAAACAAATTCGTATTGCTGAAACCGAAAAATATCCTCACGTAACCTTTTTCTTTTCTGGAGGTCAAGAAGCAGAATTTGAAGGTGAATCCCGAATTTTACGCAACTCGCCAAAGGTAGCAACTTACGATTTAAAACCTGAAATGAGTGCTTTTGAATTAAAAGATGCCTTAATACCAGAATTACAAAAAGGCGAAACCGACTTTGTTTGTTTAAACTTTGCAAATGGCGATATGGTAGGCCATACAGGAGTTATGGAAGCTGCCATAAAAGCTTGTGAAGCTGTAGATGAATGTGTAAAAGAAGTTATTACAACCGCTTTAGAAAACGATTACACTACTATTGTAATTGCAGACCACGGTAACTGTGAAACCATGATAAACCCAGATGGATCACCCAATACTGCACATACAACAAATCCAGTTCCAATTATTTTAGTAGATAAAGACATTAAAGAAATAAAAGATGGTATTTTAGGTGATGTAGCTCCAACTATTTTAAAGTTAATAGGTGTACCACAACCAGAGGCCATGACACAGCACCCGCTTGTATAATTACCATTACAGTAAACCATAACCTAAGTCTATTACAATGAATTTGAATAAACAATTAATTATAGCTGTCGATTTTGACGGTACCATTGTAGAAGATGCCTTTCCAAAAATTGGGAAACCTAAAATTTTTGCATTTGAAACCTTAAAAAAGCTTCAAAGTAAAGGACATCGTCTTATTTTATGGACTTACAGACATGGTGAACGACTTAATGAAGCTGTAAAGTTTTGTGAAGATCATGGTATTTTCTTCTATGCCATTAACAATAGTTTTCCTGAAGAAAAATTTAGCAATGATGCTAGTAGAAAAATAAACGCCGATGTTTTTATTGATGATAGAAACATTGGCGGTTTTATAGGTTGGGGTAAAATTTATCAAATTATTACTAACGAAACACCCAATATTCCTGAAAAGAAAAAAGGCTTTTTAGGTTTATTTAAATAGCCTAATCGTTACAATATTGTATCTTTGCCTTTTATTTTTAAAACCATGATAGTAGTAAAAACAAAAGAAGAGATTGAATTAATGAGAGAAAGCGCCCTAATAGTTTCTAAAACTTTAGGCGTTTTGGCAAAAGAAATAAAACCTGGGGTTACTACCCTACAATTAGATAAAATTGCAGAAGAGCATATACGCGATCATGGTGCTATTCCTGGTTTTTTAGGACTCTACGATTTTCCAAACACTTTATGCATGAGCCCTAACCAACAAGTGGTTCATGGCATACCTAACGATAAGCCTTTAGAAGAAGGTGATATTATATCTATAGATTGCGGTGCATTAAAAAATGAATTTTACGGTGACCACGCTTATACATTTGCTGTAGGTGAAATTGATGCCGAAACCAAAAAACTTTTACAAGTAACCAAAGAGTCTCTTTATGTTGGTATTCGCGAATTTAAAGTAAATAACCGTGTAGGGGATGTTGGGTTTGCTATTCAGAAATATTGTGAAGATCATGGCTATGGTGTAGTTCGTGAGCTTGTGGGTCACGGTTTAGGCAAGAAAATGCATGAAGATCCTGAAATGCCGAATTACGGTAAACGTGGCAGAGGCAAAAAATTTGTTGAGGGTATGGTAGTTGCAATAGAACCTATGATTAATTTAGGAACGCATCGCATAAAACAACACAGTGATGGTTGGACTATTACAACCAGAGACAATAAACCAAGCGCACATTTTGAGCACGATGTTGCCTTAGTTGATGGTAAACCGGAGTTACTTTCGACTTTCGCATACATTTATGACGCATTAGGAATAAAAAATGACGAAGAAAACGAGTTTAGACAAGAAGCCTTAGTTTTATAAAATGAATTACATTCAAGATATACAAAAAGAACTAGAACCTTTATTATCAAAATTAAACAATCATAAACTTTATAAAAATTTACAAACCATTGATGATGTTAAAATCTTCATGGAACACCATGTTTTTGCGGTTTGGGATTTTATGTCTTTATTAAAAGCCCTGCAAAACAAATTAACATGCACAACATTGCCATGGACACCTGTTAAAACGCCATCAACAGCACGGTTTATAAACGAAATTGTTTTGGGCGAAGAAACCGATGTAAACGAGCTTGGTGAACCTAAAAGCCATTACGAAATGTACTTGGATGCCATGACTCAAATTGGAGCAAATACAAATCAAATTGAAGCTTTTGTAAAAAATATTCACAATGGTATAACTATAAAAGAAGCGTCAAAACAAACTAAAGTTAACTTAGAAATTATAAAGTTCGTTGAATTTACATTTAATGTTATTGCTTCAGAAAAAGCACACCTAATTGCTTCTGCTTTTACTTTTGGGCGGGAAGATTTAATTCCTGATATGTTTTTTCAAATTATAAACAAATCAAAAACTAAAGACAAATCCTATAGCAAATTAACCTATTACTTAGAACGACATATTGAATTAGATGGTGATGAACACGGGCCTTTATCATTAAAAATGATAGAAGAACTTTGTGGAAATGACCAAACAAAATGGGATGAAGCTAAAGAAATAGCTCTTGAAGCCATTAAGCACCGTATTGCCCTTTGGGATAATATTGCCAACTTAATAGAGGCTAATAAATCTATTTTAGTATAATAATTTACCTTTGAAATCTCTTTTTAAGCTCATATTAAACCTAATTCCAAGGCCTTTATTAATTAGGTTAAGCTATTTAGCAAAACCTTTTTTAGCTTTATTATTAAAAGGAGATAGATATACCGATCCTATTGATGGTAAAAGTTTCAAAGCATTTTTATCTTACGGTTATGTAAAACAGCGCGAAAATATTTTATCGCCCTCTACCCTATCTTTAGAAAGACATAGATTGTTATGGTTGTTTTTAAAAAATGAAACCTCGTTTTTTTCTAATAAATTTAAAGTCCTTCATTTTGCACCAGAACAATGCTTTTTAAAACGTTTTAAAGCTTTAAAAAATATAGATTACACCACAACAGATTTACTTTCACCTATAGCCGATGTAAAAGCAGACATTTGCGATTTACCTTTTAAAGATAATAGTTACGATATTATTTTCTGTAATCATGTTTTAGAACATATTCCAGACGATACAAAGGCCATGCAAGAACTTTATCGCGTCATGAAAACCGGTGGTTGGGGCATTTTTCAAATACCGCAAGATTTAAACCGAGACGTTACTTTTGAAGATGATACTATAACCGATAAAGCCGAACGTGCTAAAATATTTGGACAATACGACCATGTTAGGGTTTATGGTAAAGATTACTTTGACAAACTTAGAAGTATTGGTTTTACAGTTGAAGAAGTAGATTATACAGCTAAACTAACTGAAGAAAACATAGATAAATATCGTTTAGCAAAAGGCGAAATAATTCCTTTGGTTAGAAAAACTAATTAAAATGACGCAACAAACATTTATAATAACTGGTGCCTTTTTGGGTATGTTAGCCATAATTTTAGGAGCCTTTGGCGCCCATGCATTAAAAAAGTTACTATCTGTAGAACAATTAAAAAGTTTTGAAACCGGTGTAAAATATCAAATGTATCATGCTATAGTTTTACTTCTTTTAGGATTTAACTATACATTTTCTACTTCTACAATGTATTGGTGTTTTACCATTGGAATACTTTTATTTTCATTTAGTATTTACGGCTTAGTAATAAGTGACGCAAAAGGAAAGAAACTAAAAGTGTTAGGACCTATTACTCCAATTGGCGGTTTACTTTTTGTAATTGGTTGGGCAAACATAATAATTAATGCCCTTTAACTTATTCAGGAAAACCATTAATGGCTAACGTTTCAAACGCTTTATTTTCATTTTCAAAAATTAGAAACACTTTAAGTTCAGGATGGTTTTCTAAAAATAGTTTTGTTTTTTCTACACCCATGGCTTGAAATGCTGTAGCATATGCATCGGCAACCATACATTCATCTGCAATTACAGAAACACTTAATAAATTTGTTTTGCTTGGGTAACCTGTTTTTGTATCAATTATATGAGCATATCGGTTTCCATTTTTATCTATTTTAAATTTGCGATAAGTTCCAGATGTAGCCATAACTTTATTATGTAATTTTACCGCTTTTAAAATGGATTGTTCCCCAGTAAAATTAGGGTTTTCAACGCCAATACGCCATGGCGCATTTTTCTCGGCGTTTTTACCTTGAACTCGCACTTCGCCACCAATTTCAACCAAATAGTTTTTAATTTGTTTCGATTCTAAAAATTCACCAACAACATCAACACCATAACCTTTAGCTATAGCATTAAAATCTATAAATGCATCTTTAGGCTTCGTAATTTTGTTGTTAATTTTAAAAATTTTATCAAACCCGACCGATTGCATTAAACTATCAATAATTAAACTATCTACGCTAATTATTGTGTGCTCAGACCCAAAATTCCAGGCATTAACAACTGCTCCAATAGTGGGATCGAAAGCCCCCTCTGTATTATAAAAAATTTCTTTTGATATTTTAAAAACCTTATCAAAATGAGCATCAGTAGCAACCGATTCTCCCCTATTTATTTTCGAAATTATAGAACTATCTTGATAATTAGAAAGTGAATTATTTATTTGAGCAAACAAACTATCTAAATCGGCTGAAAAATTAATTTCGGAATCATATATAACCGAATAAGTAGTACCAAATACAGCCCCATGAAGCTTTAAATTCTTTGTTTTCTCATTATTACAACTAAAAACCGTCAAACAGACTATAATAAAAAAGACTCTTTCCATTTAATTTAAATTCGTGTCTAAAACTTGAATGCCATTATACTGCAACAAATATTCTTCATGTAAATAAATAGGTGTTTGGGTATCGTCTTTACTACCCAAACCAACTCCTGCATATAATACTTTAGCATTATTTTGTCTCGCATGTTTTTTAAAAGTCTCCATCCAAACTACATCATAATTATTAGGGTTTTCAGGCAAAATAACTGCCCTAACAATCACAAAATAATATTGACTGTTTTTATCAATACAAACAAACTGTGGGTGTTTTTTTAATTTGCTGTTTACAGCTACAAACTCAAAACCACGTCGTTCTAAGTCTTTACCAACATGATTCATTGCTAAATTATGCAATTCTTGTTCCGTAAGAGGCTTTTTCATAAAGCAAAAGTAAAAATAAATTTTTTGATGATTATGATGACATTTTAAAAATGTTTCGATGATTCTAAAATTAACACAAGGAAAATTATGAAATATTTAAAAGTATGTAGTTTTATGTGCCTCTTAATCGTCACTTTAAACTGCAGTACAAATGACCAAGAAAACAATAATAATTTAAATGAATTCTCTTCGCTTGATAATTGCCCAGAATTACCAATAGGGGCTACATCCGTTTATTGGGAATACGGTAAGGGCACACCAATTCCATTATCGGAAATACCAGTATTAAAAAACCCTCAAGCCTCTTTTTCATATTCTAATAGCAATGGTGCATTCGCACCGTTAATATTAACGCCTCCACAAGGATATACGGCAATAGATTACACAAACCCTAATAGCAACCCGTTTGGAGTAAACGTTATTAGAAATGATGGTGCAGCGGTATGGCGTTATGTACCATCGTCGACCTATCCCGCTAATTTTAGTGAAACTAATATTTTAAATATTGAGGTTAACAACGTTACTAACGCTTTTGGATTTAACGGTAATTACAAAATACTTTGCGAAGCAACTCCTAATATTTTTAACGAAAACGGCGTAGTACGTATAGTAAAAGCGCGAATGATTGAATTCAATAATACGCGGGCATTAGTTTTAATTGCAGCTGTGTATTTAGAAAGCTTATTTACAGTTAACGTTTCTCATGTTGTTGCAGCTGGCCCTATTTCAGAGTACGACAATCTAGTTATGGATATATTTTTACCATTGCACTTTCAATTATATCCTACTGGAGGAAGTCCTCTGTCCGATAGAGATAACGATGGCACACCCGATATATTTGATAGTGATCCGGACGATCCAAGAGTACAATAAACCATTTAAATAAAAAAAAAGTAGATAAACGAAATTATAAATCATTTAATAGTAATGTATTTGTTGTAAATCGATTTAGTTGTATATTTCCTTAGCTATTATCATGAGGAAATCTATACACGCATTAAGTCAAACCGAACTTATAGATGCTTTAAAAATGAACAATTCGTATATTTTAAAGCAGTTTTACACGTTACATTATAAAAAAGTTGAAGCATTAGTTTTAAAAAACAGTGGTTCTACAGAACAAGCCAAAGATGTGTATCAAGATGCTTTTATTACTGTTTGGACACATGTAAAAAATGACAAGTTTGTTCCAAAAAACGATACGGCCTTACAAGGCTATTTATACAGTATTGCAAAAAATAAATGGACCGATATTTTACGGTCGAAAGCATATAAGAACTCTAATGTATTAAATGAAACGACCTTGACTGAAATAAAGGATAATAAAGAAAGTACTACGAACGAGCAAGAGTTAAAACTAAAAGCAGCGATGGCTGCCTTTAAAAATCTAGATCAGCCCTGTAAACAATTATTAAGTGATTTCTATTTTGAAAAGAAATCGTTAAAAGACATTGCACAAAGCTTTAAAATTGAAGAGAACACAGCAAGAAACAAAAAATATCGCTGTATGCAGAAATTAAGAAACATGGTTATAGCTCCAAAAAAAGAACGCATTGGAAGATAAAGAATACATATCGAAAGAATTATTCGAAATAATAGAACGTTATATTAAAGGTAATATGACGCTAAAAGAATTACAAGATATTAACCAGCTTATTGAACTAGATACCGATTTTAAACAAAAAGTTGAAGAGGTAAAAACCTATATTCACGGTATTGAAACTCAAGCTTTAAAAGAAAAACTAGACGACTTTCATGAAGCTACTAAAAACCAACCTAATGTGGCGCAAAAAAGTAATTTAATATTTTTAAACTTTAAGCGCATTGCCATAGCTGCAGCTTTTATTATTGGCCTTGGTAGTATTTGGTACTTTAGCATTCCGCAAAACGAAAAACTATATGCAAAATATTACAAAAACGACCCAGGTTTACCAACAACCATGAGTAGCACCAATAATTTCGAATTTTACAGTGCTATGGTAAAATATAAGCACGGTGAGTACAAATCAGCAATTCAATCTTGGAATGCTCTGGTCGCTAAAACCCCCGAAAATGATACCTTAAATTATTTTATTGGAGTTGCACATTTGGCGAATAAAAATGTTGATTCTGCTATTCCGTTTTTAGAACGTACTGTTCAAAGTAAAAAAGATTTTCCTTTAATTAATGATGCCAATTACTACTTAGGATTGGCTTATTTAAAAGAAGGTAACACAGAACTTGCAAAACAATTTTTAAGTAAAAGTAATAATGATTTAAGTAAAGAATTGATTTTAAAGCTCTCTGATTAAAATGAAGATTCAACTAAACTTTAAATTTGCTTTTTTAAGCCTCGTTATATGTTACATAACAACTTCTAAGGCTCAAAATAAAAATGAATTAAAGTTTAATTTATTAGATTCTTTAATTACCGCAAAACAAACTAAACAAGCCAATTTATTACTAAAAAATATTATAAACAACAAGGATACCGATTCGCTCTATCACTTACCCTATTACATTGGCAAGTTAGAATTATTAAAACATAACGATACCGTTAAAGCTAGTAATAAAGCAGCTGGCATTATTTTATATTTAAAAAAACAAACAACAAATAACAGAACTCTTTATAAATCGTATGTAAGATTATCTGATTTTTATGTCGATTTAATCGATGATAAAAATGCTATTATTGCAGCAAAAAAAGCCTTAGTAATTGCCGAACAATTACCCGATATAAAACCTCGAGAAATAGGATTAATAAACTACATAATTGGTGGTTGCTATTATGCGATTTACGATATTGAACAAGCCTCTATTTATTTTAAAAACGCATCGCAATTATATGAAAAATCTAAATCGATAGGAAAAGACGTATTAGCCGATGCTTATAACGGTGTTGCTGTTTCTATGTGGACCATGCGCCAATTAGATAGTGCCGAAATTTATTTTAATAAAGCTATAAAGGCCGTGAATAAAAGTAAATTAGAATCCTTTAAACGAGATTACTACGTTAACGCTTTTAAATTTAATTTAGCTTTAGTTTATGATGATTCTGGGCAAGTTAGCGACGCTATTAAAACGAAGGAATTTATTATTAAAAACCTTCAGCATATAATAAACGAATGTCCCGATAAATCCTTGATTTTAAAATCAAAGCAATTACAAGCATCTGCATATGCTAATTTGGCTGGCATGTACAACGACATTGGTTTTTATAGTAAATCTCTTTATTTACTTAAATATGCTTTTATGCAAAAACAGGAAGTATTCGATGCTAACAACCCACGCTTGGCTTCAAACTTAAATCAAATTGCATTAGCCGAAATTAATTTAAAAGAATTCGATAATAGTTTAAATACCTTAAAAAAAGGTTTAGCAATGCTACGAGCATCAACAAACCCATATTTACCGTTGGAAGCCGATAATTTATATTTACACGCTAAAGCTTATGCCGAAAAAAACGATACGATAAATGCATTTAAATATTTCAAGGAGAGCGAGTCTATCTATAAAAAAGCTTATCCTAAAGAGCTTAGCAGAGATTATATTACGTTATTGCACGACTATGCCAAATTTCTAGCAAAACATAATAAACAAGCAAAAGCCATCACAATCGCCAACCAAACCTACCAATATATACAAAAACAAAATAACACTAATGACCTTTTGTTATTAAACGAAATAATTAATCTAGCAGAAATTAACTATTTAGTTGGCGACTTCAGCAACGCTTTGAAGTGGAGTAATAAAGGAGAAACTATTTTACGTGAACAATATAAAACAGCAAATACAGCAATAGATTCCTTAAAATTAGATTTTAACAATCCAAGCCTTTTATTACTATCTAGTAAGGCAAAATATAATCTTAAACAAAACAAAACAAAACCGTTTTTAGACACTTTAGCTATAACTTTAAAAAAAGCCCAAGCCATTTTAGAATGGCGTAAAAAAGCACTTTATAATCAAAAAGATATTTCTGAATTGTTAAATGACTATGCCTCAATAGCTTCATTTAACAAACAAATTCAATTAGATTTATTTCAGCTGACTAAGCATAACACCTATTTAAACAAATTATTAGAATTACATGAATCGAGTATATACAATCGTATTCGATCAAGATTAAATTTTAAAACCAATTCAGTTGTTGCCAATATGCCTAAATCGGTGTTACAGCGTGAAGATATTTTGCAAAAAAACATGGCAAAAGCCTTAAATTCAAATAAGGATATTTCAAATTATTATAATAGTGAAAAAGAATGGGTTCAATTTTTAAGTTCTTTAAAACAAGATCACCCGAAATACTTCAATCTAAAATATGCAACTATTACAAAATCGTTAGATAACGCCTTAAAAAACATACCAAAAAACACAACTATATTACGATATTTATTTATTGATTCTGATTTGTATATACTAATATTAAATAATTTAGGAATAAACATTGTAAAATTAAACACGACAAATTTAAGTGCTAATATAAATCAGGTATCTAGTAGTTTTAATATTGAAAGCACTAGCGCAAGTCTTTATAATTTGTATAATGAGCTTTGGCTACCTATTCAAGATAAAGTAAAAACAAAAAATGTTATTATAATACCAGATGGCGAATTGTTTAATTTAAGTTTTGAAACTTTAACATCAAAAAAAATTACCTCCTTTAACGAACTTGCTGTATCAAGTTTGCTTTCAAAACATACTATTTCTTACAACTACAGTCTGCTTTTAATAAACCCCCAAGAAAAGATAGTAGATTATAAAAACGATTTTATAGCTTTTGCTCCAGAGTTTAATGATGCTATGAAAACAGAATACCAATTAGCAATAAACGACTCTACAACAATCGACAAAACTTACTTAACTCTAATACCACAACCCTTTAGTGTAGATATAGCAAAACAATATTCTAATTTATTTGATGGAGAGTGTTTTATAAATGAAAAGGCATCAAAACAAATTTTTACTAACAAAGCCAAAGAACATAAAATAATACACATTGGTACACATGCCGAATCAAATAATATTTCACCAGAATTTTCAAGACTTATTTTTGCTAAAAAAAGAGAAAGCAACGATAACTCGTTATATACGTTCGAAATTTACAATCAGAACTTCAATTCAAATTTAGCTATTTTAACTGCTTGCGAAACAGGAAAACCAACTTATCAAGCTGGAGAAGGTATGATTTCAATAGCACATGCCTTTAATTATGCCGGAAGCGAAAGTATTTTAACTAGTTTATGGAAAATAGACGAAAAAACCAGTTCCGAAATTTTAAAATCGTTTTACAATAATTTAAAAAATGGCTTACCAAAACATGAAGCTTTACAACAAGCTAAACTCAATTTTTTAAAAAACAATCAAGGGCGCTTGTTAGCGCCATCATATTGGTCGGGTTTAGTTTTAATTGGTAATACATCTCCCATTACGTTTAACACATCATATAACTCATTAATTGGTATTACCTTTCTAGTTATTTTATTTCTAGCTATTTCAATTTTTATTTTTAAGAAAAAACTAAATAATACCTCAACCTAAATTATTTTATGAAATAAAAATTTTAGACAATAATTTTATTTATCAAAATAATTTATTTGGTATCTTAGTTAAAAAGTAAATCATGCAAAATGTTTCTCGTTTAGAAAATGCCGTACAAAAACTTTACATTGCCTTCAACTCTAATTCACTAAACCCAGAATGTTGTAAACAATGTGCTGTAGGTAATATTCTAGATAATACAGACAATTGGAAGCATTTTTCTGATGTACATGGTTCTATAAACCTTAATTATATTGGCCGCGTAAACCAACTTATGGGCAAACGTTTTAATGGTTACTCTCCAGAGCAAATATTAAAAATTGAGACAACGTTTTTAAAAGCATGCGGTTATCAACTTCCTTTCAATCACAAAAGCTTAAAACCAGAAAATGCAACTGATAAAGACACTCTATTTATTGGACTATGTGAAGTTATTAAACTACTCTGCGATTTTGAAGGTGTAGATGATGTGCTAAATTATACCAAATTGTTCACTCATAACAATGAAAAAACACCGAAATCTATACGCAACAATTCTTTACAAAAAAGCTAATAGTGCTAATTAAAGATTATAAATCAGTTAATTTCTTATAAAAAATGCATTTTACCTGATTTTTAAGCACTTTATCTTGTTTTGTAATTTATATTTACTATATTGCAGTTTAAATCCCCTAAGCCCTCCAAAAAAATGCAACGTTCGCAAAAAGCAACTTCTACATCAGAAAAGGACTTTTTCTTAAATTTCATACAAAAATATGCATCCATAGGTACATGGGAATGCGATATTGTTAATGACACCCTAATATGGAGTGATGAAACAAAGAATATACATGAAGAACCTTTAAGCTATAAACCTGTTTTTGAAACAGCTATTAATTATTACAAGGAAGGCTACAGTAGATCCACAATAGAAACCTTATTTAACAATTGTGTTGAAAAACATGAAAGCTTTGATGTGGAATTAGAGATAATAACAGCTAAAGGTAATAACAAATGGATACGCTCCATAGGTAGACCAATTATTGAAAATAACCAATGTGTTAAAGTTATTGGTTTGTTCCAAGATATAGATGAAAAAACAAAAATAACCTTAGAGCTAGGTCGCAGAGAACAATTGCTAACCAAAACATTCGATTTAAGTGCTGTTGGTATGGTTACCTTAAACTTAAAAGGTAAATTTTTAGATGCCAATAAAAGTTTTTGTAATACTTTTGGTTATACTAAAAAAGAGTTATTAGAACTCACTTTTCTAGATATTACCCACCCAGACGATAAAAATAAAGGTCGGCAAGCTATCATGGATATGATTGATGGTAAAATCAACTATTTTCAAGCAGAGAAAAGGTATTTTGCAAAAAACGGTAAAACCGTTTGGGCATATATTTCGTCTACTGTAATTCGAGATAATAACGGTACTCCATTACACTTTATAACTCAAATTAACGATATATCTCAAATTAAAACAAGCACAAAAAAAATAGTTAACTTATTAGATACTACCGAAAATCAAAATAAAAGACTTCTAAATTTTGCACATATCGTTTCGCATAATTTACGATCTCATTTTTCTAATCTAAATATGTTATTAGATTTAGCAAAAATTGAAATTCCTGAATCTACCGATAACGAAATATACCCTTTAATAAAACAAGCAGTGGACCATTTAGGAGAGACTGTTGACAACTTAAATGAAGTAGCTTCAATAAATACAAAAAAAGATATTCAACTTGAACCTATTAGTTTAACAAATACGTTTAACAATATTACCAATAGCATTGCCGCTCAAATAATAGCGTCAAAAGCAGAGTTGTCAATTAATTTAAATGATAACCTGAAAGTTATGGCAATACCAGCCTATTTAGATAGTATTATTTTAAACTTTTTAACAAATGCAATAAAATACAAAAAGCCAAACGAAGTACCTAAAATTGATATTAATGCTGAAATCACCGATCATTTGGTAATTTTAAAAATACGTGATTATGGTATGGGAATCGATTTGAAAAAACACGGTGAAAAACTATTCGGCATGTATAAAACCTTTCATAAGCATGAAGATTCTAGAGGAATTGGCTTATTTATAACAAAAAATCAAATTGAAGCTATTGGAGGAAAAGTTGACGTAGAAAGTGAAGTTAACATTGGTACAACATTTACTATTGAGTTAAAAAAATATGAAGAAAATTGATATTGCATGTATAATTGATGATGATCCCATTTTTGTTTATGGATTAAAAAAACTCATGAAGATTGCAAACTTTTGTGAATCTTTCATGATTTTTAATAATGGAGAAGAAGCTATTAATAATTTAACCCCTATTTTAGAATCTGGCAAAAATATGCCCTCTGTTATTTTATTAGATTTAAACATGCCTATTATGGATGGCTGGCAATTCTTGGATGAATTTATAAAAATTGAATCTCACAAAAAAATTACTATTTATATTGTAAGTTCCTCAATAGATCCTAAAGATAAAAATAGATTAAAAAACTATCAATCAGTTTCTAAGTTTATAATAAAACCAGTAACTATAGACTTACTTGGAAAAATTTCTAAAGAATTAATAAAATAAATTTTTATTAATTCTTTATTTCTAAAAACAAAAAAACCAACTCTTTTGAGTTGGTTTTTTTTTAATTTCACTATTCGGTGTTTAACCACCAAAGTCATCAAATCGGATATGTTCATCTGGAATACCAAAATCTTCACCCATTTTTTGAACCGCTTTGTTCATTAATGGTGGCCCACAAAAATATAATTCAATATCTTCTGGCGACTCATGGATACTTAAATAATTATCGATTACACAGTTGTGAATAAACCCAACAAAACCATCACCTTCAGTGTCATGAATATCTTTTTTCACTTTCCAGTTATCTTCTGGTAAAGGCTCAGATAATGCTAAGAAGAACTTAAAATTAGGGAACTTACGCTCTAACTCATAGAAATGCTCTAAATAGAATAATTCTCGTTTAGATCGTCCACCATACCAATAAGTAACCGTTCTTCCTGTTTCTAATGTTTTAAATAAATGATATAAATGCGAGCGCATTGGCGCCATACCAGCACCACCACCAACGTAAAGCATTTCTGAATCACTTTCGTTAATAAAGAACTCTCCATAAGGACCAGAAATAGTTACTTTATCACCTTGCTTTCTTGAGAAAATATAAGATGATGCCACACCTGGATTTACATCCATCCAACCGTTTTTATTTCTATCCCATGGTGGCGTAGCAATACGTACATTAAGCATAATATCACGCCCTTCTGCAGGATAAGAAGCCATAGAATATGCACGCTCCACGATATCGTCATTTTTCATTACTAAAGGCCATAATCCAAACTTATCCCATTCTGCTTGAAACTTATCTGGTGTTTCATGCTCTTCTGGGTGTGCTGTAATATCTATATCAGCATATTTAATTTCGCATTTAGGTATTTCAATTTGAATATATCCACCTGCTTTGTAATTCATATCCTCTGGAATACGCACAACAAATTCTTTAATAAACGATGCCACATTGTAGTTACGTACAACTTCTGCTTCCCATTTCTTAATTCCAAAAACTTCTTCTGGAATTGTAATGTTCATGTCTTGTTTAACTTTTACTTGACAAGCTAAACGTGCACCATGTTGTAATTCTTTTCTTGTAAAGTGAGGTGTTTCGGTTGGTAAAGCCTCTCCTCCACCTTCTAAAACATGACACTCACATTGTATACAAGTACCACCACCACCACAAGCCGATGGTAAGAATATTTTTTGATTACCTAAAGTTGATAATAAACTACCACCTGAAGCGACTTCAATTTCTTTTTCACCATTGATAGTAATTTTTACTGGACCAGATGGCGATAATTTTTGTTTTACAAATAATAATAACGCCACTAACAACAATGTAATTACTAAAAAAGCACTTACTGTTGCAATAACGGTTCCTAATGTTCCTGCTGCTAAAATCATATTACTTTATAACTTTTATGTTGTTAGCGACTTCAATGTCTTTTTTTGAATCTTCTTTTTTCTCAATTTTGGCAGCTTTTTCTTCTGCTGGAGCTTCTTCATCACCTCCTGTAAGCATTCCTCCAAAACTCATAAAACCAATGGCCATTAAACCAGTAATAATAAAAGTAATACCTAAACCTCTTAATGGAGCTGGTACGTTAGAGTAACGTATTTTTTCACGTATTGCTGCGATAGCTAAAATGGCTAAAAACCATCCTATTCCTGAAGAAATACCATAATTAAACGCTAAGCCTATAGTTTGAATTTCGCGAGATTGCATAAATAACGAACCTCCTAAAATCGCACAGTTTACAGCAATAAGTGGTAAAAATATCCCTAAAGAGTTGTATAAAGATGGTGAAAACTTTTCCACCACAATTTCCACTAATTGTACCATAGTTGCAATAGTTGCAATAAACATGATAAACGAAAGGAAACTTAAATCGTACTCTGCATATTCTGCCCCTAGCCATTTTAAAGCACCAGGTTGTAAAATATACTGGTCTAACAACCAGTTTACAGGCACTGTTACTGCTAATACGAAAACTACTGCAGCACCTAAACCTACGGCTGTACTTACTTTTTTAGATACCGCAAGGTAAGAACACATCCCAAGGAACGTGGCAAATACCATGTTATCTATAAATATTGATTTGAAAAATAATTCTATATGTTCCATATTCTTTATTTTGATGAGATTCTGAAAACAAGTTCAGAATAACAAGTCAATTAGTCTTCGATTAAATCTTTATTTCTACTACGTTGTACCCAAATAATAATTCCAACAACAATTAGCGCCATTGGCGATAATAACATGAAACCATTGTTTTCGTAACCAATAGCATATAATCCTGTTTTCTCAATTGGATCTCCTAAAACTTTAAATCCTAACAATGTACCAGAACCTAATAATTCTCTAAAGAAACCTACTATAACCAGAATTACACCGTAACCTAAAGCATTACCAATACCATCTAAAAACGAACGCCATGGTCCATTACCTAAAGCAAACGCTTCAAAACGTCCCATAATGATACAGTTGGTAATAATTAAACCTACAAATACCGATAGGGTTTTACTTAACTCGTACGAGAAGGCTTTTAAAACTTGATCTACAATAATTACCAAAGCGGCAACTACAACTAGCTGAACAATAATTCTAATTTTTGAAGGAATAATGTTTCGCATTAACGAGATTACCACGTTACCTATACCTAATACAGCCATTACAGACACAGCCATTACAATTGATGCTTTTAACTGAGCAGTAATTGCTAAAGCCGAACAAATACCTAATACTTGAATAGTAATTGGGTTATTATCTGCTAACGGATCGGTGATTAACTTGGCATCTTTTTTTGATAAAAGTCCCATACGTTTTAGTTATTTTTAAGATTATCGAAATAAGGTTTGTAAAGCTTTAAATCGCTTTTTATCATTGCAGTAACTCCATTACCAGTAATAGTAGCTCCTGCAATTGCATCAACCTCGTTATCGGTTTTGTTTTCATTTTTTGGATCGGCATTACCTTTTGCAACATCTACACCTTTAAAGTTTCCGTTGCTATCTAATAAATGTTCTCCAATAAAGTCATCCATAAAAAAGCGCTCTTTAATATTTGCTCCTAAACCAGGTGTTTCTCCCTTGTGATCGAAATAAGCACCTTGAATAACCATATTTTTATCTAAAGAAACATATCCCCAAATGGCATCCCATAAACCTTTACCATAAATTGGAATAACATAGTATGTTTTACCATCTTTATCGCCTAAAAATATAGGTAGCTTTCTTTCTTCTGGATTATTTGTTCCTATAGTTTTTTGCTTTTTAATATCGATAAGGTAAGCTTCAGCATCTTCTGTTACATTTCCATTTTGCATTACCAATTGCTTAGTAATATATTTTGAAAATAACTCTTGAGCTTCACCTGCATCAACAAACACAGCACTACCTTCATCATTATTATTTACTCCCATGGCATATAGAATGTTTTGTTGTTTTTCTATACGTTGGTTTTCTGAAATTTTTGGAGCTAAAGATGAAGCAGTAAATGCTAATAAAGCTCCTACAATAATTACCATGGCAATGGCAAATATTATGGTATATACGTTACTATCTGTTTTATTACTCATCTTTTTAAGCTGTTTTAACTTTTAAACGTTTCATTCTTTTCTTAACGTTCCCTTGTACCACATAATGGTCTATGGTTGGTGCAAAGACATTCATTAATAGAATGGCTAACATGACACCTTCTGGATACGCTGGGTTGAACACACGAATTAAAATTGAAATGAAACCTACCAAAAATCCGTAAATCCATTTTCCTTTATTTGTTTGAGATGCTGTTACTGGATCTGTAGCCATAAAAACAGTACCAAAAGCAAAACCACCAATTAATAAATGATGCCAAAAGGTTTCACTCATTAATCCATAAAACTTGCTACTTTCTGTTATCCAACCAGAACTTACTACACCATTGAATATTAACCCCATTACTAAGGCTCCAACAACAGATGATAACATAATTCTCCAGCTTCCTATTTTAGTAAAGATTAAAAATAATCCTCCCAATAATATTAATAACGTTGATGTTTCTCCAACCGAACCGGGTATAAATCCAAAGAACATATCAGCTACAGAATAACCTGCTCCATTGCTTTGTGCCAAACTACCTAAAATAGTTTCACCTGAAATAACATCTACATTCGCACCATTTGCAACCTCTTGAGCACGCTCTACAGCACCGTGAACCCATACTTTATCTCCAGACATCCATGTTGGATATGCGAAGAATAAAAAAGCACGAATAGTTAATGCTGGGTTTAATATATTCATTCCTGTACCACCAAACACTTCTTTACCTATTACAACACCAAAGGCAACTGCAACAGCAAGCATCCAAAGTGGTAAATCTACAGGTACAATTAATGGTACAAGCATTCCAGTTACTAAGTAACCCTCTTCTACTTCGTGTCCTTTAATTACCGCGAATAAAAATTCTATAGCTAAACCAACACCATAAGATACAATTACTAAAGGCAAAACTTTAATTAAACCAATGTAAAAGGCATCCCATGATAAGAACTCTACAGGAGTTCCTACTGCAGCAAAGTGCTGATAACCCGCATTAAACATACCAAAAATTAAACATGGTACTAATGCCATAATAACGGTGTTCATAGTTCGCTTTAAATCGTCTGCTGCCTTAATATGCGTACCACCATGAGTAGTTTCGTTAGGCAAGTATAAGAACGTATGTAATGCGTTAAAAGCAGGAGCCATTTTGGTTCCTTTATACTTTTCTTTTAAGTTATGTAAATTACTTTTTAAACTCATTATCCTATCTCTTTAATCATTAAGTCTAAACCTTCTCTAATAATTTTTTGATGCGGTTGTTTAGACACACAAACAAACTCGGTAAGTGCAAAATCTTCTGGAGCTACTTCATACATGCCTAACGCTTCCATTTCATCTAAGTCTTTATACATACAAGCTTTTAGAATTTGCATCGGAAAAATATCTAAAGGGAAAACTTCCTCGTAGTTACCAGTTACAACAAATGCGCGATGTTCACCATTTGTATTTGTATTTAAATCGTACTTTTTATTAGGGCTTAACCAAGAAAAAGTTAAAGCTCTTGAAGTAGATACTTTATTAAATATTGGTTTGTTCCAACCGAAAAAATCGTAATCATCGCCTTCAGGAATTACAGAAATTGTATTACTGTAATAATCTAAAGCACCATCGGCTTTAATTTCTTTACCAGAAAGCACATTGCCTGAAATAATACGATCGTTTCCAGATTGCTCTACACCTTTATCATAAATCACTGTAGAAACTTCACTACCAATAATAGTTTTAAAGTATCTTGGCTTCTGAACTGAAGAACCCACCAAAGCAACTATACGCTCTGCATTAAACTTACCAGTTAATAATAACTCTCCAATAATAACTAAGTCCTGCGGATTTACCGTCCACACAACTTCACCTTTATTTACAGGATCTATTTTATTAATTAGCGTACCTACATTCCCCGATGGGTGTGGTCCAGATACTTTATGCAATGTTACACCAGATAAACTTGCAAGTGGCGATGATGACGATTTACCAACCGACACATGCACTTTACCTTCAGTAAGTTTTGCTAAGGCTGTAACTGCTGCTTGTAATTCGGCTTCTTTACCCTGCAAGGTAAAATCCAAATCGGCAGCAAGCGGAGCAGAAGCATAACCCGAAATAAAAATGGCTTTTGGTGCCTTTTCTGGGTTTGCAATTACATCGTACGGTCGTTGTTTAATAAACGGCCAGCAACCTGCTTGTAGCAAATGCGATTTAACAATTTCCGCTGTTGCGCCATCAATATCAAACTTACCATAATCTTCAAAAGTTTGTGGTTTGCTTGCTTCAATTTTAATAGCATCAATGCGTCTTTTTGGTCCACGTACAACCTCAATAACTTTACCCGAAACTGGCGATAAAAACTTTACCGCTTCGTTGGCTTTATTGTAAAACAAAACACCACCTGCGTTAACAGAGGTTCCTTCTTTTGCAACAAGTTTTGGAATAACACCGTGGAAATCTTCTGGTCTTATGGTGCAGTAGTTACTTACAACTGCTTGTTCTACAGTTTTTTCAGCTTCACCATTAAGTTTAATGTCCAGACCCTTTTTAATACGAATGTCGTTTGACATATTATTTTTTTGTTGAATTTATTTTAATAAAAATCGGGGCAAAAATACGAAGTAATTCATATAAATTCTATTTATAATAGCGCTAATAATCTATTTATACTAATTCTAAATAATACTTTTTAATTAGGCATAGATTTTGTTTATATTTACTAAAATTTTAATAGATTTAATGACTATTTTAAACCGCTTTGTTTTAGTATTTTGCTTTATTTCTTCGTTTGTTTTTGCACAAATAGAAGAAATTAATCCACCTGATTATATTAAAACCATAATTTTTAAAAGCAACACCGATTTATCACAACTTCCTATTTTAAAATTGGGTGAAGCTATTCAATTATCATTTGATGCCTTAAATGGTAACGAAGACGACTATTATTATAAAATCGATCATTATAATTACGATTGGACACCTTCTCAATTAATGAAACCGGAGTTTTTAGAGGGGTTCGATAACCAACGTATTCGCAACTACGAAAACTCATATAACACCTACCAAATCTATTCGCATTATAAATTAACAATTCCTAACCGCTTTACTAAAAGCTTAAAAGTTTCGGGCAACTATATTATTTCGGTTTTTAATAACGACGACGAATTAGTTTTTTCGCGAAAATTCATGCTTTACGAAAACCAAGTAAATGTTGGTGTTACGCTAAAAAGGGCAAGAGATTTACAATTTGTAGAACAAAAACAACGCGTTGAAATTTTGGTAAACACAGGCAGCAGCACCTTAAATAACCCTTCACAAACGGTAAAAACAGTCATTATAAAAAACAACAATTTAAAAACCGCAATAAATAATATTAAACCCCAATATACAGTAGGCTCACAACTTATTTACCGTTACGACAAAGAAACTAGCTTTTGGGCTGGAAACGAATATTTTTACTTCGAAAACAAAGATATTAGAGCCGCAAACACAGGCGTACAATACATCGATTTAAAAGATTTATATCACAGTTATTTATACACCAATTTACCTCGAAATAACTCCCCTTACACCTATTTCCCAGACATAAACGGTAACTACGCCGTATTAAATATAGATGCCGAGGATTCAACCATCGAAGCCGATTATGTATGGGTTCATTTTTCGTTAAAAGCTACCGACAACTTGTTGGGCAAAGACATTTATGTATATGGTAACTTTAATAACTTTTCGCTCGATGCCGAAACAAAAATGCAATTCGACGCACAACAAAACACCTATTTTAAATCCCTATTATTAAAGCAAGGGTTTTACAACTATAAATATATTACGTTAAACAACGGCACCATAAACGAAGGAGAAATAGGTGGTAACTTTTATCAAACCGAAAACAATTATAAAGTTTTAGTTTATTATCGCGATTTAGGCGCCCGCTACGACAAAATAATAGGGTTTGGAGAAGGAACATCGGTAAATATCTCGAATTAATGTACCGTTTAACTAATTTTTAAAGTTATCGATCAAAAATTAGCACGAAGCAAAAAATTATTTCTTATTTTTGCTACTAAACACATTGTTTATCAGCAATTAGTATGGTTCAACAAGTAACAAAAGGTATAAAAATATCGGTAGAAACCAATTTTGAAGGCTCATTTTATAAAAATTATAAAATACAGTACGCCTTTGGATATACAGTAACCATAGAAAATCAAAGCAAAGATTCTGTGCAATTAAATGCACGTCACTGGGAAATTTTAGATGCCTTAAATAATGTAGAAATAGTTGCTGGAGAAGGTGTAATTGGTAAAAAACCTGTTATTAAACCTGGCGAATCACACACCTATTCTTCCGGTTGTTTATTATCGTCTCCATTTGGAGCTATGCAAGGCTTTTATAGCATGGTAAACTTTACAACCACTAAAAAGTTTGATGTTACCATACCAACATTTAAATTAAGCGCTCCGTTTGCAGTAAATTAATTTTGGCGTTCGGGCGAGCTTTACGTTATATCTTTTTTCTCATACCTCAAAAAAAGGATGCCACTTCAATCCCTAACGCAACCCTTAAATTACAGTCATTCTGTTAAACTTAAACACTGTTCCGTTTTGTTTTATATTAAAAAATTCACAATTGGAATAATGTACAAACGCGTAGTCTAAATCAAAATTAAAATTCGAATTTTCAGCTTCATAAAAATCGTCAACATCAATATTGCCGTAGGGAGAAATTCTTCTAAAACGGTAAACATTTAATTTATTGGTTCTATGTAATTCAAACCAAGCTCCAGCTGCAATTCCAGATAACCATTGTGCATTTTCATGCAAACCCGAAACAATTTTAGGTTTTAAAGAGCCCACTAGATTAACTTGGTGATTTTTTAATCTATCTAAAAAACAACGTAAGTTTACGCTTTTTTGAGAACCTTTAAATGTTGAAATTTTACCAGTTTCTGTAACTTCATAAACCTCGCTTTCTGTATTTGCTAATAAAACATTACCAACAGTACTTGGCGTAAACCATAATGATTTTTTCAAAGCTTTTTTAACATTACCATCTGTAACCGAAGCTATTAAACTATCAGTTACAAATCGCGCACAATTACAAGCATTTTTTATAAAAGCGGCATACCTAATAAAATGTTTATTTTGCATTTTGGTAATATGTGTACGCGCTTTTAAATAATCAACTTTCGTACAAACTGATGCTACTAGTTTACCTTCGCCATGAGTTAATTTTGGTTTAGTAGCAAGAAATTTTAAAATTTCATCTAAATTAATTATTTGGTTTTCTTGAATTTTTGCTTGAATAGGAAAATGTAATTCATTATCAGTATCTTTACCTCTAACCCGCCCTGTTGGCTCTGGAGTTATATACCTACCAAAATCATGATACTCTAAAATTCCGGTTTCCTTATTTATTAAAACTAAGGCAGCGTGTCCTGCTCGCAAATAATCTTTTTTACCAATACCAATAAATCTTAAAAAAGGAGAATACCACTCATCGGCAACCATAACAATAGTTTCAGGATAAGCTAAGGTTATAATAATTCCGGTATTATTCATTTATAGGCTCAGGAAATTTAAACTGTTCTTTAGAAACAAATTTATTACGAACGTTTTCGTATCTCATTTCTACTATTGTTCCTGTTTTACAAACTTGAGTAATACTTGTGGTTTTTACAATACCACGATTCATTACCGTACCGTATTCGTTATTATCTTTGCCCGCGTATTTATGAAAATCAAGAATATTGTTTACTGAATTTTCATTAGTACTTACAAATTCTTTAAACCATTCTAATCTTTCAACTTTCATATCTGCTGTATATAAAGTTGTCGAAGACCAAATTTTAGGCTCTAAAGGTAATTTTTCAAAGTATTTTTCTAAACCATCCCAAACAAACTGATAAAATTGTAAATCATCATTCCAATCTGCAATTACCAATGTAAATGGTTCAATTCCTAAAAAATTGTAATCATTAAATATATTTATAATGTGCGGAGCAACCAATAACTCTTTAACCACTATACCTCTACTCTTTCTGTATATAGGTTGTCGTGTATGGAGTTTAAAACCACCATTAAGCAAACAAATTAGTCGATTGTTTTCACTAACACCTACCCAAGTACCTTCAGATAATTCATCCTTTGGATATAACATTTTTTTTCCATTAAAATCGTAAAAACTTGGAGGCAAAGATATTCTACTAGGCGCCTCATCTCGGTTGGAAGTTAAAATAAAATCATTATTTCCTTTTGGAAATATAGAAACTGTACACATGTTACAAATAAACTTTTAAACAGGGTTAGCAGTTTACAAATATAAACTAAATATTAACACATTTTTGGGGAAATACAATCATCATTATTCATTTAAAAATTCGTAATTTTGTGGCTCAATTAATGAATTTTCAATAACAAAAAACAACAAATCATGGGAAAAGGCTTTTTTAACGTACCTATTGCCGTAAACGAACCTGTAAAATCTTATGCCCCTGGAACACCAGAACGCACAGAAGTACTTACTGCATACAAGGACATGTTTAATAGCAAAATTGATGTACCACTATATATTAATGGTGAAAATATCGAAACAGGTAACACTAAAGAAATGTCGCCTCCCCATGACCATAAACATATTGTAGGAACGTTTCATTTAGCAGAAAAAAGTCATGTTGAAAACGCCATCTCTACAGCTTTAGAAGCTAGAAAAACGTGGAGTTTAATGCCTTGGGAACAACGCGCTGGTATATTTTTAAAAGCTGCCGAGTTAATTGCCGGTCCTTACCGTGCAAAAATTAATGCTGCAACTATGATTGCTCAGTCTAAAACCATTCACCAAGCCGAAATTGATGCAGCTTGCGAGTTTATAGACTTTTTACGTTTTAACGTACAGTTTATGACTGATATTTACATGGAGCAACCAGAAAGCACAAGCGATGCCTGGAACCGTATTGAATACAGACCATTAGAAGGTTTCACTTATGCTGTTACACCATTTAATTTTACTGCAATTGCAGGAAATTTACCAGCATGTATGGCATTAATGGGTAATGTTGTTGTTTGGAAACCAAGCGATAGCCAAGTATATTCAGCTAAAGTTATAATGGATGTATTTAAAGAAGCTGGTGTACCTGCCGGTGTAATTAACGTGGTATTTGGAGATCCAGCAATGATTACCGAAACTGTACTTGCAAGTCCAGATTTTTCAGGTTTACATTTTACAGGTTCTACCTTTATTTTCAAAGAGTTGTGGAAACAAATTGGTAACAACATTCACAACTACAAAACTTACCCACGAATTGTTGGTGAAACTGGTGGTAAAGATTTTATTGTAGCACATAAATCGGCTAATGCAAAACAAGTGGCAACAGCTATTTCACGTGGTGCTTTTGAGTTTCAAGGGCAAAAATGTAGTGCAGCTTCTAGAGCTTACATACCAAAAAGCATTTGGGCAGATGTTAAGAATTTTGTTTTAGAAGATATTGCTTCTTTTAAAATGGGGTCTCCAGAAGATATGAGCAACTTTATTACTGCTGTAATTCACGAAGGTTCTTTCGATAAATTAGCAAAATATATTGATGGTGCTAAAAACGATACCGATGCCGAAATTATAGCTGGTGGAAATTACGATAAAAGCAAAGGGTATTTTATAGAACCTACGGTAATAGTAACAACAAACCCAAAATACACAACCATGTGTACCGAACTTTTTGGACCTGTAATTACTATTTATGTTTATGAAGATGACGCTTACGCGGAAACTTTAAAATTAGTAGATGAAACTAGCGAGTATGCCTTAACCGGTGCCATTTTATCAACCGATAGATATGCAATTACACAAGCTACTGAAGCTTTACAAAACAGTGCAGGTAACTTTTACATAAACGATAAACCTACCGGAGCCGTTGTTGGTCAACAGCCATTTGGTGGTGCTAGAGCTTCTGGAACAAATGATAAAGCAGGTAGCGCACAAAACTTATTACGTTGGGTGTCTCCAAGAATGATTAAAGAAACATTTGTAACACCAACCGATTATCGTTACCCGTTTTTAGGCGAATAATTAATTACAATTATATCATATATATCAAAAAGTCATCTTTATTAGATGGCTTTTTTGTTTTAATTCTTTTACATAACCTAAAAAATATTTAAAAACAAATTGACTTTCTTTACCGTATCTTTGCCTAAAATTCTTGTATGTCATTTTCAAATTTTAAGTTAAACAAACCTATTTTAAAAGCTATTGATGAAGCGGGTTACCTTGCTCCTACATTGGTTCAAGAAAAAACAATTCCTTCTGTTTTAAACAATAAAGATGTTATTGTTTCTGCACAAACAGGCACAGGTAAAACAGCTGCTTTTGCTTTACCTATTCTTCAAAAGTTTTTCGATTATCAAGATGCACCTAAAAAAGGCAAAAAAGTTAAAGCTTTAATTGTTAGTCCAACTCGAGAATTGGCCTCTCAAATTCAAGATAACTTTAAAACCTTAGGAAAATATACCAACTTAAGATCTGCTGTAATTTTTGGAGGTACTTCTATAGAACCTCAAAAGGATATTTTAAATAAAGGTGTCGATATTTTAATTGCAACACCAGGTCGCCTACTAGATTTACACAAACAAGATTTACTAAATTTAGACTATGTTGAAATTTTAGTTTTAGATGAAGCCGACTTAATGTTAGATATGGGCTTTATTGATGATGTTAAAAAAATTGAACGCCTTTGTACAAAAGAAAAGCAAATTTTATTATTTTCTGCAACCATACCTGCAAAAGTTGAGCAACTTGCCAACACCATTTTAAATACTCCAGAACGTATTGAAGTTGCTACAAATTCTTCAACTTCAAAAAATATTAATCAAATTTTATATTACGTACCTAAACGTAATAAAATGGAATTGTGTTTACACTTACTACGAAACACTATTAAAGGTAGTATTATAATTTTTAGACGAACCAAATTTGGAGTAAACAAGCTGGAACAAACATTAACTAAAAACGGTTATAAAGTTGATAGTATTCATGGCGATAAAACACAAAATTTACGACAAGATGCTTTAAATAAATTTAAAAATGGTTACGTTAATATTCTTATTGCTACAGATGTTGCGGCACGTGGAATAGATATAAATGAATTAGATGCCGTTATAAATTTCGATTTACCTAACGTACCAGAAACCTATGTGCATCGCATTGGTAGAACTGCTCGCGCTGGTAAAACCGGAACGGCTTATTCACTATGTTCTGCAGATGAAAAGAGTTACATTAAAACTATTCAACAACTTATTCAATTAGAAATTCCTATTGAAGATGAACATCCATATCCATTAGACCCTAAAGCTAAACCTGTTGTTCATAAATCTAAAAAAACAGGTAGTAAACATAAAAAAGGACGAAAAAGTACGGCTTCAAAAAAGAAGAAAAAGCGCTGGTATTAAACTTTACTTTATAGGGAAATTAAAATAGGTTTTAGGAAAAGGCTCACCGCGTAAAGTAAAATGCCACCATTCTTTAGAGTAACTTCTAAATCCGTGCTTTTGCATAACACGCTGAAGCAATATTCTATTATCATGCTGCTTTTTGGTTATTTTGCCATACGTAACCCACGATTGTTGTCCAAAAAAATCAAATGGACTTCCCATATCTATTGGCCTTCCCGTATCGGCATCAATTATAGTTAAATCGACAGTACTACCCCGACTATGTCCCGATTTTGAAGCAATATAACCGTTTTTAAACAAGTTTTTTTTCTTTTCCTTCGGATAAAAAATCGATTTATTTATAGTATCATCTAATGCTTTAGCCCATTTAACAAAATGATTAACGGCTTGCTGCGGTCGGTAACCGTCATAAACTTTTAAACATAAGTTTTGTTGTTGAAGTTCTTCTTGCACCAATTTTAAAGCTTCTGCTGCTTGTTTAGTTAAAATTAATTGGTTTGCAAAATACCCTTCAACGTGTTTACCTAAAAAATTGTTGGTAGTGTTATACCTTAATTCAACATCTAAATCTGGTATAACATCTTTTACGTAAACAAATCCATTAGGTAACTGTCCAAAGGATAATAAACCAATTAAACAGATTAAAACAAGTAATAAATTCTTCATAATTATGCTAATTTAGAAAATATATTAAGGCATACTCAATAAACCTATTATTATACTTGATTTTATTGCATAAAAAAACCGAGTTCCCTCAAACTCGGTTTTCTCTCAATTTGCTTTAATTTTTTATGTAGGTTAGATTTGGGGAAACCGCATCAACAACATAATGCAAATATTAATTAATTAATCCATTGAACTAAAAAGTGTGTTATTTAGTACACTTCAAATATAAAACTCTTAAAAACATAAAAACGACTAAAAGCGACTAAAATCGATGAAACGCGTATTTTTTTAACATTTTTCGTCGATAAAATGTATTTTATCGACGAAATGCACAGTTGTTAGTCGTTTGGATGCGCTCTAACTAAATTTAATGTATAAAAAAACACCTCGAAATCGAGGTGTCTTTCTCTAACTAACTAACCAAAAATATGATTTACTTTCTCTAAGTTTAAAGTAACCACTCAATAAACTTTTAATAGGAACGTAATTACTATCTGTATAACAATACTTGTGCCAAACTTTAATTTATAAGATTATATCTCTAATTATTAATAAAAAGTTTTAGCCACACTTATTTTATTTAATATCCTACTAGCTTAATAATTTAAATTATAAGATATTTGCTCACCTTAAAATTATAGAGATATGAAAAAAATAACAATAACGCTTGTTACTTTAATAACACTAATTTCTTGTGGAAAAACAGAAAAGGATTTAACAGTAAATGGAACTATAAAAGGTCTAAAAAAAGGGACGGTTTATCTTAAAAAAATAGAAGATACACTATTAATTACTGTAGATAGTTTAGTAATAAACGGCGACTCCAATTTTAGTTTACAAAGTGACCTAGAATCTCCCGAAATTTTCTTCTTAGATTTAGATAAACATAGTGCAGAACAAGATCGAATTAAATTTTTTGCAGATAAAGGTGTTACAGAAATTAATACTAGTCTTAAAAATTTTGTTTTCGATGCCAAAATTAAAGGCTCTAAGCAACAAGAGATTTATGAAGAATATTTATTAATGATTTCTAAAGTTAACAATAAACGATTAGAGCTAATTAAAGAAAAATTTGAGGCACAACGCGCTGGAGACTCTATTGCTTTAGACTCTTTAGTTAATCTTGATAATGGCTTATTAAGAAGACGTTATTTATATACAGTTAATTTCGCCTTAAACCACAAAGACAGTGAGGTTGCTCCATATTTAGCGCTTTCTGAAATTTATAACGCGCAACTCAAATTTTTAGATACCATTAACCAAACGCTTACGCCAGATATTAAAAACTCTAAATACGGTAAAGAGCTAGAAGCTTTTATTAAAATTATAAAAGAAACCGAAAAATAAAACACAACCGTTTTAAAATGCAAAAAACCTTTCAAAATCATTTGAAAGGTTTTTGTTTTTTAGAGCCGATGGAGGGACTCGAACCCACGACCTGCTGATTACAAATCAGCTGCTCTAGCCAGCTGAGCTACATCGGCGTAATTGCGGGTGCAAATATAATCGCAAAAATTAAATTTGCAAGCACTTTCTAAAAAAATTAACTTAATTTATTAATCTTTTCTATTAACGCCTTCCCTTTTTCTTCCAGTTCAAGGTTAATTGCCTTAAAATGAGCCTTTGGCCTTTCTACATCTTTTGCATTTACTTTTGCTATTAAAACATCAAACGTTTCAATAGCTTCATCAATTATTGCTTCGCTTTCTTTTGTATCCTTATCTGTATTTTCCATTTCCCATACGTAAACAGCTTCAATAATATCCCCTAAAACATAATTTATGTCTTTTTTTAAATCTCTAACATTTGCCATAATATAAATTTTAATTTAATGCAAAATTACATTTAAAATAAATATAAAACTCTTTTTATTTTTACAACTTATAAAGTTTTTTATTTACCACTATAGGTAACGAAATTTCGTGGAGTTTCGTACAGTGTTATTTGTAAATCTAGATGCTTTGATAGTTTTGGTTTTAAAATGTTGTATATAACAACAGCAATATTTTCGGCTGTTGGGTTTAGTGTTTTAAAGACTTCAACCTCTAAATTTAAATTTTTATGATCGAAAGTTTGCTCAATTTCTTCATAAATTAAATCTTTTAAAACCTTCATATCTATAACAAAACCTGTTTCTTTATCTATCTCTCCTGTTACACTTACAATTAACTCGTAATTATGTCCATGAAAGTTAGGGTTACTACACTTACCAAAAACAGCTTTATTTTTATCGTCGCTCCAAGTTGCTCGATAAAGTCTGTGAGCAGCATTAAAATGGGCTTTTCTGCTTACTGTGGCTTTCATGGCTTTGTAATATTTATGTGTTTATAAAACTTTTCAAAAATAATTTTAAACCACTCGGTATAAGTATCTGGATTTAAATTAATATCATTTTTTACGGCTTCTAAAGGCATCCATTTCCAAGCTTCAACTTCATCTGTATTAATTTCTGGGGCATCATTAAAGTACCCTAGCATAATATGGTCGTACTCATGTTCTGTTAATCCATTATCAAAAGGGGCTTTATAAATAAATGAAGTTGTTTCTTCTAACTCGGTTACAAATCCCATTTCTTCAAATAATCTACGTTTTCCAGCTTCTATATTGCTTTCACCTTCACGCTGGTGGCTACAACATGTATTTGTCCATAAACCCGGAGAATGGTATTTGCTAAAAGCACGCTGCTGTAACATTAGTTCATGCTTATCATTAAAAACAAAAACTGAAAATGCACGATGTAATAATGCTTTTTCATGAGCCTCCATTTTACCCATTAATCCTATTTGTTCATCTTGTTCATTTACAAGAATTACTTTTTCTTCTTCCATAGTAAACAAAAATACCAAGTAAAATTTAAACTAACAATGTATTTACTAAATTAAAAAGCCCTTTAAAGTTCTACAATATTTGGTGTATTAAGTAGTATATTTGCATCCCATTTATTTAAAATTTTATGAGTTTTTTAAAAGAAATACAACGCAGAAGGACTTTTGGTATTATTTCTCACCCAGATGCAGGTAAAACAACATTAACAGAGAAGCTATTACTTTTTGGTGGTGCTATTCAAGAAGCTGGCGCTGTAAAAAGTAATAAAATTAAAAAAGGCGCTACCAGTGACTTTATGGAAATTGAGCGCCAACGTGGTATCTCGGTGGCTACCTCTGTTTTAGCATTTGAGTATAACGGTACAAAAATAAACATTCTAGATACACCTGGACATAAAGATTTTGCTGAAGATACCTTTAGAACTTTAACAGCCGTAGATAGTGTAATTGTAGTTATTGATGTGGCAAAAGGTGTTGAGGAACAAACTGAAAAGTTGGTTGAAGTTTGCCGTATGAGAAACATTCCTATGATTGTATTTATTAATAAACTTGACCGTGAAGGTAAAGATGCTTTTGATTTATTAGATGAAGTTGAACAAAAACTAGGTTTAAAAGTGGCTCCTTTAAGTTTCCCTATTGGCATGGGTTATGAGTTTAAAGGTATTTACAACATTTGGGAGAAAAATGTAAACTTATTTAGTGGAGATAGCCGAAAAAATATTGAAGAAACTATTGAAATTTCTGATTTATCTTCTCCTGAATTGGATGAATTAATTGGAGAAAAATCGGCTAACACCTTAAGAGAAGAAATAGAGTTAGTTGAAGGTATATACCCAGAGTTTAATAAAACGGATTACTTAGAAGGCAATCAACAACCTGTATTTTTTGGTTCGGCATTAAATAATTTTGGAGTTCGCGAATTATTGGATTGTTTTGTTGAAATAGCACCAAAACCAAGAGCTAAACAAAGTGAAGAACGTTTGGTAAAACCAGATGAAAAGAAATTTACAGGCTTTGTTTTTAAAATTCATGCAAACATGGACCCAAATCATCGTAACCGTTTAGCTTTCGTTAAAATTGTTTCTGGTGAATTTAAACGTAATACGCCATACCTTCATGTAAGAAATAATAAAAAACTTAAATTCTCGAGCCCAAATGCGTTTTTTGCTGAAAAGAAAGAAATTGTAGATATATCGTATCCTGGAGATATTGTTGGCTTACAAGATACAGGGAGTTTTAAAATTGGTGATACCTTAACAGAAGGAGAAATTTTAAACTATAAAGGCGTTCCAAGTTTTTCTCCTGAGCATTTTAGATATATAAACAATGCTGACCCAATGAAATCGAAACAGCTTTTTAAAGGTATCGATCAATTAATGGATGAAGGTGTAGCACAACTTTTTACCTTAGAACTTAACGGTAGAAAAGTAATTGGTACCGTTGGCGCTTTACAATACGAGGTAATTCAATATCGATTAGAACATGAATATGGTGCAAAATGTACTTACGAAAACTTAAATGTTCATAAGGCCTGTTGGGTGGATCCAGAAGATCCAAAATCTGATGAATATAAAGAGTTCTTAAGAGTTAAACAGCGCTTTTTAGCTAAAGATAAGCAAGGACAGTTGGTGTTTTTATCAGACTCTCCATTTTCACTGCAAATGACTCAGCAAAAATACCCGAGTGTAAAATTACATTTCACATCGGAGTTTGAATAAATTTAACTTCAATAAAAAAAGCCTTTAAAATTAATTTTAAAGGCTTTTTTTTATGCTTGTCCTGTTGGTCCAAAATTTAAAGGAATTGGAGGTTGCTCGTAATCTTTTATTTCACCATGTGCTTGCTCGAAACGTTGTACATTGTCGTTTAATGCTTTTAATAATCGTTTAGCATGTTGTGGTGTTAATATAATTCTAGATTTAACCTTGCTCTTAGGTACACCTGGCATTATATTCACAAAATCTACTACAAATTCGGATACAGAATGATTAATTATGGCCAAGTTAGAATATGTGCCTTCTGCTACTTTTTCATCTAACTCTATATTTATTTGCCCTTGTTTTGGTTTATTCTTTTCGTCTACCATTTGAAACTATTTTTTAACTTTAAATAAAAGTTTTATTATTATAAATTCATTAAAAAAAGCCTTCACGTTTATACATGAAGGCTTTTATTTTATAGATTCCCGCCTTCGCGGGAATAACAAAAATTATTAATTATAATTTAATTCTTGCTTTACTTGCATCATTTGGTCGAATTCTTCTTTCGAACCTACAATAATGTCGCTATACTTACGCATACCTGTACCTGCAGGAATTCTGTGACCTACAATTACATTTTCCTTTAAGCCTTCTAAAGTATCTACTTTACCAGCTACAGCTGCTTCGTTAAGTACTTTTGTAGTTTCCTGGAAGGATGCTGCAGAAATAAACGACTTGGTTTGTAATGACGCTCTTGTAATACCCTGAAGAATTGGTGTTGCTGTTGCTGGTTGTGCATCACGAGCTACAACAAGATTTTTATCTTCACGACGTAAAATTGAGTTTTCATCACGTAATTGACGAGGTGAAACTATTTGCCCTTCTTTAAGGTTAACAGAATCTCCAGCATCTTCAATTACCTTCATACCGAAAATATCATCATTCTCCTTAATAAAATCAGCTTTGTGTGCTAATTGATCTTCTAAGAATAAAGTATCTCCAGAATCAATAATTCTTACTTTACGCATCATTTGTCTTACAACAACTTCGAAATGCTTATCGTTAATTTTTACACCTTGTAAACGGTAAACTTCTTGTACTTCGTTTACTAAATATTGTTGTACTGCTGAAGGACCTTTTATATTTAAGATATCATTAGGTGTTACAGATCCATCAGAAAGTGGCATACCAGCTTTTACAAAATCGTTTTCTTGTACCAGAATTTGATTTGATAGTTTAACTAAGTACTTTTTAACTTCACCTAATTTAGACTCTACGATAATTTCACGATTACCACGCTTAATTTTACCAAAAGATACAACACCGTCAATCTCTGAAACAACTGCTGGATTAGATGGGTTACGCGCTTCGAATAACTCCGTTACACGAGGTAAACCACCCGTAATATCACCAGCTTTTGCTGATTTACGTGGGATTTTAACTAAAATCTTTCCAACGCTAATCTTCTCACCATCATCAATCATCAAGTGTGCGCCTACAGGTAAGTTATACGAACGTATAGTTTCTCCTTTACTATCTTCAATATGAAGCGTAGGAATAAGTTTTTTATTTCTAGACTCTGAAATTACTTTTTCTTGGAAACCTGTTTGTTCATCAATCTCCACCTGATATGTAATTCCTTGCTCGATGTTTTCGTATTTTACTTTACCAGCAAACTCCGAAATAATTACACCATTATATGGATCCCATGAACAAACCACATCTCCTTTCGTTAAGTTCGCACCATTTTTAATGTTTAGCGTAGAACCATAAGGAATGTTATTTGTGCTTAAAACAATACCAGTTTTCTTATCAACAAGTTTAAGCTCAGATGTTCTAGAAATAACAATATCAACATCATTACCCTCATTATCCTGACCTTTAACTGTTTTTAAATCTTCAATTTCAGCTACACCGTCAAACTTAACAACAAGCTTGTTTTCTTCTGAAATATTTCCTGCAATACCTCCAACGTGGAATGTACGAAGTGTTAACTGCGTACCAGGCTCACCAATAGATTGTGCCGCTACAACACCAACAGCTTCACCACGTTGAACCATTTTTCCTGTGGCTAAGTTACGACCGTAACATTTAGCACAAATACCTTGCAAAGCTTCACACGATAATGGCGAACGTACTTCTATCGTTTCAACCGGAGAGTCTCCAATAGTTTTTGCGATTTGATCGTCTATTAACTGACCGGCAGAAACTAATAATTCATCTGTTAAAGGGTTGTAGACATCGTTCAAAGAAACTCTACCTACAATTCTAGCAGCAAGTGTTTCAACGATTTCATCGTTTTTCTTAAGTGCTTCAACTTCAACACCTCTTAATGTACCACAATCTTCTGAATTGATAATAACATCTTGAGAAACATCTACTAAACGACGTGTTAAGTAACCTGCATCTGCAGTTTTAAGAGCCGTATCTGCAAGACCTTTACGCGCACCGTGAGTAGAAATAAAGTATTCTAAAATTGAAAGACCTTCTTTAAAATTAGAAAGAATTGGGTTTTCAATAATTTCACCACCACCTGCGTTAGATTTTTTAGGCTTAGCCATTAATCCACGCATACCGGTTAACTGACGAATTTGTTCTTTAGAACCACGAGCTCCAGAATCCAGCATCATAAATACCGAGTTAAATCCTTGTTGGTCTTCGCGAATACGCTTCATCGATAACTCGGTTAACTCTGCGTTTGTTGATGTCCAAATATCAATAACTTGGTTATAACGTTCATTATTGGTAATAAGTCCCATATTATAGTTCCCCATAATACCGTCAACTTGCTTATTAGCAGCATCAATCATACTTTGCTTTTCAGCTGGAATAATAATATCACCTAAACTAAAAGATAAACCACCTTTAAATGCAAAGTTGAAACCTAAGGTTCTAATAGCATCTAAAAAATCTGCAGTTTCAGGAACAGATGTCGCTTTTAAGATATCACCAATAATATCTCTTAACGATTTCTTTGTTAATACTTGATTGATATAACCAGCTGCTTGAGGTACATGTTGATTAAATAATACACGACCAACAGTTGTATCGATAATCATTCTGTCTAACTTACCTTCTTCATTAATATCGATAGTACGAACTTTTATTGATGCATTTAAATCAACACGTTTTTCGTTAAAAGCGATTTCTACCTCTTCTGGAGAATAAAATGTTAAGCCTTCTCCTTTGATTGGCACTTCTGGTGTAGACTTACGCTCTTTAGTCATATAATATAAACCAAGCACCATATCTTGAGATGGTACTGCTACTGGAGAACCATTTGCAGGGTTTAAAATATTATGCGAGGCCAACATTAATAATTGACACTCTAAGATTGCCTCTGGCCCTAATGGTAAGTGTACCGCCATTTGGTCACCATCGAAATCGGCGTTAAATGCCGTACAAACTAATGGGTGTAACTGTATTGCTTTACCTTCAATTAACTTAGGTTGGAAAGCTTGAATACCCAAACGGTGTAATGTTGGAGCACGGTTTAGTAATACCGGATGTCCTTTAAGAACATTTTCCAAGATATCCCAAACCACAGGCTCTCTTTTATCTATAATTTTCTTTGCAGATTTTACAGTTTTTACAATACCTCTTTCAATTAATTTTCTAATTACAAAAGGCTTGTAAAGTTCTGCTGCCATATTTTTTGGCAATCCACATTCGAATAATTTTAATTCTGGACCAACAACAATTACCGAACGTGCCGAATAATCTACACGTTTACCAAGTAAGTTTTGACGGAAACGCCCTTGCTTACCTTTTAAACTATCTGATAAAGATTTTAACGGACGGTTAGAATCGGTTTTTACTGCTGAAGATTTACGTGTGTTATCAAATAATGAATCGACAGATTCTTGTAACATACGTTTTTCGTTACGTAAAATTACTTCAGGTGCTTTAATTTCAACTAAACGCTTTAAACGGTTATTACGGATAATAACTCGACGGTATAAATCATTTAAATCTGAAGTAGCGAAACGACCACCATCTAACGGCACTAACGGACGTAATTCTGGCGGAATGATTGGAATTACCTTCATAATCATCCATTCTGGTCTGTTCTCGCGATTATTGTTAGATTCACGTAAAGCTTCAACCACTTGTAAACGCTTTAAGGCTTCTGTTTTACGTTGTTTAGACGTTTCGGTGTTTGCTTTATGACGTAATTCGTATGATAAAGCCTCTAAGTCAATTCTAGCCAATAACTCGATTAAACACTCTGCTCCCATTTTAGCAATAAACTTATTAGGGTCGGTGTCATCTAAATATTGATTGTCTTGAGGAAGTGCTTCTAATATATTTAAATATTCTTCTTCCGTAAGGAAATCTAATTTTTGTAAAGGCTCGCCTTCTTCATTTTTAGCATTACCTGGTTGAATTACTACATAACGTTCGTAGTAAATTATCATATCTAATTTCTTAGATGGTAAACCAAGTAAATAACCTATTTTGTTGGGTAAAGAACGGAAATACCAAATATGTGCTACTGGCACTACTAAGTTAATGTGTCCCACTCTATCGCGACGTACTTTCTTCTCTGTTACTTCAACACCACAACGGTCGCAAACAATACCTTTATAACGGATTCTTTTATATTTACCACAAGCACACTCGTAATCCTTTACAGGACCAAAAATACGCTCACAGAACAAACCATCTCTTTCTGGTTTGTGAGTTCGATAATTGATAGTTTCTGGTTTTAAAACCTCGCCACGAGATTCTGCTAAAATAGACTCTGGTGATGCTAAACCAATTGAGATTTTATTAAATCTCTTTACTGTATTCTTATCTTGTTTTCTTGCCATGTTTTTTAGTCTTCAGTTTTCATCCACAATTTATGTTTCAATATGAACTGTGGATGTTAACTATGTTTTTTTACTCCTCTAATCTGATGTCTAATCCTAAACCTTTCAATTCATGCATTAATACATTGAATGATTCTGGTAAACCAGGATCTGGCATTGGCTCACCTTTAACTATACTTTCGTAAGTTTTGGCTCTACCAATTACGTCATCAGATTTTACAGTTAAAATTTCTCGTAAAGTACTTGATGCACCGTATGCTTCAAGTGCCCAAACTTCCATCTCACCAAAACGCTGACCACCAAATTGTGCTTTACCACCAAGAGGTTGTTGAGTAATTAATGAGTAAGGTCCTATAGAACGTGCGTGCATTTTATCGTCTACCATGTGTCCTAACTTTAACATGTAGATTACACCTACTGTTGCTGGCTGATCGAAACGCTCTCCTGTACCGCCATCATATAAATATGTATGTCCGTAACGTGGAATTCCAGCTTCGTCTGTTAATGCATTAATCTGATCGATAGTTGCACCATCAAAAATTGGCGTAGCGTATTTTCTATCTAATTTTTGTCCAGCCCATCCAAGAACAGTTTCATAAATCTGACCAATGTTCATACGAGATGGTACACCTAGTGGGTTAAGTACTATATCAACAGGAGTTCCATCTTCTAAGAATGGCATATCTTCTTGACGAACAATACGTGCAACAATACCTTTGTTACCGTGACGTCCTGCCATTTTATCACCTACTTTAAGTTTACGCTTTTTAGCAATGTAAACTTTAGCTAGTTTAATAATTCCTGATGGTAACTCATCACCTACAGAAATAGTAAACTTCTCGCGACGCAATGCACCTTGTAAATCGTTTTCTTTGATTTTGTAATTGTGAATTAAATCGGCAACTAATTGGTTTGTATGCTCATCGGTAGTCCATTTACCTGAAACTAAATGCGCATAATCATCAACAGCATTTAACATTTTTAAAGTGAATTTTTTACCTTTTGGTAAAACTTCTTCACCTAAATCGTTAAATATACCTTGAGCGGTTTTACCGTTAACAATAGCAAAAAGTTTTTCTACTAAAATTTCTTTTAAATCGTCGAACTTTCTATCGTATTGTGCTTCTAAAGCTAAGATATCATCTTTATCTTGAGCTCTTTTACGCTTATCTTTTACTGCTCTTGCAAATAATTTCTTCTCGATTACAACACCATTTAATGATGGCGAAGCTTTTAAAGATGCATCTTTAACATCACCAGCTTTATCACCAAAGATAGCACGTAATAATTTTTCTTCTGGAGTAGGATCGCTTTCTCCTTTTGGAGTAATTTTTCCGATTAAGATGTCACCAGGTTTAACCTCGGCTCCAACGCGAATCATTCCATTTTCATCTAAATCTTTAGTCGCTTCTTCTGATACGTTAGGAATATCGTTAGTTAACTCTTCGTTTCCTAATTTTGTATCTCTAACTTCTAAAGAATACTCATCAATGTGAATAGATGTAAAAATATCTTCACGAACAACTTTTTCAGAAATTACAATTGCATCCTCAAAGTTATACCCTTTCCAAGGCATAAAGGCTACTTTCATGTTTCTACCAAGTGCTAATTCGCCTTGTTGCGTAGCATAACCTTCACATAAAACTTGACCTTTAGTTACTGTATCTCCTTTAACCACAATTGGTTTAAGGTTGATTGAAGTACCTTGGTTAGTTTTTCTAAACTTAATTAATGGATACGTTTTAATATCTGAATCGAAGCTTACTTTTGCTTCATCTTCTGTTCTGTCGTATCTAATTTTAATTTCGTTTGCATCAACATATAAAACTTCTCCAGTTCCTTCTGCATTAATTAATACTCTAGAATCTTTAGCCACCTGACGTTCAAGACCTGTTCCTACAATAGGAGAATCTACTCTTAATAATGGTACCGCTTGACGCATCATGTTAGATCCCATTAAAGCACGGTTTGCATCATCATGCTCTAAAAATGGAATTAAAGATGCCGAGATAGAGGAAATCTGGTTTGGAGCTACATCAGTATAATGTAAATCTGTTGGCTCAATAACAGGGAAATCTCCTTCCATACGTGCAATTACCTTATCATGTAATATCTTACCATCCTCATCAACATTTACAGTTGCTTGAGCTATTAATTTTTCTTCCTCTTCTTCTGCACTTAAATAAGTTGGCTCATTTTTAATATCTACTACACCATTTTCAACTGGACGATATGGTGTTTCAATGAATCCCATTGAGTTAACTTTAGCATAAACTGAAAGTGATGATATAAGACCAATATTTGGTCCTTCTGGTGTTTCAATAGGACAAAGTCTTCCGTAGTGTGTATAGTGAACATCACGCACCTCGAAACCTGCTCTTTCACGAGACAGACCACCTGGACCTAATGCTGACAAACGACGTTTATGAGTTATTTCTGCTAATGGATTCGTTTGATCCATGAACTGAGATAACTGGTTTGTACCAAAGAAAGAATTAATTACAGAAGATAATGTCTTCGCATTAATTAAATCAATTGGAGTAAATACTTCGTTATCACGAACATTCATACGTTCACGAATAGTACGCGCCATACGAGCTAAACCAACACCAAACTGTTGAGATAATTGCTCACCAACTGTACGTACACGACGGTTAGATAAGTGATCAATATCATCTATCTCTGCTTTTGAGTTGATAAGCTCAATTAAATATTTAATAATAGTTATGATATCTTCTTTGGTAAGCACTTGCTTATCCATACCAATATCTAACCCTAATTTTTTGTTCATTCTATAACGACCAACTTCACCAAGTGAATAACGTTGATCTGAGAAGAATAACTTGTCAATTATACCACGTGCCGTTTCCTCATCTGGTGGTTCTGCATTACGTAATTGACGGTAAATATGTTCTACAGCTTCTTTTTCTGAGTTTGTAGGGTCTTTTTGAAGCGTGTTATGAATAATGGCATAATCACCTTGTTCGTTAGATTCTTTATGAAGAAGAATCGTTTTAACATCGGCTTCTATAATTTCTTCAATATTATCTTTATCTAAAATAGTATCACGATCAAGTACAATTTCGTTACGCTCGATTGATACTACTTCACCTGTATCTTCATCAACAAAATCTTCATGCCATGTATTAAGTACACGTGCAGCTAATTTGCGACCTAAATACTTTTTAAGACCTGTTTTAGAAACTTTAGCTTCTTCAGCTAAATCGAATATTTCTAAAATATCTTTATCGCGTTCAAAACCGATAGCGCGGAAAAGCGTAGTTACAGGTAATTTTTTCTTTCTATCGATATAAGCATACATTACTTGGTTTATATCGGTAGCAAATTCTATCCATGATCCTTTAAAAGGAATAACCCTAGCTGAATATAATTTAGTTCCATTGGCATGGAATGACTGACCAAAAAACACCCCTGGTGAACGATGTAAT
This sequence comes from Neotamlana sedimentorum, assembly GCF_000943565.1. Taxonomy (GTDB): domain Bacteria; phylum Bacteroidota; class Bacteroidia; order Flavobacteriales; family Flavobacteriaceae; genus Neotamlana; species Neotamlana sedimentorum. The sequence continues at coordinate 389,843 of NZ_JTDW01000005.1, forward strand.
TGAGAAACAACTACTCGCTCTGCACCATTAATAACAAAAGTACCACTAGGTGTCATGTAAGGAATGGTTCCTAAATAAACGTCTTGAACAATGGTTTCAAAATCTTCATGTTCAGGATCAGTACAATATAATTTTAACCTAGCTTTTAGCGGTACGCTATAAGTAAGTCCTCTTTCTATACACTCTTCAATAGTATACCTTGGTGGATCTACGAAATAATCTAAAAACTCTAATACAAATTGATTACGAGAATCAGTAATAGGAAAGTTTTCCATGAAGGTATTATAAAGACCTTCATCTCCTCGTTCTTCTGATTTAGTTTCTAGTTGGAAAAAATCTTGAAACGACTTAATTTGAATATCCAAAAAATCTGGATATTCCGTTCTATTAACAATAGAGGAGAAATTTAATCTTTCAGCTTGTGTTGACAACATCAATGGACGGAATTTTGATTAAAAAAATAGTTAAAGTGCTCTTTAAACACTTGGAATAAACGGCACAAAAATAGGCCAAAAATACATAATTTATTTGCTATACTTTTATATACGCAAAATGGTTTAGGTGTTATCCCGCAACTTAGCGAGATAAACCTAAACCTTTGTTTTTAAGAGTAATTAAGCTTACTTAAGCTCAACTTCTGCTCCTGCTTCTTCTAAAGAAGATTTTAAAGCTTCAGCCTCATCTTTAGATACACCTTCTTTAATTGGAGATGGAGCGTCATCAACTAATCCTTTAGCTTCTTTTAATCCTAAACCAGTTAATTCCTTAACTAATTTTACAACAGCTAATTTAGAACCACCTGCCGCTTTTAAGATTACATCAAATTCAGTTTTTTCTTCAGCAGCGTCACCACCACCTGCAGCAGGACCAGCAACAGCAACTGCAGCAGCAGCAGCAGGCTCGATACCATACTCATCTTTTAATATAGTAGCTAACTCGTTTACTTCTTTTACTGTTAAGTTAACTAATTGTTCTGCGAAATCTTTTAAATCTGCCATTTTTCTATCGTTTTAATAGTGTTTTTAAATAATATATTTGTAATAAAGTGCGTACTCGCTAAGACTATCCTTCTTTTTCAGATAGTGTTTTAATAATACCTGCAATTTTACCGCCACTTGATTTAAGTGCTGAAACAACATTTTTAGCAGGCGATTGTAATAATCCAACAATCTCTCCTAATAACTCGTCTTTAGACTTAATTTCAACTAAAGCGTCTAATTGCTCGTCACCAATATAAATTGCTTCCTCAATAAAAGCTCCTTTCAATAATGGCTTTTCTGATTTTTTACGGAAGGTCTTTATTAACTTTGCTGGTGCATTACCTGTCTCGGCATACATAACAGATGTATTACCTTTTAAAACTGTAGGAAGTTCTCCAAACTCTTTATCTGAAGCCTCCATTGCTTTAGCAAGTAAGGTATTTTTAACAACTGCCATTTTTACGTTTGCTTTAAACGCAGCACGACGTAAATCGGATGTTGATCCTGCATTTAACCCAGAAATATCCGCTAAATAGATATTTGCGTTATTGGCTAATTCTGCAGTTAACTCCTCAATAACTTGTGATTTTTCTTCTCTTGTCATAATAAAAGTTTTAACTTAATTAACCAATTTTTGGATCAACAGCAATACTAGGACTCATTGTAGAAGAAATAAAAATACTTTTCACATAAGTACCTTTTGCAGTTGTTGGTTTTAATTTTAATAATGTTTGTAATAATTCATTTGCATTTCCTGCAATTTTATCAGCACTAAATGATGCTTTTCCAATAGCCGCGTGAACAATACCTGTTTTATCAACTTTAAAATCGATTTTACCAGCTTTTACTTCGCTTACTGCTTTTGCAATATCCATTGTCACTGTACCAGTTTTAGGGTTTGGCATTAAACCACGAGGACCTAACACACGTCCTAAAGGACCTAATTTACCCATAACACTTGGCATAGTAATAATTACATCTACATCGGTCCAGCCACCTTTAATTTTATCAAGGTACTCATCTAAACCAACATAATCTGCCCCAGCCTCTTTAGCTTCTGCTTCCTTGTCTGGAGTTACTAATGCTAATACTTTCATGTCTTTACCAGTACCGTGAGGTAACGAAACCACACCACGCACCATTTGATTTGCTTTACGAGGATCTACTCCTAAACGTACAGCAATATCTACTGATGCATCAAATTTTGTATTGGTAACTTCTTTAACTAAGGCTGATGCTTCGTTTAACGAATACACTCTACCTTTTTCAATTTTCGCTAAAGCTTCTTTTTGCTTTCTTGTTAATCTTGCCATTTTGTAATGTCTTTAATAGATTAAGATGGAAACTGACCAGTTACAGTTATTCCCATAGATCTTGCTGTACCAGCTACCATACGCATTGCAGATTCAATTTCGAATGCATTTAAATCCTGCATCTTATCTTCTGCAATAGTCTTCACTTGTTCCCAAGATACTTTAGCTACTTTTTTTCGGTTTGGTTCACCTGAACCTTTTTTCACCTTGGCCGCTTCTAATAATTGTACTGCAGCTGGAGGAGTTTTAATAACAAAGTCGAACGACTTGTCTTTATAAACTGAGATAACAACCGGTAAAACTTTACCAGCTTTATCTTGAGTTCTAGCATTAAATTGCTTACAGAACTCCATAATGTTAACTCCAGCAGCACCTAAAGCGGGTCCAACCGGTGGCGACGGATTCGCAGCACCTCCCCGAACTTGTAACTTAACTACTTTACCTAATTCTTTTGCCATTTTTAATAATTTAGTTTGATAGGTTTTTAATTGGAAGCAAAAAACTCATCATTTTATATAGTGTAACAATTATTATACTTTTTCTACTTGCATATAGCTTAACTCTAATGGTGTTTTTCTTCCAAAAATTTTCACCATTACCTCTAACTTACGCTTTTCTTCATTAATATTTTCGATAGTACCATCGAATCCATTAAATGGTCCATCAATAACTTTAACTGTTTCTCCTTTAGTGTAAGGAATAGCAACGTTAGCTGTTTCTTCAACCGTTAATTCATCGACCTTACCTAACATTCTGTTTACTTCAGATTGTCTTAATGGCACAGGATCGCCTCCTTTTGTTTCGCCTAAAAACCCAATAACATTAGTCACCGAGCGAATTATATGTGGAACTTCACCAGTTAAATTGGCTTGAACCATAATATACCCAGGAAAAAACACCTTTTCTTTATGTATTTTTTTCCCGTTACGAATTTGAACAACACGTTCTGTAGGAACTAAAACCTGATCTACATAATCCTGCATTCCTAAACGTGCTATTTCATTTTCTATGTATGTTTTTATTTTGTTCTCTTGCCCACTAACTGCACGAACAACATACCATTTTTTTTCACTTACTTCAGACATAATCTTTTTCTTTTAACTTTTAAATGTTAACCAATCCATTGAAAGTAAGCCGTAATAACTTTACTGAAAACTGTATCGACACCCCAAATAGCAAGCGAAAATATAATAGAAAACACAGCAACTAAAACTGTTAAACTTTGTGCTTCTGCCCAAGTAGGCCATGTCACATTATTTTTAAGTTCTGCAAATGATTCTTTTACATAATTTACAATTCCCATACTGTTATTTTTTATTAATAAAACAAGCTGAATTTAAAATTCAACCTGTTAAACTTATTTTATTTTGCACGGGAGGAGAGACTCGAACTCCCGACACCTGGTTTTGGAGACCAGTGCTCTACCAACTGAGCTACACCCGTATTTATACTTAAAGGTATTCCGAAAAACGGAACACCCTTAGTATAAAATTTATATTATTCTAATTAATCTAGAATTTCAGTTACCTGACCAGCACCTACTGTTCTACCACCTTCACGAATTGCGAAACGTAAACCAACGTTCATTGCAATTGGTTGAATTAATTCAACAGTAATAGTTAAGTTATCACCAGGCATAACCATTTCAACTCCATCAGGAAGCGCAATGTTTCCAGTTACGTCAGTTGTACGTACGTAGAACTGTGGACGGTAGTTGTTGTGGAATGGAGTGTGACGTCCACCTTCTTCTTTTTTAAGGATATAAACCTCAGCTTTGAATTTAGCGTGTGGAGTTACAGATCCAGGCTTAGTAATTACCATACCTCTAGAGATTTGAGTTTTCTCAATACCTCTTAATAAGATACCAGCGTTATCACCAGCTTCACCTCTATCTAATATTTGACGGAACATTTCGATACCAGTGATAGTAGAAGTTAACTTCTCTGCACCCATACCAATAATTTCCACAGGATCACCTGTGTTAGCTACACCAGTTTCAATACGACCAGTTGCAACAGTTCCACGACCAGTAATAGAGAATACGTCTTCGATAGGCATTAAGAAAGGCTTATCCATATCACGTACTGGCTCTTCGATCCAATCGTCACAAGCTTGCATTAATTCTAATACTGTATCAACCCACTTTTGCTCACCGTTAAGTGCACCTAAAGCAGAACCAGAAATTACAGGTCCGTTATCACCATCGTACTCATAGAAGTTTAATAAATCTCTAACTTCCATATCTACCAATTCTAATAACTCCTCATCATCAACCATATCTACTTTGTTTAAGAAAACAACGATACGAGGAATACCTACTTGACGACCTAATAAGATGTGCTCGCGAGTTTGTGGCATAGGACCATCAGTAGCAGCAACAACTAAAATAGCACCATCCATTTGTGCAGCACCAGTTACCATGTTTTTCACGTAATCGGCGTGACCAGGACAATCTACGTGCGCGTAGTGACGATTTGCTGTTTGATACTCAACGTGAGATGTATTAATTGTAATACCTCTTTCTTTTTCTTCTGGAGCGTTATCAATTTGATCGAAATCTCTCGCTTCTGATAAACCTGCATCAGCTAATACTTTAGTAATAGCAGCAGTTAAAGTTGTTTTACCGTGATCTACGTGTCCAATTGTACCAATATTTAAGTGTGGTTTTGAACGATCGAAAGTTGCCTTTGCCATGTTTTTAAAAAAATTTTAATCTTAGTTATATAATAATATTAGTGTTATCTAATAATTTTTTGTTCATTTTTATTGAGCCAATGACGGGATTTGAACCCGTGACCTCTTCCTTACCAAGGAAACGCTCTACCCCTGAGCTACACCGGCCATTTTTAGTTTAAAGTTTCAAGCTCAAAGTTTCTAGTTTTTCAAACCGTAACACTTTAACCAAAACCGATAACTCTTAGAGCGGGAGACCGGGTTCGAACCGGCGACATTCAGCTTGGAAGGCTGACGCTCTACCAACTGAGCTACTCCCGCAATTCTCAAAATTTCAAAATACATCGAATTTTGAGCTTGCCACGCTATGCGTGTTTGTGGGGAGAGCAGGATTCGAACCTGCGAAGACATAGTCAGCAGATTTACAGTCTGCCCTCGTTGGCCGCTTGAGTATCTCCCCAATGGTATTCAATATTTTAAAGACCTTTCTCGAAAATTCGAACCTTAATATTTAAGGATTTTTGAGCCGATGGAGGGACTCGAACCCACGACCTGCTGATTACAAATCAGCTGCTCTAGCCAGCTGAGCTACATCGGCGTTTTTATACTTTTTACCATATAAAAAAAGCCCGTTATTTCTAACGGACTGCAAATGTAGAGATTTATTTTTGTATTCAAAACATTTTTTAAAAAATTTTACTATAAATAAGCTCTTAATTTTTCTTTTCGCTTTTTTAACTGCCTTTCTAACGACGCAATTGCGGTATCCGCCCCTTCTTCGAAGGTTTTACATTGTTTTTTTACAACAAAGCTATCTCCAGGAACACTTACTCTGGCTTCAAAAATTTTGTTAGTTTTTTCACTAGTGTTTTCAACTTTTAAAAAAACATCAGACTTAATGACCTTATCATAAAACAATTCTAACTTATCCATTCGTTTTTGAATAAATTCAATTAATTTTTGATCTGCATTAAAATTTACGGATTGCGTGTTTACTTTCATATCTAATAAAAGGTTTAGTTAGACAATAAATTAATACTATTTTTTACTTCTTGGATGTGCTTTAATATGCACTTTTTTTAATTCTGCTATACTATTATGTGTATAAACTTGAGTAGCAGCTAAACTAGAATGTCCTAAAAGTTCTTTAACAGCATTTAAGTTTGCACCTTGGTTTAATAAATGGGTTGCAAAAGAGTGCCTAAGTATGTGTGGACTCTTTTTTACTTTAGTAGATGCTTTACTAAAATAGTCATTTATTATTCTGTAAACAAGTGTTTCATATATTTTAACTCCTTTTTTTGTTAAAAACAACTTATTTTTATCGACTAAAATTTGTAGTTCGCTTCTTGCTTTTAGGTACTCTTTAGCTGTTTGTATTACTGTATTTAATAACGGAATAATACGCTCCTTTTTTCGTTTACCTAAAACCTTTAACGTTTTATTATGTAAATCGAGGCTAGACAGGTTTATTTCTACTAGCTCTATACGACGTATTCCTGTTGAGTAAAACAATTCGATTATAAATTTGTCGCGCAAACTTTCAAAATCATTTTCTGTTTTAAAAAGATTTAATACTTGGCTTACCTCGTTTTCTGAAAATGGAATTTGCACTTTCTTACTTGTTTTTAAGGCTTTATGTTTTGATAAAGGGTTTATTTGAATGGTTTCGGTTTTTAACAGAAACTTGTAGTACGAATTTAATGCAGACACTTTTCGGTTTACGCTACGATTGCTTAAGCCAGCTTCAACCAAGGAAACTATCCAGCTTCTTATTTGCTGATAATTTACTTCATTTATTGAAGCCATATTGTATTCGGAATTAATAAATTCCGCGAAAGCGTTAATGTCGCTTAAATAGTTTTTTACGGTTAATGCTGAATAATTTTTTTCGAGCAACAAATAATTTGAAAAGGATTTAGTAGACAAATTGGGACCGTTTTAAATTTGGATTTCTTAAAAATACGAATCTTTACATAAATATGAAGCAAAAAAAAAACCCACTTGTTATAAAGTGGGATTTTAAATTATTTAGAATGCAGTAATTAAACTTCTTCTGCGTCTCTAAGTGTTTGAATGTATTGCGCTTTTTGAACTTGCGCTCTACGAGCTACAGATGGCTTAGTAAACTGCTTACGAGTTTGTAACGCGCGCTTAGTTCCTGTTCTATCAAACTTACGCTTGTAACGCTTTAACGCTCTATCTATATTTTCTCCTTCTTTTATAGGTATAATTAACATAGCTCTTAACCTCCTCTCTTTTTCAGATTTTGTGGGTGCAAATATAAAATTAATTCTGAATTCTGAATTAATTTTATACTTTTTTTTTAAGTTGCTGGTTTATAACTCTTTTTATCGATTATTATTTTCGATAAGATTTCTCGAAGTATTTCTGAAGTTCCGCCTCCAATTGGACCTAACCTGCTATCGCGAAGCAGTCGTGCCATTGGGTATTCTTCCATATAACCATAACCGCCTAAAAACTGTAAACATTCATAAATAACCTCATCTGCCATTTTTGTAGATTTTAGTTTAGACATGGTCGCTTCTTTTACCGCATATTCACCTTTATTTAATTGATTTGCCACTGCGTAATTAAAGGTTTTACAAAATTCTAACTCGGTATATAAATCGGCAATTTTATGTCTTAAGGCTTGAAACTGATTGATTGATTTACCAAACGCCTTACGTTCCTGCATGTATTCCAGAGCATACTCTAAAGCAAATTCTGCGCGAGCATGGGCATTAATTCCCATAATTAAACGTTCGGATGCAAAGTGTTGCATTATATAAGAGAAGCCTTTATTTTCTTCTCCCATTAAATTTTGAACTGGGATTTTAACATTATCAAAAGCTATTTCACCTGTGTCTGACGCACGCCAACCTAATTTATCTAGTTTAGTAGCCGATACACCAGGAGATTCTCTATCGATTAAAAAAATGCTTATTCCTTTGTTTCCAAGTTCTGGATTGGTTTTCGCTGCTACAATTAAATAATCGCTATAAACCCCATTTGTTATAAAAGTTTTAGAACCATTAATAACATAACTATCGCCTTGCTTTACAGCTGTAGTTCGCATTCCTGCTACATCGCTACCTCCAAAAGGTTCTGTTATACAAAGACATCCTATTTTTTCTCCAATAATACTTGCCGATAAATATTCTTCTTTAATCGCATCACTAGCTTCGGCATTTAAATGCGTCATCGCTAAATAGCCATGCGCCCAAACAGCTGCTGCAAAACCGCCAGAGTTTATTTTTTGAAGTTCCTCTAATAAAATTACCGTGTAAAATAGATCTAAATTTAATCCACCATAAGCTTCAGGGTAATTTATACCTAAAAAGCCCATTTCACCAAGTTTTAACCAGATGTCTTTATCTATCGCTCCAGTTTTTTCCCAAGTGTTAATGTGTGGTACAACTTCCTTTTGTAAAAAATTTTTTAAGCTTTCTCTAAAAAGGTGATGTTCTTCAGTGAAGTATATGTTATTCATTTAAAATATTTTCGGATTGCAAATATAATTCAATTATCTCAAATTTATTTACAGGAAAACCATTTACTTTTTTAAGTTCTTCAACAGATTTGAACCCTTTTTGAGATTCTTTAAATTCTATAATTTTATGAGCCAACTCATAATCGATATGTTGCACAGTTACCCAATCGTTAACCGTTGCTGTATTTATATTTATTTTTTTAATTACACGCGGTGTTTTTACCGTAAACTTTTGAGTAATGTTGGTTATTACCTCTGGCTTTAATCCGTAAACATCTTTAAGTTGAATATCGGCAACAAAACCACCTGGAAAGGAATTTCGAAAACGAATAATACGTTTTGCATAAACCGCGCCTACACCATAAACCGTTTGTAAGTCTTTGGCTGTAGCTGTATTTAAATCTTGTTTTTGAGAATGATTAAATGTTTTTTTAGCTGCTGTTTTCTTGACTTTGTTATAAGCTGGTTTATTTACCCAGTCGGGAAATTTAAAATATGGTGCTATTGTATTTAATAATGAATCTGAAATTTGGGTTACTTCTTGAAACTGTTTTGGTGAATTTATAAATTCTCCTTTTTTTCTAAATGCAAACAACCTATCTATTTCTTGGGTAGATAATCCTAAGGTTTCACCTTTAAAATCGGTAATATAATTGGGGTTAAACGGATAGATTTTTGGCTTTTGTGCGCCTATCTTCACCGCTTGAAGTGAATCGAATTCTTTTTCGAAAGCAATTAACTCTTCGGTATTAACGTTTATTTCTTCCGAAGAAAAATCAATAAAAAAATATGCACATTGCAACCCAATAATTAATACTAATAATAGCAAAATCCCATTTCGCTGTTGTTTAGTAAACTTGAAATGGGATTGCATTAAGGTTGAGTTAGTTAAATTTTAATCTTCAATCGCATCTGCTTTTAACTTGATAGCATCAAGATAGCGATTTAATTGTTTTTTAACCACTGGGAATAATAGGAACAAACCAACCATGTTAGGGAAAATCATTGCGAAAATCATCGCATCAGAGAAACTCCAAATAGATCCCATACTAGCAGCTGCACCAATTACAACAAAGGTTAAGAATAATATTTTATAAACTAAATCGGCAACTTTACCTCTACCGAATAAAAATTTCCAAGATTGTAAGCCGTAGTAAGACCACGAAATCATTGTTGATACAGCAAACAATACTACAGCTACAGTTAAAAATATATTTGAATAAGGAATATATTGCGCAAATGCTTTAGATGTAATTCCTGCGCCTTCGAAAGCTTCTCCATCTATAAACACTACACCAGAACCATCTCCACCATACTCAAAAAATCCTCCAAAGTTAAAAATAACAATAACTAAAGCCGTCATAGTACAAATTACAACAGTATCAATAAATGGCTCTAATAAAGCTACAAGTCCTTCTGAAGCAGAATATTTTGTTCTTACCGCAGAGTGTGCTATTGATGCCGAACCAGCCCCAGCTTCGTTAGAGAACGCCGCACGTTTAAAACCTACTAGTAAAACTCCTATTACCGAGCCTACACCAAATGCTGTTGGATTAAATGCTTCTTTTACAATTAAACCAATAGCATCATCAATTAATGAGAAATTACTAAATATTATATAAACACAAGCTATTATATACATTAAAGCCATAAAAGGCACAACTTTTTCAGTTACCGATGCAATACGCTTAATACCTCCAATTATTATAATACCAACTAAAACAGCTAATACTAAACCTACAATTGCTCCTGCCGCTGTGCTTTCCCAGTTAAAAAGTTCTTTAATTACAATAGTTGCTTGGTTAGATTGTGCTGCGTTACCACCACCAAAAGAACCACCAATACAAAACACCGCAAAAATACCTGCTGCAATTTTCCCTAAGGTTTTAAATCCTTTTGATTTTAACCCTTTACTTATGTAATACATAGGACCACCATAAACAGTACCATCTTCACCTACATCGCGATATTGAACACCTAATGTACATTCTACAAACTTAGTAGACATACCTAAAAGGCCGCATATAATCATCCAAAACGTTGCTCCAGGACCACCTAAAGCAATAGCTAAAGCTACACCAGCAATATTACCATTACCGACTGTTCCTGAAACCGCAGTTGCTAAAGCCTGAAAGTGCGACACTTCCCCTTCAGAACTTTCATCTCTTATAGTATCTACTATATCACCATCAATCGCTAAATCGTCCTTTATACTTACCAAATGATCTTCAATATCCACATTAGTTAAATCTTGACCTTGAGCAATACCCTCTTCACCATAAAGTTCTTGAGCACCGTGTTTTTCAATATCTTCATATTTACCACGAACCGTATTTATAGCTGTCCAGAAATAACGAATGTTTGGAAAGCCAAAATAAATAGTAAAAAATAACGCACTACCTACTAATAGTAACAGTACGAATGGTATTGTGAATTCTTCACCTTTATAAACAGGAAAAAACACAACATTCGTAAAAAATTCTGCAATAGGTGCAAATGCTTGATCTATTTTTTGGTCAAGTCCAACCTCTTCTTCTTGTGCAAATGTTAATATTGGTAAAATTAATGAAAGTGTTGTTAGAAGATATTTCTTCATAATTATGAGAATAAGTTAGTTATTATTTAGAGAATAATTAGTTATTTGCGGCAAGATGCTAAAAAAAAATGGCATTTTAAAACATTGGTTGTTAAAAATGCAATTACACTAATCTATATTAAATTCAGAATTAAGCGCATTTATTTGTTCAGGACGACCTAAAACAATGATTTTAGAATGCGGTTCTAATTTTAAATTCGCTTCAGGGTTTACAATATATTCACCACTAGCATCCTTATAACCAATTACATTACAGCCTGTTTTACGGCGTAAATCTAAATCTTTTAAGGTTTTTGCAAAATTGGTATTATATAGTTTCTCTACTGCAATTTCTTCTATATTTATATTTGATTTGCCTACAATAGATAAATTATCAATAAATTCCATTAAACCAGGAACAACTACTAAAGACGCCATATGATCGCCACCAATTTTATCGGGTAAAATAACATTGTTGGCTCCTGCGAATTTTAGCTTATTATAAGATGATTCTTGTGATGCTCTACTAATTATATTAATATCCTTATTAAGTTGTCTGGTAGAAAGTACTACAAACAAATTATCGGCGTCGTTTGGTAAAGCCGAAATAAAACAAGATGCGCGATCTACACCAGATTGTTGCAAAACTTCATCTTCATTTGCATTTCCTATTACATATGGCACGCCATCTAGCTGTAAACGTTCTTCTAATTCTTTATTTTTTTCAATTACAACAAATTCACGATTGTAGGCCATTAATTTGCTTGCTGCTTGTTTACCATTGCGCCCATAACCACAAATAACAACGTGATTTTTAAAACCATCAATCTTTTTTTGCATTTTTCTATGTTTTAATTCTTCAATATCATTCTTACTTAAAATATATTCGGTAATAATAGATAGTGCGTAACCTACAATTATTACGCTCGCTAAAATTAAGATTATGGTAAAAATTTTAGCTTCTTTATCAAGTGGTACAACTTCACCAAAACCAACGGTTGTCATGGTAATTACGGTCATGTAAACAGCATCGACCCACGAATAACCAGAAATAAATCGATACCCAGAAACGCCAATAAGTAAAATTACTATTAGCAAGAGTACTGCGGTGTAAATTTTGGTTCTAAAAAACTTTATTAATGGATTCATATAAAATTACAAATCGAAAACCGAAGATCTTTTGGTATAAATTAAATCCTTAATTCGCATCCAAAAAGCTAAAAATAAATATAATGCAAATCCAAAACCAACAGTAACAAATGTTAAATACATAAAACTTGTACGCACTACTTTGGCGCGAATTCCTAACCTATCGGCAATTCTTTGACACACATAATATCCATGTTTTTGAAAAAAATATACTGGTTTGTAAAATACATTCATATCGCAATTTAATATTAAGTTTCTTGGTTTAAAAGTTTATTATTTAAAAACACGTTTCCCACGGCACATTTTAAACACAAATTAGTGTCACAATACTTAGTTTTTAAGTGAATTAAGGCTTGCGAATCTAAAGCTGTTTTTGAAACTGGTTTTAAATTATTAAAAGCCGAAATAATATTATTTTTTTCTGATTTTATTGAGGCTATCAACTCTAATATTTCATCTTGAATGGAAATTCCTTGATGCTTTGCATAACAAAACTTTAGTGGAATTATAGTATTAATTAGCAACAAATCGATAAATGATTTTGATATTCCTTTGTTTGAAGGCTTTGATTCTTTTTGAAAAGTATAATGCGTTTTCCAAAAACTAGAAGTCTCTACTTTAAACAACTTATAAAACTCATCGAGTGATTTGATTTCTATAACTTTAGAAAACAAATTTTGATGTAAAAAATATAAACTTGCTAATTGCGATAATCGAATGGTGGGAAAGTTAAGAGGTCTCAATCGAAAAAATTGAACAGGTAAAACCCCAATGGTTTTTAGGTTAAACTTTACTTTAGTAAAGCTGTATTCCTTTAAAAGTTTTAAAAAATAAGGTTCTTGAGTGTCGTTTTCCAATAATCCTGCTTGACCGAATAACAAGGCTTCCAACTTAAATAAATCATTTTGCATCTTCCTAACCACCGTAAAACTCATAGAATTTGCCAAACTAAAAAAGGCTTCTCCATTTACTTTTAAACCAAAATTTTTAAATATCATTTTAAATAAAACGGTCTCCCAGTCGTTTTTAGATTGAGTCAATAAATCATCAATAACACCAGCCTTTTGCTCTAAACGCTCAAAAAATAAGCGTTCTTTCCAATTGGCAAGCACAAAATCATTAACATTGCTAAATTCATTTTCACAATTAATCCATCTATTATCGGCACCAAATAATGTCTTATAACTTTTTAATAAACCCTCATTAACAAAATCTTTTAATTGTAAGGTAGCTAAAGGCGAATTATCCTCTCTAAACACTTCAATATCGTGTTCCCAAACTACATGTAAAATAACATTATTGTAAGCATTATCTATTTCATGATTATGCAAATACCAATCGGAAGATTTTATATGAATTTCCACATTACCAGCCCAAAGCTGATTGTCAATAATTAATTGGGCATTAAAAAAATCGGGGCCCGAATTAAAATTATGCGTGCCTACATTTTTTACAACAACTGTTTTACCCATAACCGTTTTTAAATGCGTAATATGTATCTTTTTATGTTTCCATAAATAATGTAGAAAATCTTCTTGCATTCAACTAATTTAATTATTTTGAAGTAAGAATTTTAATAAATTTGAAAAAAATGTCCCTTTTTTAAATCTGGCAAACGTCATTAAGATATAAACTTTTAAAAAATTAAATTATGAAACAATTTATGATGATTTTCACTGGAGCCGATTACACCGATTTAGGCTTATCGCCAGAAGAATTACAAACTCGCATGCAAAAATGGTTTGCCTGGGGAAACAAAATGGAACAAGCCGGTATTTTACGAGGCGGTGAAGCTTTAACACCACAAATTAGACGTGTTTCGGGTGAAAACCGCACGGTAACCGATTTATCTTCGGCCGAAGCTAAAGAAATTGTTGGTGGTTATTACACCGTTGAAGCCGAAAGTTTTGATGCTGTTGAAGCCATTGCTCAAGATTTTCCCGATTACGATTTAGGTGGCACTGTAGAAATTAGAGAAGTTATGGTGTTCGATAGATAGTATGGAAAACCAACTTATAGACCATCTTTTTAGACATCACAGCGGAAAGATGGTCTCTGTTTTAACTCGATTTTTTGGTTTACAGCATCTCGGTATAATTGAAGATGCCGTACAAGACACCTTTATAAAAGCCAGTTTAAGTTGGCGTACAAAACAACCCGAAAATCCTGAAGCTTGGTTAAATAAAGTGGCGAAAAACCGTGTTTTAGATATTTTTAGAACGCTTAAAGCCCAACAAAACAACTTACCACAAATAAACCAAGGCACACAAAGTATTGCTATAAACGAATTGTTTCTAGATTCAGAAATTGAAGATGCGCAATTACGTATGATTTTTACCGCTTGCCACCCCAAACTCGATGCTCGCGATCGTATTTCGTTTGCATTAAAAACCGTTTCTGGTTTTAGCATAAAAGAAATTGCTTCGGCTTTATTAACCAAAGAAGATACTATTAAAAAACGGCTGCTTCGGGCTAAAAAAAGTATTAAACAACAACATATTCCTTTTAAAATTCCACAAGGCAATGCGTTACCTCAACGGTTAGATAGTGTACTGGAAGTTTTATATTTAATTTTTAATGAAGGATTTCACTCTAACAAAACAGACAAACTCATTCAAAAAGAACTTTGTGCAGAAGCTATTCGTTTAACTCAAATTCTATTAAAAAAAGACATTACAAGACAACCAAAAGTATATGCGCTTTGTGCTTTATTGTGTTTTCATGCCGCACGACTAGATGCGAAAACCAATACCAATAACGAAATTTTAGATTTAAAAACGCAAAACCGTAGCCTGTGGCATAAACCGCTTATAGAGCGCGGAAATGTAATGATGTATAAAGCTGTTGAAACTCATACATTTTCGCATTATCATTATGAAGCCGCCATAATTGCAGAGCACTTAAAAGCTTCAACCTTCGAACAAACAGATTGGAACAAAATTCACCATTGGTATTAATGCCTACACCAATTACAACCAGCTCCCATTAATTTATTAAACATGGCTGTTGTATGCTTGCAAAAACAAGATTTTATAATGGCAAAAACACATTTAAACCAATTAAATGCTGAAGATTTACAACAACGCTCATATTTGTTTTATGCCACTAAAGCCAATTATTATTTGCAAACCAATCAACCTAAAAAAGCCATTTTAAACCTAAACAAAGCTATAGAACAGGTTAGCAATACACTCGAAAAAAAATATTTAATAAAAAAACGTGACGATTTAATTTTAAAAAACAAAACTTAAATTTCTGGAAAACTATATTATCTTTATGTGAAAAACGGCATATTTTTTGCTCCCTAATTCACAATGAAAAAACTGCTAGCACTTTTACTGTTATTGCCTCTTCTTAATTTTGCTCAGGTTAAGAAATTATATAGGCAAGCCTTAAGAACTTCTAATTTAGAAGAACGAATTTCTATTTTAAACGAAATTATAAAACAAGACCCTAAAAATTTCGATGCCATTTTTCAGCGTGGTATTGCAAAAAACGACTTAGGAAATTTTAGAGGTGCCATTGTAGATTACTCCAGAATAATTGTTGAAAAACCAGAAGCGGACACCTTTTTTAATCGTGGAAATGCGAAATACAGCTTGCAAGATTTACCAGGTGCAAAACAAGACTATGCCAAAGCTTATATGCTAGACGATAATTTTATTGACGCACTTTATAGTTTGGCTTGTGTGAAGTTAGATTTAGGCGAATTTGAAAGTGCCATTACCGATTTTAATATCGTTATAAAAAATGCACCAAACTTTGCTCGGGCACATGTTTTAAGGGCACATGCTTATAAAGCCACCGAAAAATTAGAAAAAGCTTTAGAAGGTTATACTACTGCCATCGTTTTAGAGCCGTCAATAGACACGTATTACAACCGCGCACTTTTCTTCATGGAAATGAACTATTTTAAAGAAGCTAAACGTGATTTTTCTATTGTATTAAAAGCCGACAGAAATAATGCCTATAGCTATTTTTACAGAGGAGCCATAAATTTATTTTTAGGAAAATTTGAAGAAGCTATTATAGATTTCACCAAAGCCAACCAGTTCGACACAACAGATTTTGATACCTACTTAGGATTAGCTATGGCTTACAACAAATTAAATAACACACCGCTTTCTCAAGAAAATTTAAAAAAAGCTAATAGTATTATTTCCCCAAACCAAACTATAAATAGTATTGATGATTATGAAAACACTTATTGGCATCAACATTATTATCATTACTTTAATAATAATATTAACGAGATAATTAAAAATCGATAAATTACCCTTTATACTTTAAAGGTAAATGCACCACTTTTTTGGTTTCAAAAAAGTCTTCTTCGAAAAAATCTGGCAAATCGTAAATGGTGGCTGTCCTGTAAGTTTTAAGCTCCTCGCTTAAATCACCACCTTTTAAATATAGTATACCATTTTTTAAATCATGGCTTTGTTCTTTTTTTATTTTTCCTTTCACCCAATGAACAAACGTGGGCATTGAAGCTACAGCTCTGCTTACAATAAAATCGTAAGTATCATTAATTTCTTCAACACGAGTGTGTGTTGTTTTAACATTGGTTAAACCTAAGCCTTCAACAACCTCATTTACTACTTTAAGCTTTTTAGCAATACTATCTACTAAATGAAACGAACATTCTGGATATAAAATGGCTAATGGTAACCCTGGAAACCCTCCACCCGTACCAACATCCATTATTTTACTTCCATCATTAAATTGCAATACTTTAGCAATACCTAATGAGTGTAAGACGTGGCGTAAATACAGCTCGTCAATATCTTTTCTAGAGACTACATTAATTTTTAAATTCCAGTCTTGATAAAGATTTTCTAATTGTTTAAACTGATTAATTTGAGTCTCAGTTAAATTTGGAAAGTACTTTAAAATGAGTTCCATTTCTGTTAAATTTTCAACAAAAATATACTTTTTAAATACATTATTTTACTAAAAAACGTTATTAGTTAAGTTGGTTTATAACTATATTTGCACCGAATATAGTCATTCGACCTAATTTGAGTACTATATAAAATATTTATCATGACTAAACAGACATTATCGTTCTCCAGAACGGATTCAGCAAAATTTTTCAGAACATTAAATAAAAGAGTTAACAATTACTTTAAAGAAAATAACGTAAAAAAAACCGGCAACTGGAAAATATGGGTTAAAACCATAGTTATGTTCTCCATTTTCTTGGCGCCTTATTTCTTAATACTTACCTTAAATATACCTGGTTGGGCTCAACTACTTTTAACCATAGTAATGGGAATTGGAATGGCAGGAGTTGGTATGAATGTAATGCATGATGGTAACCACGGTGCTTTTTCTAACAAAGAATGGGTTAACCGCTTAATGGGAAGTAGTATCTACATTCTAGCTGGAAATGTGTACAACTGGCAAGTACAACATAATGTTTTACATCATACTTATACAAATATACACGGACACGACGAAGATTTAGACGCTGGTCGTATTTTACGTTTTACAAAACATTCAGAGTGGAAATGGTATCACAGATTTCAACACTACTACTCTATTTTATTATACGGTTTATTAACTATAAATTGGGCCATCACTACCGATTGGCAACAAATGCGCCGTTATATGAAACGTAAATTATCTTACGGAAAATTCCCTAACCCAGTTTGGAATTGGAGTAAACTTGTAATTTCAAAACTAATTTATGTTTCTATTTGGATTGTTTTACCGCTTTTAGTTTTAGATATTGCTTGGTGGAAAGTACTACTAGGTTTCTTCTTAATGCATTATACCGCCGGCTTAATTTTAAGTGTCGTGTTTCAATTAGCACACGTTATGGAAGAAGCCGAAATGCCTTTACCAGAAGAAAACGGTACTATGAAAAACACATGGGCAATTCACCAATTAAACACAACCATTAATTTTAGCACCAAAAACAAAATTGTTAACTGGTTTACTGGCGGCTTAAACCACCAAGTAGAGCACCATATTTTTCCGCATATTAGTCATGTACATTATACTAAAATCGCAAAAATAGTAAAAGAAACAGCTAAAGAATTTAATTTACCATACAACGAATATAAAACAACACGTAAAGCTGTTATTTCTCATTTTAAATTTTTAAAACAAATGGGAGCAAAACCTGCGTTAAACGTTTAACCAACTTATTTACATTTAAATGCAACTATTATCTGATAGAATTTTAAACATGGCTACCTCAGCAACGTTAGCTATGGCGGCGAAAGCACGCGAATTAAGAGGCGAAGGCAAAGATATTATTGGTTTAAGCTTAGGCGAACCCGATTTTAACACGCCCGATTTTATAAAAGAAGCCGCTATTCAAGCTATTAACGAGAACTACAACTCGTATACTCCTGTTGATGGCTATGGTGAACTTAAAGATGCCATTATTACAAAGTTTAAACGTGATAATGGTTTAACTTATGAGTCTTCTCAAATTGTGGTTTCTACAGGTGCTAAACAAGCTCTGTTTAATATTGCAGGAGTTATGCTTAATGATGGCGACGAAGTTATTTTACCATGTCCATACTGGGTAAGTTACTCTGATATTGTAAAGCTTTTTGGCGGTGTTCCTGTAGAAGTGAAAACTTCAATTGAAACAGATTTTAAAATGACTGCAGAACAACTTGAAGCTGCCATTACACCAAAAACCAAAATGATGTGGTTTAGTTCGCCTTGTAACCCAAGTGGTTCGGTGTACAGTAAAGAAGAGCTGCAAGCTTTAGTTGATGTTTTTAAAAAATACCCAGACATTTATGTCGTTTCCGATGAAATTTACGAACACATAAATTATGGTAAAGGTCATACCAGTATAGCCGAATTTGAAGAGATGTACAACAGAACTATCACCGTAAATGGCGTTTCTAAGGCTTTTGCTATGACGGGATGGCGTATTGGATATATTGGTGCTCCAGAAAAAATTGCTAGAGCATGTAATAAACTTCAAGGACAAGCCACAAGCGGTGCCAACTGTATTGCACAACGCGCTGTAATAACTGCATGCACAGAATCTCCAGAGAAAGTATCGTATATGATTGAAGAATTTAAAGAGCGTCGCGATTTAATTCTTGGTTTATTAAACGATATTGAAGGCTTTAACTGTAATGTTCCTGATGGTGCTTTTTACGTATTCCCTGATATTTCATATTACTTCGGAAAGACTTTACGTGGAAAAACAATAAACAACGCTACCGATTTTTCTTTATATTTATTAGAAGAAGCTTTGGTTGCAACCGTAACAGGTGATGCTTTTGGAAATCCAAATTGTATTCGTATATCTTACGCTGCTTCGCAAGAACAAATTATTGAAGCTATAAAACGAATTAAAGAAGCTGTAAGTTAATTTCTTACTAAAGCTCTAAAGTTTATATTAAGCCTTTAAGTTTTAAAAACTTAAAGGCTTTTTTTATGTAAAAATAAAATAGCCTAATACTATAAAAAGCACAACTAATAGTAGAATTATAAAAACTATTTTCTTTTTAAAGGCCCTGTTTTCCTCGATAGTTTGCTGTTTTATTTTATTTAATAATGCTGGTGTAGACTCTGAAAAAGATTTCATTTTAACTCCGCGGTAGCTACCAGACAATACTTTTTTGTCTTGTCGTTTTGCTAATAAACTTCTATTATTTTTTAATGAATTACTGGCTGCTACCATTGCACCTTCTCCTCCCATAATTTAATAGTTTTTATAAACCAACAATAACACATTGTTGTATTTATAGGTGGTAGATTTTATAAAAAAGTTACAGAAAGCAAATAAAAAAGCCGCTAAATTTAGCGGCTTTAATTGAAATATTATAAAATGAATTAAGCTCTTAAAGGCTGATTCATAATTAAATCGATATATTGATTTACTTTATTTTTAAGTTCCTTTCTAACCGTAATAAAATCTAAGAAACCATGCTCTAATAAAAACTCAGCAGATTGAAATCCTTCTGGTAAATCCTTTCCAGTTGTATCTTTTACAACACGAGGTCCTGCAAAACCAATCAAAGCTCCTGGTTCGCTAATGTTTATATCGCCTAACATAGCAAAAGATGCTGTTGTACCTCCTGTTGTAGGATCTGTACACAACGAAATATAAGGTAATTTAGCTTCGGCTAACTGTGCTAACTTAACAGATGTTTTGGCTAACTGCATTAAAGATAATGCTGCTTCCATCATACGGGCACCGCCAGATTTTGAGATTACCATTAATGGTAATTTTTTCTTTAAAGCATAATCTGCTGCACGTGCTATTTTTTCGCCTACTACACTTCCCATAGAACCACCAATAAAGGCAAAATCCATACAAGCTACAACTAAATCTTTTCCTTTAGATTTACCAACGCCGACTCTAACGGCATCTTTTAGCTTTGTTTTTTCTTGAGCAGATTTTAAACGGTCTGGGTATTTTTTAGTATCAACAAACTTTAAAGGATCTTTAGATTCTAGGTTTGCATCTAATTCTTTAAACTTATTATCATCAAAAAGAATTTCAAAATACTCTTTACTACCAATACGCACATGGTACCCATCTTCTGGACTTACATAAAAGTTTTTTTCTAACTCTTCGGTATCAATAATTTTCCCTGTAGGCGATTTGTACCAAAGCCCTTTTGGTGTATCTTTTTTCTCTTCGGTTGTTGTTGTTATTCCTTTTGTTTTTCTTTTAAACCAAGACATATGATTTATATTTTTTTACAGATTATAACAATCTATTACGTTTCAACTTTGTTAGTCAGTTTGCTTTTATAAAAGCGAGAAGACAAAATTAAACCTTTTTTTGCTTTTGAGGTAAAACTACGGTGCTTTTTATGAAACAAGCTCCTTTAAGTTAGTGCTATTAATCTGGTTGAAAATACTTTATACAAAAAAAGATTCTGTTTTTACAGAATCTTTTTTATCGAAAATATTTAATTTCTTACAACGTATTAACGTTATTTAAATCTTCAAACGCTTTCTTTAAACGTGCTACGAAAGTTTTTTCGCCTTCACGCAACCAAACACGTGGATCGTAGAATTTTTTATTTGGCACATCGTCTCCGTCAGGGTTACCAATTTGTGCTTTTAAATATTCAGCTTTTTTCCCCATGTAATCGCGAATACCTGTCATGAATGCATATTGTAAATCAGTATCGATATTCATTTTAATTACACCATAGCTAATACCTTCACGAATTTCTTCTACTGAAGAACCAGAACCGCCATGGAATACAAAATCGATATGATTATGACCTACACCATATTTTTCAGAAATATATTCTTGAGAATTTTTTAAGATTTTTGGAGTTAATTTTACGTTACCTGGTTTGTAAACACCGTGTACATTACCAAAAGCTGCTGCAATGGTAAAACGAGGACTTACTTTACTTAGCTCTTCGTAAGCGTAAGCCACTTCTTCGGGTTGTGTGTATAGTTTAGAATCGTCTACATCACTGTTATCTACTCCATCTTCTTCTCCTCCTGTGATACCTAATTCTATCTCTAAAGTCATTCCCATTTTGCTCATTCTCTCTAAATAGGTTTTACATATTTCTATGTTTTCTTCTATTGGTTCTTCAGAAAGATCAATCATGTGTGAACTGAATAATGGTTTTCCAGTTTCTTCAAAATATTTTTCACTGGCGTCTAACATACCATCAATCCATGGTAATAACTTTTTTGCACAGTGGTCTGTATGTAAAATTACTGGCACACCATAAGCTTCTGATAACGTATGCACATGCTTAGCACCCGCTACAGCACCTGCAATTGCAGCTTTTTGGTCTTCGTTGCTTAATCCTTTCCCAGCATTAAACTGTGCACCACCATTTGAAAATTGAATAATTACTGGAGCATTTAAATCTCTTGCTGTTTCTAATACACCGTTAATAGTGTCCGAACCAATAACATTTACAGCTGGTAAAGCGTAACTATTTGCTTTAGCGTGTTTAAATATTTCTTGAACTTCATCGCCTGTAGCAACGCCTGGTTTAATGTTGTGTGCCATGTTTATGTTTAATTTTATTTTTTAAATAGATTACTTCAAAAGTAATCAATTTTTAATAAATTAATTATCGCTAATTAGTTATTTAACCCTAAATAAACCTAAAACGTTATAGTAAATCTATTTTTAGAAAGGATAGTTTATACCTATGTTATAAACGGCATTAGAAAAATTATAATCGTTAAACCAACGGTTTTCATCTTGATATGAAGGATCATAAGTTTTAAAACCAATATCGAATCGAAATACAAAGAAACTAAAATCGTAACGCAGCCCAAAACCTGAGCCAATTGCGATATCTTCTAACGAATTAAAGCCTGTAAAAGTTGCTCTAGCATCATCTACATTATCTAGTACATTCCAAATATTGCCAGCATCAACAAACAACGCTCCATTTAAACTTCCCGCAATGTTAAAACGTTGTTCTGCGCTTAAAGCAATTTTTAGATTAGCTTCATTAAATTCGTTTGTAGTTTCTAAACTCCCAGGACCTAAACCATAGGCTGTCCAAGCTCTGTTGTCGTTAGGGCCACCGGCAAAAAAACTTTTAGAAAAAGGGATGCTGTTAGAATTTCCATAAGGTATTGCAACTCCTAAAAAACTTCGTATTGCCAGGACATTATTTCTTCCTAAATCCCAATGTTTTATATAATCTAATTCGGCTTTTGTGTATTGTGAAAATGCAACGTTTAAAATTTCAAAGCGGTCATCGCTGTTACGTTCTAATCCCATTAAATCGGCAGCTGTAGCAAACAAATTACCCGCAACCTCAAGTTTGGCTCTAAAAATGGAAAAATCGTTATCAAATAAATTGGTGCGCTCATCATTAACAAAACTAAAGCTTGAAGCTAAAATAAGATTGTTTTCCGTTAATCTATTTTTACGTTCGTTGATATTTGAAACCGTTATATAATCATTGTCGTCTGAAGTTAATACTGTATTATTAGAAAGTACATCAGAGATAAATATATCGGCATCTTCAGGAATTGACAACTCGTCTTCTTCTCCCACATAACCAATTTCTTGAGCAATACTATTTAAATTACTGAAGGAAGTTGTGTAAACTGAAAAATAATTATCAATATTTAAATTTTTCACATACTGGATATTAAATACGTCTAACCGATTTGAGACCTTTTTGTTAGGGTACCAATTATAATTGAAAACCCCGCTAAAGCTTTGCTTATCCAGACCTATGTTAGTTTGACTTGTTGCAGAGAGACTAATTACAGTACTTGGAGACATATATTTTGGTATAAAAGGCTCCGTATAAAAAGGTGAAAACAACCGTGGAATAGTTAACTTAAAATCCACTCCGTATTCATTTATATCAAAAAACGGATCTTCATCACTATTTCTATTAGCATCTGTAGACGCTCCAATTGATGCTAACCCTGAAATTTCAAGAGTTTCGGCACCCCTAAAAATATTTCGTATTAATAAACTAGGATTAACCGAAAAACCAACACGCTGAATATTACTTTGGGAGCCATCTGTCCTAAAACTAAAATTAAACTTTTTTAAAGGCGTAAGTCTTATAGTGTCAGTAAGTGTATTGTCTTTATTTTCAATATACTCAATATTTGGATATTTAAAAGTTCGTAACTCGTTTAAATGCCTATATGTTCTTGTTTTATCAATCTCTCTAAAAATAGCTCCAGGATTTATAAAAACAGCATCGGTTAACGCCTTAGGACGATACTTTATTTTATCGTAACTGTAAATTTTAAAACTATTATATTTTATAGAATCTTTAAATGGTTTACCACGATTTTCAAAGGTATAATCAGTAATAATATTTACATCCCTAATTTTAAAAATATCGAAAGGTTCACGACTAACAGAATCTTGAGTTCGTATGGCTCGGTCTTGAATATTTATTCCAACATTTACCTTATTATTGGTTCCAATGGTATCCATGGTGTAGGTAATATAATCGGCTTTAAAATGATAAATTCCTGAATTTCGTAAAGCACTTGCAATACGTTCGCGTTCTTTATTAAAATTTTCGGTTTTGTACTGATCATAACGCTTTAAAAGCGTTTCTTGTTTTATTTTTTTATAAAGTGTATCTACAATAGCCGACTTTATATCTGTTGATATTGTATCTAAAATGAAGGCGTTACCAGTAGTGACATTATAAGTTACTTCTGCCTTTTTATTGCCAACGTTTTCAATATCATAATTGGCTTTAACATTAAACCAACCATTATTTATGTAATAATCTTTAAATCTGTTAACAGTCCGTTTAGCTTTATCTTCATTCAAAATTACAGGTGCCTCTCCAGTATTTTTCAACCAATTATTAAAGTCCTTTTTAGATTGAACGTATTTATTGAATTGCTTTGTGGACAAAAAGTTTTCTAATCGTTCTCTTTTCGAAGGCTTATCAAAAATGTTACTCTCTATAATAGAGTCTATATTTGGACGTGCCAAGTTATAAACATGCAGACGCAATGGTAAATTAATTAACGGAATTTTTAGATTAGGCTGTTGATAAAGCAAATTAATTAAAGCCTCCGTCTTAACCTTTTCATCATTTACTTTTATGGTGTTTTTAGTTAATAGTCGTTCTTTTTCGGCAACTCTTTTAACGCTATCGCAGGCGTAAAACAAGTTAAAACATACGCTTATTATTAATATTTTAAAGAGAAGCTTCTTCAAACGGAGATAATTCGATTTAGTATTTTTTTAAAATTTATAATCCATAATTTTGCTGTCAAAAATACAGCTTTTAAAAGAAAAAAATACTTATTTGCTTATGCATCTGGTTAACTTATTAATATTTTCTTTTCTTTATAAAAAATACCTAAACCATGCTATCTAAAAGTCAGATAAAATTAATAACTAGTTTAAAACAAAAAAAATACAGACAACAACATGGTTTATTTGTAGTTGAAGGCATAAAAACGATAACCGAATTGCTTCAATCGTCCTTTAATCTTCAAAAACTATACACTACCAAGTCGTTCAAAATTGATGCCAATAATAATAAAATTGATGAAATTTTAATTTCTGATTCCGATTTAAAACGCATTAGCTTTTTAGCTAACCCTAATACGGCTTTAGCTATTTTCGAAATTCCTAAACCGAAAAAAATTGAAAAATCAGGTTTAATACTAGCTCTTGATGCCATTCGAGATCCTGGAAATTTAGGCACTATTATTCGACTTTGCGATTGGTTTGGAATAAAAAATTTAGTTTGTAGCAACCAAACCGTTGATTGTTATAATCCTAAAGTAGTACAAGCCACAATGGGATCAATAACCCGAATTAATATTAATTATGTTAATCTAGAAAACTTTTTAAAAAGCACTAATTTACCAATTTACGGTGCTTTTATGGATGGCACTAATGTGTACCAAAAACAAGCCTTAGCTGACGGCATATTAGTAATGGGAAATGAAGCAAACGGCATTAGCGAGCCAATTGAAGCCTTAATTACAGAGAAACTATCTATTCCAAGGTTTGGAGACCTTCAAGCTACCGAAAGTTTAAATGTAGCCACAGCTACGGCAATATTATTAAGTGAATTTAGAAGAAGAAATTAAGCTTTTAATAAACTACAAACTACCACATTTATTGGAACGTAAAGTTAACAAATAACCCTCTTGTTTTCATGCTTGCTACATTGCTTGTCCATGGACTATTTGGATCTTCATCTCTAATTAACTCGTCGTTAATACCAAATACACCACGTACAGAGGGTGTAAACTTAAAATTATACAAATAAAAATCGATACCAAAACCTAGTTCATAAAATAAAGCATTTTTTGTAGTTCTAAATTGGCCGCTACGGTTGTCTTCTGGATTATCTTCGTTACTCGAAAGGTTTAATGCTGTAGAGAAGCCCCCAACTATAAACGGTTTAAAATTATTTATTCGTTTTGTTGAAACTTTTAGTAATAATGGCACGTGTATATAAGTCGATTTTACTTCGCGTACCAAATACGAATTTCGTAATTCTGGTTCGTTTACAAAATAACTTTCGTTATAGTTTAATTCTCTGGTGGTAATAATCAAACCCGGTTCTAGGCGTAAATCTAAAAATTTATTAATTCGCAAATTTCCAATTAAACCCACGTTAAAACCAGGGCTTCTTGCGACATAAATATCATGTAAATCCTCGTTATAGTCGAAATTAAAATCGTACGAGCTTAAACCCAAATAATAGCCCCAACGTAACAAATTATTATCGGTTGTACCACGCCCTTGGTTGGCATCGTATGTTACTTTTTCGCGCTTAAAAAGCTGCGCTTGAGATGTGTTTACTACGAATAAGAATGAAAGAATTGCAAAAAAATACTTCATATTTTTACTTCGATGATTTATAAATTGTTGCCACACCCATAGTTTGTGGAAAATCTTCAACATTAATAAACCCAATTTTATGTAAAATATTGTTTAAAGCTTCACCATAAGGAAAAACCGAAGCCGATTCGCTTAAATATTTGTAAGCACTTCTATCTTTTGAGAATAATTTACCAATAAATGGCATAATATTTTTAGTATACAAATTATAACCCTGCTTAAAAGGCGTTTTAGTTGGCACCGATGTTTCTAAAATCACAAAAATACCACCTGGTTTTAAAACTCTTAAAATTTCTTTTAATCCGTTTTCTAAAGTTTCAAAATTACGTACACCAAAAGCAACTGTAATTGCATCAAAAGCATTATCCTTAAAAGGTAAATTCTCACTATCACCTAAAACCATTTCAATTTTAGAAGTTAAACCTTTCTTTTTTATTTTTTCTTTACCAACCGCGAGCATGCCACTACTTATATCTAACCCAACAATTTTAGTAGCCGAGGTTTGAGCTAAATTAATGGCTAAATCCCCAGTACCAGTGGCAATATCTAAAATAGAATCTGGATTCGTGGTAGCAACCATTTGCACCACTTTTTTTCGCCATTTAACATCAATCCCAAACGAAATAACACGGTTTAAGCCGTCATAATCTTCAGAAATCGTATCGAACATTTTAGCCACCTGTTCTTTTTTACCCAAGTCGCTATTTTTATATGGTTTTACTTTTAACAAACTCAAAAATTTTAAGCAAAGATAATCTTTTAAAAATTTAAGTGTAGAAGCTTTAAAGGAATTATATCGAATAATTTTATCCCAAAATTGTAATTATAGTATATTTGCACTACTTTTTATTAGATTGAAAAATGAAAATTATAATTGCTGGTGCAGGTGAAGTAGGATTTCATTTAGCGAAACTTTTATCGTACGAGTCGCAAGAAATCACCTTAATTGATGTTGACAAAGATAGTTTGGCCTATGCCGATACCCATTTAGATATAAAAGTAATTAGGGGAGACGCTACATCTAGAGCCATTTTAAAAGATGCTCGAATTGAAGACTCAGAATTATTTATTGCGGTCACTTCCAGCGAAACCACAAATATTACAGCCTGTGTTTTAGCCAAACAATTAGGATCGGACAAAACAATTGCTAGAATTACAAATACAGAATTTATAAAACATAAAGACGAATTAGGTTTTACTAAACTTGGTATAGACGAACTTATTTCCCCTGAATCTTTAGCAGCCTCTGAAATTGAATTATCTTTAAAACAGTCTTCTTTTACAGATGCTTATGAGTTTGAAGAAGGCGCGTTGAAAATGGCTCGCATTGTACTATCTCGTTCCGCTTTATTTGTTGGAAAAACAGTAAAAGAAGCCGCTAAAATTTTCCCCGAGATTCATTTTGTTCCTATTGCGATTCAACGCTTTGGGGCGCAACATACGTTAATTCCTCGCGGAGACACGGTTTTTCAAAAAGGAGATACCGTTGTTTTTATTACAACCGAAGATGGTGGTGAAGAATTATGCCGTCTAACTGGAAAAGCTAATAGAGATATTAAAAATGTAATTGTTTTAGGAGGTAGTAGAATTGGATACAAAACAGCGCGAGAATTAGCAGAAAAAGGTATTAATGTTAAATTATTTGTTGAAAACAAAGAACGAGCATTCGATTTTGCCGACGATTTACCAAAAGTTTTAGTATTACATGGTGACGGTAAGAATGTTGATTTACTAGAAGAAGAAAACATTAGCGATATGGACGCCTTTATAGCTGTAGGAGAAAACTCTGAAACAAATATCATGTCTTGTTTAGTTGCCAAATCTAAAAATGTAAAAAAAACTGTTGCTTTAGTAGAAAACATGGACTATTTTGAATTGTCTCAATCGGTAGGTATTGGCACTCTAATTAATAAAAAACTATTAGCAGCCAATAATATTTTTAGATACATTCGCAAAGGAGAAGTTGTTGCAATGACTAAACTTAACAATATGAATGCTGAGTTACTGGAATTTGAAGTTAAAGCATCTTCTGCTATTTGCAACAAATACATTAAAAAATTAGACTTCCCACGTTCAGCTATTATTGGTGGTGTTATTCGAGACGGTGTTGGCCAAATAGCTTTAGGAGATTTTAAAATTCGTGAAGGAGACTTAGTGGTAGTTTGTTGTTTATTACAATCAATTAAAGGTGTTGAAAAATTATTTCGCTAAATCCAAAAAATGAAACTTAATTACAAAATCATTTTTTATTTTTTAGGATCACTATTATTATTTAATGGTGGTTTTATGCTAATTTCAACATTGATAAGCCTTATTTATAAAGATGGTGTTACTTTAGATCTTTTAATTTCTAGTATTGCCAACCTAATTTTAGGAATAATTGTTATGTTTTTTACGAGAAAACATACCAAGGAGATAAATAAAAGAGAAGGTTATATTGTCGTAACTTTTGGCTGGATAATTATGTCGCTATCTGGAGCTATTCCTTATGTACTAACCGGAAGTATTCCTAATTTCAGCAATGCTTTTTTCGAAACTATGTCGGGTTATACCACAACAGGAGCTTCCATTTTAAACGATATTGAGGCTGTTCCTAAAGGGGTGTTATTTTGGCGTAGTTTAACCCACTGGATTGGCGGTATGGGAATTATTGTTCTTGCTATTGCTATTTTACCTCTATTAGGAATTGGTGGTATGCAACTTTTTGCAGCCGAAGCTCCCGGACCAAGTGCCGATAAGTTACACCCAAGAATAACCGATACTGCTAAACGCCTATGGCTAATTTATTTTGGCTATACAGCCGCCGAAACTTTGTTTTTAAGTTTAGCAGGCATGTCGTTTTTCGATGCTATAAACCATGCGCTTTGTACACTTTCAACGGGTGGATTCTCAACAAAAAATGCTAGTGTTGCATATTGGAATGACCAACCTATTATACAGTACATTATTATTCTATTTATGTTTTTGGCGGGTACTAATTTTGTTTTAAGCTACTTCGCATTTAAAGGAAAAGTACAAAAAGCTATTCAAGATGAAGAATTTAAGCTTTATTTTAAGTTTATTTTAATTTTTACACTCATAGCTTCTATTATAATTTATTTTAACGCCGATTTAGGAGATTCATCTATTAATCATCCTATGGTTTGGGGCAAAGCAGAAAGTGTTTTTAGACATGCATTATTTCAAGTTATTAGCGTAATCACAACCACGGGCTTTGTGTCTGCAGATTACACTTTATGGACGCCTTTTTTAATGGTATTCTTCTTTGGAATTATGTTTCTTGGGGGCTCGGCAGGTAGTACTTCTGGGGGGGTAAAAGTAGTTCGCCATTTAATTCTAATAAAAAATGGCTTTTTAGAATTTAAACGTGCATTGCATCCTAATGCTATTATTCCTGTTAGATATAATAAAAAAGCTATTGAAGGAGGTATCGTATTTAATATTTTAGGCTTCTTTATACTATATATGCTATCTTTTATTATTGGAGCATTGGTGTTTTCAATGTTTGGTATAGACTATGAATCAGCAATCGGCTTAGCGGCTTCTACTTTAGGAAATGTAGGACCCGCACTTGGCAATTTTGGTCCTGTGAATAATTATGCAGCATTACCAGATTTAGCACAATGGTGGGCATCGTTTTTAATGCTTATTGGACGTTTAGAATTATTTACAGTACTGATTTTATTAACACCTTTTTTCTGGAGAAATCGCTAAATTATTAATTGCAATTACTAACCCAGTACTTTTGCATTTTTAAAATGTACAATAAATGTTGAACCTACATTAACCTCGCTTTCAACAGATACCTTACCTCCCATTGATTCGATATGACTTTTGGTAATAAACAAACCTATTCCTGTGGCATCTTTATGTTTATGAAAAGTTTTATACATATGAAAAAGCTTGTTACCAAACTTAATTAAATCAATACCCAACCCGTTGTCTTTTACCATAAAAACCACATATTCATCCTCTTCTCTACTCGATAACGTTATTTTTAACTTTCTATCTAGTGAAGCATATTTTATAGCATTGGTTAAAAAATTCAGTATAACACTATCTAAGTATGCAGGAATCCCTTTAATATATAAAGTTTTATCTATATTGTTTTGTATACTACAATCTATATTTTTTGCTAAGGCACTTACATTATAAATAGCTTGTTCAACATAATCATTTAAATTTAATGCTTCAATTTGATCTTTAACTACGCTTCTAATTTTAGCTACTTCGGTTAAATGTGATACGGTTTGACTTAAATTAATTACCGATCCTTTTAGCAAATAAAAATCGTCATCTTGAGTAAGTTGATGCTTGTCTTCTTCAAGAAAACTAATTAAGGTATTTAAATTCGAGGCATGCGTTTTTAAATTGTGTGTAATAATATCCGCAAAATTGGAAAGTCGTTCGTTTTGCTCTTTAACAACTTCAAGCATCGCTTCTAACTTTCCTTTATCGGCCATTCTATCAGTAATATCTTCAATTTGAGATATAAAGTAAAGCGGTTTTCCTGCCTCGTTTCTTACTAAAGACACACATAAACTTGCCCAAATAATTTGTCCGTTTTTATGGAAATACCGTTTATCCATTTGATAATTTTCAATAACCCCATCCAATAGTTCTTTCATATAACTAAGATCGGCAACTAAATCATTTTTATGTGTGATTTGTTTAAAGTTCATGCCATACAATTCATCCTCTGTATAACCCAATGCATTCAAAACGCTTGTATTCACTTTAATCAATTCTCCTTTTAATCCAACAACAGCAATACCACCTTTAGCATAATTAAAAATATTTTCAAAAAGCGTATCTTTTAAACGATCTATTCCTCTTATCATAATTACTAAAAATAGCCATTTTTTGAAAAATTAACAACATTATTGTAAGATTTTTACATCAAAAAAAATAAATAGTTTTAACTATTCATAAATAAAATATGTTTATATTTGCCGCTTGAAAGAAAACCTTTCATATACATAAAAATCATTTTAAAAATATTAGCATGTATTTAACTAAAGAAGTCAAAGAAGAAATCTTCGTAAAACACGGTAAAGGGAAAAACGATACGGGTTCTGCAGAAGGTCAAATCGCGTTATTTACGCACAGAATTAATCACTTAACAGAACACTTAAAGAAGAATCGTAAAGATTATAACACCGAGCGTTCTTTAGTAAAATTAGTAGGTAAGCGTCGCGCTTTACTAGATTATTTAACGAAGAAAGATATTTTAAGATATCGTGCTATAGTTAAAGAATTAGGTTTAAGAAAATAATTTAAAAGAGGCTTCGCGCCTCTTTTTTTAATTTATATATACACTCGCTTCGGTCGAGTATAATCACCGAAATTGAAGAAGCTTTACAGTTTTTCATTGGTCGACAACAACTACATAACAACACAACGACCATTGTTTAACATGTTTCAAGCACAAATTTGCTTGAAATAAGAATTAAAATTTTATGATTCCACAAACATTTAAAGAGGTTATAGACCTTGGTGACGGTAGAGAAATTTCTATCGAAACCGGAAAATTAGCAAAACAAGCGCATGGTAGCGTTGTTGTGCAATCTGGAAAATGTATGTTATTATGTACAGTTGTTTCCAATTACAAACAAGCAGATGTTGATTTTTTACCATTAACGGTAGATTATCGTGAAAAATTTGCGGCTGCGGGTAGATACCCTGGTGGTTTCTTTAAAAGAGAAGCAAGACCTAGTGATGGTGAGGTCTTAACAATGCGTTTAGTAGACCGCGTTTTACGCCCGTTGTTCCCAAAAGATTACCATTCTGAAACTCAGGTAATGATTCAGTTAATGTCTCACGACCCAGAAGTTATGCCAGATGCTATGGCAGGTTTAGCTGCATCTGCTGCTATTCAACTATCAGATTTCCCATTTGAATGCCCAATTTCTGAAGTAAGAGTTGGTCGTATCAACGGTGAATTCATTATTAATCCTTCTTTTTCTCAATTAGAAGAAAGTGACATCGATATGGTTATTGGTGCTTCTGCCGATTCTGTTATGATGGTTGAAGGTGAAATGGATGAGATTTCAGAAGAAGAAATGACTGAAGCCATTAAATTTGCTCACGAAGCTATTAAAGTACAATGTGAAGCACAAGTAAAATTAGCTGAAGCTTTCGGAAAAAAAGAAGTTCGTGAATACGAACCAGAAAGAGAAGATGAAGAATTAGCTAAGAAAATACACGATATGGCATACGATAAAGTGTATGCTGTTGCTAAAGCAGGATCATCTAAACACGAAAGAGGTGCTGCATTTGCAGAAATTAAAGAAGAAATTATCGCTAGTTTTTCTGAAGAAGAAGTTGAAGATTACGGCGGATTAATTTCTAAATACTACTCGAAAGCAGAAAAAGCAGCTGTACGAGATTTAACACTAAATGAAGGTTTGCGTTTAGATGGACGTAAAACTACTGATATTAGACCAATTTGGTGTGAAGTAGATTATTTACCATCTACACACGGTTCTTCAATATTTACTCGTGGAGAAACTCAAGCTTTAGCTACAGTTACCCTAGGTACAAGTAGAGAAGCAAACCAAATAGATATGCCATCATATGAAGGTGAAGAGCGCTTTTATTTACACTACAACTTCCCTCCTTTCTCAACTGGTGAAGCACGACCAATTCGTGGCACTTCTCGTCGTGAAGTAGGACATGGTAACTTAGCACAACGTGCCTTAAAAGGCATGGTTCCTGAAGATTGCCCATATACAGTACGTGTGGTTTCAGAGATATTAGAATCTAACGGTTCTTCTTCTATGGCAACTGTTTGTGCAGGTACAATGGCCATGATGGATGCTGGTGTACAGCTTAAAAAACCAGTTTCTGGTATTGCCATGGGATTAATCTCTGATGCAGATTCTGGAAAATACGCGGTATTATCTGATATTTTAGGTGATGAAGATCACTTAGGAGATATGGATTTTAAAGTAACAGGAACTGCCGATGGTATTACGGCTTGCCAAATGGATATTAAAGTTAAAGGATTATCGTACGAAATTCTTGTAAATGCTTTAAAACAAGCGCGTGATGGTCGTTTACATATTTTAGGTAAAATTACTGATACTATTGATACTCCAAATTCTAAAGTTAAGGAACACGCACCAACAATGATTACAAGACGTATTCCTAACGAATTTATTGGTGCCTTAATTGGTCCTGGAGGTAAAAACATTCAGGAATTACAAAAAGAAACAGAAACTACTATTGTAATTAATGAAGATCCTGTAACAGAAGAAGGTATTGTTGAAGTTTTAGGTGTAGGACCTAAAGGTATTGAGGCTGTACTTGCTCGTATTGAAGCGATGTTATTTAAACCAGAAATTGGTAGTATTTACGAAGTTAAAGTAATTAAAATGTTAGATTTTGGTGCGGTAGTAGAATATACTGAAGCTCCTGGAAACGAAGTTTTATTACACGTAAGCGAATTAGCTTGGGAACGTACTGAAAACGTAACCGATGTTGTAAACATGGGCGATGTTTTTGATGTAAAATACTTTGGTATTGACCCAAGAACACGTAAAGAAAAAGTATCTCGTAAAGCTATTTTACCTAAACCAGAAGGTTGGGAAGAAAGGCCAAAACGCGATAACAACCGCAGTAGAGATAATAATCGTGGACGCGATAACCGAAATAAAGGTAACAGAAGAGACGATAGAAAACCTAGAGAAAATAGGAGCGAAGATTAAGCTCTATTTTAAATCTCAATAAATTAAACCTCAATATATTATATATTGAGGTTTTTTTATCTAAGTATTTATTTCTAAATATTCTATTCCACTTTCTGTGCTTGTTGCTTTAAAACTTCAATATCATTAAACAACTAATGTTTTAAAAAAACATCATTTATATATAATTCTAAATGTTATAAACTGTAAATCTTTATCTAAATGCTTTCTATTAATTTATAATGGATTTATAATTGATAAATTGAGTAAGGACACCTATTATTTAAAGACTTTCCATTTAACTATAAGAATCCGATGTGTTAAAAAGACTTAGAATAAAATAATGCCCTATATTTTAAAAAAAGAAACATAAAAGCTTGTGTTTGGTTTTATATGAGTAAAATCTAATTTCCAATTTACATTACACTAAGGAACAAAAAAACCTCCTATTTTAGGAGGCTTTAAAAACTATTTACGTCTTTTTAATTATTTTTTATCTGCTACTGAAGTATTAAGTTTCATACTCATTTCCATAGAAATAGCCGATCTATCGAACTTTAATTTACCAGCTAAAGTTTCAATAACACAAGAGTTATCTTTATCGTTTAACTCGGCAATTTTACCGTGCAATCCACTTTTGGTTATTACTTTATCGCCTCGTTTTAATTCGGCTGCAAATTTCTTTTCTTTTTTTGCGCGTTTCATTTGCGGTGCAATCATAAAAAAATACACCACTACAAACATTAATGCAAAAGGTAGTAAACTACTTAAACCTTCTCCCATTTTTTATATTTAATTAGTGTGCTGCTGGAGCGTTAGTTACTTTATTTGGATCTGGTTTTACAAAAGCCATAATTTTTACAGTTTCTTTACCCTTTTCAGTATTTGCTGAAACCGTAATGGTTTTAGTTACTTTGTTAGATCCGCTACCATTAAACTTAACAGTAAACTCACCTTCTGCACCAGGAGCTAAAGGTTCTCTACTCCAGTTTTGAGGAACTGTACACCCACATGAACTTTTAATATCTGTAATTACTAAAGGTGCATCACCCGCGTTTTTATACTTAAACACCGTTTCAACTGCTGTTCTAGACTCTATTTCTCCAAAATCATGTTCCGTTTTTTCAAACTCAATTACTGGAAATTTTGATGCTACGGCATCTCTTTCAGCTGCAGCTGCAATATTACTTTCGTCAATTTTTTTTGCTGCATTGTCCTTACAAGATGTAAAGGCTAACATGGCAAATGCCGCTAAGCCTAAGATAATTTTTTTCATAATAAAAAATAAAATTTTATAAATTTGGTTCGTAAAAATAGTAATTATTTGGGCGATTAAAAATTTTTTGTAAAGTTCTTAACACTCTTTAAAGCAAGCCTCGGCCTACTTTTTGTAATTTTCCTGTTGCTTCATATTCTTTTACCAACTTATCTAAAATACCATTAATAAAAATGCTACTTTTTGGTGTACTATATTCCTTCGATATTTCGAGATATTCGTTAATAGTAACTTTTACTGGTATAGATGAAAAATGATTAACCTCGCAAATCGCCATTTGTAGCAATATATAATCTACATTGGCAATTCTATCGGTATCCCAATTTTTGGTTTTCCCTTCAATTTCAGTATTTAAACTGGTTCGATTTAATAAAGTTTTTCTAAACAATTCGATTGCAAATTGTTTATCGTCTATATCTTTATATAATTTCGGAGTAAAGTGTTGCCCAGAACCACTAGGTTTTACTTTTCTTAAAAGCTTTAAAATAGTAGTATTTACAATTGGTAAATCGTCTAACCAAGTAAGGTTTTTATCTTCGATATAATCGTATAACTTTTCGTTAGGCGCTACAATTTCTTTAAAAACATCAACAATAAAATCTTTATCCTCTTTAAAATCGGAGGTTCTTGTTTTCATGTAATCTTTATACAAACTACTCGATGTAATGGCTTTAAAAATAACATCGACGTATTCGCTGTCGAGCTCCCAATTATCAATTTTTCTATTTTCAAGAGCATCACGCAGCGCTTCGCTTTCGCAAAGAATGCTTAAAACTTGATTATTCACAAACTTTCGATTAGGATCCTTATCTTCTTTTGTGGCAAGATGTTTTTGTTGCTTTTTTACAATATCGCTAGCTGCTCTTTTTTGCACTTCAATGAGTAAGGACAGCATTAAAAGGTATAAATTTTGGATGTTTTCTATGCTAAATAGCAGAAATTTTTGGTCTTTACTAAAATCGTCACTTTCTGAACCTTTAAAAGCATAAAGGCCTTGCATGACTTTAATGCGAATGTGTCTTCTATTAAGCATAATTACAAAGAACTTTTATAAAACAAATATGTCGTTTAAAAAATTTTACGCTGCAAAAGTAATACTATATTTAATAACTTCTCATGTTTATTTTTAAATAATTATTACAAATTAATTAAGCAATGTTTAACAATTCAATTACGCCAGTATTCCGTGTAATTATCATTAATAAACTATATTTGCGTTTCTACTTTTTATAATTACATGAAAGCATTACTGCATTTAAATAAATACTTTTATAAATACCGAAGCCATTTAATTATTGGAATCATTATAACTATAATTGCGCGTTTGTTTTTACTTTACACACCGCGTTATGTTAAACAAATTTTTACGGTAATTGAAAATTATTTTTCAGGTAACATAACTATAGACGTTTTTAAAAATGATTTATTAGAAGCCATTTTATATATAATTGGAGCGGCAATTATTGGTGCTATTTTAACTTTTTTTATGCGCCAAACTATAATAAATGTTTCGCGATACATTGAATTCGATTTAAAAAATGAAATTTACGCCCAGTACCAAAAACTTTCGTTAAACTTTTATAAGAAGAACAGAACCGGTGATTTAATGAACCGAATTACCGAAGATGTTACACGTGTGCGCATGTATGCTGGACCCGCAATTATGTACAGTATAAATACCATTACTTTAATAATTATGGTTATATTTTATATGTACAAGGCGTCGCCAAAACTTACGCTATACACTTTGGTTCCGCTTCCTATTTTATCAATTATTATTTATAAGTTAAGTAAAGAAATACATAATCGCAGCACCGTTGTTCAAGAATATTTATCGAAACTATCAACATTTACGCAAGAATCTTTTAGTGGTATTTCGGTAATAAAAGCGTACGGACTGGAAGCGCAAACCTCAAAAAACTTTAACAATTTAGCCATTGAAAGTAAAAACAAACAAGTAAGTTTAGCTAAAGTACAAGCTTGGTTTTTTCCTATGATGATTTTATTAATAGGCACAAGTAATCTTTTGGTAATTTACATTGGCGGTATGCAATATATAAATGGCGAAATTGAAAGTATTGGTACTATTGCCGAATTTTTAATGTATGTAAACCTTTTAACTTGGCCAGTTGCAACGGTTGGTTGGGTAACCTCTATTGTACAACAAGCCGAAGCATCGCAAAAACGTATTAATGAGTTTTTAAAAATAGAACCCGAAATTAAAAACGAAAATACGGCCAATACAAAAATTGAAGGCGACATTGTATTTAATAATGTTTCTTTCACTTACGACGATACAAATATTAATGCCTTAAAAGAAATAAGCTTTAGTATAAAAACTGGCGAAACCTTATCCATTTTAGGTAAAACAGGTTCTGGCAAATCCACAATTTTAGATTTAATTAGTCGTTTGTATGATGTAAAACATGGCAACATAACCATAAACAACAAACCGTTAAAAGCGTTAAACCTATATAATTTACGCGATAGTATTGGTTATGTTCCTCAAGATGCTTTTTTGTTTTCGGATAGTATAAAAAACAACATAAGCTTTGGTAAAATTGATGCTACCAACGACGATGTAATTGAAGCCGCCAAAAATGCTCAAGTGCACAAAAACATTATAAAGTTTAAAAACGGATACGACACCGTATTAGGAGAGCGTGGCATTACACTTTCTGGCGGGCAAAAACAACGTGTTTCTATTGCGAGAGCCATTATAAAATCGCCAAAAATATTGTTATTCGACGATTGTCTTTCGGCTGTAGATACTGAAACAGAAGAAAAGATTCTTAAAAACCTTAATAAAATTTCAAAAAACAAGACCTCAATTATAGTTAGTCATCGTGTTTCATCAGCAAAAAACGCCGATAAAATTATTGTTCTAGATGATGGCAAGATTGTACAGGAAGGCAACCACGAAAGTTTAATAAATGTAGATGGCTACTACAAAGAACTTTACCTTAAACAATTAAGCGAAAAATCTTAAGCTTAAAATCATTCTGCCAATCTTTTAATGCAACAACAAGAATAAATGGAATTTTACTAAAAGAAAACCTATAATTTGTTGGTTAATAAGAGTTTTTTTTAGATTTTTGGTATTCACAAAACAATTAAATCAACACTTATTTCAATTCAAAATGAATGCTATGATGGAGAAAGAGGAAATTTTTTCAAAAGTATTAAGAGCAGGACGACGAACTTATTTTTTTGATGTTAGAGCAACTAAGGCTGAAGACTACTATCTAACAATTACCGAAAGTAAAAAATTCACTAATGATGATGGATCGTTTCATTACAAAAAGCATAAAATTTACATTTATAAGGAAGATTTCGCCGAATTTAAAGAGATTTTATCTGAAATGACAGATTATATCATTAGTGAAAAGGGAGATGAAGTAATTAGTGAAAGACACCAAAAAGACTTTAAAAAAGAATTCGACACCACTCATGTTACCGAAGCGGAATTAAAAACTCCTGAAAGTTTTACAGATGTAGATTTTGACGATATTTAATTAAAATAAAAACCATCAAAATTTGATGGTTTTTTTATATGTTATATTTTACTTGTTAACAGTGCTATTAAAAATACTGTTATTAAATAAATTAATCCTATTCGAATACTAAAACCAGCTGCTAATAAGCAAAAAACTAAAAACACCCAAATAGGAACCAATGTTATCGCGACCGCAAACCTAAATGTTGCCGTAAACTCAGCCTCTTTTATTTTTGGTTTTATTAAAAATTGCCATACTATAAATGGCACTATTAATTGAAAAATTAATAAAGTTTTAAACAATTTTTTTAAAGTACTTTTTTTAGATTTAAAAGGTGGGATCTCATCTAAACAATCATCTTTTATTAAACTATTTATCCTCTCTGGTTGTAAAAAATCAACATTTATAGTTTTTAATTTTTCAAGTGTGACAGCATAATTATCTTCAGGAATGTGAGTTGTTAATTGTGAAATACGTTCTTGCAAAACGGTTTTTAGTTTTAAAACTGATTTATGCTTATCTTCAAATAAAAATTGCTTTGCAGAAATAGTAATACCAAAATTTAGACTTACCGAGTCCGGATAATTTTTAGCGTTTTCATAATTTAATCCCAAAGGTATAATTTGTAAATCGGTTTCCGGATATTTTTCAAGAGTTTCAAAAACAATTCTCGTAAATCCTTTACTTAAAGGGCGTACAGTTCGTTTTAAACTATGGTTTCCTTCAGGAAAAAGGGACACTGCATCATTGTTATGTAATAGCTCGCTACAAGTATTAAAAACCTCAACATTATTAGAAATTGTACTCCAACCATCTCGAACACGATAAACAGGAATCATTTGTAAAGACTTTAAAATTTTTGCAATTAATGGTTTATTAAAAACACTAGCTCTAGTTAAAAAGTAAAAAAAACGACCATTACCATAAACGGCAATAAGCAATGCATCAATTAAAGCATTTTGATGATTAGACAGCAACAAAAGCGGCTTGTTTTTAGGAATATTTTTCGCATTAATTACCTTAACTTTCTTATAATAAAAATATAAAGCACACCTTAAATAAAAACGAACCGTATGTAGCCAAATCTTTTTCAAATGGCAACTTTTTTAACCGAAGTGTACGACCAGTAAAATGCCAAAACTAGCCCAGAAATTATATGCCATATGCCCCAAAACGCAGCTAAAATTGCCATACCTCCTAAACCATTAAAAAAAGTAAAAATTAACAATAAACCTAGTCCAGAATTCTGTATTCCAGTTTCAATGGCTATAGTTTTTTGGTTGGTAAACGACAATTTAAAAAATTTAGCCACTGAAAAGCCTAAAATAATGGCCAAAAAATTATGAAACACACCAATTAATAATACATAATGAATGTAATTATTAAAAATGTCGATATTCTTAGAAAAAGCCAATACCACAATTAAACCAAAAACTATTATAGATAAAGGTTTTAAAAGTTTAGATAATTTTAAAGCCATAACCGGAAATTTATATCGAAAAGCCATTCCTAAAACTAAAGGAATACCTAAAATTAAAATTACTAGTTGTATTATATCAACAGGACTTAAAGCTACCTCTTTTAATATTTGAGCTGTTGGCGGGTATAAACTTCCATAAAACTGAAAGTTAAAAGGCGTCATAAATATGGCTATAAAGGTGGCAAAGGCTGTTAAACTAACCGATAAAGCCGTGTTTCCTTTAGCTAAATGCGTCATAAAGTTAGATATATTCCCACCTGGACATGCGGCAACCATTAACATGCCTAAAGCAATGCTTGGTTGTGGTTTTATAACCCAAACCACTAAAAATGTTAATAAAGGTAAAAGTACAAACTGGCATAAAACACCTACTAAAATTAACTTTGGAGTTTTTAGCAATTGCTTAAAATCGTTTAATGTTATACCTAAAGCGACACCAAACATAACTATGGCTAAAGCCAAATTTAGCACCCATAAACCGCTGCTATCAAAATTAATTACAACATTATCTAGTTCCTGCATATTAAGCTACGGTGCTTCCGTTTTTCACTTTATTTTCTGGATTTAACAAAATTACATCGGCACCATTAACTGCACCTAAAACCAAACACTCGCTCATAAATTTAGCAATTTGCTTTTTAGGAAAATTAACTACAGCAACTATTTGTTTCTGTAATAAATCTTCTTTTTTATAAAGTGTTGTAATTTGTGCTGAAGATTTTTTAATACCTAATTCGCCAAAATCAATTACTAATTGGTAAGCCGGATTTCTAGCCTCTGGAAAGTCATTTACTTCAATTATAGTTCCTACACGCAAATCTATTTTGGTAAAATCTTCAAAAGTTATTGTATTATTCATTTTTTAAAAATACAAATAATCACGAAATTTGAATTAAAGAAAATAAAAATGGCAAATACACCTTCAAACATGCTTCCATTAGGAACAACGGCTCCAAATTTTAATTTAACAGATACAATTTCGAAACAAAAACTTTCACTATCACAATTAAAAGGAAGTAAAGGCACTGTAATTATGTTTATTTGCAATCACTGCCCATTTGTTATTCATGTTAATAAAACAATTGTAAATATAGCTAATACTTACAGCGAACACGGTATTGGTTTTATTGCTATTTCTAGTAACGATGTTATTAATTATCCGCAAGACTCTCCCCAAAAAATGGCTATTCATGCAAAAGAAAATAATTACCCTTTTCCTTATTTATACGATGAAACACAAAAAGTTGCAAAAGCATATGATGCAGCATGCACTCCCGACTTTTACTTATTTGATGCTGATTTAAAACTGATTTATAGAGGGCAACTAGATGATTCAAGACCAGGAAATGACTTACCTGTTACTGGCAACGATTTAAAATATGCAATAGATTGCCTGCTCAACAATAAAAAAAACGAGTCTCCGCAAAAACCTAGTATTGGCTGCAATATTAAATGGAAAAAATAAAAGTTAATTTTTTATTGTAATTTAAGTTGCCAAAAACCTACATTTAACCATTGCCCAAATTTAAAACCTACTTCTTTTAAATCTGCAACTTGCTTAAAACCGAATTTTTCATGCAATTTAACACTTGCGTTGTTGGGTATTGTTAAAACACCTAAAACCATATGGTATTTTTCTTTTTTAAGTTGTGTTATAAGTTTTGCATACAACGTCGTACCAAATTGTTTACCATGGACTTTTTGCTTTACATAAACTGTAGTTTCTACCGTTCCATTATAGGCAGGTCTTTCTCTAAATTTACTTGCATAAGCATAACCAAGAATTTCTCCATCAGTTTCAAAAACGAAAAAAGGAAAATTTGCATTTATCCCTAAAAGTTTTTCTTTAAAGGGCTCTAGTTGACAAACTTCTAAATCGAAAGTTGCCGTAGTATTTAAAACATAATAGTTATATATATCAAGAATTTGTGGTATATCTTCAATTTTAAAAGGTCTTATCACGGTATAAACTTTAAATCCAGTTGTTTCGTTTTAGTAAATTTTCAATATGGGCATAATGATGATTTCCATGCCATGCATAATTACCTATGTTATAATCTAAAAAAACATCAGAATTTGTTTCTGGGTGAATAAAAACTCTCTTAAAATCAGACAATTTTAATCCTCGAATAAGGTAAACCAACTTAAAATGAACCGCTTTTAAGTGCTGTATAGACATCTCAATAGGTGCTGTTTTGGTATCAAAAAGTTCTGCCCAACGATCTTCATAATAAGCTTTTATAACCGGTTTATCTTCGGTTAAAGCCCATTTAAAACGTGTATAACTATGATGATGACTATCTGAAACATGATGAATTACTTGCCTAATCGTCCATCCTTTTGGTCTATAAACCGTATCCAGTTGTTCATCATTAAGGTTCTTAACTAAATTTTCAAGCTTTTTGGGAAAATTTTCCAATTCTAAAGTCCAAGTTTCAATTTGCTTTTTAGTAATATTTTTGGGGCAATTAAATTTTCCGATAGGGTATTTAAGTAATTCTAAACTTTCCATAAGATATAATTTAACTATCTATCAACAGATTGTATTAAAATAGATTTAGCCTCTAAAATAGCTTCATCTAAACTATTAAAATGTTTAATTTTCTTTTTAAAAAACAACTTTTCTATGGTAGAATTAAGTGTTCCTACAGAACTACTAGACACCACAAAATAAGATTTTAAAGAATAACTATGTTTAAAAAATTTTAACCAATCAGATGCTATAACAGAGTACGAATTAATCCTATTTGTAATAAAAATTATTTCACCACTCTTGGTGTTTAAAAAATTAGATACATCATTAACCATTTGTTCTCCACACTCCCATCCAATAGTCTCTCCTTCATAAATTTCGGAGATTACATATCCCTGAAACACAAATAATTTACCAAACGAATAGTTAAATTCTTCTAGAATCTCGTTATAAAAACGAGAATTTTTCACACTCCTACTCCTCACCATGCTATAATTTCATTTTAACTAAAAATAAGTAAAAAAAACTATAAAAAACAAAAAAGTACCTAACGAGTTAAGTACTTTAATAGTTTATTTATAAAAAGTTTTTATTTTACATCCATTAGCTCAACATCAAAAACTAAAGTTGCGTTAGGCGGAATTACTCCACCTGCACCACGAGATCCATAACCTAAATGACTAGGAATTACTAATCTGGCTTTATCCCCAACTTTTAAAAGCTGAATACCTTCATCCCAACCAGAAATTACTTGTCCCATTCCTAAAGGAAAATCTATTGGTGCATTTCTTTTGTATGAAGAATCGAAAACGGTTCCATCTGGTAATTGTCCTTTGTAATGTACAGAAACTGTTTTACCTTTTTCGGCTTTTTTACCATTACCTTGTTGCAGAATTTGGTAACGTAAACCACTTTCAGTTTTATTAAAACCAGTTGCAAGTTTATCTAATTCAGCCTCCGCTGCTTTCTTTTCTGCTTCTTCACGTTTTTCTCTAGCTCCTTCAAAAGTTCTAAATGCTTCTATGGCATTAAAAGCTTCTGCTTCTGCTCCTACTTTTACAATTTCTAAAGTATCGATAACATCTCCTTGAGCAATTGCATCAACAACATCTTGCCCTTCTATCACTTTACCAAATACAGTATGATTGTTATCTAACCATGGAGTTTCAACGTGTGTTATAAAAAACTGACTTCCATTAGTTCCAGGTCCGGCGTTTGCCATAGACAAAACTCCAGGGCCATCATGTTTTAAA
Source organism: Neotamlana sedimentorum (assembly GCF_000943565.1). Taxonomy (GTDB): domain Bacteria; phylum Bacteroidota; class Bacteroidia; order Flavobacteriales; family Flavobacteriaceae; genus Neotamlana; species Neotamlana sedimentorum. The sequence goes on from NZ_JTDW01000005.1 coordinate 433,977, forward strand.
TCTGGATGAAATTCATCATCGAACTGGTATCCTGGGTTACCCGAACCTGTGCCTTGCGGGCAACCACCTTGAATCATAAAATCTGGAATTACTCTGTGAAATTTTAACCCGTTATAATATGGTGTTCCTTGAGGTTTTACTTTATTTTCTAAGTTACCTTCGGCTAAAGCAACAAAGTTACCAACGGTTCCTGGTGTTTTTTTATACTCTAAAGCTACTAGAATTTCGCCCTTAGTTGTATTGAATTTTGCGTATAATCCGTCTTTCATTTCTTAAATTTTAGGCTGCAAAGATAGGAAATGATGTTTGAAGACAGAAACTAGAAGTAAGAAGATTTTTTAAGCTAAAAAGCTAATATTATATCTATTCATAATAAAACAACAAACATCTGATTCAATTTACTGCAAAACCACCAAAACCAAATTAGATAACATTAATTCGCTACCTCGCTAATAAACTTTATGCGATATAAACGTAATTCTTCATCATCATAATCGCCGTCAAATTCATCAATAGCCAGATTTATGTTATCAGATTCAGATTCCATGAAATAATCATGAATTTCTTCTTGTTGGTCTTCATCTAAAATATCATCAATCCAATAATTTATATTAAGTTTTGTACCAGAATAAACTATAGCTTCCATTTCCTTAATAAACTCTTCCATAGACAGCCCTTTGGCAGAAGCAATATCGTCAAGTGGCAATTTTCTATCAATATTCTGAATAATATATAACTTATTTGCAGAATTAGTTCCGGTAGATTTTACAACCAAATCGTCTGGTCGCATAATATCGTTGTCTTCAACATATTTAGCAATAAGAGTTACAAAATCTTTACCGTATTTTTTTGCCTTACCATCGCCAACACCATGAACATTACCTAATTCTGATAAAGTAATTGGGTATTTAAGTGCCATATCTTCAAGAGATGGATCTTGAAAAATAACAAATGGAGGAACGCCTAGTTTCTTAGCATTTTTCTTTCTTAAATCTTTAAGTATGCTCATTAAAACCTCATCGGCTGCAACACCTCCACTTTTTGTATTGGTTACAATAGCATCGTCTTGATTTTGAGTAAACTCATGGTCTTCAGTCATCATAAAAGACACCGGGTTACTCATAAAATCTTTACCAGAATCGGTTAATTTAATAACACCATAGGTTTCAATATCTTTTCTTAAATGACCAGAAACAAGCACTTGTCTTAACAGCGCCATCCAATACTTTTTTTCTTGACTTTTACCTGCTCCAAAAAACGGTTGTTCGTTGGTTTTATGCGAGTTAATAAGGGCATTTTCACTTCCAACTAGTACGTTAACCAAGTCTTTCGATTTATATTTTTCGTTGGTTTTAAATACAGTTTCTATAAGTAATTTAACTTCATCTTCGGCTTCATGTTGCTTTTTGGGATTTCGAACATTATCATCCATGTCTCCACCTTCACCTGTTTCATTATCGAACTCTTCACCAAAATAATGCAAAATAAATTTTCGACGAGAAATCGATGTTTCAGCAAAAGCAACCATTTCTTGTAGTAATGCCTGCCCAATTTCTTGTTCGGCAACAGGTTTACCCGACATAAACTTTTCGAGTTTTTCAATATCTTTATAAGAATAATAGGCTAAACAATGACCTTCACCTCCATCGCGCCCAGCTCTACCAGTTTCTTGATAATAACTTTCTATACTTTTAGGAATGTCGTGGTGTATTACAAAACGTACATCGGGTTTATCTATACCCATCCCAAAGGCTATGGTTGCAACTACAACATCTACATCTTCCATTAAAAATTTATCTTGATGACTCGATCTTGTTTTGGCATCTAAACCAGCATGATACGGTACAGCGTTTATACCATTTACTTGAAGCACCTGTGCTAATTCTTCAACACGTTTACGACTTAAACAATATACAATACCAGATTTGCCTTCATTTTGCTTTATAAAACGAATAATATCCGCATCAACATTTTTAGTTTTTGGTCTAACTTCATAATACAAATTCGGTCTATTAAATGATGCCTTAAAAGTATTAGCCCCTGTTATGCCTAAGTTTTTTATAATATCTTCCTGAACTTTTGGAGTTGCCGTTGCTGTTAAACCTATAATTGGTATATTTTCTCCAATTCGTCCAATTATACTTCTTAAGTTACGGTATTCTGGTCTAAAATCGTGTCCCCATTCACTTATACAATGCGCTTCATCAATTGCTAGAAATGATATTTTAACCGACCTTAAAAAATCGACATTTTCTTCTTTAGTAAGAGATTCTGGCGCCACGTATAATAGCTTGGTAACACCGCTTACAATATCTTCCTTAACACGCTTAACTTCAGTTTTATTCAGGGATGAGTTTAATACATGGGCTATGCCCTCTTGATTTGAAACACCTCGAATAGCATCCACTTGATTTTTCATTAAAGCAATTAACGGGGAAACTACAATTGCGGTACCTTCTTGCATTAAAGCTGGTAACTGATAGCATAATGACTTACCACCTCCGGTAGGCATTATTACAAAAGTATGTTTTCCAGATAATATACTTTTAACAACATTTTCTTGGAGACCTTTAAATTTACTGAACCCAAAATATTTTTTAAGTGAAACTTGTAAGTCAGTTTTGTCTACAGACATGAATAGTTTTAATTAATTTAACGTTTTATTAAAAAATGTACTATGAAATTAAATAATACATTTGAAGAACCCTCATCTTTTTTTTCGTTAGTTTTGTATCGAAAATCTAATTTACATAAAAATTAAATTTGTGCATCTATAAAGATAACAAAATCTTTAAAAACGCAATAAAATATTAAACTTTGAACGATAAAATATCAATTGTTAATATAGCAAAAAAAACTATTGAAGCCGAAGCAAATGCTATTTTAAACCTCTCTGATCTGGTTACCAATGACTTTGAAGAAGCCGTACACCTTATATACAAATCAAAAGGGCGGGTAATTATTACTGGAGTTGGCAAAAGTGCTATAATAGCTAGTAAAATTGTGGCCACATTAAATTCTACAGGCACTCCCGCAGTTTATATGCATGCCGCCGATGCCATACATGGCGATTTAGGTTTAATATTAAAAGACGATGTTGTTATTTGTATTTCAAAAAGTGGAAACACTCCTGAAATTAAAGTCTTGATACCTCTAATTAAAAGAGGTGAAAATAGTTTGATTGCCATGACTGGAAACGAAAATTCATTCCTTGCTAAACAAGCTAATTTTATTATAAATACTTACGTTGAAAAAGAAGCGTGCCCTAACAATCTGGCACCAACCACAAGTACTACAGCACAATTAGTTATGGGGGATGCTCTGGCTATTTCGCTATTAAATTTGCGTGGCTTTTCTAGTGAAGATTTTGCAAAATACCATCCCGGAGGCGCTTTAGGGAAAAAGCTATATTTAAGAGTAAAAGATATATCGACAGAAAACCAAAAGCCTCAAGTTAGTGGCGATACAAACATAAAAAATGTAATTGTAGAAATTTCGGCTAAAATGCTTGGTGTTACTGCTGTTGTTGAAAATGATAAAATTATTGGTATTATTACCGATGGCGATTTACGTAGAATGTTAAGTAAAACCGATGATTTCTCAATGCTTACAGCAAAAGACATTATGGGAAAAAGCCCAAAAACTATAAATATTGATGCTATGGCGGTTGATGCTTTAGAAGTCATGGAAATTAACGACATCACGCAATTATTAGTAGAAGAAAACGGTAAATATGCTGGTATTGTACATTTACACGATTTAATAAAAGAAGGAATAATTTAATGGCTCAAAAAAACATAAACGAGATGTCGTTTTTAGACCATCTCGAAGATTTACGCTGGCACTTAATTCGTATTTGTATTGCAGTTATTGTTGTTGCAACATTAGCCTTTATTTTTAGTCGATTTATTTTCGACGACATCATTTTTGCGCCATTAAAAATGACATTTCCAACGTATCACTTTTTATGCGAAATGGCAACTTTTATTAATATAGACACCACATTTTGCGCCGAAGAAATACCTATGATTATTCAGAACCGTACCATGGCAGGACAATTTTCGGCCGATATTTGGACGGCTATTTTGGGTGGTTTTATTATTTCGTTTCCATACGTAATTTATCAGCTTTGGCATTTTATTAGTCCAGGATTACACGAAAACGAACGCAAACACTCACGCGGGTTTATTATTATTTCTTCGCTTCTGTTTTTTATTGGTGTATTGTTTGGGTATTATATTGTAACACCGCTATCTATTAACTTTTTAGCTAATTACAGCGTTTCAGAAGTGGTAGATAACCAAATAGATATTAGTTCTTATATTGCTTTAGTGCGATCATCTGCATTGGCTTCTGGTTTAATTTTCGAGTTACCAATAATCATTTATTTTCTAACTAAAGTTGGCTTAGTAACCCCAGAAATTTTAAAAACCTACCGCAAATATGCTTTGGTTATTGTTTTAATTCTTTCTGCAATTATAACACCTCCAGATATTGCAAGCCAAGTAATTGTTGCTATTCCTATTTTAATATTATATCAGGTTAGTATTTATATTTCTAAAATAGTTGTTAGAAATCAGCGTAAAGCAGAAAAAAGCCTCAAATAATTAATTAAATTTTACGTTATTGTAATTATGATTTTAAGAGCCGATAATTTAATGAAGTCCTACAGCGGACGAAAAGTTGTAAAAGATGTTTCACTTAAAGTAGAACAAGGTGAAATTGTTGGACTATTAGGACCTAATGGGGCTGGAAAAACAACATCGTTTTACATGATTGTTGGACTTATTAAACCTAATGGTGGCCATATTTTTCTAGATAACACAGAAATTACAAAATACCCAATGTACAAGCGTGCACAAAATGGTATTGGCTACTTAGCTCAAGAAGCTTCAGTTTTTAGGAAATTAAGTATTGAAGATAATATTTTAAGCGTTTTACAACTTACAAAACTTAGTAAGAAGGAGCAATTGCATAAAATGGAATCGTTAATTGAAGAGTTTAGTCTTGGCCATATTAGAAAAAACCGAGGCGATTTACTTTCTGGTGGCGAACGTAGACGTACCGAAATTGCCCGTGCTTTGGCAACCGATCCTAGTTTTATTTTATTAGATGAACCTTTTGCTGGTGTAGACCCTGTTGCTGTAGAAGACATACAACGTATTGTTGCACAACTTACTAAAAAGAATATTGGCATTTTAATTACCGACCATAACGTACAAGAAACTTTGGCTATTACCGATAGAACATATCTAATGTTTGAAGGTAGTATTCTTAAAGCTGGTGAACCGGAAGAATTAGCTAGTGATGAAATGGTTAGAAAAGTTTATTTAGGACAAAACTTCGAGCTTAGAAAGAAGAAAATTAGAGACTAAATACAAAACTTTATTATGAAATTAAATGAAATCTATTTTTATATGATTTTGTTTCTATTTCAATTTTTTAGCCTAATTATACTAACTTGTTCTGAAGATTTAAAAGACAGAAAACATCTTTTTAATTATACAAAAGTTGCCCTTTTTATGTTTTCCATTGGCTGTATTATGGAAATCTTCAACTGGAACTATTTACAAAATTTTGAGTGCATTTTTTTCACGGCGCTTCCTCTGCTCCTAATTTTTACTATAAAAATATTAGCCTTTACTTTTAAAAGTATATTCAAAAAAGAACCTTTTCAACTTTATAGAAACGAATTATCCGATGGCATTTGGGTGAAAAATAGAGGCAACTTCAAAAAACATCATTTTTATTATTCGATTTATTCTTTAAGCATTTTATTAGTACCTATTCTCTCTTTCACTTTATTATATATCGCATTATTCAAATAAATAAAACACATTTTTAAGAAGATCTTATTTTATAAAAACCCAGCAAAAAGCTGTTTACAAAACACAAAAAAGCTCACTGTAAATAGTGAGCTTTTTTAAAATATGATATATAATTTTTATTTACCTTTTTGTTGTTCTGCCAACAGTTTCTTTTGGTATCGACCTTGTACTACATCTACAACAACAAGTACAAATAATACAAAATAGAAGGTTGTTTTACTCATTGGTACAATGTGGTTTCCAAATAATTCTAAATGCGCTAAGTGTCCGCCCTCGGTAACTAGCATTATTCCAACTATAAATAAAATGAATAAACCAAGAACTTCGTACATGCGGTTTTTAGCTAAAAATACCGAAATTTTATCGGCAAGAAGTAGCATTAATAATCCGCTGCAAACAATGGCAATTGCCATAATTATAAACGCGGTTGTACTGTTTTCTATATCGCTAGTTAACCCTATGGCTGCTAAAATAGAATCGAAAGAAAATACTAAATTCATAATAACAATACTGGTTATAACAGCACTTGCAGACTTAACATTCTTGTTATCTCCAGCTTCAATATCATGATCTAAATCTTTTAACGAAATCATGTGCCAAATTTCCTTTATAGCCGTGTAAATAATAAATCCACCACCCGCTAAAACAATTAAACTATGCCCATTAAAGGCAAATTTCGCTATGTCTTTTATCTCGGCTGTTAAAAATGAAAAAGGCTCTTGAAAAAAATCGATTACAGAAACTAATACAAAAAGCAAAACAATACGTAAGGCAATTGCAATTAAAATCCCCTTTTTTCTAACAGATTTTTGTTGGTTTTCGGGAGCTTTTTTACTTTCCAAAGAAATATACAATAGGTTATCGAACCCTAATACTGCTTGCAGCATAACAAGCATTAAAAGTGTAAAAATATTTTCTAACATAAATGGCTTTTATTTTGATGAAAAATTATTTAAAATTGAAAGGCTAATATATAGTAAAATGATTAATGGAATGGCTGCAAATTGTAAAACAATTATTAAAACTACACAAAGCAAAAGAAACACATATCGAGTTACATTATTTGCAAAACTGTAATCTTTAAATTTTAAAGCAAACAATTTAATATTTGAATTTAGCAAATAACAGCTCAATATAGTTATTCCAATTAGAAACCATTTATTTAGAATTATAGCATTCATGGCGTCGCTATTTTGATATTCTAAAATTAAAGGCAACGATACAATTAATAACGCATTTGCAGGTGTTGGTAATCCTTTAAAATAGCTTTGTTGCTCATCATCAATATTAAATTTTGCTAAGCGATAGGCAGATGCTAAGGTAATTGCTAAACCTAAATAAGGCACTAAATGGTACTCGTCCCAGCTTAATTCTGCAATTTGCAACAATTTATAAACTACCAAACCAGGTACAACACCGCTTGTAACAACATCGGCAAGCGAATCTAACTGAAGACCTAATGCACTCTGCACATTAAGTTTTCGGGCTGCTAAACCATCAAAAAAGTCAAAAAATATACCTAAAAAAACAAAAAGCGCAGCAGTAACAAATTGATTATTAATTACAAAAATTACCGCAATGCATCCACAAAATAAATTTAATAAAGTTATGATGTTTGGTATGGCTTTTTTCATCTAAGTAATTTTTAGGATTGTAAAAATAGTAAACAAATTTCGTCTAAAACAATAACTCGAAAAAATTCAAGTTTATAGGTTTAAATATTATGTGCATCTTTGTAAAAAATTAGCATTGAAAACTAACATAACCGCATTTTTCATAGTAATATCTACACTAGTTTATAGTCAAACAACTAGAAAATATTCAAACGAGTTTATGAATATAGGTGTTGATGCTGCTGCATTGGGAATGAGTAACGCCGTTACTTCGCATTCGGCCGATGTAAACTCTGGTTATTGGAATCCGGCAGGATTATTAAAACTTGAAGACAACCAATTAGCATTAATGCACTCTAGTTACTTCGCTAATATTGCAAACTACGATTATATTGGTTATGCTATTCCTTTAGACCAGCAAAGTGCCGTAGGTATTTCGTTAATTCGTTTTGCTGTTGACGACATTTTAAACACCACTCAACTTATTGATGATGAGGGCAATATAAATTACGATAGAATTAGCCTTTTTTCTACAGCCGATTACGGATTCACCATTTCGTACGCCAGAGCTTTACCGCTTAATGGATTAAATTACGGCGTAAATGCCAAAGTTATAAGACGTATTATTGGTGATTTTGCATCGTCATGGGGTTTTGGTTTAGATGCTGGTATACAGTTTGAATCGCGTAATAATTGGAAATTTGGCGTTATGGCTCGCGATATTACAACCACTTTTAATGCATGGGCCATTGATGAAGAAGAATTCGCAACCGTACAAGACGCCGTTGAAGGCCAAAACCAAGAATTACCAGAAACCACCGAAATTACTATTCCTAAACTCCAAATTGGCATATCAAAATTAGTCGATTTTAATTATGACTATACGTTATTAACGGCAGTTAACCTTAATGTTAGGTTCGAGGAAAATAACGACATCATTTCAACATCAGTTGCTAGTATTAACCCCGCTTTAGGATTCGAATTTGGTTATATCGATATGGTTTACCTACGCGCAGGAATGGGCAATTTTCAAAATGAATTACAAATCGATAATACCCAACAATTAAGTTTTCAACCTACATTTGGACTAGGTTTTAAATACAGTGGCATACAAATAGATTATGCCTTTACCGATATTGGGGACCAAAGTGTGGCGTTATACTCTAACGTGTTTTCCCTAAAGCTCGATTTTAGTATGTTTAGATAAACGAAAATTAATTTTTAAAATTTAGTTTAATGAAGAAAACTCTACTGCTTTTATTTACTTTTTGCCTGTTTAATGCCAGTTTTGGGCAAAATTTAACCTTGACAAATCAAGCAGAAATTAGCGTTTTAACGGTTGGTCCAGGTAGTAATTTAAGCGATGCCTTTGGCCATAGTGCTTTTAGAATTAAAGATCCGGCATTACAACTAGATGTTACATATGGTTATGGTGAATACGATTTTGATGCCCCAAATTTTTATTTAAAATTTGCACAAGGAAAACTTAATTACCTTATTAGTAAAACTAATTTTAATAGGTTTTATTTAATTTATCGCGATTATTACAACCGATCGTTAAAAGAACAAGTTTTAAACCTAAAACAACATCAAAAACAAGCGCTTTATAATTATTTAGTTAATAATTACAAACCAGAAAACAGAGCTTATTTATACGATTTCTTTTTCGATAACTGCGCGACTAAAATTAAAGATGTTGCTCAATCAAACACAAACAACAGCATCGTTTTTAACCTTCCTAAAAACTATACTGAAGCCACTTTTAGAAGCCTCATTCAAGAAAATTTAAACCGAAACACTTGGGGTAGTTTAGGCATAGATATCGCCTTAGGAAGCGTAATCGATCAAACTGCCACTCCAGAGGAACACATGTTTCTTCCAAAAAACATACACCTATTTTTTGAAAATGCCACCATCAACAATGGTACTCCATTAGTTAAAAAAAGTCATTTACTTTTCGAACAAAAACCCACAAAAGGCAACGATTCATTCATTACAAGCCCTTTATTTATTCTGGGGATTATTAGTTTGTTTATAATTTTCGTTACTTATAACGACTTTAAAAATAAGAAACAAAGCAAATGGCTAGACATTAGTTTGTTTATTATTACAGGTTTGGTTGGCGTAATAATTTTACTTCTTTGGTTTTCAACAAATCATCAAAGCACACATAACAACTATAATTTGTTATGGGCATTTGCATTAAACCTTTTTGTTGTAGGACAATTTTTTAAAAAGAAAATAAGTTCTTGGCTTAAAAGCTATATTAAGTTTTTAATTATAATGTTGTGTCTTTTAACCCTACATTGGGTTATTGGTGTTCAAGTATTTGCTATTGGCCTTTTACCTTTGCTAATTGCTTTGGCTATCCGATACTTATTTTTATCGAAATATTATTCTAAATTATAGATAATAAAGAACTATTGTCCTCTAAAATAAATAACAGTACTAAAGGTTTTAATTAAGATAATAATATCTAATAAAAAGCTTCTATGTTTAATATAATATAAATCGTATTGTAGTTTTAATAAGCTATCGTCTAAAGAATCACCGTAGCGTGTCATAACTTGTGCCCACCCTGTTAAACCAGGCTTAATAATGTGTCTAGTTTCATAAAATGGTAGCATTTGAGATAGTTCGTTAACAAAAAACGGGCGTTCAGGTCTCGGGCCAATAAAACTCATATCGCCACGTAAAATATTTAAAAACTGTGGCATTTCGTCTAAACGAGAATATCTTAAAAACTTACCAAATGGCGTAATTCTAGAATCACCTTTTTGTGCCCAAACTGCTCCTTTTGTTTCAGCATTTTTTATCATGGTTCGGTATTTAATAATTTTAAATAAGGTGCCATTTTTACCTACACGCTCTTGTGTATAAAATAACTTTCCGCGGTTACCTAAAGTATTTCCAACTAAAATTAACGGTAAAATAGCTAAAGCCACACCAACACCTATCATAGAAACTACCAAATCGAACAAACGATGAAAAACCAGGTATAACTTATTTTGATTGCTTCGGCTAAATGGGAAATACTTATAAAAATCTTTACCAACAAATTGAACTGGCACACGCTGGGTTAATTCTTCGTAAACCTGAGTATATTCTTTTATTGGAAAACCAGATTCTAATAACCTAATTAAAGTATAATATATATCGGAAGTTATATTTTCTGAATTATAACTTGCAATAACAATTTCACCTACATTTTTATTAGTTATTACATCATGAATTTGATTTGGTCTATACTCATTAATACCTTTAAATTTTACCGTTTCCATCTTATCAATTTCACAATTAATAAATCCAACAATTTTATAATTAGGGTCAGATTTTTTAAAGGCTTCAATAATGGTTTGAATATTTGAAATTTCTCCTATAATTAGTACTCTTTTAAAAAATCGTTGCGACTCAATAAAATTGCTGTAAATAAATCGCCATGCAAATAATGCCAAGAGCATGGAGAAAAAGAAAAACAAAATTTGAAGGCGGTTATCGGGTAATTCTGGTGTAAAAAACGGCGTTAAAAGGTAAAACAATACTGTTATAGAAACCGTAAAGAAAATACTAGATGAAATCTTCTCGATTTTACTCGATTTTTGCAAATCGTACATCTCGAAAATACTACCAAAAACTGAAACATAAATAATTAAAACAACAACCCAAGCCCACCTCTCTTTTGTTATCGTGAAATAATCGAAAGCAAACGTATTGCTCACAAAAAAAAGAAAAAATAATATAAATACTATATCGAAAACACGTAATAAAATTTTACGCTCCGATAAGTTAAAATGAATACTTGTTTTTGCCATTAATTAACATTAATTTAAAGCAATAAAGATAAATAAGTTATTTATATAAGCCCTGCATTATTTAAGAAGATTAATCCATTGTTTTTTAACAACATCCCAATTAAAATCTTCAACAAACCTTCTCGCATTAATGGCTAACCGACTAGTGTAACTTGAATTTGAGTGCAACTGATTAATTTGAAAAATGAATGACTCTACACTATTAGGCTTTACTAAAATTCCTGTTTTTTCATGCTTAATCAAATATGGCAAACCACCAACATTAGTTGATATAACAGGCAATCCTAATGCCATAGCTTCAATAACACTTACAGGCATATTATCAAAATTTGTAGTATTTATAAAAATATTATATTCATTGGAAAGGGCAATCCATTCCAGCTTAGTTAACTTTCCTGTAAAGGTTACGTTTAAGTTTTCGTTTTTAGCAAACTGCCTAGCTTCATCTAAATTACCATCAACATCTGGCCCAACCATACAAAGCGATGCATCTATACCTCCAAGCTTTAACGATTTTAAAATTTTTATAGCTAATAAAGGATTGTAAATTTTAGAAAACGACCGTACCCAAAGCAATTTCACCTCATTAAATTGTCTTTCTTTAAAAGGATAATTATCAATTTCGATAGCATTTGGAATATTCGTAATATTGTTAAAACCAAAAGTTTTAAACTGACTTTCCAAATAGGACGAAGGAGCCACATTTACATAGGCATTATTAAAAATGAATTTTGATAATTTAGGTGATGTTTTTAAACGATTTGGCAATTTACCACCATGTAAAATAGGAATGTATTTAAGATTAAAAATTCTACAAAGGGCACTTACAAAAAAGGCGTAATAAAAGTTTAAAGTACTATATGTGTCGATTAGAACATAATCGGTCGATTTTCGATTTTTGAAACATACATAAAGCATATGAAGCAATCGTAACACTATATTTTGTTTGTGTGACGCCGAGGTAACCGAATATCCTTCGGCAGATAGTAGTTTTGACAACACATCGATAGAAGACAAATTAGCCTTTGAGGCCTTACCTGCTTTATTTCCTATGTAAACAATCTGCTTCACGAATTCCCAATATTTTTTACCAATTTGGTTGCAGGTGATTTATTTACACGTTTCGATTTAAACCGAACATCAAGCAAACACAACCCATACACAAAAGCTGGAGCAGCAATACGCATTGCAGAGTGATTTATTGTTAAAAACCAAAATAAATAAAACGAATAAAAAAACACATTGTTTTTATTATTAAACCGGAGAATCATTGGAGCCAATAACAAAATTGAAAAGGCAAAAACACCAAAAAAGCCATGTTCTGCTAAAATACGAGTTACCTCGTTGTGCGAAGCCGCTAAGAGTCCTTCTTTCTGTTCACGAAGAATCTTTATTTTTCCCACTCCAACCCCAAAAACAGGATTGTTTAAAAACTCATTAAGCTCAAACGATATTAAATCGCTTCGTCCTGTAGTAACATCTTCTTTTTCGCGACCTAAAGCGTCTCGGTTTGCGTATCTATTTTCAATTAAACCACCTGTTTGTAAAGACGAAATTAACCAAACCGATAAGGCCAAGGCTGTAAAAATTACTACCAATCTTATAATTCTAAATTTGGCTTTTATATTGACTTTTTTAAAGTAAAAAAACAAATAAGCGGCAATCATAAACAAAGCTGTTAAAATACCACCACGACTAAAGGTAACAACACCTCTAAAACTCATGGCCGCCAGAAGCACACCCGAAATTATTTTAAGAAACAGGTTGGGAGATAACATAAAAAAACGTGCTGTTAATACAAACATCCCTAACCCCAAAACAGTTGATACTTGATTGGGTCCGAAACCACCAGAAGCAGCAAAGTTTGAGCCTGTTCCTGTTACTGTAGCTCTTACATCTGGCGTATAAAAAAACAAATAAACGGTCATTGAAATTAACGGCAAGGCCATATATAACATGACTTTATTTAAATTTTGAAAACTAATTTTCCGTTTATAACAAAACAAAGCGACAATACCCAAACAAACGGGGCCACTAAGATTGAAGGCTATATCGGTTCTTAAATTAGACCCTGGACTAGAGTTAAGTCCGGCAACAATAATACCAGGTAATAATAAAAACAAGTACAAAATATAACCCAGTGATTGACTTGGCAACCTGGTAGTAAAAAGCCCCATAAACACGAACAAAATAACCAAATATTTAGACGCCTCGTACAAAAAATTCCCACCAGTCATTCTTATAAAAACCTCTGAACCTACAACATAAGCACAAGCCAGTAAAACTTGCACTGGTTTTTGAGAAGGTTTTGCTGTTAAAATTTGATTTGCAAAATACACGCAAATTGCAAACAGATACACTTTAGATAAAAAGGAAACTGCGTAAATAGCTAAACCTAATAACACATGAAATCCTATTTTTTTTATGTAACTAAAATTGTTCAATAAAGAATTTGTTTATACGTGTTTATTATTGATTTAATTTGAGAATTCTCAGAATAATTTGCTTCAATATGTTTTGAAAATGCGGAGCTGTGTTCTTGTTTTAAAGCTTCGTTTTCAATGTACAATAAAATTGCTTTCGAAAGCTCTTCTACAGAATTTGGTGAAACTAAGCTCACATTTTTTTTATTTGAAACCACATTACCTATTTCACCAACTTGCGTTGCCACAACAGCTAAGTTAGCAATACCATACTCCAAAAGCGCAATGGGTAACCCTTCTGATATTGAAGACAGCGCTCCTATTTCACACTGTTTTAAAATATGATAAACATCGGGTTTTTGTTTATATAAAAACACATTATTTTCAAGATCTTGCTTTTGGATTTCAGATTTAACCTTATCGAAATAATCGTCGTTAAAACTTTTACCGATGCAATGTAATGTCCAATTTTTATGTTTTTCTGTTACTGTTTTAAATGCTTTAATTAGCGTAATATGATCTTTTTGTTCTCTAAAATTAGCTAAACATACCACTCGTTTTCCCGTTTCTCCTTTTAAATCGGTTATTTTTAGCGTGGTATTCAAGGTTGCGAAATTAGGCAAATACGATACACTTTTATGTTTTAAATTCGTTTTTATCCAAGTTTCTAAAGTGGTATTTACTGCAAAAATATGAGAAAACAATTTTGAACATACTTTTAAAACATTATGTTTTCGTTTGTTTAAAAACTCGGCATTTCCATAATGATCATGCCATACTATTTTTAAACTTTTATTAAACAACCTTATTATGCTAGCTAAGAAAAAAGAGGAAGAATGCGCATGAATAATTTCAATTTGATTCGTTTTTACATACGAAATCATTTTTTTTATAGTAGCAATATCTATCGCTTTTGTTTTGCCAAGAAAAAGATAATGAACATCTGGGTTAATTTCATTTTTTAATAAACCTTCTTTTCGAGTTGCACAAATGGCAGAAAATTTAGTTTCTTTAGCTAATGCATTGGCTAAATTAACAGCTACACGTTCTGCTCCACCAGTCTCTAAAGAATCTATTAGTTGTAAAACCCGCATTTATGCCTGTAATAATTTAACAATTTCAGCCTCAAAAGTGTTTAAAGTGTAGTTTTGCGACCATTTTGATGCTAATTTAGACATTTCTTGAAGTTCTGTGGGTGTACTTAAAAAGGATTCAATTTTATTGGCTGCAGATTTTTCATCGGGACTTATTAAAATACCACGATTACCTTCAGCTAACATATAAGGCACACAAGAAATTGTGGTTGAAATAGGAATCGCTCCAAAAAACATAGCTTCAGCCAAGGCTTTTGGCCATCCTTCGGATTTTGAAGGTAATATTAAAAAATGAGCTTCCTTTAAAGCTTGTTTTACAACATTTTTATCCCGATTTCCTAATAGTTTGATATGTTCTGATAAACCTTGTGTTTCAATATAAAGTTGTAAGTCTTCTTTTAAAATGCCTTCGCCGTACAAATCGAAAGACACATTGAATCCTTTTTCAATTAACAATTCAACAATTTTTATCGCTAATAACGGACGTTTCCCGGACACTAAACTGCCTAAAAAAACAAATTTTATATCGGAAGTATATTGGCGAATTAATGGTGTTTCAATTTCATTTTCTGTAAAAGTTGCCGTGAAAAAAGATTTAATGTTTTTGGTTTGCTTTGGCCATTTTCCATAAACCAAAACCTGCATATTTTTGGTTAACAAAGTACTGCTCAAAATCTTTTTTTGAAGTCTGTAACTTAATGGTTGAGGAGACTTTGGATCCCAATTCCCCGCATATTTTGCTGTTTTAGGTGTTTTAGGAAAAACCATTTGTACCAAACACCCGAACAACCCAATATTTCCAGGGCATCGCAAATGTAAATGATTGGCTTTTTTACTTGCTTTAAAAATGGCCCATACAATTTTAGGCAGTTTAAATATTGCAAAAAAGGCATGCTTTAAACATGTAAACTGAATGGCAGGAATTTCTACAAACTTTATATTTTTATGCTGATATGAAATATCAATATTAGAAATAGCTTCAGAGGTTTTTGGTGCAACAATAATAACTTCATCTACATGTTTTAACCAAATATTCATTTCACGTACATAGGGCGCATATGCAAAAATGCCTTGTCCTTGAAATTTATGTTTAACATGTGTGATGATTACGAAGCTCATTGTTATTATTCAGATAATTCGGTAACTTTTAAAATACGTGACAAATAGTTTTTAGGATGTATATAATTTTTACTCCAAATAAAATTAGCTTCACACATTTTTAAATAGTTTTTATTTTGCAACAAATACTCAATTTTATCGGGAAGCTCGTTATAAGCCGAACGAGAAGATACTTTTGAATAATTTACTTCCTCATAAAAATCGTCAATACAAATGTTTAAAGGTGTTGTTACAACAGCTTTACCAAACATTAAATACTCTCCAATTTTCCAACCTGGAGTATTTTTTAAACCATCGTCTGCAATACCTATATTAAATTTCGACAATTTTTTTAAATAACTCTTTTTATCCGATTTTGAAGATGGCAATACTAAATCTGAGGCTAATTTCTTTGATAAATCATCGGCGTACAAACCAACCTCCACGTTCTTAAATTCCTTTTTTATTATTCTGCACGCATTAATCCTAAATTCATTTTGTATGGTTCTCCGCTCTTTTTCATCGGGGTTAGGATTATTATCTGGGTTCCATAATCGGGTATAATAAATGATGTTTCCACCAAAATCGGAAACTGTTTTGGGATAATTTCTAATATCAAGAGTTCCATGCCCTGAGTTTGTAAACCAACCAAAAACATCTAAAGCTCTACCTATTTCTGTTCTATTAAATTTATGAAACACCAAATCTTTATTTAATTTTAACAAAAGCTGATAACTTTTATAAGCCAGAGGAACATTAAAATTTAATGGATGTACATTTAAGGATTGATCTCTTTTTAACAACGAACGCTTAAAATAATAGTCGAAATTATCTGAAGTATCAATAAACTTTGTATCATCAGAATAATCGAAAAGAATAGTTTTATTATGTACCGTTAATTTTGCCGAATTGTATTTAATTTTAGGATTATACGAAATATTAACCCCTATTTTGTTCGCTCTACAATAGTAAAAATAAGAATATACCAAATGCGTTAAATGATGGGTCCAAACGGATAGCTCTAACTTCATAAATAATTAATAACCATTATTTTTGAGCAACAAAAAATATTGTTGATCCTTGATAAGCATTAAAAATTGCCTTGCAAACGTTTTTATAAAACTGCGACGATTTTAAATTCAAATACGGAAACCGTTTTATTTTCACCTTACAATTTTTAAAATTATAAGATTCAAAAATGGTAATAATATTACTTTTCGTAAAAAAATTTAAATGAATTGGCGGCGCGTCTTGATATAAATTATCTTTAGCACGTTCAGGATAATTTAATATTTTATTATAATTAGGAGTCGACAAAATTATCTTTCCGTTTTTATTTAACTTTTTGTACGCCAAATCCATAAATAATTTTAAATCTTGTAAATGTTCAATAACTTCCCATAACAAAATAACATCAAAAGAGTCTTCAATATCATTCATTATCTTAAAATCGGAATTAATAGTATTTAAATTTAAACTCTTAGATTTTTTATAAGCCTCCTTATCTATTTCAATCCCTAAATACTCTATATCAGCATTTTCACTTCTAATGTAGGCTCCCATTAAGCCAATACCACTTCCAATTTCTAATACCGATTTGTATTTTGAATTAAATACATGTTTTTGTAATACTCTAGACCTATTATGTCCAATTTTAATTTTTTCACCTTTCAAAAGCATATTATACTCATTCACAGAATAACTTTCGTATTTCGCTGAGTTATTATTATACAACTTATCGTAAAGTGTAACTAACTCTTCTTGAGAATATTTATCGAGGCAAAAAATCAACTTACAGTGACCGCATTTTCCTAAGTTAAATTTTTCATTTATTAAATTCACTTCATTATGGCATAATTTACAGTTCTTAAACATTATTTCATTATTTTAAAATTACTGGCTTATTAAAAATCAAACTAAACCATCCCATTATTCTACCAAATGATTCTGTTAAAGCCTGCTTTTTATCTTTTGTAGTTATTACATTAACCAGTCTAATTACTGTTAATAACAACGCGGTAGCATGCCATTTTACTCTAGCTATAAATTTAGGTTTATCATATTTTACACGCCAAACGTACCAACCATTTCTAAGCACCATTTTACCATATTTATACTTATTTGGGCGTCCTGAAACATCGTGATAATGACTTAATTGCGCCTGTGTATTTACATATAATTTGCCAAGTTTAGCTAAACGTAAACTAAAATCGGCATCTTCATAAAGACCATAACCTTCAAAATAAGTAGAAAAGGCCAACTTACTAAAAACTTCTTTTTTATAAGATGACACACCACCCATAATTAATTCAACCTCATAAATATTACCAGATGGCGGTAAAAATCCAATAGATCTGCCATGTGCAAAAGTTGGTAAAAATCCTGGTTTAGCGTCTGGTAACAATCCAAATTTTCGACGCAGTTTAAATCGCGATGGTTCGCTCCTGTTCCAACCTTCAAAATAAAACAAATCAGGATTATTTGCAGTGTTGGCTTTTTCCCAAACCACTTCATTTTTAATATAACCTCCAACTGCCAAAGCATCTGGTTTTAGTTTATAGGTACCAATTAAAGCTTCAAAATAATTAGATTCTAAAACAATATCATCGTCTAAAAAACAAATAATATCTATCTCCTTTGCTACTTGAGCTACTCCAAAATTACGTTGTTTGGTTAAACCACGATGCTTATCATCTATAAGAAAATAACTAAGGTTATTAAACTCATTATCTTTTAAAATTTGCTCCGTTTCTTTATTTATAGAACCATCAACAATTATAATTTCATTGGGATAAAGCGTTTGTTTTTTTACCGATTCCAGTAACGTTAACAAAGCCATTGGCCGCATATATGTACAAACAATTAACGAGAATTTCATTGCTTAATCTGGTTTAATTTGTTTGCCCATAATACACTTTCGCGCCATTGTTTTTTAAATGTTTTAAAATATGTTAATGGGTTTTTAAGTGATTGACTTTTATAATATTTTAAAAATAACACTAATTTATAACCTAAAAGTTGTTGCAGTGTGTTATGCTGTAATTTATAGTACATAATGGTTGGAGATGGTTTTGGGCTATATCCCTGTTTTGTCCAAATATTTATGTGCTTTTTTCTAAATCCGCCAATTGGAGCTTTTAGGTGAACAATTTCTGGTTCGGGAAAATAAATAACATCAACGCCGTTGTTTCTTAATTGCATGCCATAATCGGCATCTTCACCAAAATTAAACTCGTAAACCATTTTAAAGTACAACTCTTTTAAAGCCGTACTTTTTACCATACTACAACCAGAACCAAAAGTACTCCATTGTTTCTCATTAAAATTTTGTTTTTTATCGTTGGTTCTTAAACAAGAAAAGGTCACCGCTTTAATATTAGCTGCTTGCATTTTTTTGAGTGCCAAATCGGTAAAATTGGGTTGAATTCTAATATCGTCGTCGGCAAAAAACACATAATCCGAAACTACTTCTTTCAACGCTAAATTTCTAGCATTGCACGCCCCTGTTTTATGAATAAATTTATGACAAATTATAAATGGCCAATTTTGGTTGCTTAAATAATCGAGTTCGGAAGCACTATTTTCATCTGGGTTTTGTTCAATGATTATTACTTTTTTAGGCAAAATAGATTGCCGTTTTAAATCATTTAAAAAATCCAACAAATAAGTTTTCCTTCCTAAAGTTGGAATAATAACATCGATACTTGAAGCAGATACACTATTACTTTTTAAAACTTCTAAATCTATTTTAATCGAACCTTTTAATTGACTAACAAACAAACTTTTAAAAAATGAATAAAGCGGAAATTGCTTATTAAAAAAAGTAATATTAAACATTAAGAAGAAACTCCAAACCCATTTATAATGCTGTTTCACAAACTTAAAAAGCATGGTTTTTGATGCCTTTTTTCGCTCTTTAACTAAACCTAAGTTCAATAATAATTTTGGCTCTGAATAACAAAACAAACCGTTACTCATTCCTAATTTAGCCATGGAATTTAATGCATAACTAAACGGTGCGTCTAATTTAATTATGGATTTAAATTTTAAAACTTGTGTAGTATGAATTACTCCAACTTCACTACTCATTAACCAAGTTGGATATTTTACATTTTTATTCACTTTTAAAAACGGAGAATCTTCAACAAAACCAATTGCTTTAGGTAAATATTGAGATTTACCATAAGATAACATCATATTTTTCAAGGTAAATACATCTTGAAAAGCATCTATATTTAAGTTTTCTTTTTGCTCTATATGGCACCAAATTAGAACTCGATCTGGGAAATTTTCAGCCAATTGAAATAATACTTTGGTTGGTTTATCCGAAGGTATATCTATTGCGTTCTTCGACGACAGATCGACAACCTCAACGACATGATTTTCATTATGGAATAAACCTATCATGATTTTAAAAGCGATTTATAATAGTTTAAATTAATATCGGCAATTTTATCGATATCAAACTTTTCGGCAACCTTAACTCTTGCCTTTGCTCCTATTCTTCTACATAAATCTTCATTATGAAGTAATTCTGATATTTTTTCGGCATACAAATCGGTTTCTTTTGGATGGATTAAAAACCCACTTTCACCATCATCAATTAATTCTTGGGCCCAACCAATGCTTGTATTTACCACAGGTTTTTGTAATGCCATAGCTTCAATAGTTACCATACCTAAAGTTTCGGCAAAGCTTGGAAACACACAAACGTGAGCCTGTTTAATTTGCTGTTGCACGTCGTTATACGGCACTTTTCCTAAATAATTAACACGATTTTTAGCCTTATCAGAAAACAATTTCTCCATTAAACTATAGGTGGATTTTTGCCCTGTTTTAATATCGGCACTATCGCTCCCAATTAAAACTAATTGTGCTTCTGGGTTTTGTTCTACTACCTTATTAAAAATTTTCGCCAACTCGAAAACGCCTTTTTTCCTAATAATAGTTCCTATATATAAAATAATGTTTTCCTTAAAGTCAAGAGGGCGTTTATTAACGAAGTTATTTAATTGAAGTCCATAATGAATCGTTTTTATTTTAGAGGGTTTAAGTCCGAAAATTTTACGCGTTTCTTCACCTGCAAAATTTGTAGGCGCTATGTAAGCGTCTGCTTTTCTTATAGCTTGTTTTTCAAAAACAAAGTTTTTAAACTTTTGTTGTCTTCCTTCTAATTTACAGAAGTAGGCATCGCTTCCGTGAAAACGAATAACTAATGGCACTTTAAAACTCATAAAAGCGGTAATTCCTGTCCAATCTGGTGCTTCTAATACAGAAATCTGTTTTTCTGATACTATTTTATTGATTTGATTTTGAATGTATTTACGATTGAAATACCAACCTAAATAAGAAAATTTCTTTTTTGCAATACAATGAATTTCAACACCATTATGATTAAAAACTTCTGAAACATTTTGATTGTAAACTAGCACATAAACAGCAACACCTTTTTTAACTAATGCCATAGCAAGGTTTTTTATGCTTGTGCCAATTCCTGCAGCATGAGCAATTTTTTCGTGCGGATATTCGGGTGTTATAAAACCTATTTTCATTTTAAAATCGCTTCAAGTGTGTTCCAAATAGTTTCTGAAGCTTTTGTAGGTTGTTTTCCTGCTACAATTTTAAACCACTCTGTTCCTTCTTCTACATTCGATAATTTACCATCTAAAATCTGCTGCACGATACTTTCTAAATCTTTTTTATCGGTACAAATAACGGCAGCTTTATCGCTTGGCATACTTCGAAAATGAACGTATTTGTAATTCTGGCCAATATCTCGAATGCCTTTTTTTAGCTGCGGTTGCTCATAATTATAATAAATACAAGGTTTATTATGAGCCACAAAATCGAATACTGTAGACGAGCATACATTGGTTACAAACTCGCTATGTTCGCAAACATTGTAAAGCATTTTAAAATCTTCGGGCGTTGGTAAAATTTGGTTCCATTGGCTACCAACTTGCTGCCAAATGGGGTCGATTACCTCAATAATATCTTTATTCGCTTTAATTACAGCATCGTATCGTGATGTAAAATCAACAGGGCATTTTCTGTAAATTACCCCTAAATTATACCCTTTACTATTTAAACTTCTACATGCATTTGCTAAATCCTCAAGGTAATATTGATCGAGTGGCGATGTGGTTTCATCGTCTCCAGAATAGCAAATATATTTTTTATTAATATCTAAATTATGCTCAGCAAAAAAAACCTCTTTAGTTTGTTTTAACGACGCATCGAAATGTGGTTCGAACTGTGGCGTACCCGTTACAAACACTTGTTCTTCTTTTACAAACGGATAATATTTAAGCTGTTCCGTTTTCATTAAATCGCTCCAAACACAGTAATAATCAGTTTCAACAACTTGCATCGCTTTTGGTACGTTATCCCAAGAATATACAAAAGCCACCGTTGGAATTCCTAAATCTTTAGCAGCTAAAAGTGCACTAATAGATTGTGTGGCGCGTTGGGTTGTACAAAACACCAAATCTGGTTTATGTTCTTGTAACTGTTTTTTACAATACGCATATTTTGATGTTGAACGCTCTAACTTATTTATTTTTTCCCGTAATTGAGTTATCCCTTTTGGAGATGAATATTTCCCGACTAACCATTTGGTAAACAAACTACGGAATATATTTTTTGCTCCTTTATAGTTGAAAGGAAACTTATAAGTTGGGTAAACATTGTCATTAAATTTATCTCTCGACACATTTAATTCGGCGCGTTTTCTTGCTCTGGAATAAATGGAAAGTAATTTATGAGCGCTTTTATCTTCAATCTTAACTTCGTTAAAGCCTAAATTGTCTTTTAATGAAAATATGGTGTTATTCCAGTAAGTTATATCGAAACCTTTTTGCTCTCCTATTTTCTTAAAATCGGTGAAAGCAAAATTTCGTAAGCCTACGCCATCTGGAAAAAAAACGAATACTTTTTTAGACATTTACTTCTTTTTTAAACGGGCAAACAGCCATTAATTTATTACACAAATCATCAACTAATTCTGCATTGGGAAGCGCTTGTTTATTGGTAAACAAGTTTTCTAAATCTGGAGTGGTCATTTTAGTATTTACAATTTCAGGTTTATACGATTCAATTAAAACCGACTCGAAATAATCTTTATATTTTATATCGTCACCAAAAACATCATCAGAAAATTTTTGCCATACTGCAGGAATACCGTAAGCATGTGCTACAATAATGCCGTGTAAAGACGAGGACACAATTTTGTCGCAAGCTAAAAACTGATTTGTAGTTTCTTCAATATTGTTAGTCATTAAATCAATTAACAACACTTCCGATACATCGGAATAAAAATCCTTTACTTTATTAAAATCGTTGTAATGCGGAATGATACCAAATTTGTATTTTTTTTCAATTTTCGGATTATAATATTTTGGTAACAATAAAGCCGGATCGCCATAAACTTCTGGAACATGGTAACCTTTATCTATTAAAAAATGTCTTGTTTGCGGTCCTCGAACAGCTAAGAATTTAGCATTTTCAACTGGATATGCTTTCGATACTATGCCACTTCCCCAAACAATACAATTACTAGTTACGTTGGTTAAAATACTCCCTATTGTAACGTAAATGGGCTTAAAAAAATTCACAATTGAAAACGTTTTAGGTTTTACCCAAACCGCTTGTTTTTCAGATATTTTTTCGACTAAATATTTACCAAGCAAATCGCCATAATTTTCTTTGGCTTTGCCTTGCATTTTAATTTCGTTCCACCAAAACAATCGTATGTTTTTAGATGAACTCATGTTAACCTTTTTGATTTTTTAATTTTTCGCGTTGCACTTGTTCGATAGGCAAAATATCGGCGTTTTTAAAACTTAAAGCTTTGTAAACCGCCTTTAAATCGCGAGATAATTTTCGCATGCCCATAGGTTCTAACGACGCTGCATGGTCGGTTCCTTTCCAGGTTCTATCAAGCGTGTAATGGCGCTCAATAATGTTAGCCCCAAGGGTGTAAGCCGCAACATCGACAGCAATTCCTAAATGATGCCCAGAAAACCCAATGTGTTTAACTTGGTCTCCATATTTTTCTATAAGCAGATTAATATCTAACAGACAAACATCATCAAAAGGCACCGGATAACCCGATGTGCAATTGTAAAGTACTAAATCTTTATTACGATTGTGTTTTTTAAACAAGTTGACTAAATCTTCAATCTCTGTTTTAGTAGTCATTCCTGTTGAAATATGTAATTCGCCTTTATAATTTTCGCATAACCATGTAAGCATGGTGTCATTGTTATTACAGGCCGATGGAATTTTAATAAATTCTGGATTTAATGATGCTATTTCTTTTGCTGAAGTTAAATCCCACACCGAAGTTGAATACATGATACCGACTTCTTCGCAAAATGCTTTTAATTCTTTATGCTGATTTACATCGAACTCCAAAAATTCGCGGTGTTCTCCATAAGTTGAACCGTATGAATTTATCGGATTTGGATGCGGTGTATTGTATTGGTCTTTAGTTAATAATTCCTTATTATTTCGCTTTTGAAACTTAACGGCATCAACGTCACAAAATATTTTTGCGACTTTTATAAGCTCCTTAGCTATTTCCATATCGCCTTTATGGTTACAACCAATTTCAGCAATTACATATGGTTTTTTGTAGGTATTCATTTTGTTTTTGGTTTAAAACCTTTTATCAATCTATTACTAGATGATTCCTTGGTTAGGCTTCGACTGTACTCAGCCTGACATACTAAAATAGTTGTTTTATAAAAATTAGAATCGTTTGTTATAATTCATTATAAATCCGCAAGCTTCACGAATAGCTCCAGCTCCCGAATTATTATATAAAACCACATCGGCATGTTGTTTTACAACTGTTGTAGCGTTATTGGGTGTTAGCGACCAACCCACACTGCAAATATTGGTTAAATCGTTAACGTCGTCGCCTACATAGGCTACATTACTTATACTAATTCCTAAATCTTTAATAATGCTTTTAAGTAAAGTATATTTGTCTTTTACTCCTAAATACACATGTTTCAACTTTAATTTTTCCATGCGTTTTGCCACTAGTTCCGAGTTTTCTGAAGTCATTATCATTACGGTAACATCATACTGACGCAAAATTTCAAGTCCCATTCCATCACGCATATCAAATCCTTTAGTGTGTTCGCCATCTTTGGTATAAGTTATGGTGCCATCGGTAAAAACACCATCAACATCTAACACTAAATGCGTTATTTTTTTCGATTCTTTTTCGCGTTTTTGGCGTTCCATAAGCAATTGTTCTACCACAATCCAATCGGTTTCAGAATCTATTTCTTGCAAACTATCTTCTGGCATTTCTACCACAGCAACTTTATCGCCTATTCTATTTTTACGTTTTTGTAAAGCTTCTTTTGTTACAGTATAAACAGCGCCGTTTTCTATTAACAAGCCTTCAAAATCTTGCCTACGCGGACGATTTAATGGGTCGTAATTTAATGGTTTTCCGTTTTTATCCCACAAAAACCGATGTGTATTAACAACGGTTAATGCAGAATCGAAACCCTCATTTAATTTATTTAAGCAAGTATTAATATCATCTGCCTTTGTAAAAGGCGACGTAGCTTGTAATAAACAAAAAGCATCAAAATTAAAGTTAATAGCTTCAGCATATTCTAACATGGCAAATTCTGTACTTGCACTGTCGCTTGCACTATCTTCGCTTCTCAATAAGGCTTTAACTTTGTTGGTCCAGGTATATTCCTTTTCAATAAAAGAAATAATATCTTTGTCGTCGGTGTAAACAACAACTTCATCTAAATTAGAAAAAATTGCTTCGCCTAAAACCCATGTAAACAAGGGCCGCCCAACCATTTTCCTTTTATTTTTATTTGGAATACCTTTTGATCCTTTACGGAGTGGTATAAAACCAATGCTTTTCATAAAATTCGATTTTCACTATTATGCTAAAATACTGTTTGTTTTTAAAAGTATAAACAATTAGGGTGCTATTGAGGCGTATTTTTGTAAAACCGACCACCTAATGGTTTCTCTATCTAATTTTTGCTTTAATTCTTCCTGATTAATTATGTAAGCAGTATTTATTAACTCTGAGTTTATTAAAGCGTTTGCAAGTAGTTTTTCAATTTCTAAGGGATTTTCACAATCGTTAATTAACAGTCCATTTTTATTAGGTGTTATAATTTCTGAAGTTGCATTTCCAGGATTAGATTGTATTGGAAAAGCGCCCATAATTATTGCTTCTAGCAAGGTATTTGGCATACCATCGGAATTACTATTCCCTATATAAATTAAGGCTTTCCCCATAAGCTCAACTACATTTTCATGATTTATACGACCTAAAACTTGTAAATTCTCCCAGTTTTTTAAATTGGAATTCTCTACAAACTGAAACACCTCGTTGGGCGCACCAAACACAATAATTTTATAGTGTTTTAATTGTTCTTGCAGATTTATTATGGCTTTTAAAACCGTAATTGCGCGACCAGAACGCCCTTGAAAACCTTTTATTAAAATGGTTTTTCGCTTATTGATAGGTAAATGGAATTTTTGTACATGCTTTAAATTAAAACCACCACCACCTGGAAAAATGCCTAAAAATTCACCATTAAATCCGTACTGTTTTGCTATTTCATAATCGCGATTACAATCGGTAAACAAATAATTTACACGCGGTAAAACTTGTTTTATATTTTTTAAATAAGATGGGTTATTTTGAAAATAGTACAAATCGCTTCCCCAAGATGAATATACCCATTTTTGGTTTTTATGCTTCATCATGACTTCATAAATAGGTGAACATGCCAAGTAAATAGCAAAACTATGCACCACATCAGGTTTTACTTCATTTAAATACTTTTCAAACTCTGAAGCTGTGTTTTTCTCATTAAACCTTTGAATAAAATTATAAATTTCAGAAAACTGCTTTTTTAAAAATACACGCCCCGGATACCGGTAATTTAGTTTCCAATTAACACGTTGTTGCACCCAATTCAGCCTCTTTACAGGAGCACTCATACCTGTAATATCGAACCAAAACACCTCATGGCCAGCATTTTTTAATTGGTCTGTCCATCTAAAAAAGTGTAAAGTTGGTATAGAAACCATTAATATTTTCATGCTTCGCAATACATGGTTAGCTCAATTTGGTTTTCTGTTCGATCAAATTGATATTTATAAGGATTATTTCTAAACTTAGTAATTATTTCTTCTAAAATGATATTATTTATGGTTTCCATGGCTAATACGGGAATGCTTTTTTTACCCAATAGTTTCTTCATATTATTTTTTAGCTTTTCCCTGGAAGAAAAATCGGTTATTTTAAGCTGAATAACTCCATCTTTAATATTATGAAGATGCGCTAAAAAGGCTTTTAGTTCTAAGTTGGAAGCTTTTAAATAAAATACTTTATCGCATGCATTATTCAATTGGTTATAATGATTAGTAACAGGAAGCTTTCCCCATTCTAAATCCTGATTTACTTGGGTTCGTTTTGAAGCTTCAGTAAAATTCATATAAGCATGATTGATGCGCTCTAACTGGGAATGAAACGGATGTTTACTTAATTTACTTCTGTAGGCTTTAGGATGCCATTGATGCTTCACTAAAATCTCTTTATCATAAAAATTAACCGACAACCCTTGATTTTTCATTCGGATATGAACATCGGTATCTTCGGCTCCCCAACCATGATAAAACTCATCGTAACCATTTAGCTTTTTTAATACATCGGTTGGAAACATAGTGTTTCCTGTAACCTCATTATTACCAGGAAAATCTACTTTATAATCAATAAACTCTTTATTTAATTCAGATTCTTCTTCCGATAAAAAACCGTATAGAAAATAATGAACTTCATTGAGTTTTGCAAGTGTATTTGCCGTTTTAATAAAATCTGGATGAAACATTAAATCGATATCTCCAACCATAAAATATGGTGTCTCGCAAGCTTTTAAAGCAATGTTTATAGCGCGACACTTGTTCCATAATTGCCCTGAAACTTCACAGGACACAAAATTAATTTTAGGAAAATCTTGCAGTAATTTTTTTAAATCTTTTAAATAATTGGCATCCGAACCATAATCGACCAAAGTACACACAAAGCTCTGTTTGCTTTGCTTTTTTAAAGATGTTAAACATTGTTTTACAATGCGTAAATCTCTATTTCTGTTGGTTAACACCATTGATATGTTTTCGGTTACTGTATGCTTCATTTAAATTAACTTTACCGATTTTAAAACCGAATAAACATAAAATTTAACAAACCCAAGTTTGTTTTCTTGTTTAAATATGGTTTTCAAAAATAACGCAAAGGCTTTAAAGTATTTTTTTTCGCGATTGTATAAACTTACCAATTGTTTCTTTTTATCGTTTATACTTTTGTTAATAATAGCCTTTTTATGCAAAAAAGTATCATCCGAAGCTATATCTTCTAAAATTTTAAGATTAACAGTTTCAATATCGCTTAATGTTTTTCTAAGTTTTGCAGACACTCCAATTTCCATTCTGTAAACAGCAGTAAAATCATTTAAAAAATGAATTTTCCCTCCATTTTTTAAAACCCACAAATAGGTTGGCCAATCGCCATAAGGATATTTTAAAATCCAATTTGGTAAAGGTTCTTGCTTTGGTATATTCCTAAATAGAGTTGTTACCGACGGTAATACATTTTTAAAAATTAAATCGTTAAACTCGAAATAAGTTTTGCTATGTTCTTTTTTTTCTTCAACTAAGGTATTGTCCTTAAATAGTTTGTGATAATTGGTGCCAACAATAGCAAAATCTGGATTTGCTTCAAGAAAATCGACTTGTTTTTGTAGTTTAAATTCATCAATCCAATAATCGTCACCATCACAAATAGCTATATATTTTCCCCGACAAGCTTTAATAGTCCGCATATAATTGGCTATCAATCCAATATTTTTGTCTAAAGGAGGTAATAACTTTATTTTTGTAGGATGTGATAAAGCATACCTTTCACATATGGTTCGCGTGGCATCAGTACTGCAATCCTCTCCAATAACTAATTGATAATCAAAATCTGTTTTTTGCATCAAAACACTTTCTATACTTCGAGCTATAAATTGTTCTTGATTATAGGTAAGCATGAAAATACTAACGGTGCTATCTACCATTTAAAATTTCTAATTATGTTTAAAAATATAAAAACCAAAAAAGGTTTTACAAAATAAGTTTAATACCTTTTTTCTACCTTTTAATAGTTTCATTTTTTTTAGCGCCTCTATTTCAGATTTTAAAGTAATGAAAGAACCTTGGTGCTTTACATAAAAATCAGCATGTTTAATACTTAAATAGTTGTATAAATCCTTTTTGTCTGAAACATCCAAATTTGTATGTCTTGATTTTTCTTTTATTCTATAATAAAAACCTACGTAATCTAATTGAGATACATGGCCTCCATTTTTTAATACTGCAATCCAAAATTCCCAGTCTTCAAGACCTAATACCATATTTAGATCATAACCTCCTACACGTTCCCATTCCGTTTTTCTATAAAGCGCTGAGCAAAAAATCATGTTATATAAACCTAATTTAGAAATATCAAATACGGGTAAATTCCAAACTCCAGATTCAGAACCAAATTTTTCTGCCTTAGTATACACTACTTTAAGGGTTGGGTCTTTTAGAAATTCGTTAATAGTTAATTTCAAATAATCACTACCAATTTTATCATCGGCATCTAAAGGCAATATAAATTCTCCATCTGCTTTTGTAATTCCTAAATTACGTGCACTACATATCCCTCCGTTTTTTTTATTAATGTATTTAAAACGAATGTCTTTTGCCAACCATTCTTTAGCTATTTGTTCTGTATTATCAGGGCTACCATCATCAACAATAATACATTCCCAGTCTTGATAACTTTGATTCATTACTGACTGCAATGCATCATCCAAATACTGCGCTTGATTATAACATGGAACTATTATGGATACTAATGGGCTCATCAACTTATTTTAAACGTTTTGTTTTAATTTCAATGCCTGTTTTTCAATTAAATGCCAAGATAAAAAACCAAACCCAATTGATAAAAAAATGGAATATAGCATTAATGTATAAGTATTCATTTTAAAAAACCACATCAAGGCTTGCTGGATAGGAAAACTATAAATATAAATACCATAGGAGGCATCTCCTAATTTAGAAAAGTCTTTCAAGCCTATAAAAGGAACAAACCCTATTAATAATATTAAAAAAGGCAAAACTATATGTTTTACTAAATCATAATAATTAAAATAAAGCGAACAAAGAAAGATACTTACAGTAACAAACAAAAATGTCTTTTTATTTTTAAATGTTTCTAATTGCAAGGATGCTAACACACTGCCTGCAATGAAGAAAGTTCCTAAATTGAGTATATGTAAACCTAATAAATTCATAAAACTAGCACCGGC
Organism: Neotamlana sedimentorum; assembly: GCF_000943565.1. Lineage (GTDB taxonomy): Bacteria > Bacteroidota > Bacteroidia > Flavobacteriales > Flavobacteriaceae > Neotamlana > Neotamlana sedimentorum. The sequence continues at coordinate 464,244 of NZ_JTDW01000005.1, forward strand.
AAACTTAGGTAGATAAAAATTATATAGTATGTAAAAAACGAAAAAAGTTAAGATTAATACATACGAAATAATCCATTTTTTGTTTCTAATAAAAAAAAGAAAAGACAGAGCAATGTATAAGCTAAACTCGTATCTAATAGTCCAAAGGGAACCGTTTATGGAACGATATGTATTGGTATCAAAAACACCTTGTATACTCGATTGAAATCCATACAAACTTAAATTATAAGGTACATAGGTATATACTTCTTTACTTTTTAAAAAAGAAATCTCGCCAGTATAGACAAATGCTACTAAAATTAATGAAAGACATAAAACGACAACAAGTGCCGGAAAAATTCTTAAAAATCGTTTTTTATAATATATTAAAAGGCTTTTACTTCTTTGTAAACTTTGAAAAATAAAATACCCACTAATAATAAAAAAACCACTTAATCCTATTTGAGAAAAAGATAATTGCCCATTGGACAATTTATTAATCCCTGTGTTTTCTTCGTCACCTCCTGATAAGGCATAAGCATGTGAAATGACAACAAAAATTGCAAACAAAAAACGCAAAAAATCAAAATTATTATTTTTAATTCTTTTTACCATTCTTAAAATTGCTTCGGCTTATTCATAATAAATTTTATCAAATAGAAAAAACGTAAAAACGCATACTTTACTTCTACTAAAAAATGCTTGATATTGTTACTTAAACTTCCTAATAATCCTTTTAAGGCTTGAAAAAAACTAACATCTTGATGCCACAGTTGGTAATTGCCTAACACATCATTTTTAAACCTAAAAAACAATTGCTTTTTGGTTCGCTTGATGTTGTATGCAAAAATGGCTGGCACAAAATCAATATCGTAACCTGCATTTAAAACCCTTACTGTCCATTCTTTATCCTCAAAAGTTGGTACATCTTCCCTAAAAGGATGTTGCTCCCACACAGTTCTACTAAAGGCAGAACCCGAAAATATCAATCCTGATTTATTGGGATCTTGTTTTGCCGAAATGTTATTGATATAATTTTTATAATCGTTAGGTTGATGCAGGCATCGTAGTCCTGCCAAATTAGGGTTTTCTTGAAACTTTGCCTTAATCAATTTGAAAAAATCGTGACTTACAGGATACGAATGCGCACTAAAAATAACTACTATGGGGTTTTTAGCTGCTTTGGCACATATATTAGCACTTCCTCCAAAACTATACTGTTCTATAGTGACAATACGAGCATGATATTGGGTTGCTATGGATAAACTTGCATCGGTAGATAGGTTGTCTAGCACTATAATTTCATCAACATCATCGGCGTAGCGTTCTGTTAAATTTTTCAACAAAAACTGCAAAGCATCTGCTTGATTTTTATTTCTAATAACAACTGAAATCATTCTTTTTTATTTGCTTGTGACAATAATTTATAAACTATTCTAAAAGGCTTCATGACCCCTTTTCCTATTTTATATTCCAATGAATTCTTGATTTTCATTTTTCCCAAACGATGGGTTTTTATATAATAAAAAAGCACTTTGGCAGTATTATCAAAATGTTTTGTATAAAGTTCTTTGTGCTTGCGAAAAATATACTCCATACTAGCTTCAGAGTGTATGTTAACAGTATCTACCAACATTGATTTTTTAGCCTTTCTATAATAAAATAAAAATGCTTCAACAATTTGAAATTTCCAGCCTCTTTTGGTAACATTCAACCAAAATTCCCAATCTTCAAACCCTTTTTTCATGGTTTCATCGTAACCTCCTACCTCATCCCAACAAGTTCTCCTATATATTGAAGAGCACACTAATTTATTTTCAAACAATATATCTACATAATTTGAGCCCGATGCTTTACATTCCTTTATAATATTTAATTTATTTCCTACAAAAAAATATCGATAGCAAGATACAATTCCTAAATCACTATTTTTATTTAATACAGGAACTGTTTTTTTTAGATAATCTGGATGTAAAATATCATCGGCATCTAAAGGTAAAATAAATACTCCTAAACTGTTTTTTATACCAAAATTTCTTGCCGAAGATAAACCACCATTTTCTTGATATACATATTTAAATCGAGCATCCTTCTCTAGCCATTGTTTGGTTATTTGTTCTGTATTATCAGGACTTCCATCATTTACAACAATACATTCCCAATTAGTATAGGTTTGGTCCGAAACAGATTGCAAGGCTTCACTTAAATAATGAGCTTGATTATAACAGGGAACGATTATAGACACCAAAACACTCATCTTTTTACAACTTTATTTTTTAAGTAACGTAAAGGCGCAAAAAACAATGACCCTATGTTATATTCTTTTGAATTTTTCACTTTGTATATGCTATTTCTTAAAAGTGAATTTTGTCTTAATAATTGAAAAACATAAAAATCAAGATGCTTTTCATAAACTTCTTTATGTTTTAAATAGATATATTGCCTTAACTCTAAATCATGATTTTGTAACGCCTTTTGGTCTCTTGAAAACTTCTTCACCCTATAATGAGACAAGACTTCTTTTATGATATGAATAGTTCCTCCTAGTTTTAAAACAGCAATCCAAAACTCCCAATCTTCATAACCACCTACCATTTTTTCATCAAACCCTCCAACAGCTTCCCAACATATTTTTCGAAACATAGAGCTAGCTCTTGCGTTATTAATTACTATAAAATCTTTCAAATCCCCTCCCAAAGGTTCTATAATATCAATTGTTTTATCCTTCTTAAAGGTTCTGCAATAACTACTTACTGCAACAAGTTGCTTATTATCATTTAGAACCTCAACCGCCTTTTCAATAAAAGTGGGTTCATAATAATCATCGGCATCTAAGTTTAAAATATAGTCTGTTTTGGCTAGACTGATGGCTGTATTTCGAGCATGACTTACTCCTTTATTTTCCTGATAAACAATATGCACTCCAGGATGCTCAATTTGTTTTAAAACATTTCTAGTTGCTGCATTAGAGCCATCATCAACAATAATAATCTGCTCTGGTAACAATGTTTGATTGTATAAAGATTGTAATGCCTGCATAATGTATTGCCCATCATTATAACAGGGAATAATTGCAGTTACATTACTTTTTGAGTTTGTCATTGTAGTCTAAGAAAATTACAATTTTATTATCGTCTATACAAAAATGGAAAAAGCATTTGTCTATACCTAATTACAGGGAAATATTTAATACTAAACATGGTAAATAACAATTGAGGTTGGGAGAAAAAAAATCGTGCCCAAGCTGCAATATCTTGGTATAATTTATTTTGTTGTTTGTGTTTTAGCATCCATATCCATTTCAAAACATCATCTACAACAGCACTACTAACTTGATTTTTACTGCACCAAATGGCTATGCCTTCGTGCATTTTTATATTGTAAACTTTATATAAGCCTTCATTAACAAAAATATTTTCCTCGTGTACACCTCGTATGGCTAGCGGCTTATTTATAATTCCTGTTTCTAAACGGCTTTTAATGGCCATTTTCCAAAATATATCAGTGTCTTCGGCAACAATTAATGATTCATCAAATAATCCTGTGCGTTCAAAAACACTTTTTTTAACTGTAAGTCCATCAATATGAAAATGGCCGCATTTCCCGTATAATAAATTTTTAAACAATGCTTCAGGAGCTACTTTTTGAGTTACGGTATAAAGTTGATGTGTGTTTAATTCTAATTCGGTTGCTGGTCTATAAAAATGAAATCCTACCGCATTATAAACACCATCGCAATTTTGATTTTCCTGAAATAACTTAAAATCATTTGCAAATCGATTTGGTAAAAAATAATCATCAGCATCCAAAAAAGCTATAAATTTACCTGAAGCCTTTTGTATTCCTAAATTTCTACTTGCAGATCGCCCTTTATTAACTTTGTTGGGATGATGGTATAATTTAATTCTTATATCTGCATCTTGCAATTGATTAACTATCTCCTGAGTAGCATCGGTACTACCATCATCAATCACTACAATTTCGGTTACTTCCGGTTGTTCACATGCAGATTCAACGGCTTTTGTTATAAAACGTTCTGCATTGTAAACTGGAATTATTATGGATAATGAAAATGGCACGAGCTATAATTTTAAGATAGATTTTTATTTTCTGATTTATTATTTTTAAAGGCATAAATCATTCCCGTTAAAGCATCGTAATGTCTTGAAAAATAATCAAAACCAGAATTAATTAACATGTCTTCTATAATTTTAGAGCCTTTATCGTGCCACTCTAGCAGTAAAACATCAATTTTATTTATCATTCCTGACTGATAAAGATCTTCTAAAATTTCATATTCCCCGCCTTCACAATCCATTTTTACAATCACTTTTCTGTTACTATGCTCTGATATAATACTACCTATTTCAAAAGTTGCTGATTCTATTTGAACTTCTCTTTCTTTAGCACTTATATTATTTTGATAACTTGGGCTAGATTTTCCTCGAAGGCCTGTATTTCCTTTGCAATTTTTATCAAATAAAAACAGTTCTTTACGGCTATTTTTACCCAAACCTATATTTTTTATTGTTGTTATTTTCTGAATTTTATCATTTAATCTAAAATTATATTGCGCTTGCTCAAAAGTATCCTTTACAGGTTCGAACGCATAAATTTTATCAACAAAATCTAATCTTGAAAAGAAAAGTGACGTTATACCAATATTGGCTCCAATATCTATGAGAATAGATTTAGAGTCTGTAATAAAATCATAATCATTCCTAACAAATATTTCATTAAGAATATGAAATTCTTCTTCACTTTCCACATAAATATTAAGGTCTAAAAACCCAACTAAAAATCCCTCTTTATGATTAACTATAGTGAGATTTTTAAATTTATCTTCTAAATTTTGAATGTAATATTTAGATTGGAAAAGTATATTAAAATTCTCTTTTATTTGATATTTTCTAAGAGGCAATTTTAATCGCGTATTTTCATTCTTTTTATTTATTATTCTGTAACCAAAATTATTAATAACCGTGTATAAAAGATTTCTCATTTATGATGAATTATGTGTTTGTAACTTTTCTATTTTTCTTTTAAAAAAGTGACTTTAATTTATGCTTAAAATTATATCCGGATAATGCCATAATAGCAAGCATTTGTAACTATAATTTAAATACTATTTTAAGTTTTTTTAGGCTTTTTAATATCAATTTTAGGAAAAATTTGTTTTCGCTTAATTCCTAAATCATTCAGTAATTTAGAATATTCCCTTACATTCCCCCACAAACCAAATTGATTTGATTCTAACAACAATGTTGCTGTTGTAAGTTTTTTAAAAGTACTAATTTCCTCAATTAACATACTATAAAATACTTTGTTTTCATTTAAAGAATTTTCAAATCGTATGTAAATTAACAATTCATCGGTCTGTTTTAATAGTGTCAAAAAGTGCTCAATTGACACACTATATTCTTTCACATTTTGCGCTGAGTTTAATGAAACAATTGGAATTACAAATAAAAAACAAATGGGTTTATTATAATACAATTTAATAAGTTGATCGCAACGTTTTTTTATTTTGTTCTTAAGCGGTGTAGCGGTTATTAAATCGTTATAATGATAAAAAGTAGATTCAGGATATTTTCCAGCAAACACTTTACCTTCTTTATTTCGCTTTAAATCCCTTAAAAAAAACTTAAAATCATCTTTAATATTTGCATAAACATAGTCTAATGCTAATAGCGGACTTGTCAATAACCAATCAAATGGTAAACTTTCTTTGCGCAATGTCATCATGTTTAACAGATATGCAGGATGACAATCATATCCTATTGGCACTATTATTTTATTTGATTTATAATTTCTATTTATCTTAATTAAATAATTAAATGGTAACTGTATTTTCATAATAATACTATTTAAATATTTGTTTTCTAAATTTTAGATGTAATTTTTAGATTTGAATACAACATCAAAATTATATTTATTATGATATTTTTTTTAGAGAAAACTTTAATTTCTTTCTTCTTGTCATTGTTATTATTCTGTATCCCAACTTATTGATATCTATATGTAAAACATTTCTTATTTATAAATATTTATGATATTGCTAGATTATTTATTTTCTCTTAAAAAAGAGATTTTAATTTATGTTTCAAATTATAACTAGGAAATGTAACAATAGCTTTTAACAAAAAATAACGCTTTACACAATGTTTGTTATTTTTTTTAGCTCTTGCAAATCGAGACATATAATAATTAGATTTTAATATTTTTATTTCTTGTTTTGTGAAATTATCAATTTCAATTTGATTTTCTTTTCTTCGCTTATAAGCATTTATCATGGCATAAAAATGCCAATAATGTGCCTTAAATTTATTTTCGTTGGCTGAAATACTATGGTCATGTATTCTATAGCGATATAAAACTTCATTCAGAAAAACAACTGTTCCAACTTCTTCCATTTTAAAATATAAATCTTGATCTACAGCTCTTTTCATCTTAGCGTCTATACCTAATGTTAAATCATATTTTTCTTTTTTAAAGGTTGCAAAATGCGTCATCGCACCTGATCCGCTAGTTAAATAAGACTTACCAAAAGATATGGCACTGCCATGATTTCCTTCTTCAATAGTGTTCATCTTTAAATCAACCAATTCATATTTAGATGTTACAATACTAACATCATTATGTTCTTTATGAATTTGTATCATTTCTGAAATGGCATTAGGAAACAATGCATCGTCAGGATCTAAAAAACCACAAATATCTCCTTCTGCTAAAGAAACACATTTATGTTTAGTGTAGCCACAACCTTTATTTTCTTTGTTTGCGAAAAATTTAAAACGAGTATCATTGCCTATTATTTCTTTTATCAACTCTATGGAATTATCAGTGGAAGCATCATCTACAATTATTACTTCCCAGTTTTCATAGGTTTGCACAATTACACTTGCATAACAATCTTTAAAAAAAGAACCATTATTGTAATTCGCTATTAATATAGAAAATAACATCATCTAATTATTTTAATTCATTTGTCAGAAATAAAGTACTTAATTTAGAAACCGAAATAAATTTATCTTGAACATTTTTTATTAATTACTTAACTAAAATATATATCTTAAATTGTTTTAGGGTCTAAAACAGCATTCAAATTATTTATATGCCTCTCTAAACTAAAATGCGTTTTAATACGTGCTTTCCCTGCTATTCCTAGTTGTTTAGCTAATTCCAAATTATTTAAAAGCTGCAACATATTCTCTGTCATACCAATAACATTGTGCTCATCACCCAATAAACCAGTTTCGTTATTTACAATAACATCGGGTATGCCTGCATGATTTGTAGCTATAACGGGAAGTCCGGCTGCACTAGCTTCCAAAACAGACAAAGGCGTTCCTTCCATATCACCATCTTCTGCAGTAATAGAGTGTTGCACAAAGGCTAAGGATTCTTTTAATAAATCACTATACATTTCCGCAGTAATTACACCTAAAAACTTCACTTGCTTACTAAGTTGATAATGTTGAACTAAATTTTTACAAGTATTCAATAATAAACCATCACCAGCCATTAACAACTGAGCATCTGGATGAATCTTTAAAACTTCTTTAAAAGCAAGTATCGTATAATAGGGTGCTTTTTTATTGGTAAAACGTCCTATGGCAACAAATTGTTTTTTAGAAAATTGAGGGGTAATAGTTTCAAATATCTTTTGTGGTCCATATACATTATAAATTAATTTATCTTTTGGGCACCCCAAGCTCAATAATGTTGTTTCCATAATTCTAGAAACTGCAATTATTTTTTTTGCATTTTCAAAAACATCTTTATAATAGTTACACGATTTAATAACTCTTCTAACGCTGGCATCATAACCATGAAAATGAACCACTACAGGCAACCTTGATTTTGCCAAAAGCTCCTTTAAATGATATGCGTGGGTTCCATATTCAACTAAAATAGTGTTGATATTATTAAGTTTTAAACTATACAATAGTTGTTCTTGCCATAAAAAACCACTTGGTTTTCTAAAAATTTTAGCATAAATCATTAAATATTTATAACGCCATATGGGCATAAGGCGAGCATAACCTTCTAATTTAATTTGACTCCCTCTTCCGTAATAATAAAAAACCCGACCCTTTAACTCATTTTTATGCGCCTGAATAAAGGTTTCTGAATATGGGTTTTGGCTAGGAGAAAATATGGCGATGTTCAAAATATTAAATACTTTTAAATTTTTGAAATATGAAATTCAAAAATATAGTTTTTCTAGAGGTCTGAGCCATATTTATTCGATAAAAAGCTTTTGTAAACACTTCAAGAAACCCATGTATGTTAAACCAGTTCTTGTATAATGACGCTTCTTGTTGTTTATTTCGAATACCTAACCTTTTAAACACTAAACTTCTTAATGTTGCTTCTTCTTGAAGACGTAATTTACGTTTATCTAAATTGTAATGAATTCTACTAGTTGAGTCGTGATAACGAAAATAATTAAGTGGCTCACTTATAAAAGCTATATAATTACCAGCACATAGTTGAATCCATAATAACCAATCTCCACACATTCGCATTTTTAGTAGTACATCATCAAAGAATTTACCTTTCACTATGTCTCGTTTAAAAACCACTGCACTGGCATTAGGTATTACGTTTTTAACCATCAAGTAGTTTATATTAAACACATTACCTTCCATATTAAAATCCTGCTCGCAAATATTAGGTTGAAATTGTTCTGTGTACAACACTCTACTTTTTCTATTTTTACCATGATCATCAATATCATAACTTTGCGCAAAACATATATCTGTTCCCTCTAATAATCTTTTTACAGAACATTCTAAAAAATTCAATTCACAATAATCGTCACTTTCTGCAATCCAAATAAAATCCCCTTGAGCCAAATCAAGTCCTTTTTTCCATTGTTTAAATGGGCTTCCAGAATTAACCTGATTAAATAGACAATGGCTTACTTTTGGGGCATTAGCATATTCTTGTAGTATAGATTGGCTATTATCTGTACTACAATCATCCAACAATATGACTTCAAAGTTTTGATACGTTTGATTGAATACGCTATCTAATCGCTGCTGTAAAAACTTAGCGTGATTGTAATTAGGTATGATTATGGAAACTTTAGAATTCATGCCATGTTTTGCGAGGTTATAATTTCAAATAACTGTGGACAAATAATTTCTGGAGTAAATTTAGAAAAAGCGTTTTTATTTAATTCTCCATGACTTTTCAATAACTCGATATTATTATAATACATTATAATTTTATCTGCCATTGCTTCAACATCTAAATAAGGTACAATAAAGCCACCTGCTTCACTTATAACCTCGTTAGTACCCACTGCTTTTTCAAAGCTTACAATAGGCTTTCCTAGCATACCTACTTCAATGCAAACTAAAGGAAATGGATCCTCTCTGGAAGTCATTACAAACACATCAAAATTATTATAATAACTTGTTGGATTTGCAACTTCGCCAATAAAATTAATAGTAGTTTGAAGTCCTAATTTTTGAATATCAGCTTCTAATATTATTTGTTCCTTTACAGGAAGTTTACCTATCCAAACAAAGTTTATACCACAGTTAGGATAATTTGAAGAAATGTATCTTGCTAACTGTAAAAACACATCATGCCCTTTGCGCCAATGCACATACCCTGAAGCACCTACTGTAAATATATGTTCTGCTTTATTTGTTTGCTTAGTATTCTCAACTACCGTACATTCATAAACCACTTCTATGTAATTCTCAGGGACCGACCAATTTTCTATTAAATTTGATTTTACCAATTTTGAAGGTACAATAAACTGGTTAATCTTAAGTAAATAGTCTTCAAAATTGGGCAACACCATTTTTATAATAGCATTTAATTCGTGAATATGAGCAATAAACTTCGTTTTAGGAGATATATTAATAATTGCAGAAGCCAAAGGAATAGATAGAATGGTATTAGCATACAATGCTGTGTAATTACTAGCAGCGAGTTGTTGCAACAATTCTTCCTTATGATTTATTTTTTTTAAAAGATTTAATTTTAACAACACACGCTGCCATAATGTTAATGGCTTAGATTTTATTAACTCGGTATAACTGTAAAAAACATTACAGTTATTTTTAAAGTCGGGTTCTAAACTACCTCCTGCTAAGTCCAAAACATCAATAACTACTTCTGGTTTTTTAACTTTTAACCAACGTAAAAAATGTAGTAACACCATGGGAGCACCAGTTCTTGAGGTTTCGTGGGTTATAAAGAGGATTCTCATTATAAAATCAAAGATTTAAATATCCAACTGTGTAGTTCTTAGCAAATTCTTTTATTCTATTGTTTAGACCTTTATGCAAATATTTTTCTGAACATACAGAAATAATACTATTTGATTTATTGAAATATAAAGGCGCACTAGAATTACCTGTTAAAAAAACAGTCCGCATTTCTTTAAACTGCTTTCCAAACAGCTCTATTGGTAATGATTTATATTCATCTTTAACAACAAGTAATTTACTATCATCTATAAGTTGTAAATTTTCAATTTTACTCTTAACATCTCTTGGATGTGGCTTAAACAAAACCTTTGAATTCTCACAATTTTGTAATGCATATTTTATTATTCGTTTGTAATAAGATATATCATTTTCAAATTCTATTCCTTCGTGTAAATGATAATGTTGAGATAGAATAACATGAGATATTGAATCTCTCAAATACATTTGTTCAAACCTTTTAGATAATTCTATTTTATTGGTTTCAATAAGAATTTCATCTATTTCAACTTCTTGATAAATTCCAATTTTTTGAATATCCCTTTTTAAAAAATAAGGCGAATAAATATGAGTTCTTATTGGAAAACTTGTTATTGTATTTTTTAAATAGTAATAATACCATCCTTTCAAATTTCTTTTTGGTAAAATATCAACGACTCCGTCTGCTATAAAAATTGTTTTTTTAGGTTTTAAATAGCTTAATAGAACAGTATCTACCATCATTTTCACTCTTACAGGTATTAATACCAAATCAAAATTTTTGTAATCTTTAAGTAATGAAAAGTTTTTATCAATCAAATTAAAAAGTCTTTTGAAGTTTCCTGTGAAAAAGTAAGGAATGAATTCTTTTTTAGAAAGCATTATTGGGTTGATGTTAAAATGGATCTGACCAATGTAAATAAAGCTGAATTCTTTTGACATTTGCTTAAAAAACACCTCTAAACTTTCACTAAACACCCCAATATACAATAAATAAACCCTACTGAAATCTGATTTAATATTTCTTAAAACCGATATTTGAGTAATTAATTGACTGCTCCCAGATGTTATAATAAGCGTTTTACTTTTCATTTTTTTTGAAAATAAAATACCATGGTTCTAATTCACCATCAAAGCTAAGTGGGGGATTTTCTATAAACCAATCCATTTCATGAATGTGAGACTTGGTAGGTCCTATCTCTAAAATTTCTTTGTTAGACGCTCCTAATTTTATCGATTGTAATTTTTCTACAACCGCATTATCTTTTATAAAACCTGCTAGAAAAAATTTGTTTTCCCACCAATTTCTATCTTTCAAGGTAATATGATACTTATTAAAATTACTACTCGGCCTTAAACTAATAGTCAAAAAAACATAATTTTTTGAAACTCTATATAATTCATTAACTACATCTGATATATCTTCTTCTGGTATATGCTCCAATACTTCACTTGAAAAAATCACATCAAATGTGTTATCTTCATAAGGTATTTTTTTCAGGCTTCCTTGAGATACAATTCCTTTATTTAATAAATCTTGAGCATAATCTCTCAAAACACTTTCAGACAACTCTATGCCTTTCGCTATATATCCTTTTGACAATAAATATCTAACAACATCACCACTTCCACAACCTGCATCTAAAACAGTTTTAAATTCATAATTATCTATAAGATTATCTACAATTGTTATTCCGTAGCTCCATGAATTTTTATTTTTTTTGTTTAAAATCCAATACTTATCATAAAAAGATAAATTTTTGGAATTAAAAATTTTATTTTTTAATTCCAAAAATTTATCTTCAAACTTATCGTATCCAAGTTTTTTGTTAAGTTTATTAAGTCCTAAATAATTAAAATTTTTCATAAATACTTTATTTAAATAAAAATCATAATCAACATTGGAACTAACCTTTGTTAAACTTTCTTTATTTAAAGTATTAGAAATTTTAGACTCCAATTCTAATTTGCTAATTTTAATACTTAAATATTCTATTATTCTTTCATACTCACTTATTTGAGTTTCCCTGCCATTCTCTCCAATTAAATTCTCAAACTTAACCTTTAAAATTCCTTGCTCATCTATCCAAGGAACTGTTTTATTAAATAATGAAAAAAGTGACTTACCATGCTCTTCTAAAAATTCTGAAACAAACGTTTTATTACCAATACTTTTTCTCCAATCACTATTATTTTCAAAATTAATCCATCTTGTTGTTTTAGCTGTCCAAAAAGCAAATGATGCACAACATTTTTTTAAATCCCTGTATATGAAAATAGTTTTAAAATCTGACAGGTGTTTTTTATTAAAAGTTGAAAAGTGTCCAACTGCGAATTGATTCTCTTTTATTTTATTAATAGTGTTATAAAAATCGCTTTCAACTTTAAACTTTTCAGGAGTTTTTCTTGCCTCATTAACCGTACTTGCTTTATTATAATCTGAATACTCATTATCATTTAAATGAATTTTGGAATTAATAAATCCTAGTTCAATTAAAAAATTTGAAATTAGATAAGTACCTGATTTAGGTACTGAACACAAAGCTATCTTCATTAGTTTTTCTTTTTCCAATTATGATTTAAAGCAATTATTTGAGACCGACCTAAACCCTCATAATTCACTTTTGGCCCTATTATATTAAATGTTGTTGTATTAGACGTTCCATAATAATCCTTCAATGTTTTTCCATACAAATCAAATTTGCCCATATATCCTCCAACAAGAAGAGGTGTTTTTTCTAATGTAAATTCAAAATTATTTTCTCCTTGTTCTAAGTTTAATTCAAATTGATTATAATTTGACGAAATAGATGCTAATCTAATACTTGAAAATTCAAGGTGAAATATTAATTTTGCACTCTCAATTTTAAAATTTGAAAATATCTTTATATCGAAAGTAATATCATCTTCAGTATTAAAATCGTTTTCTATTTCGTTTTCTCTAATAAATACATTAAAGTTAGGATTATATAAATTCTCCTTTTTTGCTAAATTATTATACAAACTTACTCCTTTTTCATTACTCCCTAAATATATAGGTTTGCCACTCTCCATTACCATAACACTATTACATAATCTCATAATATCCACCACGCTATGAGAAACTAAAATAATAGCAACATTTTTGCTTATAACATTCATTAAATGATTATAGCATTTCATTCTAAATGCTAAATCGCCAACCGCTAAAACCTCATCAATAATAAGCACATCAGGTTCCATTTGCGCTGCAATGGCAAAGCCCAAACGTACTTTCATTCCAGAACTATAATTTTGCACCGGCATATCTATAAATTCTCGAATTTCTGCAAAATCAATAATATCTTCTAGTTTATTATCAATTTCATTACGTGTAAATCCTAAAACGGCACCATTATTATAAATGTTTTCTCGACCACTTAAAATGGGGTTAAAACCAGCTCCCAGTTCAATTAACGCACCAACACGTCCCCTTATAGTAACTTGTCCTGCATCTGGGTTTATTAAACCGTTTAATATTTTTAAAAGCGTACTTTTTCCTGCACCGTTATGTCCAATTAAACCTAAACATTCCCCACGTCGAAGCTCAAAATTAACATCTTTTACTGCCCAAAACTCTTTGGGTCGTAATGTCCTTTCATTTTTATTGCCTTTTACGCCACTTATTAAGTCTTTTACACCATACCAAAGGCTTGTTTTTAAGTCCTTACAAAACTTTTTACTAAGCCCCTCTACTTTTACTAATACCTCATCGTTTTCCATACTAAGCACTTAATCGTTCTACAATAACAGGTATAGATAAACGGTACCATACCAACCCCAAAACAAGAATGGGCAAACACATTAAAACAATAGCAAAATAAGGTGTTAAATAAGCAAAACTACCTCCAAAAAGCATATCGCGAGTTATACCTATGACATAAGTAAGCGGATTTAATTCCATTAAAGTTTTCATGAGTCCTTTATCTGGCATGGCATAAACTACGGGAGTTACATACATAAAAAACGATAAACCCAAATTTATTATTTTACCTATATCTTTATATAGCATGCTAAACGGAGTAATAATTAAACCAATAGCGACCCCAATAAAAACAAGTACCAATAACCCCAATGGGAAAAGTAATAAACTAAAGCTAAATCCAACCTTATAAATAATCATTAATATAAAAAGTAAACCTACTTTAAACAAAGTATTAAATAGCATTTTATATATACCAGATAAAATTAGGGCCTCTTTTGGAAAGTTAATTTTGCTTAAAATACCGCGAGCACTGCTTGTACTAGTAGTAGGCATAACTAAAGCATCCTTAAAGATAGACCAGATTAGTGTACCAGAAAACACATAAACGGGGTAACTTATACCAGTGTCAGATAACTGCACAGTTCCAGAACTACTTAAAAATATCCAAACAATGGCTGTAGTTATAGGCATAATAAAGGCCCAAATAATACCCAAATACGATTGCCTGTACTGGGCTTTTATATCACGTTCGGCTAACTGTCGCGCTAAAAACCGTGATTTATATATATCTGTAGCACTACCTTTTAATAGTTTAAAAAAACTAAGGCTATTTTCTTTTTTATATATACGAGTTTCCATTAAAAAACTATTTAATAAATAATATTTTTAATTTTTCAAGAAAACTTCTCTTCTTATCGTTTTCATGATAGCCGTTAGCATATCTTCCATAACCATAGCCATAACCATAGCCGTAGCCATATTTTCCTTTTTGATTGTAACCGTTATATACAAAACTTAGATTTTTAATTTCTCCTTTGTTATATTTATCGTTAACTAAATTAATCATACCTTTTTGGGTATAATCTTGTCTTACAACATAAATAGAAGCATCGACATACTCTGTAAGTTCTAGCGCATCTGCTACAAGGCCAACAGGAGGCGTATCTAACACAACGTAATCGTACTTTTCTTTTAGTGTACCCATTAAATTATCCATACACTCACTCATTAACAATTCTGATGGATTTGGGGGTATAGGCCCCGAAGTTATAACATCTAGATTATCAACCATAGTTTTTTGCACTACTTCGTTGAATGTTTTTTGCCCAATTAAATAATTAACAACGCCAACTTCGTTTTCTATTTCAAAATCCCCGAATATTTTTGGTTTTCGTAAATCTAACCCAACCAACACTGTTTTCTTACCACTCATTGCAAAAACAGTAGCAATATTTATGGAACAAAATGTTTTACCCTCACCACTAACAGAGGATGTAACCATTACTGTTTTGGTTCCTTGTAAACTTTTACTTTTATAAAAGTATTGTAAACTGGATCGTAATGACCTAAACGCTTCTGCTATTGTAGATTTTGGTTTACGTTGCACCGCTAAATTATTATCAAGCGTGTTTTTCCCCACTACACCAAGCAATGGAATATTCGATAGATTTTCGAGTACCTGAGGATTATGAATTTTGTTATCGAAAAAAGTGATTAAAAATGCTATTATTAACAGCGGTAAAATTCCTCCTATGACTGCAAATAAATAACGGGAACTCAATTTTAAATCAATAGGAACCGCTCCAGTATCTTTGGCTGTGTCAATTACCAAAACATCTGAAACACTTGCTGATTTAATAATATCGGCTTCACCTCGTTTAGACAAAAACATGTTATAGGTTCTTTCGCTAAGCGAATATTGTCTTTGAATGTCGAATAATTGTTGTTGTGCCTTTGGTAATTTTCGAATTTTCGCCTCTTCAATTGCTATTTTAGATTCTATAACTCCAATCTCTCTTTTAGTCTCTTTAGTTACGGAATTTATATTTTCAAAAATTACATTTTTTAACCCATCAATTTGCCGGTTTAAATCTTCAAATATAGTGGCATCACTCCTAACAGTTGAACTATATTTTGATTTCTGAACTGAAAGTTTATTTATCTCTCCGATATTCCCTAGAATATGACCATCATCTATACCTGAAACCGCTGGTGCAGGAATTTCAGTAAACGAATCACTTGTTTCTAAATAGGTTTTTAAACTATTGTAATATGCTAGTTTTTCGTTTTGATTTTCTTTTGCTTCCTCTAATGCGTTTATTTTATTGTTAATTATTGCACCTTCATCGGTTAAATTAAAAATTTTATTTTCTTCTTTGTATTTATTAAGTGAATCTGCATTTAAGGTTAACTGATTTTTTACTCGATCTAATTGTGCATCAATAAAATTAATAGTATTGGTTACAAATTGGTTTTTTCTATCTAACTGTTCTTCACTTAAAACTTGGACAGTTTCATTTAAATAATCAACAATTTTCGCTTTATTAACATCAACCATATTTAAATTTAATATGGCAGAATTTTTAGGATTGTTTATATTAAGTTTATTTCGGTATCGACCAACAACACCATCAAAATCATTAAATTGTATATAAAATTCATCACCGGGTGCCACCTTTCGCTTATCCCGAAGGGTAATTACTCCGTTTAAAAAAGGCAAATCAATTACATCATTTAAACGAAATTGTTTCTTAAATTCACCCAAATTTACGCTTATGGTTTCTTTAGTTTTATCACTATAATTTTGAGTTCGGGCTGTGTTTGTTTCAAAATTAACATAAACTTCAAGTAAATCATCACCTAAAAATATAATTCGAATGGGTATATTTAAAACCTGATAAGTATTTGGTGTTAAATCGAACTTAAATGGCGCATAAGTATAAACATCATCTTTTCTAAATCTTGATTGTTTTAAATATGATAAATAAAACTCTAAATTCTCTACAACTTTTTCATGTAAAGATCTCGATTTTAGCGAATTTAATATGGTTTGTACTTTACCTGAAACACCTCCCCAGTTAAAGGTTAAACTAGTATTTGATGTAAATAAAGGGTTCGACTCATCCTCTACCGAAATTTGAGTACTTAATCGGTAGGATTGCTGTGTTCTAATGTTTTGTTGATATACAATAAAAACACCAATCCCAATAAATAGTACAAACAATTTCCAGTAGCTTAAAACACGACTAATAAACGCTTTAATATCGAACGACAACCCACCTCCAGACGATTCCAATCCTTCAAACTCTTCTTCCATAATTTAAAATTAAAGGTTTCTTGTTAAAAAATAGGTCGAGACAATAAGTGAAACAATTGAAGATACAGTTGCCAAATTTTGCATTGCTGTTTGTCCAGCACCCAAAGCTTTTCTTTTAAGTTGCTTAACCAAAATAATATCGTTAGGCTGTATATAATAATACGGGGATTGCATAGCTTTTATATCTGTTAAATCAATATGATGAATACGTTGCCCTTCTGGATATTGCCTAATAATCAGTACATCTTTTCTATCACCAGTCACATTAATATCACCAGCATTTGCTAAAGCTTCAATAACATTAACTCTGTCTTGTAGTAATACATGTACACCGGTTCCCACTTCGCCAATAGTAGTATATTTTAACCCTGCCAATTTAACAGTAACAAAAATTTCGGCAGTTTCTTTAAAATATTGCTTTAATAGTTCTGTCTCTACTTTTTCTTTAATTTCTGCAATTGTATAACCTAAAACGTTAATTTTCCCTAAAATAGGAAACTCAATATTTCCGTGCATATCTACAGTAAATCCATTAAAATACAAACCACCTGCTTGACTACCACTACCAGATTCTCCTACAGGATTAAACATACCAACCAATTCTTGATCGAGTGCTTTAACCCTTATACTTAACATATCATTAACTTGAACTCTATATGGCTTAGGTTGTTCGATCAACCCCAAATCTTCAGCTGTTAAACCTTCTTTTTCTTGTAAATAAACCAAATCTTTATTAGTAATACAAGATGAAAATAAAACACAAAAAATTAAGTAAACAAATACAAAATATTTATTCATTATAGTCGATGGATTTATGACAAATATAAGTTTTAGGTATGAACAATAAAACATATAACTGCTTTTTTGGTTTTTTATGCGTTATTTGTAAAAAATTTATACCTTGAATTACTTAACAGTAGAAAACATAGGAAAATCTTATGGCGAGTTAACCTTGTTCGAAGATATTTCGTTTAGCGTACATAAAGATCAAAAAATTGCTTTTGTAGCCAAAAATGGCACAGGAAAAACATCCATATTAAAAATTCTTTCCGGTGAAGACATGCCGGATAAAGGAAATGTTATTTACCGTAAAGATATTAAGGTTTCTTTTTTATCACAAGACCCAAAATTTGATAAAAATTTAACTATTGAAGAAACCATTTTTGTAAGCGATAACCCCATATTAAAAGTTATTGCTAATTACGAAAAAGCGCTGTTAAATCCTGAAGAAACTGAAGCTTACCAGAGTGCTTTTGAAGCTATGGAACGTCACCATGCTTGGGATTTCGAAACGCTTTACAAACAAATACTTTTTAAGCTTAAACTTGATAATTTAGAACAAAAAATAAGCACGCTATCTGGCGGGCAAAAAAAACGGCTTGCATTAGCCAATGCTTTAATTAATAAACCAGACTTACTTATTCTAGACGAGCCAACCAACCATTTAGATTTAGAAATGATTGAATGGCTTGAAAGTTTTTTTGCCAAAGAAAATATTACGCTTTTTATGGTAACGCACGACCGCTACTTTTTAGAACGCGTTTGTAATGAAATTATTGAACTAGATGAAGGCCAATTATACACCTACAAAGGTAACTATTCGTATTATCTAGAAAAACGAGACGAACGCATTGAACGCGAAGCCGTAGAAACAGGAAAAGCCAAACAACTCTTTAAAAAAGAACTTGAATGGATGCGCAGACAACCAAAGGCACGAACTACAAAATCGAAATCTAGAATAGATGATTTTACCGATATAAAACATCGTGCACACCAGCGCCGTAACGATCATCAAATTCAGTTAGAATTAAACATGGAGCGTTTAGGTAGTAAAATTCTAGAATTCCATAATGTCTCCAAAGCATTTAAAGATAAACGCATTCTTGATAAATTTGAATATACCTTTAAAAAAGGCGAACGTGTTGGTATAATTGGTAAAAATGGTACAGGAAAAACCACATTCTTAAACATTTTAACCCAAACAGCGCAACCCGATTCTGGTAAAGTAGTAAAAGGCGAAACTGTAAAATTTGGCTATTACACCCAAAATGGCATTACTATAAAACCAGAACAAAAAGTTATTGATGTAATAAAAGAATTCGGCGATTTTATTCCTTTAAAAAAAGGCAGACAAATTAGCGCACAACAACTTTTAGAACGCTTTTTATTCAGTAGAAAAAAACAATACGATTTTGTTGAAAAACTAAGTGGTGGCGAGCGTAAACGCTTATATTTATGTACCGTTTTAATTCAAAATCCTAATTTTTTAATTCTCGATGAACCTACAAACGATTTAGATATTGTTACTTTAAATGTTTTAGAAGAATTTTTACTAGATTTTCCAGGTTGTATTATCGTTGTATCTCACGACCGCTACTTCATGGATAAAATTATAGATCATCTTTTTGTTTTCAAAGGTGATGGTAAAATTGAAGATTTCCCTGGAAACTATACAGATTATCGTGTTTACGAAGATAGCCAACCAGAAATTCCTGCAATAAAAGACGATAAAAAAGATAATAAAACGTTAAAACAAAACGAAGCTTCAAAATTAAGCTATAACGAGCAAAAGGAATTAAATAATATAGAAAGCAAATTAAAATCGTTAGCTTACGATAAAAAACAACTTGAAGATAAATTCTTAAACCCCGATTTAACACAAGATCAAATTAACGCCCTTTCTGAAGAATTACAAGATATTATAAATGCTATTGAAGCAAAAGAAGAACGTTGGTTTGAATTAAGCGAAAAATTAGAAGGTTAAAGTTTTAATGCATCAAGTAAAACAATACATAAAATTTCTACTAAGGTCTACCAATCAACATGGTGTGCACTCTCCTTTTGTCTATAATTTGGTAACACAATGCTTTTATAGCAAAACAAAACACAGCCATTATAAAACCATTAAAAACTACAGAAAAGCGCTATTATTCAATAAAAAATCTATAAAAGTAACCGATTTTGGAGCAGGTTCACATACCTTTAAAAAGCAAGACCGACAAATATCTAAAATGGCAAAACATGCCGGCTCAAGCTTCAAAAGAACTAAATTATTATTTCGAGTTTGCAAATATTTTAAACCTAATAACATTTTAGAAATAGGCACTTCTTTAGGTTTAAGTACACATGCCATGAGTCTTGGTAACCCAAATGCAACTATAACGTCCTTAGAAGGCTGTCCAAATATTTCTAATTTCACATCGAGCCTTTTAAACAATAAAAACATCAAAATAGTTACTGGAAATTTTAGCGAGACAATAAATAAGCAAACATCCATACCGTACGATTTAGTTTATTTTGATGGCAATCACCAAAAGGAAGCTACTTTAAATTATTTTGAAACCTTATTAGAAACAGCCCATAACGATTCAGTTTTTATTTTTGACGATATTTATTGGAGCCAAGAAATGACCGAAGCTTGGGAAACCGTAAAAAAACACCCAAAAATCACGGTTACAATAGATACTTTTTTCTGGGGATTTGTGTTTTTTAGAAAAGAACAAGCGAAAGAACATTTTACTATTCGCAT
The DNA here is from genome assembly GCF_000943565.1 of Neotamlana sedimentorum. Taxonomy (GTDB): domain Bacteria; phylum Bacteroidota; class Bacteroidia; order Flavobacteriales; family Flavobacteriaceae; genus Neotamlana; species Neotamlana sedimentorum. Next base: position 485,003 of record NZ_JTDW01000005.1, read on the forward strand.
ATAATACATTTACTTTTTTATGAGTTTGTTAACTCAAAAATTAACTAAAAAGTGTAATATTATTAAGCATGAAAAAGAATAGCTTAAAAAACAACCGTAAATTTTACAAAAAGAAAAAATTCAAACTTCCATTAGCCATACTAATTATTCTTATCACAGCACGTTTACTTTTACCATTTATAGTAAAAAATTATGTAAACAAAACTTTAGCTAATATACCAGGATATTATGGCCATGTAGATGATATTGACATTTCCCTAGACCGTGGCGCTTACACCATAAAAGATTTATACCTAAATAAGGTAAATGCAAAAACGCAAGTGCCTTTTTTAAACTTCCCAAAAAGTGACATTTCCTTAGAGTGGAAATCGCTTTTTAAAGGAAGTATTGTTAGTGAAATAATAATGTACAATCCGCAGGTTACTTACATTTTAGAAGATCAAGAAACGACAGTTAATGGTGAACAAGCCGAACTTGACGACTGGACAACAGCTATTACAGATTTAGTGCCACTAGAAATAAACCACTTCGAAGTGCATAAGGGCAAAGTAGGTATTGCTCAAATAACTACAGAACCTAGTTTAGATTTATACATGGATAATGTTGAATTTTATGCAGAAAACTTAAGAAACGTAGTGGAAAACAGCAACAAACTACCTTCGCCTATATCTGGTTCTGGTGTTAGTATTGGTAATGGTAATTTTAATATTAATGGTACTATTAACCTAATTAAAACAGTTCCCGATTTAGACATAGATTTTGAACTTACCAACGCAAGTGTAACTTCTATTAACGATTTTACTCGCCATTATGGCGGTATCGATTTTGAATATGGTAACATTGATGTTTATGGCGAAATCGCTATTGCCGATAGCTACCTAAAAGGCTACATAAAACCTATGTTAAAAGACTCTAAACTTATTGGTAAAGACGACGGTATATTAAGTACCATTTGGGAAGGTTTTGTTGGCTTATTTAAATTTATATTAAAAAATAAAAACACAAAAACACTTGCTACTAAAGTCCCTCTAGAAGGCGATTTAAGCAATGTAAATGCTGGCATATTCCCTACCATTATAAATATATTTGAAAACGGCTGGGTTAAAGCTTTTAAAACCGAAATTGATAAAGAAATAAGATTTAATGATGCAAAACAAAACACAAAAAACGATTAGAAAAGTTAGCTTTAAGGTTTAGGACAACCATGATTATCAACCGCTCCAGACTCATTAGGACATTTATCTAAATGATCTGGAACACCATCTACATCTCTATCGGTCCATGGGCAGCCACCATTTTCAATTGGTCCAGCATAATTAGGGCATTTATCATCTTTATCTTTAATACCATCATTATCGCTATCTTCTGTTCTTCTATGAAGAAACGGCACTTTTAGTCCAGCATAAAAATCAGTTGTTTTTGTATTCGCGGCTGCAAGAGAAGAAAGAATACTTCCCGACCCTAAATACAAAGGACCATATCTAAAACCAAGCCCCATTTGAAATTGCTCATATTCCACAACACTTACAGGTAAAAAACAACTAAACCATTTGGTTTCATAGCGAGGTGTAAGAGCAAGTAAATTTACAGCAGAACTTGTTTTTTCTTTTCCTTTTTTGGTTAATGCCAAATCCGAATTAAAGTTTAAATAAACCAATCCTTCATGTAAATTTAAATCGGCACTAAAGTGTAACGCCATTGGCAACTGTGTGGTATACGAGTTACTCGATGCTGTTAGGGTATAAAAATTATTCAAAAAACTTCCAATATCATCTGCTTCATCCAATTCTAATTCACTAACGTTAGAATTTGTAATATCGAATGTTTCCTCTAAGCCTTCGTTGTAATTTATTGAGCCTAAATCGGTAATTGAAAGTCCAATTTTTAAATAATACTTATTCTTATCTTTAAAATTATAATCTTTATCTTCTAAATTATCCTGATCGTAATTTTTATATTCAGGACGCCATTCGTAAACAAAACCAACATCAACACCAAAACCAGTAGCGTCAGGTATTTCATAATCTACATCTCCATTATCAATATTAGCAAAACGCCCGTAGGTAATTTGTCCGGTAGACGAAAAACTTGCAGCAGTTTCGCCACCGCCTACATCGGTTCCGTCGGCATCATAATTAAAGCTTACATTATTTCCATAAACATAACCACTACCAAGGCCTTTTAAATATTTAAATGATGCTCCTGCTTTAAGAAAATGCTGCGCTTTATTCATTAAAACCAATCCGTAACTTAGTCCAAATTCGGCCCAAGCTTGACCAAAAACGCTAAATTCATCCTCATTAATCATAAAATCATCAGAGTCATTGTTATCTATAGCTTCAATATTTTCTCCATTAACATCATTTACGTTTACAACCGAACGAACCCGAGAAAACAAAGCTATACCATGATTTTTATTAAAGCTTATTAAAAAAGACGGCCCCATAATATCTTCATTAACAAAAGCGTTATTATTTACCGAAGCAGATGTTGAGGCATCAACACTTATATCGTAACCACTCGAGGTTACTTTTAACAGATCTACTCCGTAATAATCATTACCAACTAAAGTACTTGACCCAAATAAATTTACATCTGCAACAAAACGTGAATCGGCTATATTAGCGGGGTTGCTAATAACACTATTTACACCACTGTAATTATCGGACAGAAAACCGATGTAAGACTGCCCATTTACTATTAAAACCATTAAAAAGAAAGAAAGAGTGAGGGAAGTTTTTTGAATAAATTTCATTAATGTTACTTTTGAAAATTGAAAAGAATTTAGAGCATATATAACGCTCTGTTTTTATAATAGCTACTCAAAACTATTAATTGATTTTTAAAAATCTATATTTATATTATGAAAATTTACACCAAAACAGGAGATAATGGAACAACGGCACTTTTTGGGGGTTCACGTGTACCAAAAAACCATATCCGTATTGAAAGCTACGGAACTGTAGATGAGCTTAATTCGCATTTAGGACTAGTGCGTGACCAAAATATAAATAAACACTACCAAGCTGTTATTATTAAAATACAAAACAAACTATTTACCATTGGCGCTATTTTAGCAACCGATCCAGAAAAGGCAACTTTAAAAAATGGTAAAGCGCGTTTAAATATTGAAAAAATATTAAATGAAGATATTGAGCTTTTGGAACACGAAATGGATGCCATGAACAAAACCTTACCTGCTATGACGCACTTTGTTTTACCAGGCGGACATCAAACCGTGTCATTCTGTCATATTGCGCGCTGTGTTTGCCGTAGAGCCGAGCGTTTAGCTACCGCACTTTTTGAAATTGAGCCTTTTGAAGACAATGTGCTTAAATACTTAAACCGCCTTTCTGACTACCTTTTTGTATTGGCACGAAAGTTGACTTACGACTTGCAAGCTGATGAAGTTAAGTGGATTCCGGAAAAGCATTAAACGATAACTTAAACCTTTTTTAGAACACGCCATTGCGCTAGGGATTGCAGCGAATAGCTTTTGGCGAGGCGCGCATCGAGCCAAAACTTGTAGCGTAAAGCCCGACCCTTTTTGGGTAGCGCTAAAAATAAATTAGCTTTAAACGTTCATAAAATTATTGAAACATTGGTTTAAATTTATATTTTATGCCCAGAGATGCATTAAATATTTATGGTTTAAACCAGTTTAAAACTGTTGATAGTCAGTAAAATTGAACGTTTTTTTATTTAAATTAAAATAATTCACTTTTTTCTTGCCTGTTTAAACTAAAAATTTATTTTTGCAGAAAAATTAAAACGAACACAACATGTATTGGACATTAGAATTAGCATCTTATTTAAGTGATGCGCCTTGGCCAGCGACTAAAGACGAATTAATAGATTACGCTATTAGAACAGGTGCTCCTTTAGAGGTAGTTGAAAACTTACAATCTATTGAAGACGAAGGCGATTCGTATGATTCTATTGAAGAAATCTGGTCTGATTACCCAACCGATGAAGATTATCTTTGGAATGAAGATGAATATTAAATAAAAGCTTAAAATATAGTTAAAAAGTCTCGTTTTGAGGCTTTTTTTTATGCTTTTAGTTACATAAAATAATAACATACTGTATCTTTGAATGCTGTTCTAGATACAAAGAACATAGTAAAATAAAACCCCATGTTTCCCAAGTAATTGGTGAAACTTTAAAATATATACACATGAGTTTTTTAGATTCTGTATTAAAGGTATTTGTTGGCGATAAATCGAAACAAGATGTTAAAGCCATTATGCCTATAGTAAAAAAGGTAAAAACCTTTGAGAGTGCTTTAGAAGCCTTATCGCACGACGAACTTCGCGCAAAAACTGCCGAGTTTAAAGCTAAAATTGCCGAGGCTACTAAAGCTACTAACGAGCAAATTAACTCCCTTTTAAACGAAGCCGAAAATACCGACGATATTGATGCTCGCGAAGATATTTACGAGCAGGTTGATAAACTTAAAGATGAGGCCTACAAACAATCGGAAGAGGTGCTAAACGACATTCTTCCAGAAGCCTTTGCTGTAGTTAAAGAAACCGCGAAGCGCTTTACTAATAATACTGCTTTAAAGGTAACAGCGAATGAGTTTGACAGAACGCTTTCTGCAGACAAAGATTATGTAACACTAGAAGGCGATACGGCGACTTGGGCCAACTCCTGGGATGCCGCTGGAAAGCCAATTACTTGGGACATGATTCATTATGACGTTCAACTTATTGGTGGTATTGCCATGCACCAAGGTAAAATTGCCGAAATGCAAACAGGTGAAGGTAAAACATTGGTAGCCACGTTACCAGTTTACCTTAACGCACTTGCAGGTAAAGGTGTACACTTGGTAACGGTTAACGACTACTTAGCAAAACGTGATAGCGCGTGGATGGCTCCAATTTTTGAGTTCCATGGCCTAACAGTAGATTGTATCGATTATCACCAACCTAATTCTGCTGCTCGCCGTAAAGCCTACCAAGCCGATATTACTTATGGTACAAATAACGAATTTGGTTTCGATTACCTCCGCGATAACATGTCGCACTCACCAGAAGATTTAGTGCAACGACCACATAACTATGCCATTGTCGATGAGGTTGACTCTGTTCTAGTTGATGATGCGCGTACACCATTAATTATATCGGGTCCAATTCCGCAAGGCGACCGCCACGAATTTACCGAGCTAAAACCAAAAGTAGACGATATTGTAAGCGTACAACGTAAATATTTAACCGGAGTTTTAGCTGAAGCTAAAAAACTAATTACTTCTGGAGACACCAAAGAAGGCGGTTTTCAATTACTTCGTGTGTATCGCGGTATGCCTAAAAACAAAGCACTTATTAAATTTTTAAGTGAAGAAGGTGTTAGGCAATTGCTACAAAAAACCGAAAACTTTTACATGCAAGACAACAACCGCGAAATGCCAAAAGTGGATGCAGAGTTGTACTATGTAATAGAAGAAAAAAACAATCAAATTGAATTAACCGATAAAGGTGTAGAATATATTTCTGGTAAAGATGATCCTAACTTTTTTATTCTTCCAGAAATAGGAATTGAAATTGCTAAAATTGAAGAAAAAAACCTACCAAAAGAAGAAGAAGCCGAACTTAAGGAAGAGCTTTACAAAGATTTTGGAATAAAATCAGAACGCATCCATTCTTTAAATCAGCTTTTAAAAGCATATGCTTTATTTGAAAAAGATACACAATATGTGGTTATGGATAATAAAGTTATGATTGTAGACGAGCAAACAGGCCGTATTATGGATGGCCGTCGTTACTCCGATGGTTTACACCAAGCTATTGAAGCTAAAGAAAATGTAAAAATTGAAGATGCTACTCAAACTTTTGCAACAGTAACACTTCAAAATTACTTTAGAATGTACCGCAAACTTTCTGGTATGACAGGTACAGCAGTTACCGAAGCTGGAGAATTCTGGGAAATTTATAAACTTGATGTGGTAGAAATCCCAACCAACAAACCTATTGCTAGAGACGATCGCGACGATTTAGTTTACAAAACCAAACGCGAAAAATACAATGCCGTAATCGAGGAAGTTACCAAATTATCGCAAGCTGGACGTCCGGTGTTAATTGGTACAACATCGGTAGAAATTTCGGAATTACTAGGTAAAATGCTTAGTATTCGCAAAATTCCGCATAATGTATTAAATGCAAAACAACATAAAAAAGAAGCCGAAATTGTAGATCAAGCTGGTAAAAGTGGGCAAGTAACTATTGCAACTAACATGGCTGGTCGTGGTACCGATATTAAATTAAGCGACGAAGTTAAAGCCGCTGGTGGTTTGGCCATTATTGGTACAGAACGCCACGATTCGCGTCGTGTAGACAGACAATTACGTGGTCGTGCCGGTCGCCAAGGAGATGTTGGTAGCTCACAATTTTACGTATCGTTAGAAGATAACTTAATGCGTTTATTTGGTAGCGAACGTATCGCTAAAATGATGGATAGAATGGGCTTAAAAGAGGGCGAAGTTATTCAGCATTCCATGATATCGAAATCTATTGAGCGTGCGCAGAAAAAAGTTGAAGAAAATAACTTTGGCGTACGTAAACGTTTATTAGAATATGACGATGTAATGAACGCCCAACGTGAAGTGGTTTACAAACGCCGCTACAACGCTTTAAATGGTGAACGTTTACGTGTAGATTTAGCAAATATGATTTTCGATACTTCGGAAAACATTGCCGAAACAAACAAAGGCGCTAACGATTTTAAAAACTTTGAGTTTGAATTAATTCGTTACTTCTCGATGAGTTCTCCTATTTCTGAAGCTGAATTTGGTAAACTTTCTGCACAAGATATTACATCAAAAATTTACAAAGCCGCTTTCGAAAACTACCGTGAGAAAATGGAGCGCAATGCAGAAATTGCTTACCCAGTTATTGAAAATGTATACGAAAATCAAAGAGATAAATACAAACGTATTGTAGTACCATTTACCGATGGTGTTAAAAGCTTAAACGTTGTTACCGATTTAGAAAAAGCTTACCAAACCAAAGGAAAGCAATTAATTACCGATTTTGAAAAGAATATTACACTTGCCATTATTGACGATGCCTGGAAAACGCATTTACGTAAAATGGACGAGCTTAAACAATCGGTTCAATTAGCTGTTCACGAACAAAAAGATCCGCTTTTAATTTACAAATTTGAAGCTTTCGAATTGTTTAAAGCCATGATTGATGAGGTTAACAAAGATGTTATTTCATTTTTATTTAAAGGTGAATTACCAAGCGAAACTCAAGAAAACATTCAAGAAGCTAGAACTAGAAAAGCTGAAAAAGTACAAACACGTAAAGAAGAAATTCCTAATCTTGACGAACGTGCAGCACAAAGCCGATCTGTAGGCGCTGGAGCCAGCCAACAGCAACAAGTGGTTGAAACTGTTGTTCGCGATAAACCAAAAATTGGTCGTAACGATCGTGTTACTATTAAACACGTTATGAATGGTGAAAGCAAAACCGTTAAGTACAAACAAGCTGAACCTTTATTAGCTAAAGGCGATTGGGTTTTGGTTGAAGAGTAACACATTATACTGTCATTCTGAACTCGTTTCAGAATCTAAATTCAAAATAAAAAGAACCTGAAACAAGTTCAGGCCAACATAAAAAAATCTCGAGAACAACTGTTTTCGGGATTTTTTAATATTCAACGCAACCTTTTTAAGCAAATATCATCTAAGTAAAAAAACAAGATGAAAAAACTATTAGTATTATTTACTCTGTTAACTATTTCAATAAGTTGTAAAAGTAGTGACGATAATATAGACTGTGCTGCTGTAACTTGCGAAGCTTCTTCGTATTACATAAAAATAATAGATTCTGAAACAGGAAATAATTATGTAACCGAAAACAATATAACAGATAATAATATTACAATTAAAAATACTGAGAATGACGCTATTTATTTCTACATAGTTTCAACCATTAATGAAGATTATAATAATACAATAAGCATAAGTTTAAATACTTTAAACAACGAATCTATTACTATTGATAATCTGTCGGAATTAGAAACTTCATATTCAACAACCATTACAGATACCAATAGCTGTTGCCCAAATATTTTAATTCAAGACTTTACAGTATTTACAGAATATAACTATACGTTCGATTATGAATTAAACATTTTAACTATTTATGTCTAACATTATAATTAAAACTTAATTTATAAATATATACTAATTGTGTATACTCTTATATTATATATTAATTTCTTCTCAACTAAATCATCTTTAAACACGTATATTTTACAAATACTGTTTAAATGCTCTTACCTAAAATAAAAATTACATTTAAAGTCTTAGTTGGTTACTTAATACTTGGCGTTTTGGCTTCTATATCCGGGATTTTAGTATTATCTGAGATTAAGACATTTAACCAATTACAAGGTCAAGATATTGAAGATCAAACCAAAATTTTAAAGATTGGTAATATTATAGCAACCATTTACGAAAATGAAAGTCTAGCTAGAGCAGCAATTCAATTGAAATCGAATAAAAAGTTTGACGAATATTTAAAAGAAAACAATAATCTTCTTTTAAAAATTGACTCATTAAACACTATGATAGATAATGAGAGCCAAGGGTTTATTTTAGATAGCGTAAAATTAATTATCGCAAAAAAACTAACCAATATAACCGACTTAAAAAACTTAAAACTACATGACAACTCCAACACATCTATTAATAAGGCAATAGATAAACTTAGCTCTATAGACCCACTTTTGGGTAAAATAGCAATAACAGATTTTGTTGAAAACCCTAATAATCTAGATAAAAAAACTCAAGAGAATCTAAAAGAATATGTGAGGATTTTAAATAAGTATAACCCACAAGACGACTTAAACAGTATCGATCAAAAACAGATTGATTCAATCTTATCTATTTCTAAAAATGTTTTAAAAGAAGCACAGCAAGAAAGCAACTACCAGCGCCAATCTTTACAAAAAAAAGAACGTGATCTTATTGAAAACGACTTACAAATTTCGCAGAAACTTAATAAATTATTAAAAACTCTAGAAAACGGTATTATTTTTTACACAAATAGCATAAAAAAAGAAAGAGAAAGAACATTACAACAAAGTCAAAACATAATAGTTTATGCCGCAGGAATTAGTTTTATTATAATTATTTTATTTTCAATTATTTTTTTAAATGATTTTTGGAAAAGTCAACGGTATCGTAAACAATTAGAGTTGGCAAATCAAAAAACATCATCATTGTTAAAAAGTAGAGAACAATTAATATCTATGGTTAGTCATGATTTACGAACCCCTCTAAGTACCATTACTGGTTATAGTGAATTATTACAAAATTCAAATTACTCAACTAAAGAAAATCATTATATAAAACACATCCGTAATGCATCGAATTACATGAGGCAATTGGTAGACGATCTTTTAGAGTTTAAAAAAATTGAACATAAAAATATCACTATACAGTCTGTACCATTTAATATAAAACAACTAGTCGATGAAGTTATAGAAAACACAAAGCCTAATAATAAGAATCTTATAAATTTCTCTGTAAAACTTAATAACTGCGAAAAGTATACAATTATTAGCGACCCATTTAGAATAAAACAAATACTAAATAATTTAGTTACAAACGCTTTTAAATTTACTTATTTAGGGGGAATTACTCTTGAAAGTAAATTACAAAATAACAACGGCAAATTTACATTACAAATTAGTGTAACAGATACGGGCTCTGGAATTAGTAAAGCACAACAGGAACATATTTTTAAAGCATTTACACAAGGTAATAATCAAAACGAAAGTCATAAAAATGGTTTTGGTTTAGGCTTAACTATTTCTAAAAAGTTAGCAGAACTTTTAAAAGGAAGCTTAACATTAAATAGTATAATAGACAAAGGCAGTACCTTTACTTTAAAAATCCCTGTATCGGTTAAAATTAATGATGCTAATTGCTCGAACACAAAAATAAGAGCTATTATTATTGAAGATGATACTGCTTTAAGAGAACTATTAAGAGACTATTTTAAACAACTTGGTATTGAAGTTTTTATTTTTAATAATGCACAAAAAGCTCTTATTGCCGTTGAAACAATTTCGTATGACCTAGTTTTAACCGATATACAATTACCTAAAATGAATGGGGTTCGCTTTATAGAAATTTTAAAAAAACACCATTCCTACCGTGGCCAACCACTAATAGCTATGACAGGACGAACAAACTTGACTATTAAAGACTATTTAGACATCGGTTTTTCTGAAGTTATAATTAAACCGTTAAGCATCTATAAAATACAAAATATCCTTAGAATATATTTTAATATTAAATTAGAAAAACACGATAACTTCAATAATGAATGCAATACTTTCAGCTTAACTTCATTACAATCTTTTTTAAACAATAATTCTATTGCTTTAAATAAAACCTTAAAAATAGTACTTTATGAGACTGAAGAAAGCAGATTAAAATTAAATGCAGCAAAAATCAATAATGACATAAAAAAAATTAATAACATAAGTCATAAAATGTTAACCATGATGAAGCAGCTAAACGTTAAGGAAGTTGTTCCTATTCTTGAATATCTTGAAACTGCTACAAAAATTAATGACCATACTTTTAATAATCTAGAAAAGGTTTTAAATAATTTTATAATTGAATTAAAAAAATTAATTTAAATTATATTCCTTAAGTTTATTATAAAGAGTCTTTCTTGTAATATTTAAAAGTTTTGCTGCTTGAGTTTTGTTATTATTAACTTCTTGTAAAGCACTTATTATTAAGTCTTTTTCATTTTCTTTTGTTGAAAATTTATTTTCTACAATTATTTGTTTTTGTAATTTAAAGAGTTCAATTGGTAAATCGCGTTCTGTTATAAGGTCGGTTTGCGATAATAGTGTAGCTCTTTTTATAACATTTGAAAGCTCTCTTAAGTTACCTGGCCAATGATAGTTTTGAAAAGTATCTAAGACATCCTTTGAAAAACCAGTAATAGTTTTGTTTAACTGGTTATTTGCCTTATCTAAAAAGAAATCAGCGTAAAGAATTAAATCATCTTTCCTCTCTTTTAAACTAGGTACTTTTATTGAAAATTCATTTAATCTATGATATAAATCTTCTCGAAAATCACCTTTTTCTACAGCCAAAAGCAGATCTTCATTAGTTGCAGTTATTAATCTAATATCGACATGAATTTCATCGCTACTACCTATAGGCTTTACTTTTCTTTCCTGCAAAGCTCTTAATAATTGTATTTGATTTTCGTAAGATAAATTTCCCACTTCATCTAAAAACAATGTTCCGCTATTAGCTGATTCAAAATGACCGGTTTTATCATTTATAGCTCCTGTAAATGAGCCTTTTTTATGTCCAAAAAATTCGCTTGAAGCAATTTCTTTAGGTATGGCTCCACAGTCTACTGCAACAAAAGGATTGTTTTTTCTAGCACTTTTTAAATGTATACTTTTAGCAACGACTTCTTTACCAGTACCACTCTCTCCTGTAACCAAAACTGACATATCTGTTGGTGCTACTAAATCTACATATTCATTTAATGTTTTTGAAGCAGAACTAATACCTGTTATATATCTTTTTGCAGAAGCCTTATCTTTCAATTTATGTTCATTACTACTACTTTCTTTATTAATAGCTTTGACCTCTAAAGCATTTGATATAACCTCTAAAACTTCAGAAGGGTTAAATGGTTTTGATATATAATCGAAAGCACCTTGCTTCATCGCTTGAACAGCCGTAGAAACTTCAGCATAGCTAGTCATCAAAACAACAGGAATTTTAAAATCCGTTTGTTTCACTTGTTTTAACAAAGAAATACCATCCCCATCAGGTAACCTTAAATCTGTAAAAATTAAATTATATTTCTTCGTATTTAAAAGCTTCGAAGCATTATTTATATTATAACATAAATCGACTTTATACTTATGGCGTTCAAGAAAATGCTTTAACATTTCAGAAAAAGCAACGTCATCTTCAATTAATAAAATATGCTTCATAAAATAAAATAATTAAAACAAAAATAAGGCCTTAACTTTGGTTTACCCTTTAAAAAAAACATAAAAAAAGAGATGCTAATGAAAACATCCCTTTAATAAATCGAAATTATGGATTAATTAATTTTATTTTTTAACTGCACTCTCTTCTAGCCAATTGCCTTCTTTATCTGCATAGACTATAGAAGTTTCATCGTCCATTGTAAGTTCCAATTTATATTGCTCACTCTCATTCATGTAAGCTTTAGCTATTGTTGCTGTTGAAAAATCTTTTTGAATAGCACTAGTTATAGCAGCTGGTAATTTCTCTAAAGCAATTTCTTTAAACTCTTCATTTACTACAGAAATTAATTCTGTTGGTAATACATTATTAGAGATTGCAAAAGTTGAAATTCCACTAGTTAAAATAGCTACTGTTAAAATTAATTTTTTCATGATTTTTAAAATTTAAATATTATTGATTTGTTTACCCTTTGAGTAAAGAAAGAAACATGCCATAAAAAATACTAGCACACAAAAAAAACACAAACAACTATATATCAATACAATAAACAAAACACACCTTTATAATGAATAAAACATACTGTATAAAAAGTGTGTAATAAATAAGTTTAATGTGTAATTTTTACACATTAAACTTATTTATTACAGTTTTGCATTATAATACTATACTTATTCTTATAAAGAATAAACAGATATAAAAATAGCTCATACCAAACTAACTTTTATCCTGTATTTCATGATTCGTTTTGGCCTCGTCGTAAACCTTAACTTCGCTAAAAAATGAATAGATATTCGTTTTGCGGTGTAATTAATTTCAACTAAATTCGTTTCAAATAGTTTATAAAATAAATTACTGAATTGTTAGGGGTGCCACAAATTGGCTGAGATTATACCCTATGAACCTGATATGTTTAACAACAGCGTAGGGAAACGAGGATTGTAACACACATTTGATGTATATCAATATACAAGCCACTTTCATTGCTGTGAAAGTGGCTTTTTTTATTAACAAAAACTAAAAATTATGTCTAAAACAAACGCATTTAAAAACATACTAAACAGCATTAAAAACACATCGCCATTGGTGCACAATATTACCAATTACGTCGTCATGAATAATACAGCCAACGCCTTACTTGCTGTTGGTGCATCACCCGTTATGGCTCATGCTATAGAAGAAGTTGAAGATATCGTGTCCATATCATCTTCCTTAGTTATTAATATGGGTACTTTAAGTGAAAAATGGATTGATGCCATGCTACTTGCTGCAAAAAAAGCCAAGACTTTAAACAAACCTTTTGTTTTCGATCCGGTTGGTGTGGGTGCTTCAAAATATAGATCGGAAACCGCGCAACGAATTATAAACGAAGCCACACCAGATATTATTCGAGGAAATGCTTCAGAAATTATGGCATTAGCACAACTCACAAACAGCACGAAAGGAGTAGACAGCACCGTAAGTTCGGACACGGCTGTAGTTGCAGCTGAAAAACTATCAAAAGAATTAAACAACACTATCGTTATTAGCGGTGCTACCGATTATATTGTTACTGGAAACACTATTGACGAAGTTACCGATGGCAGTGCCCTCATGCCAAAAGTAACAGGAATGGGTTGCACAGCAACAAGTATTATTGGTGCTTGCATTGCTGTTGAACCTAACTACCATGTAGCTGCCACTGTTGGCATGCAAATTATGGGAAAAGCAGGTAATTTAGCCGAAAAATCTGCGGAAGGCCCTGGTAGTTTTCAAATCCATTTCTTAGATGTTTTACATCAATTAAAATAACACCTATGAATGCTATCGACTATCGTTTAATGTTCGTAACAGATGATAGAATTAAGGACGACACATTGTTTTTCAAAATTCTAGAAGCCTCATTAAAAGGCGGAACCACCATTGTTCAACTACGAGAAAAGCAACTACACACAAAATTGTTTTATCATCGGGCGCAACAGGCAAAATCTATATGCGAAACATACAATGTGCCTTTAATAATTAACGATCGTGTTGATATTGCCTTAGCCATTAATGCCGACGGCGTTCATTTAGGACAAAATGATATGCCAGTTAATATAGCTCGAAAATTATTAGGTGAAAATAAAATAATAGGATTATCGGTTAGCAACATTCAACAAGCCGAAGCATCTAACCGCTTAAATATTAATTACATCGGTATTTCGCCCATTTTTAGCACTAATACCAAAACGAAAGATTTGGATAAACCTATGGGTATTTCTGGTTTAAAAAACATCCGAAAAATTAGTAATAACCCTATTGTATGTATTGGTGGTGTAGATGAAAAAAACGTATCTGAAATTATAAAAAATGGCGCTAATGGCATTGCGGTAGTTTCAGCAATTTCTAAAGCTAAAAACCCCGAGAATGCAGCAAAATATTTAAAACAATTACTATGAAAAATTGGTACAGCGTTATAAATAAAAAAACCGAAAATATTTTAAGTAGCATAAAAACACATGCTTTTATAACTGAGTTAATTAATGGAACCTTGCCAAACGATGTGTTTGTTTTCTACATAAATCAAGATGCACTTTATTTATCTGAATACAAAAAAATACTGGCTGCTGTTGGTACAAAATGCAGTAACGACGACGACACACAATTTTTCTTAGACTCGGCTACAGGCATTATTTATGTTGAAAATGCGCTTCATCAACAATTTTTAAAGAACGAAAAATTAACCGAAGAAACCTCGCCTTCATGCGAATTATACATTAGTTATTTATCTAGATTAACACATACTTGTTCGTTAGAAGAAGCTTTGGCAGCCGTTCTACCCTGCTTTACTATTTACAAACAAATTGGCGATTATATTTTAAGCAAACAAGACAATAACAGCAACAATCCGTATAAAGACTGGATAAACACATATAGCGGCGAAGATTTCGAGAAATCGGTAAAAAAAGCCATTGCAATAACCAACAAATATGCCGAATCTGCATCGCCAAACGTTTTAGAAAAAATGAACAAAGCCTTTATTAAAGCCTCTAAATTAGAATGGTTATTTTGGGATAGTGCTTACAACAAAGAAAAATGGAAAATCTAACAAATTACAATAGTGTTTTAACCATTGCCGGAAGCGATTCTGGTGGCGGCGCTGGCATTCAAGCCGATATAAAAAGCATAAGTGCTTGCGGTGCTTTTGCCGCTAGTGTTATTACTGCTACAACGGCGCAAAATACGCTAGGTGTTTTCGATATTCATGCCATTCCTGTGGCTCATATTGCACAACAATTAGATGCTGTTTTAAGTGATATTTCATTTGGATCTGTAAAAATTGGCATGATCCATTCTTCTGAAGTCATACAAATTATTGAAAAAAAACTAACACAGTATCAGGTTAAAAACACTGTTTTAGACCCAGTTATGGTTGCCACATCTGGCGATAAATTAATCACCGATAATGCCATTGAAACCTTAAAAGCTTTTTTACCAAAAGTAAATTTAATTACACCTAATATTCCTGAAGCAGAACTGCTAATGGAAACTAAAATTTTTACAGATAATTTTAACGCTTCCGCGGAAAAACTTGCCAACCAGTACAAAACTTCCGTTTTATTAAAAGGCGGTCATTTAAACAATAACAGCAACCAAATGAAGGACGTTTTATTTGATTGGAAAACCCAAACCATACACGAATTTATAAACACAAAAGTAAACACCAAAAACACACATGGTACTGGTTGTAGCCTATCTTCAAGTATTGCAACATATTTATGTTTAGGCCATGCTTTAGTTACCGCAGTTAACAAAGGCTGCGAATATGTAAACAAAGCCATTTATAACGGAAAAGATAAACTATTAGGGAAAGGCAATGGCCCAATTAATCATTTTGGATTATAAACAGAAGAAGCATATAAAAACAAACAAATCTGAAATATTCTCGACGGTTATCAGGAATATTTCAGATTATTAAAAACTATTTATTTATTTGGAAATTAGATCCTGAAACGAGTTCAGAATGACAGATATAAAAAGTTTAAGCTTTTGGAATATGTTTTAAAATTTCTAAAACAAACTTCCAATATTTTTGTGCCGACGAAATTTGAGCACGTTCATCTGGCGAATGTGCACCTTTTATTGTTGGTCCAAAACTAATCATATCCATACCTGGGTAATTTTGTCCAAGAATTCCACATTCTAAACCGGCATGACACGCTGCTACATGTGGTTTTTCTCCATTTAGTTCTTCATAAAGTGGTGCTAAAACTTTTAATATTTTAGAATCCATATTTGGTGCCCAACCAGGATAATCTCCAGAAAAGGCAACTTCGCATCCTGTAAGCTCGAATGTTGCACGCAATGTATTTGCTAAATCGTCTTTTCCACTTTCTAAAGATGAACGCGTTAAACAACTAATTTTTATGTTTCCATTTTTAATAATTACCCGAGCAATATTATTTGAGGTTTCTACTAAATCTGGAATATCTGCACTCATGCGATAAACACCGTTATGGGCAGCATAAAGTGCTCGTGTTACGCCTTCTTGAATACCTAAATCCATTATTTTTTCTGGTATTTCAAATGGCTCAACTAAAATTTCTAAATCTGGCTCTGTAGTTTTAAACTCGTTTTTAATAGCAACACCAAGTTCTGCTATTTGCATTTTAAAATGATCTTCCTTAACCGCATCGATAGCAACTATAGCGGTACTTTCTCTTGGGATGGCGTTACGTAAACTACCACCATCGATTTCTGAAATTCGGAGTCCGTAATGTTCGAATCCATCGAACAACAAACGATTCATTATTTTATTGGCATTACCTAAACCTTCGTGAATTTGCATTCCTGAATGTCCGCCCTGTAAACCTTTTACTTGAATTTTATAACCAATTTTAAACTCAGGAGTTTCTTCCTCGTTATAAATTCTGGTTGCCGTAACGTCGATTCCACCAGCGCAACCTACTCCAATTTCGTCGTCTTCTTCGGTATCTAAATTTAGTAAAATGCCACCAGTAAGCAATCCTCCTTTTAAACCCTTTGCCCCTGTCATTCCGGTTTCTTCATCAATTGTAAAAAGAGCTTCGATAGCTGGGTGCTCAATGGTTTTACTTTCTAAAACAGCCATTATAGTTGCTACGCCTAAACCATTATCGGCTCCAAGGGTTGTGCCTTTAGCGCGAACCCAATCGCCATCAACATACATTTCTATACCTTGAGTATCGAAATCGAAAACGGTATCGTTGTTTTTTTGATGAACCATATCTAAATGCGATTGCATCACCACAGTTGTGCGGTTTTCCATTCCTGGTGTGGCCGGTTTTTTAATAATAACGTTTCCAACGGCATCAATTACAGTGTCTAAACCTAGGTTTTCACCAAAATTTTTCATGAAAGCAATAACACGTTCTTCTTTTTTTGATGGCCTTGGAACCGCATTTAAATCGGCAAATTTATTCCAAAGTTCTTGTGGTTCTAGTTGTCTTATTTCTTGATTCATGTATTTTTTTTATTAGGACAACAAAGGTAACAAAAAGGAACCGACTTTGGCGGCTGCTCCTGATTGCAGCGGCATCCTTTTTTGAAGTATGAGAAAAAGATATAGCGGAAAGCAGGAAGAAACCTTAACAAATTTTAAACAACCATTGGGCTCTTATTTTTATTACTTTTGATGCATGCCTAAGAATAAAAAACTTGTTTTAGCTCTTGCTATTGTTCCGCAATTTTTGCTTGTGAAATTACTGGCGAAATTTCCTGAATTTGTAGAAACATATTACAGTAATGGCTTGTACATTTACATTTCGAAAGCGTTACGTTTTACTTTAGGATGGTTGCCTTTTTCGTTTGGTGATTTGGTGTATTCGATGGCTGTAGTTTACATTATTCAATGGATTTTTATTAACCGAAAACGTGTTTTTAGTGACACAAGACAATGGTTAATTGATGTTTTTGCTGCGATTTCGGTTGTATATTTTGCTTTTCACATGTTTTGGGGGTTAAATTATTACCGTTTGCCTTTGCATGAAAACCTGAATTTAGACGCCGATTATACTACCGAACAATTGGTTTTGGTAACGGAAAAATTGATTGTAAAATCGAACAAAGCGCATTTAAACATTACTAAAAACGACACTTTAATTGTAAATTTGCCATATACAAAAAACGAGATTTTAGAGCTTGCTCCAAACGGTTATAAAGCTTTAAAACAAACATTTCCAGATTTAGAATACTACCCGAAAAGTGCAAAAAAATCGTTATTTAGTTTCCCCTTAACCTACATGGGTTTTAGTGGTTATTTAAACCCGTTAACCAACGAGGCGCAAGTAAATAGCTTAATTCCTCTTTACAAATTCCCCACAACAACTACACACGAAATGGCGCATCAATTAGGTTATGCTGCCGAAAATGAAGCTAATTTTATTGGATGTTTAGCGGCCATAAACCACAGAGACGCTTATTTTAAATATACGGGTTATAGTTTTGCTTTACGGTTTTGCTTAAACGAAATTTACAGACGCGATATTTGCCTTTTTGAAGATTTAATTGCTGATGTTAATTTAGGTGTTTTAAAAAACTACGAAGAAACGCGCTTATTTTGGGAAGCACACCAAAATCCGGCTGAACCTTACTTTAAACAATTTTACAGTGGCTTTTTAAAGGCTAATAAACAGAGTAAAGGCATGGAAAGTTACAGCTATGTTGTGGCGCTTTTGGTTAATTATTTGAATGAAAAATCCCTATAAAAAGTTAAAATTTGTTAAGAATTTTTCAATAAAATCTTAAATTATCTAATTTAACCCCAAAACTAACTCAAAACATGCTAAAAAAATCCTTTTGGTTTGTTGCACTCCTTCTATCGGTAGCAATAAACGCCCAAGATTATTTCCCAAAAAACAATGGTGTACACACAAAAAACAGTAATTATACTGCTTTTACGAATGCAAAAATTTATGTTACTCCTACCGAAATTATTAAAAACGGCACCTTACTTATTAAGGATGGTAAAGTTGTAAATTCTGGAACTTCGGTTAATATTCCAAAAAATGCCGTTGTTGTAGATCTAGAAGGCAAGAGTATCTACCCTTCGTTTATCGATTTATACTCCACTTTTGGTATTAAACAACCACAGAGCTCAGGTACTCGGTCACGATCTACGGAATATGAACCAAGTAGAACTGGTTATTATTGGAACGACCACATTATGCCCGAGCAAGAAGCTATTTCCGCATTGGCATACAGCGAAAACGCTGCTACCGATTTACTTGAAGCTGGTTTTGGCGTTGTTAACACACATGTTCACGATGGCATTGTTCGTGGCACTGGAACCCTAATTGCTTTAAACAACAGCAAAGGTAATGAGCACCGTATTCTGGAAGAACATTCTGCCCAATACTTATCATTAAGTCGCAGTGTTAAAACTAAACAAAGTTATCCTAATTCCATTATGGGAAGTATGGCGCTTTTAAGACAATTATATATTGATGCCGATTGGTATGCTAAAGGCAATATTGACACCAAAGATTTATCGCTAGAGGCTTTAAACAAAAACAAAAGTTTAATTCAAATTTTTGATGCTGGTAGTAGAGCCAACATTTTAAGAGCCGATAAAGTTGGTGATGCTTACGGTATACAATACATTATGTTTGGTGGTGGCGACGAATACGAACGTATTAACGAGATTAAGGCTACCAATGCTAAAATAATTTTACCTTTAGATTTCCCTGATGCCTTTGATGTTGAAGATCCTTTTACTACAGCTTCTTTATCGCTGGAAGATATGCGCGCTTGGAACCAAAAACCACACAACCCAAAAATTTTAGCCGAAAACAATATTGAATTTGCTTTTACTACGCACAAATTAAAATCGGCTAAAGAATTAAAAGGAAAAATTTTAAAAGCTATTGAAGCTGGACTTTCCAAAGAAAAAGCCCTTGCCGCTTTAACAACCGTTCCTGCAAAACTTATTAACAAGGAAAGCGAAATAGGTTCGCTTAAAAACGGAAGCTTAGCCAACTTTTTAATTAGTTCAGGCGATATTTTCGATAAAGAAACGACGCTATATGAAAACTGGGTTCAAGGTGATAAAACAGTTATTGAAGTCCTTGACAAAAAAGATATTAAAGGCGATTATACGTTTTCCATTGCAAACCAAGATTATAAAATGTCTATCTCTGGCGAGCTAAGTAAACCAAAAACTAAAATCACCTCCAATGGTAAAACCTTAGATTCTAAGATTACTTACAACAAAAACTGGGTGAGTATTTCTATGGCAACTATAGATTCTATTAAAAATGAATTTATACGCATTATTGCCAATCCAGGAACCAACGGTTTAACCGGAAAATCTATTTCACCTAATGGCACCGAAAACAGTTTTGTTGCGAGTTTAAGTCCTTCTGAAGACACATCTGATAAAAAGAAAAAAGACAAAGACAAAGACAAAGACGATAACAAAAGCAACACACTTTACCCTGTTAGTTACCCAAATAAAGCTTTTGGCTTTAAAACCTTGCCAGAAACAGAAACTCTATTATTTAAAAATGCCACGGTTTGGACAAGTGAAGCTGAAGGCATTCTAGAAAACACCGACGTTTTAATAAAAGATGGTAAAATTATTAAAATAGGCAAAGACCTATCTGCCGGAAGAGCCAAAGCTATTGATGCTACTGGCAAGCATTTAACCGCAGGAATTATTGATGAACACTCGCATATTGCAACAGCATCTGTTAACGAAGGCGGTCAAAACTCATCTGCCGAAGTTACCATTGAAGATGTAATTGATGAAACCGACACAAACATTTACCGCAACCTTGCAGGTGGTGTAACCTCTATTCAAATTTTACATGGTTCTGCAAATCCAATTGGTGGTCGCTCTGCTATTATTAAATTAAAATGGGGCGAATCTGCAGATAATTTAGTTTACACCAACACTCCTAAATTTATAAAATTTGCCTTAGGTGAAAACGTAAAACAGTCTAACTGGGGTAGTTTTAATCGTTTTCCTCAAACCAGAATGGGTGTAGAACAAGTTTATATCGATTATTTTACTAGAGCAAAAGCTTACGATGCCTTAAAGAAAAGCGGTAAACCTTATAAAAAGGATATAGAATTAGATGTTTTAGCCGAAATTTTAAATAAAGAACGCTTTATTTCATGTCACTCGTACGTACAAAGCGAAATTAACATGTTAATGAAGGTTGCCGAAAAGTTCAATTTTAACATAAACACCTTCACCCATATTTTAGAAGGCTACAAAGTTGCCGATAAAATGAAAGAACACGGTGTTGGCGGTTCTACTTTTAGCGATTGGTGGGCTTACAAATACGAGGTAAACGATGCCATTCCTTACAACGCAAGCATTATGCACAATGCCGGTGTTACGGTTGCTATAAATAGTGACAATGCCGAAATGTCTAGACGTTTAAATCAAGAAGCTGGAAAAACCGTAAAATACGGTGGCATGAGCGAAGAGGAAGCTTGGAAATTCGTTACCATTAATCCTGCTAAATTATTACATATCGACGATCGCGTTGGTAGTATTAAAGTTGGAAAAGACGCCGATT
Organism: Neotamlana sedimentorum; assembly: GCF_000943565.1. GTDB lineage: Bacteria > Bacteroidota > Bacteroidia > Flavobacteriales > Flavobacteriaceae > Neotamlana > Neotamlana sedimentorum. Next base: position 506,519 of record NZ_JTDW01000005.1, read on the forward strand.
TAGTGTTATGGTCTAACCATCCACTTTCTATTTACGCTAAAGCGGAAAAAACCATTATTGAAGGAAAAACTTATTTTGATATTGAAAAAGATAAGCAACTACAAGCTGAAGTTACAAAAGAACGCAGCGAACTTATCAATTTAATGCTTCAATCGAAAAGCAAAGGCAACAAAACACAGCCTATAAAAAAGAAAACAAAAACCTTATTACATTGCGATTCTATGGATAACGAATTAGCTGAAGCACATAGCCACTAAAAGTTAATCCTAAAACATAAACAAAATGAAAAAAACAATAACATTATTATATACGCTGTGTTGCCTTATAAGTTTTGCGCAGCAAACACCAGCACCAGAACAAACTAAAGCCATTACCATTGAAGGTGCCACTGCACATATTGGTAACGGCGAGGTTATAGAAAATGCCTTAATTATGTTTGAAGGCGGAAAAATAACCTACATTGGAAGCGCCTTAACCAAAATTGCTAGAAAAGGTGAGGTTATTAATGCCAAAGGAAAACACGTTTACCCTGGGTTTATTGCGCCTAATACCACTTTAGGTTTGGTTGAAATTGATGCCGTTAGAGCATCAGACGACGATGCTGAAATGGGACTTTGGAATCCAAACGTTAGAAGTTTAATTGCTTACAATGCCGAATCTAAAGTTGTAGAATCTATGCGACCTAACGGTGTACTTTTGGGTCAAATTACACCTCGTGGCGGATTTTTATCTGGAACATCGTCTATCGTTCAATTTGATGCTTGGAACTGGGAAGATGCCGCTGTAAAAGTTAATGATGCCGCACATTTAAACTGGCCTCGTACTTTTAGAAGAAGACGTGGTAATGTAAGCGTAAACAAAGATTATGATAAACAAACTGAACAAATAACAACTTATTTTACAAATGCAAAAGCTTATTTAGGTGGCGATAAAACACCTACACATTTACCTTTTGAGTCTCTAAGTGGTGTTTTTAATGGTTCGCAAAAATTATTTATTCATGCCGATGAAGAAAAAGGTATTATTGAAGCCGTAAACTTCGCAAAAACCTTCAATCTTAAAAACATTGTTATTGTTGGTGGTGCCGAAGCTTATAAAACTACAAAGTTGTTAAAAGACAACAATATTCCTGTAGTTTTAATGCGCACACATTCTTTACCTGATTTAGATGACAACGATTACGATTTACCATATAAAATGGCTAAACTTTTAACCGATGCAGGTTTAACCATTGCACTTGAAACTAACGGATCAATGGAACGTATGAACACCAGAAATTTACCGTTTTATGCCGGAACCACTGTTGCATATGGACTAACAAAAGAACAAGCTCTACAGTTAATTACCTTAAACACAGCCAAAATATTAGGTATTGATACTAATTATGGATCGCTTGAAAGCGGAAAAAGCGCGACCTTATTTATATCGGAAGGTGATGCGTTAGATATGCGAACAAATATTATTTCTGAAGCGTTTATTGATGGCAGATCTATTAGTTTAGAAACGCACCAAACAACACTTTGGAAACGTTATTCTAAGAAGTTAGAAAACTAATTATAGCGACTTAAACTAAAAAGAAGCTGTTTAAAAAGTGATTCCCTTTATATGTCAGCCTGAACTTGTTTCAGGTTCTCATGACAT
>NZ_JTDW01000048.1 GCF_000943565.1 Neotamlana sedimentorum
ATATCGCTTACCCAAAGTTGTTCTGGTCGATTAGGAATGTGGTCTTTAACGAGGTTTTTATATTTTTTGTACATATGGTTTGAGTTTGTCGTTGTGATGTAATTTTTAGTTTTAGGAATCAAAAGATTATTAAGTCTTAGGAATCGATAGAATTTGTCTCTACCTATCTTAATATCAGCGTTTATAAAGTCTTTTTTGAGTTCCTTATGGAGTTTTATTCCACCAGTTTTAGAACCTACTTTTTTGCGGTATTGCTTAACTAATTTAATTAGTTTTTGATGGTCTACTTCTTGTTTTCGTTGTACTTTGAGTCTTTTGTAGAAAGCTTGTTTGCTAACCCCAAAACATCCATAAAGCCACTTTCTTTTATACGTGCCTTTTTCTTTAGCTCTATCTCTTTTGCTAATGTTTTGGGTAATGACTTTTTTGACATATCAACGCCTGTAATAAGTTCCATATCAGCGATAATGTCTTGTTGGAAGTCTTTTTGAAACTCAAGTTCTTCAATCTTTTCCTTTAACTTTTTAATTTCATCGTTTTTACTCATACCTGTGTTTTGTTGTACTAAGGTACTGTATTTTCTTAACCAATAGGTAATGGTTGTTCTAGGAACATCATATTTTTTAGAAGCCGAGTTTGTAGATATCTGACCGGTTAAGATTTGGTCAACGACGAATAATTTGAGTTCTAAAGTTGCTTTTTCGTACGTTTTTTTTCGCCAGGGTTGTTCTTGTGTTTTCATAAGTGACTGTAATTAATTGCTTAATTTTTAGTCAACCTATTTCAGGAAA
>NZ_JTDW01000049.1 GCF_000943565.1 Neotamlana sedimentorum
GAGTTTCCACAAGCATCCGTAGCTGTAAAAGTTACAGTAGCAGTACCCGTTAATCCACAGTCATCAGAAAGGGCATTAAAGTCGTTAGACCAAGAAATTGTTGCACAATCATCAGAAGCGCTAGCACCAGCATTAGAAGTTAACCAATTATTAAGGTCTGCAGTATTACCATTCCCATCACATTGCACAGTTAAATCACTAGCAGTAGTATCGATAGTAGGTGCAACGGTATCTTGTATAGCGTAAGTAGCCGTAGTAGAAGTTGCATTACCACACTCATCGGTAGCAGTAAAGGTTACCGAAATCGCGTTAGCACAATCAGAAGCAGTTCCCCCGTAGTTGTTAGACCAAGTAATATTAGAACAGGTATCCGAAGCAACAGCACCACCATTATTGTTTAACCAATCTTGAATTTGCGTGTTGTTACCATTACCATCACATTCCACAGTAATATTACTAGCTTGTGTATCTATAGTAGGCGCAGTAGTATCTTGTATAGTGAAAGTAGCCGTAGTAGAAGTCGCATTACCACAATCATCAGTAGCTGTAAATGT
>NZ_JTDW01000050.1 GCF_000943565.1 Neotamlana sedimentorum
AAACACGCAACTAACCATACACAAAACCGTTGGGTTTAATGCAAAAAGTCATTGCAAAACCACAAGTTCAAGCTTAAAAACAGAAGTCCATTAAATCTGACTTCTAAAAGTGTTCACGTGGAATTTGAGCCAATTACGGAAAATAAAACTATGAACTTTTAGCAAGTTTACGGAATCGATACGCTGACAAAAATTACAACGGACTTTTGACTTGGTTTGCGCAGTAGAAAACTGAAAAAGAACAGATCGCTGAAATTCACTTTTGCGGAATTTAGCCAGTTTGCGGATTTGAAAAATATTGCGGACTGAAAAACAACTGAATAAAATCGTACAAAAAAGCACTAAAACCCAACAACGCATAAAAAAAATTCCTATTTTGGGCTTGCATTATGGTCGTTGCTTTGCTTGTTCGCTTCTGATTTTCCTACGGAAAATCGCCGCGCACAAACACGCAACTTTTCTTATGCAAAACCGTTGGCAGTAATTTAAACAAACGTACTTTCCTGAAATAGGTTGACTA
>NZ_JTDW01000051.1 GCF_000943565.1 Neotamlana sedimentorum
GCATCACAATTCCACCAACCAATATCTCCAACCGCAGGACCAACACCTAAAGCCCCAGCCTCTTCGGCTAATTTCCAAGTACCTACAACTGGCGAAACCACTGCACCATCTCTAACTAATTTATATTGCCAGAATACACCTGCACCCGCTTCGATATAAACAGAAATAGTATTAGCATCTATAAAATCAACATTATAAGTTACCGAAGCTGGAGCATCTGCCGGATTACTTAATTCACCAGAATTAACAGCTTTTGCAAGCCCTATAAATGCCCCTGTGCCATTAAGAGTAACTGTTCCTGCAGTTTCATTATAAACATAAGTTGCAGTGTTAGAACCATCGTGTGGTGCTATTGGTGCTCCACAAGAATCGCTACCACCTTGCCAACCTTCGGTCCAGGTTTC
>NZ_JTDW01000052.1 GCF_000943565.1 Neotamlana sedimentorum
TCTATATCTGTAGTTGAAGCTCCAGAATCCGGTACAGCAAATGCACCAGAAGAATTCTGTGAAGGCGCCGCACCAGCAAGCTACGATTTATTCGATTTATTAGAGGATGAAGATCAAACAGGAATATGGAATGATGATAATGCTACTGGTGTATTAACTGGAAATACGGTAGATTTATCAGGTTTATCACCTGCAACGTATAATTTTACATTCAACGTAGATGCTGTAGGCAGTTGCGACGATGTAGATATAACGGTTAGCATTGTAATTAACACATTACCAAATGCTGGAACACCAACGCCAGCCACCTTTTGTGC
>NZ_JTDW01000006.1 GCF_000943565.1 Neotamlana sedimentorum
CGACCAGAACAACTTTGGGTAAGCGATATTACATACATTAAAACCGAGAATGGACATAATTACCTCGCATTAGTAACAGACGCCTATTCTAAGCAAATAATGGGGTATAAACTCGACAACCATATGAGAACATCTCTTTGTACTGATGCGCTTGATATGGCTATTAAAAATAGAAAATACCCTAACCAAAAACTCATACATCACTCTGATAGAGGATTACAGTACTGCAATCCTAAATACACCGAATTTGCAGAAAACAATGGAATTAAAATGAGTATGACTGAGCAATACGACCCTTACGAAAACGCTGTTGCAGAACGTGTTAACAGAACTTTAAAATACGAATATGGTCTAAAGAAAATAATTAAAAATACAGAATTAGCGCAAAAAATGGCAGATCAAGCGGTCTATATTTACAACAATTTAAGAACACATTTTAGCTTACATTTAAGAAAACCTGCTGAAGTACACCTTAATCCCAATATAAAATACAAATCGTATCGAAAAAATAATGTAAATTTACCTGAACTTACGATTTAAAAACAGACCCTGTTCAAACTATTTTTTTGCCTTCTAAACGGCTAAAAAAAATCTTTTGAACCTCTAAATAATAACCAAAAAAGAGTCAACCTATATCAGTATAATACAAACAAACTAAAATTATACTTTAAAAAGATAAATATAACCGAACTGAATTCTGACAAAATAGAACGAAATATTAGATTATTTTCGTTAAAAAAACATACTTCATTGGATTTCAAATCTGCTTCAACTTTTGTAAGTGAACCTAATAAGTTCTTGTTAGGTTATGAAAATGATAAACGAATTGACTTATTAAGAATTACTACACCCTTTGAAAAGTTACTTCCGAAAATAATTGTAACTTTTAACAAAGAGAACTTTAACCAATATAATTTGAGATTGAAATTAATATCTATCATTATATATACTCTACTAACTATTGCGCTGATTTCGAATTTATTTTACTCTATAAAATCTGGAAAATTGGAAAGTGACTTTTCTATGATTTTATTTCTCAATCTAATGTTTTACATACTCGCTTTTGTAGAATATAAAATAGTGAATAGAAAAATAAATAAAGTCATAAATTGGAATGAATAAAATATGAAACAAAAATACTGGTGCTAACAACGTTACCAAAAATCATGAAAATCATTCTGCTAACCATTATTCTTCTGATTTCGATTGTAACTTTTTCACAAGAAAAAATAATTGGAAAATATTGTTCTGTTCCAATAGGTGAATCCGATGTAACGTGTATTGATTTTAAAGAAAAAAATCGATTTGCTTATGTGGTTTCTGGATGTTTAGGAATTTCGACAACTGGTAGGGGAAAATTTGAATTGAAAGACGAAAAATTAAACTTGATTTTTGATAAAGCAGAACAAGTTTCAAAAAATGAAATTAAAATAACAGAATTTAAAGTCAAATCTGAAAAAGAAGTTAAATTTGAATTCAAAGTTAGGGACGAAAACGGAATTGAAATTCCAGCTAATATTCTACGAACATCTTACCGAAAACACTTTTTCTTTGATGAATTAAACAAAGTTTTTATAGTAGATAAAAATAGTCCGAAAGCCAACTACCGCATTGAATTTATTGGTTATGAAACCGTAGAATTGGAGGTTGACAACAATACCGACAAAATAATTGAAGTTAATTTATTTCCATCTCAAGAAAAAGTCATTTCAGACAAGGAAATTACATTGAAATGGATAAAAGTAAATGAAACCGAATTTAAAACTGGAACAAACTTTTGAGACAGGTTTAAAAAAGTGAAAAAATAACTTTTGGTAACAACCTGTATAGCGCATTGCGGCTGAAATCCAAATCGGCATTCATTGCAATTTGCTTTCTTTGATTTACGGCTGAAAATCCTAGAAGACTTTCTATCTGTGATTTATTTGCTAACTTTAGTCCTTAAACCAGGCAACATTACTTGTACAAACACGTGGTGCTTCATTATAACCAACCAATATGAAAAGAGTATTTATAGTTTTTTTAGTATCACTAATTTATTCTCAATCTTATGCTCAAAAACCAAGAGCAAGAGATTTAGGCATTCCGTTTGTTGGTAAGACTGGTGAATTTAATGCAATAACGGATGTTAAAGGAGTTGAAGTTGGTTATAGTACTATAATTTCTGGAAAAGGAGAAAACATTATTGGCAAAGGACCTATAAGAACTGGAGTTACTGCAATATTTCCGAGAGGAAAGGCTAAAAAATTTAGTCCAGTTTATGCAAATTGGTATAGTCTTAACGGAAATGGAGAAATGACGGGCACAACTTGGATTACCGAATCAGGATTTTTAGAAACCCCCATTATGATTACAAACACCAATAGTGTTGGAGTTGTTCGAGACGCAGTATTGAAGTGGTATGTCGATACAGATTGGTATAACGGAGAAGATTGGTGGTACACCTATCCTGTAGTAGCTGAAACTTATGATGGTTTTCTAAATGACATATATGGTTTTCACGTTAAAGAAAAGCACGTATTAGAAGCTATAGAAAATACCTCAAGTGGAAAGATTGCTGAAGGAAATGTTGGTGGAGGAACGGGAATGATGTGTTTGGGCTATAAAGGAGGAACGGGAACGTCTTCTAGAGTTTTTAAAATTAAGGATTCGACATATACCGTTGGAGCAATTGTACAATCTAATTTCGGAGCGAAGAGAAATTTATCAATAGCAGGAGTTCCAGTTGGAGTTGAATTAAAAGATACTTTAAACTACAAGTTTAATGCGCCACCGAAATCAAGGAGACAAGAAGGAGACGGTTCAATTATAGTAATTATAGCAACAGATGTACCTCTTTTGCCTCATCAATTAAAAAGAATCGCTCAAAGAATTCCATTAGGAGTTGGAATTGTTGGCGGACGAGGAGGCAATGGCTCTGGAGATATTTTTTTAGCATTTTCAACTGCAAATGAAAACGCATTTAATCGAGATGAAACCACAACTATTGAATCATTACCTAATGACCAACTATTGCCAGTTTTTGAAGCAACTGTTCAAGCAGTAGAGGAAGCGATTATCAATGCAATGGTTGCTGCTGAAACTATGGAAGGAATTAACGGTAATAAAGCCTATGCTTTACCACACGATTTACTTATTAAAACCTTGAAAAAATATAATCGACTGAAAGAATAACGTGGTACAACAACGTATAAAATTAATTGCTTGTATTAGCCAATTTACGAAAGTGCGAGAGGACTTTCTATCCGTGATTTATTTGCTAAATTAGGCACTTAAACTGCGCAACAAACCATACACAAACACAATCGCAAACATTTCCAAAAACTTATTATATTGGACATTCTCACTTCAATCTAAAATCATCTGAAATAAAGTGAAATCAAAAAATATTCTATTTTATTTTCCTAAATGTAAAGTATTGTATACTTTTGTATAAAAATAATAGAATATGAAAACACAAATATTACCTAATTGGTGTAAAAAACTAGGTTTGGCCCTTTTCATTATAGCCTCTTTAATTAATGGAAGTTTAAACTTTATTAATAATTCAATTTATAAATATAGTACTACACAACCTGGAATTGACGCTTCAAAAATAAGAACAGAACCCGATTTGGGTTATGAAATATTAGGACTATTAAACGCCATTACTGGAGGCGCAGTAATTTATGGAATTGATTTTGTTGCGATAATCGCAATACTAATTTATATGATTTCGAAAGAAAAAGTAGAAGACGATTATATAGACAAATTAAGGCTAGAATCATTTCAACTTACTTTTATAATTGGATTATTAGTTACAATTTTTTTGTACGTGTTAGCTAAAGATTTAAAACTAACTTTAGATTATTTTATATTTCCATTACTTTGGTCGTACATAATAATATTTTTTATCAAAAGAAAAATGTACTTATGAAAAACCTTGTAAAAGTAGAAAGAGCTAGACACAACTTAACACAAGCAGCTTTAGCAAAAGAATTAAACGTTTCGCGACAAACTATTCACGCCATAGAAAAAAACAAGTTTAATCCTTCGGTTACATTAGCAATAAAAATGGCTCGTTTTTTTAAAGTCACCGTTGAATATTTATTTGATATTGAAGAATAATTTAAACTAAATCCAATAAAAAAACGTTTTACCAAAACCGTGTAAAATTAATTACTAGTTTTAGTAATTTCCGAAATTCCTCACTCGTTTTCTATTCGATAATTATTTGATAAATTTACCTTAAACCAACGCAACAATCCATATACAAACACGTTCGCAACAATTTGAACGCAACCTTTCAAGTAAATTCGCATCCTACTTTTATACAAAAGGTTTAATAATGATAAAAAACCAAATCTTACTATTTATGATTCTTGGAATATTATTCTCTTGTTCCAATGATGACAACCAAACTCAAACTATTGAAATGAGAGTTAATCATTTTCAAAGTACAGGAATTGCCTTAGAACCTGTTTTAACCTTACTCGTTCAAAAAGAAGATGATATCGGAACAAATAGTTGGGATAACTTTTACTCTAATATTAATGGATTTAATTATGAACCCGGTACTATTTACAACTTATCTGTAAAGACAGAACGAATAAATAATCCTCCTGCCGATGGAAGTTCTATAAAATATACTCTTGTAGAAGTAACATCAACTCAAGAAGTAGATAATGACATTCTTTTTAAAATAGATTTAAAAAGAAACGGAGAAAATTTTATAACAACTGAATCTGGTTTAAAACTGCTTTATCAAATAGATATTGATTGTAACAATCTTTGTGAGGAATTAGAGACGGCATTACAAAGTCAAGATTATGTAATAGGAACATTTAAAAGAATTTCTATAGATGAGATACAATTAATAGAAATTGAATAAAAACCGTTGCCAAAAACGGCTATATTTAATAGCTTATTCTCGCCTACCCTTAAAAATCCTTACTTATTTTCTATTCGGTAATTATTTGATAAATTTACCTTAAGTCAACGCAAAAAAAAACACAAACACACTGGCATCCATTAAAAAAATACGTTTCATAAGATAATTAAGATTAAATAATTGTATCTTTGATAGTATCAAATGATAGTATCATAAATGAAGCCTCCTTACGAACTAACATCTTCTATTTTAAAATTAATAACTTCCATTTCAGAAAAAATAGGAGAAGTAAATGCAAATTTATTAAACCGACCTTCACCTAAATTGAGAAAACAGAATAGAATCAAAACTATTCATTCTTCTTTAAAAATAGAAGGAAATACACTTACAGAAGAACAAATAACAGCACTTCTTGAAAACAAAAAGGTTATTGGTCCTAAAAAAGATATTCTAGAGGTTTTAAATGCGATCAAAATCTATGAAAATTTAGAAGATTACAATCCTACTAACGAAAAATCCTTTTTAAAAGCACACAAAAACTTAATGGAAGGTCTAATTGAAAATTCTGGAAAATATAGAAATCAAAGTGTCGGAATTGTAAAAGGCTCTAAAGTCGAGCATTTAGCACCACCATTTGGAAATGTACCACACTTAATGAAACAACTTTTTGAATATTTGAAAAAATCTGATGAAATTGAATTAATTAAAAGTTGCGTTTTCCATTACGAAATGGAATTTATTCATCCATTTTTGGATGGAAATGGTAGAATGGGAAGATTATGGCAAACTTTAATTTTAATGGAAAAATATCCAATATTTGAGTTTTTGCCATTTGAAACCTTAATCAGTAATGACCAAGAAAAATATTATAAAGCTTTAGCTGAAAGTGATAAATCTGGAAAATCAACTAAGTTTATTGAATACATGCTTACCGTAATTGACATTTCAATAAGTCAATTATTAGATTTTAATAATCGGACGTTAAATGAAAAAGATAGATTAGAGTATTATGTTTCATTAAATAAAGCTGAATTTACAAGAAAAGATTACATGAATATTTTTAAAGATATTTCTTCTGCAACGGCAAGTAGAGATTTAAAAAAAGGAGCTAAATTGGGTTTATTTGAAAAAATTGGAGAAAAAAATAAAACAATCTATCTTATAAAATAACTGGGCACAACACCGCATAAAAAAAAATCCTACTTCTAACCTGCTAACAAAAGTCCTTGCAGATAATATATTTCGGTTTTATTGACTAAATTAGTTGCTTAAACATACAACTAATTATAAACAAACTTATTAGACTCAATTAAAACACCTTTAACAAAACTATTAACAAGTCAGTCTAATAATCGTGAATTCCAAAACAAACTCACAATGAAACCAACGCAATTAATTATTTTCTTTCTACTTATAACTATAACCTCACAGGCACAAACGAGTGAACTTGGCACATTAGCAGATCAAATTTATTTTAACGGAGAGATTTATACAATGGACGATAACCGGCCAATGGTGGAAGCTGTAGCCGTAAAAGCCGATTCAATTCTATCTGTAGGAAGTAAAGAAGATATCATGAAGTTGAAAGGTGATAAAACCAAACTCTTTGATTTAAATGGCAAGACCATGATTCCTGGTTTAATAGAGGGGCATGCCCATTTATATTATGTTGGATTAAATTTATTGGAAGTTAACTTGGTTGGGGCTAAGAGTTATGAAGAGGCTATTGAAAGAGTCGCAGAAAAAGCAAAAAACACTCCGAAAGGAGAATGGATTATAGCAAACGGATGGCATCATGATAAGTGGGATACAAAACCCGCATTAATTAATGGGTATCCTACAAATAAGTTACTATCTGCTGCTGTACCAGATCATCCTGTTATTCTTATACATGCTTCTGGACATATCATAATTATAAATCAAAAAGCTATGGATATTGCAGGTATCAATTCAAAAACACCTCAACCAGATGGCGGAGAAATAATTATAGATATTAATGGTGAACCAACAGGAATTCTTAATGAAACTGCAACAGATTTAGTATCCAAGCATTTACCTGCACCTACAAAAAAAAGTGTAAAAGAAGCAATAACGTTAGCTTTAGAAGAGTGCTTTAAAAATGGTATCACCGGATTTCACGATGCAGGTTCTGGTGGCTATATGATTAATCTTTTTGAAGAAATGGCCTCAGAAAACCTAATTAAACTAAGGCTGTATGTTATGCTTCGTGGAACACAACCTAAACTTCTAAAAAAATATTTTAAAAAAGGTATTCAATTGAACTTATACAACAATCAATTAACCATTCGTTCTATTAAACTAATGGCAGATGGCGCTTTAGGCTCAAGAGGTGCATGGTTATTGGAAGAATATACGGATGCACCAGGAGTGCATGGTCATAATGTTACACCAATAGAGGATATTGATAAAATTGTAAAAACCGCTTACAAAAATGGCTTTCAAGTAGGTATACATGCCATAGGAGACCGCGCAACTCGTGAGGTTTTAGATATTTACGAGAGTACATTTAAGATTAAATCTTCAAACAGTTCTAAAGATGCCAGATTTAGAATAGAACATGCCCAACATTTCGATCCAGCAGACATTCCAAGAGTTGCTGAATTAGATGTTATTCTAGCAATGCAAGCAATTCATATGTCATCCGATAGACCTTGGGCCATTGATCGTCTGGGAGAGAAACGTATTAACGAAGGTGCCTATATATGGCAGACATTATTAAAATCTGGCGCAATGATTGTGAACGGAACCGATGCTCCTGTAGAGCCTCTTAATCCTATGGCTGGATTTTATGCCTCAATTTCGAGAAAAACTCTAAAAGGAATACCAGATGATGGTTACGAACCTCAGCAGAAAATGACCAGAAATCAAGCCCTAAGATCTTATACATTGGATGCTGCCTATGCTGCATTTCAAGAAAATGCCAAAGGAAGTATAGAAGTTGGTAAATGGGCAGATTTTACTATACTTGACAGAAACATAATGACCATTCCTGAAAATCAAATACTAGACACCAAGATCGCTATGACGATAATTGGAGGCGACATAGTTTTTGATTATAACCAAACGGATTAAATATTTGTTAATCGATATTGCAGGTTGATTATTACAAATTGGTTTGCAAGTAGAAACTTATGATAATGTAAATTTGAAATCGATATGTTCAAATTATACAGCATGAGAACCTAACTGAATATTATTCTTGGGAAACGTAAAAGGTAATTCAAAAAAAAAATGAACTCATAAACAGCACCCAACTATGCGCATACCTCTCCTCCAAACTCTTAGTCTCGTTAACAAAAATTTCCACTGACTTTCTATTCGATTTTTTTTATTTATTAAATTGGTTGGCTCAAATACGGAAGTAATCATATACAAACCTTAGGCAGTAACAACAAAAATATTAGTTAATTAAAATAATAATGAAAAAGCAAATAATGTTTTCATTAATTAACCTAGGTGAATATATATTAAAATCATAAGATATTTGTATTATATTACTTTAAAAAAATAATTATGACAAAGAACATTTACATTTTCTTGCTTACGCTTATGAGTGTACAATTGACTTTTAGTCAACAAACAATTCAATCTTCTGGCTCTAAAGTAAAATTTAAAGTTTCCAATATGGCGTTCAATACTGTAGAAGGAACTTTTAATGACTTTACTGGAATGGTTTCGTTTTCCCCAAAGGATTTAAACAATTCTTTTTTTAATGTCTGCATCTCAGCAAAATCAATAAATACCGAAAACGAAAAAAGGGATAAACATTTACGAAAAGAGGATTTTTTCTATACAGAAAAATATACTAACATATGTTTCAAGTCGAGCAAGATAAAAAAAACGACTAATGGATATACAGCATTTGGAGAACTAAACATAAAAGATGTAACTAAAGAAGTTAGCATTCCATTTACATTTATCAATAATACTTTTAACGGTTCACTTACTCTTAATAGAAACGACTACAATGTTGGACCTAATAGTGGTTTTATGGTAGGAAAAGAGGTTGACGTAGAAATCATATGTATAATTAACCCCATAAAATAACTGGGCCTAAACGGCGGATGAAACATAGCTAAAAAGTTCTTAACCGAAAGGCTTTGTATATTTAGAAAGTTTACCAAATTTTTAATTTGGCGTTTAAAAAGAGAAAATTAAAAACAAAATATAAAAATTTGGACATGGGTTAATCCGAAAAGTTAGTGCTAAACAATAAGCACAATTAATTACCTAATATTAAATCACTTAAAAATATCTTACAGAAATATTCTATTCGGTTTTTAATTACTAAATTGGTTACTTAAACCACGCAACTATAGGTGTATAAAGACGTTGCGCTATTTAACCTAATTAGAAAATGACCGCTAAAAAATTTTTATTTATACTCTTTCTTCTTTTAACCTATCAATTCGGTTTCTCGCAAGCAAATAATGTTGAGTCTTATTACATCCCTGCTGTCAATGGAACCAAATTGGCTATGGATGTGTACTTCCCAGAAGATTATAAAAATCAAAAACTCCCTGTACTGTTTGAGTTTACCCGTTATTGGAGGGGCAAAGAAGACCCGAAAACAGGTAAGCCAATTCCTTCACTCAAAAAACGAGATAAATATTTTCTTGACCATGATTACATCCTTGCAAAAGTTGATGTTAGGGGAACAGGTGCTTCCTACGGTGTTCGTACTGCAGAATATTCGCCTACGGAGGTGAAAGATGCTTGGTACATTGTTGATTGGGTCGTGAACCAACCGTGGTCTAATGGTAAAGTAGGAGCCTATGGCACTTCATACTCCGGGACAACGGCAGAGCTTTTATGTGCTACCCAGCACACGGCCATTAAAGCTGTAATACCTGGTTGGTCAGATTTTGACGTTTATGAAAGTCCTTCGCGGCCTTATGGAATGCTTGCAACAAGTTTTATAGCGGTATGGAGTCAATATGTTGATTGGCTAGACCAAAATTCAGTTGAGAATCTGGGGGCAAGTGTGAGGCGTGTCGGTAAAGATTTTCCGATGGATGCAATCAAAGAACATGAAAACAACACAATCGTATTGGAAGCTCTATCTAAAGCACCTTATAAAGATTCCAAATTTGGAGATTTCAAATCCGAAGAACTCGACCCCTTGCATTGGAAAAAGGAAATTTCGGAATCAAATGTACCCATGCTTGTTCTTACAAGTTGGTTGGATGCCGGCACGGCAGAAGGTACTTTATTACGATTACAACATTTTGATAATCCGCAGAAAGTTGTCATGATGCCAACTTCTCATGGCGGACGTTCACATGCCAGCCCATTTGTTGTTTCTGACAGTATCGTTGAACCTATTCCTTCTGTTAATGAACAACTTAGACTACAACTTAACTTCTTTGACCATTACATAAAGGGGATTGACAAAGAAGTTGAAGATTGGCCAACCATTAAGTACTATAATTTTGGGGAAGAATCATTTAAACAATCTGATATTTGGCCACCTAAAGGGCAAGAAAGAATTAAATATTATTTAGACGCCAACGAAAAGTTAAATACTTCATCATCAAACGAACCAACAGGAATGGATGAATATCTAGTTGACTTTTCGGTAAGTACTGGCACCAACAATCGATGGACAACCCAAATGGGAAAACCCGTTCTTAACCTCAATAATCGCAATGCTGCCGATTCTTTAATGCTAACTTATACAACCACACCTCTTAAGGAGCCGCTTCAAATAACAGGAACACCTGTAATTTCACTCAGTCTCTCATCTACTCACAATGAAGGAGCCATTTTGGTGTACTTAGAAGATGTAGACCCAAGTGGAAAAAGCAGATATATTACAGAAGGAGGGCTTTTGCTTAAACATCGAAAAATATCTAAGAATGATATGTTTAGTGAATTACCATATCATTCATTTAAGAAATCAGACGCATCACCTATGCCAATTGATGAAATTGAAGAAGTTAGCTTTAAGTTACATCCAACATCTATTCTCATCAAGAAAGGACATTCTATAAGAATTGCAATTGCTGGAGCCGATAAAGACACATTTGACAAAGTTCCAACCCAAGGCACACCAACTTTAAGTATTTACAGGAATAAAACAAACCTATCTTTTTTAGAACTACCAATAATAAAATAAAACGTATGCCTAAAACTATATTTTTTGGCTAGCCCTTGCCTATTTTGTAAATCCTTGCACATATTCTATTTGTTAAGTTTTTAAATGCTAAAGGAACACTTAAAAAATAAATAATATGAATAAGTCTAAAAAAATATTGGGTTATAGTTATTGGTTTTATACTAATTATATTAGCTTTTATATACTTCTTTAATCTTGAAGAAGCATTTGGTAAAGCCATAGTCAATTAATAAAAAAAACACTTAAATTTATTTTTTTCGAATTAAATACATTTCGTAATTTCAAATAGTGCGTTTAATTTCACTTAAATGTTTAATGAGAATTTCGTCCAACCATTAGCTTGATTACTTAATAAAAACCAAAAAACATCTAACTGACCAATTCTATATTAAATTAATTGCTAGTTTTATCCTAAGCAATGTTAGTTATCTTGATTACTGGCTCCTGCTTTTTCTTTATAAAATACTAGCACATAAACACTTAACTTATCATATACTTAAACATTGGCAACAATGTGTAACTCCTAACCATATTAATGAAAAAAACAGTTTACATTTTAATATCAATTTTAATACTTAGTTGTAAAATAAACCAAAATAAGATTACATCTAATAATGAACCAAACATATTATTTATAATTGCGGACGATATGGGGAAAGATGCATTAGCTGGATATACAGAAGGCACTATAAAACCTCATACGCCAATTATAGATTCTATTAGAAAATTAGGTTTAAGCTTTAATAACTTCTGGACATATCCAACGTGTTCGCCAACAAGAGCATCAATGATTACAGGTAAATATGGATATCGAACAAATGTAAGATGGGCAAATCAAAAATTGAGTGAAGGTGAAGTTTTATTGCAAAAATACATTCACAATAACACCAATAATTCATATGCGACTGCTGTAGTTGGCAAATGGCATATCTCTGGTTATGATACAACTATTAATCCTGAGACATTTGGCATCGACTATTATGCTGGCATATTTAAAGGTTCGGTAAAAGATTATTATAATTGGCCTTTATCAGAAAAAGGAAAACAAACAACATCGAAAGAATATACTGCCAAAAAGTTTACAGATTTAGCGGTCAATTGGATAAAAGAACAAGAAAAACCTTGGTTTATGTGGCTAGCATATAATGCACCACATACGCCTTTTCATATTCCTCCTGCAAAAATGCATAATCAAGGCTATTTACCTCCGTACACCGAAAATGTAGATCCAACTCCTTATTTCATGGCATCTATTGAGGCTATGGACTATCAAATTGGAAAACTTCTGAGTTCCTTGTCAAAAGAAAAAAGAGAAAATACGATTATAATTTTTATGGGAGATAACGGCACAGAACCCATAGTTACCCAAGATCCATATTACAAAAATCAAGTAAAAAGAAGTTTATATCAAGGCGGTATAAATATGCCATTATTTGTATCTGGCATGGGGGTTGAAAGAAAAGGGATAGATAATAATTTAATTACTTCAACAGATATTTTTGCAACCATAGCCGAAATAGCAGGTGTAGAAATTGATGAAATAAATGATAGTAAAAGCTTTAAGTCACTTTTTT
This sequence comes from Neotamlana sedimentorum, assembly GCF_000943565.1. Classification (GTDB taxonomy): domain Bacteria; phylum Bacteroidota; class Bacteroidia; order Flavobacteriales; family Flavobacteriaceae; genus Neotamlana; species Neotamlana sedimentorum. The sequence continues at coordinate 12,584 of NZ_JTDW01000006.1, forward strand.
ATGAAGAGAAGTTAATTAGAAAATATCAGTATTCTGAAATGAAGAATGAAAAAAATAACGCATGGACCATTAGTAACGGTATCTACAAATTATTAGTGTTTGCTAATGGAAAAGAGGAAATGTACAACTTAATTAATGATCCCTACGAAAAAAACAACATTCTGAATGCCACTCTAAATACTACTGAAAAAAAATCGAAAGAAGAGTTAGAAACTGAATTGCTAAGAATAAGAAATTAATAATAACTATTATCAATAACGTATTAAAAAAATAGCGATTTAATTGCTTAATCAAAAGAAAATAAATAACTTAAGGGTAAGTTACAACCCGAAAAGTTAGTGATAATAAACCTACTACGACTCATATATAAAACTGTTGACCACAATTAAACGATCTATGAAAAAATCAACTTTAACAAATCTGATTGCAATTTTACTATGTTGTTTCACACATTACTTACAAGGTCAAGAATCTTGGATTGACACCTCTATTCATAGTGGACTAATAGAGCTGAAAACAGATTACACATTTAAGACTTTGGTTTCAAATGATTCAATTAAAACCACAACGGAAACTCTTAATAATCTTAACAGTGCTAAACTGTATTTTGACCAAATTTTTCAGACTAATTTAGATTTTGCTGTCCTATTTATAGAAAATAAAAAGTGGAATAAATACGCATATTTTCCACCACCTGGTTTACCTCAAGCTGGAAAAGGAAATGTAATACTTGGCCTGGATAAATCAATAGTTTCAATTGAAGTGGAAAAAATGATTTCCCAATTACCTGAACAATATTTAGCTATATTAAAATCTGTTTATGGTGAAAATATAAATTTAGATCAATTTTATCGAGAAATCTTATCAATTCACGAATTAGCTCATCTTTATCATTTTAAAGAAGGAACTAAACCTCAACGTAAGTGGTTACAAGAATTATTTGCGACAATGAGTATGTATTCTTTCATAAAAGAAAAAGCAAACCCATCTTACCAGTTCATGAACACGTATCCTGAATTCGTAATACAATCTGGAGATAGAATGGCTGAATTTAAAACTCTCAAAGATTTTGAAGAAAAATATGTTCAGAAGCTAACACCTCAAAACTATGAATGGTTTCAAATGCAACTCTATCGAAACGCAAAGTCAATATTAGATTTCAATAAAACTGACATTTTAATAAAACTTCGAGAGTTTTTAATTCATACAGACTTAAGTAAAACAAAAGCCCTTACTGACTCGGAATTATTAACTCGATTAGAAAAAGAAGTTGGAAATGAAATAGCCGATATTTTAACCAACTGGAAATATAAATAACTGTTGCCACCCACTCGCATAAATACTTGTCGGCTCTAGCCTACTTACGTATATTATTGGGAAACTTTCTATTCGCTTTTTATTGACTAAATTAGATACTTAAACACGCTATAAATAAAACACAACCACGTTGTACTATCTAAAAAACCAAATTAAATGGAAGTAAAATGTTTAGACATCAAGGCAAAAGTAGAACTTTAAAACACAATCTGCGAATTGCTACGATTTTGTCCTTTGTTGCTGGAATAGTAAATGTAACAGGATTTTTAGAATTTAAGCAACTCACTACAAACGTAACAGGGCATTTTGCACTTTTTATGAATGATGTTGCTCATTTTGAGTTTTGGAAGGGAACAATATATTTCCTTTTTATTTTTTCTTTTCTCTTTGGTTCTTTTTTGTCAAGTTTCCTAATCGAAAAATTCAAGGAAAACAGAAAACTTAATGTTTTTGTTTTACCAACAATAATTGAATGTCTTATTTTATTATCAATCACTATTATAAGCAATTTTGAAAGAATAAAATACCCTAACACATTTGTTTGTATGCTGCTTTTTGCAATGGGACTTCAAAACTCTTTTGTAACAAAAATTTCAAATGCTATTGTAAGAACAACTCACCTTACAGGACTTTTTACTGATTTAGGCATTGAGCTATCGCAACTGTTCTTTCCTAAATCTTACCCAAATAGAGAAAAAATACAATCAAAAATAAAACTACAGATTTATATTATTTGCTTCTTCTTTCTTGGAGGAATAATAGGTGGATATCTTTACTCAAAACTTAATTTGAAATTAAACACTCTATTTTTTGGCGTAATAATTTTATTAATAAGCTTATTTTATGATGATTTGAGATATAAATTAATCCGAACGAATAGAAAGTATAAACAAAGAAAAAAAACTGCACAGAACAATAGTTATGAATGATTGCTGGTACTAGCCCAGTTTCGCAAATCCTCATGAATTTTATATTCAGTCTTTAATTAAACTACCCTATTATAATTAACAACAACTTTGTTGGAGAAAATTATAGCGGATTTAATTTTAATTTCGGGCTCGCTTACAACATAACCGAAAAACTTTCAGTATAAGCTCAATATGACTTTATGCAACTTAGAATTGAAAATGAGCTTCCATATGTAAAATTTAATACGAACATAAATATTTTAAAAAGTAGACTTGGACATCGATTATAAAAAACTATTTTCAATAATTTAGAACAGCAATTAAACTAGCTTTAATCTAGTTGAAATCCACAATAATCGATACTTTAGTCGCAAGTGAAATAAATAAGGAGATCATTAAATAAAATAGCAAATGAATGTTATAATTACAGGTTCAACAGGAATGGTTGGTCAAGGTGTTTTATTAGAATGTATGGATGATGCATCGGTTGAAAATATCTTACTAATTAACAGAAACCCAATCAACATTTCCCATCCTAAAATAAAAGAAATAATTCATAAAGATTTTACGAATTTCGGCAATATTCAAAAGGAAATAAAAAGCTATGATGCTTGTTTTCATTGCATGGGCGTATCATCTGCAGGAATTAATGAGGACACTTATTACAAACTCACCTACACTATTACGGAGGCTCTGGTAAATGCAAGCTATAACGCAAATTCCAATATGCTTTTTACATATGTGTCTGGTGCAGGAACCGACAGTACAGAACAAGGTAACACAATGTGGGCCAGAGTAAAAGGAAAAACCGAAAACTTAATTTTAAATAAAGGATTTAAAGATGCTTACGCTTTTAGACCTGGCGCTATTTTACCAGAACGCGGTGTAAAATCGAAAACCAAATGGTATAATTTTTTCTATATTATAACTAAACCTATTTTTCCTTTATTAAAAAGAATGAAATCGGTAACAACAACCATAAAAATTGGACGAGCTATGATAAATTTATACACAAAACCCATTATCTTAAAACACCTAGAAGGCGCAGACATAAATAAAATTGCCAATCCATAAAAGCTTATACAACTCGTTTAATTCTCATCTTTAAACCCTTAATAACACCTAGGTTTTCTATTTAAAATTTTATTCTATCTTTAAAGAAAATTAAAACCTAAACCTTAAAATTATCCCTGTGAAAGTAACTATAATAGGATTTGGAAATATTGGAAAATATCTTGGAAATTGGATTATAAACAGTCCAGATTTCCAATTAAAATATGTTGTAGCAAGAAAAGATGTTAACGATCCAGAATTTATTTTAAAAGATCGACCAATTGAATTTAGAAAAGAAATTACTTCAGATCTTATTGAAGATTCCGATATTATTATTGAATGTGCCAATAAAGATGTCGTTACACAACTTTTAAAATTTGATGAAACTGATGCTGTTGGCAAAAAATTAATAGTAATTAGCACAGGTGGACTTTACCAAAACAAGGCCATTTTAAGCACTTTAAAACATTGTGAAGTTATATTGCCCGTTGGAGCCATTGCAGGTTTAGACGCTATAAAAGCTGTAAATGATGAAATTACAGCTATAAACATTAAAACCACCAAACACCCTAAAAGTTTAGAAGGCGCACCATTTTTCGATAGTTCGGATATTGATTTATCAACAATTAAATCGGCCGAAACTATTTGGAAAGGTAAAGTTGATGAAGCCTTAAGCATGTTTCCAAAAAACATAAATGTTGCAGCAAGTATTTATTTTGCATCAAAATGTGAAGATTTAATCATAAATATTGTGGCCGACCCAAATGCAACCAGCAACATGCACGAAATTACTTGTGAGGGAGATTTTGGAAAAATATACACCCGTACAGAAAACAAACCAAGCCCTAGCAATCCTAAAACCAGTTTTTTAGCTGTAAAAAGTGTTGTTAGTATTCTGCGGAATTTAAACTCTAAAGTTAAGATTAACTAAATTCTGGTTTTAAATTCAGTATAATTTAAATCTCAGCTTATTGTTGAGATTTTTTTTTAAATTTCATAAACATATGAAAATTAAACACCTACACCACATCGCTATTATTTGTTCTAACTACCAAGTTTCAAAAGCTTTTTACATCGAAATTTTAGGACTTACAGTTATCAATGAAATATATCGAGAAGCCAGACAATCCTATAAATTAGATTTAGCTTTAAACAACCAATACCTTATCGAACTGTTTTCGTTTCCCAATCCTCCAAAGCGACCGTCAAGGCCTGAAGCTACTGGATTACGACATTTAGCATTTGGGGTAGAAAACATTGAAAAAGAAACCATCTATTTAGAATCAAAAAACATTCCTGTAGAACCCATTCGAATCGATGAAATTACTGGAAAAAAATTTACGTTTTTTAGTGATCCAGATAACTTACCTATAGAAATTTACGAAGTATAGCACACGCCTATTTCTTTCGTTCGTAAATGCAACTACAGCTCTTATTTAAAATAAAAGTTTAACAACTAAGTCTTTAAATATTCATTGAAATGATTATATTTGGTAAACCAAATTGGTGCACCAATTAAAAAACACCACAACCAACTAAAATAACCATGCAGGTTCTTAATAGAATAATAAAAAACCTTGGCCCCGGACTTTTGTTCGCAAGTATGGCCATAGGTACTTCGCATTTAGTATTATCTACAAAAGCCGGAGCTAAATATGGCTGGATAATGATAATTCCTTTATTGCTCGCAAATATTTTAAAATATCCGTTTTTCGAATTTGGAATACGCTATACAAATATCACCGGAAAAAGTATTATTCAAGGGTATTTAAACCGTGGCAAAGGCTATTTATGGCTTTATGCTTTTATAACTTTTGTTACTACCTTGGCTAGTCCTGCAGCTCTTTATTCAATTACATCGGGGCTTCTTATAAATTTGTTAGACCTAAAAAACACATCCATTGCAACGGTGGCTCTTGCCTTATTTGCCTTTAACAGCATCATCTTAATTATTGGAAAATATAAACTTTTAGAAACAACCCTAAAATTCGTTATTCCTGTATTATTTGCAGCACTTTTAGTAACTACAGGACTTGTTATAAATGAAGGCCAAGTAACATCAGTTGTAAATTTTAAAGCTCCAGAACTACTCGATAATATGGGTATTCTTTTTTTAATTACACTTATTGGCTGGATGCCAACTGCCGTTGAAGCAAGTAGCTGGCTTAGTCTTTGGAGTGCCGAAAAATATAGAATTAACAAAAATAAGCCGCCTTTAAAAGAAGCCTTGCAAGAGTTTAACACTGGCTATATTATAACAACCTTATTGGCGATTTTCTTTTTAATAATTGGATGCATGACCTTGTATGGCTCTGGCACAGAACTTAGTGGAAATGCCGTAACTTTCGCAGACCAAGTGGTATCTCTTTTCACCCAACATATTGGCGATTGGGCTTATTTATTTATCGCCATTTCTGCATTTGCTACCATGTTTAGTACTTGTTTAACTGCACACGACGCTATTGCTCGTGTAAGTATAGATATTGTCGAAAAATTATCGGCTAAACGCAAACCTTTTACCGACAGAAAATATTATGCTATTGGCATTATAAGTTTAGCTGCCATAAACTTTTTTGTGCTCTTTAGTTTAAGCGGAAATATGAGTTTAATTATTGCAATAGCCACTTTTATTTCTTTTGTTTTAGCACCTATTGTCGGGTATTTAAATTTAAAAATTGTTTTAAGCAACGATATACCAGAAAAGCTAAAACCCAATAAACCACTACAATTATTAACCTATTTGGGCATTACGCTTTTGTCGTTACTCTCTATTTACTACATATGGCAAATTATTACTAACTAAAAAATAAGCACTTACTAATCATGAAAAAACATCTTAAAAAACTATGTTTTGTTTTATTGTTTTTACCCGCTCTAATTTCGGCTACAAACAATAACCCATCACCATACGAAGCAGCACTCAATTTATATACTAATAATACAGAATCTTATTTATTGATTAATGACAGGTTAGATGAGTTAAAGGAAAAAATTAAAACCACCCATAAACCTCATTTTAAACGTTTACTACAGCAATGTAAATCTTACGAAGGTGAAAAACTATCTAAAACACCGCCGCCAACAAGTATTACCTATATGGGGATGGCCGCTGCCAACCTAAGTTTAGCGTACAAACTAACTGGGCAAAAACATTATTTAGATGAAGCCAAACGTTGGATTTTTACTGCTGTTGGCTACGACGTTTGGGGTTATGGTTTTTTGGTTGATGTAGACTTAAGTGCATCATGGCTGTTGTATGGTTTAGGTTTATCGTACGATTGGATTAAAGAAGATTTATCGCCTGAAGAAAAACAACTTTTCTTAGACAAACTCATTCTACAAGGCAACAAAATATTTAATTACGGACAAGAAAACAAAGGGAACTGCTGGTCTACCGACTATTGGCAAAACCACAATTGGATAAACTATACCGGAATTTTAACCACCGCTTATGCTATAGAAAATGAATATGAAGGCGCTAATAAATGGATTGCAGAAATTCATGACAATTTTAAAACCGTATTCAAATATTTACCAGAAGATGGCTCGAACTACGAAGGCACGGTGTATTGGCGTTATGCAATCAATTCCTTTTTATCGGCCGCAGAATTAATACGTGCTCATGGTGGTCCTAACTATTTCGACACCGAATTTATGAAAAACACGTTTTTCTTTCGTTTGTATCAGTCAGCTCCTAACTGGGAAGAAAATGTAAACTTTGGCGACTCGCACGATCGTAAAAGTTCGCACTCCATTGCGGCCTATTACAAACTAGCCTCCGAACATAACAACACCTACGCGCAATGGCTAGGAGAATTAGTCCGAAAAGAATTTTTATTTAGAGAAGCTTACGAAAGTAAAATATTCCCTGGTATTTTACCTGAAGCCTTTTTAGAATTACTTTGGTATAACCCAGAAATAAAACAACAATCGCCCGAAAATTTGCCAACTACCAAATATTTTGAAGATCTTGGCTTAGTCGTTATGCGCTCTGGCTGGGATACCGATGCCACACACCTATCGTTTAAAACCAGTCCTCCTGGAGGCCATAAACAATGGAAATTAAGCTGGGAAATAGACAAAAAAAATAACTGGCGAACACGTAGTTTAACGCATTACCATGTCGATTTCAATCATTTTACATTATTAAAAGGCGATGCCGCATTAGCAATAGATGAAGGCTATAACCGAACCTCGAAAGCCGAAATTCATAACTTAATTACAGTTGATGGCACCGGTTGTGTTGGTGAAAAAATTTGGGACGAAGGCGATTTAAGCGACCCTGTGTTATTCGATTTAAACTGTAAAGGCATTTATAACGTTTGGAAAAATGTACCGGAAACGGCCATTGCTAAAATTGAAGCTTTCTCGAACAAAAACGGCTATACCTTTGCAATTGGCGAAGCCAGCAAAATGTATTATCCAGAAATGCAGTTAAATCGAAATGCTCGCCACATAATAAATAGTGAAAACGGTTACTTTATTTTGTTAGACGAACTCGAAAGTAAACGAGAACATACATACACCTGGCGCATTCATTCGGAAAAATATGCCAATAAAATCGCAGATGATGAATATGAAATTTTAAACGGAACTGGAGCTTTAAAAGTATTCAATATATTTCCTGAAGCACCAAAAACAAGCATTAGTGAAACTTTAGTTGAAGAAGTTATGACACCTCAACGACCTAACGATATTCGTCGTATAAGTTTAAAAACACTAAAAATTGAAAACGCTAAAAAAGCAAAAAACACTTGTTTTATAAATATTATGCAGCCTAAAGATGCGCTTGTTAAAGCCCCAATAAGCGTAAAACGATTAAAAGGAAAAAATTGTATTGGTGTAGAAATTACCACAGACACTACTGTTGAAACCTTTTTGTTTTCTGAAAAAAGCAAAATAAAATACGGACAAATAAGTGCCAATGCTAAATGGATATCTGTTGTAAAAGACAAAACAGGTAAAACAATAAAATCAACGCGATATGCAGTAAATTAAAACTTTAACAATTCATTTTTCGTTTAACGTTATTTTAAGACTATTTACCGTTAATTTTAAACTTTAAATTAAAAAATAAAAATAATGAAAAAGACAACTTACATTTCGGCTTTAGCTTTAATCATGGCTTTAGTATTTTCAATTGAAACTCAAGCGCAAAAATTCTCTAAATTAGACGCTAGTCCGTTAGACATTGCATACTTAAGAGCTAGCCGAAACGAAAAACCAACTGCAAAAGTAATTTACAGTCGTCCGCAATTAAAAGGAAGAAGTTTAGAGAAATTAGCACCTAAAGGAAAAGTTTGGAGAACAGGAGCTAACGAAGCTGCCGAAATTAAATTTTATAAAGATGTAAATTTTGGAGGTAAGCCAGTAAAAACTGGAACTTACTCTTTATTTACTATTCCTGGAGACAAAGAATGGACTATCATTTTAAGCAATGATACCGACGTATGGGGTGCTTACAATTATAAGGATTCTAACGATGTTATTCGTGTAAAAGCTCCCGTACAAAAAGGAGAATCGGTTGAGGCATTCTCTATTGCTTTCGATGCTGGTAAAATGTTTTTAGCCTGGGACACTGTTCGTGTTGCTGTTCCTGTAAAATAAAAAAATCAAAATCAATAAAAAAAGCCTTGAATATCAAGGCTTTTTTTATTGCTATATTACTTTAAACACATATCCAAGTAACCAGTATAACACTAAAAAAACAACAAAAGTTCCAATACAACCGCATTTTCCTCCTCCTATTTTTTTTGCGCCCCAAGCCGCTCCAATTATTCTTAGTAATTTTTCCATATCGAGTAGTTTTTCAACTAATTTAAGGAATATTTAAATACTTATGTGTTTGCAACGACACTTTCCACTTTGGGTTTTGCATTACGTAATCTACAATTAGAGGCACCACCTTATCTCGTTTACTCCATTCGGGCTGTAAATATAAAATACAATCACCGTTTACTTTAGCCGCTTGTTCTTCCGCAAAGCGAAAATCATCTTTATTATAAATAATCACTTTTAACTCGTTAGCCTTTGCTGATACTTCATGGGTTGGCAACTTCATCTTTTTTGGCGACAAACAAATCCAATCCCAAACACCAGTTAACTTATATGCCCCAGAAGTTTCAATATGTGTTTTTAAACCTTCCTCTTTAAGCTTGCTAGTTAAGGGGCTCATATCCCACATTAAAGGTTCACCTCCAGTAATTACAATAGTATCGCTGTACTTTTTTGCGTTTTCTACAATTTTATTAATCTTGGTTGGTGGGTGTAATTCGGCATTCCAACTTTCTTTAACATCACACCAATGGCATCCTACGTCGCATCCTCCAATACGAATAAAATAGGCTGCGGTTCCTTTATGAAACCCTTCGCCTTGTATAGTATAAAACTCTTCCATTAAGGGTAACATCTCCCCTTTCTCCACCATTTGCTTTATAACTTCATTCATCCCAAAAAAAAATTTAGTTTGCAAATGTACATATATTTACAGAAACGACTTAGTAATGAGGAAGTTTGTTTCGTTTGCTTTTATTCCTCAAAATGTTTATGTATTTTCGTAATACATATAAACTATTAATTCACCTTCAATCTCTCACTCAAGCATGAAATTTATAGTATTTGCTTTAATATTGCTTTTTTGCAATTATTATAGCTTCTCTCAAGTAGGAATTGGCACTACAAGTCCTAATAATTCAGCTATTTTGGATATAGCATCTACAGATAAAGGCATCCTAATCCCTAGACTAACAACCACTCAAAAAAACTCAATCACCTTACCTGCGACAGGTTTAATGGTGTTTAACACCACAACCAATACATTAGAATTTAATTCTGGCACACCCGCCTCGCCCATATGGAGCAAACTAAATCCAGACTCATCTGTGCATATTGGAAAATTTATAATAACAGGTACGGGAACACAAACAATAACAGGTTTACCCTTTGAGCCATCATCCATTAAATTTTCTGCCCTTCCTAATGTTGAAGCCTATAATGTAAACGCTGATAATGACATAGGAAACAATAATAACACGTTTCAAAACGTGTTTGGGAGCATGTCTGGATATGCAACAAATTACGGCGGGAGTATATTACAACAAGTAATTTTTGTTGGTGGTAGCGGAGCTTCGATTAATGATATTTCGAGATACGCTTCTAATACTAGAGCCATAGGAATAAGATATACAAACAATAACGGAAATAGCTTAGGTTTAACAGCGGCCGAAGTAACAAGTTTTGACTCCAACGGTTTTACCATTAACGTTACAGACCACACGGAGGATATTGTTGTGATTTTTGAAGCTCATAGATAAGTGTCTTGAATAGAAGAGTGCTGTGATAGTAAAAACATATCTTATGTCGTTAACTTGTTCTCTTCGAATTACCTCCATAAATTCTAAAAACCTAAAACCTCAATCGCACTCAAAAATGAAAAATATAATATTTACTATATTATTGCTATTAAGCAACTTTTGCAGCTTCTCTCAAGTTGGTATTGGTACAACAAATCCAGATGATGGTGCAATTTTACAATTAGAAAGTACAACTGGTGCATTTGTTCCCCCACGTGTTACAACTGTACAAATGAATGCCATACCTACGCCTTTAGATGGTGCTTTGGTTTTTAACACTACCAACAACTCGCTTTATACTTATAAAAATTCACATTGGTCTAGCTTAGAAAACAACACGCTTGTGGTTAATCGTGAGTTTGCTAATGGTAATACTGCTCTTTCAACCGCAGATAACACGTACTTCGATTTACCTATTGGTATAAGCGATGTTATTGTGAATAATACAGATGTTTATAATGTAACTGCGAACGGTACAGTTACTATTTTAAAACCTGGAAATTATATGTTTAGTGCATCATTATCTTCTTCCAATTTACCTAAAGGAATTCATAAGTACATTTTAGCTTTAACTATTAACGGAACTTTGGTTGGCTATTTGGTGCGCGGGTACACAGACTTACCCGACACGAATTACTGGGGTACCAGTGGTAACATTATTTATCCGGTAAATGCTAACGACGTTATAAAAATACGCTATGTTTTAAATAATGGGGGAACTGCTATTGCAGCAAAATTTATAAATATTGGTATTACAAAACTTAATTAAAAAACAGCTTAAACATTTTTTAAAGTATTAATTATTCCGTTAAAAAAATATTATTGTACTTCTCAAACATCATTTTTTTTCTTCTTTATTTTTCATGTATTTTTATACAAATTTTATAACATGAGTAAAAAAGAGACATTTTATAATTTTATTACCGAAGGCAACGCTACTAAAGGCGAATTCATTCCTGTTGGAGCAGCTATGTTAGATGGCGAAACCATAACCGGAGCACATGTAAAAATTCCTTTAAAAACCATGAATCGTCATGGTTTAATTGCTGGCGCAACTGGTACTGGAAAAACAAAATCGCTACAAGTTTTAGCCGAAAATTTAAGCGATAAAGGCGTGCCTGTTTTACTCATGGACATAAAAGGCGATTTAAGTGGGATTGCACAACCAAGTCCAGGACATGCTAAAATTGATGAACGCCATGAAAAAATTGGATTGCCTTTCGAAGCTAAGCAATTTCCAGTAGAAGTTTTAACCTTATCGGAACAAAACGGCGTGCGTTTACGTGCTACAATTAGCGAATTTGGCCCTGTTTTATTGTCTCGAATTTTAGATTTAACCGAAACCCAATCAGGCATAATATCGGTTATTTTTCAATATTGCGACAACAATAAATTACCACTTTTAGACTTAAAGGATTTTAAAAAAATATTACAATATGCTACGCAAGAAGGTAAAGCTGAATTTACCGAATCTTACGGACGCATTTCTACTGCTTCAACTGGTGCTATTCTTAGAAAAATTATAGAATTAGAACAACAAGGTGCCGATTTATTTTTTGGTGAAACCTCTTTCGATGTACAAGATTTACTTCGCGTAAACAATGAAGGTCGTGGCTATATCAATATTTTAAGGTTAACCGATATACAAGATAAACCAAAACTATTTTCAACGTTTATGCTGAGTTTGCTTGCCGAAATTTATTCTACTTTCCCAGAACAAGGCGATAGCGACCGACCAGAGTTGGTTATGTTTATAGACGAAGCTCACTTAATTTTTAATGAAGCTTCGAAAGCCTTATTAAATCAAATTGAAAGCATTGTAAAGCTAATACGTAGTAAAGGCGTTGGTTTATATTTTGTAACCCAAAACCCAACCGATGTTCCTGAAGAAGTTTTAGGCCAATTAGGTTTAAAAATTCAGCATGCTTTACGCGCATTTACAGCAAAAGATAGAAAAGCCATAAAATTAACAGCGCAAAACTATCCAGATTCCGAATATTACGATACTACCGAAGTTTTAACCTCTTTAGGAATTGGTGAAGCCTTGGTTTCTGCTCTCGACGAAAAAGGCCGACCAACACCGCTTGCTGCCACCATGATGCGTGCACCAATGAGCCGTATGGATGTGTTAACTAGCGCAGAGTTAAGCACGTTACTATCAAACTCTAAGTTGGTTAAAAAATATAACGAAACCATAGATCGTGAAAGTGCATATGAAATGCTTAACGATAAAATAAAAGCCGCCGAAGCCGAAGAGGCTAAAGAAAAAGCAAAAAAAGAGAAAGAAGCACTTAAAAAAGCAGAAGCCAAAAAGAAAACAACTACAACAAAACGCAGGACAAGCACCCGAATAAATCCTGTTGTTAAAGTACTTACAAGTGCCACGTTTATACGAAGTGTATTTGGTATTTTAACTAAAGTAATGAGCAAATAAACAAGCCTAAACGGCAAAACGAACAACACTAATACTATTATTTAATGCGAAAATTAATTTTTGGCACTATTGCCCTATCTCTCGTACTTACAAATTGTAAAAATGAGCAAGATCCTTTTAAAATTGAAAAACAAAATGTTGGATTATTAACCGATTCTACAAAGGTTAAAGACTTAAAAACTATTTTTGCTAACGATTCTATTTCAAAATTTGAAAGTGGTGAAGACTTTTCAGGAGATATAAATACCATAGAAATTTTTGAAAAAGGAGGCAAAAAACTTCTCGTATTAACACCAGAACGTATTTTAGATTCTACATCGGTTATACAAGGTGTTCAAATTGTAGACTCTCGTTTTAAAACAGATAAAAATATTTCAACCTTAAGTACTTTTAAAGATATTGCTTCGGCGTATAAAATATCTAAAATTAGCAACTTAATTAATTCGGTTTTAATTACAGTAAACGAACTAAATGCAAGTTTCGCAATAGATAAAAAAGAGCTTCCCGCCAATTTAAGATTCGACATGAAACTTCAAATAGAAGAAACCCACATTCCAGATAATGCCAAAGTAAAGTACTTTTTCATTATCTGGTAAAACTATAAAACCTTTATGAATCCTTTCTTATCAAAAATACTTGTCGATATAGCTCGCAAACGTCTTACTGCTAAACAAAAAAGTAAAAAAGGTGTTAGCAAAAAAGAGTTAGTCCTATTGGTAAGAAATCTTCAAGTTGAACTAAAGCATGCTATAAAGGAATATTTTTTTATAGCCGTTGGTGTGTTTTCGGCGGGATTTGGCTTAAAAGGTTTTCTTTTACCTAATAACTTTATTGACGGTGGAGCAACAGGTATTTCGCTGTTATTAACCAATATTACCAATTTGCATTTAGGTGTTCTATTGGTATTAATAAACCTACCATTCATTTTTTTAGCATCACGAACTATTGGTGTAAAATTCGCCCTAAAAAGTATTGTTGCTATTGCTTTCTTAGCTATTGTGGTGCATTTTGTAAATTACCCAACCATTACTCACGATAAGTTACTTATTTCGGTTTTTGGTGGATTTTTTCTTGGTTTAGGCATTGGTATGTCTATGCGTGGTGGCAGTGTTATTGATGGCACAGAGGTTTTAGCAATTTTCTTGAGTCGAAAATTTTCGTTAACCATTGGCGATGTTTTACTAATCATAAATATTTTCATTTTCTCTGTTGGCGCTTATACACTTTCTATCGAAACGGCCTTATACGCTATTTTAACTTATTTATCGGCTGCAAAAACTGTCGATTTTATTGTTGATGGCGTTGAAGAGTACGTTGGTGTAACTATAATTTCTGAAAGACACACCGAATTACAGCACATGATTACCGAAAAACTACGTCGTGCTTGCACTATTTACGCAGGTAAAGGCGGTTACGGCACTAACGGCAAAAGCTACGACAAAGACATAATTTACACCATAGTAACACGTTTAGAACTAGCCAAATTAGAAACAGAAATTGACAAAATTGACAAACAAGCTTTTGTAATTATGGGCGTTGTAAAAGATTTAAAAGGCGGAATGATTAAACGTAAACCCATGAAAGACCATTAATTCTAAAATTAATATGAAAGCTAAAAAATATACCATACAAAACGCTCCATTTGTTGTACCAACAACCGATGGTAAAACCATAAAAGAACACTTTGGCAACGCCACCGATGCCAATTCACAAATTAGTATTGCTCATATGATTGCTCCTCCAGGTTGGAGCGAACCGTTCCAAAAACCAGAATTCGATGAGTACACGTTTATTATTAAGGGCAAAAAACAATTTATAATTGAAGACGAGGTTGTAACTTTGCACGCAGGACAATCTATTAAAATTGAAAAAAATACGCGTGTTCAATATTCCAATCCGTTTCAAGAAGACTGTGAATATTTAGCGATATGCTTACCGGCATTTTCAATGGATTTAGTTCATCGAGAAGCATAGCAAATGAAAAAAATTATACAAAAAAATCTTCCTAAAATAATTGGTACATCGTTAAATACCATAAGTTTTATCGCGCCAAAATATGCGACTACAAAAGCTTTAGATATTTTTATGACGCCTAGAAAAGGGCGCATTCAAGACAAACAAAACGAATTTTTAAACACTGCCTCACAACTTAAATTAGAATATAAAAACCACAGTATTCAAACCTATAATTGGCCTGGAACCGAAAAAACAATTTTATTCGCTCATGGTTGGGAAAGCAACAGCTACCGCTGGAAAGTTTTAATTAATAAGCTCCAAAAATTCAACTATAATCTGGTTGCGCTCGATGGGCCTGCACATGGAAAATCTAGTGGCAATAAATTTAATGCTATTTTATATTCCGAATTTATAAATGTGGTTGCAAACCATTATAAACCTAATATTATAATTGGCCATTCGGTAGGCGGAATGTCTTCTATTTTTTTTCAGCATAACTACCAAATTAAAAGCTTAGAAAAATTAGTACTACTGGGAGCGCCTTCAGAATTTACCAAAATATTTAAAGGCTATGTAAAAATGCTGAATTTCAACAGCAAAATTGAAGATGGTCTTAACAAAATGGTTGAAAAACGATTTGATAATGAAACGGCCTATTTCTCTTCGGCTAATTTTACAAAAAAAATAGAAACAGAAGGCTTAATTATTCACGATAAAAAAGATAAAGTTATTGGTTATGATGAAGCTGAACTTATAGCTAGAAACTATAAAAATTCAACCTTAAAAACAACCGAAGGTTTTGGTCATGGCTTAAAAGATGACAGTATTGATGATGCCATTATAAACTTTATAAACAATTAATTTTGAGCGAGAAATTAACACGATTAAACAAATATTTAAGTGAAGCTGGCTATTGCTCCAGACGGGAAGCCGATAAACTTATTGATGCAGGACGCGTAACCATTAACGGTACTATTCCCGAAATGGGAACCAAAGTTACGCCAAACGACGTTGTAGCCGTTGATGGCGAAATAATTAAAAACACCAAAAAAAGTTTCGTATATCTGGCCTTTAACAAACCTGTTGGCATTGTTTGTACAACCGATACAAACATTGAAAAGGACAATATTATCGATTATATTAACTATCACAAACGTATTTTCCCAATTGGAAGGCTCGACAAACCTAGTGAAGGCTTAATTCTATTAACCGATGATGGCGACATAGTTAACAAAATTTTACGTGCCAGTAATAACCATGAGAAAGAATATTTAGTTACGGTTGATAAGCCTATTTCCCAAACGTTTTTAGAACGCATGTCTCGAGGTATTTATTTAGAAGAACTCAAACAAACGACTAAGCCTTGCGTTGTAAAAAAAGTAAATTCAACAACATTTAAAATTATATTAACTCAAGGTTTAAATAGACAAATACGCAGAATGTGTGCGCATTTAAATTATGAAGTTCAAACACTTAAACGAGTTAGAATAATGAATATTAAACTCGATATGCCGGTTGGTAAATACAGAGAACTAACTCATGAGGAATATAAAAACCTTACTAACCTATTAAGTAATTCTACAAAAGAATTTAAACCTAAAACCCACAGTAGAAAATAGCAGAAAACTAGTTATGTCTTTCTCTCGCAAGTAGTGTATTTTTTAACAACATAGCAATCGTCATCGGTCCTACACCACCAGGAACTGGAGTAATGTAACTGGCTTTTTTGCTTACACTTTCAAAATGTACATCGCCTGCAAGTCTGTAACCATTCTTTTTGGTTTGGTCTGGTACACGTGTAATACCAACATCTATAACAACCACATCTTCTTTCACCATTTCGCCAGTTAAAAACTCAGATATTCCTATTGCAGCTACAATAATATCTGCACCAAGCGTAATTTCTTTTAAGTTTTTAGAACGACTATGAACCACAGTAACTGTAGCATCTCCCGCTTTACGTTTCTGACTCATTAAAATACTCATTGGGCGACCAACAATATGGCTACGCCCCATAACCACCACATTTTTACCCGAAGTTTCCACTTGGTAACGCTCAAGCAATTCCATAATTCCGTATGGCGTTGCGGGTAAAAAGGTTGGTAAATCTAAAGCCATACGACCAACATTTGTAGGATGAAAACCATCCACATCTTTATCTGGATCGATAGCCATTAACACCTTTTGTTCATCAATTTGATCTGGCAAAGGTAACTGCACTATAAAACCATCGATATCTGTATCATTATTAAGCTTATCAATAGTTTTAAGCAACTCATCTTCTGTAGTATATTCGGGTAATTCAATAAGCGTAGATTTAAAACCGATTTTTTCGCAGGCTTTAACTTTTGCATTCACATAAGTCATACTAGCACCATCACTTCCTACTAACACTGCAGCTAAATGAGGTACTTTTTCACCTTTATCAATCATTGCAGTTACATGTTCTGCAATTTCATTTTTAATGTCGTTACTTACTTTTTTACCGTCTAAGATTGTCATAGATTTACTCGAAAAGGCGTAAAAAACGCCAAGTTTATTTTTATTCGTTTTTAAAATGCTTCGACTGCGCTCAGCATGACCTCTAACTTCTAACTTCTAACTTCTAACAAATTAACGCATATTCTTCATCATCTGCATCATCTTTTTGCCGCCACCTCCTTGCATCATTTTCATCATTTTGCTCATTTGGTTAAATTGTTTTAATAACTGATTTACCTCTTGAACCGATGTTCCTGAGCCTTTTGCAACACGCTTTTTTCTACTTGCATTTAATACAGCTGGATTGGTGCGCTCTTTTGGCGTCATGGAGTGAATTATAGCCTCAATACCTTTAAACGCATCATCATCAATATCGACATCTTTCAGCATTTTTCCAGCACCAGGTATCATGCCCATAAGGTCTTTCATGTTACCCATTTTCTTTATTTGCTGAATTTGACTTAAAAAGTCGTCGAAACCAAATTGGTTTTTGGCAATTTTCTTTTGAAGTTTTCTAGCTTCTTCTTCATCAAATTGTTCTTGAGCACGCTCAACAAGCGATACAACATCACCCATTCCTAAAATACGATCAGCCATACGAGATGGGTAAAACACATCTATCGCATCCATTTTTTCTCCTGTACCAATAAATTTAATTGGCTTATTTACAACAGATTTAATGGAAATAGCGGCACCACCACGAGTATCACCATCTAATTTAGTAAGAATAACACCGTCGAAATTTAAAACATCGTTAAAGGCTTTTGCAGTATTTACGGCATCTTGACCCGTCATAGAATCAACTACAAACAATGTTTCTTGAGGTTGAATAGCTTTATGAATGTTCGATATTTCGGTCATCATCGCTTCATCTACAGCTAAACGACCAGCGGTATCAATAATAACCACGTTATGTCCGTTCGATTTTGCATGTGCAATTGCTGCTTGCGAAATAGCCACCGGATCGTTATTTCCTCTATCGCTAAAAACCTCAACACCTATTTGATCTCCAACCACATGAAGCTGATCGATCGCTGCCGGACGATACACATCACAAGCTACTAAAAGTGGTTTTTTGGTTTTCTTATTTTTAAGATAATTAGCCAGTTTTCCTGAAAACGTTGTTTTACCAGAACCCTGTAAACCAGACATTAAAATAACACTTGGCGTTCCCGATAAATTAATTCCTTCGGCATCGCCTCCCATTAATTCGGTTAACTCATCTTTTACAATTTTAACCATTAATTGCCCTGGTTGCAACGTTGTTAATACGTCTTGACCCAGCGCTTTTTCTTTAACAGTATTGGTAAATTGCTTAGCTATTTTAAAGTTAACATCGGCATCTAGTAAGGCGCGCCTAACTTCTTTTAAAGTCTCGGCAACATTTACTTCTGTTATACTCCCGTGCCCTTTTAATACGTGTAAGGCTTTATCTAATTTATCGCTTAAATTATTAAACATAATTATCTTGAAATTTTAAGAAATGCAAATTTAATAATTTGATGTGTAAATATTGAAGTTTAAACCTATAAAGTGAATAAAAAGACTGAATTAAAAACACAATACCATTTAAATACCGTTTATCGAAAATTAAAATTATTATTGCGCTTTAAGCATCTAATTATAAAAGTGTAACGTATATAAATACAATTAATCCGCCTGCAAATTATTTCGTTTAACAATAAAATAATGCAACACAACTAAATTAATACCTACTAACGTAACCTAACCGAAAATTGTTTTTATGGCGTCACTCAATCCGCTTAACGGAAATTTAGACTTAAGAAAAGCCAAGCATTTACTAAGAAGAGCAACATTTAACTTTTCTAAAAACCAATTAGAAAGTTTTACTGGCACAACCGCTCTCAATGCTGTAAACACCTTATTCACTCCAACAACAAACGCCTTACCAGAACCTTACGACCCTTTACCAACAGACGCACCTGATGGCTTTTGGACTAGCGCACCAGAATTACCAAACACTTTCGATGACCAACGAAGAAAACGAGCAGTAATAACTGGTTGGTGGTGGCATAATGCCATGAGTGAAACCAGTTTAAAACATAAGCTTTCATTTTTTCTTCACACTTGTTTTACCGTAGCTAAAGATGATGGCGCCGGAGCCGCTACCTATTATTACGACTACCTACGTTTACTAGAATTTTACGCATTTGGCAGTATAAAAAGTTTAGCAAAAAAAATACCGCTAGATAATGCCATGCTTGAGTATTTAGACAATACAAGAAACAACAAAAACAACCCAAACGAGAATTTCGCTCGGGAATTTCTTGAGCTTTTCACAATTTTAGAAGGCGAACAATTAGGAGCAGGAAACTACACTAATTATACAGAAACAGATATTCAACAAGCTGCAAAAGTGCTTTCGGGTTATAAAATACAAGAGGACCGGAGTATTATTGATGCCGAAACTGGCCTGCCAACTGGTTATATAAATGAAGATTTACACGATACCGACAATAAAACCTTTAGCGCTGCTTTTGGAAATGCAACTATAACTGGAAGAAATTCTCCTCCAGAAATTATTGATGAATTAAGCGATTTTGTAGATATGGTTTTTTCGCAAGAAGAAACAGCTAAAGCGTACTGCCGAAAATTATACAGATATTTTGTAAAAAGTAATTGGGACGATGAAGTTGAAACAGATATTATTACACCTTTAGCACAACAACTTATAAGCAACGATTACAACCTCGAACCAGTGGTAAAAACATTGCTTTGTAGCCAACATTTTTATGATGCCGACGATACAGATGCCGCCGATGAAATTATAGGCAGCATCATTAAAAACCCGTTACAACACCTCTCTGAAATGTGCGCCATGTTTAACGTTTCTTACCCCAACCCAACTACCGATGCTTTAAATTTTTACAATGATTTCTTTTTTAGGTTTATACATAACACCTATTTTCTGTTTGCAGGAATGGGATTTTTTAACCCCGAAGAAGTAGCTGGATATCCTGCTTATTACCAAGAACCACTTTACGACCGAAACTGGTTTTCATCTAACACCTTAATTGGCAGATACAGACTTATAGAAAGCTTTATTGCAGGAGAAAACACGATTAGCAATGGCGATATTCATGCTATAATTGATACCGTAAAATTTGTAGAAGATAATATTGCAAACGCTTCAGATCCTGTTTTACTGGTTACAGAAATCGCCGATTTATTATATCCTGAAGCTATAGATGAAGACCGAACAAATTATTTTAAAAGCTTTTTAGTTGAAGATGGTTTTCCAGATTATTATTGGACAGGAACCTGGAATAACTACCTAAGCTCCAACGACAATGTAACCGTAAAAATACGCCTTGACGCCTTAATTACCGCAATGGTTAATGCTGCCGAATTTCAATTAATGTAAACTATGAACAGACGTAACTTTATAAAACTTTCGGCAACTGCTTCTGTTATGGGTTTAACGCCTATACAACTGCAAGCTGCTTTAAAAACATTTGCACCTTATTTAGAGTGCCCCGATATTTCTAACCGTAAGCTTATTTTAATAAACTTAGCAGGTGGTAACGATGGCCTAAACACAGTTGTACCATTAAATCAATACGATTTGTATAGCAACTTACGCCCCACTATAAAAGTACCTATTTCTGGAAGCAACAAGTATTTGACTCTCGACAGCACACTGCCAGAAAACCAACAAATCGGGCTTAATCCAGCCTTAAAAGGCATGAAAAGTCTTTATGATAAAGGTTGGCTTCGTGTTTTACAATCGGTTGGTTATCCGTCGCAAAATCGTGGTCATTTTACATCAACCGATTTATATTTATCGGGTAACGATGGTAATAGTTTATTAAACGGTGCAGAAACTGGCTGGATGGGACGTTTCATGGAGCTTTACTATTCCGAATTAATTGTAGAATCGTATCCTTTAGGTATTCAAATTGGCTCAAATAACACATCGTTAGGGTTTCATGGCGAAGAAGCTCATGGCTTATCAATAAATTTAACGAGACAAGACGCAGGCGGATTTTATTCTATTTTAAATGGTTTAGCCGGTGAACCGCCTTTAAATTTCCCAGATTCAGATTACGGCGACCAGCTTCGTTTTTTAACCGGAACAGACGCGCTAACAAACACCTACGCACAATACATTTCTGCAGCATTCGAAAAAGGTGAAAACACTGTAACATATCCAGATACCGATTTATCAAATCAACTAAAAACTGTAGCCCGATTAATAAGTGGCGATTTAGGAACCAAAATTTATTTAGTTCGCATTTCTGGTTTCGACACACACGATGCTCAAGTTCAAGACCTTGGAGGTGTAGATGGATTACATTATAACTTATTATCTAATTTATCGGAAAGCGTTGAAGCCTTTATAACCGATTTAGACCGACAAAACCTATCGGAAGACGTCGTAGGTCTAACTTTCTCCGAATTTGGAAGAAAAGCAAAAGAAAATGGCAACATGGGAACCGATCATGGTGAAATTGCGCCTATGTTTGTTTTTGGAAAAGCGGTTAAAGGTGGCGTTTCTGGAGAAAACCCCGATTTAACTGAAGCGACAAGCTATAACAACTACCAATTAAAAACCGTACAATTTGATTATAGACAAACATTCGCTACACTGCTTCAAAATTTTATTGGAGCCGACAATGCTATAATTGATGCCACATTTTTCAACCATACCCTAAACGATAGTTTTAATAATTTAAAAGTAGACGACCTAATAAAAAGCGCCTACAATGTTACTACTGGTTGTGTTCCCGTAACAAACAATCCGTTAGGCGAAGATAAATTATGGCTAGTTTACCCTAACCCTTTTAAAACCACCATAAATATATCTGGAGTTAATGTTGTTGAAAGTATTTCGTATAGAATTTACAGCGCCTCTGGTGTTTTACTTATTGAAAGCACCGACTTGGTCGACGAAGGTAAAGTTACCTTAAACCTCTCTCAATTTAGTAATGGCGTTTATTTTTTCGTAATTCTTTCTGGCGATAAAAAAGAAGTTCATAAAATTATAAAAACGTAGCTATCGGCATGAAAATTTTAAAACACTTTTTCATAACCTTTATATTAGGCTTTTGCTTGGTTTCGTGTAACAGAAACAAACCTGTTTACGATATTACCAGAACACCTACCGAACCTGTTACTTACAAATGGTGGATTTTAACGCATAAAAACTATCAAAAACCAGGTATTTATTTATACGATGAGGAAGCCAATGATATTGTACTAGAACTAAGTTTACCAGAGGATTTACAATCGCCGCATGCCTTAGCTTTTGATGGCGAATACTTATGGGTTGGTGGTAACGGAGAAAACGAGTCGATGTACCAAATACATCCAGACACTGGAGACATAGTAAACATCATTCCTAATATAATAACTGAAGGCATTGCTGTAAAAGACAATAACCTTTATTATTGCAACTTAAACACGATAAATGTTATAACAAAAAACGGAAGCTTTGTTGATACTTTTGAAACAGAAAATACAACCTTAAATATTTCTGATATTACCATTTTTGAAAACAACTTGTATTATTTAAGATATTCTGAAACTGAACCCGTTATAAAATTAAACTTAAACACGTTTTCCGAAACACCAATAACTGGCTTAACTACCTCTGGAACGTATTGTTTAAGCTATTTTGATTATGAGCTAATTACTGTTTCTGCCTTAAACGAAATAAACCATAATAGCATACAAAGCGGTGATTTACTAAGCAGTTCCCCTACTATTATTGAAGGTTGGATAACCGCTATAACACCGCATTTTACAGCAGAATAAACATAACTCGAAGTTACATGCGCTCTGGCACATTAATTCCTAATAAGCCAAAGGCATTTTTTATAGTATTTGACACAACTTGAGATAGTTGTACTCTAAATACTTTTTCGGTGTCGCTATCTGCACCAAGAATAGATACATTTTGATAAAATGAATTGAATTCTTTTACCAAATCGTAGGTGTAATTTGCAACCAATGCCGGACTATGATTTTGTGCTGCATTTTGCACGACTTCTGGAAATAACTGTATTTGTTTTAAAAGTTCTTTTTCTTTTGAATGCAACACAATAGATTCGTTTATCTCTTTAGCATCATTTAAATCGGCCTTTCGTAAAATAGATTGAATTCTTGCGTATGTGTACTGGATAAAAGGCCCTGTATTCCCTTGAAAATCGATAGATTCTTTTGGATCGAATAATATGCGTTTTTTAGGATCTACTTTTAATATGTAATATTTTAAAGCACCCAAACCAATAGTTTTATAAAGTTCTTTTTTCTCTGCTTCAGAATAACCATCTAGCTTCCCTAACTCTTCCGAAATTTCTTCGGCAGTTGTTGCCATATCAACAATTAAATCATCTGCATCAACAACAGTACCTTCGCGACTTTTCATTTTTCCGCTAGGTAAATCTACCATACCATAACTTAAATGATATAAATTTTCGGCCCAATCAAACCCTAATTTCTTCAGAATTAAAAACAATACTTGAAAGTGATAATCTTGCTCGTTACCAACGGTGTAAACCATACCGCCAACATCTGGATAATCGTTTACACGTTGTATAGCCGTACCAATATCTTGAGTCATATAAACAGCAGTACCGTCTGCACGCTGTACAATTTTTTCGTCTAAACCGTCTTCGGTTAAATCGCACCAAACAGAACCGTCTTCTTTTTTATAAAAAACACCTGTTTTTAAACCTTCGGCCACAAACTCTTTTCCTAATAAATACGTATTGCTTTCGTAATAAAGCGTATCGAAATCGACACCTAAATTGTTATATGTTTGGTTAAACCCGTCGTAAACCCAATTATTCATTTTTTGCCAAAGCGCAACCACCTCATCATCGCCAGCTTCCCATTTACGCAACATATCTTGAGCTTCTAATAAAATTGGAGCTGTTGCTTTTGCTTCCTTTTCATCGGTACCAGAATTAATAAGGTTTTGTATTTCCTTTTTATATTCTTGGTCGAACTTCACATAGTAATTACCAACTAACTTATCTCCTTTTAAGCCTGTACTTTCTGGTGTTTCGTTGTTACCAAAACGTTTCCAAGCCAACATACTTTTACAAATATGTATACCACGGTCGTTTATAATTTGAGTTTTATAAACTTTTTTACCCGAAGCTTTTAAAATTTCGGCAACACTGTAGCCTAATAAGTTGTTTCGAATATGCCCTAAATGCAATGGTTTATTTGTGTTAGGTGAAGAATACTCTACCATAACAGCTTTTTCATTAGCCCCAGGAGATTCGAAACCAAATTGAGCATCATCTTTTACTGTATTGAAAAAATCGACATAAAAACTATCGTTTATTTCAATATTTAAAAACCCTTTTACAACATTAAATGCCTTTACATCGTTAACATTTTCAACCAAATAATTACCAATGGTTTCTCCTATTTGTACCGGATTTCCTTTTACAAAACGCAACATAGGAAAAATTACCACAGTAATATCGCCAGCAAATTCTTTTCTGGTAGCTTGAAACTCTACAGTTTCAATATCAATGCTATATTTAGCTTTTACAGCTTCTTTTACAAAATTTGTTAAGGTATTTTGAAGGCTCATTGCAAAGTGTTTTTAAGCTCGCAAATATAGTAAGTTTTTGTGGTTTTTATTTAACAGAATGAAGAACAAATAATTGATAAATTAAGAAAATTAAAACTCTAAGATGTTATATGATTTGCATTACAAATTAACATTTGTTAATAATTTCACATAAATTTTTAATTATATATAAAAATAACATCAGTTTGTTTATTTATAAACTATAAATTGCGGGCTTCACTTTATCGATGCTTTTCATCTAATTTATTAGCGTTAAAACGTAGAAATTAGAATTTAACTTTGCAATTTTCATTTTTTTGTTACGTAACGCTATTATAAATCCACTTTAAAGTGGTAAACTATTAAACAAGTATAATTTACAACTTTAAGCATTTGCCAAGTCCCTCAAAATCAAATGCCATTTACCATTATGGGTAAAATGTAATGAAACTATTTATGAGGATAAAATTTTTAATATTTTTATACTTAATTAACTTTATTGGATTCTCTCAAACAAAAGATGACGATATTGATACGCTCGCTATTGAACTTGCGTTTCAAGAACAAGATTCTCTTAAAGTTAAGACCTCTTTAAAGCTAATAAAATCACTTTACGATATCGGTTCTTATGACAGAGCATTACAATACGTTATTGAAAGTGAAAAATTATCTAATGCTTTAAATTACAAAGATGCACAAGCCGAAATAACTTATTACAAATCTTTAATTTACGATAAAAAAGGTGATTATATCAATGCCATAAGCGGGTTCTCCAAAAGTAAAGATTTATTTATAGCACTTAATGACACCATTAGCATTGCTAAAGTTAATAACAGTATTGGTTTAATTGAAGTAAAAAAAGGTAACTACAAAAAAGGGTTACAACATACAC
Organism: Neotamlana sedimentorum; assembly: GCF_000943565.1. Lineage (GTDB taxonomy): Bacteria > Bacteroidota > Bacteroidia > Flavobacteriales > Flavobacteriaceae > Neotamlana > Neotamlana sedimentorum. The sequence continues at coordinate 38,529 of NZ_JTDW01000006.1, forward strand.
TAGTTGCTGTTCAACATTTGCAAAATACACAACACTACGACGAATTAAATATAGCATACACCAATTTAGCCAATACCTATAATTATTTAAGTAAACCAGAGAAAGCTATTGAATATTATACGAAAGCATTAGATGTTCAAAAGTTATTAAATAAAAAGAGGGATGAAGTAGCCACAAACTTTAAATTGGCCGAACTATATTCGCTTAAAAAAGAATACAGAAAAGCTATTGAGGTTTACGAAAACATGCTTAATAACGATAGTTTAAGTCGTGAGGATCGTGCTCACCTTTACCCGAAACTTGGGGGTGAATATTTAAATTTTAACGATTTTGAAAATGCGTCAAAATACTTAATAAAAGGCTATAATTTAAATATAAATCAAAACAATTCAGCAGATTTTTTAATTGTTTTAAACCATTTGGGCGAACTAAATATTAATAAAAACCGGTTAATTATAGCCGAAAAACAATTAAAAAAATCGGGTATACTGGCTAAAGAACTAAAAAACGATAAAGAACTACTAAGGCATTATCTGTTAATGAAAAACTTAGACTCGATAAAAAAACGTTTTGATAGAGCCTACATTTGGCAACAAAAATATTATGAATTAAAAACCGTCCTATTAAAAAAACAACATCAGCTATCGAATCAAATTGCGACTTCTACAATTACCAATACTAGTTTATCAAGTTTTGATAGCTTGCTTCATGAAGCCGAAACTAAGCCCATTGTACAGCCTCTTGAAACCCATTATTCAAGTAACGAAAACTATGACAAATTAAAACTTTTATTTTATGGTGTTTTAGCTGCACTCGCCATAGTGTCTACCTTTTTAATTTTCATGTATTTAAAACGTAATAATACAATTAAATACACCCAAGAATTAGAGGAGAAAAATATAAAAATAGAATTACAAAACGAGGCTTTTTTAGAACAAACCAAACACCTTGAAAGTGTTAATAATGTAAAGGACAAATTATTTTCTATAGTATCGCACGATTTAAAAGATTCGCTATCATCAATTACAGGATTTATTGATTTACTAAGAGATGGTTCTCTTTCGCGTGACGAGTTTGAAAATCTTATACCCGAACTTAGCGAAAACGCTAGTAACGCGTCATTACTATTATTTAATTTATTAAATTGGTCTAAATCGCAAATGCAATCTTTAGAACCTAAACCAACACTGTTTGATGTTCAAGAGGTATTTAAAGAAAAAGTAAAAATTATTGAAAATCGCTTAGAAAACAAAGGCATTAATATTACAGACCTTTCATTACGTGATTTTGCTTATGCCGATAGAAGTATGGTAGAAATTGTAATCCAGAACCTACTCGCCAATGCATTAAAATTCAGTAAAATAGGCGATACCATTACGGTTTCAAACCATATAAGCGATGGAAATTGTATAATTAGTGTAGCGGATACTGGTGTAGGTATTTCAAAGGAAAACATTGAAAAACTATTTAAAAATAATTCGTTTACAACTATTGGTACAAATAATGAAAAAGGAACTGGCTTAGGCTTATCTATTTGTAAAGAATTAGTTGAACTAAATAATGGAAAAATTTGGGTTGAAAGCACCCTTGGAGTCGGTAGCACCTTTTATGTACAACTACCAAAAAACCGACCAACCAAAGACTAATTAACTTTTGGCAAAAACACTTCGGCCATCATACATCGTGCACTGCCACCTCCACAAGTTTCAATTGTAGATAAGCTGCTTGATAAAATAGTACAATGCTTTTCTATAGTTTTTGTTTGAGAAACTGTCAAAGCTTTATGGGCTGCTGCGCTCATAACTAAATAACGCTTATTGTTAGCTCCTTTTACTTGAAGCATGTTACCTGCAAATTGTTCAACTTGAGCTTCAGTTATATCAATAATTTCCTTTTTGTTTTCTTTTAAACTTTTTACAACAGCTTTTCGTTCCTTTTTGTCATCAATACAGCTTAAACAAATTACAGCAAAGGTTTCAGCTAAACACATCATTACATTAGTATGATAAATTGGCTTTCTTTGGTTTTCAATGGTTTGATAAGCAGTAAAAATTATTGGCGAATATTCGAAATCTTCACAAAATTCTATAAATAATTCTTCATCTGCTCTTGCAGACAAAGCACAGTAAGCCTTTCCGTTGGCTCTATCTAAAACGATGCTTCCTGTGCCTTCTAAAAAAACACCTTCATCTTCAGCACTTGTATAATCAATTATATTATTTATTAAAAAACCTTCGGCTTCTAGTGTTTCTAAAACATCCTCTCGACGTTCTAATCGGCGATTTTCTGCAAACATTGGGTATACGCCTACATTCCCATTTTCGTGAAACGACACCCAATTGTTAGGAAAAATAGAATCTGGAGTATCATTTTCTAGGCTATCACTAACCACAATAACCTTAACACCAACATCCTGTAACTTTTTTACAAAAGCATCAAATTCTTCTTGAGCAAGCGCATTGATAGCTTTATTTTCCTTTGATATATTTTCCTGAAAATAATTGTTTATGGCTGTTTCCTCGTTCATTCTGAAATTTACCGGACGAACCATTAATATGGTGTTTGTAATTTGCTGCATTTATCCTATGTATTACTTAATAAAAAATTTATCACTTTTTCCTATCAATTACGTAATCTACCATAAGCTTAAGTGAATTTTTATAAGCAGATTCCGGGTAAGTTTCTAGAATTTGAAGTGCTTCATTTTGAAAGGCTTTCATTTTATTAACGGCATAATCTAAACCGCCGTTTTCTTTAACATATGCTATAACTTCCTTAACTCGTTTCGTGTTTTTGTTATGATTTTTAACCGAATTTATTAACCATTTTTTTTCCTTTTTAGTAGCTTGATTTAGTGCATAAATCAAAGGCAATGTCATTTTTTGTTCTTTAATATCAATACCTGTTGGTTTTCCTATTTGGGTTTCTCCATAATCGAACAAGTCATCCTTAATTTGAAAAGCCATCCCAATGAGTTCTCCAAATTTTCGCATATTTTCAATATGCACAGAATTTGGCATCACGGAAGCAGCGCCTAAGCTACAACAAGCGGCAATTAAAGTAGCTGTTTTTTGGCGAATTATTTCATAATAAACGGTTTCGGTAATATCTAAACTTCTTGCTTTTTCAATTTGAAGCAATTCGCCTTCACTCATTTCGCGAACCGCAATAGAAATAATTTTAAGTAAATCGAAATCGTTATTATCAATAGACAATAATAGTCCTTTTGACAGCAAGTAATCTCCAATTAAAACAGCAATTTTGTTTTTCCAAAGCGCATTTACAGAGAAAAACCCACGACGCTGGTTACTATCATCAACCACATCGTCATGCACTAAGGTTGCCGTATGAATAAGTTCAATTACCGAGGCTCCGCGATAGGTGCGTTCGCTTATTTCGCCATCGGAAACCATCTTCGCAACCAAAAACACAAACATAGGTCGCATTTGTTTCCCTTTACGGTTAACAATATAATGGGTAATTCGGTTTAATAAAGCCACCTTACTCGACATAGAAAGTTTAAACTTTTTTTCAAAAAGTTCCATCTCGAAGGCAATAGGCTGTTTTATTTGTTCAACTATTTTCAAAGCAATTTCTTCTGGTTTGCACAAATCTAATAATAAAGTATAAATTCCTGCTAAAGGTTTAACAAAACTATATTTTAACATCTTAAAACATAAAATTCTCCCTGTAAAGCAACTTCAAAACAAACAATTACTAATGAGGTAGTTAACCCAATAAAATACTTTCAAAATTCAGTAAAAACGAAAAACATACACTTTTTACTCCTTTTTTTTATCCTTATATTTATGGTGTATAACTAACGTTAATTAATTCAAATACACCCTCTATGAAAAAAATTACTCTTTTTTACTTATTTTTAATTTGTGCTATTTCGGTAAATGCACAAACAGTAGTTTGGTCTTCTGACTCTGAAGACTTAACAGGATGGACAATTCAAGACTTTGATGCTGATGGATTTAATTGGGGAGTATACTCCGAACTTGAAGCTTATGGCTTTACAGGAAACTGTTTCTTATCTCAGTCTTACGATTGGACAAATGCTGTAGCCTTAACGCCTGAGAATGCTTTGTACTCTCCAACAATTACTATTCCATCTGATGCTGCAGTAATTACCTTTAAAATGAAGGCTGGTTCACCAGAAGCTACTTACTATGCAGAACAATATGCTGTATTAGTATATGATGTAGACGATACTGAAAGCGACGCTACTCCAATTTTTTCTGACACCTTAACCGAAGGTGGTGAAAACACCGCAAAAACTATAAGCGCAGAAATTCCAGCCGCCTTTGCATCGAAAAATATCAAATTTATAGTATATCACTTCGATACTACAGATGAGTTTGCATTAATTGTTGATGATTTTGAAATTACGTACTCTACGTCATTATCGGTTTCTGAGAATGCACTTAGCATCGCTAGAATTTTCCCTAACCCTGTAGATGATGTTGTTACTATTGATACAAACGAAACTATTGAAACGGCATCTGTGTATAGTCCAACAGGAAAACGCATTATTGAGATACAACCTAATGCTATATCAAATAATAAAATTGATTTATCGAATTTAGAAAGTGGTTTATATTTTATGACCCTTAAGTCTTTAACTAAATCAGCTACTGTAAAAATTATTAAAAACTAATTTTAGTTTAGAATTTACACAAAAAAAAGCTGCACTTGCAGCTTTTTTTTGTTTACACTTTTAAGCTTTATTAGCTAATTGCCCACAAGCGGCATCAATATCTTTACCTCGGCTACGCCTTACGGTAACCGTAATGTGGTTTTTTTCTAACACATCTACATACATATCAATTGCAGAAGATTGCGCCTGCTGAAATTCGCCATCGTCAATAGGATTGTATTCAATAATATTTACTTTACTTGGTGCAAACTTGCAGAAGTCTACTAACGCATCAACATCTTTTCTTTTATCGTTTATACCTTTCCAAACCACGTATTCGTAAGTAATTCTGTTTTTTGTTTTAGCATACCAATATATTAATGCTTCTCTTAAACTTGCTAATGGAAACGTAGCATTAAATGGCATTATGGATGTTCTTACCTCATCGATAGCGGAATGCAGAGAAACGGCGAGCTTAAACTTAACATCGTCGTCGGCCATTTTTTTAATCATTTTAGGCACACCAGAGGTTGAAACCACTATTCGTTTGGGTGACATACCGAGCCCTTCGGGCGATGTAATTTTATCAATGGCTTTTATTACATTATTGTAATTCATTAAAGGTTCGCCCATGCCCATAAATACAATATTGCTTAACGGGCGGTTGTGATATAAACGGCTTTCATTATCGATAGCCACCACTTGATCGTATATTTCGTCTGGATTTAGATTACGCATACGTTTTAAGCGTGCTGTGGCGCAAAATTTACAGTCTAAACTACAACCAACCTGACTAGATACACATGCCGTGGTTCGTGTTGTTGTTGGTATTAAAACAGATTCTACAATTAAATCATCGTGTAAGCGTACAGCATTTTTAATGGTTCCATCACTGCTGCGCTGCATTTGATCTACTTGAATATGATTGATTACAAAATTATTTTCTAACATTTCGCGTGTTTCTTTAGATATGTTTGTCATATCCTCGAAACTGTGCGCCGATTTTTGCCAAAGCCACTCGTACACTTGATTGCCACGAAAGGCCTTATCGCCTTGCGAAACAAAAAAATCGCGTAGTTGCTCTTTTGTTAATGCCCGAATGTCTTTTTTATTTGTTGCCATAAGTGATGCAAAAATAATGAAACCTATGTTTTATTTATTTATAACCCAAGTATAAATTGAAGTTAGCCTGTGCATTAGCGATTGAGGCATTGTTGGAGCTCTCTCAATTATTAAAATTGGGAAGCGACTGCCGAAAGCGCGACCGCGCCTAAACGCGGAAATGCCCAAAATAAACCAATAAAAAAGCCTTGAAAATTCAAGGCTTTATATGTTTTATAAAATTAACATGGCATCGCCGTAACTGTAAAATTTGTATTTTTCTTTAACCGCTTCTTCGTAAGCACGCTTTACAAAATCGTGACCAGCGAAAGCAGAAACCATCATTAACAACGTTGATTTTGGTGTGTGAAAGTTAGTTACCATACAGTTTGCAATACTAAAATCGTATGGTGGGAAAATGAATTTATTAGTCCAACCTTCCATTTCGTTTAGCATTCCACTTGATGACACCGAACTTTCTACGGCACGCATTACGGTGGTTCCTACAGCACAAACACGACGTTTTTCGTTTATTCCTTTATTTACAATATTTACCGCTTGAGAATCGATAGTGATTTCTTCGCTATCCATTTTGTGTTTCGATAAATCTTCTACTTCAACAGGGTTAAAAGTACCTAAACCTACGTGTAATGTTACTTCTGCAAAATTTACGCCTTTAATTTCAAGACGTTTTAACAAATGTTTTGAGAAGTGTAAACCTGCTGTTGGTGCTGCTACGGCACCTTCTTTTTTAGCATAAATAGTTTGGTAACGATCTTCGTCGTCTGGCTCGACACCGCGCTTAATGTATTTTGGTAGTGGTGTTTCGCCTAACTCGTTAAGTTTTAAACGAAATTCTCTATACGACCCATCGTATAAGAAACGTAATGTACGACCACGTGATGTTGTATTATCGATAACCTCGGCAACTAATGTATCGTCGTCGCCAAAGTATAATTTATTTCCAATACGGATTTTACGAGCAGGATCGACCAAAACATCCCAAAGACGTTGTTCTTCGTTTAACTCACGAAGTAAAAACACTTCAATTCTCGCTCCAGTTTTTTCTTTATTACCGTATAATCTTGCAGGAAACACCTTAGTATTATTCAGAATTAAAACATCATCTTCGTTAAAATAATCAATAAGATCTTTAAACATTTTGTGTTCAATGGTTTGATCTTTTCTGTTTAAAACCATTAAACGCGATTCGTCTCTGTTTTCTGCAGGATATTCCGCAAGTAATTCGCTTGGTAAATCGAAACCAAAGTTTGATAATTTCATGTGCTCGTTTTTAATTAATTTATGGCCTTTTAATACTTTAATCTATTTCAAAAAGAAGGATTAAAAAACTATGTTTTTATAGCAAAGTTGCAAATATACAATCTGAGCATAGGGGTTGTCAAGTAAAAGCGGAAATTTATTCTGATATTTTAAAACCAAGCGTTTTTAAATCGTCCCAAAAGGTTGGGTAGGATTTTGAAACCACCATGGCATCTTCAATAACTAATGCCGATTTTAAGGCTATTGGCGCGAATGCCATAGCCATTCTATGGTCGTTGTAAGTTGCGATTGAAATATTTTCTTTTATTTGAGATGAAGGTTTTAAATGCAGCGATTTATCTGTTATTTCAACCTCGCCACCTAGTTTTTCTATTTCGGTTTTAAGAGCCACTAACCTATCGGTTTCTTTAATTTTTAAAGTATGAAGCCCCGTTAAGTCACATGCTATACCTAATGCAAAACAAGTTACTGCAATGGTTTGCGCAATATCTGGAGCATTTTTAAGGTCTAACTCTAAGGTTTCTAAAGTTTTTTCTTCTTTAGATAAGGTTAAACTATTGCCATTAAATACCGATTTAACACCAAAATGCTTGTAAATATTAATTAAAGCAGAATCGCCTTGAAGCGAATTTTCTTTGTAAGATGAAATAGTAACTTGTGTACCAACTTCACTTAACGCTACAATACTGAAGTAATAAGATGCCGACGACCAATCGGACTCTACAACTAAATTGGTTTTTGTTGGTTTTTCCTTGTTTGGCTTTACTGTTATAACTTGACCAGAAAACGACGTTTCAACACCTATTTCTTCAAGTAAACTAAGCGTCATTTTTATATATGGAATTGACGTTATTTCGCCATCTAAAGTAAGCTCTAAACCATTTTCTAGTTTTGATGCTATTAACAATAACGCCGAAATATATTGGCTACTTACATTTGCCTTTAGAGTTACTTTACTTTGCGTAAGTTTTTTTCCTTTTATTTTAATTGGCGGAAAACCTTCGTTTTCTACATAACTTATTTCTGCACCTAAATCTTGTAAAGCTTCAACTAAAATTTTAATTGGACGCTCTTTCATACGTTTTGACCCTGTTAAAACAGTTTCTCGTCCTTCTTGTACCGAAAAAAACGCCGTTAAAAAACGCATAGCGGTTCCTGCATGATGAATATCGACAACCTTCGAATCTGTATTTAACGCATTCGTCATTAAATTACTATCATCGGAATTTGAAATATTATCGAGCTTTAAACTTGGATATAAAGCTTGTAAAAGCAATAATCTGTTTGATTCACTTTTAGAACCTGTTATTTGTATTGAAGATTGTTTGACTATTTTAGATTTTTGAAGCGTAATTTGCATGGTCTTATTTAACTTAAAAGTTGCAAATTTACTCGATAATACAGAGTAATACTAAGTAATTTTCTTTTTTTTAAATACTTAACAGATTTTTTACAAATGTTAGAAAATATGGCAGCATTTTATATCCGTTAGCCAATTTAGTCACTGATAAACTTCGACTGCGCTCAGCAATGACATTGAAGACATTTAATGTGTATTTTAGGAATAGTTGAAGATGAGATACTGAAACGAGTTCAGCATGACACCTTCAAATATTTATCCTATAAAATTCGTCGTCTATGTTATTTTAGCTTTTCGTTATTGTGATGACGATCGTGATCGCGTTTTCCTTTTTTATACATACGCTTATCGAAAGCGGCTTGCAAATCTACACCTGTTTGGTTTGCTAAACATAAGGTTACAAAAAGCACATCGGCGAGCTCTTCGCCTAAGTCTTTATCTTTATCGCTTTCCTTTTCGCTTTGTTCGCCGTAACGTCGTGCTATAATTCTTGCTACTTCACCAACCTCTTCGGTAAGTTGTGCCATATTTGTAAGTTCGTTAAAGTAGCGAACACCGTGCTCATTAATCCAATCGTCTACGTCTTTTTGGGCGTTTTTTATATCCATTTTTAAACTTTAGTTAATACAACTTGCTCTTCTTCTTTAATCACTATTTGATTAAAAAATTCTTTCAAAAATAAATATTTATCCGGACCTATCATAGCTCTATTAATTTCTAAAGAAGCAGCCAACTGCATCATACTACCATTAACAACTACTTTAAATTTAAAATAACCTAAATTATCTGGAATTTTAAGATAAAGTGGAGCTGGTACAGATTCGGCAACATAACCTTCTGGCAATTTTACCGTGATATTATACTTGTCTTGAAAAGGGAACCCGAAATCTATAGGAAATTCTCTTTTTTCTAATTTAAAAGGGTTCTCTTTTTGTTTTAAAAACAATATTGGGTTAACATACAATTTATCGCCAACACTACTTGCTATACTTTCATGTTTAAAATCGAAGGTTTCCATAACGAAACCTTCTGTTGTTTCGGTATTTTTGGCTTCGTAATTAGAAATTTCAATATTATCTAGCTTTTCTTCCTTTTTTGCTACAAACGCATCAATATCTTCATTTTTAAAACGCTTTCTAAATAACAACGCATTATGGTTTGTGTATCTGGAACGTATTTTACCTTCAAACGCACCATCCTCAGTTAAAGTTCCACTTAGCATATTTAATTCTTCGGCAATTGGCGGTTTACTAATATCTATACTTTTCCACACCATATTATTATTATCAATATAAATACCTTTCCAGTTATAATCCTTAATTGGTAAAATATTTATATCGCTAAACTCACTTGTAGCATCTAGAAAATATGCTTTACCATTAATTTCGGCATAGGCAATAACATAGTTTAGCCTGTCTATTGTTGGAAAAATAGGTATAATATTGTCTTTAGTACTCAACACAACAGGGTTTGCGTTTATACCTGCATATCGCAGCATTGCAACCAAAGTTAAATTAACATCGGCAGCATTTCCTTTACCTTCTTGCAAAGCTTTTTTTATACCTTGATAAAAGTATTTGCCGTCCATATTGTTCCATTTAATATGGTTTTTAACATAATTAAAAACAGCTTTCATTTTATCTGTTGGTAATGCCACATTGGCTAAAATGGGGTCAAGCTCGTCGTTGAACGATCTAGATTTATCCAATTGTGTTTCGTAATCGTTAGTATTACCAATAGTTTTAGCTACATCGGCCCAAGATGATGAGTATGTTTTATGCACTACACCTGGAATTATAATGGATTTTAACTCGAATACAACGCCGGCTCGATAATTATCAATATTATCTACAAAACGTTCTTCTTTTAAAGCCGGGACATGCACCAGATTATATTCCTTTACACGCGTTTCGTTATAAGATTGACCGGGTTTGCCATAAAAAGGAATAAATCCTTTTATGGTTTCTTTAAAATTTAACCCATCGGGTGTGCTAATTGAAGCTTCTACTTTTTTAATCGGGATGTCGTATTGTAATACAAACTCATCGATATTCCAGATAAATGGTGACGTAATTTTATACTTAAACTCGATAACACAGCCTTCTTTTACGTCAGGCATAGAAAACTTTATCTCGTTATAGTTGTAATTTACTTCTGTTTCAAAAATTTGTTTTTTGTCTAAACTTGTTTTTTCTATTTGCCCATCTACAAGATTATAAGTAACGGCTTTTAAACCGCTAACATCTTCTTCAGAGTTTCCACTTTGATATAAATCTATAAAGTGCGTTGCGTAATCAAACCCATCTTTATTATATATTTTTATACGCTCATGAATTTCGGTTATTAAAGTTGATTCAACCGTATTAAACGAAAAATACGTGCTTTGTTTTTTATATAGTACAACTGCATTTGCCGATGGATCTTGCAAATACTTTTCTTCTTGTAATTCTTCTTTTGAAACTTTGCCAAATTTAAAATCTTGAGCAAAAGTTATTTGAGCTATTAAAATAGCAATTAAATAAAGGTTTTTCATTTTATAGAACTGATTGTTTGGTTAACTAGATTTTTTTAAAACGATTTTTGAATTATCGCTTTTAGCAACTTGTTTTCTAAAATCGCGATACTCATCGTATTCGGTTTTTGGATATTTACCACTATTAATTTGAAGTTTGCGGTGGTAGTAAATTTTTGAATTTTCAAATTTTATAGCAACATTATAAACACCATATTTGTTTTTAATAGTTACATTTTTGGGTAAAGCTTCAATTTTATAACCTTCTGGTATTTGGTAAACAAAGCTATCTTCATCTAAATAACCACGTTGTATCTCTAAAGGTAATTTTCGACTTACATATCGCTTAGGAACATATGTATTTTTGTTAAATGCGTTTATAGGCATAAACAACCTATCGCCAGTTATTTTTGCGTAATTTCTGGCCGATACATTTAAAGCCTCTTCAAACGCTACCTTATTTTTATCGTTATTGAATTTATACTGATCGACATCAAGGCTATTTACATAATCCCAATGCTCTTTGTAATATTCCTTTATGTCTTTATCTGATTCTCTTTCAAGTGGAAACCTATTATCATATTGGGTACCATAAGTGGTTCGTTTTAAAACCGAACTCATGCTACCATCGTTTAAAATTTTTATTTCGGCTTTTGTAATTTGCGCATTTAAAGAATCGGGATAAATCGTGGTTTTAACAACTTCGCTAGCATTTGGCTTTACCATTAAAACATTTCGATTATCGGTAAAACTGCCAATAAAATTAAACGGATGCACTTGACTTGTACAGTCTACCCAAATTAAATCGTTGTCTACTTTCGGGATTGCCAAAATAATATGATTTCCCTGGGCTAGGGAGGCAAAATCGGTTTCAAAGTCTACAATATCTCTACCGGCTTGTACAATGCTATAATACGACTCTACTCCGGCAATGTTTAACAATGCTTTAGTATAATTGGTTAGCCCTTTACAATCGCCGTATTTAACTTGGTCGACCTCTAATGCCGAAATAGGTTGCATACCACCTATACCAATTTGCACACTTATGTAGCGCGTATTGTTTTGTACAAACTGAAATATTTTTTTTGCTTTTTCGATAGGATCTGAAATATTAGCAGTTAATTCAAGTATTTTTTGTTTGGTTTCATCGGTCACCTCATCTCTTCCTTTTAAAAGCGCATTGTTTACCCAATCGCCATATTCCAACCAATTTTTAGCTTTTCCTAAAACGCCGTAATACTGAAAGTTATCTACTGCTACTAAGACATGAGGCGTGAAATTTTCGAAGGACGGACTTAAATCTTCTGGTTTTAAGGCCTTCATATCCGATAAGCTATAATTTAAAGTATTTGTAGTCGTGTTTTTTTCAATTTTAAAACCATCTACATTTTTCTCTTTAAATCGAAGTCCTAAATTAGCATTATCGGTTAAAGTGTAACTACTTTTTTCTATAGCAATGTAATAACTGGTTATTGGTCGCCATGAAGGCAAACCCGCAGAGTTTGATGTTTCTACTTCTAAATCGAACGCTACAGTATATGGATAAGTTGTAGGCGTATAACCCATAAATAACACCCTAGAATCGGTATATATAGAAAAACTATCTACGGCGCTATGATCTATAAAATCTTTTTTCTTGAATTTTTTAATTTCGGAACCTTGAGCATTGTAAACAACGGCTTCAATTTTCTTTATTTTAAAGTGTTTACTATACCCAGCACTAGCTTGCACCAAATAATCTCCACTTTCGTTTAACACTGTTATAATACGTTTTTCTGTAATAACGACATCATCTACAGCGTTAACAGTTACATCTAAATTTTCGTAACGTAAAACAGCATTAGCATTTTTTGTAAGATGATCGGGAAGGGTTAAACTTGTAAATAAGTTTTCTTGAGAAAATGAGAAAGTTATCACTAAAAATAGCAGATAACAAACCTTTTTAAGCTTAATCATAAATAATAATTAATTCTTCTAAATTTTATTTTATAGTTAAGAAAAATTAATTGAGAGAAAACCGTTAATTATTTAAAGGTTAATTAAAATTCTTAATTTCTAGAAAATTATAAAAAGTTAATTAATTATTTAAGAACTTTTCGATAAAAGGCAAATTATTCTCTATTTTTTGAGTCGATAATAATGGTAACAGGACCATCGTTAAGAAGCTCTACTTTCATGTCGGCACCAAATTGTCCGGTTTGTACTTTTTTACCTAAATCGACCTCTATTTGCTTCACAAAACTTTCATATAAAGGAATGGCAACGTCTGGTTTCGCTGCTTTTATATAACTGGGGCGATTACCTTTTTTTGTAGAGGCATGTAAGGTAAATTGGCTAACAACAATAATATCGCCTTCAACATCTTTTACAGACTTATTCATGACACCGTTTTCATCGCCAAATATGCGAAGATTAACCGCTTTATTGGTAAGCCATTTTATATCGTCTTGAGAATCCTCGTTTACAATGCCGAGTAAAATTAAAAGCCCAGTTTTAATATTGGCTACTTTTTCGCCTTCAATAGTAACGCTTGCTTTGGTTACACGTTGTATTACAATTTTCATGTTTTAATCGTTATCCCAATTATCTGTTCGGTAGTGTTCTTCTTCTCCTTCAATAATTTGCAAATAGCTTCGGTAACGTGAAAAGGCAATCTCATCGTTATCTAAAGCCGCTTTTACAGCACATTTTGGCTCTTTTACGTGTAAACAGTTATTAAACTTACAATCTTGTTTTAGTTTAAATATTTCTGGAAAATAGTCACCCACTTCTTCTTTATCCATATCTACAACGCCGAAACCTTTTATACCAGGCGTATCAACAATACTAGCATTAAAGCTTAAATCGTACATTTCGGCAAATGTTGTTGTATGTTGCCCTTGCATATGTTGGCTCGATATTTCTTTTGTTTTAAGATTTAAAGCAGGTTCGATAGCATTTACCAAAGTAGATTTACCAACACCAGAATGACCAGAAAACATACTCACTTTCCCTTCCATTAAGGCTTTAACTTTGTCTACATTTTTTCCTGTTTTTGCAGAAACACCAATACACTCGTAACCAATTTCACGATAAATATGCGCTAAATAACGTACCTCATCGAGGGTTTCTTTATCGTAAGCATCAATTTTATTAAAAAGAAGAATGGTTTTAATAGAATAAGCTTCGGCTGTAACCAAAAACCTATCGATAAAACTCGTTAATGTTGGCGGATTGTTTATGGTTATCATTAAAAAAACCATATCTAAATTTGATGCTATAACATGTGTTTGTTTAGATAGGTTTACCGATTTACGTACAATAACATTTTTACGATCGTGTATTTTATGTATTACACCTGTATCTTCGTTATTATGAGTTTCTAAATCGAAATCTACAATATCGCCAACAGCAATAGGGTTAGTACTTTTTATACCTTGAATACGAAATTTACCTTTTATTCGGCATTCGTAAGCTTTACCGAGCTCGGTTTTAACGGTATACCAACTTCCTGTAGATTTATAAACTTTACCTGTCATTCACTAATTTTATAATGCAAATTAACAACTTTTAATGCATAAAAAAAGCCTCGCAATGCGAGGCTTTTTAAATTTATCCGTTAATTATCTTTTCTTGATGATTAATTGATTCTTGGTGAATAGCTTTAAACATTTTTAAAATAAACTCTTCACTTAAACCATGTTGCTCACCTTCAAGTACCATTTTACCTAAAATTTCGTTCCAACGTTTAGATTGTAAAACAGCGACGTTTTTCTTTTTCTTTAAGGCACCAATAGAATCGGCAGCAACCATACGCTTACCAATTTGCTCGATAATTTGGTTATCAATTACATCTATTTGAGCTCTTAAGTTATTTAAAGCATTGTTATACTCTGCTTCCTGATCGCTTTCTTTACGAATTTTTAAATCTTTCATGATTTGCACTAAAGTTTCTGGTGTTACTTGTTGTGCTGCATCACTCCATGCATTTTCCGGATCGTAATGCGTTTCAATCATTAATCCATCAAAATTTAAATCTAAAGCAGTTTGCGATACATCAAAAATCATATCACGCTTTCCTGTAATATGCGACGGATCGTTAATTAATGGAATATCTGGGAATTTATTTTGAAATTCGATTGCTAACTGCCATTCTGGAATGTTACGGTATTTTGTTTTTTGGTATGTTGAGAATCCTCTGTGGATAGCTCCAATATTTTTTACACCAGATTTGTAAATACGCTCGATACCACCTAACCATAAAGATAAATCTGGGTTCACTGGGTTTTTAATTAAAACTGGCTTATCTGTACCGTTTAAAGCATCTGCAATTTCTTGCATAATAAAAGGAGATACTGTTGAACGCGCACCAATCCATAATAAATCGATATCATGCTCTAAAGCTAATTTTACGTGAGCTGCGTTGGCAACCTCTGTACAAACCTTCATTCCGGTTTCTGCCTTTACTTTTTGTAACCATTTTAAACCTAATGCGCCAACACCTTCAAAGTTTCCTGGACGCGTTCTTGGTTTCCAAATACCTGCTCTAAAATAGCTTACATCTGTATTTTTTAACTCGTGAGCAATTTTTAGTACTTGTTCTTCGGTTTCTGCACTACATGGTCCTGCTATTACTAATGGATGATCTAGTTTTAAATCATCTAACCATGTTCTCATTTCTTTTGTGTTTTCCATAGTGTTTAAAATTTCGAAAAATAAAATTCCAAAGGGGTTTGTTTTATAATTAGTCTTGGTATTTAATTTTTTTAGTTTCTGTTTTATTTAATTTATTCCTTTTAAAATATCTTTTATATGATTTGTATTTTCCATTTCGTTGAAAATCGCTTCAAAATCATCTTGTTTCATTAACTCTTTAAACTGCGTTAAGTTGGCAATATATTCTTCTAGCGTTTCAATTACATTAGCTTTGTTTTGCTTAAAAATTGGCGTCCACATAGCGGGCGAACTTTTTGCCAAACGCACGGTTGAAGCAAAACCACTACCAGCCATATCGAAAATATCGCGTTCGTTTTTTTCTTTTTCTATTACCGTTTTACCCAGCATAAACGAACTTATGTGCGATAAATGCGACACATAAGCAATGTGTTTGTCGTGTGCTTCCGGATTCATGTAACACATTCGCATGCCTATATTTCTAAACAGTTCTAAAGCCTTTTCCTGAAGTTTGAAAGCTGTTTTTTCTACTTCGCAAATAATATTTGTTTTACCAACAAACAAATCGTTAATTGCTGCACTCGGACCAGAAAACTCTGTACCTGCAATCGGGTGCATTGCTAAATAATTACGTCGTTTTTCATGGTTTTCAACCGCTTTACAAATATCTAACTTTGTAGATCCTACATCGACTACCAAAGCATCATCAGACACTTTATTTAAAACTACTGGTAATAATTTTTCTGTAGCATCAACAGGAATCGAGACAATTACTAAATCGGCATTTTCAAGATCATCTAAAGTGGCTTTTTCATCAATTAAACTTAATGATAATGCTTCGTTTAAAACCGCATCCTTTTTATCGATTCCGTAAACCGTAACGCTCGGGTCTTGTTTTTTAATATCCTTTACAAGACTTCCTCCTATTAAACCAATACCTATTACAAATATGTTTTTCATTTAACTAACTCGTGTTATGGCTTCTTGTAAATCTTCTGTTGTGGCACAAAGTGAAAAACGAATATACCCCTCGCCTTGGCTACCAAAAATAGTACCTGGCGTTATAAAAATATAATGCTCTTTTAAAATCATGTCTATATATTCTTCAGACTTCATATATGCCGGTAATTTTGCCCACACAAACATACCTGACGCCTCTTTACTAAAAGTACAATTTAAAGCTTCGGCTAATTGCCAAACTAATTCGCGACGTTTTTGGTATACACTGTTTAAGGTTGCAAACCACATATTAGAACAATTTAAAGCTTCTATAGCACCTTTTTGAATACCGTAAAACATTCCAGAATCCATATTACTCTTTACCTTTAGCACGTGGCTAATAAGTGTGCCATCGCCAACAACCATACCAACACGCCAGCCAGCCATATTAAATGTTTTACTTAAGGAATTTAACTCTAAACACACCTCTTTGGCCCCTTCAACACTTAAAATACTTGTTGGTTCTTGGTTTAAAATAAACGCATACGGATTGTCGTTAACAATTAAAATATTATGCTTTTTAGCAAAAGCTACTAACGTTTCGAACACGTATTTTGAAGGTTTTGCTCCTGTTGGCATATGCGGATAATTAACCCACATTAATTTTACCTTAGTTAAATCTTGTTGCTCTAAAGCTTCAAAATCTGGCATCCAATTATTCCCCGCATCTAAATTGTATAAAACACCTTTTGCGCCTACTAATTTCGTTACCGATTGGTAAGTAGGATAACCTGGATTTGGTATTAACACTTCGTCGCCTTCATTTAAAAATGCCATTGAAATATGCATAATACCTTCTTTACTACCAATAAGTGGTAAAATTTCGGTATTTGGACTAAGACTTACCTTAAAGTTTGATTTATAAAAATTCGCCATGGCTTGTCTTAGCTCTGGTAAACCTTGGTAACTTTGGTATTTGTGTGCCGCTGGATTTTTTAAGCTATCTACAATAGCATCAACAACCTTTTGTGGTGGTTGTAAATCTGGGCTTCCTATACCTAAATTAATTACGGGTTTACCATTAGCGATCATTAAATTAACCTCTCTCAATTTTTTCGAGAAGTAGTATTCTTCAACGGTATGTAATCGGTTTGCTACTTCAATCATAGCTTTGCATTTTTATATTCGCCTAAAACTTTAAAGTCTTCGGCCATTATGTTTATTATCGATTTCGCTTTATCGAAATCTGAATATCTTTCAAAAGTAACATCAACGAAAAAAGCATATTTCCAAGGCGTTTCGGCAATAGGTAACGACTGTATTTTTGTTAAATTCAATTTACAATCGCTCATCACATTTAAAATTGTTGCCAAACTACCACGTTTATGATTTGCGGTAAATTTTAAAGATGCCTTGTTAATTTCATTTTGAGGCACTTCAGAATTTGTACGTTTTACAATTGCAAAACGTGTTTCGTTATGCTTTATAGTTTGTATGCTATGTGCTAAAATATCTAACTCGAAAATTTCGGCAGCCAAAACGCTTGCAATGGCACCAACACCTTTAAGTTGTTTTTCCTGTATGCGTTGTGCAACCTCGGCTGTATCTTTGTCTTCAACTAATTTAATATGTGGGTGTTCTTTAAAAAAAGCTTTACACTGCAATAATGCCATAGGATGCGAATAAACCTCTTTTATATCTTCAATATTTTGCCCTTTTAGTGCCATTAAATTATGCTGAATATCTAAATAATGCTCACCAACTACATGTAATCCATAATTATCGATTAGCGCATAATTAGGAATTATAGAACCCGCTATAGAATTCTCTAACGCCATAATTGCGGCATCACATTCTTTAGTAATTAAGGCATCAACCACTCTATCGAATGTTAAACACTCAATAAGAGACACTTGGTTTTCAAAAAATTGTTCTGAAACAATATGATGAAACGATCCTTTTACACCTTGTATAGCTACTGTATTAATCAACTTTATTTAGTTATTTTTAAATTTTCAAGTAATTCTTGAACAAAAAAAAGTCCCGATTTTCATCGAGACTCATATTAAAATTTATTTTATAAATTATACATACAACGCCTCGTTTCTTCCGCTAAAAAAGAAATAAAAGAAATTGATAAAATATGTATAATGTATTGTCATCGTCTTAATTATGCTGCTAAAGTAATTATTTATTTAAAAACACAAAGCACTTGAATAGATTTTTTACGTATATATTAAAATTTTTTAAGATTTTACAGCAAAACTCATATTACGTTGTATAATAATTTATTTTTGAATAAATATTTTTAAATATGTCTATTGAAGTTAAAGGGATAACTAAACTTTACGGAAGCCAAAAAGCTTTAAACAATGTAACATTTAAAGTAAACAAACCAGAAATTGTTGGTTTTTTAGGACCTAATGGTGCTGGAAAATCGACAATGATGAAGATTTTAACTACTTTTATTAATGCAAATCAAGGTGAAGCAAAAGTTAACAATCACGATGTTAACCAGAACAAAAAGCAGGTACAGCAAAGTGTAGGCTATTTACCCGAGCACAACCCGCTGTATTTAGATACGTATGTAAAAGAATATTTAGCTTTTAACGCTTCTATTTACAAAGTTAGCAAACAACGCACACAAGAGGTTATTCAACTCACCGGATTAACGCCCGAATCTCATAAAAAAATAGGACAACTCTCCAAAGGTTATCGCCAGCGTGTTGGTTTAGCTAATGCCTTATTGC
Organism: Neotamlana sedimentorum; assembly: GCF_000943565.1. GTDB lineage: Bacteria > Bacteroidota > Bacteroidia > Flavobacteriales > Flavobacteriaceae > Neotamlana > Neotamlana sedimentorum. Next base: position 57,770 of record NZ_JTDW01000006.1, read on the forward strand.
ATGATCCGGATGTTTTAATTTTAGATGAACCCACTACAGGCCTAGACCCAAACCAATTGGTGGATATTAGACAACTTATAAAAACCATTGGGCAAACTAAAACGGTTTTTTTATCTACTCATATTATGCAAGAGGTTGAAGCCATTTGCGACCGCGTTATTATTATAAACAAAGGTGAAATTGTTGCCGATAAAAAACTAAAAGATTTACGCAACGAAAAAGAACAAGTTGTAATTGTAGAGTTTGATTACCGTGTTGAAGATGCCATTTTAAAACAACTTCCTAAAGCTATTGACGTAACAAATACACATGGTTTTGTTTATGAAATTACATTTAAAACCTCAGAAGACATGAGGTCACATGTATTTGATTTTGCACATGACAACGAACTTAAAATACTTCAACTAAATCAAAAAAACGCAAATTTAGAATCTTTATTTAGAGAGTTAACAGCTTAAAGGCAAAAAAGATTAGAATGACAAAAATCATCTTTCACTAATTAAAACAATCCTAATTTTGTACTATTATTAACTGAAAATCACAAGATAATTATTTAAACAGATTCTAAATAATTATCTTTGTGTCTCAAAAAAATTATCATGAGTAAAGGTATTTATGTAGCAACCATGGAGCCCAATAGCGGTAAATCTGTAGTTGTACTTGGATTAATGCGAATGCTACTTGGAAAAACGGCCCGAGTAGGTTATTTCAGGCCAATTGTTGAAGATGTTGAAGAAGGTGAAATGGACAATCATATTAAAACGGTTGTTTCTCATTTTGAAATAGATTTAAATTACAAAAAAACTTACGCTTTTAAACGCAGTGAAGTATTGGACCTCTACAACCAAGGAAAATCTGGTTATGTAATCGATGAGATCATAAAAAAATACAAACGTCTTGAGGATAATTTCGATTTAGTTTTAGTTGAAGGTACCGATTTCTCTCATGAAAACTCAAGCTTAGAGCTTGATATTAACATGTTAATCTCCAAAAACCTAGGATTGCCTGTAATTATTGTAATTAACGGAGATCGTAAAAACGAAAAAGACCTTTTAGATAATGTACAGTTAGCCTATGACACCTTTAAAGCTGAAGTAGATGTATTATCTATAATGGCAAACAAAGTTACTGTCGAAGACACAAATACACTAAAAAATAAATTAAAAGACCGCATACATGCTAAAACAAGTATATCGGTTATTCCAAAAATACACAGCCTAGAAAACCCTACAATAAAGGAAATAGCAAAAGCCCTTGATGCCAAAGTATTATTTGGTAAAGATATGCTTAATAACCAAGTGCAAAACTCTGGGGTTGGTGCAATGCAACTACGTAACTATATCACAAAATTAAAAGAAGGCTCTTTAGTAATTACATCTGGAGATCGTGCTGATATTATTTTAGGATCTCTACAAGCACATATATCAAAAAATTACCCAACAATTTCTGGAATTGTTTTAACTGGTGGTTTAATTCCTGAAGAATCTATTTTAAAACTTATTGAAGGACTTTCTAGTGTTGTACCAATTTTAAGTGTAAACAAAGGCACTTTTAATGCTACTAATGCCATAGGAAAAGTAAAATCTAGAATTTATGCTGAAAACACAGACAAAATTAACATCGCCATTGCATCTTTTGAGAAACATGTTAACACTAAAAAATTAGCAGATAGTTTAGTTACATTTAACTCTGAAATATTCACACCAAGAATGTTTCAATATAATTTATTACAATCGGCTCTTAAAAACAAAAAACATATTGTTTTACCAGAAGGGTATGATGAGCGTGTGTTACGAGCAACAGCAAAATTAGTTGGTGCCCAAGTAGTAGACATAACTTTAATTGGAGAAATAGATAAAATACAAGAACGTTTAATACGCTACGACATACCTCTAGATTTAAGTAAAGTTAATGTTGTTTTCCCAACAGAATCACCAAATTTTGATGATTACGTAAACACCTTTTACGAATTAAGAAAACACAAAGGTGTTAATATTGATATGGCTAAAGATGCCATGTCTGATGTATCCTACTATGGCACAATGATGATTCATAAAGGTCATGCAGATGGTATGGTTTCTGGAGCTGTACACACTACACAACATACATTAAGGCCTGCTTTACAATTTATAAAAACAAAACCTGGTGCTAACATTGTATCTTCTATATTTTTTATGTGTCTTGAAGATCGTGTATCAATATTTGGAGATTGTGCCATAAACCCAAATCCTAATGCCGAACAGCTTGCTGAAATCGCAATTGCTTCTGCCGAAACCGCAAAGAATTTTGGTGTAGAGCCTAAAGTAGCAATGCTTTCATATTCTTCAGGTTCGTCTGGTAAAGGTGAAGAAGTAGATAAAGTAAGAAAAGCAACTGAAATTGCTAAAGGCTTAGCTCCTGATTTAAAAATTGAAGGCCCAATACAATATGATGCCGCTGTAGATATGCGTATTGGAAAAAGCAAACTACCAGACTCTGAAGTTGCAGGACAAGCTAGCGTTTTAATTTTTCCAGACCTAAATACAGGAAACAACACCTATAAAGCCGTGCAAAGAGAAACTGGCGCTCTAGCCATTGGCCCTATGCTACAAGGCCTTAACAAACCCGTAAACGATTTAAGCCGTGGCTGTACCGTAGATGATATTTACAGCACCGTAATAATAACTGCTATTCAAGCCCAAGACCAATAAAACCATATGCAAGTACTTGTACTAAACTCCGGAAGCTCATCTTTAAAATTTCAACTTTTTGCCATGCCAGAAGAAACTATTATTTGTGCTGGTGTTGTTGAACGTATTGGCTTTACAGATGCTAAGTTTAAATTTAAATCTGAACATAAAAACGTTGAAACCGAAACAAAAATATTAACACACAAAGCCGCTTTAAAACTAGTTGCTAAACATTTATTAGATAAAAAAGAAGGTGTTTTAAAAACCGCAGAAGACATTAAAATTGTTGGCCATAGAGTTGTTCATGGCGGTATGCACTTTAACGATACTGTTGAAATTGACCAAGATGTAAAGGAAAAAATAAAATCGCTTTCATCTTTAGCTCCTTTGCACAACCCTGCTAATTTAGAAGGTATTATGGTTGCTGAAACTATTTTTCCTACAGCAAAACAAGTGGCTGTATTCGATACTGCATTTTTACAATCCATTCCTGAAAAAGCATATAAATTTGCCATACCAAACGAATTTTTAACCGAACACCATATTCGTGTTTACGGGTTCCATGGTACAAGTCATAAATATGTTTCGGAGCAAGCTAATAAGTTTTTAGGCACCAAGGAGTCTAAAATTATAACCATTCATTTAGGAAATGGTTGTAGCATGACAGCCATAAAAAATGGAAAAAGCATCGACCATTCCATGGGTTTCTCTCCCTTAGATGGTTTAATTATGGGAACTCGTTCAGGTGCTATTGACCCTTCGGTAATTTTCCACCTAAAAGATGCTTTAGGCTATAGCATGAAACAAATTAATGCTCTTTTAAACAAAGAAAGTGGTATGTTAGGTTTAACAGGCTATAGTGATTTAAGAGATATTGAATTGAAGGCTTCCGAAGGTGATAAGAACTGTCAATTAGCCTTACAAATGAATGCTTACCGAATAAAAAAATACATTGGAAGTTATGCTACCATTTTAAATGGCTTGGATGCCATAGTATTTACAGCTGGTATTGGTGAAAATTCGTCTTTAATTAGAAATTTGGTTTGTGAAGATCTAGATTTTTTAGGCATTACTTTGGATGAAAATAAAAATAACTTACGATCTAAAACCATTAGAACAATTAACTCTGACACTTCAAAAGTTAAAATATTAGTAGTTCCAACCAATGAAGAATTAGAAATAGCTAAACAATCAGTGAGTTTATTCATAAATTAAACGGCCGGTATATTGTTGTTCAACCTCAACAATTGGCGGCGTATTTACTAAAATAACATCACCCGTACCCGATATTTTCCCTCTTAAGGATTGTATCGGGTTTAACACCATATCGTTCGAGCTACGATTCCAAATAACTACATTTTGCGCCGCTAAATCGCGACCTTCAAAACGGGAAGTTCCCGCTGCAAACGTTAAATTCATACTATTAGTTTTACCCGAAACAAAACAATTAGAAAGGCCATTAAACACCAACCTTAAACTATTATTATCTACCTCTAAATAAAACTCGCCACTTAAAAATGTATCTGGCTCGTTAAAATCTTCAGAATAAATAGATAAACTCGGATAGGTTAACACGCCATTAGAACGTATTTCATATTGTGTAGAACTTCTAATTTCTGTAATATTGGGTGCCGTAACATAAAATTTAGTTACACCGTAATCGCGAACATAATTACAACTATTGTTATCGGTTAAAACTAATTCTCCATCTACAACAACAGCAGTAACATCATTTAATAAATTTTTGCCAGTTTCAACTTGTACGCTTTGCGTTGCTCCTTCTGTTAGAATTAATTCAACATCTCGATTTACCCAAATTTTGGTAAAATCTTCTACAACAAATTCATGCTCTACCACATCTCCAGACTTCTGAAAACAATTGTTGGCATTTTCGCTATTACAGGCAAAAATTAACAACACACAAATTATGTAACTTAATTTTCTCATTACTTCTTTCTATACATTACAGAAGACTTTATTATTTGGTTTTTACGGATTAGTAGACCATAACGAGGCACTTTTTAACATAGCACGTTTTGGTAATTTTAAACCAGCTACAATTAATTCTGCAAAATCGTCTGGTTGTAAAACGCTGTCTTCAGAATCTTTAGTTGCAATTCCTAAATCTATAGACATATCTGAAGCAATTGTGCTTGGTGTTAAAGTACAAACACGTATATTATTTTTTCTAACCTCTTTCATTAAAGATTCCGAGAAACCAATAACGGCAAATTTTGATGCCGAATAGGCCGATGTTGTAGCATTACCATTTAAACCAGCTGTAGACGATACATTTATAATTTCACCATCATTTTTATTTACTAAATGCGGCAACACTTCTTTAGTTACATAATACATGCCCATAAGGTTGGTTTGTATAATGTTAGTCCAAGCTGTAACTTCCATATCTAAAACCGATCCAAAAGCCGCAATTCCTGCATTGTTAACTAAAATATCTACAGAACCCAAATCGTTTATAATACTTGCTATACCCTGTTTTACTTCTTGGTAGTTCCCTACATCAAAAACCGAATATATTGCCTTCACACCTAAACCTTCTATTTCTGCCACTGTTTCTTTTAAAACAGTTTCATTTCTTCCTGTAATAGCTACATCAATTCCTTCTTTTGCAAAAGCCAAAGCAGTTGCTTTTCCTAAACCTCTTCCGCCACCTGTTATAATGGCCTTTTTTCCTTTTAAATGTGACATGATTTATATTTTTTTAATTGATTGTTACAACCTAATTCCTACACCAAACTCAACCGCTTCAGCTTTGGCGCCGTGCGATTTTAACGTTATAGCTCCAAAAATTTTATTACCAAAATAGCGTTTTAAACCTATTCGCATGTACATGCGCCCTTCAAAATCAAAAGGATAATACACATAATACCCTAACTGTGTTAATAAAGACATTTTGTTTATAAACAACTCATGGCCTGCAAAAACACCAACACGTTTATAGTCTTCATCTCCCGACACATCTTCTTCTGGCACCGATACGCTTTGGTAATAAATTAATTCTTCCAGAAACTTCGAGAAAAACACATCGGTTCCTAATTGAATGGCACTTTTTCTGTTTATTCGTTTATCTGCATATCCAGAAAATATATAAAACGGAAATTGCCCCATCCCAACCACGTCGCTTTCGTTTACGCCAAACCTAAATGCAACGTTAAATTTTACGGGTTCTGTAAATTTTCTATCTGTTTCATCTAAAGTATTTTGGTATTCTGGCTCAACCTTATCTAAATTATAAGAAACTCCAGCATTAAACGCAATGGTATTTGTACTTGCATTTGGCGCTTTTACATTGGCGTTAGAATAATGTATTAAGCTCACTCCTGCCAAAAACCCAAACCTATTAAAAATGCGTTCCTTTTTAAAATTAAGCATTGCAAACGTACTACTCATTAAATGACTTCCGTAGGCTACATTTCTAAAATTAGTTTCCTTGTCGTAAGTTTTATCTGCGTAAGCTAAACCTTGACCAATACGAAACATAAGATTTCTATTAAAAAAGTAAAAATTATAATGTGCATACAACGAAGCCAAAGCACCTAAAACATCGGGGTTTTTCATGTTTTGGTAAGCATAAGTAACTCCATAATCGGGATAATTATAGCGTTGTTCCCAATCTTTAAAACCGTAAGTTTTTTTACTCCAACCAATAATATAACCTTCCGGATGCCCTTTTATTAAATGTAAAATATCGTTGTTATGCAAAGCAATATTACCCTTAAAATAACTTACATCAACATAAGACGAATGTGTTTTACTCTGTGAAAAAACAGTAATAAAACTAAAACATAACAGAGCAGATAATAAAAACTTCATTAATAGGTTTTGTACCGTAAAAGTAATTATTTAAAATAAAGCTTCGGCAATAGCTTGCACATTATCGCTTTTTCCCATAGAATAATAGTGTAAAACAGGTACTCCAGCAGCTTTTAACTCTTTCGATTGTTTAATTGCCCACTCAATACCAACTTGTCTAACCGCTTTATTATCCTTACAAGCATCAACAGCATTAATTAATTCTTCTGGTAAATCTATACTAAACACATGAGGCAATAATTGTAAATGCCTATTAACAGCAAGCGGTTTTATACCCGGAATTATAGGAATATTAATACCTGCCGATTTAGCCATTTCAACAAAATCGAAATACTTTTGGTTATCAAAAAACATTTGAGTTACCACATAATCAGCTCCAGCATCAACCTTAGCTTTTAAACGCTTTAAATCGGTTTGCAACGATGGTGCCTCCATGTGTTTTTCCGGGTAACCGGCAACCCCAATGCAAAAATCGGTTTTAAACTGGGTTAAATTTTCTTCATGCAAAAACTTACCATTATTAAGGTCGGTAATTTGTTGCACCAATTCGCAAGCATAGGTATGGCCACCTTTAGTTGGCTCGAAATACTTTTGGTGTTTCATAGCATCACCACGAAGCGCCACTACATTATCAATTTCCAGATAATGGCAATCTACCAACATATACTCGGTTTCTTCTTTGGTAAAACCACCGCACAAAATATGCGGAACCGGATCAATATTATACTTATGCTTTAAACTCACCGAAATACCTAAAGTACCTGGGCGTTTTCGCACTGTTTTCCTATCTAAAAGTCCGTTTTTTTCAACATAAACATACTCTTCACGCGAGGTGGTTACATCAATAAATGGCGGATTAAACTCCATTAGCGGATCGATATTGTTATACAAATCCTGAATATTTTTTCCCTTTACCGGTGTTACAATCTCAAACGAAAACAAGGTTTTTCCGTTGGCCTTTTTAATATGTTCTGTTACCTTCATAACTCGCTTTTATAATTTCCGAAAAGGCGGAAATCTCTTCAATAATTAATTATTTTTTATTTTTTTGGCGTTACCCTATCGGGTCGCGCTTTCCGTTATATCTTTTTCTCGTTCCTCAAAAAAGGATGCCACTACAATCGCTAACGTGGGCTTGCCAAAAGTGCAATTTCAAAAAAATATGACTTTTGGCTAACCTTGGTTTAAAGCTTTTTTCGGACCTGTCAGGTTATAAAAATCAACAGATCTAATAACGAAATCTTGTTACAATCCCAACAAACATTGGGACTGAATAACAATATATCTCCTTAACTTTAAAAAGATCCTGAAACGAGTTCAGGATGACACATCCAACGTGTTGTTACACAAAATAAGAAACCGTTAACGCAGCAACAGTTAACATTAAAAGCTGAATAAAAAATTTAACCTCTGTAGAAAATTTAAGTCTATTCATTTTCATCGTTTTTTTGCTGCAAAATTCTTATTTATATAGCTTCAATTTGTTACCGAAAAAGCAACAAATTGTTAAGTTAACTATTCAATAGATTTTTTACTGTTTCGTAACCATCTTCATATTCCCAATACACCCATCGACCATCTAAATAATCGATTAAAACATATTTTTCACTCACGGATTTTATTCTAGAAACAGCAACCAACTTTTTTGAAAAACCATCTAAATCAACACGTTCTAATCTTTCTTTATTGTTTTCATCAAAACCATGGCATACCATATGGCTTCCTAAAGTTAACTCTATAAATTTCATCTTTATTTTCTAATCTGCTAAATTGGGGTGTAACCATTTTCTAGCTTTCTCTAACGCTATACCTTTTCGTTCTGCATAATCTTTAACTTGGTCGTCGGTTATTTTACCTAAACCAAAATACTTTGCTTCTGGGTTAGCAAAATAATACCCCGAAACCGCAGCAGCTGGCCACATGGCTAAACTTTCTGTTAGCGTTACGCCAATAATTTTTTCAACCTCCAGCAATTCCCAAATCGTTTCTTTTTCTAAATGATCTGGACACGCCGGATAACCTGGCGCCGGACGAATGCCTTTATAGCTTTCTTTAATTAAATCGTCGTTGGTTAAATCTTCATTTTCGGCATAACCCCAATGTTTGGTTCTTACTTGCTTATGCAAATATTCGGCAAAAGCTTCGGCAAAACGATCGGCAATAGCTTGAGCCATAATGGCGCTATAATCATCATCTTTAGCCTTATAACTTTCGGCCAATTCTTGAGCACCGAAAATAGCGACACAGAATGCGCCAATATAATCGGTTTTTCCTGTACTTTCTGGTGCAATAAAATCGGCTAAAGCATGGTTTGGAATACCGTCACGTTTTTTTAATTGCTGTCTTAATGTCCTAAAAACGGCAATTTCTTCACCCTTCTTTTTAACAGAAATATCATCATCGTTTATGGTATTAGCTTCAAACAAACCAAAAACCGCTTTAGGTTTTAATAGTTGTTTAGCTATAATGTCTTGGACCATTTCTTGCGCTTCATTAAAAAGTACTGTTGCTTGCTCGCCAACAACATCATCTTTTAAAATATTTGGATATTTACCGTGCAAATCCCAACTTCTAAAAAACGGACTCCAATCTATAAACGGCAACAATTCTTTTAAGCTTAATTGCTTAAACATTTGGACACCCATAGCTTTAGGCTTTACAATTTCGGAAGTTTCCCAATCGATGTTATATTTACGCGCTCTAGCTTCGTTTATAGTGATATACGATTTCTCTTTACCTCGTTTTAAAAACTTGGTTCTAAATTCGTCATAATCTTTTTTAAGTTTAGACACGTATTCGTGTGCTGTTTGTTTATTTAACAAGTCGCCCACTACTGTTACCGCTCTAGAAGCATCATTTACATGAACCACCGCGTTTTTATACTGCGTATCTATTTTTACAGCCGTATGCGCTTTCGATGTTGTTGCACCACCAATTAACAACGGAATTTCAAAATTTTCGCGTTGCATTTCTTTAGCTAAATACACCATTTCATCTAACGAAGGTGTAATTAAACCCGATAAACCAATAGCATCAACACGCTCTTTTATAGCTGTTTCAATAATTTTTTCGGGTGGCACCATAACCCCTAAATCTACAATTTCGTAGTTATTACAGGCCAGCACCACGCTTACAATATTTTTACCAATATCGTGAACATCGCCTTTTACCGTTGCCATTAAAATTTTACCAACAGGCTCTGAGTCTTCAGTTTTTTCGGCTTCAATAAACGGATTTAAGTAAGCCACTGCTTTTTTCATTACACGTGCCGATTTTACTACCTGTGGCAAGAACATTTTTCCTTCGCCAAACAAATCGCCAACCACGTTCATACCAATCATTAAATGGCCTTCAATAACATCAATTGGTTTTTCAGCTTCTTGTCGCGCTTGTTCAATATCTTCAATAATAAAAGCATCTAACCCTTTTACTAAAGCGTGCGTGATTCTATCTTGTAACGGGTTTTCACGCCAAGATAAATCGACTGTTTTTTCAGCTTTTGAGCCTTTTACAGTTTCGGCAAATTCTAGTAAACGCTCAGTAGCATCGTCTCTTCTGTCTAAAATAACATCTTCAACGTGCTCTAATAAATCTTTAGGAATATCGTCGTAAACTTCCAACATTGTTGGGTTTACAATTCCCATATTCATACCAGCTTGAATAGCATAATATAAAAATACGGAATGCATAGCTTCGCGAACACCGTTATTACCTCTAAACGAGAACGACACGTTACTTACACCTCCACTTACACTAACATTTTCAAGATTTTGACGCACCCATCGGGTTGCTTCAATAAAATCGATAGCATTTTTTCGATGCTCTTCCATTCCTGTTGCAACTGGAAAAATATTTAAATCGAAAATGATATCTTCTGATGGAAAACCTACTTTGTTTACCAAAACATCGTAAGATCGTTCGGCTATTTCAATGCGTCTTTCATAATTATCGGCTTGCCCAACTTCGTCAAAAGCCATTACAATTACTGCGGCACCATAGCGTTTTATTTGTTTGGCTTCCCAAATAAATTTTTCTTCGCCTTCTTTTAACGAAATGGAATTTACCACACATTTACCTTGTACCACTTGAAGACCAGCTTCGATAATTTCCCACTTAGAACTATCAATCATTATTGGCACACGACAAATATCTGGTTCTGCGGCAATAAGATTTAAAAAACGAACCATAGACTCTTTACCGTCTATAAGTCCGTCGTCCATATTAATATCGATAATTTGCGCACCACCATCTACTTGATGACGTGCAATATCTAAGGCTTCATCAAATTTTTCTTCTTTAATTAAGCGTAAAAATTTACGTGAACCTGCTACGTTAGTTCGCTCACCTACATTTATAAAGTTGCTGTTTTCGTTTAAAACCAAAGGCTCTAAACCAGATAACTTCATGTATTTTGTTTGCTTTACTTTCATTATTTATAATGCTCTACTGTTGGAAATGGTTCATAAAAGTGGTGTAACAATGTTTTCCATTTTTGGTATTCTTCAGACTTTCTGAACCCAATTTCATGGTCTTCAACAGTTTCCCAATTAACCAACAATATGTATTGATCTTTTGTTTCTAAACACTTTTTTAATTCATGTGAAATATAACCTTTCATAGAAGAAATGATATTTTCTGCTTTCTTGAAATTATTTTCAAAAGCTTCAGATAATCCTTCCTTTATATTTAATATGGCAACTTCTAGTATCATTCATTTAAAGCTTAATGTGATGCTGAAACAAGTTCAGTATGACGACGTGGTTTATATTTCGCAGCAATATTTGCTATAACGCGAATATGTTCTGGACTTGTACCACAACAACCACCAATAATATTTATTAAATTCTTTTTTAAGTAAGCTTCAATTTGCTCGCCCATTTCTTCTGGAGATTCATCGTACTCACCAAAAGCATTAGGTAAACCTGCATTTGGATGTGCAGAAATTGCAAATTCAGTTTTATTGGCAATGGCCTCTAAATGTGGCTGTAACAAATTGGCTCCTAAAGCACAATTAAATCCAACAGATAATAACGGAATATGTGAAACCGAAATTAAAAACGCTTCGGCGGTTTGCCCCGATAAAGTTCGTCCTGAAGCATCGGTAATAGTACCGCTAAGCATAACAGGAATATCTAAATTTCTTTCGTCCTTTACTTCTTCTATTGCAAATAACGCTGCTTTTGCATTTAATGTATCGAAAACGGTTTCAACTAATAAAATATCTGCGCCACCATCCATTAAAGCTTCAACTTGTTGTTTGTATGCTATTCGTAATTCATTAAACGTTACGGCTCTGTAACCCGGATCGTTTACATCTGGCGACATACTTGCTGTACGGTTTGTTGGCCCGATTGAGCCTGCTACAAAACGTGGTTTATGTGGTTCTTTTTTTGTAAATTCTACAGCAACTTCTTTTGCTATTTTAGCAGATTCGTAGTTAAGTTCGTAAACCAAATCTTCCATTTGGTAATCGGCCATAGCAATAGTTGTTCCCGAAAAGGTATTGGTTTCAATAATATCGGCACCAGCCTCGAAATACTTTGCGTGAATGGTTTTTATAGCTTCGGGCTGTGTAATAGACAACAAATCGTTATTTCCTTGCAACGGCGTTGGGTAATCTTTAAAACGCTCGCCACGAAAATCTTCTTCTGTAAACTTATAGGCTTGTAGCATGGTTCCCATGGCACCATCTAACACCAAAATGCGTTCTTTTAAAGCCTTTCTTATATCTGACATTTCTTCAATATTTTTTCATTCTGAAGTATACACAAGCAGCATGAAATGAATTATTTAATGAGAAACTGAAATCCTTTCAGTTTAACACAACTTAATTTTTTATTTATATGATGTTTCAAGAAAAGCAAGTAGAAAAACGCTTCGTTATCTGCCTAATTACTTTTACAATTAGTAGAATTTAGCACCTTCCCCGAAAAATCGGGAGGTTGCCAAGGTTTCATTGGGTCTAGTCCCTCTACCTTTCTTGATAACATTTTTATATTAATGAACTAGTGCGCAAAAGTAACACAATTAACTATAATTTTTATGCTAAAACTTTAAATTTCTGCTGTTTTCTCGACCAAAACCTTTAATTAAAATGGAGTCTTTAAAAACGGTAGCTACTGAATATGCTGTACTATCTGCGAAATCGACCATGCCTTTATAAGTAACGTAATGTACGCCTTTGCGTTTAAAGTAACCACCAGCATGATTATGACCGTTAAAATAAAACTTTACATTATTGTAATTATCTATAGTTTTAAAGAACTGATTGTAGTTCCATAAACTATGCATGGTATCATTTTCTGCTACTGGAAAATGACAATAAAAGCCAACATTTTCGTTATTTTTAACGGATTGTTCTAACTCCGATTTCACCCATTTTAACTGCTCAAAACTTAATCCGCCATTCCATTTTTGAATGTTTTTATAACCTTCGGATTTAAGCTGATTGTACATCGAATCGGTTTCAGCCTTTTTAGCTTCAGTTAATGCTCCGAAAAAGCTTAAATCATTACCATCTAAAACAATAAATCGCCAGTTATTATTAATAATGCTATAATAGCGATTTTGAAGCCCCATTTTATTAGCAACATTTCCTTTTAAAGAATCGGCCACACTAAAATCGTGGTTTCCTAAAACGTGATGATGTTCCGATTTTAAATTATTCCAAATGGGTAAAACCGAATCGAAACTAGCAAAATTTTTATCTATAAAATCACCTAAATGAACAGTATAGTCTAAATTATAAGTATTTAGTTCTGAAACAGCTTTTGCTAATTTTTGAGTTGATTTTTTGTAATATCTACCAAAATCGGTGTTAGGTTCACAAAAACAATATTGGCAGTCGGCTACAATACCAATTTTAAAACTTGAAGCAGATTGTTGCTTCGCTTGCTTGACCTCTTTTTTACAAGCAAAAAAACTAATTACTAAACCAAATAGCAGTAAAAATTGTTTCATTTTTTATTCGAATAAGGTAGACGATAAATACCTGTCTCCACGATCGCAAATAATAGCAACAATGAGTCCTTCATCTATACTTTCAGCAATTTGCAATGCCGAATACACCGAACCACCGCTGCTCATTCCTGCAAAAACACCTTCTTCTTTAGCCAAACGTTGTGTTGTTGCCTTAGCATTTTCTTCTGAAACCTCAACAACTTGATCAACACGTTCGCGCTCGAAAAATTCTGGCAAATAGGCTTCTGGCCATTTACGAATACCTGGTATTTTAGCACCATCGGCTGGTTGTGCACCAACAATAGTTACATTTTTGTTTTGTTCTTTTAAATATCTGGAAACGCCCATTATAGTTCCAGTGGTTCCCATAGCAGATACAAAATGAGTTATTTTACCTTCTGTGGCTTTCCAAATTTCTGGTCCTGTGGTTTTATAATGTGCTTTCCAGTTATCGTTATTTGCAAACTGGTTTAGCAACGTGTATCCTTTTTCGTCTCTTAATTTATAGGCCAAATCTCTTGAACCTTCAATACCAACATCTACAGAAGTTAAAATAACTTCGGCGCCATAAGCTCGCATGGTTTTTACGCGCTCTACAGTCGAGTTTTCAGGCATAATTATAACCATATTTAAACCTAATAATTGTGCTATAAATGCCAAAGCAATACCGGTGTTACCACTTGTAGATTCTACCAAGGTATCGCCTTTTTTTATGTCGCCACGCTTTAAAGCTTCAGAAATCATATTGTATGCTGCACGATCTTTAACGCTTCCGCCGGGGTTATTCCCTTCTAATTTTAATAGTAAGCGCACGCCTTCTTTTTTAACTAAATGCGTTGCTTCTACCAAAGGTGTATTTCCTATTTGGTCTAATATTGTTTTAAATGCCATTTTTTTTGGGTCTTATTTTAATTTCGGTTTGATAGGTTACCAATGAATTTTTAGGAACGGAATGCGTAATCCAAACGTTAGCACCAATAATACTGTTTTCACCTATAACAATATCGCCGCCTAAAACTGTGGCATTGGCATAAATGCAAACATTATCCTGAATGGTTGGATGGCGTTTAGTTGACGCTAAATCTTTTGAAACTTGAATGCCGCCAAGTGTAACACCTTGATAAATTTTTACATTTTTACCAATAATTGAGGTTTCGCCAATTACAATTCCGGTACCGTGATCAATATAAAACGAATCGCCTATGGTTGCTCCTGGATGAATATCGATACCTGTAATGCCGTGAATATATTCACTCATCATTCGAGGTAAAATATAAACACCTAATTTATGAAGCGCATGACTCAATCTATGAATTGAAATGGCGTGAAAACCGGGATAAGCCAGATAAATTTCTTCTAAACAATGTGATGCTGGATCATTTGTTTCGAAAGCAATAGCATCGTCATCTAACTGTTTTCTAATATTTGGCAATTCACTTTTGAAGGTTTTCCAGATATCTTCAGCATTTTGAATATCTAACTTTGAAAGAATGCTAATAAACGTTTTTTCTAAATACGCACTATTCGCTTCTTCTTGTTCGCAATCGAATAAAGAATAAAATAGTTTTTTAGTAAATTTTTTAACGGTGTCCTTTAAACAAACGTTGTAACTTTTCATTTGTGTTTAATTTACAGCTTATTTAATTTTTAATTGATAGTCGTTCAAAAATATTAAATCCTACAAGGTAAATGCAACCTTGCAGGATTTAATTTTTGTTATATTTTAAATAATGCTTAGTCTATGGCTTGCACAACGGCTTTTGGCGCCTCTTTACGTGTTCCATCGAAACCATCTACTCCAGAAACTGTCGTGTATTTTAATACAAATTTCTTTCCTGGATTAATGATTTTATATGCCGCTTGACACATAATAGTTGCCTCGTGGAAACCACAAAGAATTAATTTTAATTTTCCTGGGTAAAAGTTACCGTCACCAATAGCGAAAATACCAGGAATGTTTGTTTGATAATCTAATGCGTTATTAACTTTAATGGCATTTTTCTCGATTTCTAAGCCCCAATTTGCAATTGGCCCTAATTTTGGAGACAATCCAAATAAAGGAATAAAATGATCGGTTTCTAAAGTTACTGGTTCTTCGTCTTTTTTAGTAATTTCAATAGCTTCAACCTTACCATCACCAATAATATTAGTTACTTCGGCAGGCGTAATTAAATTAATTTTACCTAATTTTTTAAGCTCACTTACTTTTTCAACAGAATCTAAATGCCCTCTAAACTCATTACGGCGGTGTACTAATGTTACACTTTTAGCAACATCGGCTAAAAAGATACTCCAATCTAACGCTGAATCTCCACCACCAGCAATTACCACATTTTTATCACGATACATTTCTGGTTCTTTAATCATGTATTCCACACCTTTATCTTCGTAATCTGCAAGATTCTCTAATTGTGGCTTACGAGGTTCGAAACTACCTAAACCACTTGCAATTGCAACAACTGGCGCTTGGTGTTGTGTTCCTTTATTTGTAGTTACAATAAACGTCCCATCTTCTTGTTTATCGATAGTTTCTGCGCGCTCACCTAAAGTAAATCCAGGCTCGAATTGCTTACCTTGCTCAAGTAAATTTTTAGTTAAGTCGCCCGCTAAAATCTCTGGAAAACCAGGAATATCGTAAATTGGTTTTTTGGGGTATAATTCTGAACATTGTCCACCTGGTTGTGGTAATGCATCAATTAAATGACATTTAAGTTTTAATAATCCAGCTTCGAACACTGTAAATAAACCTGTTGGTCCTGCTCCTATGATTATGATATCTGTTTTAATCATTTTGAAATATTAATTTTTCTCTATTAATCCTTTAGTAAATTCGTTTAGCGTTTCGACTTTTTGTTTGAAATCGCCTTTTATAGTTTTTCTGTATTCGTTTAAATTTTTAACTAAATCGTCGATATTTTCTGGAATAACTTCCTCGAAAAATTGACGCAAACGTTTTGCTGTTGTTGGCGACTTTCCGTTGGTAGAAATTGCCACTTTTACGTTACCTTTAGTTACAATACCGCCCATATAAAAATCGCAATACGGCGGATTATCGGCTACATTTACCAGTTTTGCTTCAGCTCTACAATCTTTGTAAACCTCAACATTTACTTCAGGCACATCGGTTGTTGCTACAACAATATGCTGCCCTTGTAAATATTTTTTACTGTAAACATCCTTAATTAATGTAACATCTCCTTTTTCAGCTAAAGCTGAAGTGCCTTCTCGAAACATTGGAGATACCATAGTTACTTTTGCATCTGGACTTGATTTGAGCAAAAAAGTAAGTTTCTCTTCTGCAACAAAACCTCCACCTACAATAAGCACCTTGAGATTTTTAACCTTTAAAAACACCGGATATAAATTATTTCTTTCCATAATTACCCGTTGTTTATAACTTCTGAAGCAATAGAACTTAACACAGCACGCTCTTTAACAACATCACCAATAATAATTATTGCTGGGTTTGCCAATTCTTGCTCTTTTACAATAGCTTCAATATTATATATTCTACCTATACCTACTTTTTCATCGGCTCTAGTGCCATTTTGAATAATGGCAATATGCGCATCTTGCTTATTTTCTGCTGAAAAAATTTCAACAATTTTACCAAGCTTACCCATACCCATTAAAATAACAACTGTAGCCGTTGATTTTGCAGCTAAAGCAATATCGCTTGAAATTTCGTGTCGTTTTGTAGTGCCTGTGATTACCCAAAAACTTTCTGAAGCCCCACGTTTTGTTAACGGAATGCCTTGATAAGCAGGCACCGCTAAACTCGACGAAATACCCGGAACCATAAAGGTTTCGAGCCCAAACTGGCGCACATAATCGATTTCTTCGGCACCACGACCAAATATAAATGGATCGCCACCTTTTAATCGTACCACATGACCTTTTTCTTTAGCTTTAGCAACTATAAGATCGTTAATTTGCTCTTGTTGATATGCATAACACCCTCTGCGTTTACCTACAAAAATAAGCTCCGCATCATGAGAAGCATATTTTAGTAAACTCTCGTTTATAAGTGCATCGTAAAGGATAACGTTTGCCGATTCTATAGCCTTAATTGCTTTAAGAGTTATTAAATCTTCGTCTCCAGGACCTGCGCCTACAACTGTTAATTTAGGGGTTAATGCATTCATTTTATATCGATTTTAAGCTTCTTGAGCTTGTTCTGCTTCTCTAAACGCTCTAACTGCAGCTAAGAACTTTTCCGCATTAGCGATGTAACTTACAGCAAAATCTTTAGTTGGTGCGTTTTTGTTAATTTCATAGATTAATTCTGAAAAAGAAACACCTAAATCTATTCTTCCGCTTTCAATAAAAAGTTCATCGAATTGAGAAATAATTCCGGCATGCGTATTTGTTTTCTTGTTTTCGGCCAATAATAACGCTTTCGCGGAATTAACTAACGACTGGTATGCTAAGTATATAGCACCAGAGTACACTTCATTTTCGAAAGATTCTTTTGCATTTTCAATTTTCTCTTCACTTTCGAAAAACAAGGTAGCGATTAAATCGATAACCACACCAGCACACTCACCAACACCAATGGCTTTAACATATTTTTCTTCTTCACCCCAATCGATAAAATCTAAATCTGTTAAATTAGTAACATCTTGTAAATCATTTAACAAATCGTAAAAATAACGATCGCCAGTTTCTTTGTAGTATTCTACAAACTGTTTTCCGTTGGCATTCGCTTCATAGTCATTTAAAATTCTGCGTAACGCTTCTGGACCTCTTCTACTTGGTACTTTAACCACTTTATCGGCAAAAGTAGCGTTACCATCACCTTGGTTTCCACCACCAAGTAAAACTTGTAAAGCTGGGGCTACCAATTTGTCTTTAGTACGAACCGTCATCCCTTGGAAACCAATATTTGCCATATTGTGTTGCCCACAAGCATTCATACAACCACTAATTTTTATAACTAAATCTTCGTTTTTTAAATACTGTGGATATTCAGTTTTTATAACGCGCTCTAACTCTTCTGCAATTCCGGTACTACTCGCAATACCTAAGTTACATGTATCTGTTCCTGGACATGCTGTAATATCGACTGCTTTGTTGTAACCAGCTTCTACAAATCCTAGTTTTTCTAATTCTTGATAGAAAAATGGTACTAAATCTTCCTTTACAAAAGGAATTACAATATTTTGACGTAGTGATAAACGTACTTCACTAGCCGCATATTTATCTACTAAATTTGCTAATAAACGTGCTTTATCTGTATAAAAATCGCCTAATAAAACTTTAATACCAATAGCAACATAGCCTGCTTGCTTTTGGGGAATTAAGTTTGTTGATTTCCATAGATTGAAAGCTTCTTCGTTTTTAATTTCAACTTGAGGTACTTCAACTTGAACTGGTTTAGAAGCTACATAAGCATCGGCATCAATTGCTACAGATTTAAACTCGATCGCTTTTTGTTCATTATCGATTAACTCTCTAAATGCTTCTAGACCGATATCTTTAACTAAGAATTTCATTCTTGCTTTGGCACGACTTTTACGCTCACCATAACGATCGAAAACTCTTAATACACCTTCCATTATTGGAATGATTTTATCGGTTTCAACAAAATCATATAACACATCGGCATGTCTTGGTTGCGAACCTAATCCGCCAGCAACCATAACTTTAAATCCGCGAACACCATCTTTTTCTTTTGCAATATATCCTATGTCGTGTAAATACGATAATCCGGTATCTGCATCAGTTGATGAGAATGATACTTTAAATTTACGCCCCATTTCTTGACAAATTGGGTTACGTAAAAAGAATTTATACAACGCATCTGCATACGGCGATACATCGAATGGTTCGTTTACATCAATACCTGCTGTTTCGCTAGCCGTAACATTTCTTACTACGTTACCACAAGCTTCGCGAACAGTTACTTCATCTTTCTCTAATTCTGCCCAAAGCTCTGGCGTTCTATTTAAATCTACGTAATGAATTTGTATATCTTGACGTGTTGTAATATGTAATCTTCCACGAGAATATTCATCAGACACATCGGCAATTCGGCGTAATTGATTACTTTTTAATTTACCGTAAGGCACCTTAATACGAATCATTTGCACACCTTCTTGACGCTGCCCGTAAACACCACGTGCTAAACGAAGACTTCTAAATTTTTCTTCATCAATTTTTCCTTTATGAAACAATTCGATTTTATTGGCTAATTCAATAATATCTTTTTGTACAATTGGATTTTCTATTTCTGTTTCGAAACTAAACATATTGCAATTCTTTTTTTAGCTTATTGTAAATGTATACCACACTCTCTATTATCTAATGCCTTTACAGGATCGAAATAGTTAACGTTTTTTGGTAATTTTTTCTTTTCTATTAAACGATCTAAAGCATCATCATCCCAATAGTAAAATGGGCTTACTTTTAAAATCCCTTCTTTACTTAAACTTAAAATGTCTTTTTTAGAACGTAATTCTGTTTTTCTATCTCTAATATTTGTAAACCAAATTTCTGGTTGATGCTCGTTTAGTGCACGCTTAAAAGGCTCTAACTTTACAACTTCGGAAAACAACGAATGACTTTCGTCATCAACTCCAGGCAAACCAATGGTAGCATCTATTTCGTGTTTTGGCTTTAAAGGTTGGTATTTATGAATATTTAAATTATACCTTTCTATTAAACCTTCGGCATGCTTGTACGTATCTGGTTCGTTATATAATGTATCACACCAAATTACTTTAATGTCTTTGTCATGTTTTGTAATTGTGCTTAACAACACCGCAGAATAAACACCAAAACTTGTAGTTACCAATCTATTATCTGAAAGTTTTAAAGCCCAGTCAATAATTTCGGCAGGTGATAAATTCCTTAATTTTTCATTCCAAAACTCAATATCTAATTCGTGTCCTAACATATTATTTTGTTTTCACATATTAATCCTACCAATTTAATAGGAATTACAAATGTATAACTTTTTTTTAAACAAAAAAGTTGGTTAACCATTTTTAGGAAAAATTTATATTAATTGAGTTTCAGATAAAAAAAAGCAAGAACCAAGATATTATTTTACAATATCCTCAGTATTTTTTAATGCTAAATCGGCAAGTGTAGTATTTCTAAACACATTTAATGCACTATCGCGAACTTGAATCATGAGTTTGTGTACACTACAATTGTCCTCATCGACACAATCGTCGCACTTTTCATAATAATTTAAACTCACGCAAGGCACCATGGCAATAGGCCCTTCTAGCACACGCATAACCTCTGTCATTAAAATGTCTTCGGGTTCTTGACGCAGATAGTAACCGCCATGTTTACCTTTTTTTGAACCTAAAACTCCTGCTTTTCTTAAAGTGAGTAAAATACTCTCTAAAAACTTTTGTGGTATTTGTTCGTTTTTAGCAATCGCACTCACCTGTACAGGGTTATTCCCATCAGAATTCACAATAAAAGTTAAAGCCTTAAGGCCGTATTTAGTTTTTTTGGATAGCATACTGCTAATATAATTAATTTACAACTATTTAATTTAGTGTATGCGATTTTTCTAGATCGTAAAAAGTAGCTTGAACATAATCATCGTCGTTACCCGAATTATTTTGATTATACACGCCTGCTTTAAAATACATGTATTGCCCACCTTGGTCGTAACCACTGTTTACCATACTTATGGTTTTAACAATGTTATCTTTTCCTTCACGTAAAATAGTAACCACCATAGTATTATTTACCACTCTAATTTTATAAGAGAACTTTTCATTTAAAGCGATGCCATCTTCAGGGTTTGAAGCAGAACTACTGCGCGAACCAATTAATTCGTACCATTGTTCGTTGCCATAACCATCGCGAGGTTCGTGGGCGAAGTAAATAGATCCTAGATTATTATTTGGTAATTTTCTGTAATAAATTCGAATAGGTTCATCGTCGTTTGCATGAATTTGTCCAACAATTACGCGTCCTACTTGGCCGCTATCGCCTGTTGTTGTTACATAATTTACTGCAAGTGTAGCTGTCATTTCGCCATCGTAACCCGCAGCAGAATTAACATCGGCCGTTGGTGCCGAACCAAACACCCAATTATTTTTATTTACACCTTGTGTACTAATACTGGTATTTGTACCACGTAGCATTTCGCGAAACTCCACCCTTGTATAACTTGTATTTTCAGATGTTTTATACCCCGCAATCGGGCATTTAAAAACCATTCCGCCATCTTCGGCAGTATAAAAATATTTTGAATTCTCGTAATTATTATTCAATTGAGCTACCGTAATTGTAACCGAAGTACCATCGCCTTCATCTTCTGGAATACTTAAATTCCATGTCGATAAATCGAAGTTTTCCGCAGGTGTTTTAATGCCACTCGTTTCTTCTTCTTCCTCTTCATTCTCTTTATTAATTTCTTCTTTTTCCTCTTCCGAACTCGGAGAATCGCTACTGCATCCAAAAATTGTAATGGATACAAACAACAGCATTACTAGGTATAATTTCTTTTTCACAAGTTTAGTTTTAGTTTATTTTTATAAAAGAACTACAATGAGCATGCCAAATTAAATCGCTAAATCGGCCTTAAACACTGTAATTGCCTTTCCTTTTATTTTTACTTTATTATTAAAATAATTTAAAATTAGCTCACCGCCACGTTTTGATATTTGGTGCGAGACTAAATTACTTTTATTTAACTTTTTTGCCCATAAAGGGGTTAAAGCACAATGTGCAGAACCGGTAACAGGATCTTCATTTATTCCAGATTCCGGTACAAAACAGCGCACAACAAAATCGGCTTCTTTATAGTTCGCTTTCGCGGAAATCATTAAATGCCCTAAGCCATTGGCGTTTAAAGCCTCGAAATTTGGCGAACAATTTTCAATATCTTTTTGATTTTCGGCAATCGCTATAAACCAATTTGCTTCACTTTTATACATTTCGATAGGCTTAAACCCTAAAAGCGATTCAAAATTTACTGGAATTTCGGTTGAACTGACTTGGTATTCTGGGAATTCCATAGCAATAAATCCGTTTTCGTAATGAATTACTAAATCGCCGCCTTTAGCTTTAAAATATATTGGTCGGTCTGTTGGCACTAAACCAACACTGTACATAATATGAGCTGAAGCCAAAGTGGCATGACCACAAAGCGGAATCTCGACTGTTGGCGTATAATATTTAATTTCGAAATGATCGTTTTTGGGAAATACAAATGCCGTTTCAGACAAATTCATTTCCATTGCCATGTTTTGCATCCAAGCTTCAGAAACTTCATCTTTTAAAAGCATAACACCGGCAGGGTTTCCTTGAAAGCTTCTTCTGCAAAAGCATCAACTTGATATATTATGCTATTATTCAGCATGGTTTAAAGCTTGATCTAGATCTCTAATAATATCATCGACATGTTCTAAACCTACAGAAATTCGCACCATGCCATCTGTAATTCCAACAGCCGCCTTAACATCTGCCTCTACTTTAGCATGTGTTGTACTAGCTGGATGCGTAACAATGGTTCTCGTATCTCCTAAATTGGCTGATAATGAACAAAGCTTAATATTATCGAAGAAATTACGTCCACCTTCAACACCACCTGTTACTTCAAAAGCTATAATGTTTCCTCCTAATCGCATTTGTTTTTTTGCAATATCGTACTTAGGGTGCGATTTTAAAAATGGATATTTCACCCAATTTACTTTAGAATGCTTCTCTAAAAACGCTGCAATTTTAAGCGCATTTTCACAGTGTTTTTCAACACGAACCGCTAAAGTTTCTAAAGATTTTGATAACACCCAAGCATTAAAAGCACTCATTGCTGGCCCTGTTAAACGCGAAAACAAATAAATTTCGCGAATTAACTCTTTTTTACCAACAGTAACACCACCAAGCACACGACCTTGACCATCCATTAATTTTGTTGCCGAATGAATTACTAAATCGGCACCATGTTTTATTGGGTTTTGTAAATAAGGTGTAGCAAAGCAATTATCTACAACTAATAGTAAATTATGCTTTTTACAAATGGCACTTAACAACTCTAAATCTAAAACATCAACACCTGGATTAGTAGGTGTTTCGGCGTAAATAAATTTAGTATTTGGCTGAATTAAACTTTCTACAGTTTCAACTTCGTTGATATTAAAATATGAGCATTCAATATTCCATTTTGGTAAATATTTGGTAAACAAACCATGGGTTGCTCCAAAAACTGAGCTGCATGATAATACATGATCGCCAGCATTTAACAAGGTCGCAAATGTTGAAAACACTGCCGCCATACCACTTGCAAAGGCAAAACCACTTTCGGCACCTTCCATTTTACAAACCTTATCTACAAACTCGTTTACATTTGGGTTGCTGTAACGACTGTATAAATCGCGTTGCTTTTCTTCGGCAAACGAGGCTCGCATTTCTTCGGCATCATCAAACACGAAACCAGAGGTTAAGTATAATGGTACAGAATGCTCTGAAAACTGACTTGTTTCTGTCTGTGTTCGTATAGCTTCGGTTTCAAAATGGTTTTTATTGCTCATTCTTTTTCTTTTTATTTTTTCAATTTATTATTACACTTCAACTGCGCTCAGTGTGACAATCTATTTTTCGTGTAATTTAAAACAATACTAAAAATCACACTTATCTACTTAGAGATTTCCACTTAGGTAGAAACTAGTTTATGTGTTTAGACAACCTTAAAATATCACCAAACACACCTCTTGCAGTTACCTCAGCCCCAGCACCAGCACCTTGAATTACTATGGGTTGCGTACCGTAACTTTCGGTGAAAATTTCAAAAATAGCATCGCTACCTTTTACGTGACCTAAAGTGCTATCTTCTGGTATAGACACTAATTTCACTTCTAAATTCCCTTTGTTTTGCGATAAATCGCCCGACAAATCTCCAACATAACGCAATACATGCCCTGGTTTTTGCGCATCTTTTATGCCTTGATATTGCTCGTCTAACACATTTAATTGACCTAAAAATTCATCAACAGAAATATCGCGATAAGCTTTAGGAATTAAATTTTGCACTGAAACATCTTCAAATTCATTTTCTAAATCTAATTCTCGTGCCAAAATTAATAACTTTCTAGCAACATCGTTACCCGAAAAATCTTCTCGTGGATCCGGTTCTGTATAACCTTTATCGATAGTTTCCTGTATAATTTTGCTAAACGGTTTACCTTCAGTCGAAAAATTATTAAATAAATAACTTAATGTTCCTGAAAATACACCTCGAATTCTGGTAATATTTTCTCCAGATTCGTGCAACAACTTAATCGTATCAATTAACGGCAAACCGGCACCAACAGTAGTTTCGTATAAATACTGCTTATTATTTTCTTTAAGTTGAAGACGCAAATCTTTATAAAAATCGTGCGAAATGGTATTTGCTATTTTGTTTGATGAAACCAAATCGAAACCAGCTTCAACCAACGGCACGTAATTTTGATAAAATGTTGCACTAGCTGTATTATCGACCGCAATTAAATTTTCAAGGTGATGATTCTTTGCAAAAGCAATAATATCTTCAACTGAACTTTCAAAATTTGAAGATTTTATCTCGGTTGCCCAATTGGTTTTAACACCATTTTTATTTAGTAATAATCGTCTGGAATTTGCAATAGCAAATACATTTAAGTTGATGCCTTTACGTTTTTCAATTTCATCTTTCGACTTTAAAATCTGATTAATTAAAGCTCCTCCAACACCACCATGACCAAAAATAGCAATGTTTATTTTTTTAGCAATACCGAAAATTTCACCATGAATAACATTCATAGCTTTATGTAACTGACTCTTTTTAACTACCAAACTAACATTACGTCCTGTAACCGTATTATTGAACAACAACGGTGTAATCTGGTTTTTAATAAGCGCATTAAATGGTTTATGGAACGAGCTTAACTCGATACCAACAATGGATATTACAGCAACATCGTCTACTACATTAATATTATTTACATCTTGCGAGTAAAAATCTCTTTCAAACTCACGCTCCAGCGCAATTACAGCTTGATTGGCTTGGTCGGCATCAATAATTAAACCAATACCACGCTCTGACGAGCCTTGAGAAATAATACTAACACTAATATCTTTATTTGCTAAAGCACCAAAAATTCTGGCATCGACACCACTTTTTCCTAATAAGCCACGACCTTCTAAATTTAAAAGTGCCACATTATCTAAAACAGATAAAGAAGTTACCTCTTTCGAATTTGGCTTTGCTGTAATTAACGTGCCTTCGTCGTCTGCATTAAAAGTGTTTAAAATACGTAGGTTTATATTTTTTTCTACTAACGGAATTATTGTTTTTGCATGCAAAACCGTTGTACCAAAATTGGCTAACTCATTTGCTTCACTAAACGATAATTCACGAATTTTTTGAGCATCTTCAACCAAATCGGGATTAGCCGTGTAAATACCATTAACATGGGTGTAATTTTCTAACTCTTCAGCATCTAAAAAATTAGCCAATAACGCTGCAGAATAGTTACTACCATTTCTTCCCAACGTTGTCGTTTCATTATTTTTATTTGATGCTATAAAGCCGGTTACAACATTTACAATAACGCCAGCATGCTCTTTAAAATATTTTTTTACGTTATCTTTCGATAACTGATTTATAGGTTTTGCATTACCAAAAACATCATCGGTTTTTATAAGTAATCGCGCATCTGTTGGGTTCGCGTTAATTCCTTTTTGCTTCAGTAATTCCGAAACTATTTTAATCGATAATAATTCACCTTGAGCTAAAATTTCATCTTTAGTTTTCTTGCTATAATCGCCTAATAAACTAACACCTTCAAAAAGTTTCTCAAGCGTTTCAAATTCATCTTTAAAATCAATTTCAGGCAACGGTTTTATTTGATTTGTTTTAAACGCCTCGAATAAGGTTTTATAATCTTGCCCTTTATGCGCAAAATTTAAAATAGCCTCAAGCTCATCGGTAGCACCACCACGAGCAGACACCACAACCGTTATTTTTTCGTTAGCCTTAACCTTATTTTCAATAATTTGAATCACGCGGTTTAACCCTTCTCCATTCGCTAAAGATTTTCCACCAAACTTTAATACTTTCATTCTTTTCTTTTTAGAATTTGGCACAAAAATGCCTTCTACAATTTTTTCTAACTGGTCGTACTCCATTAAAAACGCATCGTGCCCATGCACCGAATGTATTTCGTTATACGTTACATTGGGTTTTGTAAGCGCCAATTGCTTGTGTGTTTCACGGTTTTCTTCCGCCGTAAAAAACATATCAGAATCTACACCAACAATATGAATATTTGCTTTAATAACATCCAGCACATTAAAATTATCGCCTCTACCCTTGGTAACATCAATAGTTTTAAGCAACTGATTCATTAATTTATAAGCCGATAACTGAAAACGTTCTTGCAACTTTTTACCATGATGCAACAACCAACTTTCTACATTAAAAATCTCTAAATCCTCATTTTTACTACGCTGAAAACGCTCTTTAAACGATTCTGGCGTACGATAACACAACATGGCATGCATACGCGCATCGTGGACTGGGTTTTTAGAATTTAATAAAAATTGCTCTTGTATTTGGCAATTGGCAATTAACCAATCGGTCGATTTCCAATCGGTCGCCACCGGAATAAAATGCTCGGTAAAATCGGGTTTTAAAACCGCCATTTCCCAACCAATTCCACCACCTAACGACCCCGCAATAGTGGCGTAAATTTTGCCTGTTTTTAAAATTTCCAAACCAGATAAAAACAATTTTGCCACATCGCGTGCAACAAAATCCTTATAATTATCAATAACAAAACCATCGTAACCATTACCCGGAATATTAAAGGCTAAAACCGTATACAAATTAGTATCAATAACCTTATCGTCTCCAATCAAATCTTTCCACCAACCATCGGCGCCAGCCACATTACTATTTCCTGTTAAAGCATGATTTACCAAAACAATTTGAGCAGTACCAAGTGGTTTCCCAAAAACCTGATAACTCAAGTTAATTTCTGGAATTTCCACACCGCTTATGGTCGTGTAATTATTAATTTTTATGTGTTCCAAAAGTGCTTCCAATATTTTTTATTTTGGCGTTACCCCGCCCCGAATATTTGGGATCGATGTCGGGCTGTACGTTACAAGTCCTCGCTATCGCTGCGGGCTATCCACTACTATCCCTAACGCGGGCTTATTTGCTATGGTAAATTCTAAAACTAAAGCTTAGCAAAAACCGCTTTTAAATCGGCTTTTAAATCTTCGATGTCTTCAATACCAACTGACAAACGAATTAAATCTGGACCAACACCTGCCGATTCTTGTTCCGCTTCGGTTAATTGTTGATGCGTCGTACTTGCCGGATGTATAATTAAAGATTTTGTATCGCCAATATTTGCTAATAACGAGAATAATTTCGTCTCGTCTGCAATAGTTTTAGCAGCTTCAAAACCACCTTTAGCACCAAAGGTAACAATTCCGCTTTGTCCTTTAGGTAAATATTTTTCAGCTAAAGCATTGTATTTATTACTTTTTAAACCAGGATAGTTAACCCAAGCTACTTCATCTTGTGCTTCTAACCATTCTGCTAAAGCTAGGGCATTTTCGCTATGTTGCTTAATTCTAACCGGTAAGGTTTCTAAACCTTGAATAATATTAAATGCATTGGTAGGACTTAAAGCGCCGCCAAAATCGCGTAAACCTTCTAAAATTAATTTAAAAGTATATGCCGCAGCACCTAAAGTTTCATGATATTTTAATCCGTGGTAACCTGCAGATGGTTCGGTAAATTCAGGGAATTTTCCGTTTGCCCAATTAAAGGTTCCTGCATCAATAATAGCTCCACCAAGCGATGTTCCTTGTCCGCCAATATATTTGGTTAACGAGTGAATAACAATATTCGCACCGTGTTCTATTGGGTTTAATAATGCCGGAGTTGCAACAGTATTATCAACAATAAACGGTACACCAGTAGCTTTCGAGTGCGCTGCAATGGCTTCTAAATCTAATACATCTAATTTTGGATTCCCTAAAGATTCAACAAAAAATGCACGCGTATTATCTTGTACTGCAGCTGCAAAATTATCAGGATTATCTGCATCAACAAAAGTAGTTGTAATGCCTAAACGCGGTAAAGTAACTTTAAGTAAATTATAGGTTCCGCCGTACAAACTGCTTGATGCTACAATATGGTCTCCAGCTTTTAAAAGCGTTAATAAACCTGTTGAAATAGCCGATGTTCCCGATGCAAAAACTACCGCACCAATACCGCCTTCAACTGCCGCTAAACGCTCTTGTAAAATTTGATTTGTTGGGTTATTTAATCGGGTGTAAATAAACCCTAGTTCCTTTAAAGAAAATAGGTTTGCCGCATGATCTGAATTATTAAAAACATAACTTGATGTTTGGTAAATAGGTACTGCTCTTGTTCCTGCGTTTGCGGTAACATCGTGACCTGCGTGTAATGCGTTTGTTGCTAATTTTTGATTGCTCATTTTTCTAATTTTTTAGTTTAAAATTTAAATTAAAAAAGTCAAAACGTACCACTATGGTATGCTTATTAGAAAAATGTTATTAAGATTGTGTGCGTAATTACAGAAAGTAATTTGCGTTAGTTATCTATCTAAAAACAAAAGCTTTAGTAGAATGTAGCACCTTCATGACCAAATAATTTAATTTGAACAAGGGTTGCTAAGGTTTCAGCGGGTCTATTCCCTCCACCTTTCTTGATAACATTTCAATAAGTGTTTGAACTTTGTGAGTGCAAATATTCAATTAGAAAAAGTTAATATCCAAATTTTTTGATGCTTTTTTTAATAATTTCTAAAAATCTACTTATCGTTTTGTAGTGCTTTAAACTTATTTTGAATAATTACATCAATAGGTTTGCCTTCAATTTTAGTTTCTAACCAAGAAATAATATCTAGATATAAAAACGCTCTACTTTGATAAGGATCGTTTTCATATTCTTTTAATTTTTTATGCAATTTTATAAATTCGTTTTTAACTTCATGCGGATAAATATCGCCTAAACGACGTAAAAATTTTATAAATTCTTTTTGCACATCGTATAAGTCTTGCATTTTAATTAAGAACTTATAGGTGCTTCGTATTAGAACATCTAAATTATAATCTAAACCAGCTTCGTAGTGTGCAACAAGATTCAAAATTCTTGAAAAACACAATAAATCTTCACGTAACTGCAACGATTTATTACTAATAATTTTATTTAAAAACTCAATACACTTTTTATTCTCACCAGCACCAAAATACATACTTGCAATTTTATAGTAAAACACCATAATGTGGTGCTCGTCTATTCTATTTTTAAAACCTTTTAATTGTGCTAAAATCTCATCTACCAGCGGTAATCCTTGTTTAAAACTACCTTCTATAAAGTGTAAGTTAAACTTATTGTTATATATAAATAAAAAGGCTAGACTAGCATTATTATCATCTAATGGAAACCATTTTTCTTGAGTAACTTCTTGCAGGTTCTGAAGCGTATTTTTAAATTTTGTATGTTGTTTTAAAAAGAAAAGCGATTCTAATAAATAATTATTTCCTCGTAAATAAAACACCGGGTTTTGCTTAATCATTTCAGGATTTTCATTAAATAAATCCACCCACTTCGAGGCATATTTGTAACACGACAAAAAATCAACGGTTAAAAAACTGTACCATAAATATGATTTGTAAAGCCATAACTTTTCACGAAAACCTAATTGATTAATGTCGTACTTAGGCATTCTATCGTTAAAATACTGAGTAACAATTTGATGTTCTTCGTCGTTTTTAACATAACCTGTTTTTAAAAACAAACCATAAAGCTGCAACGATAAATTAGATAATTTACTTGCTACAACATTATGCAAACTAAGCTCCTTTGCCTGTATGGTTAACTCGTCTGCTCTATTACTTAAGCTTCGAGTAATATACTGTGACTCAATAATTTTTTCTAGCTCTACAATTTCGTATGCAATGTTTTTTTCTTCATTTGATATAGCTAGTGTTTTCGCTTTATCTAATATTTTTAAACTTTGCTTATAAAGTCCTTTATGATATAAAATAGTCGCAAAATCTAACTGCTCACGAATTTGAATTCTAATAGTTTTATGAGACGGATTTAACCTTAAACTAATTAATATTTGTTTATATAAATGTGCTTTTAAATTAGATAATTGTTGTTTTTTAACAATGCCTTTTTTTAAAATGGCAGCTTCATCGTAAACAGGTAATTTATCCAGAATATTGAACAGCATTAAAAATTTCGAATCATCATTAACCCCTAAACGACCAACGTAAAGCTTAAATTGACGTTTTTCAGATTTAGACAACGATTTAATTAATACAAATAAATTATCTTTTTGTTCTTTTGTCATAGTACAAAAACAATATTAAAATACTGATTTACAATAATTTAAAAACATCAATATTACTTTAAACATCGTAATAAAGTTATGTTTCATTAAAGTTTTATTTAACCAAAATATAACTTCGTAGACTAATAAGAAAATATTATTTAACAAATGTCTGATAATAAAGTCCAAATTTTTGATACTACCCTAAGAGACGGCGAACAAGTCCCTGGCTGTAAATTGAATACAGAACAGAAATTAGTTATTGCCGAACAACTAGATAATTTAGGTGTAGACATTATTGAAGCTGGTTTTCCAGTATCAAGTCCTGGTGACTTCAAATCTGTTGAAGAAATATCTAAACTTGTAAAAAATGCTACAGTTTGTGGTTTAACCAGATCTGTTGAAAACGATATAAAAGTTGCTGCTGAAGCTTTAAAATATGCCAAAACACCAAGAATCCATACAGGAATAGGCACATCGGAATCTCATATTAAATTTAAATTCAAATCTAATCAAGATGATATTATTGAGCGTGCTGTTAAAGCAGTAAGTTATGCAAAATCGTTTGTAGAAGATGTTGAATTTTACGCTGAAGATGCAGGACGAACAGATAATGCCTATTTAGCACGTGTTTGTGAAGCTGTAATTAAAGCTGGTGCAACCGTATTAAATATTCCTGACACAACCGGTTATTGCTTACCTAGCGAGTATGGTGCCAAAATAAAGTATTTAAAAGAAAACGTAAAAGGTATAGATAAAGCTATTTTATCTTGCCATTGCCATAACGACTTAGGGCTAGCTACAGCAAACTCTATTGAAGGTGTTATTAATGGGGCTCGCCAAATTGAATGTACTATAAATGGTATTGGTGAACGCGCAGGAAATACTGCTTTAGAAGAAGTAGTAATGATTTTAAGACAACACCCTCACTTAAATTTAGATACTAACATAAATTCTGAAATGCTTTACGGCTTAAGCCAATTAGTATCAGATAGTATGGGTATTTACACCCAGCCAAATAAAGCAATTGTTGGTGCAAATGCGTTTGCCCATAGCTCAGGAATACATCAAGATGGTGTTATTAAAAATCGTGAAACTTACGAAATTATAGATCCTAAAGATGTTGGTGTTACAGAATCTGCTATTGTTTTAACTGCAAGAAGTGGTCGTGCTGCTTTGGCGTATCGTGCTAAAAATGTGGGTTATGAATTAACAAAGCTTCAATTAGATGAAATTTACGCAAGCTTCTTAGAATTCGCTGATAAGAAAAAGGAAATTGACGATAACGACATTCATAAAATAATAGAAAGCAGCAGATTATATAAAGAAATTACATCGGCGTAATAAAAGTTTGATTTAAAAACCTTACTTTTAAGTAAACTTTACACGCTGTAAGTTTCTAATACCCCTAAAAAATGAAGTTAAACATAGCTGTTTTACCAGGTGATGGCATTGGTCCGGAGGTTACAGCGCAAGCCGTTAAAGTTTTAAAGGCTATTGCTATAAATTTCGATCATGTATTTACCTTTTCTAATGCATTAGTTGGCGCTAGTGCCATTGAAAAATTTAACGATCCATTACCTGAAGCAACTATTGAAACTTGCAAAAATGCAGATGCTATTTTGTTTGGTGCCATTGGAAAAACATCTTACGACTTAGATCCATATGCAAAAATAAGACCTGAACAAGGTTTGCTTCGTTTGCGTAAAATACTAGATTTACACACTAATATTCGCCCTGTAATTGCTTACGATGATTTATTAATTAAATCCTCGCTTAAAAAAACTCAAATTAAAGGCACAAATATTTTAATTTACAGAGAGTTAACTAGCGGTATTTATTTTGGCGATAAACATTTAAGTGAAGATAACAATACGGCAAGCGATGTATGTAAATATACACGCGAAGAAATTGAACGTGTAGCACACTCAGCATTTAAAGCCGCACAAAGTAGAAAACGAAAACTTACTTTAGTTGATAAAGCCAATGTTTTAGAAAGTTCAAGACTTTGGCGCCGTGTAGTACAAGAATTGGCTACGCAATACTCAAACGTAGAGGTGAACTATACGTATATTGATAATGCTGCAATGGAACTTATTATAAACCCAAAACAATTTGATGTTATTTTAACTGAAAATATGTTTGGCGATATATTATCTGAGGAAGCAAGTGTTATAGTAGGTTCAATTGGTTTATTAGCCTCTGCTTCTATTGGCGATAATCATGTTATGTTCGAACCTATTCATGGTGCTTATACCAAGGCTACTAATAAAGGCATTGCTAACCCAATAGCATCTATTTTATCTGCAGCCATGTTGTTAGAACATTTTGGTTTAGATGATGAAGCATCACTAGTTAGAGATGCTGTAGAAAAATCGTTAACATTACACATAACAACCCCAGATTTAAATAACAAGTATGACAATATTACCACCACCAAGGTTGGCGATTTTATTGAAGATTTTATCAATAATCCAGATGAGACCAACTTAAATTTTACCAACATCCATTTGGGTCAATCTACAATTATATAATTTTGGTGTAGTTAAAATTATGTAGGTTTCTCCTAAAAAAACAAAAAGCACATTTTAAAATGTGCTTTTTTTATTTATTCTGTTTTTATTTTTTACTGCGGGAACTTCGCCGCTATTTTATCTAAACACAAATTATGAATACTACCTTCATGCGTGTGTTTTTTTGATGTATCGGGTTTATACGTTCCGTTTTGAACTTCGCCACCTATTTTTTGATAAGCCTCTCTAAAACTCATACCATCAACCACCAAAGTATTTATATTATCTACCGTGAAAAGGTATTTGTATTTATCATCGTTTAAATCGATATCTTTTACAATGATTTGTTGAATGGAATAATTAAAAATATCTAAAATACTTTTTAACTCCTCGAAAGCAGCAATCATATTTTCTTTTATTAACTGAAAATCTCTGTGATAACCACTAGGTAAATTATTAGTAATTAAAATCATTTCGGTTTGAAGCGCTTGTATTTTATTACATTTTCCTCGAATTAACTCAAAAACATCCGGGTTCTTTTTATGAGGCATAATGCTACTTCCAGTAGTTAATTCATCTGGAAAAGAGATGAAATTAAAATTCTGACTCATATACAAACACACATCCATAGCAAAACGCGATAAGGTATTGGCTAAACTACCTAAAGCAACAGCAATGGTACGCTCATTTTTTCCACGTCCCATTTGTGCAGCAACCACATTGTATTTTAAGGTAGAAAACTGCATTTCTTTGGTAGTTAACGTTCTATCTATAGGGAAAGAACTACCATAACCTGCAGCAGAACCTAACGGATTTTGATCTACTGTTTTTATGGCGGCATTTAAAATATACACATCATCAATCATAAGTTCTGCGTAAGCAGAAAACCATAACCCGAAGGATGATGGCATTGCAACTTGTAAATGTGTGTAACCAGGTAACAATTTTTCTTTATAATTATCAGCTTGAGCTAAAAGTGTATCGAAAAGTGTTTTTGTTTTAGTTTTAATTTCTGCAAGGTTATCTTTATAATACAAATGGCAAGCCACTAAAACTTGATCGTTTCTAGAACGGGCTGTGTGTATTTTTTTTCCAACTTCACCTAACATTTTGGTAAGCTCGAATTCTATTTTAGAATGCACATCTTCAAACTGCTCATCGATAACAAACGTGCCATTTTCAATTTGTTTTTCAAGTGTTTTTAACCCGCCTAATAAATCAATTAATTCTTCAGCCGAAATAATGCCAATCTTTTGCAACATTTTAGCATGAGCGCGCGATGCAATAACATCGTATTTTGCAATATGAATATCAATTTCTCGATCGTTTCCAACGGTAAATTGCTCTATTTTTTTATCTATCGATATACCTTTATCCCAGAGTTTCATTTTTTAACTTTTTTTGTCATTCCTGCAATAGCGGGAACTATTTTATTTTATTACTCAAAACCCTTCGACTGCGCTCAGGGTGACAATCCTTTTTATTTTGGTGCTTCGCATTTAGATAAAAGAATCATATTATAACTGTATTAGTCTTGATTCTCGATTCTATTTTCTCGGTTCGTTTAAAGCACTTTTTCTAATAATTCAATATATATTTTTACACCTTCTTCAATTTCATTTAAATAAATAAACTCATCGGCAGAATGCGAACGTGTACTATCACCAGGACCGAGCTTTAAACTCGGACAGCTTAATACCGCTTGATCGGATAATGTTGGCGAACCATAGGTTTCTCTCCCCATAGCTATTCCAGCTTTAACCAAGTCGTGATCCACAGGAATAGATGACGAATTTAACCTTAAACTTCGTGGTGTAATACTTGTTACCGGCGCTTCATTTTGTAGAATTTCTGCAATTTCGGCATTACTATAAGCATCGTTTACACGAACATCTATCACTAATTTTAAATCGGCAGGAACCGCATTATGCTGCTTTCCGGCACTAATTTGACTAACCGTTAGCTTCACATCCCCTAAAGCTTCAGAACCTTTATCGAATTTATAATCTTTAAACCATTGTAAGGTTTCAATAGACTTATAAATAACATTATCGTTGTTTGGATGTGCTGCATGACTTGGAGTTCCTGTTAACACAGCATCAAAAACTACCAAGCCTTTTTCGGCAACGGCTAAATTCATTAAAGTAGGTTCGCCAACTATGGCCACATCTACTTTTGGTATTACAGACAACATACTGTTAAGCCCATTTGGACCGCTGCTTTCTTCTTCCGCGGAAGCGACAATTACTAAGTTATATTTTAAATTTTCTTTATTGTAAAAATAAGCAAACGTTGCCAGCAAAGACACTAAGCAACCTCCAGCGTCATTACTTCCTAAACCGAATAATTTTCCATCTTCTACAATGGCTTTAAGCGGATCTTTGGTATAAGCAGAATTTGGCTTAACCGTATCGTGATGCGAGTTTAACAACAAGGTTGGTTTGCCTTTGGCAAAGTGTTTGTTTACCGCCCAAACATTGTTTTTTGTACGTTTATAATCTATGTTATGTTGTTTAAACCAAGCTTCAATATGTAACGCGGTTTCGTTCTCTTCGGAAGAAAATGATTGCGTTTCTATCAAGTTTTTTAGTAACGTGATAGCCTCGTTGGTTAATTGCTCAATCATATATATAAGGTTGAAAATTTTTGATCTCTATTTGTAATAACCGATGGATTACCAATGATTACTCTTGAAACACCTTCTTGCAACGCGTAATAACAATTTTCGAGTTTAGGAAGCATGCCACCGGCAAATTTTCCTTGAATTTTTAAGGTTTCGTAGGTTCCTGAATCCATATAATCGATTACAGAATTATCGTCATCAACATCTAATAGCACGCCGTTTTTTTCGAAACAATAAATTAATTCGGTTTTATAATGTCTTGATAATGCTATAGCAACTTCTGAAGCAATCGTATCGGCATTGGTGTTTAGCAATTGTCCGTTTTGGTCGTGTGAAATAGCACAAAACACTGGTGTAATATCGTTATCTATTAACACTTGCATGGCTTTGGTATTCACTTTTTTTACATCGCCAACATAACCATAATCTATTTTTTTAACAGGACGCTTTACAGAAACAATAGTGTTTCCATCGGCACCCGAAAAACCAATAGCGTTACAATTGTAAGCTTGCAACTTTGCTATAATGTTTTTGTTTATTTTACCTGCATAAACCATAGAAATAATATCTAAAGTAGCTGCATCTGTAATGCGACGCCCGTCTACCATATTTACTGGCACCTGCATATCTTGAGCTAGTTTTGTTGCTAATTTTCCGCCGCCATGAACCAAAACTTTTAGCCCTTCAAGCGAAGCAAATTGCGATAAAAATTTCTCTAATGCCGCTTCGTTATCTATAACGTTGCCTCCTACTTTTACTATTTTTATTGTTTCCATTTAAGCTGAACTTGATATTTGGTTCTTAATTATTGTTTCATTGGATTCTGAAACAAGTTCAGAATGACAAAAATTTATTTACTTTAAATAATATCCCAAAACAACGTTTCTACTACGCTCAACGTGACAGTTCAGGATAACAAAACTATAAGTTTTGTAATATTTTCTTAAGAGCTAATTGCGCTGCAAATGTTCTGTTATTAGCTTGTTGAATTACAATTGAATTCTCAGAATCTAACACGGCATCTTCTACAATTACATTTCGCCTTACTGGTAAGCAGTGCATAAATTTAGCATCGCCTAATTTTTCTTTAGTAATAATCCAATTAGCATCGGTATTGGTTACTTTACCATAATCTTCAAACGAACTCCAGTTTTTTACATATACAAAATCGGCATCTTTAAATGCTTCTTCTTGGTTATGAATTATTGGCGTGTCTTTGGTTATTTCTGGACTTAAATTATAGCCTTCAGGATTAGTTATCACGAAATCTACATCCATTTTTTGCATAGCTTGAGTAAAACTATTTGCTACAGCATGCGGCAATGCCTTTATATGTGGCGCCCAACTTAAAACCACTTTGGGCTTTGTTTTTTTAGAAAATTCTGAAATAGTTATCGCATCTGTTAAAGCTTGCAGCGGGTGTCCTGTGGCACTTTCCATGTTTACAATGGGCACCGAAGCGTACTTTTTAAAGGCCTCTAAAACTTGTTCGCTTTCGTCTTTTACTTTATCGGTTAAAGTTGGAAATGCTCTTACGGCAATAATATCGCAATATTGAGATACTACCGCTGCGGCTTCCTTAATATGTTCGGCAGTATTACCGTTCATAACCGTACCGTCTTCAAACTCTAAACCCCAAGCATCTCCAGAAACATTCATTACAATAGGATTCATTCCTAAATTTAAAGCTGCCTTTTGCGTACTTAAGCGCGTGCGTAAACTAGAATTGAAGAACAACAAACCTAAAGTTTTGTTTTTTCCTAAATCTATATGTTTTAACGGCATTAGCTTGAGCGCTTTAGCTTCTTCAATCCAAGAATCGATGTTATCGATATCGTTTATTGATGTGTAATGTTTCATCTTTTTATTTAATTAAAAACCTACAAGACATTAATGATCTTGCAGGCTGCATATTTCTTTATTTTACTTTTGTAAATGGCACTTTATTTTCAATGGCATTTTTTATAAAATTATCTTCAAGACCATTTACAATCCAAGTTTCTATATTTGATTGTTTCGCAACCGATGCCGCTTCTATTTTAGATTGCATACCACCGCTACCGTGTGATGATTTAGAATTTACAACTTCGTTTTTTAAATCTTCAAAATCATTAACCAAAGCAATAGTTTCTGGCGTTCCGTTTTCCATAGAAGCTTTTGTATAAATACCGTTTGTATTTGTTGCGATTATAAACAAATCGGCTTCAATTAACGAGGCTGTTAAAGCACCTAATTTATCGTTATCGCCAAATTTAATTTCGTCGGTAGCAACTGTATCATTTTCATTTATAATAGGAATGTAATTATTGTTTACCAACACATTAATGGTGTTTACAATATTTACTTTGCTTTCTTGTTTTTCGAAATCGGAATAGGACAGTAAACATTGCGACGTTAGTAAACCATATTCTCTAAATATTTCTTGATAAATACGAATTAAATGCGGCTGACCGATAGAAGCTAACGCCTGTTTTACAAAAACATCTTCTTGTTTACTTTCTAACTTTACAAATTGCTTTGCTACAGCAATAGCCCCAGAACTTACAATTACAAACTCGTAATCTTTTTGAAGTGTTGCTATTTGATTTGCTAAATCTTCAATTTTTCCACGCGATAAATTATCGGTTTCTTTGGTAAGCGTGTTAGACCCTATTTTTAGTAAAATGCGTTTCTTTTTTCCCATTTTTACGTTTACGTATTGCACTTCGACTGCGCTCAGTGTGATATACTTCGTATTACAGTTACTCCTTTTAATTTAACGTGTTTGTCCAGTACCGTGAACGTACCATTTATTGGTTACTAAATGCTGTAAACCAATTGGTCCGCGTTGGTGTAATTTATCTGTACTAATAGCTAATTCGCCACCTAAACCTAATTGTCCGCCATCGGTAAATCGTGTTGAAGCATTGTGATACACCGCTGCTGTATCAACATTTTCCATAAAGGTTTTGGCTTCACTTTCGTTTTTAGTGATGATAGATGAAGAATGCCCGCCAGAGTATTTGTTTATCATAGCAATAGCTGCTTCATTATTCGCAATTTCACCTATTAAAATTTTATAATCTAAAAATTCTTCATGCCAAATATCATCAGAAGTAATTTCTTCTAAATTATTAGCTTTTGCAATATTATAATCACCTAAAACTTTAATTTTTGATTCGTTTAATTTTGAAATTAATTGCGTTACAAATTCGTTTTTATTAGGCAGGTTTTCATCAATGAAAACTTTATCAACTGCGTTACATGCCGAAATTTTAGATTTTCCGTTAAGGATAACATCAATAGCTATATCTAAATCGGCTTCCTTATGAACATACACAAAATTATTACCACGACCACTAACAATAACAGGGCAACGTGCGTGTTCTTTTGTAAATGCAATTAAACGTTCGCCACCACGAGGTACAATTAAATCGAGTTGTTGCGTTGGGTTTTCTAAAAAGGCTTGAGTTTCTGTTCTGTTAAACTGAAGGTACTCTACCCAATCGGTTGACGCTTCATTTTCTTCTAAAGCTTGGTGCCATAACTCAACAATTTTTAAGTTAGAGCGTAAGGATTCTTTACCGCCTTTTAGTAAAATTTTGTTACCCGATTTAAATGCAATTCCAGCAGCTTCAACCGTTACATCTGGACGCGATTCGTAAATAATTAAAACCGTACCAAACGATGCCGTTTTATTATAAATTTGCATGCCGTTTTCGTGCTTA
Source organism: Neotamlana sedimentorum (assembly GCF_000943565.1). Classification (GTDB taxonomy): domain Bacteria; phylum Bacteroidota; class Bacteroidia; order Flavobacteriales; family Flavobacteriaceae; genus Neotamlana; species Neotamlana sedimentorum. Next base: position 97,391 of record NZ_JTDW01000006.1, read on the forward strand.
AAGCTAAAGCGCTCAACCCCAACCGGATCATCTTGCGATGCTAAATGCTTCGCCGATTTAATCATTTCATCAACCTTGGCATCATTCACTTTTAAACGATCGAACATTGAAATATCGTCGCCTTTGTAAGCTTCACAATCGGTTTTATTAATGTTAATAATTTCTTGCCTTTCTTCTTCTAAAAGTTCTGCCATTCGTAATAAAACGGCGTTTCTTTTTTCAATAGATAGTAAGGTGTTCATTGTGTTTTCTTTTTTATAGTTTGCCATAGTGTACTATTTTTTAAATGTAATAGCGACTTGGTCTTTATAATGTTTTGTTAAACTTTAAAGCACTTCTTTTAAAGCTTTAAAAAAGACATCAATTTGTGCCTTAGTTATATTTAAAGGCGGCAAAATTCGAAGTAATTTTTTATTCGAAGCACCACCAGTAAAAATATGATATTCGTAAATCAATTTTTTTCTTAATTCGCCTACTTCAAAATCGAATTCTAAACCAAGCATTAATCCGCGACCTTTAATATTCTTTATCTCCGGAATGGTTTTAGCTTCCGAAATAAAATACTCAGAAATGTCATTTACATTAGCAATTAACACTTCTTCTTCAATAGTATTTAAAACAGATAATCCTGCAGCGCAAGCCAAGTGATTTCCGCCAAAAGTAGTACCTAACATACCGAATTTTGCCTCAATATCTGGGTGAATTAAAACGCCACCAATTGGGAAACCGTTACCCATACCTTTAGCTATCGAAATAATATCTGGAGTAACATTGTAATGCTGAAACGCAAAGAATTTACCAGAACGCCCGTAGCCCGATTGAACCTCATCGGCAATAAACATGGTGTTATTAGCTTTACACAAAGCAAATACTTGCTCGTAAAAATCTGCAGTGGCTTGATCTAAACCACCAACACCTTGAATAAACTCAATAATAACAGCGCAAACATCACCTTTTTCAAGTTCTGCTTTTACGCCTAAAATATCGTTAAGCTCTAAAATAGTTACCTTTTGTTGGGCATTAATTGGCGCAATAATATTTTTATTATCGGTAGCTGCAACCGCCGCCGATGTACGTCCGTGAAATCCATTTTTAAAAGCAACAACACGCTCTTTTCCTGTTTTAAACGAAGCCAATTTTAAAGCATTTTCGTTTGCTTCGGCTCCAGAATTACATAAAAACAAGTTGTAACCTTTGCAACCAGATAAATCTTCAATTTTATTTGCTAATTCAACCTGCAATGGGTTTTGAATTGCGTTAGAATAAAACCCAAGTTTATTAACCTGCTCTGTAATGGCTTTTGTATAATTAGGGTGTGCATGACCAATAGAAATTACTGCATGACCACCGTATAAATCTAAATATTCTGTTCCGTTATCGTCGTAAACATAAGCGCCTTTTCCAGACACTGGTGTTACGTTGTATAAGGGATACACATCAAATAATGGCATTTCTTTGTTCTTTTAGTTATTTGTTTTTTGTTGTTGGTTATCGGTTATTAACCAAAACCTACTAACTGTTTTTTAGGTGATTAATTTTTTCGAAAGAAGCCACAATACCTTGTATTAAAGCCGAACTTAAACCTTGGTGTTCCATAGCGTTTAAGCCCTCAATAGTACAACCACTTGGTGTGGTAACTCTATCTATTTCTTGTTCTGGGTGTTTGCCAGATTCCAGTAATAAACTCGCCGATCCGAAACAGGTTTGCACTGCAAGTTCGTGAGCTTCTTCGGCCTCAAAACCTAACTGAATGGCACCTTGAGTTGTAGCACGAATAAGTCGCATCCAGAAAGCAATACCACTCGCACAAATTACAGTTGCTGCTTGTATTTGCTCTTCAGGAATTACCATAGTTGCACCTAATTGGTTAAATATTTTTTTAGCCAATTCAATTTTATCCTCGCCTTTATCATTCGCAGCTAAACAGGTCATAGATTTCCCAATAGAAATCGCCGTATTTGGCATAACACGGATAATATTTTTATCGGCTCCAATAAGGCTTTCAATTTTAGAAATTTCAAATCCAGCAGCAACCGACATGATTACATGATGCTTTTTAATACACTTGGCAACACTTTCCATCACACCTTCAATATGCCTTGGTTGTAATGCAAAAATTACAACATCCGAATTTTTAACAGCCTCAGCATTATCGCTAGTAATAGTTACATAATCTTCCTTATAAAAAGCTTGAACTGCTGCCGTATTTTTATCGCTTAAATAAAGCGATGTAAACGATTTGTTTTTAATTAGTCCCTTTGCTATGGAACTTCCTAAATTACCCGTTCCAATAATGGCTATTTTCATAATTTTTAAAAATTTATTTTATGGCGTTACCCACAAGGGGTCGCGCTTTCCGCTATATCTTTTTTATTGGTTCTCGATACATTTTGCTAATACTTCACAAAACACTCGAACTGACATAAAAAAGGATGCCGCTGCAATCGCTAACGCACCACTGTTATGTGACACTGAAACACTGAAACAAGTTCAGCATAACAACATGCCTAAAAATACGTTCCTTTTAAATGTAAACCAGTGGTTTCTTCTAAGCCAAACATTAAATTCATGTTTTGCACTGCTTGTCCAGAAGCACCTTTTAACAAATTATCAATAATACTTGTTATTAATAATTTACCTTCATGTTTATGTAAATGCACCAAACATTTATTCGTGTTTACAACTTGTTTCAAGTGTAAAAAATCGTCACTTATAAAAGTAAACTTAGCGCTATCATAAAAATTTTGATACAAGTTTTTAGCATCATCAACCGATCCTTCAAACTTTGTATAAAGTGTTGCAAAAATACCTCTAGAAAAATTGCCTCGGTTAGGCATAAAATTAATTTCTGAAGCAAAATTATCTTGCAATTGCTTAACCGACTGATTAATTTCTCCTAAATGCTGATGCGTAAACGGTTTGTAATACGAAAAGTTATTATCACGCCACGTATAATGCGTCGTTGCAGACAACGAAGTTCCTGCGCCTGTTGCACCAGTTACAGCATTAATATGCACATCGTTTTGTAAAAAATTAGCATCGGCAAGTGGCAATAAACCTAATTGAATTGCTGTTGCAAAACAACCTGGATTTGCAATATAGTTAGCTCCTTCAATAGCCGTTTTATTTAATTCTGGCAAACCGTAAACAAAGGTTTTACCTTCAAAAACCTTATCGGCTTCTAATCTAAAATCGTTACCTAAATCAATAATTTTAGTGTTTTCAGAAAATGTATGATTCGATAAAAACTTAACCGAATTACCATGACCTAAACATAAAAACAACACATCTACATTCGTATTTACAGTATCGGTAAACACACGGTTTAAACTTCCAACTAAGTCTTGATGAATTTTACTTATTTGGTTTCCAGCATTACTGGTGCTGTAAACAAAATCTATTTCGGCATTCGGGTGATTAATTAACAATCTTATTAATTCACCAGCTGTATAACCGGCGCCACCTATAATTCCTACTTTAATATTTTTCATTGTAAATTAACTTTTCTTTATAAATACCGACATGAGACTTCGACTACGCTCTGTCTGACATATTCAGCATGATAAAAAAATTACGAGTTTACCTGTTGGTAAATTTTATTTTGGTTACCAACTATTTTAATAAATCCTTTGGCTTCATCTGCAGTCCATCCTTTATTTTCTTCGCCGTAGCTTCCAAATTTAGCACTCATTAAATCGTGTTTCGAATTAATACCGTCTAAAGAAAAATGATATGGCTTTAAAGTAACCGTTACATCGCCCGAAACTTTATCTTGGCTACTTTGTAAAAAAGCTTCCATATCACGCATAACAGGATCTAAATATTGTCCTTCGTGTAAATGCATACCATAAAAATTTGACAAATAATCTTTATGTTGTAATTGCCATTTTGTAAGCGTATGTTTTTCTAATAAATGATGTGCTTTTACAGTAATTAAAGCTGCAGCAGCTTCAAAACCAACGCGACCTTTTATACCTACAATAGTATCGCCTACGTGAATATCTCTACCTATAGCATAAGCCGAAGCTATGGTATTTAATTTTTCAATATTTACTTCAGGAGCATTTGCTTCACCGTTTAAAGCTACAAATTCACCTTTCTCGAAAGTTAAAGTTACTTTTTCTTCACCTTCTTTTTGTAATTGCGACGGATAAGCTTCACTTGGTAATGGTTTTTCAGATGTTAAGGTTTCTGCACCACCTACACTAGTTCCCCAAAGTCCTTTATTAACCGAATATTGGGCTTTTTCCCAAGACATATCAATTCCATTTGCCTTTAAATACTCAATCTCTTCTTGTCTTGATAATTTTTTATCTCTAATAGGTGTAATAATTTTTATACCTGGTGCTAAGGTTTGAAAAATCATATCGAAACGCACTTGGTCGTTTCCTGCTCCAGTACTACCGTGAGCAATATATTCTGCATCTATACTTTTTGCGTATTCTATAATTTCAATAGCTTGAATAATACGCTCTGCACTTACCGATAACGGATAAGTATTATTTTTTAACACATTACCAAATATTAAATACTTAACCACTTTGTTATAAAATGTTGGTACAGCATCAATATTTTTATAAGTGGTAACCCCCATTTTATAGGCGTTTTCTTCAATTTTATTAACTTCTTCTGTTGTAAAACCACCAGTATTAACACTAACGGCATGTACTTCGTATTCTTTTGATAGACTTACGGCACAATACGATGTATCTAAACCACCACTGTAGGCTATTACTAATTTTTTCATGTGTTTATTTTTATTGTTTTTTTGATATTTATAATATCTGAATAATTTATTTTACTAAATGAATTTTTAAAAGCTGAATACACTTTTTACTCTACTATTTTAGTTTTAAGAATTTTATTAAACTGACCAATTTTAGACTCAAAATAAGCATTAACATAATACTTATATTTAAGCTCATCTCTTAATTTTCCTAACTTTTCTAAAACCTCAATTAAAACTGGAGACAAATCTTTTAAAGTTATATATTTCATTCCTAACAACTCATTATTATGATGCACTGTTGCGCCTTGAGCAATTGAAATAAGAAAGTTTTTATTAAAATGCTTTGTTAATAAATCCATTAACAACAAACCCAGATTATTATTACGATATTGCTCGTGAACCCAAAGCGAAGAACGTTCGTAAACCGAAAATTTACCAACTACGTGTTTGTGCGCAAAGATATGACCAAAAATTTCACCATCTTTGACTATAAGATAGCAACCATTTTTTAAACGATCTAGCAACATACCCACGTTAGCATGATACATAGCTGCTTGATTTTTAGTTCTTTCTGAAATAATTTGCAGCTGCGCATGAGTAATGTCGTGCGTGAATACAACCTGTAAGCCTTGTAACTCACAATAGGCTTTAGCTTCTTCAATAATAATATTTTTTTCAACGTCCAATACGGTTTCCATTTTCAGTAATAATTAAACCTGGTGCAAAATGCACGTTAATGAAAATAAAAGCTTTTAACTTTTAAAATTTTACTCTAAATAATAACGAAAATTGAAAGCAGCGAATGCTTTCTTAAACAGAATAGCCCCTAGGGGCGTGTATGTGGAAAACGCACAACAATTGCCCTAGTAGTTTCTACTAGAACATAAGAGATAAGAGATATGTTGTTTCCTGTTTTCACTGAATAACTATCTTTACTATTAACTCTAAATCGTCGGCGTAAGCCCCTTTCGTTAATATGAGTGGCAAATGTACAATTAATTATGAATTACGCAACTAAATAATTTAAAAATAAGCAGATTTTAAATTAACTTAAATATGAATTAATAAATTCTTAATACAGTATCATTTCCGCTTTAAAATTTCTAGAAATTAAGTAGAGCCGCTTACACTTTTATAGAAAAAGCCCCTAAAATTATTAACACACAAATTTTTTGAGGCTTTAATCAATTCGACAACTAATCTAAATTGATATAAATATTATTTTTTAAGCTCGAAATTTCTTCTAGAAACCTCGTTTTCAGTTGGAAAATCAATTGGTATTTCGGTTTGAGAAACTTTACCAGTTGCAGCCCATTCGGCGCCACGTTTTAGCAAGGTAATAAACCCAACACACTCAAAGGCTTCTACGTCGTGCCCTAAAGGGGTATGAAAAACGCGTCCCTTACCATAATTTACAACCATTACCACAGGTTCTTTTTGTTCCAACTCAGGTTTCTTTTTTGTAGAAACAGCCGTTGCTAGAATATCAACATTATTCGCTGGCCCTCTTAAAAAAGCATAACACTCATCTGAGGCATGCATCCAAACTTTAGGCATACCTTGCGTAATTGGATGTTCAGTATTATAAATAGTTATTGGGAAAGCCTCCCCTTTTCCATGTGTACCACCTTTACCTGGGCTGTAATCTCTTTTTACTTTATTATCCTTATCTACATATAAATATGGGCCATCTTTTTCGGTTCTTCCTCCCCAACCACCAATGGCAATCATTTCGTTGTAGGCTTTCCATTTAGGAAAACTATTATCGGCAGCGTGAACACTTATAAAACCGCCTCCATTTTTCACATAAGCTTCAAAAGCCTGTTTTGTTTCTTCTGGCCATGATGCTGCTTGCCAACCAAAATTGGAAATCACCACATCGTATTTTTTAAATTTTGGCTTAAAATCTGGATCTGTTTTAGGTTTTCCTTCTACACCATCGGGAACTCGTTTTGCATAACCCAACCAATCTTTAAATCGCTCGCTTTTATTTAAATATTTTGTTCTTGCAATATCGACCTTAAACAAACCTGTTTCTTCTAAATATTGCTTCATCATAATGGTAGATTTTGGCCAAACATTATGGTTGTTTTGCCCATCTACAATTAGAACTTTAATTTTTCTTTTCCCCTCGTTCGCGCTAAACATATTTGTAAATAAACATATTGCAAACAGCGTGAAAACAACTTTTTTTATCATTTTTTATATTTCTTAATTTAATTCTCTTACCCAAATATTTCTATAACTAACACCACTATTATCTCTATGATCTTGCAACATAATTGGCGCTTTGCCATGAGGTTTGTTTTTAGGCCAACCAATAAATTCGGTGGTTCCTTTTATTTCAACATGATCTTGAATTAAAACCCCATTATGTAAAACAGTAATAGTGCCTGCCTTGGTTTTATTACCGACCTTATTAAACTTTGGAGCATGATAAATAATATCGTAAACATTCCAGTCTCCAGTTTTTGAAGATGCTTTCGCCAACGGAATAGCTTGCTTATAAATAGCACCTACTTGCCCGTTTACATAGGTATCGTTATCATTATTATCCAGTACCTGAACCTCATACCTATTTTGAATAAAAACACCACTATTACCTCGGTGTTGTCCATTTCCTCTGATGTCTTTTGGTGATTTCCATTCTATATGTAATTGTATATCGCCAAAATTTCGTTTGGTTTGTATATTGCCAGTTTTATCTTTTACTGTCATGCTTTTATCGGAATTCAAAATCCATTTTACTGCAGTTGAATCTTTAGACGACACCCATTCATTAAAATTTTCACCATTAAAAAGCACGATAGCATCCGATGGGATTCGTGTAACCTCATCAACAGATACGACTTTGGGTTTAGGCTCCCAAACTTCGGTCGCTTTTGGTTTTGTAGGTTCTTTAGCATCGACTTGACAAAACCCATCAACCGAAAACCATAGAATACTCCATAAAAAAAGCAGCAAACGCTTCATATAAATCACTTAAATCCCTAAAACACTTTTTAAATAATCTTCGTCAATATCTCCACCTGCAAAATCATCAAAACTACGTGTTGCTGCTTCAATAATATGCTTTTGAATAAACGGTGCACCTTCTCTGGCTCCTTGTTCAGACGATTTTATACAACATTCCCATTCCATAACTGCCCAAACATCGCAATTATACTTTGTTAGTTTAGTAAAAATGCCTTTAAAATCTACTTGTCCGTCGCCTAAACTTCTAAAACGTCCTGCTCGATCTTTCCAATCGGCATAACCGCCATAAACACCTTGTTTTCCACTAGGATTAAACTCAGCATCCTTAACATGAAACGCCTTAATGCGCTCGTGGTAATAATCTATAAACGTTAAATAATCGAGTTGTTGCAGCACAAAATGACTGGGGTCGTATAAAATATTAGCTCTAGTATGGTTGTTGGTAGCTTCTAAAAAACGCTCGAAGGTAATGCCGTCGTGTAAATCTTCACCTGGATGTAATTCGTAACACACATCAACGCCATGCTCGTCAAAATGATTTAAAATAGGCAACCATCGGTTAGCTAATTCTTTAAATCCTAACTCCACTAATCCCGCGGGGCGCTGTGGCCACGGATACACCGTTTGCCATAATAAAGCCCCAGAAAAACTAGCGTGCGATTTTAAGCCTAATCGTCCGCTTGCAGTACCACATTTTTTCACAAAATCGATAGCCCATTCGGTTCTAGCTTTAGGATTTCCTTGCACCTGCTTTGGCGCAAAACCGTCAAACATGGTATCGTATGCTGGATGCACTGCTACCAACTGCCCTTGTAAATGCGTAGATAATTCGGTTATTTCCAGTCCGTACGACTGTACTTTCCCCTTCAATTCATCGCAATAGATTTGGCTTTCGGCAGCTTTTTCAATATCGATTAAACTGGCTTCCCAAGTAGGAATTTGTATGCCTTTGTAACCCAAATCTGCCGCCCATTTACACATGCCATCTAAACTATTAAACGGTGCTTCGCTTCCTGCAAATTGTGCTAAAAAAACAGCAGGTCCTTTTATTGTATTCATGTTTTTATATTTTTTATTTTAGCGTTACCGCAGGGGTCGGGCTTTGCGCTATATCTTTTTTATTGGTTCTCGATACATTTTGCTCATACTTCACAAAACAATCGAACTGACATAAAAAAGGATGCCGCTTCAATCCCTAACGCGGGCAATTCTACCAACTATTTGTTTATGTTAATTTACTTTTTCCCAAGCCGCATTATTCTTATCACTTTCAACAGCCGCATAAATAAATTGCATACCGCGAACCCCATCTTTAGCTGTTGGATAATCTGGTTTTTTAATAGTTTCACCATTTAAAACCGCCATTAAATGCGTAGCAAAATTTTTGTAAATGGTTGCAAAAGCTTCTAAATAACCTTCTGGATGTCCAGCAGGAATTCGTGAAACGCTTAAAGCTTCATCATATAAATTATTACCATTTGGCGTGTAAATTTTCACAGGCTCTTCCAACCAATGTGTAATTAATTGGTTTGGATTTTCTTGATGCCATTCCAAACTTCCTTTATCGCCATACACTTTAATGGCCAAGTTATTTTCTTCACCCAAAGCAATTTGCGAAAAAGACATCGTTCCTTTTGCACCATTTTCCATACGAAGTAATACATTACCATCATCATCGAGTGTTCGGCCCGCACCAAAAACCCCTAAATCGGCAGCTAATTCATCAATTTTAAGTCCGGTAATATATTCTACTAAATTTTCGGCATGCGTACCAATATCGCCTAAAGCACCACCAATACCAGATCGTTTCGGGTCTACACGCCAAGAGGCTTGCTTCTGTCCTGTTTGCTCAACAGCTGTAGATAGCCAACCTTGTAAATACTGTACTTGAACTTTTCTAATATTACCAATATCACCATGATCGACCAAGGCTTTAGCTTGCTTAACCATTGGATGACCGGTATAATTATGTGTTAAAGCAAAAAGCTTTCCTGTTTTTTCTACTATTTTTTCTAGTTCAATAGCTTCATCTAAAGTAAGCGTCATTGGTTTATCGCTTACCACATGAAAACCATTTTCTAAAGCCATTTTAGCTGGTGGAAAATGCATATGATTTGGCGTTACAATAGACACAAAGTCCATGCGCTCGCCTTCGGGAAGTTCTTTTTCTTTTAAAATCATGTCTTCAAAACTGGCATAGCATCTATCTTCAGGAAGAAACAACGCTTTCCCTGAGCTAATCGATTTTTCGGCCGTACTACTAAACGCACCACAAACTAACTCGATCATGCCATCAATTCCGGAAGCTTTTCGGTGAACATCGCCAATAAATGAGCCTGTTCCTCCGCCTATCATTCCCATTCTTAATTTTCTATTCATGTTAACTTTATGCTTTTTGTTTTCTTTTATTCATATAAATATTCAACCCAAAAAATGCCACAATTAAAATTGCTGGTAAAATAGACATGGTTCGCAAGGCTTCGACAGCACTAGCATTATCCATTAAACTTCCCATTATTGGTAAAACCAACGATACCGAAAACATGCCAGCGCCACCCATTATAGACAGCCCAAGAGCTCCGGTTTCTGGTAAATATTCTGCCACAAAACTTATCATGGTTGGCCAAAAGAAAGTAACACCAATTGCAAATACTGCTGCAGCTACAAAGGTCATTCCGCCACTTGATATGGTTAATAGCCACAAGCCAATAAATGTAAATATTGCCGAGTACAACAACATACCCGATGGTTTTAATTTGTGTGCTACCGGACCTGCAAACAAACGTCCTAAAGCCATGATACCGTTAATAAAAGCGAGTACTAATAATGGCACTGCTACCGATTCTTTTAAAAGTGATTCAATGCGTTGCGTAGTTCCTAACTCTGATGCTGCTGTTAAAAACATACAAAACACCATAAAAATAAACAGCGGTTTTCCTAAACTTGAAAACATTTGTTTATTAGTAATTCCCATTTGCACACGCTCGGTTACTGGAAAATTTTGTCCTAAGAACATTACTCCGTAGATAATTACCGGAATAAATAATGTTGCAACCATAACTTGCCAGTTTAAACCGAAAACGTCCATAACTAGCCAACCTACAATCGAGCCAATTACAATACCTCCAGGAAACCAAACATGAAAACGGTTTAACATTTTTGTTTTTTCTGTGGAATACATCGATGCTATTAACGGGTTTAATGCCGCTTCAACCATACCATTTCCTATACCTACAAATAATGTTGCCAGAAATAAGGAAGTCATAGAATCTGCCATTATAGTCCATACAATGCCTATGCAATGTGCTATAAACGCCATCCAAGTAATTTTTTTAATACCTAAAAAATCTACTAATGGCCCTCCAAAAATCATGGCTAAAGTAAAACCAAAAAAGGCCGGAGTAAAGGCATATCCTATTTGTTCAAGTGTAAGTCCAACACCTTCTGGCCCAAATACAGTTTCTAATCTGGCACGAATAGCAAACGTCATTGCTGTAGTAATTAAAGCTAAACAACTTGCCAAAAAGAGTCGGCTTTTGTTAATTTTTTTCATAAATATTTAATTTAGTTGGTAAAATTTATATCTATATAATTTTTAATTGGAGTGGTATTACCAATATATATTTAAAAAATTCTAAGATATCCCTGTGAAATTAAATAATTTAAACTAAAAAACTGTGTGTAATAATTCAATGAAATAATTTAAACAAGCAAAAAATTAAGAAAGCTGTAAATTGTTTTCGGTATGTTTTAAACGGTATTCGTTAGGTGAACACTTTTCGTATTTTTTAAACACAGTAGCAAAGTATTGGCTTGTTGCAAAACCACTCATATAAGACACTTCGGCTATAGACAAGTCTGCATTTTCTATTAAAAGTTGTTTAGACAACCCTAAACGCTTCATGGTTAAATAACGCATAGGCGTTAAATTGGTAAGCTGTTTACAATGAAAGGTAAAACGCGTAACCCCAACCCCAGCCGATTGTGCCATATCTTCGATAGTCCAATTTTCCGAAAGGTTTTTATCGAGTTCTTTAAGAAAGAATTTCACACTTCTAGAACTATCGGTAAGCGATTCGTCCAGCTCTATTTTTTCGGCATTCATTACATCAAGCAGTAGAATTAATAAATGATTTATAAGCAGACGAATTCTAGAAGCGCTACTGCCATTTACATCGTTATTAACCGCTTTATTAATACGTAAAAAACAATCTCGAATACTTGAGTTAGTCTTTAAAATAGACTTTTTATTTTGTCTTAAAATAGTTGTAAGTCGGTTTAAATCTTTTGGAGTAAGCGTAATCCAATCTGGCCATACCCAATCTTGATGCGGACGTCGCACTCCTAAATCGATAATTACCCAATAAAACTTACCCATTCCAATATGCGGGTTCCCAACTTTATGAGCTTCCCATGGGCGGGTAATGGTGAGGTAATTAGGCTCTAGAATTACTTCTTTACCTTCTTGAGCATAAGGCATAGTACCCGATTCAAGAAAATGAAATTCAATACCTTCATTCCTATGCCAATCTAAACCCCAATCTTGCGGCTCGTTAGCATCCCAATAACCAACACTATTTAAACCAATAGTGTTTTCATCTAATTCATCTCCGGGATAACTTAATCTTGAAAGTGCTTTAAATGTTATTTTTTTTCGCTTAGCAGCATCAATTAATGGCAAACACGTATCGGCGTGATAAACAATACCATCGGCCTCATAAGTTTGTATACAATGTGTTTTAATTTCCACTGAAAGATTTTAAACATTCAGTGCAAAATAGCCATTTAAATATTAAGAAACAAAATCTTAACATTTAGGTAACCATCCAATAAACATCAAACTCATTTAGTTTGTTTTAGCAAAACAACCAATGCAAACGCCGCAATAAACACACCTAAAAATTCTCTGGAACCTTCCAGATATGGTTTTTCGTAAACCATTTCGCCAAAAATTTCATTTTTATTTTCGGTTTGCAACCAATCTATTACACTAGAAAAATAAAAACTACCATAAACAATCAACCCAACTATAACCAAACCTATAAACCACTTTGGGTATTTATAAAAATTTGCAAATAAAAACAATAGCGCTACAAACCCATAAATTATAATCCATAACACAGGATCGGGGTCGTTTATTTGCAGTAAGGTAAATACAATAAATATTGCAAAGCATATAAAGTTCACTCCTTTTTGCATTGTACTAAGTCTAGTTTTCATAAAAGTATTTCTTGTTATTAGTTATAGTCAAATTATCTTCAAATTTACAAAACACATCATTCAAACCTTTAAAGTATTAAAAAAGGGAAATAAATTTTATAAATTTGATCAAAATCTAAAACCATTCCAACAAAAAAATTCTTTAAAAACCAATGTTAAAAACCAAACTATTTGTGTTTATTTTATTAATAAATACAATTGCCGCTTTCTCTCAAGCAACAATAAAAGGACAAATAACAGACGCTAACAATTTACCCCTAGAAGGTGCCTCTGTAATTTTAAAAGCAAAAACCAATTTATTTACACTAACCAATTCTAATGGTACTTTTGAAATAAAAAAAGTTCCGCACGACACTTATACCCTAACCATTTCTCATTTAGGCTATAAAACTATTATTGAAGACCTAATCATATCGGAAAACCTTACGAAAAACTACGTCTTAAAACCCGATTTACTTAACCTTCATACCGTTGTGGTTACTGGTAATTTTACACCAAAACCGCAAATTAAAACTAGCACATCTATTAGTACTTTAAACACCAACGCATTAAAACAAGTTGTTCCTCAAGGTACGGCAAATTTACTGCAAAACATTCCCGGAACTTTCGCCGATGCCTCGGCAGGCGAAGTATTTACTAGAGTTTACACTAGAGGTATTTCGGCTGCAGCCGAAGACGATTTAGGATGGTATTATGTTTCTCTGCAAGAAGATGGATTACCCGTTAGCTTAGTGCAACACTCGTATTATGGATCCGATTTATTTCACAGAGCAGATATTACAACGCAAAAAGTAGAAGCTTTGCGAGGTGGCAACGCATCTATTACTGCTATGAATGCTCCCGGAGGCATTTACAACTTTATATCGAAAAAACACAGCCAAACTCTATCGGGTGAAATACAAGCACAAACTGGAATTCAAGGAGACGGCAACCCTATTTACAGAACCGATGCCTTTATTACTAGCTGCTTTGGTGATAATTGGTTTTTTACCGCTGGTGGTCATTACCGACATAACGAAGGCGCCAGAAATACCGATTTTACGTTTAGCAAAGGCGGACAATTTAAATTTAGTCTTTTAAAGGAAAATTCTCGAGGCTATTTTAAGCTTTACGGAAAATATTTAAACGATAAAACCAACCGATATAATGGAGTAGCAGCTACAAATTGGAACGACCCAACACCTGCTTTTGGTTTCGATTTTAATACCACCACTTTAATGATGCCCGAGTTTCAAGCCAATATTCCAGATGGCCGTAATTTAAACACCACTAATAGCTTCGACCCCTCTCAAGGCGCCCATGCTAAAGATTTAGCAGTTGGTTTCGATTTCCAGCAAAATTTAGGCAATAATTGGTCGGTTAAAAACAATATTAAATTTTCTTTTAAAGAAGCAAATTGGCAAACCTCAATAAGTAATGCTTTTGTATCAATTAGCGATCCTACCGTGTATTATTTGGTAAGTAACGGCAATCCTTTCCCTGTTGGACAACTCGTTTTTAAAGACACCAAAACAGGAAACGAATTAGCCACTATAAATAACGGTGGAATTTTTGCTGGCACTGGTTCGCAATACATTAGTGGCTCACTGCCAAACGATGCTGTTATGGGAACCTCAACATGGTATAAAGACAACGATGCTAACGAAATTATGCAACAGCTTAATTTTAGAAAAGAGTTTACCACACACGATTTAAACTTTGGTTTAGCTTCTGGTTTTTCAGACACGTCGGTATTTACACAAGGAAGTTTTGCGTTTTCAACCTACGAAAACAATCCAAGAATGCTACAAGTTACTTTAGAAAATCCTGAAGATCCTGTTATTGCATTATCCGATGAATATGGCGTAAGCAACTATGGCGGTTTATTTTTTACAAACAGTAGAGCCGATATTAGTCAAATTGCTGTTTTTGCAAATGACCATTGGCAAATTTCGAAAACATTACTTCTAGATTTAGGATTACGCTTTGAAAGCATAAAACACAAAGGAAGCAACGACATGTTTGAACCTTACACCTCGACCGGTGGTTTAGACGGTGATGAAACCACAGCTTACGATAATAATATTTTACAACCAACTGGCGAGCGTAACACCTTCAATTTTACTTATAATTATTTATCGTATTCTGGCGGATTAAATTATAAATTAAATGAAGATGCGGCCTTGTTTGGACGTTTTTCAAAAGGACATAAAGCACCGGAGTTAAATTATTATTTCAATAACTTTTCTAATGTACCAGTAAATGCTGAAGGTGAAATTCAAGATATCACCCAAATAGAACTTGGACTGAAAACAAGCTTGAAAGATTTCTCGTTTACAACTACTTTATTTTGGAGTGAATTGAAAAATATTGGAAGCACAAATTTTGAATTTGATAGCGATAACGGAAGCATTTTTTACACACCAATACAAAACAATACATCAAGAACTATTGGATTAGAATGGGAAAGTGTTTATTCTCCAATTAATATTTTAGCATTTCGTTTTAATGGTGTTTTACAAAACCCAAAAGCTAGCAAATGGACTGTTTATGATGCCGCAGGAACTGTAGACACCAGTGACGACAGTACCACCAACTACTCTGGAAACCAACTTGCATTTAACCCTAAATTGATGTTTAATTTATCGGCCGAATTTAATAAAAACAAATTCTCGTCTTTTATAAAATGGCAATACATGGGTAAACGCGAAGGTAATGTTGCCAACGCATTTCAGTTAGATCCTTACAGTACATTTAACGCCGGTATTGGCTATAAAATAAGCAAAAATCTTTCAGCTAATTTACTAGCAAGTAACGTTTTTAATTCGGAAGGATTGGCTAACTTTTTTGGAGCAAACACCTTTGGAGCCAATGCCAATGGCGCGACTCAAGAATATATTGATGCCAATCCCGACGCCAGTTTTGTTGTGGTACCTATTTTACCACGAGCTACCATGCTACAATTAAATTATGTGTTTTAAGTAAAAAACATCTTAATAAAAACAAAAACACCTAAGACAATCGCCTTAGGTGTTTTTTTTCACTAACTATAAATATATCAATTTGAATAAAACGATCTATTTTCCTTTTTTCTCTAAATCCATCAACTCTTCCATTGTCCAATAATCTTCTCGATCACCAGCTTTTCTTCTCGCATTGCTTACAAACTTACGATGTACACCACCTTCACCATTCATGGCTCTCACATAAGTTAAAACATCGGCAATCCATTGGTCGCTATTATCTTTTAAAGGCATCATGATACCATATTCTTTACCTTCAATAGGACCAATTAACCCATGTAGCAATATTCTACTTAATGTAGTAACATCACCTTTAACACGAGCACTTCCAATTAATGGTGGTGCAACTAAACCATCGGTGCCAATTGGAACACCCATTAAATCTGGGCCATGACAGGTTATACATAGTTGATTATAAGAATCGTAACCCGCTAAAATACTATTTTTAGTTCCCGTGCCATAACCTTTAATTTTTTCTTTTAATTGAGCTAATTTAGAATCGTCTTTCTTTAAACTTTCGGTAACCGAATGTGTAATTATTTCGTTTGCTTCAAAACGTTCTTTTAAAGTGTTTAAAATTTCGGTAGACTTTTTATACTTACTAAATCTTAAACTTAAGGCTAGTTGATTTACAACCTCTACCGATGGATCGTAAATTAATTCTTCTAAGTCATCTAAAATTTCAATATCGCCTTCTTTAAATAAATTTTCGCATAAACGAATTGCTGTAATACGAACTCGTTTATCTTCATCCTTTAATTTCTCTTGAAGTAATTCCTTATCGATTACTCCCATACCTTCAAGTGTCCATAAAGCATGTACACGCTGTATACGTAAATCTTTATCTGAACTAAACCAATTGTCTAAAAAAGACGTATTATCTAAGGCAACTTCCTTTAATTCTGGAATTACCGTTTTATCATCCTTTAATATAATAAGTTTTTGAGCTGTATTACGATACCAACCATTTTTATGAGCTAAATATTCTACTAGCTCTGAAGCACTTTTATTTGTTAAACTAGGCTTCGTATCTGGCTCAATATCTTCATGTACAATTCTATAAATTCTACCTTTACCAATATTTTTATCAAGGCCTTTACGCACAATTACTGGTCTTAAAAAACTTCCTTTACGGGTCCAATTTCCTTCTTGAATTATACCACGGTACATATCTACAATATACAAGGCGCCATCTGGACCTGTTTTAGCTTCCACTGGTCTAAAATTTAAATCGGTCGACGCCATAAATTCAGCTTCATCATAAGCATTATGTAGCACGCGTTTACCAAATCTATCCATTTTAACTTTTGCTCTACGAACTAATCTACCGACAGGTTCTGGAATAAATAAATCACCATAAACCGATGGTGGTAATTTATGCCCACGATAAATTTCTTGTCCGGCAACTCCTGTAAAATGATTTAAAGTATTATCTGGACGTAAACGTTTTTTACCTCCTTGTACATCGGGAGTTCCAACTATTGGCCAAGGCTCGATAAAACCTTCCGCAAATCTTCCTTTAGGATTATAATCACCATAAATTGCAGGTTGTTGAAAACCATACCCTGGATTTTCGCTTCCAGCCGACGCATAATACATAATTCCTAAATCATCTTGTGTTAATCCCCATTGTCCACGAGGCATTACCTCTACAGAATCTACAACGACTTCACCATTACTTTTAAATTTAAAACGAATAGGATTATAGGTTGTATACACCCAGTTATCTAAGTTCCAAAGTAATCCGCTTTGTTGATGTTCTAAATTTCCACCACGGCGGTTTGGATTGAAATAAACTCGTTGTTTTTTATCAGCTACACCATCTCCATCAGTATCTTTATAACTCCATAAATCGTAAGTGTAAGTTTCATTTACTATTAGCTCATCTTTTAATGGTAAAATCATTCTTGGAAGCAATAGGCTATCAATAAACACCGTGCTTTTATCCATTTTACCATCGCCATCTAAATCTTCTAGCAATTTAATTTTACTAATTGGCTTATTTTCGGCTGTAGCATCAACATCTTGCATGTAGGTATTCATTTCTGCAACAAACATACGCCCATCTCCGTCCCAAGCAATAGTTACTGGTTCGTTAATCATGGGTTCGCTAGCTACAAGCTCCACTTTAAAACCTTTAGGTAAGTGAAATGTTTTCATACTCTCTTCTGGTGACATAAAAGTTGATGGTGCTTCGGGTACTATTTCCGGCTTTTCGTAAATAATATCCGTATATTCTTTTTCCTTACAACTAAACATTGCCAACCCAATTAAGAGTAGAACTGCTATTTTCTTCATTTTTATCTTTTTTACAAAAAAAGTGATGATATATAAATAATTTAATAAATCATCACCTTTAAATTATAATTTATGTTTCTTTTTAGGATTATTCAACTATAAATTTACCTTTCATCAATGCATAATGACCTGGAAAACTACAAATAAAGTTGTACGTTCCTGGTTTAGGAGCATCGAACTCAATAGATGTAGTTTCACCACCGCCTATAACCTTTGTAAAGGCAATAACATCGTTTTCGGCATCTTTAGGAATAAATTGATTGTCTTTGGCTGAAGCCGCCTTTCTACCAAAACCAGCAATATTTACGCCTTGTTTTAATAGCACAAAATTATGCCCCATAATATTAACTCCCATTTTTCCTTTATGCCTAAGAGTTAACTTTATTTTTTTACCAGATTGCACTTTTATTTCTGATGTATCGAATTGCATTTGGTCATTTCCAGAAATTACAACACTTTGTAAATTGCTTTCTGTACTAGACTTAATTATTGGTTGTTCTGTAGATTTTTCGAAAGTAAAACCCGCTTCCTTTTTCTCTTCCTTTTTACCGCAGGATATTAAAAACGCAGATGAAAAAACAACAACGAGTACATATTTTAATGTTTTCATTTTAAAAGTTTGGCTATTTAGTTTATGAAGCATAATATATACAATTTCAAATATAAATATTAAAAAACATAAAAAAGTGCAGTATTTTTCATTGAAAAATATTGCACTTTAACCATAAAGTATGTTAAATTATTTTACAAAATATAATCTGTACTTATAAAATTTGAAGCTTTAGTATCTAAAAGTTCATTTAATATAGCTTTGTTATAATTATTATCTTTTGAAGCTACAAAGGTTCTTATTGAAAATGAACGCAAAGCATCATGCACACTTAAAGTACCATAAGCTGAATCTTTACGCCCCGTAAATGGATACACATCTGGACCACGTTGACAAGAACTATTTAAGTTTACACGACATACTAAATTTACCAGCGTATCGATTAATGGTGCTAAAGTATTTACATTTTTACCAAACAAACTTACTTGTTGCCCGTAATCGGATTCTGCCATATCATCTAAAGGTTCTTGAATGTCTTTAAACGATATTACAGGTACAACAGGTCCAAATTGTTCTTCTTTATATACGCGCATATTTTTATTTACAGGATATAACACGGCTGGAAAAATAAAATTCTCGGTAGTTTCTCCTCCTTTTTCATTTAAAATAGTTGCTCCGTTTTGTTTAGCATCGTCTATTAATTCCTGAATGTAAGCGGGTTTATCTTTTTCTGGCAATGGAGTTAACTTCACTCCTGGTTCCCATGGATTTCCAAATTTTAATTGATCGACGGCATATGAAAAACGCCTATTAAACTCTTCTGCAACAGATTCGTGAACATAAATTACTTTTAATGCTGTACAGCGCTGGCCGTTAAACGACAACGTTCCTGCTATACACTCGTTTACTGCTAAATCTAAATCGGCATCAGGCAAAATTATTGCCGGATTTTTAGCTTCTAAACCTAAAACCATACGCAACCTGTTTCCTTTTGGATGCGCAGACTGTAAAGCATTTGCAGAGGTACTATTACCTATTAATGCTAAAACATCAATTTTACCAGATTCCATTATTGGAGATGCTAGTACACGACCACGACCATAAATAATATTTACAACTCCTTTTGGAAAGCTATTTTGAAAAGCTTCTAAAAGTGGATGTATTAGTAAAACACCATGTTTTGCTGGCTTAAATATTACAGTATTCCCCATGATTAATGCAGGAATTAATAAGGTAAATGTTTCGTTTAACGGATAATTATAAGGCCCTAAACATAACACCGTACCTAATGGGCCACGACGAATATGAGCGTAAACACCATCGTGTTTTTCAAATTTTGCAGAATCTCGATCGAGTTGTTTATAATCTTCAATGGTATCGTAAATATAATCTACCGTTCTATCGAATTCCTTTTCAGAATCCGGTAAATTTTTACCGATTTCCCACATTAAAAGTTTTACAACCTCTTCTCGCTTGGTTTTCATTTGCTCAACAAACTTTTCCATGCATTTTATGCGATCTTCAACTTTCATTGTTGGCCATAAACCCTGCCCTTTATTAAAAGCTCCCAATGCAGCATCTAGCGCATCCATAGCCTCTGCTTTTCCTAAAGTTGGAATACTACCTAATAAGGTTGGTTTATAATCATCTGTTGAAGAAATGGTTGAATACACCTCACTAGTTTCTCCATTCCATGTTTTTAATTCTCCGTTTGATAAATATGTTTTTTGATGAAGCAGTGACGAAATTTTATATGCTTCGGGTATTTCTGTAGCTACAATATTCATATTAAAATAGATTAATTGTTTACTACTAATATACGAAGAAGAACAACAACAACTCTTTAAAAACTAAAGGGTTATTTAAAAAATAGGATAAGTTTAACAGATTAAAATGATTTACTTAAAGTTTTAAAACCGCAAACGTTTTCGGCTAAAACATGTTTAATATTTGTAGTTAATTATTACACTAAAAACTGAAATAAATCGGGTTTATTGTTTAAATAATCACCATAGAAGTTTCTACTTTTCATTTTAGAAATAAGTGGTTCTAAATCTTTTGAAGCTTTTAATTGAATACCAACTACAGCCGAACCATTTTCTCGGTTTGTTTTTTTGGCATACTCAAAAAAGGTAATATCGTCTTCTGGCCCAAGAATATCAACTACAAATTCGCGTAAAGCACCGGCTCGTTGCGGAAATTTCACTATAAAATAATGCTTTAAATTAGCATATAGTAAAGCACGTTCTTTAATTTCTGCAGTTCTGGTTATATCGTTATTGCTTCCGCTAACAATACAAACTACATTTTTATTTTTTATTTCTTCAGCATAAAAATCGAGTGCAGAAATACTTAAAGCTCCAGCAGGTTCAACAACAATAGCGTCTTTATTATAAAGCTCTAAAATAGTTTCGCAAACCTTACCTTCCGGAACCGTTATCATATTATGCAAATTTTCTTTACAAATAGAAAACGTTAGATCCCCAACGCGTTTTACTGCTGCACCATCAATAAACTTATCTATATAATCTAACTCGGTATTTTTATTATTTTTTATAGAAGTTTTCATAGAAGGTGCGCCTTCAGGCTCAACTCCTATAATTTTAGTGTTTGGTGATAATTTTTTAAATACTGAAGATAATCCAGACGCTAAACCACCTCCTCCAACTGCAAGAAACACATAATCTATTGGTTGTGTTGCTTGTTCTATAATTTCAAGCCCAATGGTTCCTTGGCCTTCAATAACCTTAGGATCGTTAAACGGATGAATAAAGGTTTTTTGTTTTTCGTTACACTCTTTTGTTGCTGCTGCATTAGCATCATCAAACGTATCTCCAATAAGTTTAATTTCAATAAAATCTTCTCCAAACATTTTTACCTGTTCCACTTTTTGTTTGGGAGTTGGAGCTGGCATAAAAATGGTGCCATGAATTTTTAACAACTTACAAGACAAGGCCACACCTTGGGCATGATTACCAGCACTTGCACAAACTACACCATTTTTAGATTGCTCTGAGGTTAACGAACTTATTTTATTGTAAGCACCACGAATTTTATACGAGCGTACCTGTTGTAAATCTTCGCGCTTAAGCATAATATTAGCTTGAAACTGTTTTGAATATCTTAAACTCGGACTTAAAGGCGTAATTGCCGATACTTTTTTAATATTGGCTGCTGCTTGTTTAATGTTTTCTAAACTTGGAAAATAAGTGGTTTCCGTACTCATATTTAAAGCGGTTTATACTATTAAAGCGAAAATAATAATTAAAAAAGAAACCTCAAGAATGCATCTTGAGGTTTCGGTAAAACTATATGTGTTTTGTATTTACACGATTGGTTTCATAGCCGTCATAGATGCTCTTAAGAATTCACCAATTTTTTCAACTGGGTGTTCTCTTAATGCTTTATTAACAGCAATTAATTTAGCATTATCTACACCTTCACCATTATCTTTTGCGAATGGCTTACCAATTACGTCTGTATCAATTTTAGTCATGAAATCTGCTAATAAAGGCTTACAAGCATGATCGAATAAATAACATCCGTATTCTGCAGTATCAGAAATAACACTGTTCATTTCGTATAATTTACGTCTTGCAATAGTGTTTGCAATAAGTGGAGTTTCGTGTAACGACTCGTAATAAGCAGACTCGTCGATGATTCCAGAATCTGTCATAGCTTCAAAAGCTAATTCAACACCTGCTTTCACCATAGCTACCATTAATACACCGTTATCGTAAAATTCTTGTTCAGAAATTTCAACATCTCCAGCTGGAGTTTTTTCGAATGCAGTTTCAGCAGTTTCAGCTCTCCATCCTAATAGTTTCTCATCTCCGTTTGCCCAATCTTCCATCATGCCGCTAGAGAAACGCCCTTCCATAATATCATCCATATGTTTTTGGAATAACGGACGCATGATATCTTTTAATTCTTCAGATAATTCAAACGCTTTAATTTTAGCTGGGTTAGATAATCTATCCATCATGTTTGTAATACCACCGTATTTTAAACCTTCGGTAATAGTTTCCCAACCAAATTGAATTAATTTAGAAGCATAACCAGCATCAATTCCTTTTTCAATCATTTTATCGAAACAAAGGATAGATCCTGTTTGTAATAAACCACATAAAATGGTTTGCTCTCCCATTAAATCACTTTTTACTTCGGCAACAAAAGATGACTCTAAAACACCTGCTCTATCTCCTCCAGTTGCAGCTGCATAGGCTTTAGCTTGAGCCCAACCTTTTCCTTCTGGATCGTTTTCTGGGTGAACCGCAATTAATGTTGGCACACCAAAACCTCTTTTATATTCTTCGCGAACCTCTGAACCTGGACACTTAGGCGCTACCATAATTACAGTGATGTCTTCACGAATTTGAGTTCCTTCTTCAACAATATTAAAACCATGAGAATAACTTAACGTAGCTCCATTTTTCATTAAAGGCATAACAGCGTTTACAACATTTGTATGCTGCTTATCTGGAGTTAAGTTTAAAACTAAATCGGCAGTTGGAATTAACTCTTCGTAAGTACCCACAGTAAATCCGTTTTCTGTAGCATTTACAAAAGACTGACGCTTTTCTTCAATAGCTTTTGGCCTTAAAGCATAAGAAATATCTAAACCAGAATCTCTCATGTTTAAACCTTGGTTAAGCCCTTGAGCACCGCAACCAACAATAACAATTTTCTTTCGTTTTAATGCTTCTACACCATCTTCAAATTCTGAAGCGTCCATAAATCTACACTTCGATAATTGATCGATTTTATCTCTTAATGATAGTGTGTTAAAATAATTTCCCATTTTATTTTTCTAGTTGTTGTTTATTAATTATTAAATGCTGCTAGCATTTCTGTTATTCTCATTTCATCTTTTGTAACAGCAATACGTCCAGAACGCACAAACTGCATAATACCAAATACGTTTAAATCGCGGCGTAAGGCTTCAATTTCATGGCGTCTTCCAGATTTTTCTAAAACAAAAAACTCTTTGTTTACCGTTACAATTCTGGTGTTGCTTTCTTTAATTATATTTTGAATTTGAGGTTCTTCAAAAAGTAATTCGGACTTTATTTTAAACATACAAGACTCGGTAAAAATGGTTTCGTCTTCAGTATGATAATATGCCTTAATAACTTCTATTTGTTTTTCAAATTGCCCAACAATTTTCTTAGCCTGATTTTCACAAATGTTTACCACAATAACAAAACGATTAACGCCTTCAATTTCAGATTGTGAAGTTGTTAAACTTTCTATATTGATATGTCTGCGTTGAAAAATTGCTGAAATACGATTTAATAACCCGATGTTATTTTCGGTGTATATTGATATGGTATATGATTTTATATCTTCACTCATTTTTATAAGATTTTAGCTTAAACGAACATCTGAAACCGATGCTCCAGTTGGAATCATAGGGAATACATTATCTTCTTTTTCTACACACACTTCTAAGAAATACGATTTTTTAGAGGCAATCATTTCCTTAACGGCATCGGCCAATTCTTCACGTTTCACAACCTTTTTAGCTTCAATATGATAGCCTTTAGCAATGGTTATAAAATCTGGATTTACCATTTCGGTTGATGCATAACGTTTATCGAAAAACAGTTGTTGCCACTGGCGCACCATGCCCAAAAACTCGTTGTTTAAAACCACAATTTTCACTGGTACTTGTTGTTGAAAAATAGTACCCAATTCTTGAATATTCATTTGGTAACCACCATCACCAATTATAGCTACAACTTCGCGCTCTGGCGCTGCCATTTTAGCTCCAATAGCTGCTGGTAAGGCAAATCCCATAGTTCCTAAGCCACCAGATGTAATATTACTTTTTGTTACATTAAAATCGGCATAACGACAAGCAATCATTTGATGTTGTCCAACATCTGACACTATTGCGGCTTTACCTTCAGATTCAATATTTATTTGCTTTAATACCTCGCCCATTGTTAAGCCTTCTTTTTCTGGATGAATATCGTGCTTAATAACTTTTTCGAACTCTATTTGGTATAAGGCTTTAAACTCTTGCAACCAAGCATCGTGCTTCGTTTGGTTTAAAAGTGGTAAAAGTTGCGCTAAACTATCTTTAGCATCTCCAATTACCGCAACATCTGTTTTTACATTTTTATCGATCTCAGCTGGATCTATATCAAAATGAATAATTTTTGCCTGTTTGGCATAAGTTGCTAAATTACCAGTAACACGATCGTCGAAACGCATACCAATAGCAATTAACACATCGCACTCGTTAGTTAATTTATTAGGCGCATAATTACCATGCATACCAACCATACCAATATTTAAAGGGTGAGATGTTGGTACAGCCGAAGCTCCTAAAATAGTCCAAGCCGAAGGAATTCCTGCTTTTTCCATAACCGCTTTAAGTTCGTTTTCGGCTTCACCTAAAATAATACCTTGACCCCAAACAATCATTGGTTTTTTGGCATTATTAATTAAGTCTGCTGCTGCTTTTACAGCCTCTGGCTTAGTTTTTGGCACAGCAATATAACTGCGGATTCCAGTACATTTTTTATATTGAAAATCAAGTTCGGAAACTTGAGCATCTTTAGTAATATCGATTAAAACTGGTCCTGGACGACCACTTTTAGCAATGTAAAAAGCTTTTGCTAAAACCTCAGGTATTTCTGAAGCTTTAGTAATTTGGCAATTCCACTTAGTTACTGGCGTAGAAATACCAACGATATCTGTTTCTTGAAAAGCATCACTACCTAATAAGTGTGAAAACACTTGCCCTGTAATACAAACTAACGGTGTTGAATCTATTTGAGCATCTGCAATTCCTGTTACTAAATTAGTTGCTCCAGGCCCAGATGTTGCCATAGCTACACCAACTTTACCAGAAATACGCGCGTAACCTTGAGCGGCATGAGCTGCTCCTTGTTCGTGACGCGTAAGTACATGATGAATTTTTCCTTGATATTTATAAATTTCGTCGTAAACAGGCATAATTGCACCTCCAGGATATCCGTAAAGTACATCTACACCCTCTTCTATTAAGCATCTTATTACGGCTTCGCTTCCGGTGATGCGTTCTGTTGTTTCTGCCACGTTTTTATTTTGTTTTATTGTTTGTGTATCCATATCCTCAAATTTATAATGAGACCCTTTGACAGTGCTTAGGGCGACACGAAATAACTTTTTATGCGTCGGTTACACAGCCTTTTGAAGCCGATGCTACCGATTTTGCGTACTTGTATAAAATTCCTTTTTTATGTTTTAGTTCTGGAGCTCTCCATTTCGCCTTTCTTTCGGCTAATTCTTCATCTGAAATTAAAACGTTAATAGAATTGTCTTCTGCACTAATTCTAATTTTGTCTCCAGTTTTTAACAAACCTATTGTACCGCCAGTTTGTGCTTCTGGTGTAATATGCCCAACCACAAAACCATGAGTACCTCCAGAGAAACGTCCATCGGTAATTAATGCTACAGATTTACCTAAACCAGCTCCCATAATTAATGATGTTGGCTTAAGCATTTCTGGCATACCTGGACCTCCTTTTGGACCCACATAGCGGATAACGACGACATCGCCACGCTCTACTTCGCCATTAGAAATTCCTGTATTAGCGGCTTGTTCACCATCGTAAACCACTGCTTTCCCTTCGAAAACCAACCCTTCTTTTCCTGAGATTTTTGCTACAGCTCCTTCTGAGGCAAGGTTTCCGTAAAGAATTTGTAGATTTCCTGAAGATTTCAAGGCCTTATCTGTTGGGAAAATCACATCTTGACTATCTTCTTCAAACTCTAATGGCTCAACATCTTTTAAATTTTCAGCTAAAGTTTTTCCTGTAACTGTCATGCAATCTCCGTGCAGATAACCATTATCTAAAAGATATTTCATTACTGCTGGTGTACCACCAATACCGTGAACATCTTCCATTAGGTATTTTCCACTAGGTTTTAAATCTGCTATTAAAGGAGTTCTGTCGCTTACACGCTGAAAATCTTCTAAAGTAAACTCTATATCTGCAGCATGCGCAATAGCTAAAAAGTGAAGTACTGCATTGGTTGACCCGCCTAAAGCATTTACTAAAGCAATGGCATTTTCTATAGATTTTTTAGAAATAATATCTAAAGGTTTTAAATCTAGCTCTAATAAATTTTTAATTGCTCTCGCATGGCGCTCGCTTTCCGATAATTTATTAGGATTTTCTGCAGGAATAGATGAATTATAAGGTAAAGCAAAGCCCATACACTCTATTGCCGAAGCCATAGTGTTTGCAGTATACATACCACCACATGCTCCTGCTCCTGGAATAGCACGACGAATAATTTCTCTATATTCGTCTTCTTCAATTTCACCAGCTACCTTTTGCCCTAAAGCTTCAAAAGCAGAAACAATATTAAGTTTTCTCCCTTTATAGTTTCCAGAAGCAATGGTACCACCATACATCATAATAGACGGACGATTTAATCGCAACATAGCTATTACAGCTCCTGGCATATTTTTATCACAGCCAACAATAGAAATTAACGCATCGTAACTTTGTGCATTCATTACAGTTTCAATAGAATCGGCAATAATATCTCTAGAAGCCAAAGAATAGTTCATTCCCGAAGTTCCCATAGAAATACCATCGCTTACACCAATAGTATTAAAGCCTAAACCTACTAAATTAGCTATTTTACATTCTAATTTCACCTCGTCTTTAAGTCGGTTTAAATGCATGTTACAAGGGTTACCATCGTACCCAGTACTTGCAATACCAACTTGAGCTTTACGCATGTCTTCATCGGTTAAACCGACAGCATATAACATAGCTTGCGATGCGGGTTGCGATTCGTCTTGAGTTAATCGTTTACTGTGCTTATTTAATTCTTTCATTGTTTATTTACAGAAAATTTTATTCTTTATCTTAATTTACTTGTAATTATTTAATTTTTAGCTTTCTAATTTAAATTTTACTTAAAAAAAGACATAATATGGTTCGAAATTAGTTTTTTACGCTATTCTTAATATTTTTCTATCTTTTCTTAGTTTAAATTCACAATCAAAAATAATCAAATAACATGCTCATTTACAGGTTTTTAAATATATTATTTTATGATGTCCAAGAACTTAAAAAAAACATATAAAAAAACCCTCCGTTTCAGGAAGGCTTTATAAAACTTTTATATTTGAAAATACCATTCCCTATCCTTGTGAAAAAATCACAACGACAACAATTAAAACGATATTTAAAAGGTTATTTCTCATTTTTAATGAAACAAATATTTGCAATTTATTTTAAAGTACCAATTTTTTCATAAAAAAAAGAAAAATGGTTTTGATTTTCTTTTATTTTTATAATTTTGCGCCACAAATAACAGAGGAAAGATTTGACTGATTGCAACCTCTTTTTATATTGAACTTTCATAATCTTTTAAAAGATGTGCTTAATAAGTTCAACATAAATATAAAAATGCTAAAGGCAGTGTAAACTACCTTGACGTTTTCCGTCAAATCAATTTCTATTAAAATACATTTTATGGCTTATTTATTTACTTCGGAAAGTGTTTCTGAAGGCCACCCAGATAAGGTAGCAGATCAAATTAGTGATGCATTAATTGATAATTTTTTAGCATTTGATATAGATTCTAAAGTAGCATGTGAAACGCTTGTTACTACCGGACAAGTAATACTTGCCGGTGAAGTACGCTCGAAAACTTATTTAGATGTACAGCAAATTGCTCGCGACACTATTAATAAAATTGGTTACACCAAAGGTGAATACATGTTCGATGGTAATTCTTGCGGTGTTTTATCTGCAATTCATGAACAAAGTGATGAAATTAACCAAGGCGTAGACCGCGGAAGCAAAGAGCTTCAAGGTGCAGGCGATCAAGGTATGATGTTTGGTTACGCAACCAACGAAACCGAGAATTTTATGCCTTTGGCACTAGATTTATCGCATCGTATTTTAACCGAACTTGCCGAATTACGCAGAGAAAACAAAGACATTACCTATTTAAGACCAGACAGTAAAAGTCAAGTTACTATTGAATATAGCGACGACAACATTCCGCAACGCATTGATGCTATCGTGGTTTCGACACAACATGATGATTTTGATGAAGATGAAGCAATGCTTGCAAAAATAAGACGCGATATTATTGAAATTTTAATACCTCGTGTTGTTGCAAAATTACCTGCAGCTACTCAAGCTTTATTTAACAACGACATTACATATCACATTAACCCAACAGGCAAGTTTGTTATTGGAGGACCGCATGGCGATACTGGCTTAACAGGTCGTAAAATTATTGTAGACACCTACGGAGGCAAAGGCGCTCATGGTGGCGGAGCTTTCTCTGGAAAAGACCCAAGTAAAGTAGACCGTAGTGCTGCTTATGCCACGCGCCACATTGCCAAAAACTTAGTGGCTGCTGGTGTTGCCGATGAAGTTTTAGTACAAGTAAGTTATGCTATTGGTGTTGTAGAACCGATGGGAATTTTTATTGACACCTATGGTACTTGCCCATTTAATATGACAGATGGAGAAATTGCACAAAAAGTAAGCGATATTTTCGACATGCGACCATTTGCTATCGAAGAGCGCTTAAAACTACGCTCACCAATGTACAGCGAAACTGCAGCATATGGACACATGGGACGAAAAAATGAAACTGTTACCAAAACCTTTAAACAACCTAATGGAGAAAGTGTTACACTTGACGTAGAACTGTTTACTTGGGAAAAACTTGATTATGTTGATAAAGTAAAAAAATCCTTTGGACTTTAGTAAAAATATAAGCGAGAATTACAAAAAAAGCAACTCATTACGAACTGTTTTTTTTGAAAAATTTTGAAAACGGCTTCGTATATTTCAGTAATAAAAAAAGTCTGCACCTTCGTGCAGACTTTTCGCTTTTATGTGGGAAGAGCAGGATTCGAACCTGCGAAGACATAGTCAGCAGATTTACAGTCTGCCCTCGTTGGCCGCTTGAGTATCTTCCCAAAAACCGAGCGCAAATATATTACGCTTCTTTTTATCTACAAAATTTTACAATCAAAATATTAAATAAAAAAAAGAAGTTTCCTTTTTACTATAGAAACTTCCTTTTTTACTTGAGTGTTTTTTACTCCTTTATAAACTATAAATTACTCTAAAGGTTACAAATCGGGGTAAAATGTATGTAGATGAGTTCGACACCGAAAAGGTACCAACATTGTTATTAATATTTGCATCAATATTAAGTAAGTTACTCGCTTTTAGCTCGAATTCCCAATGTGAATCTTCATTGTTTCTGTAAGCTAAACCAGCATCCCAACTTTGAAAAGAATCAGATTCGCCATCAACATCTTGGTTTGTATAAGAATAATCGGTTACAAATGTTATCGATTTCCATATATAAGCATCAAAACTTATTGATGGAGCATTTCTAATAATTTTTGTTGTTCTTGTTCCTTGGTCTGTATTACTAATTGAGTAAGTATAGCGCAACCTAACGTTTGGAGCGTTACTAAAATTAGTTCTAATTTCTGGACGATAGGTTTGTGAAAACGTTTTATTTACAGATTGTACATCTTCAATAAATTGGTTTTGCAAACTATAATTATAATTTGCACTTAAGCCTGTTCGTATTTTACCAAAGGTACGTTGCCAGCGTCCGCTAGCCGATAACGACTCGTCGGCAAACTGAGAGTTAAAATAAGAATTCGTACTAATTACATTATTAAAAAATGCCGTAGAGCGAATTTGATCGATATTTTTGGAATAATTTACCGTTGCAAAAACATTGGTGTAGTTAAACAAATTAAAACTACGGTAACGCAAGGTTAAATTATGTGCTAACCCGTTTTGTAAAGTTGGGTTACCATATGATAAATTATCGAAACTATTTAACACCAAGCCTCTAGCTATATTTGTAACATCGGTAAACTGGTTACTCATGCGGTAGTTAAACTGAAGACTTTCGGACTTTTTAAACTGAACACTTGTTTCAAATTCTGGTAAAATACGGAAGAAATTATCTTCGTAAGTATCGCCAAATTGAATGTTTTGATTACCGTAAGCATGCAAAGATAGTCCTGGACGAAACGTAAATTTTCCTATTTTTAAATTGTATCGCGTACCTAAATAAACATCGCTAAAGTTGTATTGTGTATCGTTTTCACCTAACAACAAGTTACCATCAGTATCTTGTAATGTTGGTGAGGCATCAACAACCTGATCGTTTTCTAAAAATTGAAAAATATTGGAGTTGTAATCTTGACGGCTAAAAATGGTTCCTAAAGTAAAACTAATGTTACTCTTAGAGTTTAAGATATTGTAATAATCTAGTTTCGCATCAAGCTGGTTTGATTTCACATATTGATCTTGCCCAATATTGTAATAATCTAAACTTCTAACTAAACCTAATTGTTCTGCGGTTTCATCGTAAGCATCTTCTTCTGTGCTATCATCGTTATCATCGTTGGCGTCATTGTTTGTTGGGTCGTTTTCTAAATACGCATTATAAAACGGGTCTTCATCTTTTAACACATGAAGCGCTTCAAAAGCAAAAATATTATTCTCGTTAAGTGTGTAATAATATTTTAAATTTTGTTTTAAACTAAACGGCGTAACTTCATCTAACTGATTAGTTTCACCAATAACATCTGATATTTCAATTTGTCTTTCGGAGTCTTTTGATAAGCTCCCTAAAACATCGTATTCTATTTGGTTATTAACGTTGGGCTTAAATAACGCACTTAACTTTACTAAACCTTGGTCCGAAGCTTCTCGCCCAGTACTAACTGTTGTTTCATCGGGAATATCGGTAGTTGCGTTTATATACCTTACAAAACTATCTTTTCGTGTATTAAGTCGTGTACTATTAAAAATTACAAAACCACTTAAATCGAGTGTAGAAATTGGTGCATAACTAAAGTTTGTTGCTGCTAATTTAGCATCTACTTTTTGCGAGTTAGCAACACTCGTTAATCCGCTTAAACCATTATCGCCTAAACTTAAACTTGTTCCGCTATCGCGACTCGGAGCTCTAAAACCACCACCAAAGTTTCTTACTTCACGGTTGGTTAAGGCAGGTTCGCCAATATTATTTAAATCGCCAATTACGTTAACACTATATTTTGGGTTGTAATAAAACAACTTTGGCTGTACTAAATACAACTCATCGTTTGGTGATGGTGCGACTCCTCCTCCAACAGTAACATCGCCAAACCAAAAATTCTCTTTACCTTCTTTTAGCTTAACATTTATGGCGTAATTATTACTATTATTTTCTACACCTTTTAACTGACTTACCTCTGAGAAGTTTCGTAAAACTTCAATTTTATCTACAGCATTCGACGGAATATTTTCGGTGGCTAATTTAGAGTCGCCATCAAAAAAGTCTTTTCCGTTTACGGTAAGTTTCTGCACTACGGTACCTTCAACCTCTATTTGTCCGTTGTCATTAATTTCAACACCCGGTAATTTATCAATAACATCTTCTAGTTTTCGCTCGGAACCATTTTTAAAGGAATCGGCATTATAAATTATGGTATCTCCTTTTACTGTAACAGGCATTTCGTAAACCAGCTCAACGGCATCTAATGCATTGTCGTATTGCAATACAAAATCTTCGATAAGATTATTGGTTGATGTTTCAATAAATTTTTCTCCAGGCTTCATACCAATATAGGTTACCTGTAATTTATAGGCCGTATTTTCTTTTAAGGTTAATCTATAAAACCCTTTATCTGTAGTAATACTATACCCGTCTAAAATGTTAGTAGACTGATTTATCGCAACAATATTAGCTAACTCTAGCGGGTTGCCAATACTATCTTTTACAACACCTTCTAATTTAATTTGGGCGTGAGTTGCCAAACCTGTTAACATAACAAGCAGCAAGGTTAGTTTAATTTTCATAAGTATATTTTGTAAAATTGCACAAAAATTAGCGTCTTCCTCCAGGACCACCGCCTCTGCGGTTACTAAAATTGTTGCGTATTTCTTCGGTTTTCTTTTGTACAATCTCGTTGTACTCTTCGCGAGATACTTCTTTTCCCTTTTTAGGCGCTTTTATAATTGTTTTTTCTTCAGGGTTAACCACTATTTTTGTGCATAATATGGTTGTTTTACCTGCATTTACTTCAAGAATTAAACCTGGTAATCCCCAATAATCTGCTGGTCCTTGATTCACTGGAATTTGCATAGTGTACCACGCAACTACATCAACACTTTTAGGTTCTTTTGGCTTAGTTTCTTCTACTTCGCCTTCGTTTTCTCCTCTTCTTGGTGGCCTAAAATCTTCAAAACCCACGGCGTTAGATTGTATAGTAGCGGTTGCTTTAAAACAAGTGTACTGACCAATTTGCTTGGTTTCACCAGTCATTTGCCATTCGTATTTTTGTAATTCATCTTTAACTAAAAACTGTTTACCAAAAAACTCTTGCTCTTGCAACAATTGGTTTGTTTTTACATTTTTATATTCTGGGCCTCCTGTAAAACTACTACTCATCATAGCGCCGAAACCTCTTCGTCCTCCTTGATCTTGACCCGGAGCTTCAAGAGATTCATCTTCCTTATATAAAGATTCGGTTTGATTGAAAGTAAGTGTATACGTTTTCTCGAACATACTTTTCATACGTTCTGCAATACGCTTTTTTTGTTCTTCACTCATATCTGGTCGACCGAAGTTTTCGGTATCAATACTAGTTTTAGACATATAATGAGCAACGCCCTGAAAATCGGTTTGAGCCCACGTAAAGGAGGAAACCAGTAATATTAAACTGGCAAAAAATGTTTTTTGTAAATTAAGTTTCATAAAATCGCGTTTTAATTACGGCGTAAATTTAAATTATTCATATCATTAGACTATTATTATTTAACTAGGTTTAACCTTAAAACGTTAAATGATTCTTAAAAAAATAAATAAATATAAACCCTAAAAGTTTATATCATTTTGTATTTTACAATTCGATTTTATGAAACATTGCTTGTATATATTTATATCTTTTTCATTTTCAGTTTTCTCTCAGAATATTGAAACGAAATTTACTAAAAGCATCCCTTTTAAAGCTGATATTATTTTTAGTATAGATAATTTTAAAAATGTGTTCTATAAAAAAGAAAATGTTTTTTATGTAGATAGTAAAGACCGTAAAACCTCATACAATAACATTCAGCTTGGAGAACTTGCTGATGCCAATACTTTTAACCCCTTAAAAATTAATTTATTTTATAAAGATTTTAATACTGTCGTTATTTTAGATAATAGACTAGCCGAAATTTTTAAAATAGATTTTAACTCCTTACACCCCTACAGAACAATAACCCATATTTCTACAGCCTTCGATAATACCATTTGGGTTTTTAATCAAGACCTACAAAATCTAGAACTTTATAATTACAAGACGAACAAAGTGAAAGCTCAAACAAGACCAATACAGAGTGAGGTTCTAGATATTGAAAGCAACTATAATTACTGCTGGTTACTAACCAAAAACTATTTATACGTTTATAATTATTTCGGTAGCCTAATAAAAAAAATAGATAATGAAGGTTATACTAAAATAGCTCAAAGCAATGAAAATATCATTTTAAAAAAAGATAATGAGTTGTTTTTTTTAGAAGAAAACAGCACTTTTGCACAACCAATACAAACCTCGAACTTAAAAATAAAACAGTTTTTTGTAACTAACGAAAGCTTGTATATTTACAACAACGAAAGCTTGCAAGAATTCCAATTAAAAATTTAACTTACTATGCATATTGCTATTGCCGGAAATATTGGCGCAGGTAAAACAACGCTTACCAAACTACTTGCAAAACATTTTAAATGGGAGGCCCAACTTGAAGACGTTGTGGACAACCCTTATTTAGATGATTTTTATAACCAAATGGAACGCTGGAGTTTTAATTTGCAGGTCTATTTTTTAAATAGCCGTTTTCGACAAATTTTACAAATTCGACAAAGCGGAAAAGATATTATTCAAGATCGTACTATTTATGAAGATGCTCATATTTTTGCGCCTAACTTGCATGCCATGGGTTTAATGACCAATAGGGATTTCGAAAACTACAAATCACTTTTTGACTTAATGGAATCTTTGGTTCAAGGCCCCGATTTATTAATTTATTTGCGCAGTTCAATTTCGAATTTAGTAGCACAAATACATAAACGTGGGCGAGATTACGAAAACAGTATAAGTATTGATTATTTAAGCCGGCTTAACGAGCGTTACGAGGCCTGGATTCATGGTTACGACAAAGGCAAATTGCTAATTATTGACGTAGATAATCTTGATTTTGTTGCCAACCCTGAAGACCTAGGAAGCATAATAAACCGCATTGATGCGGAAATAAACGGATTATTTTAATCCACATCACTCAATTACTTTATTAGAAAATTGTTTCGAGCATGTTGTATAGCTTCATCGGTAGATGCTGCCAAAAGTACAGGTACTTCTACATAATTATCGTAAAGTAATTTTACTCTACTCATCTTACGTTTATGGTCTACATTCATTAAATAAATAGCCAAAATACGATTTGGGTAATCGTTTGCTAATTGTTTGTAAATATAAGGATCTTGTTCACCGCTATCACCTATTAGTACAAACTTTAAATCGGGATACGTTTCCAAAAGATTTATAATTTCTTTTTGTTTTTGCGGCATGTAACCATCCTTTTTTTTAATAAAAGGCTTTGGAAAATTACGCAATACAATAGGGCCTTTAGGAAATTTATTTTTATACAAGAAATAATTTAAATAACGGTATAAATTCCAAGGACTATGGCTAACATAAAATATTGGATTGGCTTCTTTACCAGACTTACCTCGATGTAATAAATGATAAAACTCTGGGGCACCATCTAGAGGCATTCGTTTCCCAGCTGATGTTAAAAAAGTATTGAAAACAACGCGCCATTTTAAAATTGATACTAAACCAGTATGCAAAATAGTATCATCAATATCGCTAATAACACCAAATGAAGCATTTACTGAAGGGATTAACATTTCTCCTGGAAATTTATTGTTTAATTGAATAACACGATGCTTATTTACAATTTCATAAGCAAATTCCAATTGCACCCAACCTTCAGTGTTAGCGTATGGCCTTAAATCCTCCACCGTCTCATCTAATAAAAAATACCCACGATGATTTGTTTTGGTATAAAAAAACTTATCGTCACCAACTTTAACTCTAATTTTTGCATGTTTAATTTCATCTGTTTCAAAACGTTTCCATGCATTAAAAAGTAATTTAAATGCGCCTCGTTGTTCTAAATTTATACTTTCGTCTTCAAGGGCTCGACCGCGCAAATACAAACGTTTTGTGGTTCCATAGGTTTGGAAAGCTATAATTTGTAGTGGGTCTTTTTTTAACATTGCAACTAAAACAAGTAGTTAAAAATAAAAAAACCACGATAAAAAAACGTGGCTTGATTTTATTTTTTTATTAAACGTTATAATTCTTTAACAATATTACACTTATTTTATAATTAATTATAATCTATAGTAAAATGAAACTACAAATTAACTTATAACAAGAAATAAAAAATTTCTTTGCTTAAGTTATTACGTTAATTTTATTTGTATTTAATAACTTTTTCAACCTTTTTTTTAGGATTGTTAGCATTACTATTTAAAGCTTCAACACTTGCTATTACGTCAGCTTCAGCACCTTCAAAAGTTTCATAATTAGTCGTCTTAACACCATTCTTATCCGTAATAGTTGTAACCACAGCCTTTACCAAATTAGCATCGACTTTAGTCATTTCAACTTTTACTTCCTTTTTAATATCAACTTGACCTGAAGCATAAGCTGAAACTGAAGCTTTATTAACTAAACTAGGAGCGATAACTAAAGCTACGACAGACATTAATTTTAGCAATATGTTTAACGAAGGGCCCGAGGTATCTTTAAATGGATCTCCTACAGTATCACCAACTACTGCTGCTTTGTGAGCATCTGTACCTTTTCTACCTTGCTCTTCAATCGTTTTTTTTGCATTATCCCATGCACCTCCTGCATTAGATTGAAAAATTGCCATTAGTACACCACAAGTAGTTACACCTGCAAGTGTACCGCCTAACATTTCTGGCCCACCAATAAAACCTATTGCAACAGGAACAACTATAGCTAATAAACCAGGAAAAATCATTTCTTTAATAGAAGCTTGTGTAGAAATAGCAACGCATTTATCGTATTCGGCTACACCATCGGCAGCATCGAAAATCTTCCTGTCTTCTTCTGATGCTTTGGACATATCGGAATCGTATTTACGCATAATTACTAAAGCTGCTTTTAATTCTGGAATATCTCTAAATTGACGACGTACTTCTTCAATCATGGCCATAGCTGCACGACCAACTGCATTCATAGATAAGGCTGAAAACACGAATGGTAACATTCCACCAACCAGTAATCCGGCCATAATATTAGGTTGTGATACATCAATAGAAGTAATGCCAGCAGTTTTCATAAATGCTGCAAAAAGCGCTAGAGCAGTTAAAGCAGCCGATGCTATAGCAAACCCTTTACCAATGGCGGCCGTGGTATTTCCTACGGCATCTAATTTATCGGTACGCTCACGAACTTCGCTGGGTAATTCGGCCATTTCAGCAATTCCACCAGCATTATCAGAAATAGGCCCGTAAGCATCAACAGCCAACTGTATTCCTGTATTAGCTAACATTCCTACCGCCGCAATAGCAATACCATACAAACCCGCATAATGGTGCGAAACTAAAATTGCGGCAGCAATTAAAATTATTGGAATTGCAGTAGACATCATACCAATACCTAAACCGGCTATTATATTTGTTGCAGAACCTGTTTCGGATTGTTTTACAATAGAATTTACTGGTTTCTTTCCAGTTCCTGTGTAGTATTCGGTTACCTTGCCAACTGCTAATCCAGCAACTAATCCTGCGAGTACCGCAAAAAAAACACCTATTGCTCCATGTTCTAGCCCTTCAGTGTCTTCGGGAATAAAGCTATCTATTATAAAATAAGAAGCAATTAACATTAAAGCTGCAGAACCAAATTCGCCAATATTTAATGCTGTTTGAGGATTCCCCCCATCTTTAACTTTTACGAAAAATGTTCCTATAATGGACATTATAATACCAACAGCTGCCAGCACAAGCGGTAAGTATACAGCACCAATACCATTTGCCACATCGGGAGTTATTATAAATGCCCCTAATACCATAGTGCCAATTATTGAACCTACATACGACTCAAATAAATCGGCTCCCATTCCTGCAACATCACCAACATTATCTCCAACATTATCTGCAATTGTGGCGGGGTTTAAAGGGTGATCTTCGGGTATTCCAGCTTCAACCTTACCTACCAAATCTGCCCCTACATCGGCAGCTTTTGTGTAAATACCACCACCAACACGCGCAAAAAGCGCGATAGAGGATGCACCAAGTGAAAATCCCGATAAAACATTTAAAACTTCGTTTAAGCCCCAGCCCATTTCGCTATAAATCATAAATAGACCGCTTAAACCTAATACGCCAAGCCCTACAACCCCAAGTCCCATTACAGCACCTCCAGCAAAAGCCACTTCTAAAGCTTTTCCTAAAGAAGTTCTTGCAGCACTTGTAGTACGTACGTTTGCTTTTGTAGCGACCTTCATACCTATAAATCCTGCTAAAGCAGAACAAATGGCACCCACTACAAACGAGATCGCCACCATACCGTTAGAACCCTCTTCATTTGATCCTTTAAAAAATAAAAGAATAGCTACTCCAACTACAAAGATTGAAAGTATTTTGTACTCAGCTTTTAGAAAAGACATGGCTCCATCTGCAATGTTTTTAGCAATACGCTTCATTTTATCATCACCTTGGTCTTGTTTGTTTACCCAAGCACTTTTAATAAAAACAAATATTAGAGCTAACACTCCGAAAAGTGGTAAGAATTTTAGAATATTTTCCATACGGTTAGTTGGTTTTAATTAACAATTAATTCTTGTTCAAAGCTCTAAAATAGAAAAATAAAATTTATAAAAAAAAAGGTGATTATCTAAAAATATATCATTTTTAATTTACTTAAATTAATAATTCAATATTTTACTGACCAATATCAGTAATTTTAATATTTTATTATTGAGTTTTCTAATACCCAGTCTAGTTACAATAAAATAAAACTATTAAGTTTAACTTTTATTCAAAAAAAAAGCCATCCTAAAAAAGATGGCTTTTCAATATTTTTATTTTATATAGATTAAATTTATATCAACTTAAATAGTAAAAGTACGTTTTTTCTTGTGTTCGCTATCATCGTAACGTTGCACACATTCGTTATAAATTTTAACGGCTTCTTCTGCATTTCCCCAACCACCAACATCTACTTTTTTCTTTTCTAAATCTTTGTAAACTTGAAAAAAATGTTCAATTTCTTTTAAACGGTGCGGATTTAAATCAACAATATCAGCACGCTTGTTCCAAACAGGATCTGAAACTGGTACACAAATAATTTTTTCATCTGGTCCTTTTTCATCCGTCATATGGAAAACCCCAATTGGACGTACTTCCATTACAACCATTGGATATGAAGGCTCTGTAGATAACACTAAAACATCAAGCGGATCTTGATCTAAAGCTAAGGTTTCTGGTATAAAACCATAATCTCCAGGATACATCATTGATGAAAATAACGTTCTATCAAAGCGAATTTTATGCAATGTAAAATCGTATTCATACTTATTTCGACTGCCTTTTGGTATTTCAATTAAAACATCAAAAGTTATAGATTTTTTTTTACTCATAACTTAAAGAATATGCTGTTATAGATTTGTGATTAATTTAGATTGGTTTAAGTGACAAATGTAAACAACGCTATAGCATTTAACAACAAAAGGCCGTTTTTTATATATTATTTAAGTACTATAACGATATAGTTTTGAGCATACAAGAAACTTTAACTTTAAAATGCATAACTATTCATTATATTGTAACAAATTTTTAAAGAAAATATAATGCGTAATTATTTTGTACTTATAATTATTGTTTTAAGTCCATTACTTAATGCCCAAACACAACCTTGGCAAGGCAAATTTGAACCCATAGATAATTTAATAGCACCAGCAAATAATTACAGAACTGCAAGTGGCGCACCTGGTAAAGATTACTGGCAACAACGCGCCAATTATAAAATTAAAGCCAATATTAACGAAAAAACAAACGTACTTTCTGGCGAAGAAGTCATTACATACTTTAATAATTCGCCCGACAATTTAAGTTACGTCTGGATTCAATTAGAGCAAAACGTTAATAAAAAAGGCAACGAAGATTTCGGTTCTATAAATAACCCCGTTAAAGATTCTATAACCACCCAAAACATGCAACGCTTAACGCGTGTGGTAGATTTTCCTGCGGGTTATACTATTAAATCTATAACGGATGGCAATGGTAAAACTTTAAATACCATTATTAACAATACCATGATGAAGATAAAGTTAAATACGGTTTTAAAACCTGGTGAATCGGCAACATTTAGTATTTCTTGGTCTTACCCAATTACCGATAGAAGCATGTATCGTCTTTCTCGCGAAGGTTACGAATACTTTCCAGAGGATGACAACTCCAGTTATTTAATGGCACATTGGTTTCCAAGAATGGCTGTTTATAACGACACCGAAGGATGGCAAAACCAACAATTTCAAAAATTAGGTGAATTTGCTTTAGAATTTGGAGACTATGATGTAGAAATTACTGTTCCTGCTGACCATATTGTTGCTGCCACCGGAATGTTAGAAAATAGTGAATCTGTTTTAACTAAAACACAGCGTAAACGTTTAGAGAAAGCTAAAAAAACCTTCGATAACCCTATGATGATTATCACCAAGGAAGAAGCTATCGAAAACGAATCGTCGAAAACAACGAAACAAAAAACCTGGAAATTTAAAGCAAAAAACGTACGCGATTTTGCCTTTGCTTCTTCGAGAAAATTCTTGTGGGATGCCCAAGCTGTTAAACTAGAATCCAACACAGTTTTAGCCATGTCTTTTTATCCAAAAGAAGGATTACCTGTTTGGAAAGACAACTCCACAATTGCTGTAAAACATGCTTTAGAAGTTTACTCTGAAGCAACTTTCGATTATCCTTATCCTGTTTGTATTTCGGTTAATACATCAAATATTGGAATGGAATTTCCTATGATAAGTTTTAATGGTGGCAGACCAGACAAAAACGGAAATATTAGTGAACGCGCTAAACAAGGGATGTTAAGCACCATTATTCATGAAGTTGGCCACAACTGGTTCCCGATGATTGTGAGTTCGGACGAGCGCAAATGGATGTGGATGGACGAAGGCTTAAACACCTTTTTACACCAACGCACACTAGAAGAACGTTATCCTGATTTTAATCATGTAACTCCAAAAGTTATCGCACCATTTATGAGTGGCGATAAAAACATTTTAAGACCAATAATGACGACGTCCGACAACGAATTATTCAATCAATTTGGTAGAAACTTTTACGTAAAACCAACTGTTGGATTACAAATGCTACGTAATACCATTATTGGAAAAGAGCTTTTTGATGAAGCTTTTAAAGAATATGCCAACCGCTGGAAATACAAACATCCTAACCCGAGCGATTTGTTTAGAACACTTGAAGATGCAACTGCTACCGATTTAGACTGGTTTATAAGAGGTTGGTTTTTTACCACAGACCATGTTGACATGGAGCTAAGCAATGTAAAATGGTTTAAAGTTTTTGAAGAAAACACCAATATTGAAGATAAAAACAAAACCTTGAAAACTAAAATTACAGCTAATGGCACAAATTCTAACGCAGAAGCACAAAATTTCAGTAATGGCCCTGAGTATATAAACATGATTGAAACGCCTGATAAAGATTACGGCCAATTTTTATCAAGATTAAACGAAAAAGAAGTTAGAAAACAACTTTCTGGTAAAAACATCTATGAAATTACAGTGAAGAATCGAGGCGGCCTAGTAATGCCCGTTATTATTGAATGGACCTTTACTGATGGCTCTAAAGAAATAGATAAACTTCCTGCCGAAGTTTGGCGTAGAAACGAATATGAAATTCAGCATACTTTTATAAAAGACAAACAAGTAGCCAAAATAAATTTAGACCCAAATTTAGAGCTCGCCGACACTGATATGCAAAACAACGTTTTTCCTAAAAGCAAAACCCAATCAGAATTTAACACTTTTAAGTCTAAACAAAAATAAATCGATCCTTTGAAGCCGTTTAAAACCTTAAGCATAATTTTTGTAATTACAGTTTTGGCAGCTTGCAATCAAAATAAAATACAAACTGGAGATATTGTTTTTAGAAGTGTTATAAATACTGAATTATCTGAAGCAATTAACGAGGTTACGCAAACCGCAAAAAAAAGCAATTATACCCATATTGGGGTTTGCGAAGTTTTAAACAACATTGTTTATGTATATCATTCCGATAGTGATACTGGAGTTGTAAAAGAAACAATTGAAGAATTTTACACTTCTGAAAAAAACGATTATTTGGTAGACTTGTTTCGAGTAAAAAACATTAGTAACCTCCAAATACAGCAAGCACTGCAAAAAGCAAAAACTCTCGTTGGACAGCCATATAACTTTACGTATATTTTAGAAGATGAAGGCTATTATTGCTCGGAATATATTTACGAAGTTTTTAAAAACGATTCGGTTTTCACCCTAGAACCTATGACTTTTAAAAACCCTAAAACCAAAACGTTTCACCAAGGATGGATTAAGCATTACAACAACTTAGGGATTCCTATTCCAGAAGCTAAACTAGGCTGTAACCCAAACGGCATGGCAAATAACAACCGTTTAGAATTTATGGGTGCTATTAAATAATTTTAAAAATCGAATCCGAAACTACCTGTAATGCCAAATTTCCTAGCATTAGGATAAGCCAATTCATCTTTATAATTCCCTCTAAAATTAAAGTCGATTCTAAACACCTTAAAAATATTGCCAATTCCTAAGCTATATTCGTAATAAGGCTCGTTATTAGGAGCAATAAGCCGGATATTATTGGGATTTGAAGGCACATTATTTAAATCGATATTAGCTTGAGAAATGTCGCCCCAAGCACCTCGAATACTAACAATTTCTCTTAAATTTAAGTTTCTCAAAAGTGGGATTCGTGAAAATAAACGTCCGTTAAAATTATGCTGAAAATGAAAAGATGCATAAGTATCGGTTACAAATTCGTAAAAATCTAACTGAGAAAAGGTGTTATAAATTGAAAAATAAGATTGGTTACCAGGA
Organism: Neotamlana sedimentorum; assembly: GCF_000943565.1. Taxonomy (GTDB): domain Bacteria; phylum Bacteroidota; class Bacteroidia; order Flavobacteriales; family Flavobacteriaceae; genus Neotamlana; species Neotamlana sedimentorum. The sequence continues at coordinate 140,378 of NZ_JTDW01000006.1, forward strand.
ATAACGCTTAATAAACCTAGTGGTACTTCACCAAAAGTTTTACCAGCTTCAATCGTAGTTGTTAAACGCCCAAAACCACCAATTTGCCAAGGTTGAATGTATGAAAATTGCAATTTAGTATAATCGAAATCACTATCAAAAACACCTTTATCTCCACGAGAAACTTGAGCGAACAAACTAGGAAAATCGTCGTTTGCTACTCTGCGTTCAACACCAAAACCTGTCATTTTTCTTTTTGGGTAATAAGACAAGGATAACGAGCTTTCAAATTGTTTAATTTCTGAAGCTATACCACCATCGGGTGTATTATAATCTAAACTAAAGGTTGGTGATGCCGACTCTAAAGTTCTATAATTTCCGGAGACTCTAAATATAACATTTCTCCAAGGTTCGGCTTCAATAGCTAAACTACTTAAATTTATAGACGTTAATTTATCGTTAGTACTGGTACCAACTACAGAAGAGGACGCTAAACTTCGTCCCAAAACATCGGTACTTGTTGTTAGACTCGCTCCTATTTGTTCTACATCACGCCGGTTTCCTCCCGAAATTATTAATCGGCTTTTTTTATCGAGTAGCCATTTACCGGAAATTCCGTATTTAACCTTGTCGTCACGAAAGCCATAGGCTGTAAAACCTTCTAATCGCCACAAATCGTTCGGTCCAAAATACGTTCGTCCACCGGCTCGTAAACGCAAGCCTTCAACTTCGTTAAACCCGAAAGTTGAAAAAATGGGTCCGTAATCCAACGGAAGCGTGTTAAACTCAATGTAACCCGACGCCAAAATACTTCCTAAATTATAAAGACGTTGAAACTTTTTTACTGTTTTTAAGGTGTCTAACATTTTGTAAACGCCTTTTTCGTCTTTATTTAATTCTTCTAAACGGTTATTTGCCCAAAACTCGTCGTCACGATGGTAAATATCTTTATCGAAATTATAAACTTCGGTATCATAGAATTTTTTATCCTTTTCAATATCAAACTTATAATTATTGTAAATCGTAGTTCGCTTACCATAAATTCCACGTGCTTTATCTTTTTTACTAAATGAGAAATCACTCATCATATAATCGCGTTTTACTAAAAAAAGCGAATCGGTTAACACCTCAAATTCTTGTTCAATATAAATATCTTTTACCCAGTTTATATTGGCACTTTTTGATGCTTGAAGGTTTATTTCTTTTATCGCGTAAGTTGTATCGGCTACCCAAAAATCGCCTTTAAACGTTAGCTCGTTTTTACGGCGCGGGTAATACACAATATTGTAGCACCATTTGTTATCGATAAAAGCACTATCGGTTAACACATAGTTGTAGGTTGCTATTCCTGTTCTTGAAAGCGGACTTACAAAACTCTTATCAAAAAACTTAAGATAATTGTCGTAAACGCTAAAATCGTTATATAAATCGTTTACAAAATCGATTATTATTTGGTTGTCGCTAAATCCTGAATTTTTATTTCCTTCAAGAACTTCTTTTATTTTATTTAATCGATTATCTCCATAAACTTTAGAAACAGCTTCGTTAATAAACATTGGCAAATAAGCCTTTCCTGTAACGTTTGAAGTATCTACATGATTAAAAACAAATTCCATGCCTTTAAACAAGTTACTTTTCATTAACGTACTATCTATAGAATTAATATCGAATTCTACTTTTTCGTATTTATCGTATTGATATTGCTTAAACTGTTTTAAGCCATTGCTTCGTTTATGCTCCCATATTTTTCGAAGTAAATCGATAGCGGGATTATTTTTTTTCGATTGCTTCCCTGTAAAAATAACAACCTGATCGAGCTGACTGGTTTCTTCTTTTAAAATAAATTTTAAATCGTAATTTACCTTTTTCTCTAATTGAATATTTAATGTTTCATACCCAATAAATGACACTGTTAAGTCACTCCAATTCTCATCAGATTCTAAATAGAACTTCCCATTCTCGTCGGTAATGGTACCTTGAGTAGAGCCTTTAAAAATAACATTAGCAAATGATACAGGTTGTTCGAATTCATCGAAAACGTAACCACTTACTTTGGTTTGAGATAGAGCGGAAAAAATTCCTATAAAAAAAAGGACAAATAGTAATTTAAAATTCATAATACAAAAAAACTTCATCAACAATAATGCCGATGAAGTTCATATAACGTAAAAAAATACAATTTATTTATATAATACTTTTTTAACAGCTTTTATAACATCGTTGCTGTTTGGCAACCATTCTTCTAACAACACCGGTGAATATGGTGCTGGTGTATCGGCTGTATTAATTTTTACAACAGGAGCATCTAAATAATCGAACGCTTCGTCTTGAACTAAGTAAGTTATTTCGGTAGCCACATTTCCAAAAGGCCATGCTTCTTCTAAAATAACTAATCGATTGGTTTTCTTCACCGACTCTACGATGGCTTTTCTATCCATTGGGCGAACGGTACGTAAATCAATAATTTCACAAGAAATGCCTTCTTTTTGCAATTCATCAGCAGCCTTGTAAGCTTCCTTTATAATTTTCCCAAAAGAAACGATAGTAACATCAGTTCCTTCACGTTTAATATCTGCAACACCTAACGGTATAATGTATTCGCCTTCTGGCACTTCACCCTTATCACCATACATTTGTTCACTTTCCATAAAAATTACTGGATCGTCGTCGCGAATAGCTGCTTTTAATAAGCCTTTCGCATCGTAAGGGTTCGACGGTACCACCACTTTTAAACCTGGTGTATTTGCAAACCAGTTTTCAAAGGCTTGGGAGTGTGTTGCTCCTAATTGTCCTGCTGAAGCTGTCGGCCCTCGAAATACAATAGGACAATTAAACTGCCCACCAGACATTTGTCTAATTTTTGCAGCATTATTAATAATTTGATCAATACCAACTAAAGAGAAGTTAAAAGTCATGTATTCAACAATTGGTCGGTTACCCGTCATTGTAGATCCAATAGCTATACCAGCAAAACCAAGTTCGGCAATTGGAGTATCAATTACACGTTTTGGCCCAAACTCGTCTAACATTCCTTTTGATGCTTTATAAGCACCATTATATTCTGCAACCTCTTCGCCCATTAAGTAAATGCTCTCGTCTCGTCGCATTTCTTCGCTCATGGCTTCGGCAATAGCTTCTCTAAATTGAATTGTCTTCATTAATATAATTTTTTATCGAGTCACAAAAATAACAATAAATGCCAAACTCTCTAATAAGATTTTAACTAAAATTTACTATGCATGCATAGTATTTTTAAAAATAAATAATTAACTTCGTAGCCACAATAAAAAATAGGACTTAAAATTACTAAATATTATGAAAATATTAGTTTGTATTAGTCATGTTCCTGACACGACTTCTAAAATAAATTTTACCGACAACGACACTAAATTCGATACCACTGGTGTTCAATTCGTTATAAATCCTAACGACGAATTTGGCTTAACAAGAGCTATGTGGTTTAAAGAAAAACAAGGTGCAAGTGTTACCGTTATTAACGTTGGCGGACTAGAAACCGAGCCTACTTTACGAAAAGCTCTTGCCATTGGTGCCGATGATGCTATTCGAGTAAATACAACTGCTCTAGATAGTTTTACCGTTGCCAAACAACTGGCTAATGTAGTAAAAACAGGAGGTTACGATTTAATAATTGCAGGTAGAGAATCTATAGACTATAATGGTGGAATGGTACCTGGGATGATTGCAGGTTTAACAGAAGCGAATTTTGTTAACAATTGTATTGGCTTAGAAATTGAGGGAACAACGGCTAAAGCGACCCGCGAAATAGATGGCGGTAAAGAAACCGTTTCAACTACACTACCTTTAGTTATTGGAGGACAAAAAGGTTTAGTTGAAGAAAGCGATTTACGTATACCCAACATGCGAGGTATAATGATGGCTCGTAAAAAACCTTTAACCGTAGCTGAACCTATTGAAGCGAAAACACAAACGAACTCTGTTGCCTTTGAAAAGCCAACACCTAAAGGTGCAGTTACTTTAGTTTCTCCAGATAATTTAGATGAATTAGTACGCTTACTTCATAATGAAGCTAAAGTAATTTAAGCCAACTAAATTATTTCGAAATAATTTTCGAAATCTCTTAACTACAATTATTAATGAGACCTAATCATTAGATAGATTAGGAAACAAAAAGAAAAAATTATGTCAGTTTTAGTATATACAGAATCAGATCAAGGCATCTTCAAAAAGGCAGCTTTCGAGGTTGCAAGTTACGCCAAGGAGGTAGCAACCGAATTAGGAACAACAGTTACAGCTATTACCTTTAACGCAAGCGATACTGCTGCCCTCGGAATTTACGGTATAGACAACGTTTTAAACGTAAATAACGATTTGTTAAAAACATTTAACGCAAATGCTTACGCCCAAGTCATTAAGCAAGCAGCTGAAAAAGAAAACGCAACCGTTGTTGTTGTAAGTTCTTCTGCAAACAGTAAATATTTAGCACCTCTGTTATCGGTTGGTTTAAATGCTGGTTATGCATCAAATGTTATAGCGAAACCAGAAAGTACAAGCCCGTTTAAAGTAAAACGCACGGCTTTTACTAATAAAGCATTCGAAATAACAGAAATCACATCAGAAGTTAAAATTATTGGTGTATCAAACAATTCATTTGGTTTAGTCGAAACTAGTGGTAGCGCTTCCGCGGAAGAATTTTCGCCTTCTGTTCCCGATTTAGGAATCACTGTAGAATCTGTTGATAAAGCAACAGACAAAGTAAGTATTGCTGATGCCGAAATCGTAGTTTCTGGTGGGCGCGGATTAAAAGGTCCTGAAAATTGGGGAATGGTTGAAGAATTAGCAGAAGTATTAGGTGCAGCCACAGCTTGTTCTAAACCCGTATCAGATTTAGGCTGGCGACCACACAGCGAACACGTTGGACAAACAGGTAAACCAGTAGCATCCAATCTTTACATTGCCATTGGAATATCTGGTGCGATTCAGCATTTAGCTGGTATAAACGCTTCAAAGTTTAAAGTTGTAATTAATACCGATCCTGAGGCTCCCTTCTTTAAAGCTGCCGATTATGGTGTAGTTGGTGACGCTTTCGACGTGGTTCCAACATTAATAGAAAAATTAAAAACATTTAAAGCTCAACAATAAATATAATTTTTATAAATTGTATTGTTTTAAAGAACTGATTAAATTAGCATTTTATCATAAAACTGCGATTTGTAGTTGGTAAAGTCCTAATTTAAACAGTTCTTTGCGTTTTAATAAATTATGAGTTTAGTAAGATTAAATATAAAAGGTATATCGTACAGCCAAACACAAAACGGTGCTTATGCCTTAATTTTAAATGAAGTAGACGGAGATCGTAAACTACCTATTGTAATTGGAGCGTTTGAAGCACAATCTATAGCCATAGCTTTAGAAAAAGAAATTAGTCCACCTCGACCACTAACACATGATTTATTTAAAAATTTTGCAGATAGGTTTGACATTATTGTAAAACAAGTTATCATTCACAAATTAGTCGATGGTGTTTTTTACTCTAGTTTAATTTGTGAACGGGATAAAATCGAAGAAATTATTGATGCCAGAACTAGCGATGCTATTGCTTTAGCTTTACGTTTTCAAGCACCCATTTTTACATATAAAAACATTCTTGATAAAGCCGGAATTTACTTAAAAGTAAGCCCGAAAAAAGAAGACGACAGTGAAAATCAAGATAGTATTTTAATGGACGATTTAGTGGCAAGCGAATTAGAACCAGACAAACCAAAAGATAATTTTGCATCTAAATCGATTGAAGAACTTCATAAACTATTAGAAGAAGCAGTTACTAACGAAGACTACGAAAAAGCTGCACATATTCGCGACGAAATTTCAAAACGAGAATAACACCCAAAATTTAATTATGAGTAAGCCGTTTTTGTACCTAATTCCATTATTTCTACTCTTTTCATCATTAACTTTTTCTCAAGATTTAGATACAATCCCTCAACAAGAAGCTATTGAAACTGCAGCTTTAACTATTAACGATACCATTCAAGCTACCGTTGATGTTATAAGGGAAACCGACAATTCCTCAACAGAAAATAACATAATCCCAAGTCAGGGCTTTACCATAAATAGTTTATGGCGAGGAGTTTTGGGCATGATTACGCTCGTATTTATTGCCTTTTTATTTAGTAGTAATAAAAAAGCTATTAATTGGAAAATTGTAGGCCTTGGTTTAGGATTCCAACTCATTATTGCTGTTGGTGTTTTAAAAGTAGATTTTGTAAAAAATATTTTTGAATTTGTTGGCAGTCTATTTGTAAGTGTTTTAGAGTTTACCAGAGCTGGAAGTAAATTTTTGTTTGAAGGCTTAGTTGTAGATATGGATACATTTGGATATATTTTCGCATTTCAAGTATTACCAACAATTATATTTTTCTCTGCCTTAACATCTGTTTTATTCTACCTTGGTGTTATTCAAAAAGTTGTAAAAGTAATGGCTTGGTTGTTATCTAAAGCATTAAAGATTTCTGGAGCAGAAAGCTTAAGTGTTGCAGGAAACATCTTTTTAGGGCAAACTGAAGCGCCGCTACTTATAAAAGCATATTTAGAAAAAATGAACAAATCTGAAATGCTTTTAGTAATGATTGGTGGAATGGCAACCGTTGCTGGTGCCGTTTTAGCTGCTTATATTGGTTTTTTAGGCGGTGACGACCCAGAACTACGTTTATTTTATGCAAAACATTTATTAGCAGCATCAGTAATGGCAGCACCAGGAGCTATTGTTATTTCTAAAATCCTATATCCACAAACTGAAGACGTAAATACAGATGTTAGTGTTTCACAAGAAAAAATAGGCTCTAACTTTTTAGATGCTATTGCCAACGGAACCACCGAAGGTTTAAAGTTGGCCGTAAATGTAGGAGCTATGTTATTAGTTTTTGTAGCTTTTATAGCTATGTTTAACGGTCTTTTAGGTTGGGTTGGAGATGTAACATCATTTAACACTTGGGTTGCGAGTAATACATCATACAACAGCCTATCCTTAGAACTTATTTTAGGGTATATTTTTGCACCACTAATGTGGTTAATAGGTGTTGCCAAAGAAGACATGGCACTTATGGGCCAACTTCTTGGAATTAAATTGGCCGCAAGTGAGTTTATTGGCTACATACAACTTCGTGATTTAAAAAATGCAACAAACAGTATTCATTTAAACTATGAAAAGTCGGTAATTATGGCGACTTATATGCTTTGTGGTTTTGCAAATTTTGCATCTATTGGCATACAAATTGGTGGTATAGGTTCTCTCGCCCCTGGACAACGTAAAATATTATCCCAATTTGGTATGAAAGCTTTAATTGGTGGTACTATTGCCTCTTTAATTTCGGCAACTATAGCTGGAATGATTATTGGCTAACTCGTTAATAACTTTATAATAAGAAATTAAAGCACCAAATTAAATTTTGATGCTTTTTTATATTTTTATCCTTTAAAAAATAGAGTTTAATTAAATAAAATTTCCACTTTCGTGGGAAATAAACATGAAACAATACCACGATTTAGTAAAACACGTTTTTGCAAACGGAAACGAAAAAGGAGATAGGACAGGAACTGGAACTAAAAGTGTTTTTGGATACCAAATGCGTTTCGATTTAAGTGAAGGATTCCCTATGGTTACTACCAAAAAATTGCACTTAAAATCAATTATTTACGAATTACTTTGGTTTTTAAAAGGAGATACAAATATTAAATACTTAACCAAAAACGGTGTTAGAATCTGGAACGAATGGGCCGATGAAAATGGCGATTTAGGCCCTGTTTACGGTCACCAATGGCGCAACTGGAACAGCGACGAAATAGACCAAATAAAAGAAGCCATTGAAACATTAAAAAACAACCCGAATAGTCGCAGAATGCTAGTTTCGGCTTGGAATCCTTCCGTTTTACCAGACACTTCAAAAAGTTTTAGCGAAAATGTGGCAAATGGAAAAGCAGCTCTACCACCATGTCATGCTTTTTTTCAATTTTACGTAGCTAATGGGAAGTTGTCTTGCCAATTATACCAACGCAGCGCCGATATATTTTTAGGTGTACCGTTTAATATTGCATCGTATGCATTATTTACCATGATGATGGCACAAGTTTGTGGTTACCAACCAGGGGAATTTATTCACACCTTTGGTGATGCTCATATTTACAGCAATCATTTTGAGCAGCTAGAGCTTCAATTATCTAGAGAACCTAGACCATTACCAAAAATGATTTTAAATCCAAAAATTAAAGATATTTTTGACTTTACCTTTAACGATTTCACGCTGGAAGACTATAATCCGCACCCACATATTAAAGGTACCGTTGCAATTTAGGACATATTAAATAAAGCACTTTTATGTAAAAGTGCTTTTATATTTAATATAGCAATAGTTATACAGTTATAACGCTATTTTCTGCTCCTGCGTAATCGTTCCATGCCAAAGCATCAGCTTCTTCATCGTTAGTATAAACCGTTTCGTCAATTAAATATTTAAATTCATAAGAATTATCTTTTTCCAAATCAATCGTCCCTTTAAATGTCCCGTTTTTTAACTTTTTTAACGGATTTGCCTCGGCATTCCACTTATTAAAACTTCCGACCACTGAAACCTGTGAAGCATCATCTTCTGGAGTAATTGCAAAAGTAACTTTACAAATAGGCTTCGATTTTAAATACTGTTTTTTAATAGACATAATTTTTTATTTTTAGCATTGTTTCTATACAAATTTATAAAAGTTTTTTTTTAATTATTTTTTTTTAAATCTAATTGAATTAGAATTATTAATTTAATAAAATCAAAGGTAATTTTTCTTACTTTCTGTTTTTTTTCACTGGTTAACCACTTTTTATTAAAGCTTATTTTTTGTTCTTTCCTGATTTTTAAATAGTTCAATGCGAAATTTTATTAAAAAAACAACTCAAAAAAAGCATTAACTTTGCACTTTATTTATTACCCATGTTTGGAAAAAAGAAAACTAAACCACAAATAGACAAAGACCAGTTAGAGCTTATAGAAAATGCGCAAAAACGTATAAAACAAAAAAAGCGCTTATACGTACATTTCGTTATATTTTTAATTGGAGCTATATTTTTAATTGTTGCTAATACCGTTTTGGGTATTGGTAAGAACATTACACCCTTAGGAAAAGAATGGTTTCTATATGCCATTTTAATTTGGCTATTCCTTTTTATTTATCACCTTTTTAATGTTTTTATAACTCATAAATTTATGGGAAAAGCTTGGGAAAAGGAACAACTCGAAAAGCTAGTTAGCAAACAACAAGACCGAATTAACAAATTAAAAGAAGGTCTATTAAAAGAAGAAACCTTAATTGCAAAATCTGAAGCTTTTAAAGACACTAATATTAAAAACTCAAACCTAACGATTATTGTTGCCGCTGCAGAAAATAATGCTATAGGTAAGGGCAACAAACTTATTTGGCATTTAAGTGACGACCTTAAACGCTTTAAAGTGTTAACTAGCGGACACCACATAATTATGGGTCGAAAAACATTTGAAAGTTTCCCAAAGCCTCTTCCAAACAGAATACATATTGTAATTACACGACAAAAAAACTACGAGGTCCCTACCGGTGTTATTGTTGTAAATAATTTACAAGATGCTATTGATGCGGCAAAAAGCGACTCGCAACCTTTTATAATTGGTGGTGGAGAAATTTATAAACAAGCTCTTACATTTGCTAGTAAAATAGAATTAACTCGGGTGCATCACAGCTTTGAAGCCGATACATTTTTTCCAGAAATTGACAACACTATTTGGAAAGAAACAGCTAATACCTTTCACACTAAAGACGCTGAGCACGATTATGAATTTTCTTTTATTACCTACGAAAGAAAATAAACTAATTATGAATAGCGAGAGGTGATTTCACCTTAGGTTTAAATTATGGTAAAAGAAATTCAACTTCGTATTTCTCTAAAGGAAGAAGAAATCAGTAATATTCTTGTTATAAAATCGGCTATAAAACTAGCCATTAATCAAGACGATATTACGGGAATTAAAGTGTTACGCAAATCTATTGACGCACGAAAACCAAAAATAATTTTCAATTATAAAGTTGCAGTTTTTATAAAAGAACCTGTTCCAAAATCATCGGAATACAATTTTAATTATAAAGATGTATCAAAAGCAAAATGCGTTCACATTATTGGTTTTGGTCCTGCGGGCATGTATGCTGCCTTACGTTGTATAGAATTGGGATTTAAACCCATCGTTTTAGAACGCGGTAAAAACGTTCAAGATCGCCGTCGCGATTTAAGAGCAATAAATCAACATCACGATGTAAACGAAGATTCGAACTATTGTTTTGGAGAAGGCGGTGCAGGAACATATAGCGATGGCAAACTTTACACCAGAAGTTTAAAACGTGGCGATGTTCGTAGAATTTTCGAAAATCTAGTTTACCATGGTGCAACGCATCAAATTTTGGTCGATGCACATCCACATATCGGTACTAATAAGCTACCTAAAGTGGTTCAAAATATTCGTGAAACTATTTTAAACTATGGCGGAGAAATTCATTTTAATACCCGTGTCACCGATTTTGTAATTAAAAACAATACAATAAATGCTTTAATTTTAAACGACACAGAAGAAACGCCCGTTGAAAAGGTAATTTTAGCAACCGGACATTCTGCTCGCGATATTTTTTACCTTCTACATAAAAAACAAATAGCAATTGAAGCAAAATCGTTTGCTATGGGTGTTCGCGTAGAGCATCCGCAACAAATTATAGATTCAATTCAGTTCCATTGTTCTGGAGACAGACACGAATTATTACCAGCCGCATCCTATAGTTTAGTTCAACAAGTAAACGGACGAGGTGTATATAGTTTTTGCATGTGTCCTGGAGGCTTTATTGTGCCTGCAGCAACAGCAAATGGCGAAGTTGTTGTAAATGGCATGTCACCATCCAAACGCAATAACCAATTTGCCAATTCTGGCATCGTGGTAGAAATTGACGTGAATAACGATTTACCAAAATACAACCAGTTTGGTGCGCTTAAAGGACTTGAATACCAAAAGAATTTAGAAAAATTAGCTTTTACATCTGGAGGTCGAAGTCAGGTTGCACCTGCCCAACGTTTAACAGATTTTGTTGACGGAAAACTATCGAACAACTTAAACGCAACCTCGTATCAACCGGGAATAAACAGCGCACCATTACATTCTCTACTTCCAAAATTAATTGGAAGCAGATTACGAAAAGGATTTGCGGCTTTTGGTGATAAAATGAAAGGTTATTACACCGAACAAGCCAACATTATTGGCGTAGAATCCAGAACCTCATCGCCAGTTTCAATTCCAAGAACCACTACCTTAGAACACCCTGAAATAACTAATTTATTTCCTTGCGGCGAAGGTGCCGGATATGCTGGAGGAATTATTTCGGCTGCTATGGATGGTGAACGTTGCGCCGAAGCTGCAACTAATAACTTGAAGTTATAATTAATTACTACTTTTGCAAAACTAAATAATAAAACATGAACGCATATATTTTCCCGGGACAAGGTGCGCAATTTTCAGGAATGGGTTTAGACCTTTATGAAAATTCACCACTAGCACAAGAATTATTTGAACAAGCAAATAGCATTTTAGGTTTCAACATTACAGATATAATGTTTGAAGGAACTACTGAAGCCTTAAAAGAAACTAAAGTAACTCAACCAGCTATTTTTTTACATTCGGTAATTTTGGCTAAAACATTAGGCGATAGTTTTAAACCAGATATGGTTGCAGGACATTCTCTAGGTGAATTTTCGGCATTAGTTGCAAGTGGTGCATTAAATTTTGAAGACGCATTAAGTTTAGTTTCAAAACGTGCGTTAGCTATGCAAAAAGCATGTGAAATTAAACCAAGCACAATGGCTGCCGTTTTAGGCCTAGAAGATAATATTGTTGAAGAAACTTGTGCGAATACCGAAGGTATTGTTGTTGCTGCAAACTACAACTGTCCAGGACAATTAGTTATTTCTGGTGAAATTGAAGCTATTAATGCGGCTTGCGAAACCTTAAAAACAGTAGGTGCACGTCGAGCATTAGTATTACCTGTAGGTGGTGCTTTTCACTCACCTTTAATGGAGCCTGCACGCGAAGAGTTAGCTGCAGCTATAGAAAGCACAACATTTAATAAACCTAATTGCCCAATTTACCAAAACGTAACAGCCAATGCTGTAATCGATGAAATAGCGATTAAAACCAACCTAATTTCGCAGCTTACGGCTCCTGTAAAATGGACTCAATCTGTGCAGCAAATGATTGCAGATGGTGCCACTTTGTTTACAGAAGTTGGACCTGGTAAAGTGCTACAAGGCTTAGTAAAAAAAATAAATAGACAAGCTGAAGTTACTTCTGCAACTTTAGAAACAATTAGCTAAAAATGAAATTTACCAAACGCTCTATTTTTATAACAGTTGTTATTGTTTTAACAATTGCAGTAGATCAAATTTCTAAAGTTTTAGTAAGAGCCAATGTTATTGGACAAACAGAAACACAACCAAGTGAACGAATTTCTATTATTGGTGATAGTTTTTGGTTAATGAATGTTGAAAACACAGGAGCTTTTCTAGGTATGGGTAGCGATTTAAACCCAACCTTAAGATTAATTTTATTACTTATTTTACCAATATTAGTTTTAGGATTTGTTTTACGATACATTATAAAAGATAAAAGTTTAGACAACTGGTCTCTTTTTGCCTATGCTAGTATAATTGGTGGAGGCATTGCCAATATTTACGACAGGATTTTTTTAGGTTCGGTTACCGACTTTCTGTTTATAGATTTAGGTAGTGTTTTTAAAACAGGTATTTTTAATATGGCCGATGTTTCGGTTACTACTGGAATGATAATTTTAATATTTACCAACTTTAAAACGAAAAAGGCTGCTAATTAAAAGCAGCCTTTTTCGTTTTATATAAATGTTGAATGTATCACTATTTTCCTCTTACCTTTTTTTCCCATTTCCAAGCCGAAGCCATGGCATCATCTAAACTTAGTTTGGTTTCCCAGCCTAATTCATTTTTAGCTTTTTGAGTATCGGCATAGGCAGAAATAACATCTCCAGCCCTTCTATCTACTAATTTATAGTTTAATTTTTCTCCCGAAACTTTCTCAAAAGATTTTATAACTTCTAAAACAGAACTTCCTGTACCAGTACCAAGATTAAAGGTTTCGTATTGTTTTTTATTTTTACCTTTTAATAACCTCTGTAATGCTACTACATGCGCCTTTGCCAAATCTACTACGTGAATATAGTCACGAATACAAGTTCCATCTGGCGTTGGGTAATCGTCTCCAAAAACCGACAGTTGTTCTCTTAAACCAATTGCTGTTTGCGTTATAAATGGCACTAAATTTTGAGGCACACCCAAAGGCAACTCTCCTATATTAGCCGATTCGTGCGCTCCAATTGGATTAAAATATCGTAATGCAATAGCTTTTATACTAGGTATAGCATTACATGTGTCTTGAATTATTTCTTCACCAATTTGCTTTGTATTTCCATATGGAGACTCAGCTAACTTTACAGCTGCATCTTCTGTAATTGGTAATTTATCGGCCTGTCCATAAACCGTACAAGACGAACTAAAAATAAAATTAGCCTCTGGTAATTTCTTTAATTCTTTTAAAATATAAACTAAAGATCCTACATTATTTTCATAATACATTAATGGTTCTTTTACACTTTCCCCTACAGCTTTATTAGCTGCAAAATGTATTACGCCTTTTAAGTCGCTATGTTTTTTAAAGAATGATTCAACGGCAGATTTTTCCTTTAAATCTAATTTTTCAAAAACTGGTGTTTTTCCAGTAATTGCATTAATACCATCTAAAACTTTTTCAGAAGAATTAGATAAATCATCTATAATTACAACTTCGAAGCCTTCGTTTTGCAATTCTACAACGGTATGAGACCCAATGAAGCCTAATCCGCCAGTGACTAAAATTTTACTCATTTAAAAAATTTATTATGGTTGATGTTATGTATGCAATTTGTTCATCATCTAACTCGGTATGCATTGGCAAAGAAATAACTTCTTGCACGAGTTGATTGGTTACTATAAAATCGTCTTCATTATATCTTTTTTCATCGGCATAAGCTTTTTGTTTATGCAACGGAATAGGATAATACACTCCACAAGGAATTCCTTTTTCGTTTAAATGCTTTACTAAAGCATCGCGATTACCCGATTTAATTCTTAAAGTATACTGATGGAAAACATGACCGTGTTCGTTTCGGAATGGAAGAATGACAGCGTCTATATTTTTTAAAGCCTCGTCGTATTTTTCAGCAGCACCTTGTCTGGCTTTATTATATGCATCTAATTTTGGTAATTTAGCGTCTAAAACTGCAGCTTGAATACTATCTAACCTAGAATTAACACCTACAACATCATGATGATAGCGCTCATACATACCATGATTTACAATACCACGAATGGTATGCGCTAAATCATCATTGTTTGTAAAAATAGCTCCACCATCACCATAACAACCTAAATTTTTTGATGGAAAAAATGATGTAGCACCAACATCTCCTATGGTTCCTGCCTTAAATATTTGTCCGTTATTACTTTTATAACTCGCACCAATAGCCTGAGCATTATCTTCAATAACATACAGGCTGTGTTCTTTAGCAATCTCCATGATGGCATCCATATTAGCACATTGCCCAAATAAATGCACAGGAACAATAGCTTTTGTTTTAGGAGTGACGGCTTTTTTTATAGCGTCGATGTTTATATTAAAATCATCCGGGTTTACATCAACTAAAACTGGTGTTAATTGTAAAAGAGCAATTACCTCAACGGTTGCGGCAAAGGTAAAATCAGCAGTGATTACCTCATCGCCTGGTTTTAAACCCAAACTCATCATTGCAATTTGTAAAGCATCGGTACCGTTAGCGCAAGGAATAACGTGTTTTACACCTAAATATTCTTGTAAATGCTTTTGAAATTCATGAACCTTTGGTCCGTTAATATATGCTGTGTTTTCTAGAACTTCTTCAATCGAAGCGTTAACAGTAGTTTTTATATCGTTGTATTGACCCTTAAGGTCTACCATTTGTATTTTCTTCATCTAAAAATTATTAAAGTCTTCTGTATAAGTTAATAAGACCTACTTATTTACATTGCTTTACCTAGCGTTGTTGGTTACGAAATTACAAAATTCGACTTTGTTATCACTAATTTTAATTCAAAAGAAATGTATTTTAGCATAAAATTAAAGTTTGAGTTTTTTATATAATATCACGATACAAGCCTCTGGATTGGTTTTAAAAGGTATTGCTCCTTTTAATGAAAAAATAAAAAAAGGAGTTTTAGGCCGAAAAGAAACCTTTTCAATTTTAAAACAAAACATAGAAAAAACCGATAAAACATTATGGTTTCATTGTGCTTCTTTGGGCGAATACGAACAAGGATTACCGGTATTTAAAGCACTTAGAGCACATTATAAAAACCATATCATTGTACTCAGTTTTTTTTCGCCTTCGGGTTACGATATTCGTAAAAATTCACCTATTGCCGACGTTGTAGTATATCTTCCTTTAGACAGTAAAAAAAATGCAGTTACCTTTTTAAATATTGTAAAGCCCGAACTTACAGTTTTTGTTAAATATGATATTTGGCCAAACATTTTGACTGAACTTAAAAATCGTGGATTACGAGCCATTTTAATTTCGGCCGCTTTTAGAAAAAATCAAAGTTATTTTAAGTTTTATGGACACTTCTTTAAAAAGGCACTATTTGCTTTCGAATACATTTTCACTCAAAACGAAAGCAGCAAAAAACTACTAGAAAGTATAAATTACAAAAATGTTTCTGTATCTGGAGACACGCGCTTCGATAGAGTTTCAAGCCAATTAAAGTTAGACAACAACCTTCCTTTTATTCAAGATTTTAAAGACACTAAACTTTGTGTTGTAGCTGGTAGCACATGGCCCGAAGGCGAACGCTTTTTATCTAATTTCATAAACACCCATAACGATTTAGACGTAAAATATATAATTGCACCACACAATATTAAAACCGGTGAAATTCTTAATTTAAAATCAAGTTTACATTGTAAAACTGTTTTATATTCAGAAAAATCAAATAACAACCTAAAAGAAGCCAAAGTCTTTATTGTAGATACGATTGGTATTTTATCCAAAATTTACAATTATGCAAATATTGCTTACGTTGGTGGTGCTTTAGGAAACACTGGGTTACACAACACTTTGGAACCAGCAGTATTTGGGATACCAATAATTATAGGCAATAACCATTCAAAATTTCCTGAGGCGGCTTCTATGATTTCGCACGGCGGCATGTTTTCAATTTCTAACCAAACCGAATTTAACAATAGCTTAAACAAGCTTATTAAAAACGAAACATTTCGATTACAATCTGGCCGAAAAAATTTACAATATATTAAAGAAAATAGAGGCGCCGTAATCCAGATAGTCAACTATCTTCGTATATAAAAACAAAACCTAAATAATATTAAATATCATTACAAATTCATTAACAAATAATATAAACCAATGAAAAAATTAATTTTAAGTTCAGTTTTTATTTTAGCTTTAAGCTTAACCTTTACATCATGTAGAGACACAAAAAATGCCGATTCTGCTGAAGAAGCTTTAGAAAACGCTGCCGATGCAACCGAAAACGCTTTAGAAAAAGCTGGTGATGCCGTAGATAACGCAGTAGATAGTGCTGACAAAGCAATTGACGATGCTGTTGATGCTGCCGAAGGTGCTGCTGAAAAAACTGGAGATGCTATTGAAAGCGCTGTAGATTCTGCAAAAGATGCAGCTAATAAAGCTGGAGAATCTGTAGATAATGCAGTTGAATCTTCAAAAGAGTCGTTAAAAAAAGCAGGTGATGCTGTAGAAAAAAAAGTTAACGATTTAAAAGAACAATAAAAGTTAGCTTACTTTTATCAATAAACTTTAAAAACCGCTAAAAAGCGGTTTTTTTTATTAAATTTAAGCCCTAGAATCCCAATTGATTAAGGAAACGATGTATACCCCCTATAAAATAAATTTCTTTTTCATTTTATTCATTTCGACTGTTTTTTCGATGTCCGCTCAAAAAAATGAGATTGTAACTGAATTTATAGATAGTGGCACTATTTATAAAAATGCCAACAATACAACTGCCTTAATACAGTTTGAAGAATTTGATAAATGTATTGTTACTAGTTTCGTTGGAAAATACACATATAAAGTTAAATTTAAAGGAGTTGAAGGTTATGTTCGCGATAGGTTTCTTTTAGTTAATGAAGCCATGATGGATTTATATTTCAATTATGAAGAAACGCAAAAACTAAAAGCCATAAAATCTCGCGGAAAAAGTGCAAAAGATTTAGAAATTATAGCACAACTAAAACAAGATTCTACTAACCAAGTTGAAGAAAAACGAAAACAAAGTGACGCTTTAAAATCGGAACAGTTACGATTGGCAAACCTAAAACATCAAAAAACTCAAGATTCTGTTGCGAAAATTAAAGCTGAAGAAATTCGTTTGGCAAAAATACGTTTAGAAAACTTAAAGCACCAACGTCAGCAAGACTCTATTGCTAAAGTGCAAGCAGAAATAGCTAAAGCCGAAAAACTTAAACTTGAGCAACTTAAACAAAAACGTATTCAAGATTCTATTTCTAAATTGAAAACTGAAGAGATTCGTCTAGCAAAAATCCGTTTAGAAAACTTAAAGCATCAGCGTCAGCAAGACTCTATTGCTAAAGTGAAAGCAGAAATAGCTAAAGCTGAAAAACTTAAACTGGAGCAACTTAAACAAAAACGTATTCAAGATTCTATTGCTAAAGCGAAAGCTGAAGAAGCGCGCCTGGAAAAAATCCGTTTAGAAAACTTAAAATACCAACGTCAGCAAGACTCTATTGCTAAAGTGAAAGCAGAAATAGCGAAAGCCGAAAAACTAAAGCTTGAGCAACTTAAACAAAAACGAATTCAAGATTCTATTACAAAAGCGAAAGCTGAAGAAGCGCGTCTGGAAAAAATCCGCTTAGAAAACTTAAAATACCAACGTCAGCAAGACTCTATTGCTAAAGCGCAAGCAGAAATAGCTAAAGCAGAAAAACTAAAACTTGAGCAACTTAAACAAAAGCGTATTCAAGATTCTATTGCAAAAGCGAAAGCCAACGCGCAGGATGATGCTATAGATAGAGCTAAACAAATAGAAAAACGCAAACAACTAATTGCAGAAGCTGCCGAAAAACAGCGTTTAGAAACCATAGAAAAGCAGCGTATTGCAGACTCAATAACCAAAGCCCGGTCTACCGAAACAATGAGTCAAGACCAAGCCTACCGAAACACGTGCCATTATTACATAAATGAATACGATAGTTTTAACCATCAACAATTAATAATTACAGAAAAATACTTTATAAGCGAGCAACTTAACATTGAGCTTTTACGTGAAGGAAGCACTACCAAAATTCATTTTAATTTCTCCGAAAATTTAGGCTGTGTAGATTACGTTCCGAGTAGACGATCGAGCGTTCGCGTTATTCTAGAAAACGGACAAGGTTTAACCTTTTATCATTCTGGAAGTTTAGACTGTAATTTATTTAGTTTAAAGGCCAATTTACCAGAATCGTATTTAAACCTTTTAAAGCAATCTCCTATTAAATCGATTAATTTAAAAGCATCGAAAGGCGCTGTTCTAATAACCGATATTAATTATAAAGACTTCTTTATTGAAAAGCTAAAATGCATCGAATACTAATTACTATTTCGTTCATTTCTGTTTTTGGCTTTATAAGCTGTAAGAACTCGACCGAAAACGGCATTAATTTAGCTCATGCTAAACGTTATATACAAGGGCTTAATTTATCTAACAAAGCACAAATTTCAGATTTAATTTCAGATAGTTTAACAACAGTTATTCCTGCGTACAATTATAAAGTAGCTTATTCAAAACCAGATTATTTAAATAATTGGTTAAAATGGGATTCTGTTTTCAATCCGTCGTATACTATTTTAAAAATTGAAGCAGAAGCCGATTTTGTAAAAGTAAAAGTTTCAAAAACCGATGAACGCATTAACTTTTTTATGGGAGAACCTTTTATTACAAACGAAGTTTTTCACTTTAAAAACAACAAAATAGTTTCAATTGAAACCACCTATTTAAATTTTAATGAGGATGTTTGGGAAACTAATAAATCGAATTTTTTTAACTGGATTGAGACTCATGACCCTAATTTAAAAAACTTCATGTACAACCAAACAGAGACAGGTGGAATAAAGTTAAAAAGAGCGATTGAACTTTATAGGCAACAACAGAAGCAGGAAATTACACCAATTTATGAATAAATTAAACCGATTTTCTATCTATAAAATTAAACGGGTTTTTAATTTTTCCGCTTCTTATATTTAAAACTACATCCGCTGCTGTTTCTCCCATCAATTTAAAATCTGTAGATATACAAGTAATTCCTAATAATTCTTTTAGCGGTGTATCGTTATAGGAAATAACACCAATATCTTTACCTAGTTCAAATTTATATTCACGAATTCGATTTATTAAATTAACTAAATCTAATTCTTCTATAGTTATAAATAAATCGTGTTTTTTTAAAATCATATCGTCGTAAACTTCGTCAATAATTTCAAAATCGAGATTATTTTCTACGCAAAACTTCCTAAAACCATGTAAAATTCTACCAGGGTAAGGATACATCGATTTACGAGGATATGTTAAAAATAATTTTTTGTATTTTTTTATTTTAGAAAGACCTTCTGTTAAAGCAAAATAAATATCATTTTCAAAATCTTGGTATACTATATCTAACTCTATGTCGATTTTATCGTTGTCTAGTAAAAGTAAATTTTCTTTAGGAATCTGTTTTATTGCTTTTTCAGTTAACGGCGTAAAGCTTACATGTTTTAAGTTTTCCGTCTTAAAATGAGGCATAATTATAAAATAATCGTAAGCTTTATAATTTTTTTCAAGCAAATTTAAAAACAAGGTCTCATCGCAATGATAAATTTGCAACTCTGTATGCGAACCACTCCCAATACTATCAATAAACGAATTATAAATTTTCATTTTATAAGTACTTAATTTATTAATTAGAAACAATATATTTAATTTAGAAATTAATTGAGTTCTAGCTATATAAAACCCTTTACCTCTAATTGACGTAATAATTTTTCTTTCTTTTAATATATTATAGGCTTTTTCTACAGTATCTCTAGAAAGATAAAACTCCTCACTAAACATATTTATTGATGGTATTTTCTCATCTATCTTTAACTTTCCATTTGAAATATTAGAGATAATAGAATCTACTATTTGCTGATACTTTGGAATTCGGGAGTCACTATTAATTTCAATTAGATTAAAAATTTCCATAAAACAAGACTAATTTATTTTTATATAGTATATAACTTTAAAGAAAAGTTATCAATAATAATAAAAACCAGCATAGTGCAGGATTGAATTGTGATAATCTTAACTTAAATTGGCTATCGTCATAATTGTTTAAAACACATATCAACGAAAATATGATTAAAAAATATAAGCATGTTAATTATTTGTGGGATGAAAAAAAAGCTAAGTCCTTAGGAGACGACCAAATTGCCTTATTTCTTTATCGTTCAAACATTTTAGGTGCAGACTTGAGAATTACAAACTATGGAGGAGGAAACACCAGTTGTAAAACCATAGAAAAAGACCCTTTAACAAATGAAGATGTTGAAATTATGTGGATAAAAGGTTCTGGCGGGGATATTGGCACCTTAACACGAAGCGGTATTGCTGGGTTATACACTAAAAGATTGCGCGATTTAAAAAAAGTTTACCAAGGTATAAATGACGAAGATCGCATGGTAAGCCTTTTTAATCATTGTATATTCGATTTAAATAGTAAAGCGCCTTCTATAGACACACCTTTACATGGTTTACTGCCATTTGCACACATCGATCATTTACATCCAGATGCCTTAATTGCAGTTGCTGCTGCCAAAGACAGTGAAAAAGTAACTAAAGAAATTTGGGGAGATACAATGGGTTGGGTGCCTTGGCAAAGACCAGGTTTCGACCTTGGTTTGCAATTAGAAAAATGTTTAAACGAAAATCCCGGAATTAGGGGAATTGTTTTAGGCAATCATGGTGTATTTACTTGGGGAAACACATCTTACGAAAGTTATATAAATAGCCTAGACGTAATAGAAAAAGCCTCAGAATTTATAGAACAAAAAATAAACAAAAAAGGTTCCATTTTTTCTGGTAAAAAAACTGATAGTCTTCCAAAAGACCAGCGTTTAGAAAAAGCCGCTCAAATAATGCCTATTCTTAGAGGTTTATGTTCATCTGAACAACGAATGATTGGACATTTTTCGGATAGCGAAACGGTATTAGAATTTATAAATAGTAACGACCTACAAAGACTTGCTCCAATGGGAACATCTTGTCCAGATCATTTCCTTCGAACAAAAATTCAACCTTTAGTATTAAAATTAAGCAAGGAAGAAGACTTAACAAATACTGAAGCTTTATTAGAAAAATTAAAACCTGAGTTTAACCAATACAGAAAAGAATACACAAACTACTATTATACTTGTAAAAACGATAGTAGTCCGGCTATGCGTGACCCAAATCCGGTGATAATAATTTATCCTGGTGTTGGTATGTTTAGTTTTGCAAAAAACAAACAAACAGCACGAGTTGCAAACGAATTTTACGTAAATGCCATAAACGTAATGAGAGGTGCAGAGGCAATAACCGAATACACATCTTTACCTCGACAAGAAGCATTTAACATAGAATATTGGCTGTTAGAAGAAGCTAAATTACAGCGCATGCCTAAAGAAAAACCACTTTCCAGAAAAGTTGCACTAATTACAGGTGCTGGTGGTGGTATTGGGAAAGCAATTGCCGATAAATTAGCAGCCGAAGGAGCCAATGTGGTACTAACCGATATTAATGAAGAAAGCCTCATAGCCGCAAATAACACTTATCCAAACGACACTTCTACATATGCCGTTTGCGATGTAACAAACCCAAACTCTATTGCCAGTGCTTACAAAAAAGCATGTTTAAGTTTTGGAGGCATCGATATTATTGTACATAGTGCCGGATTAGCAATATCTAAACCATTAAATGATACAACGGAAAAAGACTGGGATATCTTACAAAATATTTTAGTAAAAGGCCAGTTCAACTTAGCTAAGAAATTTTCATGTATTAATAAAAAACAAGGTTTAGGAGGAGATTTTATTTCAATAGCTAGTAAAAACGGCTTAGTAGCTGGCCCTAATAATGTAGCATATGGCACAGCCAAAGCTGCCCAACAACATATGGTTAGATTATTAGCCAGCGAAATGGCAAAAGAAAAAGTTAGAGTAAACACGGTAAACCCAGATGGCGTTATAATTGGAAGTAAAATTTGGCAAGGAGCTTGGGCAGAAGGTCGCGCAAAAGCCAATAACATAACCATTGAAGAACTACCTGCCTTTTATGCAAAGCGAAACTTACTTAATGAAATAATTACACCGCAAGATATAGCTAATGGGGTTTTTACACTTGTAGCTATTTTAAACAAGTCAACAGGAAACATAATAAATATCGACGGAGGAATGGCCAATGCTTTTGTTAGATAATAAACTTAGTTGTCAATTAGTTTTTTTAGCAAAAAACTTCCATGGCAAATTCAAATTTAAAATGGAAGTTTTTTATTTATTAAAACTACAACGTAAATTTCAATTTACACCTTCTAAATTATTACCACCACATGAAACTAAATAAGAGTCAAATACAAGATCAGAATACAAAATCATTAAATTCTATTGAAGAACATTTTAATTTCACTGCAAACATCCTCGACAAAAAAGGTATCGATGTAAATGCAGTAATTAAAAAACTACAAAACCTTAAGGTAGCTATTCCAAGTTGGGCCTTAGGTGCTGGGGGAACACGATTTGGAAGATTTTCTTTTTTTGGTGAACCAACAAATCTCGAACAAAAAATTGAAGACATTGGGGTTTTAAACGCATTAACCCATACTGCTGGAGCGGTTTCACTACACATACCCTGGGATATCCCGGAAGATTACAACGGCATTAAAGCATTAGCCAACAGCTTAAATATTACTTTCGACGCTGTAAACTCAAACACCTTTCAAGACCAAAAAAACGCAAAGCACAGTTATAAATTTGGGTCTTTAAGCAATAATTCAAAAGATATTAGGCAACAAGCCATTCAACACAACATAGATGTTATAAATATTGGCGAAAAGTTAGGTTCGAAAAGTTTAACAGTTTGGTTGGCCGATGGCTCTAGCTTTCCTGGACAAAACAACTTCCAGACTGCCCTAATTAACACCGAAAATAGTTTAAAAGAAATTTATAGTAATTTACCTAAGAACTGGACAATGTTAATTGAATACAAACCCTTTGAGCCTAATTTTTACAGTACCGTAATTCAAGATTGGGGCACTTCGTTTATGCTCGCCAATGCATGCGGAGATAAGGCATATTCGCTAGTAGATCTTGGGCATCACCTACCAAATTGTAATATTGAACAAATTGTATCTACCTTAATGTACAAAGGTAAACTTGGAGGTTTTCATTTTAACGACAGCAAATACGGTGATGACGATTTAACCGTTGGAAGTATTAAACCTTACACTCTATTTTTAATATTTAACGAGTTAGTTTACGGTATGAAAAACAATACCCAAAACCCCGATTTAGCTTGGATGATTGATGCTAGCCATAATTTAAAAGACCCTTTAGAAGATTTACTTCAATCTTTAGAAGCTATTCAAGAAGCCTACGCTAAAGCTTTACTAATAAATCAAACCGAATTAAAAAACGCACAACTAAACAACGATATTGTTAAATGTCAAGAAATTTTACAAGACGCTTACCGAACCGATGTAAGATCGTTAGTCGCTAAAGCTAGAATAAATCTTGACAGAGCTATAAACCCAATTGAAACATATAGGGCTTTAAAGGTTAGAAATGAATTAATTAAAGAAAGAGGTAAAAACTCTATAGCAACCGGTTTATAATAATTTTCATGATTGAAGTAACAGCTATTTTCGATATTGGAAAAACAAACAAAAAATTTTTTCTGTTTGATGAGAATTATAAGCAGGTTTATAAGGAATATATACAATTTGATGAAATAAAAGATGAAGATGGACATCCAACCGAAAACCTTGCTCAACTTTTAAATTGGTTAAAAACTGTTTTTGAAAAAATATTAAAATCAAAGGATTTTAATGTAAAAGCTATAAACTTTTCAACCTACGGTGCAAGCTTAGTTCACTTAGATAAAAACGGGGAGGTTTTAACTCCATTATACAATTACACTAAACCAATAGACGAAACAATTGTAAATTCTTTTATAAAAAAATATGGCCCTAAAGAAGATTTTTTAAAAACAACAGGATGTTTTAATTTAAACCTTTTAAACTCTGGATTACAACTTTATTGGTTAAAACAAAGTAAACCCACGGTATTTAAAAAAATAAAACACACCTTACACTTCCCACAGTATTTAAGTTATGTATTTACTGGAATTCCTCTTAGTGAATACACCAGTATTGGTTGCCATACGGCATTATGGGATTATACCAAAAAAGATTATCATGATTGGGTATACAAAGAAAACATCAACACTATTTTACCAACCATAGTTTCTACAGAAACAAGTATAAACATGAACTATAATGGTAAAAGAATTAAAATAGGAGTTGGAATTCATGACAGTTCATCTGCTTTACTACCCTACGTTCGAAGCATTAAAAAAAAGTTTGTATTAATTTCAACAGGCACCTGGAGCATCACACTAAACCCTTTTACAAATCAGCCTATAATAGAAAACAATCAAGAAAAAGATTTTATAAATTATATGCGAATTAATGGAAAACCTGTAAAAGCAACTCGTCTATTTTTAGGGAACGAATATAAAATTCAAATTAACAAATTACATAAGCACTTTGGAGTTCCAGAAAACTATCATCGTCAAGTAAAATTTAATTACGAAATCTTCACTAAGATAAACAAGAATTTCAAACACATGTTTAAATGGGAAAGCTTAACAGAAAGTAAAATGCCAAAAAAAACTACGATACCTAATACAAGTTTTGATGAAGCCTACCACCAACTCATGCTTGAATTAGTTTTGCTTCAAATAAAAAGTATAAAAGACGTTATTGGTAACGACGAAATAAAAGATTTATATGTAGATGGCGGATTTAGCGACAACGATTTATACATAAACTTATTATCTCATTTTTTTAGAAATACAAAATTACGAACTACTGATGCGTCATTAGGTTCTGCTCTAGGAGCTGCTATTTCAATTTCAGACAAAAAACTAAATTCTAAGTTTTTAAAAAAGAATTATTCACTAAAAAAACACGTCCCCTTTATTATATCATAAAACAGACCAAACTAAACTAAAACTTAATTATTCATGAACCTAAAAAATAGCAAAACTACAAATGTAAATACAAGTTATAGCGGTGAGTTTGAACGAACTCCAGTACCCAAAGCAAAATTAAAAAGTTGGACTAGTTTTTTAGGAATATACGCAGGAGAACACGCTGCTGGCACCGAATTTTTAATTGGCCCTTTATTTCTTACTGCCGGTGTAAGCGCCTTTGATTTAATTGTTGGCTTACTTTTGGGCAATTTTTTGGCAGTACTTAGCTGGCGGTTTTTAACTGCAGAAATAGCAATAAAATATAGATTAACCCTATATTATCAACTTGAAAAAATTTGCGGCAAAAAACTTGTTATTGTATACAATCTGGCAAACGGTATTTTATTTTGTTTTTTAGCAGGCTCCATGATAACAGTTTCAGCAACTGCCGTTGGAATTCCATTTAATATGCCAATGCCCAAATTAACCGACACTATGCCAAATGGACTTACTTGGATTGGTATAGTAATATTTATAGGCATTGTTATTTCCATAATTGCAGCAAGAGGCTATAATACTGTTACAAAGGCAGCTAATTGGATGGCACCATTAATTGTTACAGGATTTATTTTATGTGGAATAGTAGCTTTAAAACAATTAAATGTAAAAAGTTTTACCGATTTTTATAATATTTGGGGGGAAGGTACGGAGCCTTTTCCAGGGCAAATTAAATATACGTTTTGGCATGTTGTAATTTGGTCTTGGTTTGCTAATGCCGCCATGCATATTGGCATGTCTGATTTATCTGTTTTTAGGTTTGCAAAAAAGTCTTCGGCAGGCTGGACCACAGCTGCGGGAATGTATATTGGCCATTTTATGGCGTGGATTTCGGCGGCCTTATTATACGCCGTGTACCTTAAATCTCCTGAGGCATTAGCTATTTTAAATCAAGGTGAAGCACCTCCTGTTGCTCCTGGTCCTTTAGCATATAACGCTATTGGTGTTTTTGGAATTTTGGTGGTTGTATTAGCAGGATGGACTACGGCAAACCCTACAATTTACAGAGCTGGTTTAGCTTTTCAAGCTGTGTTTCCTAAACTCACAACATCAAAAGTTACATTTTTAGCAGGTTTAGTAGCCACAATTGCCGGTATTTTTCCCGCATTTGCAATGAAACTTCTTAGCTTCGTTGCTTTATATGGCTTTATTTTAGCTCCAATTGGAGCCATAATTGTTTTCGAGCATTTCTTTGCAAAAAAATACAGAATTATTGAAAATTACGCCGAAATAAAAGGATTAAATTTTAATAAATCAGTACTATATGCTTGGGCACTTAGTTTCGGTATATTTTATTTTTTATCTGTTCAATTCAATATATTTTTATCTTTCCTTACGCTCCCTGCGTGGTTGTTTTGCGGAGTGCTTTATTTAATATTTAGCTATTATTTCCATAAATAAACAGATGAAGCTATTACTTCGTTTTAAAAAAATTATCAGTTTAAATTTTAAGACGCCTTACAACTCGTAACACTTAAAATATCAACAAAAATGAGATAACATCATAAATATGCAGGATTGAGCAGGATGCTTTAAAAAAAAGTAAATTTTATTTTTATTAGCACCAAATCCAACCTACTCAAAATTAACAACTAAACTCATTTTTATGAAAAAAAAATTATTTCAAAAAATGCGCATTTTAAATTATTCTTCAAAAAATGTGCATTTTAAATTATTTAGTCTAATTCTCGTTTTAAGTACGTGTTTTAGTACTACAAGAGCTTATAGCGACGAAGTTTCTATAGCAAATAAAGATCCCTATTCCATTCAAAATTTAATTGTATCTGGAATAATAACAGACAGTAACAATATTCCATTACCTGGTGCAAGTATTTTAGAAAAAGGAACCATTAATGGTGCCTATTCAGATTTTGACGGAAACTTTTCAATCGAAGTTACTAGCGAAAACCCTACATTAATTATTTCATACGTAGGCTATGTAACACAAGAGATTACGGTTAACAATCAAACGAATCTCAGTATTATTTTAGCTGCCGACGCCCAAAGTCTGGACGAAGTAATTGTTGTAGGTTACGGAACTGCAAAACGAAAAGATATTACTGGTGCAGTAGAACGAGTTACACTAGAAGATTCTCCAGTTGCATTATCGTCTAACACCAGTATTTTACAATCAGTTAGAGGAGCAACTCCTGGTATTAATATTGGAACTCAAAACCAAGTAGGGCAAACTCCAAGTATTATAATTAGGGGGCAAAACTCAATAAATGGAAATAACGACCCTTTAATCGTCCTAGATGGAATTGTTTTTCTGGGAAGCGTAAATGACATAAACCCAAACGATATTGCCTCTATTGATATTTTAAAAGATGCATCTGCAGCCGTAGTTTATGGTTCTCGCGCAGGTAACGGTGTTATTTTAATAAATACTAAAAAAGGAAAGACATCTAAGCCGGTTATTAAATTATCTTCAAATACTGGTGTTAATGTTTGGCAAAATAAACCTAACCTTTTATCAAGAGACAGTTATTTAGAAAAATATGCTACCCAAGTTGGAGCTGCTTCGGTAAACGACATTGTTTGGGAAGAAGAATACAGAAACGTTTTACAAGATGAAGGTGTCGATACCGATTGGATCGATCTTGTATCTCGTACAGGTACCATTCAAAAACATAATGTTTCGGTGTCAGGAAGGTCAGATAATTTTAATTATTTCTTTTCCGGTGGTTATGAAGAACAACAAGGTGTTATTTTAGGCGATGATTTTAATAGAATATCCTTAAGATCAAGACTTCAAGCCGATGTTACCAATTGGTTAGAAGTTGGTATAGATGGTTCTTATACCAACAGTGATTTTTCTGGAGTAACCGCAAATCTTGGACAGGCTATGGTTATGGCACCAATTGGATATCCTTATCGATATGATGGACAACCATTCAATACAGCCTCTAATACATCTACCGCTTTAGAAAGATATCCTACCGCAAACAATGTGCAAAGCCCATTATGGGGAACGGACGGAACACGCGATTTATTTGACAAAAGAAATTATTTTAGGTTAGCAGCAAATGCAACGGTTAAAATACCATGGATTGAAGGGTTGAAATACACCGTAAACTATTCCATTAGTTCGCAATACAGAAGCTTAGATAGTTTTTACTATGAAAGTTATTATATAGGACTTCCAACAGAAGGAGAACCCTATTTTAATAGGTACACACAGGAAGCAATTCAAGCCAACCTTTCGCAAGCTAACGGGTCTAACTCACGTTATAAAGATTATAATTATGTAATTGATAATATTATTAACTACAATAAAAGTTTCAACCAGCATAATATAGATTTAACTTTAGTAGCCACACGTGATTACAGAAAAACTGATGTATCTACCTTATCTGGTAATAATTTTGCATCCTTAGGTAATACAAGTTTAGGCGTAAACGGTCTTACATTTGCCGAAATACAAAATAATTCTTACGATATTACAGAGAGATCTAATGTGGGTTACTTAGGAAGAATAGCTTATGGATTCGACAATAAATACAATATTACTGCTTCGGTAAGACGTGATGGCGCATCTGTATTTGGTGAAGATAATAGGTTTGGCACATTTTGGTCTGTAGGCGGTGCCTGGACAATAACTGAAGAGAACTTTTTAAAACCAAATAAAATATTAAACTATTTAAAAATAAATGCCTCGTATGGCACAAATGGCAACCAAGGTTTAGATCCTTATGAAACACTTTCGGGTGTTATTACTGGCCAACCAGGAGATATTGAATATGCTTTTGGAGACAACCCTTCTGTTAGTGAATTTGGTATAGAACAAACAAGCTTAGGAAACACCGAATTAGGTTGGGAATCTACAACGTCTTTAAACTTCGGGATTCATACAAGTTGGCTTGATAGCAGAATTAATTTAAATGCCGATGTTTATTTTTCTAAAACAAGAGACCAGATTTTTAATAGAAATATTCCCAGTACAAGTGGGTTTACTTCAATATTAGCAAGTTTAGGTCAAATTGATAACCAAGGGGTTGAAATTTCTCTAGGAACTACTAATTTTAAAACAGATAACTTTACATGGACTTCCAATTTAGCCTATTGGAAAAACAGCAATAAAATAGCCGAATTATATGGCGATGATATTGATGGCGATGGTATTGAAGATGATGATATCTCAAATAGTTTATTTATAGGCGAATCTCTTGGAGCCATTTATGGTTACGAATATATTGGTGTAGTTCAAGAAAGTGATGCGCAATACATTGCCGATACAGGAGCCGAACCAGGAGATGCCATGTATAGAGATTTAGATGGTGTACCGGGAATTACTGCAGATGGAGACCGGAAAATTTTAGGATTCACAACGCCCAATTTTAGAATGTCTTTAGCCAACACCCTAAATTATAAAAATTTAAGTTTATACTTTCTATTTACTGGAACATTTGGTGGTAATGGGTATTATTTAGGCTCTAACCCTAGACAAAATTCTTTACAAAACAGGTTTGATTACAACGATATTGATAATGGCGCTTGGTGGACACCAGAAAACCAAAGCACTACAAACTTAAGTCCTGATTTTAACGACTCAAGATACCTTGGTTTACAATCACGAGGGTTTGTTCGTCTGCAAAATGTAAACCTAAAATACAGTTTCGATTCAGACTTTTTAAAGAAATTAAATATAGGAATAGGATCCTTAGATTTATATGCAAATGCCGACAACCCGCTTGTAATTACAAATTGGTTTGGTGGTGGCGACCCAGAACGAGGCGTATCTGCGCAAAGTGGCACTTTACCTGTAATGACAGCTTATACTATTGGTTTAAACGTTAGCTTCTAATAAAAAACATTATGAAAAAATATTTAATATATAAAATAGCAATTATAGCAGTTATACTTTTAAATCTTAGCTGCGACGATGAAGAATTTTTAACTCAAGATCCAGAAACTTTTTTAACAGTAGATAATGTCTTCACATCTGGAGTGCAAGTAGAACAATTAGTGCTTACAATGTATCAACAAGACAGGGCACTTCATGGGTATATAGATAATAATCAAGGTCGTGTAATGTATGGTCAAGGTACCGATGTTTTTACCGTGCCAACATTTAGAGAAAATACAAATTTTAGCGATTACAACTCTACAATCACCCCAAATGCAGGTCGATTATATAATATTTATACCGATTTGTATCAAATGATTTCAAGAGCCAACTTAGCCATTTCCTTAGCAGAACGAGATGATATTCAGTTTGAATCTGAAGACGTAAGAAGTTATGTAATTGCCCAAGCCAAATTTTTTAGAGCCAAAGCACATGGGCAAGCAGCCGAACTTTTTGGCAGAGTTGCCATAGTAGATGAACCAACAACAACTGTAAGATTTGATTACGAACAATCTGAAAGATTTGAAATTTACCAATTTGCAATAGACGATTTAGAATCTATACTTGATGATTTACCAGAAACCACAAATGAACCTGGCAGAGTTGTAAAAGGTGCAGCTCAACATTTTTTAAGCGAATTTTATTTAGGATTAGGTATTGAAACCAACAGTGATGCAGCCTACGATCAAGCTATTAATTATGCATCCGATGTAATTGATGGTGGCATTTACTCTTTAATGACTACTCGCTTTGGTTCTAGAGCTTCAGAACCAGGTAAAAACGTCTGGTGGGATTTATTCCGTTTAAACAATCAAAATTATGCCGATGGTAATACCGAAAGCATATGGAACTATCAATTCGATTACCAAGCATATTTAGCAGGTGATGAAGGCGCAAGATTAGCATTACCCTATTATTTAAGCCCAGTATGGCGAGCTATTCCCGGAGTTATTGGAGAAGACGAATACACTGGAGGTCGTGGCGTAGCCTTTTTAAGACCAACAGAACTAACAGAAACCATAATATGGGAAGCCAGCATTTCTGATGGCGATATAAGAGGAGACGAAAGCAATATTAGACGCACCGTGTATTACAATGATCCAAGTTACGAAAATGGATCGCTTGTTGGTGAAATCGTACCTCAAGAAGAACTGGATGCTGCCAATATTGGGCTAGCAGATGGCGCTTATTTCCCGATATACGAAAAGTTTACTACCGATCAATTTGAAGGTTTAGATGATGGAGAAAGACGTCAAAATATCTGGAGAGATGATTATGTTATTAGACTCCCCGAAACCATTTTATTAAGAGCTGAAGCTAAATTAAGAAAAGGTGATAATCAAGGCGCTGCTGATGATATTAATATAATTAGAGAAAGAGCTCAATGCAACATACTAGCTACTGCCGCTATGGTAGATTTAGACTTTATATTAGATGAAAGAGCTAGAGAACTTTTTGGAGAAGAAAGTAGATGGAATACCCTATTACGCATGGGTGGAACTATTGCTTCTGATCGTATTAGAGAATATGCAAGATACGACTATCAAAGAAATAGTTTAACTTTCGATTTTAACACTTTCCCTATTCCTCAAACGGTTATAGACAGAAATAAAGATGTTGTTTGGGAACAAAACCCAGGTTGGGAAAACCGCTAAATAATTAAATTTATAACCACAAAGGGCCGAAACAAATATTTCGGCCTTTTTATATTTAACATTTTTAAAATCTAGCTGGTATTTTAATCTACTTTAAAAACAAAAAAGCCTTATCTAATAAAAGATAAGGCTTTTGTACTGAAGGCGGGACTTGAACCCGCACGACCTAATGGTCATTGGATTTTAAGTCCAACGTGTCTACCAATTCCACCACTTCAGCAACTTGGTATATTTTAGAAAGTATCAGAGCGAAAGACGGGATTTGAACCCGCGACCCTCACCTTGGCAAGGTGATGCTCTACCCCTGAGCTACTTTCGCAGTCTTTTAATGAACAAACAACCTCTCGATTGCGGATGCAAATTTAAACCTTTTCTTTTAATTACAAAGCCTTTTTTAAAAAATTAATAAAAATAATTTTAGGCATGTTTTTTCTTAACCAGCATCCGTTTTATTTCATTTAATTTCATCAATGCTTCTACCGGTGTAAGTGTATCAATATCAGTATTTAAAATTTCGTCTTTTATATTTTCAAGCAAAGGGTCGTCTAAATTAAAAAAACTAAGTTGCATATCGTTTTCTAAAGTTTTCACCTTATTGGTTAGTTCTTCACTTGAATGCGATTTCTCTAAACGATTTAAAATTTTATTGGCGCGTTGTATTACTAACTGTGGCATACCTGCCATTTTTGCAACATGAATACCAAAGCTATGTGCACTACCGCCTTTAACCAGTTTTCTTAAAAACAATACATTATCTTCTAGCTCTTTTACAGATACATTAAAGTTTTTAATACGCTCGAAAGTTTCAGTCATTTCGTTTAATTCGTGGTAATGTGTTGCAAACAGTGTTTTTGGTTGCGCGGGGTGCTGGTGCAAATATTCACTTATTGCCCAAGCTATGGAAATACCATCGTAAGTACTTGTGCCTCGCCCAATTTCATCAAGCAACACCAAACTTCTATCGCTTATATTATTTAAAATTGAAGCCGTTTCATTCATTTCTACCATAAAAGTAGACTCGCCCATCGATATATTATCGCTCGCTCCTACTCTGGTAAAAATTTTATCAACTAAACCAATTTTAGCTTCTTTAGCAGGAACAAAACTTCCTATTTGAGCCAATAACACAATTAAGGCTGTTTGACGCAAAATAGCCGATTTACCAGACATGTTTGGCCCTGTAATCATTATAATTTGCTGCTCTCTTCTATCTAAAAAAATGTCGTTAGCAATGTATGCTTCACCAATTGGTAATTGTTTTTCTATAACTGGATGGCGTCCCTCTTTTATTACCAATTCGAAAGAACCGTCAATGGTAGGATAAACATAATTATTATCGCTTGCTAATTGTGCAAAACCACACAAGCAGTCTAACTGCCCAATTAAAAACGCATTTTGCTGTACCGATTTAATGTACAAATTCATCCAACTTACTAAATCGGCAAACAGTTTTTGCTCAATGGCTAAAATACGTTCTTCGGCACCTAAGATTTTGGTTTCGTATTCCTTTAATTCTTCAGTTATATAACGCTCTGCACTAACCAAAGTTTGTTTTCTTACCCACTCGATGGGCACTTTGTCTTTATGTGTATTTCTAACCTCGATATAATATCCAAAAACATTATTTGAGGCTATTTTTAATGACGGAATACCTGTGCGCTCGCTTTCGCGCGCCAACATTTTATCGAGATAATCTTTACCAGATTGCGATAAATTTCTAAGCTCATCTAACTCTTTAGAAAATCCTTCTGCAATTGTATTTCCTTTTAAAACATTTACAGGCGCATCTTCATTTAATGTCTGTTTTATTTTTTCACGCAGCACATCGCAACCCTGCAACGTATCACCAATAACTTTTAAAGAATCGTTTTCACAGTTTGAGGCTATCGATTTTATAGGAACAATAGCTTCTAATGAATTTTTAAGCTGAATAACCTCACGAGGATTAACTTTTCCGGTCGCCGTTTTTGAGATTAATCGCTCTAAATCACCAATGTGTTTTATATGATTTTGTATACTTTGAAGCGTGCCGTTTTCAGTTTTTAAAAAATGTACTACTTCATGGCGTTGCTTAATTTTATCACTACTTTTTAAAGGTAAAGCCAACCAACGTTTTAGCATACGCCCACCCATTGGCGAAATAGTTTTATCAATAATATTTAAAAGCGTTACGGCATTATTATTTGTAGAATTATATAACTCTAAATTACGAATGGTAAACTTATCCATCCACACATAATCACCTTCAGTAATTCTGGCTATTGCAGTAATATGCTTTAATTTATTATGCTGCGTTTCGCTTAAATAATGAAGAATTGATCCTGAAGCAATAATGCCCTCGTGCAAACCATCTACTCCAAATCCTTTTAAAGTTTTTGTATTAAAATGCTTTATTAAAGTTTCGTTTGCATAATCGGTTTGGTATACCCAATCTTCTAAATAAAAGGTGTGTAAATCGTCTCCAAAAGTGTCTTTAAAAATGGTTTTTTTCTGTTTAGAAACTAAAACTTCACTCGGGCTAAAATTCTGAATTAACTTATCAATATATTCAGCATTTCCCTGTGAAGTTAAAAACTCGCCAGTAGAAATATCTAAAAAAGAAATTCCAATCGTTTTTTTATCAAAATATACCGAACATAAAAAATTGTTGCTTTTTGATGTGAGCACCTCATCATTTAGCGCAACACCTGGTGTAACAAGTTCGGTAACACCACGCTTTACAATGGTTTTAGTTTGCTTAGGATCTTCTAACTGATCGCAAATTGCAACACGCTCTCCAGCCTTTACTAATTTTGGCAAATACGTATTTAAAGAATGATGCGGAAAACCAGCCAAAGCTGTTTCGTTTTCACTTCCAGCGCCACGTTTGGTTAAAATAATACCTAAAATACCAGCCGCTTTAACCGCATCGTCTCCAAAAGTTTCGTAAAAATCTCCCACACGAAACAGCAATAAAGCATCAGGATATTTTGCTTTAATGGCATTATACTGCTTCATTAACGGGGTTACTTTTTTCGCTTTTTTCGCCAATTGTAAAGTGATTTTTAAATGTTATTTTTGCTTCGAAACCTATCGAGATTGTAAGATTGCTAAAGTAGTGTATTTTCAACTTTTTATTTAAACCGAAAAATGATATTTATTTACAATTTGCGATAGATTTTCAACAATTACCAATGTTGTTGCAAACCTAATAATATCAAAACTTTTATAAGATTTCCGCTTTAAAGGAAATAAAAAACAAATAGTAATGCGTAAACTAAAAAATAGCGAATTAAACAGACTAAGTGTTGAAGCTTTTAAAGTTACAGAAAAAACACCTCTAATTATTATTCTAGATAATATTAGAAGCTTAAACAACATTGGCTCGGTTTTTAGAACAAGTGATGCCTTTTTAGTTGAAAAAATATATTTATGCGGCATTACAGCAACACCTCCACATAAAGACATTCACAAAACCGCCTTAGGCAGTACAGAAACTGTAAGTTGGGAATATGCCGAAAACACAAATGACGTTATTGAAAAACTAAAAGCCGAAAACGTAAAAATTTGCGCTATTGAACAAGCCGAAAACGCAACAATGTTAAACGATTTTACAGTTGAGACTAACACAAAATATGCACTTGTTTTTGGTAACGAGGTAAAAGGTGTAGCTCAAAACGTTGTAAACGAAAGCGATTACGTTATTGAAATCCCTCAATTTGGAACGAAACATTCCTTAAATATTTCGGTGAGTTGTGGCGTAGTAGTTTGGGATGTTTTTAGTAAATTGAAAACTTTACAAAACTAAATTTGAACAAAAAACCCAAAACACCATGGCCAACAAAAGATGCCATGACTCAAATTTACGACTTGCACCTTTGGGGAGGAAACGACCATGATTTTTATTCGGGTGAAGGTTCTCACGATCCCGAAATTATAAATCCGTATATAGAAATTGTTACTCGTTTTTTTAAATCTTTCGACAAACCCATAACTGTTTGCGATTTAGGCTGCGGAGATTTTAATATTGGGAACCATTTTTACAAATACACAAAAAACTATATCGCAATCGATATTGTTGAGGCATTAATAACACGAAACCAAGCCAGATTTCAAGCCGAAAACTTAACATTCAATTGTCTCGATATTTCAAAAGACGAACTTCCAAAAGCCGATTGTATCGTTTTAAGACAAGTGCTTCAGCATTTATCGAATGCCGAAATAGAACTCATTGTTAAAAAATTACAACATTATAATTACATTTTACTTACCGAACATATTCCAACGGGCAACTTTACAGCAAACATCGATATTATTTCGGGCCAAGGAAACAGAACTAAAAAACAAAGTGGTGTAGATATTTTAAAACCGCCTTTTAACCTAAATATTACCAGTAAAACCATACTTAATTCGCACATCTTAAAAAATAATAAAGGCGAAATAGTTACAACACTTTTTAAAATATAATTAAAACTTGATTTAACCCCCGAATAATAATAACTTAGCTCGAAACCAATGTAATAATGGGCTTTTTAGTTTTACTTATAATTTTAGCCATACCTTTTCTACTTGTATTAGTAAACTTTATAACTTATATGGTTAGAGGCAAAATACTAACTAAAAAGAGTATTTGGCAACCTATAGCAATGCTCACTTTTATTGGTTTTCCGTTTTTATTTTTTATGTTTTTTGATTGGGGATTAGAAAACAACTGCTGCACTGATAGTCCTGCGTTTTCACCCGAAAACAAATTTGGCGTTTATACACTTATTATAATTTGCATTATAGCGTATGCCTTTTCTAGTTTTAGGACCACCATTTTTGCTCCCATTCCAGAACTACTTTTAAATACTTTATTAATTCTTGGATTAGTAATAAACGGCATTATGATGTTCCATATTAAACCTATAGAACTTGGCGGATTAATGATTTTAATTGGCAACACCCCATTAATTTTACTTTTAATACTTCAACTTCATGAAAATCACTTATTATTACTTGAACACAATCAAAAAAATAAAATTGCTTCAATTAAATTATTGGACAGAATTTGCTTCAAAGTTTTATATTTAAAACCATTAATAAAATATCCCGTATTAATCATATTACTGGTTCCTTTATTAATAATTTTCTCGCTTTTATTGTTTCTATTCGGACAAAAACCAGACACCTTAATACGTGCTTTTACAGACACTTACAAACATGGTTTTTCTCAACTTGATTATTTATGCGATAATGTTAACTGCGGCGGACATTTTTTATGTTCGGTGGGCGCATTAGGCAATAAAAAAATAGTAAAACCTATAAGATTAGGGGAAAGAAATAATGAAAAAATAATTTGCAACAGGCAGCTTTTAATTTCGAATGCATTCGAAGAATTAATTCTTAAAAAATCGCCTAAAGCACATTATTTTCTTAGAAAGAATTATAACAAAATTGGAGCTAAAATTCATAAACATTATTACCTATTTAACAACCCTAAGGTTTCTAACATGGTTTATATTTTAATGAAACCTTTGGAATGGATTTTTCTATTTACGCTTTATTGTTTTGATAAAAACCCAGAAAACAGAATAGCCATGCAATATTTAAACCCAACAGACAAGCAGAAAATTAAAAATGGTTACTCGCCACAAACCTGCTCTAAAACCCAAATATAATCGGCTCTATTTTTAACAAAATCCTTATCGGAAACATCAATTATTTTTACGTTAAAGTCGGTTTGAGTTTTTAAAAACTCGAGATAGCCAGTATTAATTTTTTCAAGATATTCGTCGGCTATGTCTTGTTCGTATTTTCTACCACGTTTTTTTATGTTTTGTTGTAAACGCTCGGTATTTTGGTATAAATACACATACAATTCTGGTTTAGTAATATCCTTGTACATTAAGTAAAATAATTTTCGATAAAGCTTAAACTCATCTTCTTGTAAGGTGATTTTTGAGAATATTAACGATTTAAATACATCGTAGTCGCTAACCACGAAATTTTTAAATAAATCGAGCTGCTCTAAATCGTCGCTAATTTGCTGATAACGGTCTGCCAGAAACGACATTTCAAGCGGAAAAGCATAACGTGAAGCATCTTTATAAAATTTTGGTAAAAACGGATTATCGGCAAAGCGTTCTAGTATTAATTTTGCATTAAAATCGTGTGCAATTTTGGTTGCTAAACTCGTTTTTCCTGCACCAATATTACCTTCAATAGCTATGTAATTAAATTTGGCTAAATCGAAAGCTTTAGCAGGGTTTTTTAACCAAACATTTAAAGGCTCTAATACCGATTGATCTTCGCAAGTGTTTAATAATTCTTCAACCGTGGCATTAAATATTGGATGATTTATTTTAGGCGCAATATCTGCTAAAGGCTGCAAAACAAACTTACGTTTGTGCATTTCGGGGTGAGGCAACTGTAGTAATTTTGTATCGACAATTTGGTCTTCGGCAAAAACCATATCTAAATCAATAGTTCTCGCTTCATAAACATCTGCTTTAGTACGCGTTCTACCCAACTCTGTTTCTACGGCTAATAACGTACGAAGCACTTTTGCCGATTTAAATTGACTTTCTAAAATAAGACAACAATTAAAAAAATCGTCACTCTTAAACCCTAAGGCTTCCGATTTATACACCTTAGAAATCAATTTCACATTCCCAATTTGATGGTAAATAGCCTGTATCGCCGCTTGTAAATTTTTAAATTTATCGCCTTTATTACTACCAAGTGCAATGTAATATGTTGTGATATTATCCATAGAAGACGGCAAAATAACTAAAACAATTTTTATTCCTTTATATTTACATGAGTTAATTATTCACAATTATAAATGACAGATAAAAACAAACTCGCCGCACAGCGCATTTACATACTTTTGGGCGCTTTATTTATTACTTCGTTGGTGGTTTCTAACCTTATATTTCAAAAATTTTTTTATTGGTATCCATTTAATATAGAAGTTTTTGGCAGTAAACTATTCGAAATTTCGGTTGGTATATTACCATATCCAATTACATTTTTAATAACCGATTTAATTAGTGAGATTTACGGTAAAAAAAGAGCTAACGATATTGTTGTAGCTGGAATTTTTGCTTCGCTATTTTCCTTGTTAATTATTTATGTTTCAAGTGTTGTTCCTGCTACATCTTGGTCGGCCATTAACGACGTTTTATTTAAAAAAGTGTTTGGCAATTCGGCTATAGCCGTTTTTGCAAGCATGTTAACCTATTTATTTGCTCAGTTTGTAGATATTCAAATTTATCATTTCTGGAAACGAACCACTAAAGGCAAGCATTTATGGTTGCGTAACAACTTTTCAACCTGGTTTTCGCAATTTATAGACACGCTAACCATTGTGTTTTTATTATGCTCGTTTGGTATTATTGAATGGGCAAATTTTAAAGGTTTACTTGTTAGTGGCTTTTTATTTAAAGTGCTTGTTGCTGCTTGCGATACACCATTTTTATATTTAGGGGTGTATTTATTTAAAAAACGTTTCAAATTAAAAACAAACGAAGAAATTAATTTACTTTAAAAGCTTCAAATGCGCTAAAATATTAACAAAATGATAAGATAATGTTGTCGTCCATTAACAAATTTTCAACGTAAATTCTTATAAATTTGCATCTACGACAGCGCTAACCCCACAAACTCTATTTATGAAAAAAATTTTCAAAATTATAGGTATAACTTTACTTACTTTATTTGCTCTTTTACTTATTATTCCTTTTGCCTTTCAAGGCAAATTAAACGACATTATAAAACGTTACGCTAACGAAAGTGTTAATGCTAACGTAGAATTTAAAGATGCAAGCTTAAGTTTTATAAAAAGTTTTCCAAAGGCTCATATTAGTGTAGACGATTTACTAATTACTACTTTTAAACCTTTTGAAAACGAAACACTAGTATCGGCAAAACACATTGCTTTTACAATGGATGTAAAAGAACTCCTAAAAAAAGCGAGCGAAGATCCTTTGGCTGTAAAATCTATTGTTGTTGAAGAAGCACTTTTAACCATAAAAACCGATAAATTTGGTAATGCTAATTACGACATTGCAAAAGAAAACGAAAACCAAGTAGAAACAGATAGCAATAGTAGTTTTACTTTCGACATACAAGATTACAGCATAAACAATAGTGCCATTACCTATATAGATGAAGCTACGGCTATACAACTTTTTTTAACCGAATTAAATCATGAAGGACATGGTACATTTTCGGCAGAAACTTCAGAATTAAATACAAAGACCCAAACAAACGTAAGTTTTAGTTTAGATAGCACCATGTATTTAAACAATAACAGTATAAAACTTGATGCTATTATTGGTTTAGATTTAGCCAACAGTAAATATACGTTTAAAGACAACAAAGGTTACATTAACCAATTACCTATTGAGTTTGACGGTTTTGTGCAATTATTAGATGACGGACAAGATATTGACATCACTTTTGAAAATCCAGAATCGGACTTTAAAAACTTTTTAGCCTTAATACCTGAAACCTATTCAAAAAGCATTGAAAACGTTGAAACCACAGGAAATTTTAAGGTTAAAGCCATAATAAAAGGTAAAGTTACAGAAGAAACCATACCAACACTCGATATTAGTTTAACATCGAATAACGCCTCGTTTAAATATCCCAATTTACCTAAAGGAATTAATAATATTTACCTTAATACCGAAATAAAAAATACGACGGGAAATGTTGATGACACTTATGTAAACATAAATCAGTTAGATTTTAAAATAGATCAAGATGTATTCAAATCGGCGGCAACCTTAAAAAATATAACCAAAAATATGTTGGTAAACGCCAATATTAATGGTGTTTTAAACTTAGCCAACCTAACAAAAGCTTACCCAATAGAATTGGAAACAGCATTAACCGGTATTTTAAAAGCTAATTTAAATACCGCTTTCGATATGGAAGCTATTGAAACCAACGCCTATGCTAGAATTAAAAATAGTGGAACCGCTAGTTTAAGTGATTTTGTGTTTTCTTCTGAAGATTTAAATAATCCACTGCATATTACAAACGCGTCTTTAAGTTTAAAAGCTGATGATGTTACACTAAATAAGTTTGAAGCTAAAACTGGAGAAAGTGACATTAATGCCACAGGAGATATTAAAAACTTAATGGGCTTTTTACTTAGCGATAATACATTAAAAGGAGATTTTTATATAAAATCGAACACTTTTAAAGTGAATGATTTTATGACCACTGAAGCCGAAGTTGAAACACCGGAAAACAAAGAACCTACAACAAGTGAAGCTTTAAAAATCCCTGCGTTTTTAGAGTGTATTATTCACGCCAACGCCAACACCGTAGTTTACGATAATTTAAATTTAAAAAACCTAAGCGGAACCGTTTATATAAAAGATCAACAAGCCACACTCGAAAACTTAAAATCATCCATTTTCGATGGTAGTTTAACAGTTTCCGGAGATGTATCAACAAAAAACGAAACGCCAACCTTTAATTTAAAACTGGGTGCCGATGGTTTCGATATTGCACAATCGTTTAAAGATTTAGAGTTACTACAAAGCATTGCTCCAATTGCAAATTTCTTTCAAGGTAAACTAAATACAACCTTAAGTTTTTCGGGCGATTTAGATAACGAGCTTGCACCAAACCTAAGTACAATTTCGGGTAATGCGCTTGCCGAACTTTTAACTACAAACATTGAAGAAAAAAATAGTACCTTGTTAACTAAGCTAGATGGCGCTTTAAACTTTATTGACTTTAGTAAAATCGATTTAAAAGATTTAAAAACAAGTTTAAGTTTTGCCGATGGAAAAGTAAGCGTAAAACCTTTCGATATAAAATACAACGACATTAACATTAGTGTTTCTGGAGCTCATGGTTTCGACCAAAGTTTAGAATACAGTGCTATTTTAGATGTGCCAGCAAAATACTTAGGAAGCGAAGTAAACCAGTTAATTGGTAAAATAAATACCGAAGAAGCTAACAACATTACCATTCCTGTTACTGCCAATATTGGTGGTAGTTTAACTAGTCCGAGTGTAAAAACCGATTTAACAAGTGGTGTAAAAAACCTTACCGCTCAACTTATTGAAATTGAGAAACAAAAATTACTAGACCAAGGAAAAAGTAAAGTTAAAGACATGCTTGGAGGTTTAATAGGAAGTAATAATACAAAAACCGATTCCATAAAAAGCGAGCAAAAAAGTACGGTTACAAATGTGCTACAAGATATAGTTTCGAGCAAATCGACAACAAGAGACTCAACACAAAACAATTCTACAAAAGAAACAGTAAAAAACGTATTGGGTGGTTTATTTAGCAAAACCAAAAAAACGGATGAGTAAAAATTCTTAAAATCATTAAAAAAACTTAAAAATCAGTTAATTTTTAATCAATTTTGCACTAATTTTAAACAAAAATGGTTAAAAATTAGGTTTATTAGATTATTTCTCTATGTTATAGATTAGAACTTTTTTAAAAAATGCATCTGTAATATATGAGACAATTAAAAATCACAAAACAAGTAACAAACCGTGAGTCTAAATCGCTAGACAAATATTTACAAGACATTAGCAAAATTTCGATGATTACTGCCGATGAAGAAGTAGAATTAGCACAGCGAATAAAAAAAGGCGACCAAAAAGCCTTAGACAAGCTAACAACAGCAAATTTACGTTTTGTGGTTTCGGTGGCTAAACAATACCAAAATCAAGGTTTAACACTACCCGATTTAATAAACGAAGGCAATGCTGGCTTGGTAAAAGCAGCCAAACGATTTGATGAAACAAGAGGTTTTAAATTTATTTCTTATGCCGTTTGGTGGATTCGTCAAGCAATTTTACAAGCTTTAGCCGAACAATCTCGAATAGTTCGCTTACCTTTGAACAAAATTGGCTCGATTAACAAAATAAAAAAGGCGTATTCTTTTTTAGAACAAGAATACC
Source organism: Neotamlana sedimentorum (assembly GCF_000943565.1). Lineage (GTDB taxonomy): Bacteria > Bacteroidota > Bacteroidia > Flavobacteriales > Flavobacteriaceae > Neotamlana > Neotamlana sedimentorum. The sequence continues at coordinate 183,224 of NZ_JTDW01000006.1, forward strand.
AGCGTGAGCCAAATGCGCAAGAAATAGCCAACGAACTCGACTTAACAATTAACGATGTTAAGCAATCGATGAAGGTTTCTGGCAGACACGTATCGATGGATGCGCCATTTAAAGAAGGAGAAACCTCAAATTTATATGATGTCGTGTCATCATCAGAGTCGCCTAAACCAGATGCTGGTTTATTAAAAGATTCTTTAAACACCGAAGTAAATCGGGCTTTAAGCATGTTATCAGACAAAGAGGCCGAAGTTATTCGATATTATTATGGCATAAGCCAAAAACACCCAATGAGCTTGCAAGAAATTGGGGATGCTTTTGGTTTAACCCGTGAACGTGTAAGGCAAATAAAAGAAAAAGCTATTCGTAGGCTTAGGCATAATTCTAAAAGTAAAGTATTAAAAACCTATTTAGGATAACCCTAAATTCAATTAAATAATTAATAATTAAAACAACTATATGTTAAAAATCATTTTAAAAGAAGGAGAAAGCATAGAACGTGCTTTAAAGCGTTATAAACGCAAACACCGTAATGTAAAAGTAATGCAAAATTTACGCGAGAACCAGTATTTTACAAAACCATCTGTAGAGCGTCGTCGTGAAATTCAAAAAGCATCGTATATCCAAGGTATCAGAGATCAAGAAGACATATAAATTCTTCAAAAATCCTCATAATAAAAAACTGGGTGGCACCAAAATACATTTAATTTATTTCGGTTACACTCAGTTATGTTCTAATTACGGGTTGTAGGTTGTAGGCTTACTAATTTACAATTAAATCGATCACCAAACCTTCATTACTTCTTACGTTAAAAACGGTTTCGTCTTCAAAAATTAAATATTGTCCTTTTATTCCTGAAAGTACACCAGTATAAGTTTGGCTTTTTACCAAGTTTAAACTTTTTGGTTTTGTTGGGTATTTTACCACTGGAAAATTTAAATTCGTTTCGGTATTGCTTTCAATAAAATACGCTTTAGCTTCATCTGGAATATAGCCTTTTAATTTTTCGCGCCATTCTACTAAATTTTCGTCTACAATTTCGTTTTTTAGCATGGTTCGCCAATTGGTTTTATCGCTAACGTAATCTTTTAAAGCCACCTCGGTAATACCAGCCAAATAACGATTAGGCACCTCAACAATTTCAATGGCTTCATGCGCACCTTGATCTATCCAACGCGTAGGTACTTGGCTTTTTCTAGTTACACCAACTTTTACATTACTAGAGTTTGCTAAATACACAATATGTGGTTGTAGTTGCACTTTTTTCTCGTATTCTAAATCGCGATCTTCTTTACCTAAATGTGCCGTACTTAATTCTGGACGCATAATCCAATCGGCTGCCTGAGGAATATCGAAAAAACAACTTTTGCAAAACCCTTGTCGGTAAATAGGTTTATTTAAACCGCAGCTTAAGCATTGGTATTTAACAAACTGCAAGGTTATACTTTTATTTAACAACTGGTTCATGTTTATAAAGTCGTTTTCGAACACCAAATAATAATTAATTGGCTCTAAAAACTCCGTTTCCATTTTTGTTAACACGCCTTGGTAAGTCATAAAAAAAAATCTTATTTTTAAAATCTTAAATATAATCTAAATATGCCAATAACCATAGTAAATTCAATTGCTTCATGGATTTTGAAAAAGCGCATTCATCAAATTGAGCTATTTTTAAAATACCCTAACGAGGTTCAAAATGAACTGTTATTCAATCTTTTAGATTTTGCAAAACATACCGAATTAGGTAAAAAATACGATTTTGCATCAATTAAAAGCTACAAAACATTTACCGAGCGTGTTCCTATTCAAAATTACGACGACTGGCAAGATATTATACAACGCGCAAGACAAGGCGAAAACAACTTATTTTGGCCGACGCCTATTAAATGGTTTGCCAAATCGAGCGGCACAACACGCTCTAAAAGTAAATTTATACCAGTAAGCGAGGAGTCTCTAGAAGACTGCCACTATGCCGCTAGTAAAGATTTACTGTGTATGTATTTAAACAATAATGAAGATGCCCAGTTATTTAAAGGAAAAAGTTTACGTTTAGGCGGAAGTAAACAATTATACAAAGAAAGAGGCACTTCGTTTGGGGACTTATCCGCTATATTAATTGACAATATGCCTTTTTGGGCAGAGTTTAGCAGTACGCCAAGCAATAAGGTATCACTAATGAGCGATTGGGAACATAAAATGCAAGCCATTGTAAATGAAACTATAAACGAAAATGTTACCAGTTTAGCAGGTGTACCATCCTGGATGCTTGTTTTACTAAATAACGTATTAGAAACAACGGGAAAAAATAATTTATTTGATGTGTGGCCAAATTTGGAAGTTTATTTTCACGGCGGCGTAAGTTTTACGCCTTACAGAGATCAATACAAAAAAATATTACCAAAAACCGGGTTTCGTTATTACGAAATTTACAATGCTTCTGAAGGCTTTTTTGCCATACAAGATAGAAATAATTCCGATGAACTATTACTCATGTTAGATTATGGTGTTTTTTACGAATTTATTCCCATGGAAGTATATGCCACACCCCAAGAATATGCTATTCCTCTTAGTAACGTAGAACTCGGTAAAAATTATGCTATAATTATAACAACTAATGCTGGTTTATGGCGCTATAAAATTGGGGATACGGTTAGGTTTACCTCTTTAAACCCGTATCGCATTAAAATTTCTGGCAGAACCAAACATCATATTAATGTTTTTGGAGAAGAACTAATTATTGAAAATGCCGAAAATGCTATTAAGCAAGTATGTGCAGAAACACATTGTGACATTAAAGACTTTACAGCTGCACCTATTTTCATGAAAGACAAAGAAAAAGGTGCTCACGAATGGTTAATTGAATTTAAAACTCCACCAAGCGACATTAATAATTTTATTAAATTATTTGACGACGCATTAAAATCATTAAACTCTGATTATGAAGCTAAACGATTTAACAATATAACTTTAAACGAACCAAAAATTAATATTGCACGCGAAAACTTGTTTTATGACTGGTTAAAACAAAACAATAAATTGGGAGGACAACATAAAATTCCACGCCTCTCGAATTCTAGAAATTATTTAGAAGAACTGCTAAAACTAAACGGTTAAATAATTAATTTCTAAAACCACAGGTTATAAATCGGTAGGAAACTTAGGCGGCACTATAAATACTGTTTATGACGAAGTAGCCTATTTTTTAGGAAACAAAAACAAAGGCTATTTATCGTCCAACCGACAAAATGGACGCGGAAGTTATGATATTTATACCGCAGTAAATAATGAAGTAATTCAAAGTATTGAAGGTAAAGTAATAGATTTAAACACTCAAATAAAATTAACTAATACTGCCGTTATTTTAAAGAATGAAGATGGTGAAGAAATTAAAAGGATAACCACTGGTGAAGATGCTAAATTTAGCTTTAAAGGTAGCCCTTGAAAGATATAATTTAAGCTCCCAAAAAGATGGCTTTAAAGATGCTACTATCACTTTTAATGCTTATAAAGGAGTTGAAACAGCATATTATAAAAACTTAGAATTACATACTCAAAACCTGTTATTGCTAAGGTAAATGACGAATTACCTATTGTTTTAGAGAACATTTGTATCGATTTTAATAAATATAGCGTAAAAAAAAGTCTACAATTTCGTTGAATAAAGTGGTAAAAGTTTTAAAAGAACACCCTACAATAAAGTTAGCCATTAACGCTCTCACCGACCATAAAGGTAGAGATTCTTATAACTTAAAATTATCTTACAAACGTGCTGCTTCCACCGTAAATTTTTTGGTAAAAATTGTATTGATAAAAACAGATTACAATCAAAAGGTTATGGATAATCTAAACCATTGGTAAACTGTAAAAATAATTGTACCGATGAAGATTTACAAGCTAACAGACGTATTGAGTTATAATTGTAGAGGAATAGAAAAAATACAATTACAACAACTAAATAAGGAAGGTTTATAAAAAACCACAATATTTTAATATCGTGGTTTTTTTAATACTATTAAACATTTATGAAACTGCTTTTAACTTTTTCATAGTTGTTTTCGTTAGTTTTTCTTCGGCATAGGCCTTAGTTACATTTAATTTTTTCTCGTTACTGCTTGGTAATTCAAACATAGCATCGGTTAAAATTTCTTCACACAGCGAACGCAACCCTCTAGCTCCTAATTTATATTCAATAGCTTTATCAACAATAAATTCTAAAGCACCATCAGTGATACTAAAATCGACATCATCCATATCAAACAACTTACTATATTGTTTTATTAAAGCATTTTTAGGTTCTGTAAGAATTGCTCTTAAAGTTTTTGCATCTAAGGGGTCCATGTAGGTAAGCACTGGTAAACGACCAATTATTTCTGGTATTAAACCGAAATCTTTTAAATCCTTCGGAATAATGTATTGAAGTAAATGGTTTTGATCTACAATATCATCAGACATTGAAGCACTGTAACCTACTGCTTGCATGTTTAGACGTTTAGAAATAACACGTTCTATACCATCAAAGGCTCCTCCAGCAATAAATAAGATATTTTCGGTATTTACTTCAATAAACTTTTGGTCTGGGTGCTTTCGACCTCCTTTTGGAGGTACATTTACAACAGTTCCTTCTAATAATTTTAATAAAGCTTGTTGTACACCTTCGCCTGAAACATCTCTAGTAATAGAAGGGTTATCGCTTTTACGAGCAATTTTATCAATTTCATCAATAAAAACAATTCCTTTTTCTGCTTTTTCTAAGTTATAATCGGCAGCTTGTAGCAATCTCGTTAAAATACTTTCAACATCCTCTCCTACATAACCAGCCTCAGTTAATACTGTTGCATCTACGATAGCTAAAGGTACATTTAACATTCTAGCAATTGTTTTTGCCATTAATGTTTTACCAGTACCTGTTTGACCAACCATAATAATATTGCTCTTTTGTATGTCAATATCATCTTTAGTCGGCGTTTGTAATAAACGCTTATAATGATTATAAACAGCAACAGACATTACTTTCTTAGTAACATCTTGTCCTATAATATATTCATCTAGAAATGCTTTTATTTGTTGCGGTTTTCGCAATTTTAACTCTGCAGATAAATCGCCGCCATCGCTTTGCTTCGACTCTTCTAGAACGATACCATGAGCTTGCTCTATACATCTATCACAAATGTGGGCATCTAAACCTGCAATTAATAAGTTTGTTTCTGGCTTTTTACGACCGCAAAATGAACATTCTAATTCTTCCTTTGCCATTAAATCTCTTCTAATTATTACTGTAAATCACTGTAAATCAATACTAAATTTACAAATTTTTATTCTAATTACGGGCTAAAATTTCATCAATCATACCGTATTCTTTAGCTTTATCGGCTTTCATCCAGTAATCTCTGTCACTGTCTTCGTATATTTTGTCGTAATCTTGCCCTGAATGCTTACTTATAATTTTATAAAGCTCTTCTTTAAGGGTTAAAATTTCTTTAGCTGTAATTTCTATATCACTAGCTTGCCCTTGTGCACCGCCAAGTGGTTGGTGAATCATAACACGAGAATGTGTTAAACCACTACGCTTGCCTTTGGCTCCTGCACAAAGTAAAACAGCTCCCATTGATGCTGCCATACCTGTACAAATAGTTGCCACGTCTGGTTTAATAAACTGCATGGTATCGTAAATACCTAAGCCTGCATATACACTACCTCCTGGAGAGTTAATGTAAATTTGAATATCTTTATTAGCATCGGTACTTTCTAAAAACAACAATTGCGCCTGTACAATATTTGCAACTTGATCGTTAATTCCTGTGCCTAAAAATATAATTCTGTCCATCATTAAACGCGAAAACACATCGAATACGGCAATATTCATTTGGCGCTCTTCAATAATGTTTGGGGTTAAATTAGTAGGATACATGCTACTTATAATTTTGTTGTAGTATGTACTGCTTATGCCTTGGTCTTTTATCGCGAATTTTTCAAATTCTTTTGCGTAATCCATATTTTAATTTGGAATTTATGTTATAAAGATTTGATATACAATAAACTATAAACAAATCGTAATAGGTTTTTAATAAAAAAGCGCTTAAACCAACAAGATTTAAGCGCTTAAAGATAAGCATTTAATTTTTTAATTACTTGTCGCCATACACTTCTTTAACAAAGTTTTCGTAACTTAATTCTTTAACTTTAAGATTCGCTTTTTCTTTGTAAACCTCTAATAAACGTTGGCTAATAATTTGTTCTGATATTCTTCGTGCTTCATCTTGGTTAGATAATACACGAGCTGCAATATCGTCTAATTCTTTATCTGATGGATTCATTTGACCAAATTGGGCCATTTGTCCTTTAATCATATTACGAGCATGATCTTTAATATCATCCATAGTAATTTTAATATCGTTAGCTTCAATTAATTTACCTTCAATTAATTGGTAACGCAAGCTTTTTTCAGACTTTTCGTACTCTTCTTTAGCTTCTTCTGCATTCATTTCTTTTTCACCTGCAGTTTGCATCCATTTTGTTAAAAATTCTGCTGGTAAATCGAATTTTGTGTTTTCAACTAAATATTCAGTTACGTCGTTTAATAACTTTTGGTCTGCTTGCTGCACAAATTGCTTTTCAGCGTCTTCCTTAATCTTGTCTTTAAGCTCTGTTACAGATTTCACGGTTCCTTCACCAAAAAGTTTATCGAATAACTCTTGATCTAAATCAGCAAGTTCACGCTTGTTTATTTCGTTAATAGTAAAGTTTACTTCAATATCTAAACCATGTACATCGTCGTGACTTAATTTTAAAGCGTGCATTAATTCATGCTCATCGCTATAAAGGCCCTTCGTTTTTAATGTAATTACATCGCCAACTTTAGCTCCTATAAATTGTTTTTCGGTAGCTTTGCCTTTAAACTTATCTAACGTTAAAGTTACTTTATTATCTATTTCTTTTTCTTCGTTCGTATAGGTTCCAGTAATTTCACTGTCTTTTTCAACAGAATCTTGCGAAATTAATTTACCGTATTGCTTTTGAATACGCTCTACTTGCTCGTCAATCATTTTATCGTCGGCAACAATATTGTATTGCGTAATCGCTTTTTTACTTTTTAATTCTACGTCGAATTCTGGAGCTAATCCTAATTCAAATTCAAACGAAAATTTATCCGAATCCCAATCAATATCATCTTGAGGTTTTGGTAATGGTTGGCCAAGTACGTCTAATTTTTCTTCGGTTAAATATTTATTTAAAGCATCTTGTAAAAGCTTATTAACCTCATCAACCAAAACGGCTTTTCCGTATTGTTTCTTCACCATTCCCATTGGCACATGCCCTTTTCTAAAACCAGGAATGTTAGCTGTTTTTCTGTAATCTGTTAAGATTTTTTCTACTTTATCGCTGTAATCTTCTTTTGCGATATCTACTTTTACTACAGCATTTAATGCATCAACGTTTTCTCTTGTAATATTCATTGTAACTCTATATACCTTAAAAGGTGTTTAACAATTTAATTTGGCTTTGCAACCTTATTTATTAAATTTTCGCTTTCGCGGAAACAACTTTAACCTAAATTAAAATTGGGATGCAAAAGTAAGCTATTTTTACATCCCAACAAAGTTTTTAATCGGTTGATTTATAGACTACTTTTTATCGTCTTTTAGTGTAGATTGCACTATAGATTGCAAAAACGACAATAATAAACTAAATAAAATAGCTGTCCAGATACTACTTACCGAAAATCCTGCTATTAAATTATCTGCAAGCAAAATAATTATTGCATTTATTACCAAAAGAAATAACCCTAAAGTTACAATGGTTATTGGCAAGGTAAAGATGACTAAAATTGGCTTTACAATTAAGTTTAAAATTGAAATAACTACAGCTACAATTATTGCTGTAACGTAACTATTTACGTAAACGCCACTTAACAAATGAGCTAAGGCAAATACAATTATAGCGTTTAAAAGAAGTCTGATTATTAATTTCATAAGGATTGTTTTATTAAATGTAACAAAACTTAGCTTAAGAAGCTCATAACAGATTCATAAAACTCTTTTGGGTTTTCGGCATGTAACCAATGTCCTGCATTGGAAATAGTTACAATTTTAGCTTTTTTAAAATGACTTTTAATAATACTTTCGTCTCCAACCCCTATGTATTCCGATCGGTCTCCACGCAAAAACAAAGTGCCTTTACTAAATGTTTGTTGTGTTGGTAAAGCTTCACCAACTTCTCCTACTTCATTTTTTAATACTTCTAAATTTATACGAAGCCCTAACTTATCTTTAGTAACGCGGCAAACGTTTTTTAGTAAAAATTGTCTGGTACCAAAATCATCAACATATTCACTTAACATTTTGTCGGCTTCTCCTCTACTTTTAATGGCATCAAAATTTATAGCACTTAATCCGTTTAAAATGCCATCGTGATGCACCGGATAAAAACGTGGAGAAATATCGGCAACAATTAATTTAGAAACATATTCTGGATATAATGTAGAAAACATCATAGCTGTTTTACCTCCCATAGAGTGCCCTAACAAAACAATATCTTTAAAGTTGTTATGGTCGCAATAGTTTTTTAAATCTTCGGCTAATACTTCGTAGTTAAATGTTTCGCTCCAAAAACTACGTCCATGATTTCGTTGGTCTATTAAATGCACTTGATAACCTTGCTCGCTAAATTGCTTACCTAAAGTTTTCCAGTTATCACTCATACCTAAAAAACCATGCAAAATTATAAAGGGTTTACCTTCGCCTAAAATATTTGAATAAAGCTTTTCCATTATTTTAATTTATGTAAATACATTTGTATAACATTTTCTGCACCTAAATATAAACTTTCAGCTATCAAGGCATGACCTATAGAAACCTCTAACAACCCTGGAATATTTTCTTTAAAATACTTGATGTTATCTAGAGATAAATCGTGTCCTGCGTTTAAACCTAAACCTAATTCTCCTGCAAGTTTTGCGCTTTCGGCATAAGGTTTTATTGCATCTTTATTTCCTAAACTATATTGGTGCGCAAAAGCTTCAGTATAGAGTTCTATTCTATCTGTTCCTGTAGCTTTAGCTCCTTCTATTTGTTCTAAAACAGGATCTACAAATATGGATGTTCTAATATCGTTTTGCTTAAATTCTTTTATAACATCAATTAAAAAATCTTTATGCTTTATGGTATCCCAACCAGAATTACTTGTAATAGCATCAACCGCATCTGGTACTAAAGTAACCTGTGTAGGTTTTACTTCTAAAACCAATTTCATAAACGATTCTACTGGGTTTCCTTCAATGTTATACTCTGTATAAACTTCTGGTTTTAAATCTCGAGCATCTTGGTAACGAATATGGCGCTCGTCTGGCCTAGGGTGTATGGTTATGCCTTCTGCCCCAAAACGCTGCGCATCTTTGGCAAACTGCACTACATTTGGCACATCGCCACCTCTGGAGTTTCTTAATGTGGCTATCTTGTTAATATTTACACTTAAATTAGTCATAAATCTATTTTTATTAAACAAAAATACAAAGTAGAACAGGCTTACATAGTATTTTTTTGATTAATTTGCGGGTAAATTAATGGCTTATGAATCTTTCAGAATTTATAATTAACGACGTTAAACCTTTAGAAACGCTAAATAAAATAAGCGATTTACAGCTTCTTTTTAATCAATTAACATTTTCTCATATCCCAGTTAAAAACGAAAATAATAATTATGTGGGGTGTTTTTCTGAAACAGATGCACATTGTTTTGAAGCCGCAAAGAACTTAAAAGAATACACCTATGCGCTTGAAGATTTTTTTGTTCGAGATACAACCTTATGGTTAGATGTACTAGAGGCCTTTGCAAGAAATGAAACCAATATAATGCCAGTACTAGATGCAAAAAACAACTACTTAGGCTATTACGAGTTAACCGATTTTGTAAGTCTTTTTGCAGAGTCGCCCTTTTTAATTGAACCTGGCGGAATTTTAGTTGTAGAAAAAGGACTTAACGATTATTCTTTTAGTGAAATTAGCCAAATTGTTGAATCGAACAACGGAAAACTTCTAGGTGCTTTTATATCTAAAAACAATAGTGATTTAACGCAAATTACACTTAAAGTTGGTAACACTAGTTTAAATGATATTATACAAACCTTTAGAAGATATAGCTACAACATTATTTCTAACCACGAAGAAGACAGCTTTGTTGCCAACTTAAAAGAACGAAGCGATTATTTAAACCGATATTTAAACATTTAATTTATGAAAGTTGCCGTTTTTGGACGCTATTACAACAAAACAACAAGCAAATCTGTTGAAACATTGTTTAATTATTTGTTTAGACAAGGTATTGAAGCCTACATCGAAGATGAATTTTATAATTTAATAAACAACGAAGTCCATAATATAAAAGGCTTTGAAACCTTTAATAAATTTGATCACCTAGATAAAACCTTCGATTTACTTGTAAGCATTGGTGGCGATGGTACGATTTTAAGAGCTATTACCTATGTAAAAGACATAGATATACCAATAATTGGTATAAACACTGGCCGATTAGGTTTTTTAGCTACGATACATGTTGAAGCTATTGAACAAGCATTTCAAAATATAATTGATGGCAAATACAAAATTTCCGAACGTAGTTTATTAGCTGTTGAAACATTACCAACCAATAAAGATGTAGAAAATTTATATTTCGCACTAAACGAAGTCACTGTTAGCCGCAAAAACACAACATCTATGATAACCGTAGAAACTCACTTAGATGGCGAACACTTAACCTCCTACTGGAGCGACGGTTTAATAGTATCTACACCAACAGGCTCTACAGGATATTCTTTAAGTTGTGGAGGGCCAGTAATTACACCTGGCGCCTACAGTTTTGTACTTACACCAATAGCACCACATAATTTAAGTGCACGCCCCTTAGTTATACCAGACTCTACCGAAATACAATTAAAAGTTGATGGCAGAGAACAACAGCATTTAATATCGTTAGACTCCAGAATTGCGACTTTAGATAATGGAACCATTATTAAAATTAAGAAAGCCGATTTTACTATTAAAATGATAGATTTGTTCAATGAAAGCTTTTTAGACACCTTAAGAAAAAAATTACTTTGGGGTGAAGACAACCGGAACCAAAAACAATAATTTATAAGAAAATCTGTTTTAAACACAGACTTAAAGGGTCTTACACATTGTAAACTCATCTTATTTATTATATTTGCAAACTTTTGAATGTTTATGAAGCAATTTATTCTATTGGCATTAAGTATTTTAAGCATTAATTTCTCTCGCGCTCAAATAAACGAAATTGGTATTTTTGGTGGTGGCAGTAATTTTATCGGCGATGTAGGTTCTACTCAATATATTGCACCTAACGCTCCAGCAATTGGACTTTTGTACAAATGGAACGCGAGTTCTAGACATTCATGGAGACTCTCTATTATCTATTCCGATTTACAAGCTAACGATAGCAAATCAAACGATCCTAGACGTATGCAGCGTAATTACACCTTAGAGACAGAATTACTAGAGTTTTCTGCTGGAATGGAATTTACCTTCACCGATTTCAATCTGCATTCAGGCGACAAAATAGCAACCCCCTACCTATTTACGGGCTTAAGTGTTGCTAACCACGAAAACTATTATTATTTAAACGGTGAACAAACCAGCGAGAACAGCAAAAGTTGGGCATACGGAATACCAATGGCAATTGGGTTTAAAACAAATTTTTTAGGTAATTTTATCGTAGGTTTTGAAATTGGTGCACGTTATACATTTTCCGATGAAATTGATGGCAATATTCCTGATAGTGAATTTAGACAGAGTTATAGTTTCGGAAATATAAATAATAATGATTGGTATGTATTTACAGGTATTACATTAACTTACACTTTTGGAGAAAACCCATGTTATTGTATAAATTAAAATGAATTTAAAAGAAAACATAAAACTTAACCGACTACCAAAACACATCGCTATTATTATGGATGGCAATGGACGTTGGGCTAAGCAACAGGGTATGCTTCGTGCCTTTGGCCATGAAAACGGTACAAAAGCGGTTAGACAAACTGTAGAAGCCTGCGCCGAATTAGGTGTAGAAAACTTAACACTATATGCCTTCTCTACAGAAAACTGGAACCGTCCAAAATTAGAAGTACAAACATTAATGAAGTTGTTAGTATCATCGCTAAAAAAAGAAATTTCGACTCTGCAAAATAATAATATAAAACTAGCAGCTATTGGCAACTTAAATACGTTGCCTAAAAAAGTATATGGCGAACTTACTGATGTTATTAATAAAACTGCGAATAATTCAAGAATGACGCTTACACTCGCCTTAAGCTATGGTTCTAGAGAAGAATTACTAAACACTGTTAAAGAAATTAGTATTAAAGTTAAAAATAATATAATTTCGCCGGAAAATATTGAAGAATCAATTATAAATGAGCATCTTTACACGCAAAATTTACCAGACGTGGATTTGCTTATAAGAACTAGCGGAGAACAACGTATTAGTAATTTTTTGCTTTGGCAAATCGCTTATGCCGAATTATATTTTATAAAAGTATTATGGCCAGATTTTACCAAGCAACATTTGTATGAAGCTATTATTGAATATCAAAAAAGAGAACGACGATTTGGGAAAACAAGTGAACAACTTAGCTAACACGCTAACTTTAAAGCCGCATTTTAAGTATACTTTAGCATTACTTTTTTTAATTATCAGTATAAGTATTAAAGCGCAAAATTACAACGAAGGTAGTAAATATACCCTAGGGGAAATAAGTGTTTCTGGTAACACCTCTTTCAACGAGCAAACCATAATTTCTTATTCTGGTTTAACAAAAGGCAAAGAAATTACCATTCCTGGCGAAGAAATAGCAAACGCTATTAAAAAACTTTGGAACTCAAAATTATTTAGCGATATCGAAGTTTTCGTAACTCGCACCGAAGGCGACGTGGCCTATTTAGAAATTAACCTTTCCGATTTACCCCAATTAAATCTGCTTAAAATTAACGGTGTTAAAAAAGGTAAACAAGAAAATATTATAAAAGACACCAAACTTAATAAGGGCGTAAAAGTTACCGAAAATCTTATTACCACTACAAAAAACTTTCTAGAAAAAAAGTATAAAAAAGATGGTTTTTTAAATACCAAAGTGCATATTAATACTATTGAAGTTAAAGATTCCATTCCAACAGCTCGTGTAAATATGGTGGTTAACGTAGATAAAGGTGAAAAAGTAAAAATTAAAGATATAGCATTTTCTGGCAACACCATTTTAAGCGATAAAAAGCTTAGAAAAGCTATGAAAGGCACCAAAAAAATTAACCGTTTACGTGTTTACAAACGTTCAAAATTTATCGATTCTGCATATCAAGCCGATTTAGGACACATTGTAGATAAATATAAGGAAAATGGTTATCGCGATGCGCGTATAATTACAGATAGCGTTATTGTAAACGACGATAAAACTATTTCATTAAAAATAGCAGTAAACGAAGGCGAACTTTACACATTTGGAGACATCACCTTTATTGGTAACACAGTTTATACAAACGAGTATTTAAGTCGTATTTTAAGAATTAACAAAGGCGACACGTACAACGGTGTTGAATTACAAAAACGTATTGCAGACGAAACTAAACCAGACGGTTTCGATATTACAAATCAGTATCAAAATAATGGATATTTATTCTCTACTATAAACCCAGTTGAAGTTAGTGCCGATAATAATGTTATTGATATTGAAGTTAGAATTTCTGAAGGAAAACCAGCTTATTTCAACAATGTATCTGTGGTTGGTAACGACAAAACAAACGATCACGTGGTATACCGTGAAATCCGTACACGCCCAGGTCAATTATATAGTAAAGCCAATGTAGTACGTACCGTTCGTGAACTTGGGCAATTAGGCTTTTTCGATGCTCAAGAAATCACACCAAACTTTAACAACCCAAACCCGAATGAAGGAACCATCGATATGGAATATTCGGTTAAAGAAACAGGGTCTAGCCAAATTGAGCTTCAAGGTGGTTACGGCGGTGGTGGTTTTATTGGTACTTTAGGTTTATCATTTAATAACTTTTCAATAAAAGATATTTTCAAAAAAGAAGCCTACAAACCAATACCAATGGGCGACGGACAAAAATTAGCCTTACGTTTACAAGCGAGTCGTTTTTTCCAAACCTATAGTTTCTCGTTCTCAGAGCCTTGGTTAGGTGGTAAACGTCCGGTTCAATTTTCAACATCATTATCGCACACCAAACAGTTTTTATATGATTATACAACTGGAAATGCCGATAAAAGCAGAAGCTTTAATATCACAGGGCTTACCTTTGGTTTAGCAAAACGATTAACTGTACCAGACGATTATTTTACACTATCTCAAGCCGTAAGTTTCCAACGTTACGATTTAAATAATTATAATACTGGTTTATTTACTTTCGGTGATGGGTACTCAAACAATTTATCTTATACCATTGGTTTAAGCAGAAATAATACGAGTGTAGACCCAATTTATCCTACTGGTGGATCTAAATTTAGTGTTACAGCTAAACTTACGCTTCCATATTCACTATTTAATGGTGTAGACTATGCCGAACTAAAAGACGAGTATGACGACCTTGATTTAACCGACGCAGATGATTATGCTCGTGCTGGTGAAATAGACCAAGAACGTTTTAAATGGTTGGAATTTTACAAAGTTAACTTTCAAGGGGAATGGTATACACAACTTACTAAAGATTTAGTATTGCGTCCGCTAGTTGAATTTGGCTTTTTAGGAGCATACAACCAAGATAGAGGTGCAATACCTTTCGAACGTTACTTTTTAGGAGGTGATGGTTTAGCTAACTATAGTTTAGATGGTCGTGAAGTAATACAATTACGTGGTTACCCTAACCAATCGTTAACACCTCTTGATGAAGCTACAGGACAAGCATCGAGCGATGGTGGTACAATTTACAACAAGTTTTCTTTGGAGCTGCGTTACCCAGTAACATTAAAAGCATCGGCTAAAATATACGCACTAGGTTTCTTAGAAGGCGGTGTATCGTACAACAGTTTTAGAGACTATAACCCGTTTAACATAAAACGTTCGGCTGGTTTAGGTGTTCGTATTTTCATGCCAGCATTTGGTTTATTAGGAATCGATTTTGGTCACGGATTCGACCCATTACCAGGGCAAACAGTTAAAAACGGATGGGAAACTCACTTCATAATCGGGCAGCAATTTTAATTAAAAAATAATTTTGGCACGATATTTTCTAATAACACTTTGATGTTTTGCATAATAATTAAAATTTTTAATGTTAAAATTCGTTAATTTTGAAAACAGTAAATTTACCGCAGTAAAATTTTACTATCATATTTTAAGATCTATGAATTTTCAAATTACAAAAAATAAACCCATGCAAAATAAAGTTCTTTTTTTATTGACATTAGTTCTTACTATAAGTCTATCGTCGTTTGCTCAACGTGGTTTAAGAGTTGCTTATATTGATACCGAATATATTTTAGAAAATGTTCCAGAATACCAAGAAGCGTCAAGTCAACTTAATACCAAAGCCGAAAAATGGAAAAATGAAATCCATCAAAAGCTTACAGCAATCGAGCAAAAGCGTAAAGATTTAAGCAACGAAAAGGCACTTTTAACCAAAGAGTTAATAAACGAACGTGAAGAAGACATTTTGTTTGAAGAACAAGAAATTCTAGATTATCAACAAAAGCGATTTGGTCCAAACGGCGATTTGTTTATTCAGCAAAAACAATTAATGCAGCCTATTCAAGATCAAATTTTTGCAGCAGTACAAGACATGGCAGAAGGTAAAAATTACGATTTAGTTTTAGATAAAGCCGAAGTAAACATGCTGTATTCCAACAAAGCTTACGATATTAGCGAGCAAGTTTTACGAAGTATAACTAGAACAGCAAAACGAACGCAAGCTCAAAATAAAGCCGAGAGAAAAGCCGCAAAAGAAGAAGAGTTAATTCCGGAAATAAACACCGAATTAGAAGCTAGACAAAAAGCTTTAGAAGAAAAAAAGGCAGAGCGAGAAAGTGCTATTGAAAAAGCAAGACAAGAAAAATTAGCTGCTCGCGAAGCAAAAGTTAAAGCAGCCGAAGAACGTCGTAAAAAAATATTAGAAGAGCGTGAGAAAGCTAGACAAGCTAAACTAGAAGGCAATACAGAAACTAAGGCAACGGAGGTTGAAGACACAGCAAAAACAGGAACTGAAAAAGCCGAAGAAACCAATACTGAAACGCCTAAAACTAGAGAACAACTTATCGAAGAAAATAGACAACGTAAATTAGCCGAAAGAGCTGCTAGAAAAAAAGAGCTAGAAGAAAAGAAGAAGAAAATATTAGAAGAAAGACAAAAAGCTAAAGATAGCTTGAACAACAATTAATAATTTATAACACACATTAATACTTTAAAAATGAAACACTTAAAAACTATTTTATTAGCAACGGCATTATGCATTGGTACTATTAGCTTTACACAAGCACAAAGCAAAGTTGCACATATAAACACCCAAGAGTTAATTGCTGCAATGCCAGAAGCTAAAGCTGCACAAGCAGAGCTTGAAACACTTGGTAAAACTTACCAAACAGATATTCAAGCCTCTATTACAGAATACCAAAACACGGTTAAGCAATACGAAGCAGAAGCTAGTACCAAAACCGATGAAGAAAACCAAAAACGTGGTTTAGAGTTACAAGAAAAGCAACAACGTATCGCTCAATTTAGAGCCGATGCTCAAAAGCACATTGCCGAAAAAGAAGCTGAATTATTTAAGCCTATTCAAGAAAAAGCAATGAATGCCATTAATGAAGTTGCAAAATCTTTAGGATACGATTACGTTCTAGATAGAGCTACTTTAATTGTAGCCGAAGGAAAAGATATATCTTCAGATGTAAAGAAAAAATTAGGTATTTAATAAAATCTTTACTCCAATAAATAAAAAAGCTGCTTTTTAAAGCAGCTTTTTTATTTTTGCTAAACTATGAAAACAAACGCTATTGGCATTTTCGATTCTGGAATTGGGGGCACTTCTATTTGGAAGGAAATTAATACACTGCTTCCTAACGAAAACACCATTTATTTAGCCGATAGTAAAAATGCGCCTTATGGCCCAAAAGGGAAAGATGCCATTATAAGTTTAAGCATTAAAAACACCGAATATTTAATAAAACAACATTGTAAACTTATTGTTGTTGCCTGCAATACAGCCACTACAAATGCCATAGACTACTTAAGAGCGAATTACAACTTACCTTTTATTGGTATTGAGCCTGCTATTAAGCCAGCCGCTTTACAAACAAAAACAAACAGCATTGGCATTTTAGCTACACGAGGTACGTTAAGCAGTGCTTTATTTTCGAAAACCTCAACCTTGTTTGCTAGTAATATAAAAGTTATTGAACAGCATGGCGATGGTATTGTAGAACTTATTGAAAGTGGTAAGTTGGTTTCGGATGAAATGAATAGCCTTTTAAAAGGCTATTTACAACCCATGATTGAAGCTAATATTGATTATTTGGTTTTAGGCTGCACGCATTACCCCTACTTAATGCCGTTGCTTATAAAACTTTTACCAAAACACGTTAAAATTATTGATTCTGGCGAAGCGGTTGCTCGACAAACCAAAGCTGTTTTAGAACAGCACAATTTAATAAACCGCTCACATTTAAAGCTTAATAACAGCTTCTTCACTAATAGTAAAACTAAAGTTATGGAAAGCCTTTTAGGAACTAATTATACTGTTAATTATTTAGATTTTTAAGGTAATGTAAATTGCGTTAAGGATTGAAGTGGTTAGCTTTTGGCGATGCGCGCATCGAGCCAAAACTAGTAACGAAAAGCCTGACCCTTGTGGTAACGCCCAATTTATTTATAAAGCGTTTGTTTTAATCTTCTTTAAACCAACTGGAATATTTAATATAATTATTAGCTATTCTATCGATTTGACCAGAAATTAGTTCTGGACTAACATCTTTTATTTTTTTAGCAGGAACTCCGGCATAAATACTGCCAGATTCTACGTGGGTATTTTGCGTTAAAACGGCACCTGCAGCAATAATACTATTACTTTCAACGATACAATTATCCATAATAATGCTGCCCATACCAACCAAAACATTATCGTGAATGGTACAACCGTGCACTATGGCATTATGCCCAATGGAAACATTGTTACCTATTGTTGTTGGCGATGTTTTGTACGTAGCATGAATTACTGCACCGTCCTGTACGTTAACTTTATTTCCCATTTTTATAAAATGCACATCGCCACGTACTACAGCATTAAACCAAAAACTACATTGGTTTCCAGCAGTAACCTCGCCAACAATTGTAGCGTTTTCGGCGATATAACAATCTTCTGGTAATTGTGGATGTTTCCCGTTTACAGGTTTAATTATGGGCATAATAAAGTAAAATACTAGTTTACAGCAGGACAGTTACATTCGTAACGCTCTCGACGACAACTAAAGTTAAACCCAATAGTGATTTGATGAAAACCACCGCTTGTAAAAACAACATCATCTAACTGGTGGGTATAATTATAAGCAAACATTAAACTGTTGTAATTTACACCTAAAATAGGTGTGATTTGGTTTAAGGTTTGGCTGTCTATACTGTTTCCGTCGTTAAGGTACTCGGCACCATCGAAGCTTTTACGATAAGATAAACCAGCCCAAACTTTACCAAAATCCATTGTTTTATAAGCTTTTGCGTTAAAATCGATTGCTGCTTCTTGGGTTAATTCTCGTAATTGAAACATAACAGAAGGCTCGAAACTCCAAGAACTTCCGTATTTATTAAATACGTAACCGGTAGAAAATAAATAGCGACGTAAGTTACTAGTTATAGCTAAATCGTTGTTTACACCAGAGTTTTCTAAAACATTTTTTATGGTTCCGTGTAAATAAAAATCTAAATAATGATAAGAAAAACCAAAATCGATATTAAAATTGGTAGCGTTTTCTACCCCTCCACTAACAATAGGATCTGGGCCATCGAACAAAAAACTAGTTTCATCGAGTTGATATTGAATAAATCCAGCACTTAAACCAAAGGAAAGCATATTTAAGTCTACTTCGCTTCTAGAAAACATTAAGTGATGCGCATATGTAAAATAAGCTCCTGTTTGTGAATGATATCCGTTTTTATCGGCAAAAACAATACCACCAATCCCCGATGGTGAATCGCCTATTCTTCCATTGGCACTAACCGTCATTAATCGTGGTGCATCTTCGTGACCAAACCATTGTTGGCGTCCCGTTAGCCTTACTTTAGCACAGTTAGCTGCTCCAGCCATTGATGGATGAATTAAGTAGTAATTATCGGTTAAATAATCGGTATATATTGGCAATCCTTCTTGCGATGTTGCAATAAACGATACCAAAGTAAAAAGAATTACTGCTAACGTATTTTTTTTAATCATAGGTAAAACCAAGTAGGTTATTATAGAATAAACGTTTGTTTTCAAAAAAAATTACTTCGAAAAAATACAAATTTTAATCGGCAATTAATATTATTTAACAATTAGAACAAACCTTAAATATTTAAGCAAGAAAATGTTTCTTTTAGTATTTTTGTAAAAAATTAGTTGAAATGAACACTTTTAAGGTTTCTGTGCAAGAAACAACAAACAATGCCATTGTAAAATTTGAATTAAACCAATTTGTTACTAAAAACCAAAGTTTCGAATTTAACAATATAGATGAAGCTAAGTCCTCGCCTTTAGCCCAACAACTCTTTTATTTACCATTTGTAAAGAAGGTTTATATATCGAGTAATTTTATTGCTGTAGAGCGCTATAATATTGTTGAGTGGAGCGATGTTCAAGACGAAGTTGCACAACAAATTGAAGCCTTTTTAAACGATGGCGGTGTAATAATTGAAGAAACTGCTATTTCTAAAAAAGTGCCTGTTACTGTATATGCAGAAAGCACACCTAACCCAAGTGTAATGAAGTTTGTTGCAAACAAAAAACTGGTTACAGGTTTATTTGAATTTACCTCGATTGAAGAAGCAAAATGGTCGCCATTAGCTACCGAATTATTTCATTTTCCTTTTGTAAAAAGTGTGTTTTTTGACGAAAACTATGTTTCTGTTACAAAATTTGATATTACAGAATGGCAAGAAATCACTCTTGAACTTCGTGAATTTATAAGAACCTATATTGAAAACGGAAAAGATATTGTTTTACCTGAAGCTACAGAAACACTAAAAACATCTACCGAGCAATTAGACCACAAATTTGAAGGTTTAGACGATGTTTCTAAACAGATCGTTAATATTCTAGAAGAATATGTAAAACCAGCTGTTGCGAGCGATGGCGGTAATATTCAGTTTATTGGTTACGACGAAAACACTAAAAACGTGAGTGTGCTACTTCAAGGAGCTTGCAGTGGTTGCCCATCGTCAACCTTTACACTTAAAAATGGCATAGAAAATATGCTAAAAGAAATGCTTCCAGGCAAAGTAGCCATGGTAGAAGCTATTAACGGATAAGTTTTTTAGAACTTAATGTGACTTTTTAAAGCCAATTGTTTCTAAATTAATAGAACACAAAAATTAATTAAAAAACAATATATTATGGCAGTATTAAAAGTTATAGAAGTGCTTTCTAACTCAAATAAAAGTTGGGAAGATGCTACCAAAAAAGCAGTAAAAGAAGCTACAAAAACATTAAAAAATATTCGCTCGGTTTATGTTCAAGACCAAAGCGCTATTGTAAAAGATGGAGATGTAACCGAGTTTAGAGTAAATTTAAAAGTTACTTTCGAAATTGAATAAGTCCTAAACACTACCTATTTATATATATTTAAAGCACTCTTTTTAGAGTGCTTTTTCATTTTATAATACTTATTTTTATAACTAGCATGAAACATATATATCTTTTACTAGTTTTTATTGTTTTATTTTCTTGTACTTCTAAATCGTCAAAACCCATGACCCATAAATATACAAATGCGTTAATTAACGAAACAAGCCCATATCTTTTACAACATGCACATAACCCTGTTAATTGGCAACCTTGGAATAGTAAAACATTAAATCAAGCTAAAACAGAAAACAAACTTGTTTTAATTAGTATTGGTTATGCGGCTTGCCATTGGTGCCATGTTATGGAAAATGAAAGTTTTGAAGATTCGTTAGTAGCACAAACCATGAACACCAATTACATAAATATTAAAATTGATAGAGAAGAACGCCCAGATGTAGACCAAGTTTACATGAATGCCGTACAACTTATGACTGGCCAAGGTGGTTGGCCTTTAAATATTGTAGCCTTACCTGATGGCAGACCTATTTGGGGCGGTACATATTTTAAAAAAGAACAATGGATTAGCGCTTTAAACCAAATTGCAGAATTATATAAAAGTAACCCAGAAAAACTACATGAATATGCCAATAAACTTGAACAAGGCATAAAAAGTATGGATGTTGTTGCTACCAACAACAACAAACCCGATTTTAATAAAACATTTATAAATAATGCCGTAGAAAATTGGTCTAACAGTTTCGATAAGCATTATGGTGGCACTAACAGAGCTCCAAAATTTATGATGCCTAATAACTATCAATTTTTACTTCGTTATGCCTATCAAAATAACGACCAAGACATTTTAAATTTTGTAAACCTAACACTTACCAAAATGGCTTATGGCGGATTGTACGACCATATTGGCGGTGGTTTTTCTCGATATTCTGTCGATATTAAATGGCATATACCGCATTTCGAAAAAATGCTTTACGACAATGCACAACTGGTAAGCTTATATGCCGATGCTTACCAACTTACAAAAAACGAACTCTACAAAAACGTAATTACAGAAACATTAAATTTTGTAAACAATGAAATGACAACTAAAAGCGGTGCATTTTATTCATCATTTGATGCTGATAGCTTGAATAAAAACAATGTCTTAGAAGAAGGCGCTTTTTACGTATGGACAAAACAAGAGTTAGAACATATTTTAAAAGAAGATTTCTTATTATTTTCCAGCTACTATAATGTAAACGATTTCGGATTTTGGGAACATAACAATTACGTACTAATAAAAAATGAAGACGATAACGCTTTCGCGGAAAAACATAATATTTCAATAGAAGCTCTTCAATCTTATAAAACAAAATGGAAGCAAACACTATTAGAAATTAGAAATAAACGTCCAAAACCAAGGTTAGACGACAAAACCCTAACCTCTTGGAATGCCTTAATGCTTAAAGCCTACGTGGATGCTTACCGGGTTTTAGGTGAGGAAACTTACCTCGCTTCCGCGGAAAAAAACGCAAACTTTATTTTAAACAATCAGTTACAAAACGATGGTAGCTTGTTTCATAATTACAAAAATGGAAAAAGCTCCATTAATGGTTTTTTAGAAGATTACGCCACCACTATCGAGGCATTTATTGCGCTTTACGAAGTTACCGGAGAAGAAAAATGGTTAAAAACATCGCGCGATTTAACTAATTACACCTTCGATTTCTTTTTTGACAAAACAAGTAATATGTTTTTCTTCACATCCAGTAAAGATGAAGCTTTAGTATCTAGAAGTGTAGAATACCGCGATAATGTAATTGCAGCCAGCAATTCTATTATGGCAAATAACTTGTTTAAATTGTCACATTATTTTGATAATGAATATTTTTATAGCACAGCAACAAACATGCTAAACAACGTAACTTTAGAAATGCAAGACTATCCATCTGGCTACTCAAATTGGTTAAATTTAATGCTAAATTACACACATCCATATTACGAAGTTGCATTAGTTGGTAATGAAGCTCATCAAAAATTAACCGAATTAAATAAAAACTATTTACCAAATAAATTAATAGCTGTAGCTAAATATGAAAACAGTATGCCTCTATTAAAAAACAGATTTACCCCAGATAAAACCTTAATTTATGTTTGTGTAAACAAATCATGTAAATTACCTGTAAGCAAAACTAAAGAAGCCTTAAAACTAATAACTAAACAATGAAAACATTAACCATAATATTACTAGCATTTGTAGCCATAGAACATTTTTACTTTTTATTTTTAGAAATGTTTTTCTGGACCAAACCAAAAGGCATTAAAGCCTTTAATATAAAATCTGAAGCCTTTGCCAAAGAAACTAAAGTTTTAGCCGCTAATCAAGGTTTATATAATGGTTTTATAGCTGCCGGAATTATATTTTCTATTATTAAAAATGATATTTCAACCGCATTATTTTTTACAGTTTGTGTAATAATTGCTGGTATTTACGGTGCTTATTCAACCAAAGCAATAAAGCTATTTTACATACAATCAATTCCAGCCCTTCTCGCCCTAATCAGTTTATTTTTTAAATAATTTTAAGTTTAAACGTGACTATTACAAAGTTTTGTGTCGTAATAAGCAGAAGAAAATATTAACATATAATTCATCTTAATCAACGATAAAAATTATTGCAATATTTTTAAATTTAAACACTAACAAACAATAAATAATTATGGATTTAAAAAACATCGACACGGAAAAATGGATGGCTCTAATTTTAGACTATGGCCTTAAAATTATTGGCGCACTTGCAATTTGGATTATTGGCTCATGGGTGATTAAGAAACTTATTAAAGGTATTAGAAAAGTAATGCTAAAGCAAAATTATGATGAAAGTTTGCAAAAGTTTTTATTAAACTTAGTAAGTTGGATATTAAAAATTGTTTTAATCATTGTTGCACTAGGTACGCTAGGTGTTGAAACCACATCATTTGCTGCCATTTTAGCCGCTGCTGGTTTAGCTATTGGTTTGGCTTTACAAGGTTCGCTTGGTAATTTTGCTGGCGGTGTGTTATTAATGATTTTTAAACCTATAAAAGTTGGCGATTTAATTGAAGCTCAAGGAGAGCTGGGTGTGGTTAAAGAGATTGAAATTTTTACTACCAAAATATTATCTCCAACAAATAAAGAAATTATTATACCTAACGCAGCATTATCCAACGGAAACATTACAAATTATAGTACCGAAGGTAAACTTCGTGTAGATTTAACAATCGGTGTAAGCTATGATGCCGATATTAAACAAACTAAAGAGGTTTTAATGAAAGTTTTAACCGATAACCCAAAAGTTTTACAAGACCCTGCACCAAGTGTAAATGTATCTGAATTAGCCGATAGCTCTGTTAATTTTGCAGTTAGACCTTATGCTACAGTTGCAAATTACTGGGATGTTTATTTTGGAATTACCGAACAATGTAAATTAGCTCTTGATGCTGCTGGTATTGAAATTCCTTACCCACACAGTGTTGAAATACATAAAGATGCTTAATTACTAAACAATAATATATAAATTAAAAAGGCGGAAGTTTAATACTTCCGCCTTTTTTTTGATTTCTATTTTTTAGACTTTATAGCTACAAAATCTTTCAAATAATAAGGTTCGAAATAGGCTACATCTTCAAATGCTTCTTCTTTATATTTCTTAAAAGCAATAAAGCTCATTTCTTTTGCCGAAGGTAATTTAGCTTCAATAAAATTGGCATTCTCGTGGTTAATGAGGGTTTTGGTTTTCTCTACACCGTTTCCTATAAAATAAACTTGACCTTGGCTTAAATTTTCCGCGAAAGCATTTTCATCTAATATTTGAGCTTGAGTATCTCTTATTTGATTAAAACTACTATCGAAAATGGCAGAATACACTTCTAATCGTCTGGCATCTAACATAGAAATAATAACACCAGCGTTTATTTTAGCTTGATGCGCCAATGCGGTTAAAGTTGGCACAGAAATTAACGGAATGTTTAATGAAAAACAAAGTCCTTTAGCTGCCGAAACTCCAATACGTAAACCCGTGTAAGAACCAGGACCTTTGCTTACTGCAATAGCACTTAAATCTTGTGGTTGTATGCTCGCTTTTTTTAAAACCTCATCGATGTAAACATGCAAGCGTTCGGCGTGCGAGTAACCTTTATCGTTATCTTCAATAATGGCAATAGTTTCCTCGTTGTTTGAAACTGAAACCGAACAATTTGTTGTAGCAGTTTCTATGTTTAGTATATATGTACTCATTTTAAAAACAAATTCCCGCCTAAGCAGGAATAATTTATGTGATTATTTATAATGCTTAGATTGCAAAATTACATATTAATTTGCTAAAGATTTACCCATATAAAAATCTAAAACCTTTGTTTTAAAAACAAAGTCGTATTTAGCATTAATTAAAGACGCCTGCGCATTAATAAGTTGAACACGGGCTTGCTCTAAATCGAAAGCTGTCATAGCTCCAATATCAAATCGTTCTTTAGAGTTGTTAAATGCCAACTCTTGCGAGGTTACCGATTTTTTCGCAGCTTGATACGCTTTAAAAGCAGCCTGTGCATCGGTGAAAGCACTTTGTATATTAGACTCTAAATTGAGTTTTTCTTGCTGTAAATTCAATAAACTATTCTGCTCTTGAATTTCGGCTTTAGCAACCGATGTTTTATTTTGAAACCTTGAAAAAATAGGGATGCTTAAGTTTAAATTTAAACTATGCCCTTTATTATCGTTTATTTGCTGAAAAAAGGAATTATTAGTAATTAAGTTTGAAAAGTTTGCTCCAGAGTTAAAACCATATCCAAAAGTTAAACTAGGCAAATAACCACTTTTAGCTATTTTTGTTCCAAGCTCTGCATTTTCAATGTTTTTTTCTGCAACTTTTATTTCGTTTCGGTTTTCCATAGCATAATTAAGTACTGGCTTTACACTTGAATACAATAAGGCTTCAGATGGCGAATCGATTTCTACTTCTTCTACTGTAAATCCTTCAAAAGGCACTTGTAATAATTGCGACAAGTTTAGCAGTGCTAAATTCACACTATTTTCGGCCAAAGTAACCTGTTGCTCGTCTCTACTTAAAGTAGCTTCGGCATCGTAAATATTAGCTTTAGGTTGCACACCAGCATCAACTAACTCTTGAATTTGAGACAGTTGTTTTTTAGTAAAAGCAAATTGAGCTTTTGCTGTTTCTAAATTTTCCTTATTAAATAAAACGTTTAAATAGGCATTGGCTACATTAAGCGAAATGTCGTCTTTTATTCTATTTAATTCTAAATTACTGGTTTCTGTTGTGAGTTTGGATTGTTGATACAAATACGTATTTCTAAAACCATTAAAAACCGTTTGAGACAAACTAAAACCAACACTTGTAGAATGAAACGTTCGATCTACAAACTGCCCTGGATAAATCTCAGATTGCCCTAAACTCATAGATTGCGAAAGGCCTGCCCCAAAAGATGGCAGAAACTGTCCTTTTGAAGATTTAATATCCTGTTCGTTGGTTAAAATAGTGTTTTGAGCCAGCTTTACAGAAATGTTGTTTTCAATGGCATATTTTACACAAGCTTCAAGTGTCCATTTATTTTGTTGCGCATAACTGGAAACAACAAACAACAGCAAACAAGCAATAATGGCGTTTTTTATTTTATTTCTTTTCTTCATCTTCGTTGTCTTTTGATGCTTTGTTCCACACTTTAATTTTATCACCTTCTTCTACACCTTCTAAAATTTCAACATTTATGCCATCGGATAAACCTAATTCTACATTTTCCTTTTTAAAACGCCCTCCTTCTTGCTGAATTTCAACAAATGGTTTTTCGGTAATACGGTTGTATTGTAATAAGGCTTCACGAATAGCAAAAACACTGTCTTTAGCCTCAATATCAATTTCGGCATTGGCACTATAACCAGCGCGAACATTGGTTAATTCATCTAACTTTACATCGGCTTTAATGGTAAATTGTACGGCGCCGTTTTCTTCTATTCCTTTTGGAGCAACAAAAGTTAATGTGGCAGGAAACTCTTTGTCGTTTATGGCTCCTAAAACCACTATAATTTCTTTACCTTCTTTTAGTTTGCCAACCTCTGCTTCGTCTACCTTACCTTCAAAAATCATTGCACTCATATCGGCAATTGTAGCGATTGTGGTACCTGCGTTAAAATTATTACTTTCTATAACTTGGTCGCCTTCACGAACTGGAATTTCTAAAATAGTACCCGGAATTTGAGCCACAATATTGGTATTTGCAGCATTACCCCCAGATAACGACCCTCGTTTTATAATTTGATAATCGTTTTGTGCTTGAGCTAAAGTTTCTTTTGATTGATTAAATGATAATTCACTATTCTCGAAATCTTGCTTCGAAATAACACCTTTCTCGAATAACGATTTATTTCTATTATAAAGTGTTTTAGCATTGTTAAACGACAATTGAGCTGTTTTTATACGACTACTGGCACTTACTAAACTTTGTTCGTTTGGAACAACACGTATTTTAGCAATAAGATCGCCCTTTTTAACAACGTCGCCTTCTTCTACCAAAATTTCATCTACTATACCAGAGATTTGTGGTTTTAGCTCAATTTCTTCTTCCGGATTTAATTTTCCTGTTGCAACAGCTTTGGTGTTTATTGAGGTATAAAAAGGAGCTTCAACCTTAAATTCTTCAATGTCTTTTGAATTGGCATCCTTAAAATACTTTAATACATAAACTAACAGTAGTAAAACAACGATTCCTAAAATAATTTTTACTGATTTATTCATTTGGTCATTCTTATTTTTAATAATTGTTAAATGTTGCTTCTACAATTAAATTTGATTCATAAATAATTTTTTCAAGTAGTAGAAGGTTCATTTTTTTTTGATTGATTATTCTTCTCTTAATGCTTCTATTGGTTTTATGCTTGTGGCTTTAAAAGCGGGTATTAATCCTATTAAGGAGCCTAGTGTTACAAGTATTATTAAAGCTACAAATACAATGGCGATAGATACTGATGCGTTTACAAGCACAGCCTCGGCTCCTTGCCCATACTTATAATCTAATAAAATGAGTATCCAACCTCCTGAAATTATACCAAACAGTCCTGCGACTAACGTAATAAATACGGCTTCGACAACAATTTGACGCTTTATTTCGAAAGGTGTTGCGCCTAAAGCACGCCTTACTCCAATTTCTTTGGTACGCTCTTTTACGGTAATTAACAAGATATTGCCTATTGCAAAAACACCTGCTATTAAAGTGGCAATACCTACAAACCAGGTTAAAAATTGCATACCTTTTAAAAAGCCTGTTACTTTAGCTATTTCTTTTCCTGCATTGGCGCTACCTAATGCGCGATTATCTTCGGGGTGAATGCTATTTAAGTTTTTAATAAGTAATTTGGCATCTTCTTCTAATTGTACAATATCATAACCTGTTTTTCCTGTTATAATCATCCAGCCAATTTTATCACCACGATTATACATGGCTTGAAAAGTTGTAAACGGAATATGCATATCTGTGGTTGGCCCCATGCTAATGTTTGAAGATTTGTAAATACCAACAACCTTAAAGTTTATGTTGTTTATTAAAACATAATCGCCAATGGCTTCGGCATCTTTTTCGAATAGCTGTTTATAAGCATCTTCTTCAATAACCACCACTTTTCGTTTTTCTTCGATATCGGTTTGATTAATAAAGCGGCCGTGAATTAATTTTTTCTTTTCTACTTTATCTAATAACGGATAGTCGCCTGCTATACTAAAGTTTCCTGAAAGCAGGTTTTTAGTTACCAAACCCTGAGTTTGACTTCTAGGGACTACAAACTCTACTCCCGGAACATTATCTCTAATTTTATCGGTATCGTTTAACGATAAACGCACCCAACGCCCTTCTTGAAAACCTTTAAATGGTTTACTAGTATTGTTGCCCCAAATAAAAACACTATTAGTTGCAAAATTGCTAAATAACCTATTAAACGAATTTTCCATGCCCTTAGCAGAACCTAGCAAGCCAATAAGTAATAAAATGCCCCACCAAACGCCAATCATTGTAACAATAGTTCGCAATTTGTTTTTGCTCATACTATCGTACAACTCTTGCCAAGTATCTCTTTCGAATAAAAATTTTATTGTATCAATCATTTCTTAAAGCTACTATTGGTTTAATACGTGATGCTTTTTTTGCTGGTACATAACCCGCAATTCCTCCTGCTATTATTAAAATTACGGTTGCGCCAAATACAAGCGACGAACTTACCGAAGGGTTGGTTATAAAATAATCTTTAAGGCTAGGGCCTACTAATTTTAAAATACTTACACCTAAAATTAGGCCGATGTAACCTGCAATAGAGGTGATAATGATAGATTCAATTAAAATAATAGAAACTATAGAACTTGGCTTAGCACCTAAGGCTTTACGAATACCTATCTCTTTTGTGCGTTCTTTAACAATAAAAATCATGATATTACTAATACCAACAATTCCGGCAATTAAAGTACCTAAACCTATAATAAAAACGATAACTCCTAAAACGGTTGTCATTTGGTTAACATTTTTATTTTGCTGTGCCATATTAAAAACCCTGATGGCACGTTGATCATTTCGAGCCACCGAAAATCGGTCTTTTAGATCTTCTTCTAATTTATTACCAAAACCAATAGCTTGATTTATTGTTAAGTTTGGATTATAGGTTAAATTTATTTGATCGAGATAATCGTTGTTTCCATAAACTTGTTGTGCAGTTGAAACGGGAATATAAATTTTTCGTTCTTCGTTATCACTTCCTTCATCAGAGAAAATACCAACCACCTTATAACTAATTCCGTTTAAGTTAATAAACTTGCCGATAGCTGTTGTTTTTTTAAATAAATCTTCTTCAACCAACCTACCAATAACGGCCACTTTAGTGCGGTTGTGCAAATCGCCCATATTTATGTAACGACCTTCTTGCATTATAGATTTTTCTAAAAACTGATGATCGGGATGAACAGCTCTTAAATCGTAAGCACTTTGCTCACTTCGGAAACTTGCAGTTACATTTTTATAAATTCTGGCTGTTATATACTGTACTTCATCGTTAAACTCATCCTTAATAAAATCGAAATCTTCATTTTTAATTTGAATGCGTCTACCCGCTTGCATACCTTTATATGCTTTTGATGTTCTACCTGTTCTGATAAAAATAGAATTGTTAGCATCGTCGTTAAAGCTTTCTGCAAACGAATTATTTAAACCATTTGCAATACCAAATAGAATTGTAAACAACAAAATAGCAAACAGCACCGTAAAACCAGAAAGAACGGTTCTAGTACGATTCATGTTTATACTTTGAAAAATTTCGCGCCAAAGATCTAAATCAAACATATTGTTCTGCTCTTACTTGGGTTACTTTTTTATCTTCCATAATAACACCATCGCGTAAACGCACAATACGTTTACACATATTGGCAATATCTTCTTCGTGAGTTACCATTAAAATGGTTTTACCCTCATCGTTAAGGCTTTGAATAAAAGCCATTATTTCGTAAGACGTTTTGGTATCTAATGCTCCTGTTGGCTCATCGGCAAGTAATAATTTAGGATTAGCAGCTAAGGCACGCGCAATAGCTACACGTTGTTTTTGTCCACCAGACAATTCTTTAGGTAAATGTTCTGCCCAATCTAATAACCCCACTTTTTCTAAATGAAATTTTGCTTTTTCAACACGTTCTTTACGTTTTATACCTTGATAATAAAGCGGTAATGCTACGTTTTCTATCGCATTTTTATAATTGATTAGGTTGAAGGATTGAAAAATGAATCCTAAGAATTTATTCCTGTAAACAGCTGCTTTTTTTTCAGTAAGATTATTAATTGGTAATCCGTCGAGAATATAATCTCCAGTATCAGCTTCATCCAACATACCAATAATATTTAAAAGCGTAGATTTACCAGAACCCGAAGATCCCATAATAGCAACCATTTCGCCCTGATCGACAGATAAATCGATTCCTTTTAAAACATGTAAACTAGAATCTCCTATTGGATAGGATTTGTGTAGCTGATTGATTTTTAACATTATTATTTTGATTGATGGATTAGCCGACTTTAGGTAAAGCCTTTCTTTTTAGACTACCTAAAAAATAAAATGTTACACAAAAATTTAAAAAAAATTATTTTTTATTTGAAGTTTTATATTTCTGATATATAAAATAGATGAGTCCGCCTACTAAAATATATGGAATTGCCATTAAGTAAATAATGCCATCGTTAATAGCTTCGGCCGCAGTTTGGCTTTCTTCGCTTTCTAAAACAGCTCTACACATAGCGCATTGTGCTTGCCCTTTTAACCAAAAGAAACTACATAATAGAAAAAAGACCGTTTTTTGTTTCATTTTACAGTATGCTTCGCTTTAACTAACAACGCGTTTAAATGTAATAAGGAGAAATCATAATATAAACAATTACACCAGTTATTGCTACATATAACCATAACGGAAATGTAATTTTTGCTATTTTTTTATGTAACTCAAAATTCTTGGTAATCGCTCGAACATAAGTAATTAACACAAAAGGAATAACTGCAACTGATAAAATAATATGGCTAATTAATATAACATAATACAACACACTATAATCGCCTAAATATTTTGTTGAGTCGCTCGTCATATGATAAAGCACATACATAACTAAAAACAAAAGCGATAATAAAATGGCAAATTTGTTTAATAATTCGTGCGCTTTTACGTTTCCTTTTTTAATTTGAATAAAGGCTAAAATTAACACCAACGCGGTTAAACCATTTATTACCGCGTAAACTGGCGGTAAAAATATTGGTAATTCTAAATCGATTTTTATACCAAACAACAAAGCCACAACAACTGGAATAACAACCGATAAAACTACAATGAGCTTGTTATACTTTTTTTCGTTGGTTATATTTTTATCTGTACTCATTTTTATTCTTTTAATAATTTGGCAATATCTTCTTTTAAAATACTTATTTCTTGGCTTACGCCATCTTCATCAACTTGTTCTTCTTCAGAAATAATTCCTTTGTAATAAATAATTGGATTTCCGTTTTCGTCGGCTCTACATCGAATAAACCCATTTTTATCTATTAAAGCAAAATTTCCTGAATGTTCGAAACCACCAACAACAGCTTCATTTTTTGCGGCATAAATATAAAAGCCTGCATTGGCCAAATCGTAAATAGCTTCTTTATTTCCAGTTAATAAGTTCCAATTCGGATTAGTTATTCCGTAAGTTTCGGCATATTGTTTTAAAATTTCGGGTGTATCGTAATCTGGATTTATGGTGAAAGATGCCACGCCAAAATTCTCGAAATCTTTAAAAGTATTTTGAATTTGTACCAAGTTAGCATTCATTCTCGGGCAAATAGTTGGGCATGTTGTAAAAAAGAATTCTACAACATATACTTTTCCTAAATAATCTTTATTGGTAACCGTTTTACCATCTTGATTGGTAAAGCTAAATTCTGGAACTTTACGGTTTTTACCGTTATTGTCGATAAAAAGTAAGTTAGATTGTATACTTTTTTTGTTCGCAAAATCGCTTCGGCTTTCGTTACGTGTAACATCACCATTTGTAATACGATCTACAATTTTAGGTATAAACAAAATACCAAAAACTAGAATAATAAAGGCAATACCAATGTATGAATAATTAGTTTTCTTCATGGTCACTTTTTAAATCGTTAGCGCGTCTGGTATCGGTATTTTCAAATTCACCTTTTCGCTTTTGGCGGTACTCTGTAAACAACACACGCAAATCGTCACTCATTTTATTTTTTATTTCGGCTACTTCTATACAATCGTAACCATTTAACCCATAAACAGGTTTATTTTTTTCTTTTTCCTTGTCTTCTCTATCATCAAATCGACCACGCTGACTTAAATCTTTATCGACCACAAACACTTTTTGAGTAAAAAGATCATTAGCTAAAGGCAAGTTGGTTTTTAAACTATTATAAACCTGTTTTATATGCCCAGGCGAAGCAAAAACAAAATGCCAATAATCAAGACTTTCGTACGAACTTATTTCTTTTTTCAATGTATCGACAGAAGCTTCTGTGCCAAAAGGCAAAAGCATTACTACTTGAAATTTTTTAAAGCCTTTAAATTTGTCGTAAACCAATTCTTTTAAATTGGATGCTGCAATGCTATGTTTTACTGGTTCGTTTCCTAGAAATCCTAAAACCGTAATATGGTCTTTTAATAGAATTTGCTCATTATTAACAGCCTTAAAATCATTTAAATCTAAAACATCTTTCTTAATAACTTCAAGCGGCGTATAATTATGTGTTGCAGGATATAACAACAACAAAAATGCCACTGGCAAAAAGAATAACACGACTAAAACAAAATATGTACTTGCCTTTTTCTCTCTCATAAAACGGGTGCAAAATCGTTTTGCAAAAATAAAAAAAGGCGGTTTAAAAACCGCCTTAATATCTATATTTAACTGATTTTTTTAAACTAAAAATCACGTTTTATGAAACCTTCATCGTAAACTCTAAATACATAACCACCTTCTTGTAGTAAGATAAATGATAAATATATAATTAAGAAAACACCAGTCCACACTACTGCACGTCTTAACCCTTTAGTTTCGTCTCGCATATGCATAAAATCCCAAGCAATATAATATGCTTTTACAATAGTTAATATTATGAATATCCAGTTAAGCAATTTCATCCCTAAAAACTTAGCCATTAAACCTTCTGGTTTGTAAATACCTAAAACAACTTCTATTGCTGTTACAAAGGAAAGAAATGCTAAAACACCCCAGATTTTTTGCTTGTTATTTTTGAACTTCCAAAGTCCTCTAAAAATTTCTAATTTATGTTCGTGTGCCATTTTTAACTTTTTTTATTAAACTAAGTAGAAGAACGTGAATACAAATACCCAAACTAAATCTACAAAGTGCCAGTATAAACCAACTTTTTCTACCATTTCATAGCTCTTGCGCTTTTCGTAAGTACCAATTACAACATTAAAGAAAATAATAATATTGAGTACGATACCCGAAAATACGTGGAATCCGTGAAATCCTGTAATAAAGAAAAAGAAATCGGCAAACAATGGAGAACCGTATTCATTAACATGAAGATTAGCACCTTCTACGACAGCTTTACCATTTGTTTTTATAGCTTCTATAGACTCTGCTCTTGATAATATCGTTTTTTCTCCTTCCTCAGTTAATGTTTGAGTTCTTACTAAAACATTTTCATGAGACTCTAAACCATGTATAACGTCTTGAACACTATACGTTGGTAACGTACCTTCGTTAACAAACCATAATCCGTTTTTACCTTCGTGTTGTGTTCTATCTGTATGACTAGCCACAACAAAATCGCTTAATGCTACTCGATGACCTTCAGTATCGACAAACTGTAAAATGTTACCACCTTTTGTTTGTATTGCACCATAATCTCCTTGAATAAATGTAGCCCATTCCCATGCTTGAGAACCAACAAAAATAACACCTCCAATTATAGTCAAGAACATATAAATGGTAACTTTAGCTTTATTTAAATGATGACCAGCATCAACCGCTAATACCATTGTAACTGACGACATAATTAATACAAATGTCATAAAGGCTACATAAATCATTGGTAATTCTTGCCCGTGTAAAAAAGGTACGTGTGTAAATACCTCGTCGGCAATTGGCCATGCATCAATAAATTTAAATCTTGAAAATCCATAGGCTGCTAAGAACCCAGAGAAAGTTAAGGCATCTGAAAGGATGAAAAACCACATCATCATCTTTCCGTAACTAGCTTTTAGTGGTTCGTTTCCGCCGCTCCACGTTTTGCCTTCTGCTACTGCTGTACTCATAAATTTTTGGTTATTGTTTATAAAAGTTGCACAAAAATAGGTATTTTATTTATGTAATAAAACATCAAAGTGCAAATTATACCCACTTTAAATAAAAGTTGATTTTTAAAAACTTTATTAGCCTACAAAATATAGAAATAAAAACAAATAAACCCATAGTATATCTATAAAATGCCAAAAGGTTGCGGCTAAATCGAAGCCTAATTTATTAGTTGCACTATACTTACCTCTTAAATGATTATAAACAACTACTAATAAACAAATTAACCCAACTACAACGTGCAAAATATGAACCACGGCAATTAAATAAATATATGACATGGTTACATTACTAGTTGGTCCTGTAAAGTTATAACCCAGGTTAATTATCTCCTGAAAGCCTTGAAATTGATTAAAAATAAAAATAACTCCTAAAATTAAAGTTACCACCAACCATATTGTAGTTAAGCCTTTATTATCCTTTTTTACTGCATTTTTTGCCAATAAAAAGGTAATACTGCTAATAATAATTACCACAGTGCTAATAATAAAAGCATTGGGTAACTTAAAACCCTCTAGCCAATCGGGGCGCGAGCTACTTACAACGAAAGCACTGGTCCAGCCTGCAAACGACATAATAAGTGAAATGATGCCAAACCACAGCATCATTTTTTTGGCTCTAATATTTTTTTCTTGAGGTGTACCTTGGGTTAAATCCATGATTTAATGTAAAAATTTATCAACTACATAAACAATTTGTACTAGCGAAATGTACGACACACTTACTAGCATGAGTTGTTTTGCTGCTTTTTCGGTCATTAATCTAAACAATCTTATAGCGTAATACAACATCCATAAACCTAATGCAAAAACGACAATGGTTGCTATAATTGATAGTTGTAATCGTCCTGTAAAACCAAAAACGGGAATTATTGATACCATAATTGTCCAAATAGTGTACATTATGGTTTGTACTGCAGTGCCTTTATCTTGCTTTCCTGTTGGCAACATAAAAAACCCTCCTTTTTTATAATCGTCGTATAAAAACCATCCAATAGCCCAAAAATGTGGGAATTGCCAAAAGAATTGTAATGCAAAAAGAGTTCCTGGTTCAATACCAAAATCGTCGGTAGCGGCAACCCAACCCAACATAAACGGAATAGCTCCTGGAATAGCCCCAACAAAAACCGCAAGTGGTGTTTTTGTTTTTAAAGGTGTATAAACACAGGTGTATAAAAAAATTGAAATAGCACCAAACATAGCAGTTTGCTTGTTTATAGTGTATAAAATAATGATTCCTAAAAGGGTAAAAACACAAGCAATAACAAATGCTGTTGTAACCGACATACGACCTGCAGGAATAGGACGATTTTTAGTACGGCTCATTAAAGCATCTAAATCTTTTTCGATAATTTGATTAAATGCATTTGAAGCGCCTACCATAAAATAACCGCCTAAAGCCAATAAAATTAAAGTTTTTACTTCAACGCTTTCGACACCTAGCAAATAGCCAGCCACCGACGAAAACACCACACTTAATGCCAATCGCATTTTGGTGATTTCTTTAAAATCTGAAATTACAGAAGGTGCTGTTACCGATGTATTTGTTTTGCTCAATTGCGTTTAGGCTTCGCCCGTTTTGTTTTGCGAGTGCAAAGATACGCCTTAAAAGGATTTTGAGCAATGTTTTATCTAATAATCAAAATACCAGTTAAACAAATCGGTACGCAAACCAAAATTAAACCAAACCGTATTGCTTTTATAAACCGTTTCGGTAGTCGCATCTGGATTAAAATTACGCACTGTAATATCGGTAAACAATTTTAAATTGCTAGAAGGATTTACTACGTAACCGGCTTGTAAATTTCCATAAAAACTATTTGTAGTAATACCTTGTCCCACTTTTACACCGGTATCTAGAGGTCGGTCGTTATAGTTTCTATAAATGTCGCCACCGTAACTAAAAGCATCGGTATCGGTATTATAATCAAAACCGCGTTTACCAATAATAAATTTAGCGTTAGCGTACCAACGGTTATAAAAATAGTTACCCATAAGTACCAATTCGCTAAAATTAGCACTCCATAAATGCGCCATCGATTGGTTATTGTGCCCGTAATTTGTTGCAATAGTACTATGCGAATACGTGTAAGGACGTACGCGGTTATATTCCATTTGCAACATTAAATTATCCACTTTAAAAGCGTTATAATATTTAACACCTAATTGATAACCAAATTTATTTTTCCAACTTTTATTTCCAGCCTTTACATCGCTAAGCGAAAATTCATCTAAAATAAACTGGCTGTAAAAATTAATATTATTATTCCATTTGTATTTTGCTGAAGCGCCCATAATAGCATTTCCGGCATCTTGCCCAGTTTCAAACTCTATAGCGCGATAAAAAATAATAGGATTTAAGTAATTAACATCGAAATTTCGGTTTGTAGTGTTTGCCCAAATTACCGATTCGAAAAATCCAACATTTAAACGTTTAGTTACGTTCCAACTTAAAAAATGCGTTGCCATATATTTGGTTAAAAAAGCATCGTCGGTTGTAACTTCTGGACGTACATCTTTTAACCACATCCAGGTATTGGTGTATTTTATTTTCCAGAATTTAGTGTTTAGCTTTAAAAATGGATGCGGACTCGCAACATCGCTTAAAAACAACGACCTATAACCATCGCCTATAAAGTTTTTTCCATGTCCAAATTGAATGTTTACAAAATCGGCAGGAGCATAAGATAAATAAGCTTCGGCTACGGGATAATCGTACGAATCGGTTTTAAAACCCTTGGCTATGCCACGACCAGGAATTATTGCTGGATCTGGCCCGAAACCTTTTAAACTTTCGGCGTATTCGTTAAAATATTGTGCGAAACGGCCTTGACTTTCGAAAACCGAAGTGTAAAAATTAAACTTTTTACCCAATCCGCCCTTTACCAGTAAACCTCGTGTGTTGTTGTAGGTTGAACTAAAATCGGCTTCGGTATCTTTACCTACTTGTAAATCAAAAATTGGATCGATGGTAAACCAATAGTTTTCACCTTGTAATTGCACTAAATGTTCGTTCCAAAGCTTTTTTCCAGCCCAAGTTTTCCTGTCTTGAATTAACTTATCTTTTTCTGATTTAAAATCGTAGTATTTTGAAACTTCTGAGTAAACAAATGGTTTTGAAGCGGTATGACTATTGGTGCCAACTACATTTATTGCCCTGTCAAACCTAGCATAGTCGCTATGGGTAAATTGCACATTTAACTGACTTGTAAACGCATTATCGTTATAACCAACAATACTGTTATTTAAATTGTCGTATTCGCTTTGTGAAGCAGCTTCAAGTGTTGCAATTTCCTTAGCTACTTGTTCCTTTTCAACAGGCGTATTATTAAAATCTGTTAATGGAATTTTTATAGGAAGTGCATATTGCTTAAACGTTTTTCGGCCATTATAACTCGCT
The DNA here is from genome assembly GCF_000943565.1 of Neotamlana sedimentorum. GTDB lineage: Bacteria > Bacteroidota > Bacteroidia > Flavobacteriales > Flavobacteriaceae > Neotamlana > Neotamlana sedimentorum. The sequence goes on from NZ_JTDW01000006.1 coordinate 221,263, forward strand.
GGTTCAATTTTTGGAAACAACTTAAAAACACGTTCGGTTTCTTCTTTTAATTCTTTGTAAACCGATTTTACGTAAATAAGATTAAACGCACCTAAAGTATCAACCTCAAAAATTACGGCAACATCACCTTTATACTCGTCTTTAATTACAATCTCTGGTGTTTTAAATTCCGATTTAATGATTTGATACACATTATTAGTAAAACACTGCTTTAAAGAATCGGCAGTTACATTTTTACAGCTAGGAAAAACGGGTTGCTTTTCAATAGAATTTATATTTTGCGAAAAGCTATAAAGTTGGTTAAAAAATAGAAATAGGACAATGAATTGCTTCATTTTAATTAGTTAAAAGTTTAATTAATAGCGAAAGATACTATATTTTCACTTAAGCAACGTGCTAACCGTTATTTTAGTTAAAGGAGTAAAACAAAAAAACCGCTATCTTATTTAGATAACGGTTTAGACTTTAAAAAATTATAATACTACTGCACTTGTAACACAATTGGCAATGTGTAAATAACACCTACATTTTTGTCATTTTGTTTTCCAGGTGTCATTTCTGGAATTAAGTTAATTACACGTTCGGCTTCGGTTCCTAACCTGTTATGTGGAGCTCGCGTTTTAATATTTTTTATGCGCCCTGTTTTATCGATTGTAAATTGGGTTTGAATAACTTGTTTTCCATTTAAACCTAAATCGGAAGCTAAATCGATATCAAACTTACGTTGCACCAATTTCGAAATTTTCTTTTCCATGCATTTTTTCCTGCCTTGGTTTGTTATTTCATTTTCACAACCTGGAAAGATAGGAACATTTTGAATAAAGCTTACCGGAATGGGTTCTTCCTCTATTATCTCTTCAACTACAATATCACTAGGATCAATTGGCCCATCGCTAGTAGTGATTTCTTCTGATGTGATGACATCTTTAAATTCATCTAAAACAAAATCGTTATCAATCTGCTCGATTTCATCAATAATAAGTGTTTGTTGTTTGGCTTGTGGTTTTGTTTCGGCTTGCGGTTTTTGGTATACTTTAAAATTCTCGATGGCTATTTCGGTATTATCATCTGGTAATAATACATCGGCAATCTGTGCTGTGTTTGTTTTAAAATTCATTTCTAGCAAACCAAAGGCTGCAAGTAAACACACAATTAAACCAATTTGAAAATGCAAGGTTGTGTTTTTTTGTAAATTTGCATCATGCTTTTGCGACTTTTTTGTGCTTTGTCCGTTTTGGCGAGTGGACTCTGGCACATTTTTAAAATTTTTCATAATTATTATAGTTAAAATGTTAATATTATGATAAAGTCACAATAAGCATACCAAAAAAGAAAACCCGTTACATTTCTGTAACGGGTTTTTATATTTTAGTTTCCGAATAACACTGGAAAAGAAAGTTTAATCTTGAACTTGGAAAATAATTGGTAATGAATACGGAACGTTTACTGGTTTTCCGCGTTGCTTACCTGGTTGCATTTTTGGCAACAAACCAATTACTCGTTTAGCTTCTTTTTCTAATCCTGGGTGTGGTGCTCTAGCACGTACTCCAGAAATATTCCCTGTTTTATCTATTTTAAATATAACATTAATACGCTGTCTTCCAGACAAACCTAAATCTCCAGCTAAATCGGTATTAAACTTCTTATTTACAAACTGCGATATTTTTTTAGACATACAAGCTCTTTTAGCATTGTTTGTTTTTTCCTTTTCGCAACCTGGGAAAACTGGTACGTTTTCAATTACAGAGAATGGTACATCAATATCTTCTTCTACTTCTACTACTTCTACTTCTTCAACCTCAACAATTTCTGTTTCCTGATCAACCTCTGTAGATTCGATAACTGTTTCTTCTACTTCTACCTCATCTTCAACAATCTCAATAACTTCAGGAGCTGCTGGAGGTGGCGGTGGAGGTGGAGGTGTTTGTATTTGTTCTGTCAATGGAATTTCTTCTTCAAACTCTTCTTCCATTTCGATCATGCCTATATCAATATCGGCTTTTTCGTAGGTTTTATAATTAATAGCATAGTTTGTTAAGAATAGCATTAATGCTAAACCAATAGCAAAATAAAGCGAGCTATTACGCGATACGTTTGCTTTAGGATTTTTTTTAGGTTCCATTTTATTTAATTGTTTTTCAAGATTGGTAAAATAACTATTTATTTATTAAAAATGCAACAGTTTATTTGTTTTTAACTTGTAACTTGGTATAAATACTTAAAACTAAGGTTGCAAGTAAGGCTCCAAGGGTGTTTGCTATAATATCAAATACATCTAATGCTCTTGTTTTAGTAACCGTACCTTGTAAAACCTCAATTACTATGCCAAATATGAAGGCTATTAAAAAAGCATACCACAGTCCTTTTTTTTGAATAAATTTTAGGGCATAAGTTAAAGAAAAGTACCACAAACACATTAACAAAAAATAAGTAATAAAGTGAAATATTTTATCGATGTTCGATACTTCTACTTCGGGTAATTGCCTAATATTTATTAAGCAAACTATTGCTAAAGCTACACTGTAAATTATAGTAATAGCAAGTAACCCTTTTTTAAGCACTTATTAAAGCTTTATAATCGTCGGCAGTTAGTAAACCTTCTACTTGAGACAAATCGGTGCATTTTACTTTTATCATCCAACCATCACCGTAAGGATCTGTGTTTACTTTTTCTGGCTCGTCTTCAAGGGCTTCATTAAACTCGGTAATTTCACCAGAAAGTGGTAAAAATAAATCGGATACCGTTTTTACAGCTTCAACAGTTCCAAAAACTTCATCGGCATCAAGGGTTTCGTCTAAAGTTTCAACCTCTATATAAACAATATCGCCTAATTCGCTTTGGGCAAAATCTGTTATGCCAATAGTTGCAATGTCGTCTTCAATTTTAACCCACTCGTGGTCCTTGGTGTATTTTAAATCTGCTGGAATATTCATATTTAAATTTAAATTTGGTTTTAGCAAATGTATTTATTCAAACTTAAAATTAAAACCTTTTATATATTAATTTCCAAAATTATACCTCAATGTTAAACCTGAGCGTATACTTGTTTGCGGAAAGGCGGTTGAAATAGCATAATCTGAGAATGTATAATCGAAATAAAATATGCCTGTTAAGTTTTTACTAAATGCATAATCGGCACTGTATTTTAATGCCCAAACGGTTTGCCCTGACGTAATTTGATTGTTATCTAAATCAAGATACCTAATAATAGTTTTGTTTTCACGAACAGATACATCAGCTTTCATGTTCAAATCGCTTACAATACGTTTTTGAGGCCCTGCTAGTTTCGAGTTAATGCGCAAATCTTTAATGCGATATCCTAAGCCTAATGTATATTCGTCACCTTGAATTTCGGTTACCAAATTATTATCGAAACTCAATGAAATTAATCGGTCTTTTGCTATTTCGGCTAAAATTTTAATCGAATTTTTCATTTCGAAATCTAATCGCATTAACGGGCTAAAAGATTCGCTTAAGTTAATGTTACTAAACAAAGTTTCGTTTTTAAAATTACCCGATTGGTCCTTCGATTCATCTGGCTGATCGACATACGGTGTTCCTGGAATTGGTTTCTCGTTGTCTTCATCGGCTAAATTCAAATTTAAATTGGTATTAAATTGATTAATCGTATAAGTAGAACGATAACCATGTGTAAGCGAGAAACGTTTGAAGCGTTTTTTAAACCAATTAAACTTCATGAAACCGGTATACTTTAAATCCCAGTTCGGCAATGGAAAATCTCTAAAAGCACTCGTTTTTACATCGTTTGCGTCTTGCCCAGAATAGGCTGCTAAAAATGCAGGTAATAGTACCTTTTGGTTGTTTTTACCAAAACCTAACGGATAACCATCGTCGTCTCTTTCGAAACCGGGACCACCATAAAACGCCTCGGCCAAGCGATTGGCAATTTTTAAACGATTATCTCTAAAATTATTAAACACTTCACTAACATTCTCATCGCTTTTATTAAAAGCTGTTTTAATTAAAACGGTTGAAATATTATAATTACCAAAAGTATTAGGTGTTAACGGATTGTATTCGCCATTATCGACATAATAATTTTCGGTAAAATTCTCGTAATAAGCACGATTACCTACAATATCGATTTTTAAATCGCGTACTGGCTCTAAATTTGCAGAATAGTCGATTTGTTTTTGTTTAGTAGTTGCGTATTGCTCGTTAAACTCGGGATATAAAGTTAACCAACCTTTTTTAGCTGCTAAATATCTAATATCACTTTGGCTACCAAAAGTAAAAGCTGTTGATGGTTTTAGCGTACCAATAAAACCTGGAGTTTGCGTGTAACCTGGTAAATATGTTCCGCTATTTTCGTTATAATTAAATGTAAGGCGTTTTACACTTGTTAAAATATCGATACCAGCGTTTAACATTTTTCTGGCCGTTTTATTTTGTTTTTTAGGCGCCGGTGCTTTTCTATTATTTGCTCCTGGAGGTCCTCCTGGAGTTGTAGTTCTGGCTCTAACCGTTCTAATTGGCTTTTTAACTAAACCAATATATTTATAAAAACGGTTCATATCTAAAGTCGTTACCAAATTATGTACGCTAGAGTTTTGCACCGAATTTCCTAAATCGAAAACTCCTGAAAGTGTATTGTCAGGATTATCCGGATCGGTATAATCAAGCTCTAACTCACCATATAAATCGGAGCCTTTTTGCCATAAAAATGTTCCTGTATATTGGTAAGTGGCATCAATAAAACTAAAGGTAGGAATTTTATTTAAAGGCAATTGATAGGTTAAACCTAATGTTTGGGTTTGCCTGTTTGGGTCACCAACATCTAAAATACCATCCCAAACATCGAGCGATTCGTTTTGTATTCCTTCGGAATAATCGCCAACATAATAATTTCTTACAATATTATTATTGGCTGCCGAATAGTTAAACTGTAATGATTTTGTTAAGTTGTAATTGATGTTATACTGAAAATCGAAAGTGTAATTTCGTTGTAATAGTTGTTCTACTGAAATATCATCGTCCGATAAATCGATTGCTCTAAATCGTTGACTATTATACTGACGGTTAATATCGCTACTTACTGTAAAACTTGACGGTAATAAATTAAAATTAAAATCTTTTAAAAACTTCCCATATTTTCCGGTGAAAAGCGAATCGTTGTTTTTAAAAGGCTCAACGGTTAATTGATTAAAATTATGCGCGTAATTAGCACCAATGCGCACTGTTTTGTTTACCGATTTTTCAATTTCGAAATCGCGATGTTCCACTTTATTAAAAGAGTAATTTAGTGTCACATTTTCCACATCGTAAAAACGCGGTTTTTTATCGCCAGTTCTATTCTTTTTCACACCAATAAAATTGATGCTTTTACGTTTAGTATAATCTTCAGAATTTTGTCGAATTTCTTCCCTGTCAGATTCAGTTTCTGCTGCATCTAAACGCGATTGCAAGGTTAAATCTTCGTAAAAGGCATCGTATTTTGGTGTAATTAATTGTTCGCTTTGTGCATAATTAAAAGGTAATTGCACACCCCATTTTTTTGGTAATAACTGCCCAATATTTACGTTGGTTACCATATCGTATTGTACAACATCTTCTAAACTACGTTCCGATGGGCCTTGTTCCAATGAGCCAAAACCAGAAGTACTTTGGCTTCCTGTTGCGCTAATCGTAGCAAAATCGGCAATATTACTATCCATACTCACTACGGCAGCCCAACCACCTTCGTTATCCATATCAGAAAGTCGTAATTCGTTATACCAAAGTTCGGCACATACGTTATTATTATTCGATCTGTTTTTTACACCAACCATTAAGGTTCTTACATCGCCAAAGTTTGGATTACCTTTTATACCTACACGGTGTTGCCCTAAAACATATCCGCTAAACGGATCGTTTACTAACACTATTTCATCGTCTATTACATCGTAAAACGTAGGGTCTTCATTATTTAAAGACGCATCAAAAATACCTTGAGCTTTTACTTTTCCTAAAACATCGATAGATAAATTTATTTCGTTATTCGTAGGCCAAAGTCCGTCGCGGGTAGTAGAAGTTGAAACCTCTAAAGGAATTTCAATTTGATAGTAATTATCGGTTAAATCGTTACCCATTCTAATAAAACCAACTAAATCATCGTCACTTAGTAGTCCAGAACCTTCATCGCTATCTTCGGCATGCATAAACATTCTTAAACGCTTATATTGGCGCATATCGATGTTTATGTTTTTGTAAACTGCTCTAGAATCTTCAGACTCTAAATTACATACTTTTAACACTAACGATTGCTCGTTTTGGTTTACAACAGTATTGTTATTAAACAACTGTTCTGGCTCAATTCCTGGTGGACGTTGGTAACTACCTTCGTTTTCAAGCGTTCCTATTACACCAACAGAAAAATCGGTTTGTGGATCGGTTGGGTCAGGATCGTCTGTATCTAAAGCTTGAGTATAACGTCTCCAATCACTTCGAACTAAATCGAGCGTTCCAAAACGAAAAACCGTAGTTTCTGTAAATTCTTTTAAGAAAAGACGCGCAAATCGTACCGATCTTAAATCGCTAATGCCACCAACGGCTCTTGCTAAATCTCCTTCAACTGGAATTCTAAATTGATACCAGCGTACATCGACGCTTTCGCCATTTGGTAATGAACGTGGTCTGTTTTTAAAATCGCGTAAATATTCTTTTAAAGGATTTGAATTTGGAAGATTATCGAACTCTGTTTCTGTTAAAGGTAAATTCTGTCTGGTAATATCGAGTTCGTATTCGTAATAACTATCAATGGTATTCATAGTGTTATCACGGTTAATATCTTCTACATCGGGTTGTGTATTCGAACCACGATCGGTATCGCTAAATGTATCTGGCGTGTTGCCTTCTACTCCATTATACTTTTTGTAACGATCAAAAATATCACCATTGGTATTTAAAAAATAAGTATAGTTATCGTTTGATGGATCTTCTAAACCTTGATATTCTGGAGCTAAATTTTCTCTTATTGCAAAACGTTGTTCGGCTTCATCACTATAACCATCGTAACCAACATCTTGGTTTGTTCGTTCTTCTCCAGTGGTATCGAACGCATAAACTAAACTTTGATTTTGAGGTACAATACTTCCCCATTCGGTAGCTTGTTGTTCTAAAATAGAGATATCGCCATCTTCAGGAAGCCCGTTTTCATAAAGTTTTCTACCATCTTTTAAAATATCTTCTGAAATATTTCCTAGGTTTAAAACTAACTTTCCTCCTGGATTCGAAGGGTTTTCTTGGAACGGATCTTGCAACCAAAAATCGATATACTCTACATTTTGTTGTTCGAAATCGGTTGATGTAATTTGACGCGTAATACCTGCCCAAGATTCTTGCGGATTATTAAGCGTTCCGCTTGAAGCATTAGGATCATAATTATAAGGTCCACGCTCTTCTGGATAATAAGCTAAATCGAGCGTAAATAACACCGAGTTTTGCCCTTGCACTAAATCGACTTCTGGAAATAATTCGTTTATAAATACACGACTTGTATATAAATTAGACATGTCTTCGTCCGTAATCTCGTCTGGACGTTGCGTACTGTAAAAAATAGGGTCGATTGTGTACCAGTTTAGCATAGCTCGATTATATCCGCTTTCTATACCGTTCGCATAATTAACATCAACCTCGCCATCACCATCTAAATCGGCTGGTCTACTAGATAAGTACCACGATTGTTGTGAGGTTAAATCGATACTATTTTGAGAACCTTCGAAATCGTCGATATACGATGTTGGTTCACCATTTAAATCGGTGCCTTTTGGAGCACCTGGTATTAAATATGCAAATTCTCCACGTAAAGATAAATTCGATTCTACATCGGTATCGATATTTGGTAATTTGTTAACCATACGTGTTAAAAATGGCACTTTAGTTGCGTAATTACCGTTAACACCAAAAATAGTATTGTTAATAGATTCTGTTCCGTAGTTTGCTTTTTGAGTAATTGGACGCTCGTTAAGGTTTAAAAGCGTTGCTCCTAACACAAAATTTTCGTTAAACTTATGTTCAATATTTACACCTGTAAAGCGTCTGGTTTGTTGCCCAAAAACAGCATTATTCTCGGTTGATACTTCAATAGGTGTATCTGAAGCTTTTAATGCTTCATCTAAAATATAAACCTGACCTAAATCGTAATCGACAGTATAATCGATACCTTCAACTAAAACACGACCTCCAGCCGAAACGCGCACCGAACCTCGTGGTACGTTAAACGAACCTATAGAAATACCATCGCCTCCAGATGATGTGTATCGCCCTTTTAATTTAAATTTATTTTTTTCAACTTCTTCTAAAGCCGCTGTTTGGGTACTTTTATAAAGTATATCGTAAACGTACTTTTCTTGATTTTCGTTAAAAGAAGCCTCGTTATTATAATCGCCACCACCAAGTTTATTAAACAGGTATTCACCAAATGGTTCGACACTTGTAAATACAATTTTTCCGTTTGCGGGTATAACAGTGATGCCAGAAACATAATCGAAAAACCCATCACCATTTGTTTGTGGGTCGTTGTTATAGTTAAGCTTATCTAGGTTGAACACCCTTAATAACGGCACGTTTTGAATTAAATCGTCTTCTGCTGTGTTTGTAGTTACTGGATTTCCGTTTATATCTAAATCAAAATCTTCATTAACTGGTGTTATAAAGTTTAAAGGCGATGCCTCGTTATAAAAAATATTAAGTTTAAAATCGTCTTGACTTAAATTATAAGCACCCGTATCGTAGATATTTTTCATCATTAAATCCCAAACAGGTTGGGTAACATTGGTAATACTACTTTTAAGCATTTTTAATACTAATGTTGAATTAACTACCGAAGTTACAACACCATCGTCATTGGTTTCAACGTTAGTAGCTTCAATTCCATCATTAGCAAACTCACCAACTTGATACACTTTTCCGCCTAATGTATACTGAAAAGCCACAGCCAAAACCTCATCGTTTGTTAAACGCTGATTTAACGAAATATAACCCAAATCTTCGTTTAGAGTATATTCTTGTCCGTTAGTTAATTTTCTAGCGTTTTCAATTTTAGCATAGTCAGAGCCTTCTTTAACTACCGAAGAAAATGTACCAAAACCTTGCTGCACAGTGGCAATATCTCGAATTTGATTTGTTAAGATAGAACCAGCATCAATTACTGTTGGGTCAAAATCATTATTTGAATTATCTGGCACTGCATTTGGACTATTAATAAAACCGCCATAACCATTAGCCACTGGATCTAATAAAATATTATCGTTATTAGGATCTCCTGGATTGTAAACAGACTCACCTAAATCTTGTAACGCTACAACGTTTCTAACATTCTCTGTTTGATTCGTTCGGTTAGTTATCCAAACTTCTAGTCGCGTAATTTGCAACCCTTTATTATTAATAAATGGGTAATTTGCTAACGCCACATCATAATTATCTCTAAAATATTGGGCTAAAAAGAAATGTCGATTTTCATCGTATTCTCTAATGAATAATTCAAACTCTTCCACCGTACCACCGCCTTGAGCTACAACCGTATTAGATTGTGATTTTTGCTCGGAAAACACACCTGTAATAGTTGTTTTACCAAACTGTAATTGCGCTTTAACCCCAAATAAGCTTTGGGCTCCAGTAATTAAGGAACTATTTAGAGGCATGCTTACGTTACCAACTTCTATTTTTTGAATAATATCGTCTTCCGTTGGGGTATATTCAAGTTTTATAAGCTGTTGAAAATCGAAAGTGGATTGCGTGTCGTAATTGGCTGTTACTTGCAAACGCGTTCCTACTTTACCCAGTAAACTTAAACTGATACGCTGGTCGAAATCGAAGGTAAAATTACTTCTATTTCGAGGTGAAAACGTAGGATTGTCCTGTTTAGAAAATAATACTCCCAAATCCATTTCTACACTACCTGTTGGTACTAACTCAATAGTATTACTACCAAAAATAGTTTCAAAAAACCCTGAATTCACATAAAATTCGGGCAACAGATTTTTTTTCGCATCTTCGCTGCCTTCTTTTTTACCATCGAATGCATCAATTTTTTCTTTATAATAATTCCTAATGTTTTCTTTTGCAACCAAATCGAAATATTCCGAAGGTGTTAAAATTATAGGATATTTAAGATTGTAATCGCCAATGGTTTGTGTATAAATATAACGATTGGTTACAGGATCGTAGGTGTATTTAGACTCTATTGTATCGAGTTCTGGGGTTTTAATTTTCCCTAAACTAAATCCGGTTTTTGTAGAGTCTTGTGGAGTTTGCGACCAAACTACAACCGAATAAAAAAGTACAATAACAAATACCAGGTATTGCTTTGGTGGTTGTAGTAGATTTGGTCTGGTTATATTCAAAATTAATTATAAATTTTTAAGCGCTTCCTTAATAATAACTTCAACATTAGCTTCTGGCTGGGTTGAAATAATTTTATTAACTACACGTTCGGCCTGTTTTTTGGCGTAACCCAACACTTCTAAAGCAGATAACGCTTCATCTTTGCTGGTATTGTCTTTTACAGTCGAAACTTCATCAATATCGTAAATCTTTAAAACTTTATCTTTTAAATCGATAATTACACGCTGCGCTGTTTTTGCTCCGATTCCTTTTATAGATTGAATTAAAGCTACATCTTCGCTGGCAATACCTTCTCGAACTTGTTTTGGTGTTAACGAGGATAACATGGTACGCGCTATACTTGCGCCAATACCGCTAACAGAAAGCAACAGCCTAAATATTTCTCGCTCTGCTACCGAGGAAAATCCATAAAGTGTGTGCGCATCTTCTTTTATTTGAAGATGCGTAAACAACTTTAAACTTTCAATATCTGGAATTTGGGAAAAGGTGTGCAACGAAATATGAAGCATATAGCCAACACCGTTACAGTCTATAACAACATGTGTTGGGTTTTTTTCAACCAGTTTTCCCTGAATGTGCGTTATCATGTATTATAACTATTAATCCGTCAAATGTAATAAAATTATTGTATTTTAAAGGATTACTGCTCTAGTTGCTCTAACTCCCATTTTGCCTTATTCTGCGCATCGATTACTGCAATTGCCGTCATATTAACGATTTCGTCTACACTTGCTCCTAATTGAAGTATATGCACTGGCTTGCGCATTCCCATCATAATTGGCCCAATAGACTCGGCATCGTTTAATTCCTTTAACAATTTATATGTAATATTTGCTGAATCTAAATTAGGAAATATTAAGGCATTAACTTTTTTACCAACTAATTTCGAGAATGGAAACTTTTCACGAAGCATAGTATCGTTTAAGGCAAAATCGGTTTGTAGTTCACCATCCACATCTAAATCTGGGTTTGAACGGTGTAAATAAGAAACAGCCTCGGTTACTTTTGAAGCTTTTGGGTTATTTGAGGATCCAAAATTTGAATACGACACCATTGCCATTACAGGATTTAAACCAAACATCGAAATTACTTTAGCCGTCATTTGTGCAATTCTAGCCAAACTTTTGCTATCCGGATCTATATTAATAGAGGTATCGCTTAAAAACAAAGGCCCACGCTTAGTCATCATTAAGTTAGTGGTTGCAACTCTAGAAATTCCATCGGCTTTACCAATAAGCTCTAACATAGGTTTTACAACGGTAGGATAACTTCTGGAATACCCAGAAACAACAGCATCGGCATCGCCTTCGTTTAGCATCATTGCAGCAAAGTAGTTACGTTCACGCATTAATCGTTGAGCAGAATAATAGGTTACACCTTTACGTTTACGTTGCTCCCAATATACTTTAGCGTATTTATTTTTTCTTTCGTTTTCTTCTTCGGTTTTTGGGTCTATAATTTCTATATCGGCGTCAAATTCAATTTCTGCCATTAATTCTTCAATGGTTTCTTTTCGGCCTAATAAAATAGGAATTGCAATGCCTTCTTCATAAACAATTTGAGCTGCTTTTAAAACATCAAGGTGGTCGGCTTCTGCATAAACCACACGTTTTGGATCGAATTTAGCACGATTTAACAAGAGTCGTACAATTTTGTTATCGGAACCTAAACGTTCTCTAAGTGTATCGGTATATTTTTCCCAATCTGTAATTGGAATTTTAGCAACACCGCTATCCATTGCTGCTTTAGCAACCGCAGGTGGCACTTCGGCAATTAATCTTGGATCGAATGGTTTAGGAATAATATAATCTTTTCCAAAAGTTAATCGCGTTTCACCATAAGCAATATTTACTTGCTCTGGCACCGGCTCTTTAGCTAATTTAGCAAGCGCTTTTACAGCTGCCATTTTCATAGCTTCGTTAATTCCTGTTGCTCGAACATCTAAAGCTCCGCGGAAAATAAATGGAAATCCTAATACATTGTTTACTTGATTAGGATGATCACTCCGGCCAGTTGCCATAATAATGTCGTCGCGAGTATCGACAGCCAATTGGTATCCAATTTCTGGATCTGGATTTGCCATGGCGAAAACAATCGGGTCTTTCGCCATAGAAAGCAACATTTCTGGCGATACTATATTGGCCATAGAAAGTCCAATAAACACATCGGAATCTTTCATCGCTTCCTCTAATGTATCAATTTTTCTATCGGTAGCAAACTCTGCTTTTTCTGCTGATAAGGTTTCACGATCTTTTCTAATAACACCTTTACTATCAAGCATCACCATGTTTTCTAACTTAGCACCACACGCCTGATATAAACGTGAACATGAAATAGCTGCCGCTCCAGCTCCACTAATTACAATCTTCGTGTCCTCAATTTTCCTATTAGTAAGTTCGATAGCATTTAACAAAGCAGCGGCCGAAATGATAGCCGTTCCATGTTGATCGTCGTGCATTACTGGAATATCGAGTTCTTCTTTTAAACGACGCTCAATTTCGAAAGCTCCAGGTGCTTTAATATCTTCTAAGTTTATGCCACCAAAAGTTGGTGCAATATTTTTTACGGTTTCGATAAATTCATCAACATTTTCGGTATCAACTTCAATATCAAAAACATCAATATCTGCAAATATTTTAAACAATAAACCTTTACCTTCCATAACAGGTTTACCAGCCAAAGCGCCAATATTACCTAAACCTAAAACCGCAGTACCGTTGGATATTACAGCTACTAAATTTCCTTTTGAAGTATATTTATAGGCGGCTTCTTTATCTTTTTCAATTTCTAAACATGGTACCGCAACTCCTGGAGAATAAGCCAATGATAAGTCGCGTTGGGTTGCATATTTTTTAGTTGGTACTACTTTTATTTTTCCTGGGGTAGGTTTCGCGTGATAAATAAGGGCTTCACGTCTTTTACTTTCTTCGCTCATAATATTTAGTTAAGGTTCTCGCTCTTACGAAAACTATGGTTTAAAAGGTACTGTAGGACTTACATACAGGCCTTTTTATTAAACAAACAAAGATAAAAAACCAAATTCATGGACGAATGAAATTTTCGTGTTTTTTATTGTACTTTATTAATTATAAATTCACATTAATTTATAATGAAAAGGCGAGCGGTGTCTCTTCTTGTAATTTGAAGTAATTTGTTTTTATGTTATTTTTTTAATGAAAAATTAAATGAAGCACCTTTATTTAATTCTGAAAACACACTAATTTCACCACCTAATTTTTTAACTAATTTTTTAACAGTAGCTAAACCAATTCCATTTCCTGTACGACCAAATTTATCGTATTTATTGAGCTTATGAAATAACTGGAATATTTTTTCATGATACTGTGGTGCAATTCCTGGACCGTTATCTTTTACTGAAAATTCATAAAAATTCTCGGTTTCAGTTAAATTCACTTGTATTTCAACACAATCTTTATCGCTATATTTTACTGAATTTGCTATAAGATTAATTAAAATCTGATTTATTGCCGTTTTATTTACGGTTAGTTTTTTCACTTTTGAGTTAAAATGTATTGAAACATTGTCTTCTACTTTAAAAAGATCTTGGATTTCGTTTTTCAACTCTTCCAAAGTAATATCCAACTTTTTCTCAAGTAGGACGCGTTCACTTTTGCTGTAATCAAGAAGACCATCTACCAAACCCGTTAAACTCTCAGAAGATTTAATAATAAGATTCAAAATTTCTAAACCTCCATCGTCGATTTGTGATTTATATTCTTGAATAAAAATTTGAGATAAACTTGAAATATTTATTAATGGTGATTTTAAATCATGTGCCGCTAAATGAGCAAATTTCTCTAATGCTTCATTCTTGTCTTTTAAATCGGTTAATATTGATTGCATATTTGCATTAGATTGTCTCAATTCGAGTAATTTTATAACTTGATTAGACAAGGCTTTTAAAGTTTCTATCTGCCCATTGCTAAGCTCGTTTGGCTTGTTATCTATAACACATAATGTGCCTAGAGAAAAACCTTTCTTGGTGGTAAGCGGAATACCCGCATAAAAAATAACATGAGGATCGCCCACTACAATTGGATTATCATGAAAACGCTCGTCATCTCTAGAATCGTTTACAATTAAAGGCTCATTTGGAGAATTAATAGCATGAGCGCAAAAGGCATATTCCTTTGGTGTTTCTGTTGCATTCACACCATGATGAGATTTAAACCATTGTCGTTTATCATCAATTAAACTTATTAAAGCTATTGGAACCCCACAAATTTCTGCCGCAATTTTGGCAATATTGTCATAATCGATTTCGGGTAAGGTATCTAAAATATTAAATGATTTTAAATGCTCAAGCCTTTCGGCTTCGTTTTCAGGTTCTAATGGTAAAATCATAGAATGGGGTAATTATCATTACAAAGTACACAAATATTTGGAATTAAAAATGTTAAAATACTAATAAATCAACTTAATTCACAGTTAATCGATAAATTAAAATATACCTTTTTTTAATTTATTATTATTGATAGATATTCATTTATTATTCATTCAAAATATGCTAACTCTATAAGCTTAAGACTCCTTAAGTTAAACTTTTCTCAAAAAAGCACTATTAATATAGCATACATACTTCTCTTATTTTAAAAGGTAATTTGATAAATTGATACATTTAAAACAAAACTCTAGAAAGCCTTTTAAAAGCAAGTTTTTTACAGGTTTTATCAAAGTTTAAAATATTTAATGCTTAAATCTAATGTAAATTTAATGTTAATAAATTGTAAATTTAACGTAAACTTTATTATATTTACCTTAAAATCAGACCTATGAAAACACATTCATTGCATAAAATTAGAAAAGAAATTCTGTTTAAATATTGGTGCTTTAAAATAAAATTAAAGATTTACGTTTTAAAATACAAACGTGCTTTAGAGATTCCTTACAGGTAAATTAAACCAAAACGCTCCAAATATTTGCTCACATTTAACTAACTATTTTAAGTTTTTAAAAACTTTATGTTTCTGGTTAACCCCGAATATTTTGTTCGCTTAACTGCAGAATTTTTAAAGACTTTTCTAAAGGTTTCTTCGGTAATGTCTTCCCAATCTTTTTTACTCATGGAAAGTAATTCGGGATGCGGATTAAACAACGGCTCATTATGTGGTTTAGAAAAGCGATTCCAAGGGCAAACATCTTGACAAACATCGCAACCAAACATCCAATCATCAAATTTACCTTTAAATTCTGTTGGAATATTTTCTTTTAGTTCAATAGTAAAATACGAAATGCATTTACTGCCATCCACCACATAAGGCTCTGTAATAGCCTGAGTTGGACAAGCATCGATACAGGCTGTACATGTACCACAATGGTCGGTGGTTGGAGTGTCGTAATCTAATTCTAAATCAATAATCAATTCGGCAATAAAAAAAAACGAGCCTACTTTTTGCGATAGTAAATTACTGTGTTTACCAATCCATCCTAAACCCGATTTAGCAGCCCAAGCTTTATCTAAAACTGGTGCAGAATCTACAAATGCGCGTCCGCTAACTTCTCCTATTTCTTCTTGAATAAAATAAAGTAATGATTTTAATTTGTCTTTTATAACAAAATGATAATCGGTTCCGTAAGCATATCTAGAAAGCTTATAAGAATCTTCATTCTGAATTTTATCGGGATAATAATTTAGCAATAAAGACACCACACTTTTTGAATCTTCTACTAGTTTGGTTGGGTCTAAGCGTTTATCAAAATGGTTTTCCATGTAGCGCATTTCGCCGTTCATGTTTTTATTTAACCATTTTTCAAGTCGTGGTGCTTCTTCTTCTAAAAATGCTGCTTTACTAATACCGCAAGACAAAAATCCGAGGCGTTTGGCTTCAGATTTTATGAGTTGACTATATTTTGATTTATTATTAACCACCGTTATAAATTTTCAAACCTTACCACCGCATTTTTAGGTTTTAAGGTAATAAGCGGATTAATTTCTATGGAATTTTTAACAGGTTTTATGGTAAATCTCGTTAAAATCTCTGAAACAGCAATAATCATTTCAAACATAGCAAAATTATTACCAATACATTTTCGTGGTCCTGCACCAAATGGAAAATAATGTGAAGAATACGTTTTAGCTTTTTCGGGTGAAAAGCGGTCTGGATTAAAATCTTCAGGGTGTTCCCACCATTTTTTATGTTTATGAATTTCTAAAATTGAAAACAAAAAACTGCTGCCTTTTTTAAAGTGATAACCATCAAAATTATCATCTTCAATATTCACTCTATCCATAAAATACGCCGGCGGATATAATCGTAAAGACTCTTCAATAACTTGTTTAGCTAGTTGAGATTGCACCACAACTGACATTGTATCTGTATAATTAGCCAAAATATTGTAGTATTCCAAACGTACTTTTTCCTGCCATTCTGGGTGCTGCGCCAATAACTGTATAGTAAAACTTAAGGAATTGGCTGTGGTTTCGTGTCCTGCAACAAAAAGCACTAAAATTTCATCTATAAGTTGCTCTATACTCATAGCCAACCCATCATCGTAACGCGATTCTAACAACATATCCAACAAGTCGTTGTATTTAGTTTTAGATTCTTTTCGTCTCTCAATTATAGCTTGAAGAATAGCTCTTGATTCGTGCGAACGTTTTAAATGTTTATCGATTACTCCAAAGGACTTAAAGTACCATTTTAAATAAGGTTGCCTTAATTCTTTCACCAACATAAGTTGGTTTTCTTCAGTTACTTCTTGAAGTATTTTAATTTCGTTTTCGCTAGCCGCATCACTAAATAAAGATTTTACAACCACTTTAAAAGCGAGATCGCTAAACAACGGAAGCACATCTATATTGGTATTAGGTTTAATTTTAGATAATTCGGCTACAATAGTTTTTTTTATAGTTAACATAAGGCTTTCCAAATGTTTTTTATGAAAAGCTGGTTGCACAAGCTTACGTTGCTTTTTCCAATGTTCGCCTTCTGATGTTAATAAACCTTTTCCTAAATATTTAGCAAGATCTTCGGTTTGAATGGCAGATTTCTTATAATTTTTCCAATTTCTTTGAAACACATATTCTGCTAATTCCGCATGTCGCGAAAAATAGGCATAATTACCAAACCCTATATTGAGTTTAAAAATATCGCCATAACGCTCAAAATTTTGATTATGAAATGGTAATGGATTGTTAAGTATTTTTATGGCTTTCCTTAAAAAAGTAATGGTAGATAATTCTGGTATTTTTTTGGTTTCGTCCATTAAAACAACCCACCTTGAATATTCCCTTTTATTTTACCCAAATGTTTATAGGCTAACTCGGTAACCTCGCGACCTCGTGGTGTGCGCATAATAAAGCCTTGTTGTATTAAAAAAGGTTCGTAAACTTCTTCAATAGTTTCTGCACTTTCACTAACGGCCGTTGCCAACGTGGTAATACCTACAGGACCTCCTTTAAACTTATCGATTATGGTAGTTAGTATTTTATTATCCATTTCGTCTAAACCATGTGCATCCACATTTAAAGCTTGCAAAGCAAATTTGGCTATTTTTATATCAATAGAGCCATTTCCTTTTATTTGAGCAAAATCGCGAACGCGTCTTAATAATGCATTCGCTATTCTTGGTGTTCCTCGGCTTCTACCAGCAATTTCAATGGCTGCTTCCATCGATATTGGCATATTTAAAATTCCAGCACTACGCTGTACAATGGTGGTAAGTAAGTCGGTTTTATAATATTGAAGGCGGCTTTGTATACCAAAACGTGCTCGCATTGGCGATGTTAACAAACCAGATCGTGTGGTAGCTCCAACTAAAGTAAACGGATTTAAATTGATTTGAACGGTTCTGGCATTTGGGCCAGTTTCAATCATAATATCAATTTTATAATCTTCCATTGCCGAGTATAAATATTCTTCTACAATGGGGCTTAGTCGATGAATTTCATCAATAAACAACACATCACGTTCGTCTAAATTAGTAAGTAATCCAGCCAAATCGCCTGGTTTATCAAGTACTGGTCCAGACGTTACTTTTATACCGACATTAAGTTCGTTAGCTAATATATTTGCCAATGTGGTTTTACCCAATCCTGGAGGCCCGTGAAATAGCGTGTGGTCGAGAGCTTCATCGCGCAAATTAGCGGCTTGAACAAATATTTGAAGATTTTCCAAAACCTGATCTTGCCCTGTAAAATCGTTAAACGCTAAAGGGCGTAACTTTTTTTCAACGTCGATTTCTTCTGGAGAAAAATTTTGGCTTGTTGGGTCTAGGTTTTCGTTCATAAAAATTGCTTCAAAAGCGCTTCGTTTTAATCAGTAAACATGATGTAACATTCTTTTTGCTATCGTGCTACCTCAATATCTATCGAGATTGTTTCAGTGTTTAATAACACCTATTGACATTCTAGCTACATAATGAGAACCCAAAACGTATTCAGGTTGACAATTTACTTAATAATTGGTTACGAATGTTAAAAAACAAATATAAACAAAAAGCCCTTCAATCTTGATAGGAATCGAGAAGAAAGGCTTAATGCTCTTGCTAAAATAAAGCTATTTAAAAGGTTCTAGTTATTTTAAAATTGTAAACTCACAACGACGGTTTTCATCGTATTCATCGTCGCTACAAATACCTTCTTTTACACATTTATTAAGTGGTTGGGTTTCACCGTAACCAATACTTTTTAATCGGCTTCGGTCTATACCTTGGCTTACTAAATATTCTAGTGTAGAAGCGGCACGACGTTTCGATAAGTTAAGGTTATACTCGTCTGGACCTCGAACATCGGTATGCGCAGAAACTTCAATTTCCATAGTTGGATATTTTTTCATAATATCCACTAATACATCTAAAACTTTACCGGCATCTTCACGAATATCCCATTTATCGAAATCGAAATAAATTTCTTCTAACTCCACTTGAACACCTCTGGTTTTTTCTTTAATACGCTCTTCAGCATCTGCAAACGATTCTAAATTCAAGTAAATATTGTGTTGAACTTTACCTTTACTATCGGTAGAAAACTCAACATCTTGAGGAATGTAAGCTTTTCTCGTACCACGAATTTTATATTTTTTATTTGGTTCTATTTTAAAGATATAATAAGCATCATCTTTTACAATGGCATCTTGAATTACAGTATCAGACTCATCGAATAAAGTAACTAAAGAACCCGTTAATAATTCACTACTATTTTTATCTTTTACAATTCCTTCAACTTGATAAATAGTTAAAGGGTTTACTTCTCGCGCAAAACCAAACATTCTATCGAAACCGCCACGATTTGACGAGACATAACCCATGTTATCTTTTTCACGAATAACATAAGCAAAATCGTCTAAATTACTATTTATAGAGCTTCCTAAGTTTACAGGCTTATCAAAATTACCATTTACCATATTACTTCTAAACACATCTAAACCACCATAACCTTCGTGACCAATAGACGAAAAATATAGCACGTTAAATTCGCTTAAAAACGGAAATTGTTCGCGATGGGCAGTATTAATTGTTGGACCTAAGTTTTCTGGCTCACCATAAGTTCCATCGTCGTTTATTGCTACCTTGTATATATCGAAACCTCCAAGAGTTCCCGGCATATCACTTGCAAAATATAAGGTTTTATCGTCTTTGGTTAATGCAGGGTGCTCGGTACTGTAAGCATCTGATGTAAATGGTAATGCCGTAACATTTGTCCATGTTCCATCAACCAATTCGGCTTTATAAATTTTAATATGAGCAATTTTTACATCGCCAGTTTTTGTACGTGTTTTGTTAGTTCTGTTAAAGTACATGGTTTTACCATCTTGAGTAAATACAGCATTACTTTCGTGCGAACTTGTATTAATAGCTTCAGAAAATGGTTTTACATCAACAAGCTTATTATCGTCTGTTAATTTCCCATTATACAAATCTAAATATGGTAAATTGTTCCATACATAAGCAGGGTTATCTGTATTTCTAGCCGAAGCAAAAGCCACTTGATTGTCTCCATAAAATGTTAAGCCAAAGTCGCTACTAGAACTCTCGTTAACAATTTGTTCTAAATTAAAAACGTGTGGTGTTGTTTTTTCTAAAGATTGAATAAATGCATTTGTATTTACAGGTTTTCTGTAGTACATACTTAAATGCTTATCGGCATCTTCATAATTTTTAACACCTTTTAAAGCTTGACCGTAACGAAAATGGTAATCGATATCGATAGAATCGCCATACTCTAAAAACAGTTCTCTATAAGTTTTGACAGCCTTTTGAAGACTGCTGTTATAATAATAACTATCGGCCAAATTTTGAAGCACGCCTTGCGTACGATTTTTAGTTTCGTACATTTCGGCAGCATCAGTAAATGCTCGTAATTCAAAGAGCTTATCGGCTCGTTTTGTATTTCCTTTTTGTGCAAAAGCCATTCCACTAACTAATAAAAGGCTTGCAAATATGTAAATGTGTTTTTTCATGTTTCCTATTATTAAAAATTAGAAGAATCTTGGTGAGCGATCGTATCCGCCTTTAAATCCGAATAAATCGACGTCGAATAAAATCATGATTTCATGCGAACCAGAATTAAATTCACCTAAGTTAGAGGTGGTATAATCGTAAGCATAGCCAATACGAAGTTCTGGGGTAACTCTAAAACTAACTAAACCACTAACAGCATCGCCTAAACGGTAACCTATACCGGCTTCAAGTTTTTCTTGAATTAAAACGTTTACTGTAACATCGACAGCTAACGGTGCGCCTTTTACGCCTCTTGCCATAAATGCAGGTTTTAATTTTAAATCACGATTTAAATCGAAAACGTAACCACCTGTAAAGAAATAATGCACATTTTCTACACCAGTTGCTTTTATACCGCTATCATCTTCAAGATGTTTGGTTGCAAATAAATTAGGCGCCGATAACCCTAAGTAATAATTGTCGCCAAAAAAGAAGGCTCCAACACCAAGGTTAGGAAAGGCTTTACTAATATTTTCATCGAAAGCTGTATCGGTACTTGAGTTACCAGATTGTAATTCGAAATCGCTAAAATTAGTATCGAAAAGTGTTACACCAGCTTTTAAACCAAATGAAATTTTACTTTCGAAACCTACAGGTAAAACATAGGCAAAATCGGCATAAATATTATTTTCGGTAACCACATCACCAATATTATCGTTGGTAAACGAAATACCCATTTCTATTTTTTCATTTATTGGAGTATGAGCAAAAAACGTTCCCGTTTTTGGAGCGCCTTCCATACCAACCCATTGGGTTCTATACAATCCTCCGAGGTTTAAAATTCCTTCGTCGGCCGTTGCATAAGCAGGGTTAATAACACTCATGTTATACATGTATTGCGTAAACTGCGGATCTTGTTGTGCGTTACTTTGTAATGACAAGAACGTCAAACCTAACAAAGCAACTATTTTATGATATATATTTAAATGTTTCATTGTATTAAATTTTGCTTTATCTATAAATTATCTGCTTAAGTATAAGCGTCCTTGTTGTGGGTCGTGTTCACCATCGTTATATTTAAAAATGTAGAAGTATACACCAACTGGTAAATCGCCATTTACAATCACTCGTGATTGGTTTGGAGTACCATCAAATCTTGGTGTACTTGCATTACCTTTGTAAACGACATTTCCGTTTCGGTTATAAATTTCTATTTCGAAATTAGGATATAAAATGGCTAAATTATCTACGTCGAACGTATCGTTAACACCATCACCGTTTGGAGAGAAACCATCTGGTAATTCAACTTTTCCACATGCTGTCGTATTTGGTGAAACTGCTAAACGCACACTGCTCTCACAACCTGTATTTAAATCTACCAGCGCTGCATAATAAGTTGTATCACTTATTTCTGTACTACTCGAAATGGTAGAACCGCCAGTTTCAGCATCATACCAAACAACATCATAAACATTAGTATTATAAGTTAAATTATTGGTTAATGTGCTAATTGTTGGGTCGTCGTTTAAGCAATAGGCTTCACTAGCATCGGTTAAGCTAGGTGTTTCAGCATCATTAATTACAACATCCAATTGTACTGCTTGAGCAGACTCACATCCTGTACTATTCGTTTGTGTTGCGTAATAATCTTCACCATCAATTAAAGCTTCTGTGCCGGTTAACGCTATTGTTAACGCAGCATCTTCATACCACTGAATTGTTCCTGTTGACGTGATTAAATCATCTAAATCTGATACTATTGGATCGTTAACTGCACAAAATTCTGGCGCACTGTTATCCGTTGTAGGCGTTGGTGTTTCGTTAACTGTAACTGTAATACTTGCTTCCGCATCTGGCGAACAAGGCGATGTAGCTAATACGGTATAAGTATAAACATCGGCAGCATCGACCGCTGGATCGAAAACACCAGTTCCGCTTGTTAAGGCAGGAGACCAAGATCCTCCGCTTTGTGCATCGACACCTAATAAATCGAATAAATCGACAGCGTCATCAGATGTACAAAAGGTTATAGAATCGTCTGAACCTGCATTTGGAGCTATAGTAACCGAAACATCAATACTACTTGATGCGGTACCACACACATTAGATAAAGAATACACATAAGTTCCAGGAGCATCAACCAATGGATCGAAAACTCCAGTTCCACTTGCTAAGGCAGGTGTCCAAATTCCTCCTGCTTCTGGCGTTCCACCTAGCTCACTAAATAAATCTACTGTACCATTGTTACTACACAAATCTAAAGGTGTACCGTCTGTTCCTGCATTTAAAGGTTCTTCAACGGTTACTTGAATCGTCACGCTATCGCTAGAACATGGTGCAGTAGCGGCAACGGAATATGTAAACTCGTAAACTCCTCCGGCAATTCCAGATGCATCAAAAATACTACCAGAAAGTGAACCAACGTTATCGTCGTTATTCCAAGTTCCTCCGGCATCTTGGGAACCATCTAATCCTGTAAATAAATCAATGCTAGCATTATTATTACAAGAAATAATTGCAGAAGTATTTAGTGCTCCAGCATTTGGAGAATTGTAAATGGTTACTGTAACTGCTGTTCTTGTTGCGGACTCACAACCTGTAGTTGCATCGGTTTGGGAAGCGTAATAAGTTTGTCCGCTCGTTAAATCAATAGTTGTGTCTAAGGCTGTTCCTCCAGTATTATTAATATACCATTGAATACCGTCTCCTGTTGCTACTAAATCGGCTACAGTTGCGCTATCACAAAAATCTTGAGTAGCGTTTGCTGTTGGTGCTGTAGTTTCGCTAACTACAATACTTACGGTTACGTTTAGATCGTCGCAACTACCAATGGCATCAACATCGAATGTAAAGTTATAGGTTCCAACACTTAAAGCATCTACAGAAACTGTATTACCTGTAAGTGCTCCTGAAGCGTTATCGTCGCTCCAAGTTCCTGTTTGATCTTCATCTTCTAATAAATCAAAAAGATTATATGTTTGTCCTGCAGTAATTTCAGCTAAACAAAATTGAGCTGGCGCATTTGCTGTACCAGATTCTGGAGCTTCAACTACAGATATAGA
>NZ_JTDW01000007.1 GCF_000943565.1 Neotamlana sedimentorum
GCACAAAAGGTGGCTGGCGTTGGTGTTCCTGCATTTGGTAATGGGTTAATTATAATGCTAACCGTTACGTCTATATCATCACAACTTCCGATAGTAGCCACATCATAAGTATAGTAATATGTGCCTGCGGTAAATCCTGATCCTGATGGATTAATAATGTTGTTTGCAGTTGCTCCTGAAGTATCAGAACCAACATACCAAGTTCCTGTTTGATCTTCATTTTCTAATAAATCGAATAAATCGTAACTTGTTGGAGCTTCACCTTCACAAAATTCGGCCGGTGCATTTGCTGTACCAGATTCTGGAGCTTCTTCAACCGAAATAGTTATTGGTTCAGTATCTGAACAAGTACCATTATCTATTGTATAATTAAAAGTATAAGGGCTTCCTGCTACCGTTAAGTTAGTTATATCTAAATTACTTGAAATTGTATTACCAGAAACGTCTGTCCATGTTCCAGAATCGTGATCTTGCGATCCATCCAAAGCATCAAATAAATTAAATGGTGAATTGGTAGACAATTCATTTTCACAAAACACTTGATTAATTGCAACACCAGCATCTGGGTCTTCTAAAACGATTACCTGTACTGTTGTAGACTCTTGTGGACAAGGGTTTGGAGCCACATTTTGCCAATACGTAAAATTATAAGTGCCACTTGTATAACTAGACAAATCAATTGGAGTCAGTACAACAGGGTCAGTAATTAACGTCCCTTGAGTCCAGCTACCTGCTAAATCATAATTTTCTAATAAGGTAAATAAATCGAAACTTGTTGGTAAATTGGATTCACAAAAAGATTCTGGATTTGTAGCTGATGCATTACCCGCAGAAAGTGTTTCGTTTACTGTAATTGTAACTGTTGCAGTTGAATCTGGACAATCATTATTACTTAAAACACTATATGTAAAAATATAATTTCCGGCAGTAGTTAAAGAACTAATGTCTACTGTACCTTGATAGCCGTTTGATGTAGTTAAAGGTCCAGACCATGTTCCTGTAGTTTCTGGTGTTCCGCCTAACTCGTCAAATAAATTAAAAGCCGATGGTAAATTATCATTACAATACTCTAAAGTACTAGATGAACCCGCATCTACAGGATCATAAACTTCTACCATTACGCCTACTGCATCACTTGTACAAAAGAAACTATTAATTTGAATATAATATGTACTACCATCAACTAAAACTGTTGTATTAGAAAGCGCTGGTGGTATAGGTTCACCAGAACCATCAACATTAGCATACCAACTATAATTAGTTTCGGTAGTTCCAGGATTTAAATCGGCAATTGTAGGATTTGTATCTGAACAAAATATTTGTGGGCTAGTTGGCGTGGGGTTTGCTGGGGCATCGAATACTCCCACTTGTCCAACTTCAATCTGACTTTTACAACCACTATTATCTACAAAAACAATATAATAACTTTTTGCTCCATTTGGTAAATCATCTGATGGACTCACTAAATCGGTTAATGCCGAATCATTATAAAGTTCTATACTTCCTCCTGTCGGTATTTCAGAATCTAAAACATCATCAATATAACTTTGAACAGTAGCATTTTCATTACTACAGTAAATTTGATCAAAATTTTCACCCGTTGCTCCTACTGCAAAATTTACGACTATAGATTGACGTATACCACATGTTCCAGAATTATCGTCGACATAATAAGTGCCTTCTTTAACTAATTCATTGTTGTTAATTAGACTTCCATCTGAAATAGCGTCATACCAGACGATACCATTTCCGCCATTGGTAACATAATCTGCACTTAAATTGGAAAAGGTATAACCTGAGGCATCACAAATAGGTGGTGGCGTAGGGTTTGTTACAATTGGACATTGGGCATTTAAAGAAAAAGCCGTCCAAAGAAACACCATAATAAAGGATCCAATAAACCTTGGAAACCTAACAAGGGATTTTGTTTTCATAGATTCGGTTGATTTGTAATTGGTTAAAAGCTCAACAAATGTTAATTATGTTAAAAAAACACAGATAAAATTTATCTCGCACGGCAATTTAACTGATTTATTTTACATTTCATCGATTTTTACGAAAAAAAATGTACTTCGTCCTAAAAAACACGCATTTAAACGAAAAAGCCCGCTATAAATAGCGGGCTTATAAATAAGTAAGAATATTATTAATGTTGTAGTTCTTCTTCTCCTTCTTTTAAAGGTATATGTTGTGGAACAAAGTCTACATCGTGACCTGGTTTACTATAATCGTAAGCCCAACGGTGTACTTCTGGAATAGCTCCTGGCCAATTTCCATGCACGTGTTCAACCGGTGTTGTCCATTCTAAAGTATTAGATTTCCATGGATTTTGTTCCGCTTTCTTTCCGAAGAAAATACTAGAGAAGAAGTTATAAAGAAATACTAACTGAAATGCTCCACCAACAATTGCAAATATTGTAATTACCACATTTACATCAGCTAAATCATCAAATAAAGGGAAATTACTATTTGTGTAGTAACGACGAGGTAAACCTGCCATTCCTATAAAGTGCATTGGGAAAAATACACCATAAGCACAAACTGCCGTTACCCAAAAGTGTAAATAACCTAAATTCTTGTTTAACATTCTACCAAACATTTTAGGATACCAATGATAAATACCAGCAAACATTCCATATAATGCCGATATACCCATTACTAAATGGAAGTGAGCTACTACAAAGTAGGTGTCATGTACGTTAATATCTAAAGCTGAATCACCTAAAATAATACCTGTTAAACCTCCTGTAATAAATGTAGAAACTAAACCGATAGAGAACAACATAGCAGGGTTCATTTGTAAATTACCTTTCCATAAAGTTGTTATATAGTTAAAGGCTTTTACCGCCGATGGAATTGCAATTAATAATGTTGTAAATGTAAATACAGAACCTAAAAATGGATTCATTCCAGATACAAACATATGGTGACCCCAAACTATGGTGGATAAAAATGCGATAGCTAAAATTGAAGCAATCATAGCACGGTAACCAAAAATTGGTTTACGAGAATTAGTTGCAATAATTTCTGAAGTAATACCTAATGCAGGCAATAATACAATGTATACCTCAGGGTGCCCTAAGAACCAAAATAAGTGCTCAAATAAAACTGGTGAACCTCCTTGGTAATGTAAAACTTCACCTTGAATAAAAATATCTGATAAGAAGAAGGACGTGCCAAAACTTCTATCCATAATTAATAATAAAGCCGCAGATAACAATACAGGGAATGAAATAATACCGATTACTGCTGTAATAAAGAATGCCCAAATAGTTAAGGGTAATCTTGTCATAGACATACCTTTTGTACGTAAATTTAAAACCGTAACCACGTAATTAAGTGAGCCTAATAAAGAGGATGCAATAAAGATTGCCATAGATACTAACCAAAGTGTCATACCTGCGCCAGAACCACCTTGTGCCATAGGTAATGCACTTAATGGCGGATAGATAGTCCATCCAGCGGCTGCAGGTCCAGCTTCTACAAATAATGATAGTACCATGATTACACTTGATAAAAAGAATAACCAATATGATACCATATTTAAGAAACCAGAAGCCATATCTCTAGCTCCTATTTGTAACGGAATTAACAAGTTACTAAACGTACCACTTAAACCAGCTGTAAGTACAAAAAATACCATAATGGTACCATGGATGGTAACTAATGCTAAATAAATATCGGCATCCATTACACCATCTGGCGCCCATTTACCTAATAACGCTTCAAATAAAACATTAGGCTCTTCTGGCCATGCAATTTGCATACGGAACATTATTGACATCATAATACCAATAATACCCATAATGGTACCAGTAATTAAATACTGTTTAGCAATCATTTTATGGTCTATACTAAAAATGTATTTAGTAATAAACGTTTCTTTATGATGATGTCCGTGGTCGTCGTGAGCGTGATTATCTTCGTGTGCTGACATAATCTTATATCTTGTTAAATCTAGTTATTAGTTAATTAGAGAGTTTTTAAATTCCTTTTGTTCTTTAATCCATGCGTCGTATTCTTCTTGAGTTTCAACAACTATTTTCATTTGCATATTGTAGTGCGATTTACCACAAATTTTGTTACAAAGTAATAAGTAATCGAATTCATAACGCTCTAAAGCATCTTCTCCCTTAGCAATTAAAGCTTCACTTTTCTCAACTCTAATATCATTAATATGTTGAACTTTTTCAATCATTTCTGGGGTTTGTCTCATTTCTTCGGTAGTTACTGTTGGCGTAAAACCAAATTGAGTAATCATACCAGGGACACAGTTCATTTGCGCTCTAAAGTGAGGCATGTAAGCTGAATGCAGTACATCTTGTGAACGCATTTTAAATAATACTGGCTTACCAACAGGTAAATGCAATTCCGTAGTAATAATATCATCTTGCGCATTAGGATCAGCTTCATCTAAACCTAGTATATTCGCTCTGTCGATATCAATTAAACGCACATTAGCTTTACCTAAAGTATTATCAGCACCAGCGTATCTAGCCTTCCAGTTAAATTGTTGCGCATATAATTCTACAACTATTGGATCATCACTTTCATCAACACCCATAATATTAATCCATGTATTTAATCCGTATATAATTAAACCAGCTAAAACAATCACAGGTATAATAGTCCAAATAGCTTCTAATTTATTATTATCGGCAAAAAACAGTGCTGTTCTTCCTTTTTCACCTTTATACTTAAACGCGAAATAGTGTAATAAGAATTGTGTAATTATTTGAACCAAAAAAATAATAGCCAATGAAATAGCCATTAAATTATCGATTGTAGGACCGTGCTCTGATGCAGAATTTGATAATAAGGGTAAATCACCCCATTTAACTACACATACTAAAGTAATGATATAAATAAAAGCTAAAAAGCCCATCATTAAATAACCGTTAAGCGTGTTGTCTTTATCGGTAGCGATTTGAGAATTTTCATTTTTAGCTTGAGCTAAATCGAAAATCTTTACCATTTGCCAAATGGCAATTAATATAAATACTAAAATTACAATTGTTAATAAAGCAGTCATTGTTTCGTTCGTCTTTATTTATATCTTAATTAATAATGAAACTCTTCACTTTCTTTTATAAGTGGATACCCTTTAGCAAGCAAAGGCGCTTTTGTTAATGCTGTAAATACTACATATATAAATAATCCAGCAAAAAGTAAAATAGCTCCAATTTCAGGAATTCCAATTGACCATCTATCTCCTACTGTAGCAGGCATAATCATATTGAAAATATCGATGTAGTGGCCAAATAAAATCACAATACCCGTCATAACCACAAACCAAGGCATACGCTTATAATCTGCATTCATTAACATTAATATTGGGAATACAAAGTTTAATACTACCATACCTAAGAATGGTAATTGGTAATCGTTGAAACGTGAAATAAAATAGGTCACCTCTTCTGGAATATTTGAATACCAAATAAGCATGAATTGAGAGAACCATAAATAGGTCCAGAAAATACTAATTGCAAACATAAACTTAGCAACATCATGTAAATGGTTTGCATTTACAAATTCTAAATATCCTCTAGATTTTAAGTATAAGGTTACTAAAGCAATGGCTGTAATACCACTTACAAACATACTTGCAAATACGTACCATCCAAATAAGGTAGAAAACCAGTGCGGATCTACACTCATAATCCAATCCCAAGACATCATAGATTCTGTGTAAATGAAGAACACTAAAAACCCAGCTGCAATACGGAATGATTTCTTAAAGTTACTTTTATCTTCGGCTGTATCTTGAGCAATTGAAAATTTACGCGCAAAATGACGATATAAACTCCAACCTCCTATAAAAATTAAACCTCTAAAGATGAAGCCCCAAATATTTAACCATCCAGATTTCCCCTGGATTAGTTTATCGTGAGCTACAACTTCTGGATCCATCCAGATAAAAATATTGTTATGTCCAATAAAGTGCGACGCCGCTGCAATAAGTAAAACAATTAACGCACCAGGTAATAAATACGCCGTAATGGCTTCCATAACTCTAAACAATACTGGCGACCAACCTGCTTGTGATGCAATTTGAATGGCATAAAAAGCTAAACAACCTAAGGCAATCATCATAAAGAAAAAGGCCGCAACATATAAAGCAGACCAAGGACGATTTGCTATTTGATGTTGCACGTGTTCGATATGTTTAGCATGCTCATCAACATGACCATGTTCAGCCTCGGCATGATGCTCATTATGTGCGTCACCATGAGCCGCTTCTTTAGCATGCGTATCGTGTGCAGGTGCATGATGTGCATCAGCTTCACCGTGCCCACCGTGGTGTGATTCTTCTGCAAGTAAGGTTTCAACTTCTTCAAAAGATTTATGAGACGTGGAAAAACCAATTCCAACACCTATCGCACCTAATATAATTAGAACGATAGAAAATATCTTTAATTTACTTGAAAATGTGTACATATCTAAACTTATCTTACTTTTCTAAATCTGATTTCAGTTTTAAAACGTAGCTAACAACTTGCCAACGCTCTTCTTCATTTAATTGGTTCGCATAAGACCCCATAGCATTTTTACCATAATAAATAGTGTGGTAAATACTACCCGCGTTAATAGCTCTACCCGCATCATCATAACTAGGAATACCAAGTATTTTTTCTCTCTTTACAAGGTTTCCTTGTCCGTCTCCTTTTGTACCATGGCAAATACCACAGTAAATGTTGTATAATGCTTTCCCCCTTTCTAAATCAACTTCTGTTGAATCTAAAGGACTATTTAAAGTGGCTTTTGCTAAGTTGTAACCCTCTGTAGAATTTTCAATATCGAAAGGAACAAAACCTCTCGCTATAGAACCTTTGGCCGGTAATTGCGCTTCAACTCCGTTTTTAAAGGCAGCTTCACCATATGTTTCGTAACCAGCAGATTCATACATATTAGGCATAAACTGATAGTTAGGAGCAGAATCCTTTTTACATGACACAGCTACTAAAGCAACTGCTAATACTATTATTTTAATTAAGCTTTTCATATTTATATTAATGGGCTTTATCAACTAATTTAATTTCTACAGCTCCAGTTTCTTTAAGTAAAGTTTCTAAAGCATCTTCATTCCCATGAACACCAATTTCCATTAAAAAATGATCGTCAGTAGTTCTTGGATCAGGGTTTTCGGCTTTTTTAAACGGCCACATTCTACTACGTAAGTAAAAGGTAATTACCATTAAATGCGCTGCAAAAAACACAGTAAGCTCGAACATAATTGGCACGAAAGCCGGCATATTTTCTATGTAGCTAAAACTTGGCTTACCACCTATATTTTGCGGCCAATCTTCAATCATGATAAAATTCATCATGGTAATTGCCACAGTTAAACCAACCAAGCCGTATAAAAATGCACAAATAGCAATTCTAGTACCTTCTAATCCCATAGCCTTATCTAGCCCATGAACAGGGAATGGTGTGTATATTTCTTCTATGTGATGTTTCTCTGCACGTACTTTTTTTACGGCAGACATTAATACATCGTCATCGTTATAAATAGCGTGAATAACTTTTGAAGCTTCCATTGACTATGTTTAGTTAATTAATTTTTTAGCTTGCCCTGACCAATCATCACGTTCTGCTCTTCCAGGGAAAGAACCTGTAATACTGTCTAACAAGTCATATTCATTTTTGGTCATTTTACTAACTTGAAGGAAGGTATAAATACCAATGCTATTTAAAACCTCTTCCATTTTAGGTCCAACACCACTTATTTTCTTTAAATCATCCGGTGTTTGAGTTTCCGTATCGAAAGCACCAATAGTTCCTAAAAGACTAGTAACGCGTTCTGCTTTTTCTTCCTCAGAAACTTCAATCACTTCACTTTTAATCTCTAGACCATAAATACTGGATGTACGAGCATCGGCACCAGAACCCACTAAGGTTTTTCCAGATTCTCTTAAATTCTTATAGCGTTCTCCAGAAGATTTTAATATCGTTTTGACCTCTGCCTGGGCGATTACAGGGAATGTTCTTGAGTATAATAAGAATAATACAAAGAAGAATCCTATTGTACCAATAAATATTCCTATATCTACAAACGTTGGCGAAAACATCGTCCAAGAAGATGGCAGATAATCGCGGTGTAATGATGTTACAATAATTACGAAACGCTCAAACCACATTCCAATATTTACCACAATTGAGATGATAAACGAGAACATAATACTTGTTCTTAATTTTTTAAACCACATAAACTGTGGAGAAAATACGTTACAAGACATCATCATCCAATATGCCCAAGCATAAGGACCTGTTGCTCTGTTTAAGAACGCATATTGTTCGTATTCTACACCAGAATACCAAGCAATAAATAACTCAGTAATATAAGCTACACCTACAATAGAACCTGTAATCATAATTACTAAGTTCATTAATTCGATATGTTGTACAGTAATATAATCTTCTAGGTTACACACTTTTCTCATAATAATAAGAAGCGTGTTTACCATAGCGAAACCAGAGAATACCGCACCAGCAACGAAATAAGGTGGAAAAATTGTTGTATGCCATCCAGGTATAACCGATGTAGCAAAGTCAAACGATACAATTGTATGTACAGAAAGTACAAGCGGAGTTGCTAAACCAGCAAGTACCAAAGATACTTCTTCAAAACGTTGCCAATCTTTAGCACGACCAGACCATCCAAAACTTAATAAAGCATATATTTTCTTTTGGAAAGGTTTAATTGCTCTATCACGTAACATAGCAAAATCAGGTAATAAACCAGTCCACCAGAATACTAATGATACCGATAAATAGGTAGAAATTGCAAATACATCCCAAAGTAATGGTGAGTTAAAGTTAACCCATAACGAACCAAATTGATTTGGAATAGGCAATACCCAATATCCTAACCACGGACGCCCCATGTGTATGATAGGGAATAAACCTGCTTGCACAACCGAGAAAATCGTCATTGCTTCTGCTGAACGGTTAATTGCCATTCTCCATTTTTGACGAAATAATAAAAGTACAGCAGAAATAAGTGTTCCTGCGTGACCGATACCTACCCACCAAACGAAGTTTGTAATATCCCAGGCCCAACCCACGGTTTTATTTAAACCCCAAGTTCCAATACCTGTAGATACGGTATATAAAATACATCCAATTCCCCAAAGAAAAGCGGTAAGTGAAATTCCAAAAACAATCCACCATTGTTTATTTGCTCTTCCCTCAACAGGCTTCGCCACATCCACAGTTACGTCGTGGTATGATTTTTCGCCTGTTACTAGAGGTCTTCTAATAGGTGCTTCGTAATGAGACGCCATAATTATATAATTGATTCTTTAATTTAGATTTATGCTTCCTTTGTATTTCTCACTTTTGTTTGATACTGAACATTTGGTTTGGTACCAACGTGTTCTAATAAGTGATACATACGATTATCTTCTTTAAGTTTTGCAACTTTACTTTCCTTATCGTTAATATCTCCAAATACCATGGCTCCACTACTACAAGCCGCAGAACATGCGGTTTGGAATTCACCATCTTTTATTGGGCGACCATCACGTTTAGCATCAAGAATTGTTTTTTGTGTCATTTGAATACACATTGAACATTTTTCCATAACACCACGAGAACGTACAACAACATCTGGGTTTAATACCATTCGTCCTAAATCATCGTTCATATGATAATCGAACTCATCGTTACCATTGTACAAGAACCAGTTAAAACGACGCACTTTATACGGACAGTTGTTTGCACAATAACGGGTACCAACACAACGGTTATAAGCCATGTGGTTTTGTCCTTGACGACCATGTGAGGTTGCTGCAACAGGACAAACTGTTTCACAAGGTGCATGGTTACAATGCTGACACATTACAGGTTGGAAAGATACTTGAGGATTATCGGCAGGATGTTCCATCTCACCAAATCCACCTAACGATCCGTTATCTCCAAATAAACCAGAGAAACCATCTTTCTTTTCGTTATCACCTTCAAATGTATCATCTGAAGAGTAATATCTATCTATACGTAACCAATGCATATCACGGCTACGACGTACTTCTTCTTTACCTACTACAGGCACGTTGTTTTCGGCATGACAAGCGATAACACAAGCACCACAACCGGTACAAGCATTTAAATCGATTGATAAATTAAAATGATGCCCAATGGAACGATCGAACTCATCCCATAAATCAACTTCTGGAGAGGTTACTGGAGTTTCTTCATGGTTTAAAGAAACAACTGGAATTGGATTCCAATGCGATTTGTCTTTGGTGTTAAATATTTCAAGAGTTGTTTCTTTTAAAATATCACCACGACCCATTAATGTATTATGTAACTGTACACAAGCAAATTCATGCATTCCAGATGTCGCTTTTACGGTAACCTCTTGTACAGTTTCAAATTTAGTGTAAAGCTCATAAGCATTAACACCTGTTTTCATTTCGTCTTTAAGACCCAACTTTCGACCATAACCAAACGAAAGTCCTACAGAACCTTTAGCTTGACCTGGTTGAATTAAAACTGGTACATTTTTTAATGTGGTTCCGTTAACCGTTACATCGGCATAACTACCATCAAGAGCACCAGTGGCTACATGTACATTTTTCAATCCTAACTTTTCAGCATCACTTTTCGAAACTGTTAAGTAGTTATCCCAAGACACACGTGAAATTGGATCTGGGAATTCTTGTAACCATGGGTTATTGGCTTGTTGCCCATCACCCATACCGGTTTTAGAATACAATACCAATTCCAAGCCATTAGATTTAGCTGATGAAGCTAAAGCTTTAGCTGCGGCAACACCGCTTACAACATTTACTCCATTTATTGCTACACTTCCGTTAGAAACTGTAGTTGTAGAGGTTGTAGTTATATATTCATCTTTATCTTCTTCTTTTAAACCAATTCCTACTGCAGCACCGTGTATAACACCACCAACCCAAGTTCTATCTTTTTTATCTTTTAAAGTAGATTCTGCACTGGTTACAGTTTTAGCTAAAGCCCCATTTGAAGCATATGCCGAAGCAATGTATACACCATCGTGTAATGCTTGGTTAAATGATGCACCACCTAGTACGCTACTATTCCAAGTTGATTTAATAAAATCGTGATAAGATCCTTCAGTTTCTGTCCACTTCAATAAAGTGTCCTGAAATTGTCTAGTATCAAATAATGGTCGAATTGTTGGCTGCATCAAGGCATAATGTCCTTTTTTAAGCTCAACATCACCCCAAGATTCTAAATAATGAGGCGCAGCACCAATAAAGTTAACTAAAGAAGATGTTTCGTCTTCTTTTAATGAAAAAGCAACAGAAAGTTCTGTTTTCTTTAAACCTTCAGCAAAATCTGAAGCATTTGGAAGGGTATAAATAGGATTTACACCACTCATTATAATAGCCGCAACTTTACCAGCCTTCATATCGGCTACTAATTCTGCTACCTGAGCATTACTACCTTGTCTTGTTTTAATTGGTGTACTCGGTTCAAATGCTTTACTACCTAACGTTTGGTTTATTTCTAAAACCAAAGTTTGAGCATTCACATCTTGTAAACCGGTTACAACAACAGCTTTACCATCTGCAGACTTAAGTTCGGCAGCTGCATTTTTAACAGCAGCTTCAATATGCTCTGGTAAATTTCCAGAAACTGAACCACCAACTATTAAGCTGTATAATTTAGCTAAAGCTAATTTTTGTTCGGTAGGTGTTGCAGGAATACGCTTATCGGCATTAGCACCAGATAAAGACATATTAGCTTCGAATTGAATATGACGTGACATTTTACCATGATCTGGCACTCTGTTTTTAGCATACGCAGAATCAAATCCACCACCTTGCCAATCACCTAAGAAATCTGCACCAACAGAAACTATAGTCATGGCTTTAGAGAAATCGTAATCGGCTAAACCGCGTTCTCCATATTTCGCTTGGTAAGCATCTAATGCAGCAGACTCCGAAATGGCATCGTAAACTACATGCGATACATTCCCATATTTTTCTTTAAATTTTGAAATTAACTTGTCTGTAGAAGGACTAGCATAAGTTTGTGTTAATAAAACAATTTTTTTGTTGGCCTTAGCTATATCTTTTAATTTCTTAGTTATTTCGGCATCAAATGTTCCCCAAGAAATAGCTTTATCACCTTGTTTAGGTGTTTGAACACGTAAACTATCGTATAAACCTAAAACTGAAGCGTTAACTCTTGCATTAGCATTTCCATTACTACCAGCAAGTGCATTATTTTCAATTTTAATTGGACGACCTTCACGCGTTTTCACTAAAACACTCGCAAAATCAAATCCATCTGCAATAGTTGTTGCATAATAGTTAGCAACACCGGGAATAATCTCCGTTGGTTGCACAACATAAGGAATAGATTTTTTAACCGGTCCTTCACACGCTGCCAATGAAGCTGCAGCCGTACTAAAACCAATATACTTTAAGAAATCGCGTCGTGTCGTAGAAGTTGCCTCTAATGTTTCTTTATCACCTAAAAATTCATCAGTAGGAATTTCTTCTACAAACTCGTTTTGTTTTAGCGCCTCAACAATAGAGCTATTCTCGTTTAGCTCTTCAACACTTTTCCAGTATTTCTTGTTTGATGACATATTATATAATTGAATTACTTCTTGTTAATTAATAATGGCACTTACCACACTCTAAACCACCCATTTGAGCCGCTGTTAACTCGTCGACACCGTACTTTTTCGATAATTCTTCATGAATTTTCTCGTAATAAGCATTATCTTTTACCGAAACATTCGTTTCACGGTGACAGTTTATACACCATCCCATTGTTAATGGCGCGTGTTGATACACAACTTCCATTTCTTCAACTGGACCATGACAAGTTTGACACTCTACACCAGCCACTGTTACGTGTTGCGAGTGGTTAAAGTAAGCAAAGTCCGGCAAATTATGAATACGAACCCATTTTACTGGTTTAGATTCTCCTGTATATTTTTGATCGGCATCACTCCATCCTGCAGCAGCATAAAGCTTTTGAATTTCACCGTCGTAGAATTCTTTAGAATACTCCGGAGAAGTTTCACCGTTATATTCATAAATTGACTTATGACAGTTCATACAAACATTTAAAGAAGGGATACCTGAAGTTTTACTAACACGAGCTGAAGAGTGACAATATTTACAATCGATACCATTATCTCCGGCATGTATTTTATGCGAAAAGTGAATAGGCTGCACTGGCTGATATCCTTGGTCGACACCTACCTGAGATAAATATCCATACACAAAATATGCACTAGAAAGCAAAAAGAATATAGCAACAACAATCATTAAAAATTGATTTTGCACAAATGCTTTCCAAAGCGGAGTTCTTTTTGCAGTTTCAGGCAACTCAATATCTTGAGCAACCGCAAAACGTCGTAATGTTTTATTAACTAAATAAAGCCCTAAAGCAAGTAATATAAACAATACCGCCAACGCCCCTAATATAATTTCATTAGACACACCGCTAGACGAACCACTACCTGAATTAGCAGTAACAGCAACAGCCGCATTTTGAGCTGGCGCCGATTTTTCCTCGGCAGTGTAAGCTAAAATATTATTAATATCCTCATCTGACAACTGTGGAAAAGCAGTCATTGCAGCTCCTCCATATTCATTGTAAACCTTATTCGCATATGCGTCTCCAGATTTAATTACCCCAGAACTGTTACGAACCCAAGCATGAATCCAATCGCGATCTAAGCCTTCATCGTTAGACAAACGCTGCTCGACATTACGAAGTGCAGGACCTGTCATTTTTTTATCAAGTTGATGACAAGCTGCACAATTGGCATTAAATAATGATTTTCCTTTTGCTGGATCTCCTTCTTGAGCAGAAAGAACAGTTGTAAACGCTAATAAAATAATTAAGCTAGAACGAAGAAAGTTTTTACTTAATTTTCGGTGAATCACCTGTTTCATATTATTGGTTGAATTAACTTCTAAACTTTGGTATGATTTTTTCTTATGGTTAAAAAGAATAAATCAATTAAAATCTCTCGCAAAAGTAACATTTAAAGTCGATTTTAGAAATGTTCATTATGTGTTAATTATTAATTTAGAGAGAGTCTAAATAAAATATAATCCGCAATTTAATTTATAACGTATACATTTGTATAAACCTATCTAGTAATGAAAGTATTAAACTCAAAAGCCATTTTATTCACTGTTAGCATCTTAGCTTTTAGTAACAGTAATTTATTCGCTCAAGATGGTACAGTTACCATAAATGAAGACCCAAAAATTAAAGAACTATTAGCATTAAAAAAAGAAATTAACAGTAATGAAACCGATTCGGAACGCTATAAAATACAGGTGTATTCTGGAAACCGAAATGGTGCGCAAACCGCGCAAAAGGAATTTAGTGAGGTTTACAGGTCTTGGCATCCAACATTACAATTTGAAGCACCTAATTTTAAGGTTTGGGCTGGAAATTTTAGAACAAGATTGGAAGCCGACCGCGCTTTAAAATCGATTAAAAAAACCTTTCCTAGTGCTTTTATTTTTAAACCGAAGAAAAGTTAAAATTACGCATAACCGTTTATCGAAAATTATAAAGCAATCGAGATTTTATCAAGATTGCTTTTTTTTGGTTTAAGTTCTAACGACACCTTATGTTGCTCTTACTTTTTATACATACGTGATTTTTATTTAATATTGTTAAATACCAGAAACTAATTCCATGATTATGACACATCCCTTACTCCCCTCTTTTTAGAGGGGAAACTACCATGGTTATTAATTAGGCATTAATATCGGGTTATATGTCATTAGTATTGTATATGGCCATGTAAAACATAACAAATTATTTTATTTGCTATTTTAAAACCACCCTTCTCACATTTAATAACGCGCCTTTAATTAATTCTTGATTTGGATGTATTTGAAATTTCAATAAGGCTGTTTAAAACTCATTTGAAGGTTAGGAAAAACCTAAAAGTATAAACTTTATTTCTAAAATTTACACACCCCTAACTCCCCTCTTGTTAGAGGGTACACTCTTGCTCTTTAATAGTGAAAAGCATTTTTTAAAACTTACATACAAAAAAAGGCCGGAATATGCTTCCGACCTTTGTAAAACCAAAATAATTGGTTTTTTATTTTTATACAAACTGTGAAAAGATTACAATTTCTTTTTAACTTCAACTTCGTGGAAAGCTTCAATAATGTCGCCTTCTTTAATATCGTTGTAACCTTTAATTTGCATACCACAATCATAACCTTTTGACACCTCTTTCACATCATCTTTAAAACGTTTCAAAGAAGCTAATTCTCCTGTATAAACAACTACACCATCACGTATTAAACGTACACCAGAGCTTCTAAGTATTTTACCATTTGTAACCATACAACCTGCAATACTACCAATTTTAGACACTTTGAAAATTTCTCTAATTTCTGCCGTACCTGTAACTTCTTCCTTAAGTTCTGGAGAAAGCATACCTTCCATAGCATCTTTAAGATCGTTTATAGCATCATAAATAATGGAGTATGTTCTGATATCAATTTCTTCCTTATCTGCAATACTTCTTGCATTTCCAACAGGACGCACATTAAATCCGATAATAATAGCATCTGAAGCTGTTGCAAGCAAAACATCACTTTCTGTAATTGCACCTACTCCTTTATGTATAATATTTACATGTATTTCTTCGGTAGATAATTTTTGGAAAGAATCTGTTAATGCTTCAACAGAACCATCCACATCACCTTTAAGTATGATATTAAGCTCCTGGAAATCTCCTAATGCAATACGACGTCCAATTTCATCAAGTGTAATATGGCGTTGTGTTCTAACCGATTGCTCACGTTGTAACTGCGCACGTTTAGTTGCAATTTGCTTCGCTTCACGTTCGTCTTCAAATACATTAAACTTATCACCTGCTTGTGGCGCGCCATCTAAACCAAGTATAGAAACTGGAGTTGATGGACCTGCTTCTGCAACATCGTGTCCGCGTTCATCATGCATAGCTTTTACTTTACC
Source organism: Neotamlana sedimentorum (assembly GCF_000943565.1). GTDB lineage: Bacteria > Bacteroidota > Bacteroidia > Flavobacteriales > Flavobacteriaceae > Neotamlana > Neotamlana sedimentorum. Next base: position 15,970 of record NZ_JTDW01000007.1, read on the forward strand.
GCTATGTTGACCAGCCAACACATAATCTCCTATTCGTAAAGTACCGGCTTGTACTAATATAGTAGATACATAACCACGACCTTTATCTAAATATGCTTCAACAACAGTACCTGTAGCAGCTTTATTCGGATTTGCTTTTAGCTCCAATAGTTCGGCTTCAAGTAATACTTTTTCAAGTAGTTCGTTAACACCTGTACCAAATTTAGCCGAAATATCATGTGATTGAATTTTACCTCCCCAATCTTCAACTAATAAGTTCATATTAGCTAAGCCTTCTTTAATTTTATCTGGATTAGCATCAGGCTTATCAATTTTATTAATTGCAAAAACAATTGGTACTCCTGCAGCTTGAGCATGAGAAATAGCCTCTTTTGTTTGTGGCATAATATCATCATCTGCAGCAGCAACAATAATAGCAATATCTGTTACTTGAGCACCACGTGCACGCATTGCTGTAAAGGCCTCGTGACCAGGTGTATCAAGGAATGCTATTTTTTGTCCGCTTTCTAACTGAACACCATAAGCACCGATATGCTGTGTGATTCCACCAGATTCGCCTGCAATTACATTTTCTTCACGAATGTAATCTAAAAGTGATGTTTTACCATGATCGACATGACCCATTACAGTTACAATTGGCGCACGCGATTTTAAATCTTCTGGTTTATCTTCAACCTCTTCGATTGCTTCTTCGATATCGGCAGTTACAAATTCTACTTTATAACCAAACTCTTCTGCAACTATAGATAAGGTTTCAGCATCTAAACGTTGGTTCATAGTAACCATCATTCCTAACGACATACATGCCGAAATAATTTGAGTTACCCCAACATCCATCATGGTTGCTACCTCACTAGCTGTAACAAACTCTGTAACTTTAAGTATTTTACTTTCTGCTGCTTCTGCTTGTAATTCTCTTTCGGTTTGATCTCTGTGTTGATCACGTTTATCTCTACGATATTTTGCACCACGACCTTTATTAGATTTCCCTTGGAGTTTTTCAAGCGTTTCGCGTACTTGTTTTTTAACATCTTCTTCGCTAGGCTCTTCTTTAACCACAGTTCTGCCTCTTCCTTTACCTTTAAAGCGATCGTTTCTGTTATTATTATTTCCGCCTCTATTATCGTTTGGCGTACCGCCACCAGTTTTACTAATTCTGCGGCGTTTTCTTTTATTTTGAGCTCCGGCACCATCTTTGGCATCGGTTTTCTTATCGTCTTTTTTCTTCTTTGGCTTATTAAATTGCGATAAATCAATTTTATCTCCTGCAATTTTAGGACCCGTAAGTTTTTGGTACTGCGTTTTTACACGGCCTCCTGAAACAGCAATATCTGTTTTAGGCGCTTCTGCTTTTGGAGCTTCGGCTTCTTTAGGCTTTGCAGGTGCTTCAGCTTTAACCTCTGGTTTAACTTCTTTTGCAACCTCAACTTTAGGAGTTTCTGGTGCTTTTTTAGCGGTTTCCTCTGGTTTTGGCGCTTCTGGTTCAGGTTTTTTATCAACCTTTTTAGGCTCTAAATCTATTTTACCAACTTGCTTTGGTCCAGTAAGCGTTTTTGCTGCTTTAACAACCTCATTCTTTTGCGCTTCTTGACGCGCTTTTTCTTGAGCTTCGCGGGCTTCATCTTGGGCTTTTTGCTTAGCTTCGAGTTCTTTTTCACGTTTAATACGTAAATCTTCCTTCTCTTTTAGCTTTGCTTCACTTACTTCTTGCGACTTTACTTTTTTGCTAGCGTCGGTCTCAAACTCATCGGAAAGAATCTTATATGTTTCTTCCGAAATTTTTGTAGTGGGACGCTTCTCAATATCGACACCTTTGGAATCTAAAAACTCCACAGCACGATCTAGAGAAATGTTAAGTTCGCGTAATACTTTATTTAATCTTATTGTTTCAGCCATAAATTGCCTTTAAAATACTCAAATATATATGTTATTCTTCGAATTCTTCTCTTAAAATTCTAATAACGTCGATAATAGTTTCTTCTTCTAAATCTGTTCGCTTCACTAAATCGTTTACCTCTTGCTCTAAAATGCTTTTTGCGGTATCTAATCCAGCTTTACTAAACTCTTCAATAATCCATCCTTCAATTTCATCTGAAAACTCGGATAATTCTACGTCTTCTTCAGCACCTTCTCTAAACACATCAATTTCGAAACCAGTTAATTGACCAGCCAAACGGATGTTATGTCCACCACGACCAATAGCTTTACTTACTTCTTCTGGCTTTAAAATTACCTCGGCACGTTTGTTATCTTCATCTAATTTAATAGATGTTACACGTGCAGGACTTAAAGCTCTGGTAATAAATAATTGTAGGTTATTGGTGTAATTAATTACATCGATATTTTCGTTTCCTAACTCACGAACAATACCATGAATACGTGACCCTTTCATACCAACACAAGCTCCTACAGGATCGATTCTATCATCATAAGAATCTACTGCTACTTTTGCTTTTTCTCCTGGAATTCTTACCACATTTTTAATTGTAATTAAACCATCGAAAACTTCTGGTATTTCTTGCTCGAACAATTTCTCCAAAAATAACGGCGATGTTCTAGACATAATAATTGCTGGTTTTGCACCTTTAAGCTCTACAGCTTCAATTACACCTCTTACGTTATCTCCTTTTCTAAAGAAATCTGATGGAATTTGTTTATCTTTTGGAAGTACAATTTCGTTACCTTCATCGTCTAACAAAATTACTGCTCTGTGACGAATGTGGTGTACTTCTGCTGTATAAATTTCTCCTATTAAATCTTTAAATTGCTTATAGATAATAGTGTTATCGTGTTCGTGAATTTTAGAAATTAAGTTTTGACGTAATGCTAAAATAGCACGACGACCTAAATCGATTAACTTTACTTCTTCAGACACATCTTCACCAACTTCAAAATCTGGTTCAATTTTACGAGCTTCGGTTAATGATATTTCTTGATTTTCGTCTTCAACTTCACCATCGGCTACCACAATTCTGTTTCTCCAAATTTCTAAATCGCCTTTATCTGGGTTTACAATGATATCGAAATTATCATCGTCTCCATATTTCTTTTTAAGGGCGCTTCTAAACACGTCCTCTAAAATTGCCATTAACGTAACTCTGTCAATTAGCTTATCATCTTTAAATTCTGAAAAAGATTCTATTAACGCGACATTCTCCATAACTCAATTAAAATTTTATCATAACTTTTGCTTCTTTAATATCTTGATAAGGAATTTTTGCTTCCTTTTTTACTGTCACTTTACCTTTACCTACTGGTTTTGGCTCACGCACTTTCCAGTTTAGGCTTATTTCGGTATCGTTAGCTTCGGTAAGTTCGCCTTCAATTTCGGTTGAAGCCGTTTTTACTTTTAGCGTTCGGCCTAAATTTTTTTTATACTGGCGGTTATGCACTAACGGTGCTGTGGCACCTGCCGACATAACTTCGAGCGAAAAATCTTCTTCTTCGCGATCTAAATTATGCTCAATGGCTCTGCTTACAAAAATACAATCTTCTACTAAAACACCGTTATCTCCATCGATAATCACTTTTATATGATTTTCGGTATTTATAGTAAAATCAATTAAAAATAAATCGGTACGTTCTAACAACGCGCCTTCTAGTAGTTCTAAAGCTTTTGTTCGCAACATTTTTTAGTATAAAAAGAGGGGACTTTCCGTCCCCTCATTTAGTTTTTTCGCCTTTCAACGCTGCAAATATATAATATTTTATTGATTTTTAAAGCATCTAGACAAAATATGTTATGTGCTAAAGTTTTACAAAACGCTTAACCCCGTAGTTTTTGGTTTTAATAATATATACTCCAGAAGTTAATTGCTCTACATTTAAAACCGATTTTCCATTAAATGCTTGCACTTCTTGCCCATTTAAATTATAAATAGATCCAGACAATGTTTTATTAAAGTTTAAAGCTGAATTAACCACCGGATTTGGATACATTTTAAACTTATTCTTAGCTACAACTTCGCTTACACTTAAAGCCGCTTCATCTATTTGAATAATTGCTAACGAACCACTAACCTCATACCCTACTAAAAGTAAATTTTTAGAGTTAGGGCTTTTAGCTGCTGGAATAAACTTAATGATTTCTGGAGCTACATCGCCCGAAGTTCTGTTGTATTTGTAATAAGTTATAAATTCAACATTTTTAGGATCGGTAACATCGAACATTAAAATAGAACTTTGTCTTTCTAAACCAACAAAAGCATACGTTTTACCATCGATTGTGCCTAATGCGATAGCTTCTGGCTCACCTCCTTTATCGTCTGAGCGACCATCAAATTCTTCTTCATCTTCGTTAAATAATGACGCTTCTTCTGTTGCTATGGTTTGCCCGAATTGGTCACCGCTATCGAAAACTATATTTCCATACTGATCGAAAATTGAAAAAGAACGTGCACCATACGAATATATTTGCTCGTAAGTACCATCGTTGTTATAATCACCATCGGCATAAGTCATTTTTAACCTTCCTAAATTTTCATCTTCTTGAAGCGTTGCAGCATCTGGATAATAACCAGCAGCAGTGTTTAAAGTTAAATCTTTTACACGGTCTTCTTCCGAATACCCATCGTAATCTCTAGAATCGCCTTCGTTTGCCGTTACGATATAATTTGTACCAGCAACGTTATAAGACGCAATAGCATCGGGCATGTAAATTCCTAAAGTTGGATGCGCTTTAATATCGATTTTTCCATCTTCGTTTGAAGCATCGAAACCGTAATCGTTAGCGAAAGAAATAATACCTAAAACACTGCTATCTGTAATTCCAGCTCCAGCTAAACCAAAATCGTTATCATTAATAACAGCAATTTCATTATTTGGTAATAACGCAATACCTTCTGGTTTATCTGAAGATTTATAACCAATTGAAGGTAAATTCACTACTTTATTTTTATGAGACACTAAAATACCTTCGGCTAAAATCTCATCGGCACTCATTTCTTCCAATTCTTTTGATCCAGAAAGCGCATAGTTTAAAACGTTTGTAGCGTAATTAATATCGATTTCGAAAACATATTTTTTACCGTACTCAGCATCTGGACCTTCGGAATCTCTTTCAAGAACCAAAAATTTACCGTTACCTGTGTAAACGGCATCACCAATTTTATCGACTCTAGAAGCTGCGTAACCGGCATCTTTATTTCTTTCTAAAAGGTAAACATATTCTGAAACTGGTTCTCCGGTATTGGCGTTAATACCTAAAATTCGAATTACATCAGAATTATTTCTAACCGCATTCGAAGGATTTTCGATAGGCGATTGAATAAAGGCATAAATAATATGATTTGCCTCGTCGTAAGCAATGGCTTCAAAACCACGATTAGCACGACGTAGCGAATACACGTCTGGCAATGTTTCGGCACCGTAAGTTCCTACAGCTTGTGGCGAATCTCCAAGTAACGATGTTCCCGAAGGCACGTAACGCTCTACTAAAGTTCCGTTAGCCTGAAATTTATAAATGGCTGGTCTGTACTCGTCGCACATCCAGAAATATCCGTCTTTATCAATTAAAATACCTTCAAAATCTCCACCGTATTCGTCGTAAGGCAAAGCATGATACTCTTCGGTATCTGCACCTATATAATCGGCATTTGCATAGGCAGTTGCAGCATCGGTATACGTTACAGGAACCTCATCGAATCCTGGTATATTTCCTTTACCAGTAATTGGTGTTGTCCCGTCTTTTCTGGTTAATAAAATTTGGTTATCTAAAGTGATATCTCCAGTCGTTTTATTTATAGTGAATTTGGCAATTCTACCTTGATAATTTGGCAATTTAAACGGACGTAAATTTTGAGACGTAGCCGGCGTTACAGAAGCTCCACTTGTTGTAGCATCGTTAGGACCTCTATCTGGTATGGCATAAAACACGTAATCTGTTGCTGTTGAATTTGCTTCATCGAAAAACAATCCGGAAAAACCACCTAACATTACCGTAGGCTGTCCTCCATCGTAAACTGGAGTTCCTAAAGCAGGCCAGTTTTCTTCTAATTCGTTTACCACATAACTTTTTACTGTTGGAGTACCAAGCATGTGATTTTTATATCCTAACGGAAGAATATCTAAAATAGCATTTGTTGTTAAGTCAATTACCACAAGCGCATTGTTTTCTTGACAACTCACGTAGGCTTTTGTGCCATCTTCTAATACGGTGATATATTCTGGCTCTAAATCTTGAGAAACCGAAGCGGCACCATCATTTCCAAAAATACGAATGCCTTTATTTCTTAAAGACTCTTTTTTGTCGTCATAACTATTAAAACTAATTGTAGTTGCAGAGGCAGACATAACACCCGAACTTAAATCGATTACCGTTATAGACCCTTCTGGATCGGTTACATAATCGTCTGACGGCTCTCCTTCGTTCGCGACAATTACTTTTGTTCCATCGGGAGTAAAGGTTAACATATCTGGTAAAGCACCAGCAGTTATTTGGTTTTGGTAGGTTCCGTTTAAATCGAAAAACACAACTTTACCGTTATTTTGCTTTACAGCATCTTCAACAGCTAAGGCGACAACACTTCCATAAATAGCGATTGAGTTTGGTCCTGCTCCGTAAGGTGATAAATCGACCGTTTTAACTAAAACTGGTGACGATGGTGTACTAATATCTACAATAGTAAATGAGTTTGTAGACGAATTTGTAAAAAATGCTTGCTGATTTGTAGCATCGTGAGCAACAGTTTCGGCAGACCCTTCGGTATTTGTAGCGTAACTTGCTAAATGCTGAAGCGGGTTTTGACTAAAACATGTTGTGGATATAGCTAGAATAACTCCAGCTAAAAGAGTAGTTTTTTTCATTTGTTTAAAAGTTGGATTAATTACCCGTAAAATAAACTAAATCAAAACTTTAACAGATTAAACCTACATTAGCATAATGTTAATTAAACCATAACAAATAAGATGAATTAAGATGAGAGATTAACTAAGTGTTACCAATTAATTAAAAAACAAAAAACCTTAACTATTTTAATAGTTAAGGTTTAATTTCTGTTGGCCCACTAGGGCTCGAACCTAGACTCTTTGGTACCAAAAACCAACGTGTTGCCAGTTACACCATAGGCCATTCGTGTATTGAGGGTGCAAATTTAAAACAAAGTTTTATTTTCGCAAGCTTTTTTTTAAAAAATAATAGTTAAAACTTAACGTTTACTTAAAAATATTTGCTGTAACGTATTTATTGTTAAATTCGCCAAAGCAATTAAACACATAAAAATGGCACAATTCAACTTTAAAAAATGGAACACAATTTTAGGCTGGTTCTCTTTTTTAATCGCTTTAATAACATACAGTTTAACCGTTGAACCTACGGTAAGTTTTTGGGATGCTGGCGAGTATATTTTAACATCCTCGAAACTTCAGGTTGGCCACCCGCCAGGAGCACCACTTTTTCAAATGATGGGTGCTTTTTTCTCAATATTTACTTTTGGTAATAACGAACTTGTAGGTTGGATGATGAATATGATGAGTGCCGTATCGAGTGCATTCACCATTCTTTTTATGTTTTGGACCATTACTTTATTGCTAAAAAAACTAGTTGGAGCCAACACCGAAATTACCCAACCTAAAGCCATCGCAATTTTAGGAAGCGGTTTGGTAGGTAGTTTAGCTTTTACTTTTACCGATTCGTTTTGGTTTAACGCTGTTGAAACCGAAGTTTACGCTATGGCAACTCTAATTATGTCGGCGTTATTTTGGCTAGGGCTCCGCTGGGAACAAGACATGGATAACCCTCGTGGCAATCGTTGGTTAGTTTTAATTGCTTTTATTATTGGATTATCGTTTGGTGTGCATTTTATGGGACTACTAACCATTCCTGCTATCGGGCTTATTTATTACTTTAAAAATTACAAAACCGTTACTATAAAAAACTTTATTATTGCCAATGTAGCTTCTGTTGCTGTTTTATTATTCATTTTTAAACTCTTAGCGCCAAATATTCTTAAAATATTCTCTGCTTCAGAAATATTTTTTGTTAACAGTATAGGCTTACCATTCAACTCAGGATCTATAATTGCATTAATTGTTTTAATAGCTCTTATAAACTATGGGTTGCGTTTTACCAGAAAAAAAGGCTATATACACTTAAACACTGGTATTCTATGTATCACTTTTGTTATTATAGGTTTTTCAACTTGGCTTATGTTACCTATTCGTGCTAATGCCAATGTTGTTATTAATGAAAACAATCCATCAAGCGCCAGAGAACTTTTAGCATATTACAATCTAGAACAATACCCAGAAACTCATTTGTTTTACGGACCTCAATTTACAGATCAATATGCTTATTTAGATGATAACAACCCGTATATAGATGATAAACCTAAATACGAAAAAGATGAAGAAAAGGGTAAATATGTTATTGTAAACGATTACAAAAACGACAAACAAAATTACAACTCGAAGCATGCATCTATACTCCCACGTATGTGGAGCCCGGAACATGCCGAAAATTACATGATGTTTTCTGGATTTTTAAATTTTAAAGTAAAACCTGGATTGCAAAACGATTATTATAGATCAGCTATAAATGCTGGTTTTCCTGAAGACCAAGCCAATGCTTACGCCTTAAACCAAATTACACAATATAAATCGCAAATTTCGGAGTTTAAAAATCAAGTTGCTCAAGGAAATGTTGATTATGAAGACTACAACAACTTTTTAAAAAGCGAAAAAAATAATATTGAAATTGAAAAACCATCTTTAGCTAGTAATATCGCTTATTTATTCGAATATCAATTAGGTTATATGTATTGGCGTTATTTTATGTGGAACTTCTCTGGAAGGCAAGATGATATTCAAGGCAAATACGATAACCACGGTAACTGGATTACTGGAATTAAATTTATTGATGAATGGCACTTAGGCTACTCGCAAGACAATTTACCGAGCGATGTAAAAAATAATAAAGCCAGAAACACCTATTATTTACTACCTTTAATTTTAGGTTTAATTGGGTTTTTCTTCCTGTTTAACAAAGACAGAAAACAATTTTGGGTAATGCTTGTGTTTTTCCTATTTACAGGAATTGCTATTCAAGTATACACCAATGTTCGCCCATTCGAGCCTAGAGAACGTGATTACTCGGTAGTTGGTTCATTTTATGTATTTGCTCTATGGATTGGTTTTGGAGTTTATGCCATTTTTGATGCTTTAAAAGCTAAAGTAAACTCAAAATTACTAGCCCCAGCCATTAGTGTGGCATGTTTGGTTTTAGTACCAACCATTATGGCAGCAAACAACTGGGACGACCATGACAGATCGGAGAAATATACCGCCAATGCCATGGCTAAAATGTACCTAGATTCTTGTGCAGAAAATGCCATATTATTTACCATTGGCGATAACGATACGTTTGCCCTTTGGTATGCTCAAGAAATTGAAGGTTACCGTACCGATGTGCGTGTTGTAAATACAAGCTTATTCCAAACCGATTGGTATATAGACCAAATGAAAAGAAAGGCTTACGAAAGCGACCCAATACCATCGCAACTAGAACATAAAAACTACCAATACGGCACCAACGATTATATTGTAATTGAAAATGTGATTAAGGATACTTTAGACATTAATAAATTTTTAGACTTCGTACAAAGCGACAACCCGCGAACAAAATATAAATACGTTTTAGAGCAAAAAGGATATGATGTTACAGACATAAGAAGTCAAGATCTTACAGCTACTTACATGCCAACACCACATTTACGCATTCCTGTTAATAAAATAAATGCTTTAAAATCTGGTATTGTAAAAGCAAAAGATGCCGAAGCTATTGTACCTTATATTGATATTGAGGTAACAGGCGGTGCTCTTTACAAAAACCGTTTGCTTATGTTAGACATTGTTGCCAATAACGAATGGAACCGCCCTATTTATTTCACAGGAGGAAGTTTTGGTGACGACGATTATCTATGGATGAAAGACTACCTTCAACTAGATGGTATGTGCTACAAATTAGTACCTATTAAAACTGAAGTTGATAGAAATAACCCTTTCGACATGGGACGTGTTGATGCCGATTTAATGTACGAAAAAGTAAAAAAATGGGATTGGGGTAACAGCGGAAGCCCAGACATTTATCACGACCCAGAAACACGTAAAAACTCCATTACCTATCGCGGTAATTTAGCTCGTTTGGTAGAGCAACTTATTAACGAAAACAAACTCAAAAAGGCAGAAGAAATAGCGGATATTGCTATGGAAAACATGCCCGTTAATTATTTTGGTTATTATACCTTATTAGAGCCCTACATTAGCGCCTATTACGAGGTTGGAAACCAGGAAAAAGCTAGAAATTTATACAAACAAGTTGCCTTAAAATATCAAGAAAACTTAAACTATTATAGTGGTTTAAAAATTGACATGCAAGAGCGTTTGTTTGAAGAGATTTATACCGATATACAACGCTACAAATCTTTATTAGATGTATTAGTTGCAAACGATTTGGAGTTTGCCGAAAAAGAAGGCGAAGTTTTTAACAACCATTTAAGAGCATTTAAATATTTTTATGGTGATGAAGACATCTCTGAAGACGAAATACAAACCGAATTAGATTTGCCTTTAGACTCAACGAATAGCCTGCCTATAGATACAACAAACTAAATAGGCATGAACATAATACCTGTTAAAACCCCTTTGGTTGTAAAAAAAATGTTCCCCAAATATATTTGGGACATACCTACAACTAAAAGGGTTTTATATTTAACTTTTGATGATGGTCCAACACCAGAAATAACCCATTGGGTTCTCAAAACATTAAAACAATACCAAGCCAAAGCTACCTTTTTTTGTATTGGTGATAATGTTAAAAAACATCCCGAAATTTTAAAAGATGTACTTGCCGAAGGCCACACCGTAGGCAACCATACACAAAACCATTTAAAAGGTTGGAAAACCTCAACAAAAAGATACTTAGAAAATACACTTGAAGCTAAAAAAACTATTAGCTCAGTTATTGATACTTCTATGCAAACATGTAATTTGTTTAGGCCGCCTTATGGTAAAATAACTAACAAACAGGGCAAAAAGTTACTAGCCTTAGGTTATAAAATAATTATGTGGGATGTTATTTCCTTTGATTGGGATAAAAACATCAGTAACGAAGCGTGCTTAAATAATGTAATTACAAAAGTAAAAAGAGGTAGTATTGTTGTATTTCACGATAGTGTAAAAGCACAAAAAAACATGCAATTTGCACTACCAAAAGTATTAGAACATTTTTATAAACTTGGGTTTACTTTTGAAGCTATTGTGTAAATACCTAAAACCACGTTAAGGATTGAAGTGGAAAGCCCGGAGCTTGCGAGGACTTGTAACGTAAAGCCTGACGCCGACCTTAGGAGGTGTAACGCCCTAAAAACTTTAAATATATTCTTCTATTTTACTAATTATTGCGCTGGTTTGTTGCTCGCCACTTTGGCGCCATTTCATTTCACCTTGTTTATAAATTATTAGTGTAGGTAATGTTTTAACTCGAAGCGCTTCAACTAAATCTTTGTTTTTATTTATATCAATTTTTATAACTTTTACTTTGTTGCCCATAGTTGCAGCCACATCATTTAAATTTTGATGCTGGGTTATGTTTTTGTCGTTATCCGTTTGTGTATAAAACGCAAGTAGCACCGGAATTTCAACATCTATAAGTTCTCCAAATTTCGACATAAATTAACACTTTTGTTAAACAAATATAACGATTTATAACACAATTAAGCGGGTTTTGTACCGCGTTTTAATTCTATTACAGTTACTTCTGGCCAAATACCAACGCGACCTGGATAACCCAAATAACCAAACCCTCGATTTACGTTTATGTATTGTCCCATTTGCTCGTATATACCAGCCCAATATTTGTAACGCCATTTTGCAGGGCTCCATTTTATCCAACCTGGAATTTCTATACCAAATTGCATACCGTGCGTGTGCCCACTTAGGGTTAAGTGATAATGATAATCGGCATCTATTACTTCTTCTTCCCAGTGTGTTGGGTCGTGACTCATTAATATTTTAAAATCGTTTGCTTGCACCTTTTGTACGGCTTTATTTAAATCACCAACTTTTTTAAAGCCTTTACCCCAATTTTCTACACCAATTAAAGCTATGCGTTCTCTATTTTTTTCTAAAAACTTGGTTTCGTTTAATAATAAGTTAAAACCCATGTTTTTTTGAAGTTGTTTTAATTCTTCTAGGTTTTGTGCTTTTTCTTCTTTTGTTTTCCAGTTTACATAATCGCCATAATCGTGATTTCCTAACACCGAAAAAACACCATCTTTAGCCTTTAATGTAGAGAATAAATCTTGCCATGGCTCCATTTCACTAGCTTTATTATTCACCATATCTCCAGTGAATAGAATAACATCAGAATTTTGTTCGTTAATTAAATTAACGCCATATTCTATTTTCTCTCTGTTATCGAAACTTCCGGAATGAATATCGCTTATTTGAGTTATTTTATAACCATTGAAGGCTTCTGGCAAATCTTCGAAATACAGTGTGTAATTTAATACGCGAAAACGATATTTACCACGATACATACCGTATAAAATAGAAGCTAGTGGAATAGCTGCTAAACCCAAAGCTATCTGGCTTATAAATTTACGTCTAGATGGTAAATTAAAATTGCTTTTGGTTGCAAACAATTTGTCGTAAATACCAATAACAAACCTAATTATATCTTCGCCAAACATAATAGGAATTATTATAAGGTTAAACGCTAAATAGGCAAGTAAAAAACCAAAAGCATAACTTTTTGCTGGTGTCAAAACACGACCTTCTGAAGCTGATAAAAACTGATATAAAAAATTACCTAAAACCAATAACGCTACTGCAAAAAACGCATAGTAAATCCAGTTATTTTTTACTACGGTTTTAAAGGCTTGAAAACCGTAAATGGTTACTAGTATATATAGAATTAAAAATATAATCCAACGTGTCATGCTTAATTTTTTTAGCAAAGATAACGGTAATAAAACCTAATACAGAAAGCTGTATTTCTATTTAACTAAATGTTAAGGGTTTTAAAGCCATTTTATAGTAAAGTCTACTACTTTTTGCTTAAAGTTTGTGTATGGTGGAAATAATACTTTTAATGGTGCCGACCAATAACTTTTTAAAACAGCGCGCTCGTTAGAGAAGGCTTTAAACCCAAAATAACTATGCGATTTACCTATTCCGCTATTGTTAATACCACCAAACGGCAATTCATGATTTGTAAAATGTATTTCGGTACTATTTATACAAGTACCACCAGATCGTGTATTTTTAATAACATAGTTGGTGTTTTTTTTACTTTTGCTATACATGTAAAGCGCTAAAGGACGCGCTTTTGAATTGATATAACTAACAACTTCATTTAAATTTTTATAGGTTTTTATGGGAAGTATTGGTCCAAAAATCTCTTCGTTCAGTAACGGGTTCCTTTCTGGTATTTTTGAGATTAGTGTGGGTTCAATATAATTATCGTTAGCATTATAGTTTCCGCCTTTGTGTATTATAGCTTTGTCTTCTTTTGCTGCCTCAATATAACTGGTTAATCGTTTAAAATGTTTCTCGTTTACAACGCGCCCAAAAGATTTAGATTTTTCAGGTTTTTTTGAGTAATAATTATCCATTGTCATTTTAAAAGCTTCAATAAAAGCCTCTTTTTTACTTTCGTGTACCAAAACATAATCTGGAGCTATACAAGTTTGCCCAGTATTTAGGTATTTACCCCAAACTATGCTTTTAACAGCGGTTTGCACATTAGCTGTTTCATCTACTACTGTAGGCGATTTACCTCCCAGTTCTAAAGTTACCGAAGCTAAATGTTTTGATGCCGCTTCCATAATAATTTTACCAACAGCAGGCGAACCTGTAAAGAAAATATGATTAAAGGGCAATTTTAATAAATGCTTAGAAACCTCAACATCGCCTTCAACCAAAGCAATTTCGTTTTCATTAAATACATCTTTTACAATTTTTGCCATAACACGTGAGGTATTTGGCGTCATTTCAGAAGGTTTTAAAATAACCGTATTTCCTGCCGCAATTGCAGAAACTAAAGGACAAAATGTTAAATTAACCGGATAATTCCATGGCGAAATAATTAAACAAACACCTTTAGGCTCGTATTTAATCCATGAGGTTGTACCTAACAAAGCTAATGGCGTACCTACATGTTTATTACGCATCCAAGATTTTAGATTTGAAATAGCAACTTTTATTTCTTTAATAACAAGATATAGCTCTGTTAAATCGGTTTCTATATATGGCTTTTTAAAATCGGCGTAAAGCGCTTCTCTAATATCTTGTTTATAGGTTTTCTCAAGGGCAACCTTTAATGTTTTTAGTTTTTTTATTCGTTGCTTATAATTGCTGTTTCCTATGTTAAATTGATTTTCCTTTTGTGAATTAAAAAGTTGTAAATAGGGGTTTTTCAAAGCTTATAGATTTTATTTATCTTAAAAATACAAATTGCAATTCAATTAATTTATAATCTTTACTAGATTTCGTAGTTTTACGTACTTTCAAATTCAAATAAATGTCAGATAAAAAACGCCTTTTTTTAGTAGATGCTTACGCTTTAATTTTCCGTGGGTATTATGCCTTTATAAAAAATCCTAGAATTAATTCGCAAGGTATAGATACTTCTGCCATTATGGGTTTTATGAACTCGCTTTTAGATGTTATTAAACGTGAGCGCCCAGACCATTTAGCAGTATGTTTTGATAAAGGCGGAAGTGCCGACAGAGTTGAAATGTTCGAGGCTTACAAAGCTAATCGTGATGAAACACCAGAAGCTATAAAAGTGGCTGTGCCGTATATTCAAAACATTTTAAAAGCCATGCATATTCCAATAATGGTTAAAGAAGGTTTTGAAGCCGACGACGTTATTGGAACGCTAAGTAAAAAAGCCGAAAAACAAGGTTATACAACCTTTATGGTTACACCCGATAAGGATTTTGCTCAATTAGTTTCAGAAAATATTTTTATGTATCGCCCAAAATCGTTTGGTGGTGGTTACGAAACTTGGGGCATTCCTGAAGTACAAAAAAAGTTTGAGGTTGAAAACCCATTACAGGTCATTGATTATTTAGGAATGATGGGCGATGCCAGTGATAATATTCCAGGATTACCAGGTGTTGGCGATAAAACAGCTAAAAAATTTATTAAAGCCTATGGCAGTATGGAAGGTTTGTTTGAAAACATTCATGAGCTTAAAGGCAAAATGAAGGAAAAAGTTGAAGCCAACCAAGAATTGGGGTTACTTTCAAAAAAACTAGCCACCATTATGCTTGATGTTCCGGTGGAATTTGATGAAAAAGATTTTGAAATGTGTGATCCAGATATTGAAGCTGTGAAAGCCATTTTTCAAGAATTAGAGTTTAGACGCTTAACCGATAACTTTGTAAAAACCTTTGCTTCTGAAGCTGATAACGGTTCCGCGGAAGCGAAAAAAACAGAAACTGAGGTTAAACCCAAAACAACCTCAACTGCAGGAGCTGGTCAATTTTCCTTATTTGGTGGCGATGTTAATAGTACTGATACTGAAACGAGTTCGGAATCTCACACCCGAAAAACTGCCGAAAACACAAGTCATTTTTACCAAAGCGTAGCTTCTGGAATGGCAACAAAACTGTTTATTAAAAATTTAATGAACCAAACCTCGGTGTGTTTCGATACGGAAACTACGGGTTTAAATCCGTTAACTGCCCAATTGGTTGGTATTGCATTTTCATGGGAAGTTGGTAAAGGCTTTTACTTACCTTTTCCAAAAGATAAAACCGAAACACAAGAACTTATTGAACAGTTACGTCCGTTTTTTGAAAGTGAAACCATCGAAAAAATTGGTCAGAATTTAAAATATGATATTAAAGTTTTAGCCAAATACAACATATCTGTAAAAGGCAAATTGTTCGATACCATGTTAGCGCATTACTTAATTAACCCAGATATGCGCCATAACATGGATGTATTGGCAGAAACCTATTTGAATTATACACCAATTTCTATAACAGAGCTTATTGGTAAAAAAGGGAAAAATCAGTTATCCATGCGCGATGTTCCTTTAGAAAAACAAACAGAATATGCTGTTGAAGATGCCGACATTACCCTGCAACTAAAAGAACATTTTCAAAACGAATTAGGAGAAGCCAACACACAAACGTTGTTCGATGATATTGAAATTCCGCTATTGCGTGTTTTAGCAGCTATGGAATTGGAAGGTATTAATTTAGATAAAGACTTTTTAGCATCATTAGCCGAACAACTTAACAACGATATCGCTTCACTTGAAAAAAGCATTTACGAAGCAGCTGGAGAAGAATTCAACATTGCTTCACCAAAACAATTAGGCATTATTTTATTTGAAAAAATGAAATTGGTTGACAAGCCTAAAAAAACCAAAACGGGTCAATATTCTACAGCCGAAGATGTATTAAGTTATTTGGCCAAAGACCACGAAATTATTAGAAAAATCATCGATTTTAGAGGTTTAAGCAAGCTAAAAAGCACTTATGTTGATGCTTTACCACTACAAGTTGAAGAAGCTACAGGTCGCGTACATACCGATTATATGCAAACCGTTGCAGCTACCGGACGTTTAAGTAGTAACAACCCCAACTTACAAAATATTCCTATTCGTACCGAACGCGGTCGCCAAGTAAGAAAGGCTTTTATTCCGCGAAGCGAAGACTACACGCTTCTTGCTGCCGATTATAGCCAAATAGAATTACGCATTATTGCCGCTTTAAGCGAAGAAGAAACCATGATTGAAGCTTTTAAAAATGGTGAAGATATTCACGCTTCAACGGCTGCAAAAGTGTTTAATGTTGCTATTGATGATGTTACTCGCGAACAACGTAGCAACGCAAAAACCGTAAATTTTGGTATTATTTATGGCGTTTCAGCTTTTGGTTTAAGTAACCAAACCGATTTATCGCGTAGCGAAGCCAAAGAATTAATTGACACCTATTACGAAACCTACCCAAAGTTAAAAAACTACATAAGCAAACAGGTAGATTTTGCCAGAGATCATGGTTATGTACAAACCGTTTTAGGTCGTCGCCGCTATTTAAAAGATATTAATTCCAGAAACGGTGTGGTTCGTGGCGCTGCAGAGCGTAATGCTGTTAACGCACCAATACAAGGTAGTGCCGCCGACATTATTAAACTAGCTATGATTGCCATTTATAATAAATTAGAAGCTGGTAACTATAAAACTAAAATGTTATTACAAGTACACGATGAATTGGTTTTCGACGTTTATAAACCAGAACTAGAAGAAGTTTCAAACCTAATAAAAACCGAAATGGAAAACGCTTATAAATTAACTGTTCCTTTAGACGTTGAATTAGATACTGGAAACAACTGGTTAGAGGCTCACTAAACATAAAACCATTTATGAAAACCTACAGCGCTTGTTTTATAATGTCTTTGTTTTTTTTAACTAATGCCAACGCCCAAGATATTGTAAAATTAAACAACTATTTAATTACCAAAGTTTCTATAAACCGCCAAACAGAAATTCTATCGGTAAATGAAGACATAAATAACGAGCGCTACACCATTGAAGCTACCAACGATTTAAGAACAAAACTTGCGGCAAATTATAAATTTTTGGGTTTCGGTTTTGGGTTTTCGCCACCACAAAGCGATAGGAAATCTAAGTTTCTGGAGGCTAAACTCAATGTGTTTTTAAGTAAATGGATTTTTGGTGCAAATTTTAGCAGAATTAAAGGCTTCTACGAACAAAATATTAATTTAGAAAACCTCGACCGAGACTTTCCAGATCTTAAATCTACAAGCTATAGATTTTCTGCTGGCTATTTATTAAACGACCGTTTTTCGTATAAACATTTGTTTCAGCTTAATGAATGGCAACGTGAAAGTTCAGGTAGTTTTATTCCAAGTTTTACTTACAGATACAATCGTATTTCAGATTTTATTGATGGCGATAAAGTGGTTCAGCATAATTCCGATTTCACCATATCGCCCGCCTATTATTACACTTGGTGTGTAGACCAAAATTGGTTTGTAACACCTGCTATTAGTCCTAAATTTGGTATGCGATTCTCGAAAGACGATACCAATAAAGAAACCTATTTTACCCGCGGATTTAATTTTAGATTACAATTTGGGTTTACCAACGAGCGTGTTGCTGCTGGTGCTACTTTTACTTTTGAGAGCAACAACATAAACTACCGCTCTACAAGAAGTACGATTAACGATAGAAACCATGCACAACTCTATTTTGCTTATCGATTTAATGCTCCGAAATTTTTACAACGCACCGTAGAATCTATTGAGCGTGAGTTTAGGTTGTAAATTAAGATGTAAATGAAAACTATTTTAGTTACTTGCGCTATCATTTTAAAAGATGACAAAGTTTTTGCTTTTCAAAGAAGTGAAAAAATGAAGCTACCATTAAAATGGGAATTTGCAGGTGGAAAAATAGAACCTAACGAATCAGAAATTGATTGTATTAAACGCGAAATTAAAGAAGAGCTTAATATTGAAATACATGTTAAACAGCGATTAACACCGGTAACACATCAATACCCCGATTTTAAAATTAAATTAATTCCTTTTGTAGCTAATTATGTAAATGGAAATTTAATTTTAAGAGAACACGCCTACTTTGTTTTAGCAAAAAAAGAAGAATTACTAGATTTGGATTGGGCTGAAGCAGATATCCCAATTTTAAAAGAATTTTTATCATTATGAATCAAGGAATTTACGAAGCATTAATAACACAACTTATAAATGAAAAATTAAATCTTCTTGATGATGAAAAATTTTATATAAAAAAAAATAAAATTGATAAAGAAGAAGCTTCTAGAGTTCTTTCGACACATTTAGCAATAGCTTTCAACAATGCTTTCCAGCTCATTAAAGGTAAGCCTGAATTACAAATTGAGATTTCCAATAAAATTTTAAAACTATTAAAAGAAGAAATAAACAAGCAAGATTTCGATTGCGATTTAATTGATGCAGAAGGCGAAATTCTGAAAGCTGTATTCAGTAAAGTAGATTCAAGTTACACTGATTTAGATTTAAGACTAAAAGAAATAACACCCTACACAAGACTAACACATAGCGAGTTATTTACTGGTGGGAATTCTGGTTTATCCTTAGAAAGTGAACTAAAAAAAGAAATTTTATCCGCAGATCAAATTAACCTATTAGTTTCATTTATAAAATTTAAAGGAATCATAATTCTTGAAAAAGAACTTCGAGAATTTACAGAACGAGGGGGAAAACTCAAGGTCATAACCACAACGTATGTTGGCGCAACTGATTATAAGGCGGTGCAGTTATTATCAAAACTTCCCAATACTGAAGTAAAAATATCGTACAATACAAGTAACGAAAGGTTACATGCTAAAGCTTACCTGTTTTATCGAAACTCAGAGTTTCATACTGCATATATTGGATCTTCAAATTTTTCCCGATCTGCATTAACAGATGGACTAGAATGGAACTTAAAAATTACAACTAAAGAAGTAAACCACGTTATTAATAAATTCCAAAAAACATTTGATGCCTATTGGCACAGTGAAGATTTTGAAATTTTTGATGATGCTATACATAAAGAAAAACTACAAAGTGCACTTAAGTATAGTAAGTTTAGTAAACCGCAAGAAATAAATACAACATTTTTTGACATAAAACCTTTTCCTTATCAAAACGAAATTTTAGAAAAACTAGAAGTTGAAAGAGAAACACACAATCACTATAGAAACTTGGTTGTGGCCGCAACAGGCACAGGTAAAACAGTTATTTCAGCATTCGACTACAAACGTTTTAGACAAAACAATTCTTCTGCAAAGTTGTTATTTCTGGCACATAGAAAAGAAATAATACAAAAATCATTATCTACTTTTCAAAGTATCTTAAAGAATAATAATATTGGCGAATTATGGGTTGATGGTTTAGTTCCAGATAATTTTGAAATCGTATTTGCATCCGTACAATCTGTAAAAAATCAATATAAAAACTACAACCTAAATCCGGATTTTTACGATTTCATTATCATAGATGAATGTCACCATCAAAAAGCGAATAGTTACCGAAAATTAATAGACTATTTTCAACCGAAAATTTTACTTGGTCTTACAGCAACACCTGAAAGAATGGATGGGGAAAATATCCTTGAAGATTTTGATAATAGGATTGCCGCAGAAATAAGATTACCAGAAGCAATGAATAGAAAGTTACTCTGCCCATTTCAATATTTTGGAATAACCGACAGTGTTGACTTAACGAATATTACATGGGCTAGAGGAAAATATGTTGCTAGTGAATTAACAAATTTATACACTGAAAACGATAGAAGAGTTAGTGAAGTAATTAACGCACTCGAAAAATATACTAAAGACAGCCGTGAAGTAAGAGCATTAGGTTATTGTGTTTCCATGGAACACGCTAAATATATGGCAGAAAAATTTTCACTAGCAGGATTTAAAGCCGATTATTTAACCAGCAACAATAGCAAAGACAGAGATTTAATTAGAATAAAGTTAGAAAAAAGAGAAATCAACTATCTGTTTGTTATTGATATGTTTAACGAAGGAATTGACATTCCTGAAATTGACACTTTACTTTTTTTAAGACCAACAGAAAGTTTAACTATATTTTTACAACAACTTGGTAGAGGATTGAGACTTCATGAAGAGAAAGACTGTTTAACCGTTTTAGATTTTGTCGGTAATTCTAAACCAGAATATAATTTTGAGCACAAGTTTAGAGCATTAATTGGTAAAACAAATACTACTGTAAAAAAAGAAGTTGAAGACGATTTTCCTCATCTTCCTTTAGGCTGCTCTATCATTTTAGAAAAAAAGACAAAAGAAACAATTCTTAAAAATATATCAGCTGTAACATCATTAAACAAAACCAAACTAATTCAAAGAATACAACAATTTCAAAACGAAACACATTTACCATTAACAATAGGAAACTTTAGCACATTTTATAATATTCCAATTCAATATATTTATAAAAGAGGAAGTTGGAAACGTTTATGTCAGTTAGCAGGAAAAATAGAAAATTTTAATTCGATAAACGAAAAAGATATTGTTTCAGCCATTTTAAACAAATGGATGTCTACAAATTCATTAAGTTATTTCTCTTTCATTTTAAAAATTGCAAAACAGAATTTTATGGTAAATATTTCAAATTTAAATGACAATGAAAAAACCATGCTTTTAATGTTGCATTATGATATTTGGCAGAAAGAAGGTGGTTTTGATTCTTTAGAAAAAAGCATACATCAAATAGGAACTAACCCCATTTTAGTTGAAGAAATAAAGGAAGTTTTAGAGTTTTTAATAAATAAAATAGACTTTAAAGAGCTACCAATTAAACTTCCTTACAAACAACCTTTAAAATTACATAATCGCTACACAAGAGACCAAATTTTAGCTGCATTTAAATTTAGTAGTTTTAGCAAAAAATCATCTAATCGAGAAGGAACTGCATTGAATAAAGACTTAAATACTGAATTACTTTTTATCAACCTTATAAAATCTGACGAAAACTTTTCACCAACTACGATGTATGATGATTATGCAGTAAATGAATTACTATTTCATTGGCAAACGCAAAACTCTGCAAGACCCGATAAAGGAAAAGGACTGTCCTATATAAAACACCAAGAAGAAAATAAACGAATCTTACTTTTTGTTCGTGAAAAAGCAAAAGATGAATTTGGCAACACAAAAGGTTACGTTTTCATCGGTGAAGGAAATTTAAAAGACTATTATGGTTCAAAACCCATGAGTATAAATTGGGAATTAAACGAACCTATGCCAAACTATCTTTGGAAAGATGCTGCAAAACTTTCTGTAGGATAGTGCAAATAAATTCAAAAAACACCAGATTAATTAATCATTCAAAAGCATATATTTATAAAAACATTCATCTTGAAACACAAAACTTCTATAACAGGTTATTACATCCAAAAGTCAATTTTCTTATTAATAACATTAGCACTTTTACTCGTTTTAAGCTGCTCCGAAAACATATATCAAGAATCTAAAAAAGCATATAAAAAGCAAGTCAAAACTTTAGGTAAAAGCTTAAGAAATATTCAGCCAGATTCTATAAACAATCAAGCTTTTAATGTTATAGAATCGCAAAACTTTAGTTTACGCAAGCCTAATTTCATTATAATTCATCACACCGACCAAGAAAGCTGCGAACAAACCTACCGAACCTTTGCTTTACAACGCACCCAAGTTAGTTCGCATTATGTAATTTGTGATGATGGCACCATTACCCAAATGCTTAACGATTTACTTCGCGGTTGGCATGCCGGAAATTCTACCTGGGGCAATGTAACCGATGTAAACAGTGTTTCTATTGGCATTGAGCTCGATAACGATGGCGAAGAACCATTTTCGTACGCCCAAATAAACAATTTAACTTGGCTATTAAAAAACCTAACCGAAAAGTATAAAATACCAAAACAAAACATAATTGGTCATGCCGATATTGCTCCAGGACGAAAAGTAGACCCAAGCGCTTTATTCCCTTGGAAAACCCTTGCCAAAAGTGGTTATGGTATTTGGTACGACGAAACCAAACTAGATTCAGTAGTTATCGATAGTGCCTTCAACCCTAAAAAAGCATTAAAATTTATTGGCTACAACATTAGTAATCTTGAAAATGTTATTTATTCGTTTAAGCTTCATTTTAACCCGAGTGATGTATCGAAAACACTTTCCGAGAAGGATAAAAAAATATTGATTTTACTTGAAGATGAAATTTTAAAACTTAAATAAATATTAAATTAAAGCTCATTTAATTAAAATAATTATTGCTTTGTGCTTACTTTAATTAAGAACATAAACTGATGCTTAATTTTTATGAATTTTAAGATTGATAAATTTGTTGTTGCCATAATAATTGTGGTTTTATTTGCTTATTTATTTCCCAATGCAGCAGGAGATTTGCCATTAAACACTATTGGAAGCATAGGTGTTTCGTTAATTTTCTTTTTTTACGGACTTAAATTGAGTCCAGAAAAAATAAAGGCAGGTTTAAAAAACTGGAAATTGCATGTTTTAGTTCAAGCTACAACATTTTTAATTTTCCCTTTAATTGTTTTGTGTTTTTACCCTTGGGTTAATGAAACCAACAAAACATTGTGGTTAGGCTTTTTATTTTTAGCTGCTTTACCATCAACCGTTTCTTCGTCTGTAGTTATGGTTTCTATAGCCAAAGGCAATATAACCGCTGCTATTTTTAACGCCAGTATTTCCGGTTTAATTGGGGTTTTAGTTACACCCATTTGGATGGGATTATTTTTAAACTCTAATACCGCTGATTACAGTTTAGCTACTATTTATAAAAACTTATTTTTAGAAATTTTAGCTCCGGTAATTTTAGGCTTATTACTACACAGGTTTTTAGGAAGCTTTGCCATAAAACACAAAAACTACTTAACACTGTTTGACAAAAGCGTTATACTACTTATTATCTATAAAAGTTTTTCAAAATCCTTTTCCGATGGTATTTTTAATGGTTTAGGCTTACCAATGTTGGCTGGTGTATTTATAGTAGCTGTTCTACTATTTTTTACAATTTACTTCTTAATTGGTTTTATTAGCAAGCAACTTCAATTTAATGAAGAAGATAAAATTACTGCCCAATTTTGCGGAACAAAAAAATCTTTAGTTCACGGTACCGTGTTCTCTAAAATACTGTTTCAAAATGCATCGTTTTTAGGCATTATTTTGCTTCCCGTAATGCTATTTCACGCTTTTCAAATTTTAACCATAAGCGTTATTGCCGCCAAAAAAGCAAAACATAAAATATAAAAAAAGCAGGAACTAAGTTCCTGCTTTTTTATTTGAGTGTTTAATTAATATTATGCAGTTTGCATTTTGTGCTTACCTTCGTAAACCTCTTCTACTAATTTTTTATTAAATGCTGGTAAATCTTCAGGAGAACGACTGGTTACTAAACCTTCGTCTACAACTACTTCTTGATTTACCCATTGGGCACCTGCGTTTTCGATATCTGTTTTAATAGAACTAAACGAGGTTACTTTACGACCTTTTAAAACATCGGCTTCAGCCAACAACCATGGCGCATGACAAATTGCTGCAACTGGTTTTTTATTTTCAAAAAACGATTTTACAAAACCAATGGCTTTATCGTTTCGTCTTAATAAATCAGGATTAATAAGTCCGCCTGGTAACATTAAAGCATTGTAGTTGCTTTGCGAAACTTCATCTAAAGTTTTATCTACTTTATAGGAATTACTCCAATTACCATTTTTCCAACCTTTAATTTCGCCAGATTCTAAAGACACGATATGCACATCGGCACCGGCTTCTTCAAGGGCTTTTTTAGGTTCGCTTAATTCACTTTCTTCAAATCCGTTGGTTGCTAAAATTGCAACGGTTTTTTTCTCTAAATTTTCCATTTTCATTTGTGATTTTTTGGGTTAATATTTCTCCATTCAAACTAATGGATATATTCACCGAAACCAAATATAACGAACGGATTAACCTAGACTTAACAGGTTTTGTTAATGAAAAATTAAAAGCCCCAAATATCAATTCTTATTCTAAATTAGAAATAGCTTTCTCAAAAACATCTTTTAATTTAGCCTTTAAATTTTTGGGTTCTATAATTTTAGCATAATCGGAAAACACCACAAACCAACGTAAAAAGCTATGTTCTACATAAGGGGTTAAAAATGTCATTTCAACAAAATTTCCTTTTACTTTTTCCGACACAAAACCATGTTGCCATTTACTGTTATTTATAAACCGCACCACCTTTTTATCCACTTGAATAACCACTTTTGTTTTTTCTACATTATCCGATTTACTGCGATAGTCATCTAAAGAAATATGTTCTCTTGTAAAACTTTGTTGTGTGGCTTTAATGGCTTGCATTCTATCGGTTCGAAATTGTCGGTAATCATTTCGAAGATGACAAAACGCTAAAACATACCAGAACCCGCTTTCTTGATAAATTCCAACTGCTTCAACATGACGTTCGGTTGGCGTTTCATTATTTAAAGCCTGATATTTTAAATAGACTTGACGTTTTTCTGCAATACTTTCAAATAAAACCTCTAGTGCATTTGGTAAATCGTCATTAAATAATTTATGTGTAGGATCGACCAGAATTTGAGACTCTAAAGCTGAAATCCAATCTTTTTCTCGACCTCGAAGCACCGATTTTAATTTAAACATCGCTGATTCGTAATAATTACCTAACGATTTATCGACATACTTTTGCATTAGCTTTTCGGCCGCAACAAAGCTTCCTGCTTCCTCACGTGTAAACATAACTGGCGGTAAACGGTAACCTTCCATTATTGAATATCCTACACCTGCTTCGCTAATTATTGGTACTCCCGAGGCGTCAAGCGTACGAATATCGCGATAAATAGTGCGTAAACTTACCTGAAACCTATCGGCCAATTCTTGTGCTTTTACAACACGTTTGGATTGTAATTGAATAAGTATGGCCACAATTCTATCAAAACGTTTTACCGTGTCTAAACTCATAATGTTGTAACATATATCCCAAAGATAGGATTTAAGGTTGAAGTTTGTATTTAATTTACGCTTCAACATAATCTATTGATTTTTAATAGGACTCAAAACTACTACTGAGGCATGACAAAGGATTGTCAGTAGAAAAAAGTGAAAATTATTTTTTTACTACTGACATAAAGCTGTCACCTCACCCGGCTAATTTTGATTTCAAATAACAATAACATTAAAATTAAAAATCATGGAAACAACTTTTAACACCACTGTATCGCCAATTATTAAACCTTCACAATTATTAGAGCACTGGCAAGGACACCGCAGTTTAACACGTCGCGTAATTGAAGCTTTTCCAGAAGATGCATTTTTTAATTATTCTATAGGAGGCATGCGTACGTTTGCCGATATGGTTATGGAACTGTTAGGTATTGCAGCACCAGGGACTAAAGAAATTGCCACAGGAAAAACCGTCCAATTAATTGAAAAAATTAACCATAATAATCAAAAAGCTAAAATTTTAGAATTATGGGATAAGTCCACCTACGATATTAATACTTATTGGGCTCAAATTAAACCAGAACAATTTCAAGATAGCATTAAAAGTTTTGGGCAATTTGAAGGCACTGTTTGGTCGGCCATATTTTATTTTATTGACAATGAAATTCATCATCGCGGACAAGCCTATGTTTATTTACGCGCTTTAAATATTGAACCACCTTTCTTTTACGAACGCTAAAATTTATTTTATGAATTCTGTTTTGGTTTTTAAAACATCTATTACATCACAAGGTGAAATTAAACAGTTAAAACCTGTTTTAAACACTTTAATAGCTAAAAATGATTACTGGAATTTCGACTTGGAAGATTGTGACAACATTTTTCGAGTTGAAACCAAAACTATTGAACCGCGCACTATTTTGCAAGTTTTTAAAGGATTTGGGTTTTATTGTGAGGAATTGGTTTGATTTATAAATCAAATAATTCAAAAGGAACAGTTTTATTTACATAAAAAAACTGTTCCTTTCGTTTTTTATATAATATCAAGTTTAAATTTAAGAATTAGATTATTATTTCAATATTTTATCCATTCCCCAATTTTTCAAAAATAAAATTTGCATCACCATCAATTGGTAAAATAGTTGCCAGCGGCAAATCTTCTAAAATCATTGAACCAGACTCAAATTTTATTGTAATAGAAACAGTTTCGTCCTCTGAATTTGTAATAATGAGTTGGTCATCCTGTAAATCCCATGTACCAGTAAATATGTCGATCTTACTGCAATCTGCAACATACTCTACCTCCTCCACAGTAGGATTATAATCAGTTACATTGTATTGTTCTAATATTAGAGATTTATCTGGTTTAAATTCAAAAGACATCAATTCGCACCCTTCGTTAATTATTACTTCTAAAAAACCTATGATGTCTTGAGAAAGTTCAACAGGAACTGTATTACCATCTAGATTAATATCGGTTATATCTCTTAACTCCCAAACACCTTCAAAAGCGACTTCTTGATCTTTTATTTCTTCTTCATTTAAAGATTTTGAACAGGATAGTGTAAACAATAATGTTACTAAAGCGGTAAAAATTTTAATAGTTTTCATATGAATTAATTTATGTATTTAATTACACATCGACACATGAAACTTTTGTCATCACAAAAAAGAAAAAACTATCTAGTTAATAAATAGAAAATAAATAACTGGTAAATATTAGTTGTAATCGAATGGGCTTACTGAAACTTAAAGTTATAAGTTAACGAAAAAACAGGACTGTTTGTAACTAATAATTCATAAGACCCCAAAGGGTTGTTTGAGAAAACTTCGTTAAATTCTCCGTTACGTTGCGCGTAGTATTTATTAAACGGATTTTTTCGGCCGTAAACATTATAAATAGTAAAAGTCCAGTCGCTTATTAGGCGTCTATTTTTATTTTTACTTACATTAATGTTCCATGCAAAATCTAAACGATGATATGTTGGTAATCGTGAATTATTTCGCTCTAAATAAATAGGAACGGTTATATCTTGAATATCAAAATTACCGTTAGCAATAGTATACGGTCTACCAGACTGTCCGGTAAAATTAAAACGTAAGGTATTGTATTTATCACTTTTAAAATTAAGGGTTGCATTAAAAACATGAGGTCTATCGAAATCTGAATTATACCATTGATTATTATTTACTCTATCCCCGAGGTCATTATTTTCGGTTCGTAATAAACTTTTAGACCATGTGTAGTTTATCCAACCGTTAAGCTTTCCTTTAGCTTTTTTTAAACTTAGCTCAACACCATAAGCTTTTCCTTTACCCTGAACTACAAATTGCTCTAGGTTTTTCTCAAGAAAAAAATCGGCTCCTGGTTTATAAGTTAAATGGTTATTTGTAGCTCTATAATAACCTTCAATACTCATTTCTATTTTATTGTTATCAAAGTTTTTATAAACACCTAAACTATAGGCATTACTACTTTGTGGTTTAACATAAGGGTCTGAAGCCTTCCATCTCGATGTTGGTATTGGCGTTGTACTATTATAAATATTTTGCAAATATTGATGTACGCTTGAGTAACTTGCTTTAATAGATATATTGTCATTTAACTTTAAATTAAGTCCTAATCTAGGTTCTAGATTATTATAATCGTTAACTTTTTCTCCTTTGCCAAAAAACTCTGTTTCAATTATTTCTTCGGCATCATCGTAGGTATTTAAAGTATAAGGTCCTTGAAAACAGAAATAATTATATCTTAATCCTGCAGATAATGTTAAATTAGAAAATGGTTTAAGATTAGCATTTGCATATCCTGAAAAGTCGTAACTCGTTTCGGTTGGAAGCAAAATTGGCAATACAGTATTGGAGCTTCCAACATTTAACTTTCCAGGAGATATCTTGTATTGGTTAGACTGAATCCCTGCATAATAATCGAATGTATTCGACACTTTTTTAGTAAATTCTGTAACCAAGCTTAAATAGTTAATTTTAGATTCGAATTCAATTTCATTCGTACTATCTATCTCAGGAAAAATATTTCTTGGCCTGTAATTACTACTTACTAAAATGGTTCTAAGATTCGTACTAT
Source organism: Neotamlana sedimentorum (assembly GCF_000943565.1). GTDB lineage: Bacteria > Bacteroidota > Bacteroidia > Flavobacteriales > Flavobacteriaceae > Neotamlana > Neotamlana sedimentorum. The sequence goes on from NZ_JTDW01000007.1 coordinate 44,548, forward strand.
TATTGAATGTATGCAACCAATTTAAAGTACCATTTAAAGTTTTAAAATCGTATTGATTGGTCTCTGCAACAATATTTTCAACACTAGAAATTAAATCTAATTGATAAAAATCTTTGCTATAAAACGAAGTAATTGCAATTTGATCCTTGTCGGTTGGAAGATATAATAATTTTATTGTGCCGTCGTAAAAACGTGCTTTTGTGTTATTTAATCGCTTAGAAAAAATTGGCAATAAAAAATCTGTAAGACCAGCTCTACCACCAGCAATTAACATTAGCTTATCTTTTATTATTGGTGTTTCAAGAGCTAATCTGCTGGACACCAACCCAACGCCTCCACTTAATTTAAATTGGCTTACATATGGGTTTTTAACCTTTACACCTAAAACAGAACTTGTTCTACCTCCATAACGAGCAGGAATATTAGCCCTATATAAATCTACGTTCGAAATAACGTCTGGTGTAAACACCGAGAATAAACCAAATAAATGCGTGGGGTTAAAAATTGGAGCATGATCATAGAGAATTAAATTTTGATCTAAAGAGCTTCCTCTTACCGATAATCCGTTACTAATTTCTCCTGAATTATTTACACCAGCTAATAAAGTTACTCCTCTAAGTATATCGAACTCGCCAGCAGCTGCTGGTATTTTATTCAAATCTTCAGCTTTTAATTGTATTGTCCCCATTTGCGGCGACTCTAAATTATCGTTAACTCTTTTTGCATTTACTATTACTTCTGATAATTGCTCATCATTACCTATTAGCTTTACATCCAATTTCATGTTCTTATCTAATTGAACATGCTTTATTTTATCTTTAAAACCAATATAAGTGAGCACTACTTGGTAGTTGTTATTTTTGGGTAAATTTATAGAAAACTCTCCTCTCGAATTTGTTACACCTCCACATGAGCATGGCTCAATAAAAATGTTTACATTCTCCATTGGAGTTCCTGTTTTTTGGTTTAAAACCTGCAACGATAATTGATATTCTTGGTTTTGCCCATAACCAATACCAAAAAAACAAATAAATTGTAAAACAAATAAGTAAAACGTCTTCATTAGATAAAAGTGCTAATTTGGCCAATCTTCTGGTTTAATGGATGTAGAATAAAACCCCTCTCTACAGGGTGCGTAAAGCACTTCAGGAGTACCAGGTGGTGTCGGATTATTTTCACTTTCAGGAAAAAGCACTTCGAGAGCATCAATAGCTCCTTGTAAACTTTCCCGGTCTAAAAAAATAGTTGCTTTTGAGGTAGCGGCGGCAGTAAATCTTCCTAAAACATACTCGTCTTCTTGGTTAGGATTATACATATTACCAACTAAGGCTGCTGGCGGTGGTGCGTTAAAACCACTATTATTTTCTGTTAGGTCTTTAAGTACTTTATAATAGTTATACGCTGGTTTTGATAATGAAAACTGTCTTATTTCAACCAAAATATCTTTTACATTATGTAATAAAATGTTGGCTATTGGTAATTGAGAAATTGCAGAGCCATTGGTAAATTCATCATCTAAAATCTCAATTTTTTGATTGTATCGTATGCGCCAACAATCTGGCTCGCATAAATAGGTAACGTAAAAAGGTTCTGCAGCTCTTGGATAATACCCATCAAAATTATCACAAATACCATTTCTGTAATAGGAATCAACGCAAGTCAAGCAAATTACTTTTGTTTCAAAAGACCTAAAGCTCCAATAATAATAATTTTTTTCGTCTACAGGATCATTAAAACTTACCTTAATGCTGTGTCCAGGAACATAGCCTTCTTTTTCTATTGAATACTCTAATTCTTGCTTAAATTCAGCTTCAATACTCCCAATTGCTACAGGTTGTTTTATGGTTTCTGGCAAAGACTTATATTCTCGCCCATCGGCTAGCTTTATCTCCAATACCCAAGTATCACCTAAAGATGCTTCAAAATCATTTGGAGGTAAATATACTTCAGATTCAACATCTTCAATTAAATTAACAACTTCTGTGGTGTTTGTATTAACAAAAGTTATACTTGCATTATTTACTGGAACATTTACGTATTTACCAAATACGGCTTCTATTTCAGACTCTTTAATTTTAACAAAAGACCCACCTGTTTCATTGGAAATTATAGCTTTAATAGTTATTAAACCGGTAATATAATTAAACTCTGGTTCTACTGGTTCTATACAATTCATTTGTATAATAAATTGAGACAGTACAAAAAATTTAATTAAGGGCCACTTGCATCTTTTACACATTTATACATTAATTAATGTATCCAAAACGGGGTAATTTTCACGTTTTTGAAAACGGATTTAGGTGTAAATATAAATTAAGTTAAAAACCTAATATGTAACCCATTACCCTAAGTCTATAAAATAAACTCCATTTTTCAATGAATGTTTATTTCACAGTTTTCCATTTAGTATTTTTCAAGCGAATGTTAAAATAAAATGATCCTACTTTGAGATTAAGATTTAAAGCACCAATATTTAAAAGAATAGCATAATTATTAATTTATCAATACTTAACTGATGAAACTAATATTATATATTAAACTAGTGTAAAAAAATGAGCATTTCAAAGATTACCTATACTCATATTATCCACAATATTATCGTCTTTTCTTACTTTTAAACTTCGCCTTATTTTTTCGCTGATTAAAAGGTACAGCATCATTAAAGGTATTTTTTGTTTTACCTGGCTTGTTTTTACGCCATTTTTCTTCCTTTTTAGGTAGTAAAACATCAAGTAAATCTTGGCGCCCTAGTTTATTAAGTGTGTTTTTTATCCACGCCTTGTTTTCATCTTTATACCAAAAGAAAAAACGATGTTGCTCATCTTTTTCTTTTCTGGTTTTTGGGGTATTTACTTTTTTAAGTGTGTACGGGTGGTAGCCACTGTAGTAAATTACCGTAGCAACCGTCATTGGTGTTGGTGTAAACCCTTGTACTTGCTCAAGCTGAAAACCCATATCTTTAGTTTCAGCAGCAAGATTGGCCATATCTTCTACTTCGCAAGCTGGATGATTTGAGATGAAATACGGTATTAACTGTAAGTTCAGTTTATTTTTAGTATTGATTTTATCGAAACGCTCCTTAAACTTATGGAAGTAACTAAAGGACGGTTTACGCATTAATTTTAAAACAGGATCGCTGGTGTGTTCTGGTGCAACTTTAAGTCGTCCAGAAACGTGCTTCGTCATCACTTCTTCGGTATAATCGTCTAATTCTTTTGGGTCGGCGTTTTTATTGAATTCTGGCACCAACATATCATGACGGATACCAGAGCCTATAAATGATTTTTTTACTTTTGGATGACTATCAACCGCTTGATATAATTCGGTTAACGGTTTATGCGATGTATCTAAGTTGCTACAAATTACTGGCGAAATACAACTCGGCGCGACACATTTATCGCAGATAGATTGCACTTTACCTTTCATTTGGTACATATTTGCACTTGGCCCACCAATGTCTGATAAATACCCTTTAAAATCGGGCATGTTAGCCACTTTATCAACTTCCTTTAAAATAGATTCTTTACTTCGACTCGCTATAAATTTTCCTTGATGTGCCGAAATGGTACAAAAACTACATCCACCAAAACAACCACGATGTATATTTATAGACGTTTTTATCATCTCGTAAGCAGGAATTGGCCCGCGCTTATTATATTTTGGGTGTGGTAAACGCGTGTACGGTAAATCGAAAGACGCATCAATTTCGGCCTCTGTCATTGTAGGATACGGTGGATTTATCATCAGCATCTTATCTCCTACCTTTTGAAAAATACGTCTTGCAGCTAGTTTATTCGACTCTTGCTCTATAACCTTAAAGTTAGATGCGTAAGCCTTTTTATCTTTTAAACAGGTTTCGTGTGAAGCGATTTCAACATCTTCCCAATTTTTATTTTTAGGAATATCGTTTTCATTATTAATAAGAATCGCTGTCTGGTTTACGGTATTTATACTACTAAACGGAACACCACGCTCTAATAATCGCACAATCTCGCGTAATGGTTGCTCACCCATACCATAAACCAACATATCTGCTTTTGAAGTTTGTAAAATAGTTGGCATGAGTTTATCACTCCAATAATCGTAATGTGTAACTCTTCGCAAAGAACCTTCAATTCCTCCAATTAAAACTGGAGTATCGGGCCATTTTTCTTTTAAAATTTTACTGTAAACGGTTGATGCATAATCTGGTCTAAACCCAATTTCACCATTTGGTGTGTACGCATCTTTATCGCGTCGCTTTTTATTAGCATTGTAATTACTAATCATGGGGTCCATACACCCGCCAGTTACACCAAAAAACAAACGTGGTTTACCCAACTTAACAAAATCTTGAAGATTATCGTTAACATTAGGCTGCGGCACAATGGCCACTTTAAGCCCAAAACTTTCTAGCAAACGCCCAATTACGGCCGGCCCAAAGGTTGGGTGGTCTACATAAGCATCGCCGCTAAACAGGATAACATCAAGTTCTTCCCATCCGCGTATTTTCACCTCTTTATTTGTGGTAGGTAACCAACTAGAAAGTTTTAATTCTTCTTGCATAACGCTGCAAAATTAATCAAAAATTAAATGCTTGAGAGGTTTATAACTGTTATAATTAAAGATTACAAAAATTAAAACCTATTAAAACCTTAAGAAAATCAAATAATTAAAGCCAAATTTAGACCCTGAAAATAACTTTACATACTATTTGGTAATCAAATAATTAATCGTAAATTTGCAAACTCTTTTTGAGAGAGGAATGTTTAATAATTAAAAATCAATTAGTGTGGATACATTAAGCTACAAAACGATTTCAGCCAACAAAGCTACTGTAAATAAAGAGTGGGTTTTAGTTGATGCTGAAGGACAGCCGCTTGGTCGTTTAGCTTCTAAAGTAGCGAAGCTATTAAGAGGTAAGCACAAGCCAAACTTCACACCTCATGTTGATTGCGGAGATAATGTTATTATTATCAATGCAGAAAAAATCACGTTATCTGGTAACAAATGGAACGACAAAACGTACATTCGTCATACTGGATATCCAGGAGGTCAAAGAAGTTTAACAGCTACAGAGTTGTATGGTAAAAACCCAACTCGTGTTGTTGAAAAATCAGTAAAAGGAATGTTACCTAAAAACAAATTAGGCGCAAATTTATTCCGTAATTTAACAGTTGTTGTTGGTAAAGAGCACAAACACGAAGCTCAAAAGCCAAAAACAATTAACTTAAACGAATTTATTTAATGGAAGTAATTCACAAAATCGGCCGTAGAAAGACGGCTGTTGCTCGTGTATATGTTGCTGCTGGTAGCGGAAACATAACGATTAACAAAAAAGACTTAACTAATTACTTTACTACGGCTCCTTTGCAGTACAAAGTAAAGCAACCTTTAGTTTTGACTAACAATGATGGCAACTTTGATATTACAGTAAATGTATATGGAGGTGGTATTACTGGACAAGCAGAAGCTGTTCGTTTAGCAATTTCTCGCGCAATGTGCGAATTAGATGCTGAAAACAGATTAACGCTTAAACCAGAAGGATTATTAACTAGAGACCCAAGAATGGTTGAACGTAAGAAATTCGGTCAGAAAAAAGCACGTAAGAAATTCCAATTCTCTAAACGTTAATATTACCCTGAACTTGTTACAGTGCCTGTTTACCAGTTACTCCAACATTTTCAAAACATTAAAACACATAAATTCTTAAGTTTTGAAGTTTATCTTCAAAACTTAAGATTAATTAAAAACAGTTATTGTTGTTACCTAGCTTGAAAAGCAGGTTTAGTTTAGCATCTAAATGAAGCCAATAATATTGGAACATTGCTAATCAACAGAACGTAAACTATTACAAACATGGCAGTAGAAGTAAAAGAATTACTTGAAGCAGGTGTACATTTTGGACACCTTACACGTAAGTGGGATCCTAACATGGCTCCTTACGTTTATATGGAGCGTAACGGCATCCATATTATAAACCTTTACAAAACAGCGGCTAAAATTGATGAAGCCGGAGCAGCTCTTGCTAAAATTGCAGCTTCTGGACGTAAAATTTTATTCGTTGCAACTAAAAAGCAAGCAAAAGATGTTGTTGCTGAAAAAGCTGGCGGAATTAACATGCCTTACATTACTGAGCGTTGGCCAGGTGGTATGTTAACTAACTTCGTTACTATTAGAAAAGCTGTTAAAAAAATGGCTTCTATTGATAGAATGAAGAAAGACGGTACTTTCATGACACTTTCTAAAAAAGAACGTTTACAAGTAGATCGTTTAAGAGCTAAGTTAGAGAAAAACTTAGGTTCTATTAGCGACATGACTCGTTTACCAGGTGCGCTTTTTGTTGTAGATATTAAACGTGAGCACATCGCGATTAAAGAAGCTCAAAAATTAAACATTCCAATCTTTGCAATGGTTGATACAAACTCAGATCCACGTCAAGTAGATTACGTTATCCCTGCAAACGATGATGCTTCTAAATCTATCGATAAAATTTTAACTTACGTTTCGTCTGCAATTGCAGAAGGTTTAGCAGAACGTAAAGCTGAAAAAGAAGCTTCTGCAGCAGCAAAAGCCGACGGTGCAAAACCTAAAGCTGAAGCTAAAAAAGCAGTTGCTGCTAACGAAGAAGAAGAATAATAACATTAACAAAACATAAATAAGTCGTTTAGTTCTTTTCTTTGTGAAATAAATTGAACGACTTTTTTAAATTATAACTACTATGAGTACTACAGTAAAAGTTACAGCCGCTGAAGTAAATAAATTAAGACAAGCAACTGGCGCAGGTATGATGGACTGCAAAAAAGCCTTAGTTGAAGCCGGAGGAGATTTCGATAAAGCTATCGAAGTGTTACGTAAAAAAGGTCAAAAAGTAGCAGAAAAAAGAGCCGACAGAGATTCGTCTGAAGGTGCTGCTGTTGCTAAAGTTAACGACGACCAAACTGCCGGTGTTGCAATTGTTCTAGGTTGTGAAACTGACTTTGTTGGTAAAAACGAAAATTTCTTAGCATTAGCTAATCAATTAGGTGATATCGCTTTAAACACCGCTACTAAAGAAGAATTTTTAGCTGCAGATTTCGATGGTATGACTGTTGCCGACAAATTAGTTGAGCAAACTGGTGTAATTGGTGAGAAATTAGACATCACATCTTTCGAAAAGTTAGAAGCCGCTTATGTTGGTTCTTACGTTCACATTAACAAAATTGCTGCTTTAGTTGGTTTAACTGCAAAAGTTGATAACGCCAATGTTTTAGTAAAAGACGTAGCTATGCAAGTCGCTTCAATGGGTGCAACTTCTTTATCTTACAAAGATTTCGATCCTGCATATGTAGCTAGCGAAACTGAAGCTAGAATTGCTGTAATTGAAAAAGATAATGAAGAGTTAGCGCGTTTAGGGAAAACTTTAAAAAATGTTCCTAAATACATCTCTATGGCTCAATTAACTCCAGAAGTTTTAGCTCAAGCTGAAGAAGATGCAAAAGCTGAATTACAAGCAGAAGGTAAACCAGAAAAAATCTGGGATAGAATATTACCAGGTAAAATGGAGCGTTTTATCTCTGATAATACAACTTTAGATCAAGAACAATGTTTATTAGATCAAAAATTTATTAAAGACGAAAAGAAAACTGTAGCAGAGTATGTTTCATCTTATGGTGAAGTTGCTATTGCAGGTTTTAAACGTGCATCAGTAGGTTAATACTTTTGTTTCTAGAATTCTAGAAATTAAAAATCTAATATAAACCACTACTTATTTTTTAGGTAGTGGTTTTTTTGTACAAAAAATAAAAATTTTATGTAGTTTTGCTCAACCTTCATAACGTACACATGAAATACAAAAGAATACTTCTAAAACTATCTGGCGAAGCCTTAATGGGAAATCGCCAATACGGTATTGATCCAGACCGTTTAGCCGAATATGCAAATGACATTAAAACAATAACCGACAAAGGTGTTGAAGTTGCCATAGTTATTGGTGGCGGTAATATTTTTAGAGGTGTTGCCGGAGCAAGCAATGGTATGGACCGTGTACAAGGCGATCATATGGGCATGCTAGCAACCGTAATTAATGGTTTAGCCTTGCAAAGTGCGCTAGAAGACACTGGTATACCAACACGCTTACAGTCGGCAATTAAAATTAATGAAGTGGCAGAACCTTTTATTCGTAGAAAAGCCATGCGACACCTTGAAAAAGGCCGCGTTGTGATTTTTGGAGGAGGAACCGGAAACCCTTATTTTACAACAGACTCTGCCGCAGTACTTCGTGCTATAGAAATTGAAGCCAATGTTATTTTAAAAGGTACTCGTGTAGATGGAATTTACAATGCCGACCCGGAAAAAGATAAAAAAGCTGTAAAATTCAACAATATTTCTTTTGATGATGTTCTACGAAAAGGCCTAAAAGTAATGGATACCACCGCATTCACTTTAAGTCAAGAAAATAAATTACCAATAATTGTTTTCGATATGAACAAAAAAGGCAATTTACTAAAAGTAGTATCTGGCGAAAAAGTAGGAACAGAAGTAAACTTATAATTTTGGCTTAATTTTTGCGAAAGCATAATTTATTTTAACGTAATATAAGCGCAAAGCTATGAACGAAGACATTCAATTTATACTAGATTCGACTAAAGAAGCAATGGATAATGCTGTAAAGCATTTAGAAAAGCAATTTGTAAATATAAGAGCCGGTAAAGCATCTCCAGCCATGTTAGGAAGTGTTATGGTAGAGTACTATGGTTCGCAAACACCACTAGGCCAAGTGGCCAATGTTAACACACCAGATGGCCGAACCATTACGGTACAACCTTGGGAAAAAGGCATGCTTCAAGAAATTGAGAAAGGAATTATGTATGCCAATCTTGGGTTTAACCCAATGAATAACGGCGAAACCATTATAATTAATGTACCGCCTTTAACTGAAGAAAGACGTAAAGATTTAGCAAAACAAGCAAAAGCTGAAGCTGAAGATGCTAAAGTTAGTATTCGTTCGGCCAGAAAAGAGGCCAATAACGATATTAAAAAAACCGAAGATGTATCGGAAGATGCAAAAAGTAATGCCGAAATTGATGTACAACAAATGACAGATAATTTCGTTAAAAAGGTTGATGAACTTTTCGTTATTAAAGAAAAGGAAATTATGACCGTATAAAAACTTTAAGAAAGCTGTTTTAAAAAGATTATCCCGTAAATTAATTTCGGGTGCTTGGTATAATTAATATATAAAGCCTCTTTTAAAACAGCTTTTTTTGTTTCTTAATAACACATGTTGAATCGTTGTATTTTATTAATCTGCTTTTTTTGTTTTTACTTCTCTCAAGCTCAATATAATCTTGAAAGTGGTTCAAAAATCCAACAGGATTCTCTAAAACGCAAAGAGTTTATTCAGCATTTAGGACAAGGCTTCTTTCCTACCCGATTTCTCGATTTAGATTTACGTTACCTTATTAAATTTAATCAATATGAAGGCATTCGTACTGGTTTGGGATTTGTAACGAATAACAAATTTTCTGAGCGCTATCGCATAAACAGTTACTTAGTTTATGGTTTTCGCGACCACCGCTTTAAATACAGTATTGGGGGCGGTTTTCGGCTTTCAAAAAGCACGAACACTTGGATAAATCTTGCATACACAGACGATTTACAAGAAACCGGAAGCACCAAATTTATTACCGATGGAAGGTTTTTTCAATTTTTTGAACCTCGCTTGTTAAATATAGATTTATTTCATAAGCATATTACTAAAAAAATATCCTTAGAACATGAATTACATAATACACTTATTTTTGAATCGGAATTTGCGACGAGCAAAATAGAGCCTACTTACGCTTATACCTTCAACATAAACGAAGACAGTTTTACGAATTTCGATATTAGTTATACTAAATTAGCTTTAAACTGGAATCCTTTCAACAAAATTATAAACCAATCCAACAATAAATCAACAATAAAACAAGGTTATCCAAAAATCACATTACAATACACCAAAAGTTTTAAAGATGTTTTAAAAAGTGACTTTAACTTTTCCAAAATAGATTTTAAAAGCATATTTAGGCTCGGTAAAACATCCAAATCTTTTTCAGAAATAACATTGGTTTCTGGCATTGCAAACGGCGAAACACCACTAACGCATTTGTATCATGCCTACCCCAATAATATTACCAAAGAAACTATTTTACAACGGTTTTCGGTTGCTGGGTTAACTAGTTTTGAAACTATGTACTTTAACGAATTTTTTTCAGACAAGTTTATCACTCTTCAATTTAAGTATTTTTTAAAACCATTCGAAATAAGTCAGCACTTTAAACCTCAAGTAGTTTTAATTTCAAGGTACGCCATTGGTGACATGCAACACCCAGAACAGCACGAATATATTAATTTTGACACTTTAAATAGAGGTTACACCGAATCTGGTTTCGAGTTAAATAAATTGTTTTTTGGTTTTGGTTTAAGCTTCACCTACCGCTACGGCGCTTACCATTTACCAAACATAAGCGATAATGTGGCCTTAAAATTCACATTTAACGTCTCGTTATGAGGTAATCTGTCTCTTTTTTCTACCTTTGCGCAGCTTATAATTTTAGCATGTTAAAACTTTTTACTACCGATTTCTGGGACGTTATTGCAAGATTAATTTTACGCAACAAAATTATAATTCTTGTGAGCATCGTTATTGTTACATTTTTGTTTAGTACAAAATGGAAGAATATGCGTTTTAGCAATACAGAGGCCAATTTATTACCGGATGAACACGCTGTAAACATTACTTACAATAATTTTTTAAAAATCTTTGGAGAAGAAGGCAACCTAATAATTTTAGGTGTTAAGGATAGTTCTCTTTTTACAGTTGAAAAAATAAATGCTTGGAATAAACTCGCCGAAACTTTTAAAAAGTATGACGAAGTGGAAACTGTGGTTGCTATAAAAGATCTTCAAAAGCTTATAAAAGATTCAGAAAACCAAAAATTTAAACTACAACCCTTTATAAATGACTCTATTGTTTCGTTAGCTCAAATTGAAACATTACAAGAGGAGTTGTTTAAAAAATATCCTTTTTACGATAATTTTTTATTTAATAGCGAATCTAAAACGGTCAGAACAGCTATTTATTTAAAAAAAGAAATAGTAAACACTTCGGCAAGAAAAAACTTTGTACTTAATGAGCTTGTAAATAAAATTGCAGCTTTTGAAACTGCTAACAACCTCGATATTCGTGTTTCTGGCATGCCTTATATACGCTCGTTAAACGCTCAAAACATTGTAGATGAAATTGGTAAATTCGTTGGGGCTGCTTTATTAGTTACATCGCTTATTTTCTTTTTATTTTTTAGATCTTTACGAGCTACTTTTATTTCGTTAATAGTTGTATCTATAGGAGTTATGTGGACTCTTGGAATTATTGGAGCAATGAATTATGAAATCACCGTTTTAACAGCTTTAATACCACCTTTAATTATTGTTATTGGCATACCCAATTGTATTTTCTTAATCAATAAATATCAACACGAAGTACAATTACATGGTAATAAGGTTAAATCGTTACAACGTGTAATTACTAAAATTGGTAATGCCACCTTAATGACCAATGTAACTACAGCTTCCGGTTTTGCCACGTTTATTTTAACCGAAAGTAAATTATTAAAAGAATTCGGCATTGTTGCATCATTAAGTATCCTAGCTATTTTTATTCTGTGTTTACTCATTATTCCTATTATTTATACCTTTTTACCATTCCCTAAAGAGCGGCATTTAGAACATTTAAATAAACGATGGATTGGTGGTTTTGTAAATTGGATGGAGCGCATGGTAAAACAACGCCGCATTACTATTTACTTCACAGCCATTGTACTTTTAATTGTGAGCATGATTGGAATTTACCAAATTAGAATTTCTGGAAGCTTAATTGAAGACATGCCTCAAGGGTCGGAATTTGTAAACGATATCCGTTTTTTCGAAAAAGAATTTAATGGCATTATGCCTTTAGAGTTTGTTATAGACACCAAGCGCAAAAAAGGTGTTATGAAGTTGTCTACTTTAAAGCGCATGGATGAACTTGAGAATTTAATAGTTGAAATTCCGGAACTTTCAAAACCTATTTCAGTGGTGAGTTTAGTAAAATATAGTAAGCAAGCCTATTACAATGGTAATCCTAAATTTTATCAATTACCAACCTCTCAAGAAAATAGTTTTATTTTATCGTATGCTAAAAATTCGACTTCTAATGTAAATTTATTACAGAATTTTGTAGATAGCACTGGGCAATATGCAAGAATTACTACCTTTATGAAAGATATCGGCACCGATAAAATGGAGCGCATAGAAGAGGATATTCAAGCCAAAGTAAACAAAGTTTTCCCTAAAGATCGTTACAATGTAACCATGACCGGTAAAGCCTTAGTATTTCAAAAAGGGACAAAATATTTGGTGAAAAATTTAGCTATTTCACTCTCTCTAGCGATAGTGCTTATTGCTCTTTTTATGGCATACATGTTCCGTTCAGGCCGCATGATAATAGTATCATTAATTCCAAACTTACTCCCCCTACTTGTTACCGCAGGGTTAATGGGTTATTTGGGAGTACCCATAAAGCCATCAACCATTTTGGTTTTTAGTATAGCCTTTGGCATTTCAGTTGATGACACTATTCACTTTTTGGCAAAATATCGTCAAGAATTACAAGCCAATCACTGGAAGATAAAAGTTTCTGTTTACGGTGCTTTGCGGGAAACCGGCGTAAGTATGTTTTACACCTCGATTGTATTATTTTTTGGTTTTTCGGTATTTACTATTTCAAATTTTGGTGGCACCGTAGCATTAGGGGCATTAGTGTCTGCTACCTTACTTTTTGCTATGTTATCTAACTTACTACTATTACCGTCGTTACTACTTTCATTGGAACGAAATATTGCAAACAAAGAAGTATTGCGAGAACCATCAATAAATATCATACCAAAAGAAGATGAAGAAGCTTAAATCTTGGTTATAAAATCAGGCTTTTTTTTATCTTTACATTATAAATTTAACCATATGCAATCAAAAACCGTTTCAGATTTACTAAACCAAGACATTTTATTACAAGAAGTAGAAGTAAAAGGATGGGTTCGCACATTTAGAGCCAATCGTTTTATTGCTTTAAACGATGGATCGACCATTAATAACATACAATGTGTAGTAGATTTCGAAAATTTTGATGAAGGCCTTTTAAAGCGTGTAACTACGGGTGCTGCTATACATATAAAAGGTGATTTAGTGGAAAGTCAGGGTAAAGGTCAGACCGTAGAAATACAGGTTAAGCAGCTCGATGTTTTAGGAGATTCTGATGTAGAAACCTATCCTATTCAACCAAAAAAACATTCTTTCGAGTTTTTACGCGAAAATGCGCATTTACGTACAAGAACTAACACCTTTAGTGCAGTAATGCGTTTGCGTTCAGCGTTATCGTTTGCCATTCATAAATATTTTAACGAGAATGGATTTTATTACATGCATGCCCCTATAATCACTGGAAGTGATGCTGAAGGTGCTGGCGAAATGTTTCAAGTAACCAATTTAAATATTGAAAACACACCTAAAACAGAAGATGGTAAGGTAGATTACTCTCAAGATTTTTTTGGTAAAGAAACCAACCTTACCGTGTCTGGGCAATTGGAAGCCGAAACTTATGCCATGTCCTTAGGAAAAGTATATACTTTTGGACCAACTTTTAGAGCTGAAAACTCGAACACATCTCGACATTTAGCCGAATTTTGGATGATTGAACCTGAAGTTGCCTTCATGGATTTGGCCGGTAATATGGATTTAGCTGAAGACTTTATGAAATCGGTTATAAACTACGTGCTTGTCAATAATAAAGAAGATTTAGAATTTCTTGATAAACGGTTGGAAGACGAAGACAAAAAGAAGCCACAAGCAGAACGCAGCCCAATGGGGTTAATTGAAAAGCTAAATTTTGTTACCGAAAACAATTTTAAACGAGTTAGTTACACTGAAGCTATTGATATTTTAAGAAACTCAAAGCCCAATAAAAAGAAAAAATTTAAATATCTAATTGACGAATGGGGTGCCGATTTACAAAGTGAACATGAACGCTTCTTAGTTGAAAAACACTTTAAATGTCCTGTAATTTTATTTGATTATCCAGCAAATATAAAGGCATTTTATATGCGTTTAAATGATGATGGAAAAACCGTTCGTGCAATGGATATTTTATTCCCAGGCATTGGTGAAATTGTTGGTGGCGCACAGCGTGAAGAACGTTTAGAGGTTTTAAAAGAAAAAATGGCAGCCATCGATATTCCCGAAGAAGACCTTTGGTGGTATCTTGATTTACGTAAATTCGGTACCGCAGTACATTCTGGTTTCGGTTTAGGTTTCGAGCGCTTAGTTATGTTTGCTACAGGAATGAGCAATATTCGCGATGTTATACCGTTTCCAAGAACACCACAAAATGCCGAGTTTTAACCCATGTACAATACTTTGTTAAGCTTAATCCTTTTTTATATATTTGAGTAATCTCCTTAAATCGAAACATGCTTAAACAACATTTACAATTTAAATTATCGCAAAAGCTATCGCCGCAGCAAATTCAGTTAATGAAATTGATACAATTGCCTACACAAGCTTTTGAGCAACGTTTAAAGCAAGAACTAGAAGAAAATCCAGCTCTAGAAGGGGGTAAAGACAAAAACGACGATTTAGATTCTGATTTTGATAATTCTGATGATGAATACAACGATAGTGAAACTATTGGAAATGACGAAATAAACGTTGATGACTATTTAAGCGACGACGAAATTCCAGATTATCGTACACAAGCCAATAATTACAGTAGTGATGACGACGATAAAACCATGCCATATGCGGCCGGAACATCGTTTACACAGCATTTAAAAAATCAACTTAACACCTATCGTTTAAATGATGAAGAGCGCGATATAGCTGAGTTTTTGGTAGGAAGTGTAGATGAAAGCGGATACATACGTCGAGAGTTAAGCGATATTATGGACGATTTGGCATTTACCCAAAATGTTTATACCACGGAAGAAAATATAGAAAAGGTTTTAAAAATAGTACATCAATTAGACCCAGCAGGTGTTGGTGCTCGCAATTTACAAGAGTGCTTAAGTATTCAACTACAGCGAAAAACTAAAACCGCCAACATTGAAATGGCAATAGCTATAATTGAAAGTGCTTTCGAGCAATTTACAAAAAAACACTATAAAAAATTACTTCAAAAATTTAGTATAACTGAAGAACAACTGAAACATGCTATTTCTGAAATAGAACATTTAAACCCAAAACCGGGAGGGGCCTATGCCGGAAACAACAAAATTGTAGAGCATATTGTACCCGATTTCGCCATTAAAATTGTTGATGGTGAATTAGAACTGACCCTTAATGGAAGAAATGCGCCAGAACTACATGTATCGCGCGAATATAACAACATGCTTAAGGGCTATAAAGACTCTAAAGACAAATCGAAATCACAAAAAGATGCCATAGTATTTATAAAACAAAAATTAGATGCAGCGAAGTGGTTTATTGAAGCTATAAAACAACGTCAGCAAACGCTATTTGTAACCATGAGTGCCATAATGCACTACCAGAAAGATTACTTTTTATCGGGAGACGAGCGTAATTTAAAACCCATGATTTTAAAGGATGTTGCAGATAAAATAAACATGGATGTTTCAACGGTTTCTCGTGTAGCCAACAGTAAATATGTCGATACTCCATATGGTACAAAATTGATAAAAGAATTCTTTTCAGAATCTATGAAAAATGATCAAGGAGAAGATGTTTCGACACGAGAAATAAAAAAAATACTAGAAACTGTAATTGAAGAAGAAGATAAAAAGAA
Organism: Neotamlana sedimentorum; assembly: GCF_000943565.1. Taxonomy (GTDB): domain Bacteria; phylum Bacteroidota; class Bacteroidia; order Flavobacteriales; family Flavobacteriaceae; genus Neotamlana; species Neotamlana sedimentorum. The sequence continues at coordinate 60,383 of NZ_JTDW01000007.1, forward strand.
ACCCTTAACCGATGAAACTTTGGCTTCAATTTTAAAAGAAAAAGGTTATCCCATCGCTAGGCGTACCGTTGCAAAATACCGTGAGCAACTCGATATTCCGGTAGCCAGACTTCGTAAAAAAATTTAATGGATAGGCTATTAAAAAGCATCTCATATATTTTTCACCCTTTGTTTATGCCAATTGCTGGGGTTATTTTTTATTTTTCAAAAACACCTCGGTTTATTCAATATGATGTTATAAAAGGTAAATTAATAGCCATTTTTATACTTACCGTATTACTACCCATATTGCTATATTTCCTTTTAAAAACCTTAAATAAAGTCAACTCTATTAAATTAGAGAATGCTCGCGAACGAATTTATCCACTAATTTTAAACGGTGTAATAACTTTAATGGTCTTGAAGCGTATCTTATCTCCTTCACAAGATATTGAGCTCTATTTTTTCTTTTTAGGTATTTTAATCTCGACCATGGCAAGTTTAATATTAGCCATTTTTAGGTTTAAAGCCAGTTTACACATGATGGCTATTGCAGGATTATCTATGTTTTTTATTTCCCTAAGCATTCATTTTAGCATAAATATTAACAACACGTTGGCTGCAATGTTTTTACTAATTGGAGCAATTGCTACCTCACGTATTCATTTAAAAGCACATTCACCTATAGAGCTTATAATTGGTGTATTTATAGGCTTTATACCACAACTCATTTTAATTAACCATTGGTTATAATATATAGAAAATTAAACCGAGTTTAATATCGGTCATATTAACCGCAGTACCATCACTTAAAGCCGCATTTTTTAAAATAGGATTTAGACCGTAATAAGTATAAAAATTCCAAGTATTATAACCTGCACTTAAAGTTAACCCATATTGAAACTTGTTAAATTCACTAATATTAGAAAATTTAATACTACCTAAATCACCTTTATACTTAGTGTTATTTAAAAACATATACCTCAATTTTAAACCAGCATAAATGCGCCAAAAATTATAATCAGTTGCAGTAGAAGTTCGCCACCTAAATTCAACTGGTAATTCAACGAAATGATTTGAAAATTTATTTTTAGAAAAATCGTCTTCATCAACAATGGCATAATTAAAACTATTATCAACTTCCTTATTAATTAATAAATTTTGATTAAATGAATTAGTAGAATATCCTAAACCAATACCAATTGCAAAATTTCGTCTTATATTCAAAGGTATGTCTTTAATATGCCCCAAATGGAAGCCTAAAGAAAAGCCTGTTTGTGACAACTTATCAGGCACCTGGTGCAACACGTTATAAGTTATTGCTGCGTAAAACTGATCTTCTTTATAACGTGAACTAACAACTTTAGCCGTGTTTTGCTCCTGCGAAAATCCCACACAAAAATTAAAACCTAATAAAAATATCAAAAAATGTTTCATTATACCTAGTTCCTGTTTGATCAAGAATTAAATTTAAAAATAACGATAAAAAAGTTAAAATTTTAAGCCCTAAAACATTAAAAGGCGTTTTGAAATAAATCAAAACGCCTTTTAAATAAAATTAAGAATGTAAAATTATTGGTTAATTACACTACCTTTTTTCGTAGTATAGTTAATTTTTAACGCATTAACTTTACGTAGTTCTTGTTTAATATCGCCAACAATACCCATATTAGTTTCACCATCAACTTTTAATGCAGTGGTTAAAAACGGAACCAACTCTTCACGTTTCGATGCGCGCTCTGCTGCAATAAACGATGCAATGTCACTAACATTAGCAAAATCATCATTTAACTGAATTCTTGCCTGTGTACCATATTGTTTGTAGTTTTCACTTGGTTTACCAGCGTAAATATACATTACCAAATCCTTTTTATCTAGCTTCTCAACTTGATCTGCAAAAGGCAGATTGTTTTCAATCTTTAGGGTGTTTTGCCTCATTACTGTTGCCACCATAAAGAAAAATAAAAGCATGAATACAATATCTGGTAACGCTGCAGTATTTACTGCAGGTATTCCTCCCTCTTTTTTCTTTTTAAATTTAGACATAGTTTATGTTAAATTTTAATGTTATTGTACTTCAGAAAGTTTTTGAGGATAGTCGAGTTTGATTTTCTCAATTTGATCCTTTAATCTTTCTTTGTTTCCAGGCCAGTTTACATCGTTAGCGTTAGCTTCCATTTCTGTAAACGTTTTCCCGTATAGTGCTTCTGCTCTTTTATTTCTTAAAACATTATAGGCCGCTACTAATTCATTTTGAACAGCAATATACTGCTTATACGATGTTTCACGTTCATTTTTTAAAGAAATAATGGCTTTCGCAGGATTATCAGACGATTCAGGATCTTTCTTCCCTTTACAGTAATCACATGAACCGTCTCCGCCATTATCTAAAAATGCTATGGCCGCTTCTCTTAAATCCTTAACCTCCATAATTTCATCTTCAACAAGTAATTGATCATTACCATTTAAAAGTACAGTAAAGATGTTTTTTTGTTTGATGATTGGTGGTTCTGTTTCTTCAATTGGAGGTAACTTTCTGTTTAAACCAGAGTCAACTTCAATAGTTGTTGTAACTAAGAAGAAAATTAATAATAAGAAAGCAATATCGGCCATAGAGCCTGCATTTACTTCTGGTGCTGCTCTTTTTGACATAATCTATTTATTTAATATTTTTTTAGCTCCACCAACTAACATTGAACCAATAGCTAAAACGGCTAAAATGTAGAAAGCTATTAAGCCTGCTCCAACAGTTTTAGATGTAGATTCTGTTACGTCAGAACCTTTTTGGATAAATGGTTGTAAGTCTAAATCTGAACCAGACGACACTCCAAAAGAGATCGCAATAATTACTAAAAATGCGCCAACCGTTAATAAAGTCTTTTTAATATCGCCAGAAAATAGTCCTTTAATTACAAAGACTACAACAAGCGCAATTACTATTGCTAATACGGCATAAGCTACATATAGTATATTCCCGCTAAGGCCTTGTGCTGCTTCCTCCTCTGAACCCATAATCATCAATGCGAAGATAGCACCAATAATGGCTAGAGCGAAAGCTACTATTTTTAATACTTTATGTAAATTCATAATTTGTTTTCGTTTTAATTATATTATTATTTTTTGTGTCTAATTAATAGATCCATTAACGTGATAGAAGCATCTTCCATATCGTTAACAATACTATCAATCTTAGCAATAATATAATTGTAGAAAATTTGAAGAATAATAGCCACAACAAGACCAAATACTGTTGTTAAAAGTGCTACTTTAATACCACCTGCTACTAAAGAAGGTTGCATATCTCCAGCTGCTTCAATTTTATCGAATGCTTGAATCATACCAATTACCGTACCCATGAAACCAAGCATTGGTGCAAGAGCGATAAATAATGAAATCCATGATACGTTTTTCTCTAGTTGTCCCATTTGAACACCACCGTAAGCTACAACCGCTTTTTCGGCAGCTTCGATACCTTCGTCTGTTCTATCTAAACCTTGGTAGTAAATAGAAGCGATAGGCCCTTTTGTGTTTCTACAAACTTCTTTCGCTGCTTCTACACCACCAGATGCTAAAGCGTCTTCAACTTTTTGAGTTAATTTTTTAGTGTTTGTTGTAGAAAGGTTTAAAAAGATAATTCTTTCGATTGCAATTGCTAAACCTAAGATTAAACATAATAATACAATTCCCATAAATTCTGGTCCACCTTCAATAAAACGCTTTTTTAATTCTTGGTGAAATGTTAAACTTTCTTCGGCAGGAGCTTCATCGTCTTGTGCTACCGTTACCACAGTAGTTGATGCGGCAGTTGTGTTTGCAATTGTAGTTGCATTTGCAGTTCCGAATACCATCATTCCTGTAATGGCAAGGATAGAAAATAATCTTTTCATGTTTCTAGTTTCTTAATTTTATTAGTTAAAGTGTTAAAGATATAAAAAAAAAGCAATTAAAAATAAAAATTCAGCAGAGAGGAAGGGATTCGAACCCTCGATACCCTTTTGAGGTATACACACTTTCCAGGCGTGCGCCTTCGACCACTCGGCCACCTCTCTTTATTATTTTAAGTCACCTTAATTTTGGAGGCTCAAATAACAAAAAATTCTTTTAACTCTAAAATTTTAAGAGTTAATTTTAAGTGATTTCTCCTCGTAAGTTAGTTTCATATATGGTTTTGAAGCTTTTACCTGTAATATTTTGCCCTAATAAGTACATGGCTTTCGCTATTGCAGCTTCGGTAGTTATGTCTTTGCCAGATATTACGCCTGCTTTTTTTAGCGCACTACTGGTTTCGTAATGTCCCATTATTACACTTCCGCCGCTGCATTGCGTAATATTAATTATATGTATACCTTTTTTTATTGTTTCGGTAATCATATTAATAAACCAATTTTCGGTGGTACAATTACCTGCGCCGTAGGTTTCAATAATAACAGCTTTTATATTTTTAATACTAAAAATGCTTTTAAATACTGCTGAAGAAATCCCTGGAAACAATTTAATGATTGCGATATTACTATCTAAATTTTTTCGAACAATTAAATCTGCTTTTAAATTGGGGCGAAACAAATACTCGTTATTAATTTTTAGATGCACTCCAGATTCTGCCAAATCGGGATAATTTAAAGAAGCAAAAGCCTGAAAATGTTCGGCATTAATTTTAGTAGTTCGGTTACCTCGATACAGTTTATATTCAAAATACAAGCAAACTTCCTTAATAATAGGTATACCTTCTTGTTGTTTGGATGCTATTTGTATTGATGTAATTAAATTCTCTTTGGCATCGGTACGTAAATCTCCAATTGGCAATTGCGATCCTGTAAAAATAACTGGCTTCGCTAAATTTTCTAACATAAAACTTAGGGCAGATGCCGTATAGCTCATGGTGTCGCTTCCGTGTAAAATTACAAAACCATCAAACGCATTATAATTCACCTCTATTATTTCGGCAATTTGCACCCAACATTCTGGGTTCATGTTGCTAGAATCTATAGGTTCTTTAAACGATACCGTATCAATGTTGCAGTCTAAAAGCTGTAATTCGGGTATTTTTTCGAGTAAGTTTTTAAAATCGAAGGCTTTTAATGCTCCCGTTTTAAAATCGCGACTCATTCCTATAGTTCCGCCTGTGTAAATAAGTAATATGTTTGGTTTTTGCTCTGTCATAATTTATATTCCAAATACCATTTTAGAATTTTCGGTAGTTATTTCTGCTAATTTTTCTAAAGACATATTATATATGGTAGCCATTTTTTCTAGTACTTGTATAATGTATGCACTTTCGTTACGCTTTCCGCGGAATGGTGTTGGAGCTAAATATGGCGCATCGGTTTCTAAAACAATATGTTTTAGGTCTATTTGATTTAGGAATTTATCTATTTTTCCATTTTTAAATGTAGCTACACCGCCAATGCCTAATTTCATATTATACGAAATAGCTTGTTCTGCTTGTTCTAAGCTTCCAGTAAAACAGTGAAAAATCCCAAATAAATCGCCTCCTTTCTCTTCTTCTAGAACTTCGAAAACTTCATTAAAAGCCTCTCTACAATGAATAACAATTGGTAATTTATACTTTTTTGCCAACTTAATTTGATGTTTAAAAGCATCTTGTTGAATTGCCAAGGTACTTTTATCCCAATATAAATCGATTCCTATTTCTCCAACCGCATAAAACTTTCGAGAAGCTAGCATATCTTCAACATGTTTCAACTCTTTTTTATAGTCTTCTTTTACATGTGTTGGATGCAAACCCATCATTAAAAAAATATGTTCTGGAAAATCGTTTTCCAATTGAAGCATACTTTGAGTATAAGTAGAATCGATTGCTGGAATAAAAAACCTAGAAACACCACTATTAATGGCTCGATTAATCATTTCTGTTCTATCCTCATCGAAAGCTTCACTGTAAAGATGCGTGTGGGTGTCTGTAATAATCATGAAGCAAAAGTAACTGGGTGAATCGAGATTATCAAGTAATTATTAATTTGAACTTGTTCCAGATTCTATTGATCTAAATTAATGAGATCTCAAAACAAGTTCGGAATGACAAAAAACTTTAATCTAGTTTATTAATAAGCTTTTGGGCGCGTTTATAATCTTCGGCGCCTTCTGGAATGGTTTTTAAAATATTTAAACAAGATTTATAATCTTCTTGCTTTAACTTGCTTAATCCTAAAAACCAGATGGCTTTGTTTTTATAAACTGAATGCCCACTTTTTACGTCGTTTAATAAAGCTTCGGCTGTTTTAAAATTATTTAATTCAAGGTTCGAAATAGCGCTGTAAAGCTTATATTCGGCATTGGTGGCATCTAACTTTATCAAGGCACTAAAAGTATCTTCCGCTTTAGCGAAATCTTTATTATTAAATGCAGTTTCGGCTGTTTTTAAAAGCGCATCATTTTCACCTCTTACCGTTAAACTGATGGCGTTGTAATTATTAAAATCGGAATATGCTGGTGTTGAAAACTGATTAAACACAAAAAAGCCTAACAATGCCACAACACAAGCTGCTACAGCATATTTATAAAAATTGAATGGCTTTTGTTTTTTGTTTGAAGCTTCATCTTTATTAAAATAAGCATTCGATATACCTTCTAAATTATTTTTAAATGCCTCTGAAGCATCTTCGTTTTTAAACTTATGGTCTAAAAACTGATTAAGCGATTTGTATGTTTGGAACCCTTCATTAAAATCGGAATCTGTTTTTAGTTTATGTTCAAAAGCTTCCAGCTCTTCTTCGTTTAAATTCTGCTCCAAATACGCTTCAAATTGTATATATTTTTCTTCTTCCATTAGGCTACATTTTAATTTGGTTAAATTTTGGCGAGCTTCGAACTAACTCGGTTAATTTGCCAATGCATAACGATTTTTTCTTTCGGGCGTAAGCATAAGTTACACCCAAATTTTTGGCAACATCTTCCATCGATTTGGTTTTAAAAGTTGCCTTCAATAAATCTTTACAAGCATCGCCAAGTTTGGCAAACATTTCGGCAAACAACACTTGTTTTTCACCAAAAACAGATGTTTCGAAGGCTAGTTCGTGAGCGTCATCATTTTTAGATAAAACTTCCTCATTAATTGTTACCTCTTTATTTGAAGATTTTTTTAGTTCGTTTAACCACTTGCATTTACACAACAGAAAAAAATAAGCATCGAATGGGCAAGTAAGCTGTAAATTTTTCGCACTCGCTTGGTTAAATATGGTAATTAAAGTGTCTTGAACAACATCTTGAGCTTGGTGCACACTTCCGCTATTCTGTTTTATATAGTTTACCACTTTTGGCACAAACTTATCGTAAATAGCTTGTATTATAAAGGAGTTGTTTTGCAACAATCCGTTTATATATTTCTGGTCTTCATGATTTTTTTTTTCGCCCATTAAGCCTTGTGTTTTCAACTAATGTAAAAAAAATTTAAAAATATCGGGTAACAAATTTAAAAGGGTTTTGATATAAGGTTGTAACAGTCTAAAAAAACAAAACTGTAAAACAAAATTTAATTAATCCATAAAAACTTAAAATCATGAGACATTTAATTTTAACATTCGCCGTAGTTGCTTTTTCAATATTTAGTGTAAATGCAACAAACAAATCCCTAAATACTACAACTTACGCTTCAACCGTAACAAAAAATGCCATTGCTCAAATTTTTGAGTGGAAGGTAAAAACCAATAAAGGCATTTACTCTGGCACAGCTTTATCATTAAAAGAAGCAAAAAAACTAATGCAACTTTCTACTTCTGGCGAAATTGTAATAAGTAAATCGGTACAAAGTTTTTTCATTTTAAAATCTGAAATAAACAAAAACAACAATCGTAATTATTTCTGGGAAGTCGAAACTAAAACAGGTAAAGCCAAAGGATATGCTTCAAACAAAGCTTACGCCGAAAAAATGATAGCCTGGGTTGCATCTGGTGACACTGTTGTTTCAAAAATTATTATTAGTCAACCTCAGCAATAATCAAAAAAAAAAATCAAAAAACAGGGTAACAAAAAAATAGTCCTGTTGATATAAACATGAATAACAATTTAAATAATGAATATTATGAAATCTATTAAACACATTTTAGGAACATTAATTTTAGCTACAACACTTTTTACAAGTTGTAATGACAACGATGATAACGATGCCGATATTAAAATATATCCAACAGCCGAAGAGTTTGCTAATTTGCAAGAGGAAGCACTTGAAAACAAAATACAAAATTTTCAATTTAACGCAGATGATGGCTGGATAACATTAACCACCAACAACGGAGTAGACATTGGTATTAACGGGTCGTGCTTAACTTTAAACGGAAATGCCGTTACAGGAACCGTAGATTTAGAATTTGTTGAATTATTCGATAAAGGCAGCATGATTACTACCAATAAACCAACAATGGGTATTTTACCAAATGGCGATAAAGCCTTATTAATTTCTGGTGGTGAATTTTTTATAGAAGCTACTCAAAATGGCGAAGCGTTAGAAACATCTTGTAGCTTGCAATTAGGTATTCCTGCGGCATTAACTGGCGGTCCTGATAACGACATGATTTTATGGAATGGTATTATTGATGATGAAGGAAATCTTGCTTGGGAAGAGGACAAACGCGACGATCCGCAAGGCGACGGTGGCGGTGTTTTTACGGAAGGCAATCAATATTACGCATTTATTGGTGATTTTGGTTGGAGCAATGTTGACCGTTTTTATAATGACCCAAGACCAAAAACCACCATATTAGTTGATGTGCCAGAAGGTTACGATAACACAAACTGCTCTATATTTTTATCGTATGATGGTGAAGATACTGGATTAGCAAATTTAGATACTTATGATCCAGTTGGTAAATTATTTAGCGAGCATTACGGGCAAATCCCAATTGGATTAGAATGTCATGTAATTTTTGTATCTGAAGAAGGTAACGATTGGAAATACGCTATACAAGCCGCAACTATTGTTGAAGATGGTGTTATTACCATTACTGAAAGCGAAACATCAATTGCTACACAAGCACAACTTGAAGCCGCTATAAACGCATTACCGTAAACATCTGCCCTTGTTTTACCTACTTTTTTCTGTCCCAAAGTAGTAATCTACTTTTTAAACCAGAGGCTTTTAAGTCTCTGGTTTTTATACTTCAATATTTATTTTTAGTTAACCCTAAAATCGTTTTTGCTATATTTAAACTACTAAACTAAAACGCTATGTTTAAAAAAACCATTTTCCATATCATTTGCCTCATCAGTTTTTATGGTTTTTCACAAGAAACCTTAGTAACCGATTCTATTAGAGTTGCCACAATACTCCCAACTGTAAATCAAAATGAAGTTAAGTTTACGCCCAAAACACCACAACTTAATCAAATTGCTGGTGCGCCTAAAGCTTTTTATACCCATTACTGGGAATTTGGAGACGGCCAATTTAGCACCGAAGAAAACCCAACTCATGTTTATAAAGAAAAAGGCGAATACAACGTCAAGTTATGGGCAACTAATAATTACGACACGGGTAAACCACCAACCTCCAGACCCAAAAAAGTAGTTATAAATTCGACCAACATAACTTTTGATGATGTTGCAACCATGAACAACGACTTTATTTTAAAACGCAATCGAGAACCCGTTCCAGATGAAGAAATGGTAGCCATTGTACGTTATAAAAACATAAAAAACTATACAACAAACGGTAAAATTTATCTGTTTTACAACGAAAATGAATTTAAAGCAGACAATTTTGAAATTCTTGAAACCCGAATGTACCATAACGAAAAAAGCAGCGATGCCAACACGTTTACTTACACTGGAAAAATGGATTCAGATGTATTTGATATTGCTTCCGTAAGTGCAATTAATCAAATAAAACACCAACAACTACAAGACACCACCGTAAAAACCAACTTACCGCTTACTTTAAAAGAATCGGAATTTCTATATAAAAACTGGCGCGTTATAGAATTCGACAATATGAAACCCGAAGAAGAACGCAATATTTTTGTTAGCCTAAAAACAACACCCGAAATGATAAAAGATACCAGCGCTATAATTTCGGTTCGCGGTGTTTATGTACCCGATAGCAATTACGACAACCATAAAGTAAAGGATATGGAAATGGAAATTGTTACCTCGCACGATCCTAATAAAATGTCATCCAACGGAACACTCATGAATTATCGTTTGGTTCGTTTTAAAAATTTAAAGTATAAAATAAAATTTCAAAACAACGGTGAAGGGCCCGCAAGAACTATTCGACTAGAAACCGATATTCCTGAGATGCTCGATAAAGCTTCAATTAAAATTTTAGATATGTATCCTAAATGCGACATTTGCCCCAAGCGCGATGTTATTTACAGTTGTTTAGATACAACTTATACCGATTCGCAGGCTATTTTCACCTTTAAAAACATCTATTTACTAGGCAGTGAACAAAAAAATGTTAAGGAATACGACAGTACAAAAGGCTTTGTAAAATACAGCATTAAGTTTGCTAAAGATTTTCATAAGAAAAAAACAAAGAGCAGAACCTCTATTATTTTCGATAAAAACGAACCTATAATAACCAACTACTCTACCACACGTTTTACACCCGGACTTTCCATTGGCTTAAAAGCTGGTGTAAACTCTTTTAGCAACTTAAACGATTCTGAAAGTTACTTTTTTGGGGTTACCTTATCGCCTTACAAATCGTACCGTTGGTATTGGCAGGTAGAATTACAAAACAATTTTCACGAGTACCAACAAGACACACAAGTACAAGAAGAATTTGTTGATGATCCGCAAGGCTTTAGGTTTAGGCAACGCACCACTACAAACACTACCTTTAATAATATTGATTGGGATGTTCCTGTGCTAATACGCTACAACATAAATAATTATTTAGGGCTTGGAGCTGGCTTACACAATACCATTTCGGTTTCCGAAAAGCAAAATCAAGATATTTTAATTGAGCAGTATGAAGGCTCCGAACCTGATGCCCCTGTATTTAACACTATTGAAGACTCACAAGAAACCACCAACAGCTTTACCAATTTAAGAAGCGGTTTACTTTTTGAAGCTACCGCAGGATTTGCCAGAATTGGCCCAAGTTTAGGTGCCCGATATATTATGAATTTCGATAGCGATTTTAGCTATTGGCAATTTTACGCCATTTGGAAGTTTTAAAACTTAGCTACAACGAGCGTACATAAATATGAAAAAACTCCATTTTCTTCTTTTTTTAATTTCGCCTTTTTTGTTTTCTCAAAACTTAGAAGAACGTATTTATGCGGCCTCCGAAACATTTATCGCAAATAAAACTGAAGCTGAATTAATAAAATTGACAGAAAAGGAACAGCATTATAAATCAAGAATAAAAAGTAAAGACGAGCAGCTAGCTTTGGTGTTCTTACAATGCCACAAAGGCTTTTATTTAAAAGAAACTGGCCGTTTAACAACTAGTATTTTAAGTTACGAAGAAGCTTCAAAACGTTTTTTTAACAACGAACTTTCAGTCATTTCTAATTTCGATATTATTGAAAGTTGCCTTAAACCTTTAGGTAATTTATACATTCAAATAAACGATTATACTAATGCCATAAGTACAATAAATCATTATATTTTACTGGCTAAAAATCAACAAAACACAAAACATCAAAATAGTGGTTATATCAACTTAGCTATTCTATATCAAACTCTAGGAAAACATAATACAGCTTTACAAACTTTAGAATTAGCCACATTAAAACCCATTAAAAACAATAAGCAATGGCAATTAATACATCAATTAAAAATTAAAAGTTTTATTGCCTTAAATAATTTTAAAACCGCACAGGCGCTCAACAATCAACTACAATCAAATTTTGAAAAACATAAAAACAACTACGCCATTGCATTAAAACTAAACAATATTCCTTTAGCTATTTCAGAATTTAAAAAAGCCAAGGCCTTAATTAAAAAAGAACAGGTATCGGCCAGATATTTAGCTAAATTTTATTTTGAAGAAGCTCAACTTCATGTTCTCAATCAAAATAACACTTCTGCTAAATTAAGTCTACAACATGCGCTCGATTTTTTATTACCGAACCACAACAAGTTAAAGCTACCAAATACGAAATCTCTATACGCCGAAAATACTTTTATTGATATTTTCGACCTTTTTGCTTCAATTGAAACAAACATTAGTAAAGCTTTAAACTATCTCGACTTAAGTTTTTATGTATCGCGTTTACTTCAAGAAAAATCGACTTCGCAGGAAAACAAAATTCAGCATCAAGCATCAAACAGATTGCGCAGCGAAACCTGTATACATTTTCTTTATAATCGGTTTAAAAATTCAGGAGATAAAAAAAATATTATTGCAGCCTTACAATATGCCGAAAGCAACAAATCTGGTGTTTTAAAAAAAATTGCAACTAAAAAATTACGATTGCAAGAATTTCCAAACGACAGTTTACTTATAACAGAATTTAAATTATTAGCAGAGCAAGAACGACTTACAAGCGAGTTAATTCAAGCCGAAATTAAAAATAGCGACACACAAAAAATAAATACGTTAAGCACTGCTTTAAATTCTGTTTCTGTTGAATTAAAAAGATTGCAACCCTCGATTAACGAAAAATACGAAAACTATAAAACCAACAAATTCTCTTTAGAAGAACTTCAAAATTTGCTTCATAAAGATGAAGCTACCTGTTTAGAATTTTTCTTTGGAAATCGCGCAATTTATTTATTTAAAATAACCAAAAACGATATTAATCTAGATAAAATTGAACTAGACGAAACGGTTTTAAACCAAATAAAAAACTTTATTCATTTATTCGATAATGCTTCAATAATAAACAATAATTTAGCAAACTTCAGTATTAATGCATTCCGCTTATTTCAGCTTTTAAAACTTGAACGTATTGAAAGTAAAAATGTCGTTATAATACCCGATGGTTTATTAAATTTCGTGCCTTTCGAAGCCCTTTTAACCAAAAAAACCGAAAGCACTTTATACCAAAACATGCCGTTTTTAGTAACACAGCATAACATTGCATATAATTCGAGTGCGGTATTTTATACACAAAATATTAAACCTAAAACCAACAAAAATGTTTTAGGCGTATTTCCTGTTTTTGAAAACGAAAATCAGGCTCTGCCATATTCTTTAAACGAAGCAACCCATATAAAAGAACACTTTAAAGGAGACTATTTAATAAAACAAGCGGCTACAAAACAAGCTTTTTTAAATCGAGTAGAACATTTTGGAATCATTCATTTATCAACGCACGCAAGTAGTGGTAATTTTTCGTTACCTGCAAATATTTCCTTTATTGATGATACTTTATTTTTAAACGAACTTTACACCTTGAATTTAAATCCAGATCTCGTTATTTTAAGCGCATGCGAAACAGGCATTGGCAAATTATACAAAGGTGCTGGCGCCATGAGTATTGCCCGAGGATTTCAATACGCAGGTGCAGAAAATCTTTTGTTTTCGCTTTGGCAAATAAACGATTTATCGACTTCGCAAATGATGCAATTGTTTTATAAAAGCTATAAAAATTCAAAATCGGCATTCCAAGCTAACGTATTTTCAAAACGAAGTTACCTTAACAGCGAAACTATTTCGAACGCCAAAAAATCGCCCTATTATTGGAGCGCATTTGTTTATTACGGCCAACTGGACAACCCTATTAAAAATAACAATTTAATTTATGTTATTATTGGTAGTTTAATTTCACTGTTTATAGTATTTTTGAGAAGAAAACTAAAAAGACATGCAGCCTAATTTACAAGAATTTCTTCTACAAAAAGGTTATGCCAAAGTAAAGTTACACCTTACCAAAACCAATCATTTTGAAATAAAAGCTACTATTAACGGTAAAAAAGGCCTATTTATTTTAGATACAGGAGCCTCAAATTCTTGTGTTGGCTTTGAAGCCATTGAAACCTTTAAACTAAAAGCTGAAGAATCTATTATAAAAGCAGCAGGTGCAGGGGCTACTGATATGGATACTAAAATGTCTAAACGCAATAAAATTAAAATAGGAAAATGGACCAATAGTAAAATAGTATTGGTCCTTTTTAACCTTACACACGTAAACACGGCTTTAAAAAATCATAATTCACAACCTGTTGATGGTATAATTGGAGCCGATATCTTAAAAAAAGCTAAAGCTGTTATAGATTATGAAAAGAAATATCTATATTTAAAACTATAATAATAGCATAAAATAATTTCCTCTCTAACGAATGACCAATTCAATTGTAATTGCAGACGATCATCCATTGATGTTACGTGGCCTCACCGATTTTTTAAACTCCAAAGGTTTTAATATAATTGGTAGCGCTTCTGACGGAAAAAGCGCCTATAACTTAATAGTTAAGGAAAAGCCTGAAATAGCCATTTTAGATATTAGGATGCCACATATGACGGGATTAGAAGTCGCAGAAGCCTGTAAAAAAAACAATATAGACACTAAAATTATTCTTATTACCTTCGATAAAGAAGAAGACCTTTACGACCAAGCCAAGGTTTTTAACGTTTACGGCTATATTTTAAAAGAATTTGCCATTGAAGAAATTGAAGCTTGCATTAAAAGTGTAATAAGCAACACCCCTTATTTTAGTGACGAAATAGCATTATACTTACAAAACTCTCATAGGGAAAGACCTAAAGAAATTGATTGTTTAACAAAATCTGAATTAAAAATTGTTAAACTAATTAGCAACAACAAAACGAGCCAAGACATTGCAGATGAACTTTCTATATCGGTTAGAACGGTAGATAAACACCGTAGTAATATTGTTGCAAAGCTTGGTTTAGATAACAAACCCACATCCTTATCCATATGGGCAACATTAAACAAGCATTTTTTATAAAATACGTATATGTACGTATTTTATAATTCATAAACATAATATATCTTTACAGTGCTATTAATTAGTTCTTAGGGAGAATTATAAAAAGGTTCTAAATTGAAAAATTTAGACCTTTTTTTTTGATATCAAATTAAAAATACGCAGAAGTACGTATTTTATAATTCACAAACATAGTATATCTTTACAGTGCTATTAATTAGTTCTTAGGGAGAATTATAAAAGGTTTTAGGTCGTAATGACCTAAAGCCTTTTTTTAATTGCAAATCCGGTAGAGCCTTAAAATACGTATAACTGCTTATTTTATTTAACAATTTTACTATTTAACTTTACGGTGCTATTAAACAAAATATCTAGTTGAGGGATTTTTAAATCTCTGCGTTAATTACAATAGCGCAGAGTTTAAAAATATAAAATAATTATTATGGGAGAGGAAAATAAAACAATAAACAAATGTTTATTTATTGGCTTAGTCATTATAGTTGTTATAACCATCGGTTTTAATATAATGCTGTTCTTTTATTAGTTAAATGTTCTAAAATAAAAAAGGTGTTGTTTTTAAAAACAACACCTTTTTTATTTTTAATAATATTTGCTTATAATTCTAAAGCCTTTTTAACATCATTATTCATTAGTAAATCTAAAGGACTTTCCAGAGCTTCTTTAACAGCTACTAAAAACCCTACACTTTCTTTACCATCAATAATTCTGTGATCGTATGATAAAGCTACATACATCATAGGATGAATTTCAACATTACCATCTACAGCAATAGGACGTTGTATAATGTTATGCATACCTAAAATACCACTTTGAGGTGGATTAATAATTGGTGTAGACAACATACTACCAAAAACACCTCCATTAGTAATAGTAAACGTACCTCCGGTCATTTCATCTACAGTTATTTGACCATCGCGAGCACGTAATGCTAAACGTTTTACTTCAGACTCAACACCTCTAAAGGTTAAATTTTCGGCATTTCTAATTACAGGCACCATTAATCCTTTAGGTCCAGAAACTGCAATACTAATATCACAGAAATCGTATGAAAGCATTTCTTTACCATCAATCATTGAGTTAACAGCAGGATACATTTTTAAAGCACGAACTACAGCTAAAGTAAAGAAAGACATAAAACCTAACCCTACGCCATGCTTAGCTTTAAAAGTTTCTTTATACTCGTTACGTAAAGCAAAAATTGGTGTCATGTTAACTTCGTTAAATGTTGTTAACATGGCTGTAGTATTCTTAGCTTCAACTAAACGCTCTGCTACTTTACGACGTAACATTGACATTTTACTACGTGTTTCGCCTCTAGAACCACCAGTTGGTGTTCCCATTGAAGGAACCGCCTTAACAGCATCTTCTTTAGTTACTCTACCTGCCTTTCCGGTTCCAGCAACAGCTGATGCTTCAATACCTTTTTCGGCTAATATTTTTTTAGCAGCAGGACTTGCTGTTCCTGTTGCGTATGTTTTTTCGGTATTTGCTGGTTTAGCAGCTTCTACTTTTGGAGCTTCTTCTTTCGTTTCGGCTACTGGCTCACTACCACCTTCTGGTTTTTCTGCATCTGTATCAATTAAACAAACTACAGCACCAACCGCTACGGCATCACCTTCTTCTGCTTTTAATGTAATTGTTCCGCTTACTTCTGCAGGTAATTCTAATGTTGCCTTATCGCTATCTACCTCTGCTATGGCTTGATCTTTTTCAACATAATCTCCATCTTCTACTAGCCATGTTGCTATTTCTACCTCAGTAATAGATTCCCCCGGAGAAGGGACTTTCATTTCTAAAATCATTGGTCCTAATTTTTAAGTCGTATTTTTCGTTTATTTTGTTTCTTCATTATTAAAAACAGCGTCAATTACACGGCGTTGTCTTCTTTTATCTCTTGTACTCGAACCCGGAGCAGGTACCGAGCTATATGGTCTTGCGCAAACCTCTAGTTTAACTAAATTTAAGCGTTCTGCCATAAAACTCCAAGCTCCCATATTTTTAGGTTCTTCTTGTGCCCAAACATAAGTTTCTACGTTTAAGTACTTATTAATTAATTGTTGTATTTTATCTAAATGAAGAGGGAAAAGCTGCTCTATTCTCACTAATGCAACATCTTCTCTATTTAATACTTCACGCTCTGCTAATAAGTCATAATAAAACTTACCTGTGCAGAACACTAGTTTTTTAACTTTTGAAGCTTCAATCACATCGTCTATAACTTCCTGGAATGCTCCTGTAGCTAATTCGTTTATAGAAGACACCGCTTTAGGATGACGTAATAAACTCTTTGGTGTTAAAACTATTAATGGCTTTCTAAAATCACGTTTCATTTGGCGACGCAGCAAGTGAAAAAAGTTAGCTGGCGTTGTACAATCTGCCACAATCATGTTATCGTTAGCACAAAGCTGTAAATAACGCTCCATTCTTGCAGATGAATGTTCTGACCCTTGCCCTTCGTAACCATGAGGTAATAATACTACAATACCGTTTTGAACCTTCCATTTATCTTCTGCTGCCGATAAATATTGGTCGAAAATTATTTGAGCACCATTACTAAAATCTCCAAACTGCGCTTCCCAAATGGTTAATGTATTTGGGTTTGCCATAGCGTAACCATAATCGAAGCCAAGTACACCATATTCAGATAAAAAGGAATTGAAAATATACATTTCACCTTTATTATCTGGATTTGTATTTAGCAAGTTAATACGTTCTTCAGATTTTTCATCCCGAAGTATAGCATGACGGTGACTAAACGTGCCTCGCTCCACGTCTTGACCTGAAATGCGTACATTAAAACCTTCTTCCATTAAAGTTCCGTAGGCTAAAGTTTCAGCCATACCCCAATCTAAGGTATCGGTTTCAAACACCATCTTTTTACGGCCTTCAAGAATACGTTCAGCTTTTCTTAAAAACTTAACACCCTCTGGCACAGTAGACACCACTTTAGAAATATGTTCTAATTTATCTTTTGGATAATTGGTTTCAACCTTTTCCAACATGGCATCAACACCTCTTCTGGTAAAATCTTCCCATCGCTCCTCCATAAATTCACGAACTTTTGAAGAGTCGGCCTCTTTAGATTTTTCGTATTCACTTTCGAGCGTTTCTTTAAATTCGGCTACAATAGCATCTACATAACCTTTATTAATAGTCCCTTCAGAAATTAATTTATCGGAATATATTTTAAACGGATTAGGATGTTTAGATATATACTTGTATAGTTTAGGTTGTGTAAAACGTGGCTCATCACCCTCGTTATGTCCATATTTTCTATATCCTAATAAATCAATATAAACATCCTTTTTATAACGCATTCTGTATTCT
This sequence comes from Neotamlana sedimentorum, assembly GCF_000943565.1. Lineage (GTDB taxonomy): Bacteria > Bacteroidota > Bacteroidia > Flavobacteriales > Flavobacteriaceae > Neotamlana > Neotamlana sedimentorum. The sequence continues at coordinate 78,506 of NZ_JTDW01000007.1, forward strand.
AAAGCCATTTCTACGGCATGAACCACAGCTTCTGCATCATCGGAATTTACATGTAAAACTGGCGATAAAGTTACTTTTGCCACATCGGTACAATAAGTACTAGAACGAGCATCTAAATAGTTAGTTGTAAAACCAACTTGGTTGTTAACCACAATATGTATAGTTCCTCCTGTTTTATAACCATTTAATCGACTCATTTGGGCAACCTCATACGCAATACCTTGTCCTGCAATTGCAGCATCTCCATGCACAACTATTGGAATAATCTTAGAATCGTCTCCGCCGTAATCTTCATCAATTTTTGCACGAGTAATACCTTCAGCAACTGGAGCTACAGTTTCTAGATGTGACGGGTTTGGCACCAAGTTCATCTTGATGGTTTTTCCGTTTTGGTATGTTTTATCAAGTGTTAATCCTAAATGATATTTTACATCACCATCAATATTTTCATCTTCAAAATCTTTTCCATCGAACTCGTTAAAAAGCTCACGCATTGGTTTTCTAAAAATATTAACCAACGTACTTAAACGTCCACGGTGTGCCATTCCTAAAACACATTCTTTTACCCCATATTTTTCAACGGCATAAAATAACACATTACTAATCGCAGGAATTAATGACTCGCCACCTTCTAAAGAAAAACGTTTTTGCCCCACATATTTGGTTTGCAAAAAATTCTCGAAAGTAACCGCTTGATTTAATTTAGACAAAATGTACTTTTTTGTCTCTGCGGAAAAATTTGGCTGATTATCGTTTTTATTTAATTGTTCTTGCCACCACCCAATAACTTCTGGGTTACGCAAATACATATACTCAACACCAATAGAATCGCAATAAATATTATTTAAATGCTTTAAAATAACACTTAATGGTTGCGCACCAATACCTAAAATTTCGCCTGCATTAAAAACAGTAGCTAAATCGTTTTCGCTAAGACCAAAATTTTGTAACTCTAAAGTTGGCGAATAGGTACGACGGTCGCGAACTGGATTTGTTTTTGTAAACAAATGTCCACGCATTCTATACCCATCTATAAGTTTTACAACCTGGAATTCTTTTTGTAATTGTTCTGGTATTTGTGTGCTAACACCTTCAATTATTTCGCCATTAATACCATAGTTTTCGCTTCCAAAATCGTAACCTTGAAAAAAGGCTCTCCAACTAGGTTCTATGGCATCGGGATTTTGTAAATATTGTTCATATAACTCAGCAAAATATGCTGTATGAGCTGCATTTAAAAAGGAATATTTATCCATTGTTTTATTTAATACCTTGTAGGTTTAGTAAAAATATTTTTCAAAAATACAACTTTTAGTAAAATAAGGGGTTTGTTTAACTATATTTATATCTTATATTTTAATATTATTTACTGATACAAGAAAACTGTTAAATTTTTAAAAGAATGAAAACCAAAAAACTGCAGAAAATCGTTATTCTTCTTTTTGTTTTATGTGCAAATCACATCTTAAATGCCCAAATAAGCGAAAAACATTTCTGGAAAAACGTAAGATTTGGTGGTGGTGTTGGTTTAAATGTTGGCAACGGATTTTTTAGTGGTACTTTGGCACCGAGTGTTATTTACGAAGTAGATCGTGTTTTCTCTTTTGGTATTGGATTAAATGCAACGTACAACCGCCAAAAAAACTTATATAATTCTACTATTTTAGGCGGAAGCTTAATTGGGCTTGCCAATGTTATTCCAGAAATACAACTATCGGCGGAATTTGAACAATTGCATGTTAGCAGAAATTTTGATGACCCAAGTTTATTAAAAGACACCTACTGGACGCCTGCTTTATTTCTTGGTGCTGGTTACCGAAGCAATAACGTTACTCTTGGTGTGCGTTACGATGTACTTTATAACAACAATAAAAGTATTTATGCGAATGCGTGGATGCCTTTTGTTAGAGTGTATTTTTAACTATATTTATTTCGAAACCAAACTTTTTGCCATTCGCGTTTTAAAATTAAAAAGCTAACTTCTTCAGATAGTTTTAAAATATCATCGCCATTTAAAGCTTTTACTGCACGTTCTGGAACATCAATTATATAAAGTAAATTAAGGTATTCTGTAAATTTTTCTTGAATTAGCTTAAAAACGGTTTCGTGCAGCATCAATTTTAAACTAGACGGCAAAATAGCCTCGTTAAACCCCAAATCGATATTAGCTAATAAAAAATCTTTATTAAGCTGTTGCACTAATTTTGTGTATAAATCGAGTGCAGTAGCCTCGGCTATTAAAGTTTCAAAATTAGTGGGGAATTGCATTATACCGTTCTATTCATTAAACTGTTACCAAAAGCTTTTAAAAGTACTTTTTTATCTTCAGTAATATTTAAACAATCTAGGTTTTTAAAAGCTTTTTCGGTGTAAGTTTTTATGGCTTCTTTAGTTGCCTTAGCAGCACCTGAAGTTTCAAACAATTGTTTGGTGGTTTCAATTTTTTCGTCGACTTGCTCTGGCTGCGAAGAAAACAATGCTTCGAGTACAGCTTTATCGCTATCATCTAAAAATTCGATTGCTTTTAAATACAAATAGGTTTTTTTATTTTCTATAATATCGCCACCAACTTGTTTTCCAAAGGTTTGAGGGTCTCCAAAAGCATCTAAATAATCGTCTTGTAACTGGAACGCTATCCCAAGGTTTCTACCAAATTCGTAAATATTATTTTGTTCTGTTTTCGATGCATTGGCAACTATAGCGCCCATTTTCATGGCAGCACCAACTAAAACGGCTGTTTTATATTCAATCATTTTTAAATATTCCGGAATAGTAACATCGTTTCTGGTTTCAAAATCGACATCGTACTGTTGTCCTTCGCAAACTTCAAGCGCCGTTTTACTAAATAACTTTGCTAAATCTAGAAAAACCGTAGCTTCATAGTTTTCGAAAAGTTGATATGCTAAAATTAACATGGCATCTCCAGAAAGTATTCCGGTATTTACATCCCATTTTTCATGAACCGTTTTATGTCCCCGACGCAATGGTGCATCATCCATTATATCATCATGAACCAAAGAAAAATTATGAAAAACCTCAACACTTAAAGCTGCATTTAAAGCATTTTTAAAATGACCTCCAAAAATATCGGCTGTCATAAGCGTAAGTACAGGCCTTAAACGCTTTCCGCCTAAGTTTAAAATATAATTAATGGGATTATATAGATTTTCTGGTTGCTTTTCTGTCACAAATTCATCTAGAAATGTAACAAAATGATCTCTGTATTCGTCTATGGATTGCATGGTGCTAAAATAAATTAAAAACTGCTAAAACGTTGCGGTAAAATAAATTTAATGTTAAAAAAAGGTAAAACGTTGGAAACTTTTTTTGTTTTTAAAGTTTCCTGTTGTAGTTTTGCGGCTTAATTATGAAAGATAAAATATTACATACCGCCTGCGATTTATTTTTAAACTATGGTTTTAAAAGTGTTACGATGGACGAAATAGCCAATGCCCAAGGTATTTCGAAAAAAACCATTTATCAATATTTCAAAAACAAAACGGTTTTAGTCGAAGAATCTGTTTTTTACCTATTTCAAAAAATTTCGGCAGGAATAAGCAACGTATGCAAACAAGAAAAAAACCCGATTGATGAAATTTACGAGGTAAAGCAAGTGTTAATGCATAATTTAAAAGATGAAAAGTCGTCACCTCAATATCAATTAGAAAAATATTATCCAGAGATTTACCACAACATTAAGCACAAACAAATGTGCGTAATGAGTGATTGTGTGCAAGAGAATATTAGTAGAGGAAAAAAACTAGGCCTGTTTAGAACGGAAATTAATTCTGAATTTATTTCTAAAATTTATTTTAACAGTATAATGACTTTAAAGAATAAGTCGCTTTTTCCGTTAGAAAACTTTTCAATGAAAATACTTATGAACAACTTTTTAGAATACCATTTACGAGGTATTTGCACGCCAAAAGGGCTTGAATATTTAAACCGATACTTACAAATCAATCAAAAATAACATTTAATGAAACAAATCTCAATCTTATTAATTGGGTTGTTTTTCTCATGGAGCATTTATGCACAAGAAAACAACTCTTATAATTTTAGTTTAGAAGAAGCTATAAATTATGCCAAAGAAAATAATAGAACAATACAAAATGCCAATTTAAGTATAAACGCAGCCGAACAAGACGTAAAAGCAACTACAGCCTTAGGATTACCTCAAATTAATGGCGCAGTAGATTATCAACTTTATGTAAAAACGCCGTTCGATGTTAATAGTTTACCAGAAGGCGACCCGTTTCGTTTTCTTTTTCCTAAACATCAATTAACACCGGCTATACAATTAAACCAATTACTGTTTGATGGCGGATATGTTGTTGGTTTACAATCAAACAAAGTATTTTTAGAAATTTCTAAAAACGCAAAAGAAAAAACAGAAAACGAAATTGTTACCGCAGTTATTAGCGCTTACAACAATGCTTTACTCACTAAAGAAAGTATTGCAATTACGAATAACAATATTTCGGTTTTAAAAGATAATTTAAACGAAACCACTAAAATTTTTGAAAACGGTTTAACCGAAGAAGAAGATGTTGAACAATTGCAAATTACACTTTCTAGTTTAGAGATTACTTTAAAAAACCTTGAAACCTTGCACGACATTTCTAAAGGCTATTTAAAAGTACTTTTAGGACTAGACATAAATGCAGAAATTACTTTAAAAGATAGTTTAGAATCATTAGTAACCGATAATATTTCGCTAGAACTAATTAGCGAAAACCAACCTATATCGAATAATATCGATTATAAAATTGCGGCTAACCAAGTTCTAAGTAAAGAGTTAGAATACAAGCTAGAACGATCGGAACAATTACCAAAGCTTAACGCCTTTGTTAATGCTAGCTATTTGGGTATTAGTGACGAATTTACTTTTTTTAATAAAGAACAAAATTGGCTATTTTCGTCTATAGGCGGTGTAAGTTTAACGGTTCCTATATTTAGTTCGTTTGGTAATAAAGCAAAACGCCAAAAAGCAAAAATAGAATGGGACATTGCTAAAAACGAATTAATCGAAAAAGAAAGTCAATTATCTATTGAAGTTCAAAATGCTAAAAACGAGTATAATTTGGCTATTGATACCTATGCAAACCAACAAAAAAACTTGGCTTTAGCCGAAAAAATCGAACGTAAAAACACCATAAAATATCGCGAAGGTATTGCAAGTAGTTTCGATTTAAGACAAGCACAAACCCAACTTTATACAATACAACAAGAATATTTACAAGCTATTATAGATGTAATAAACAAAAAAGCAGAATTAACAAACCTATTAAATATAAAACAATAACCACGATGAAATATTTACAATTAATTTTAGTAACCCTTCTTTTAGCATCATGTGGTGGTAACAAGAATCAGTCTGTTCAAGATATAATTGAAACAAACGATTTAACGCTTATTAGAAAAAAGAAAAACGAGTTAGATGCTTCTGCTCAAGAAATTGCAACACAATTAAAGCAATTACAAGCAAAAATTAAAGCGCTCGATCCTCAGGAAAAAATACCGCTTATTACAACTTTTAATGCTAAGGCTGAAACATTTACACATTATGTAGAATTACAAGGAAGTGTAGATACTAAAGAAAACTTAGTTATTTTTCCAGAATATTCTGGTGTTTTATCTAAAGTGTATGTAAAAGAAGGACAACGTGTAAGCAAAGGTCAAATTTTAGCTAAAATTGACGATGGCGGACTTAGCCAACAATTAGCGCAACTTAAAATTCAAACGGCATTATCGAAAACTACTTTTGAGCGTCAAGAGCGTTTATGGAGCCAAAAAATTGGTAGTGAAATTCAATTTTTACAAGCCAAATCAAACTACGAAGCACAACAAGAAGCTGTAAATCAATTAGAACAGCAAGTTGCAAAAACCATTGTAAAAGCTCCATTTTCTGGAACTATAGACGATGTTATAACCGAGCAAGGTTCTGTTGTAGCTCCTGGGCAATCACAATTATTTCGTATTATTAATTTAAGTAACATGTATATTGAAACCGATGTACCAGAACGCTACGTATCAGATATCATTGTTGGTAAAGCTGTAAAAGTAGAATTTCCAATTTTAGGAAAAACTGTTGATGCAAAAGTACGTCAAGCAGGAAACTACATAAACCCAGCTAACCGAACTTATAAAGTTGAAGTTGGTATACCAAACAAGGATGCTTCAATAAAACCAAATTTAACAGCAAAACTTAAAATTAACGATTACACTAACGAAAACACCTTTTTAATTCCTCAAAGTATTGTTTCAGAAAATGCAGAAGGCGAACAATATATTTACATAGTTGAAAATAAAGATAATAACAACCAAGGTGTTGCTAAAAAAGTAATTATTAAAACGGGGAAAACGCAAGGTGATGTAATTGAAGTGCTTTCTGGAATAGATATAGGTACAGAAATTATTGAAGAAGGCGCTAGAAGCGTGAAAGATGACCAACCTGTTAAGGTAATAAACATTTAATTAATCCTTTTTAATTACCTATTAAAATTATGACTGATAATCAGAAAAAAGTCAATAAAGAGTTTTCGTGGTCCTCATGGGCAATCAATAATAAAACCACAATGTATGTGCTTATTGCGGTTATATTTTACTTAGGTGTTTCGGCATTTTTCGATATGCCACGCGAAAACTTTCCAGAAGTAAACGAAACCAAAATATACGTAAGTACTATTTTTCCAGGCAACACTGCCGAAGATATTGAGAAATTAGTTACCGACCCGTTAGAAGATCAACTTAAAACAGTAAGCAATGTTGTAGAAATAACCTCAACATCCACTGAAGATTATTCGATGGTTATTGTTGAATTTGATGAAAATTTAACGGTAGAACAAGCCAAACAAAAAGTAAAAGACGAAATAGAAAGCGAAACAGCAGGTGAAGATTGGCCTACCTTTAACGGAGCTAAAGTAGAACCCGATGTTTTCGAGCTGAGCTTATCGGAAGAAATGCCTATACTTAACATTAATATTTCAGGTGATTATACGGTAGAAAAATTAAAAGAATATGGCGAATTTCTTCAAGATGAAATTGAAGACTTACTCGAAATTAAAGAAGTTGCCATTCGTGGTGCTCAAGAAAAAGAAGTTGAAGTTGCTGTAGACATTTATAAAATGACGGCAGCCAAAGTTACCTTTACCGATATTATAAATGCTATAAACGGTGGTAACGTAACTATGTCTGCTGGTAATATAAAAGCTAGCGGACAACGCAGAACTATTCGTGTTTTAGGTGAAATTGAAAAACCATCAGAATTAGAAAATTTTGTGGTAAAAGCAGAAAACAATTTCCCTATTTATTTAAAAGATGTAGCAACTGTTACATTTCATGAAGAAGATAAAACAACATTTGCTCGCGAATACGGTCATCCTGTTGTTATGCTCGACGTTAAAAAACGAGCTGGAAAAAACATGGTTGATGCAGCCGAACAGGTTAGAGTTATTGTTGAAAATGCCAAAGCGAACGATTTTCCTCAAGACCTAGAAGTTAGTATTACAAACGATCAATCATCGGTTACCATTGGTCAAGTAGACGACTTAGTAAACAACATTATTTTCGGGGTTATTCTTGTAGTAACCGTATTAATGTTCTTTTTAGGATTTAAAAATGCGATTTTCGTTGGTTTCGCTATTCCAATGTCTATGTTAATGTCGCTGATGATACTTAACATGTTCGGCATTACCTTAAATACCATGGTACTTTTTGGTTTAATTATGGGATTAGGAATGCTCGTAGATAACGGTATTGTAGTTGTTGAAAACGTTTACCGTTTAATGGACGAAGAAGGCATGAGCCGCATTGAAGCTGCAAAAAAAGGTATTGGTGAAATTGCATTCCCTATTATTATTTCTACCGCAACAACTGTAGCAGCCTTTATTCCATTAGGGTTATGGCCAGGAATTATGGGAGAATTCATGAAAATTTTACCGCAAACCTTATCTATTGTTTTAGGTTCATCTCTTTTCGTTGCTATTTTCTTCAACTCAGTATTAGTTTCAAATTTTATGAGTATTGAAGATAAAGACATGCCATTAAAAAGCATTATTGCCCTAACTGGTATTATGGCTAGTATTGGTCTACTTGTAATTATTTTTGGAGGTAGTTATCGGGGATTAGGCGCTTTAATGGTATTTACTGCTATTATGCTTTGGGTCTATCGATTATTATTACGTAAATGGGCAAATAAATTTCAAAACAGTACACTAGTAAAATTAGAAAACATATATGAACGTCAATTGCGTGGAACCTTCAAGGGTCGACGCCCCTACTATTTTACCATAGTAACTTTTTTACTACTTATTTTATCATTTGTGGCTTTTGGAGGGTCTTTAGCATCTCAACGAACAAAAGTGGAGTTTTTCCCAGATAATATTCCTAATCAAATTATTGTTTACATTGAATATCCTGAAGGAACAGCTATTGAAAAAACCAATACCATTACAAAAGAAATTGAAAAAATAGTTTACAATGTTCTAGACGATAATCAATACAAAGATGGCGATTATAACTTTATGGTAGAAAGTGCCGTTTCGCAAGTTGGCGAAGGTGCCGGAAATCCACAAACCGATGGTGGTTCGGCTGCCGAAATGCCACATAAAGCAAAAATAACAGCTTCTATGCGCGAGTTTAAATATCGCGAAGGCGAAGACAGTGAGTTGCTTCGTCAAAAAGTACAAAAAGCATTGGTTGGTATTTTTCCAGGTGTATTAATTTCGGTTGAAAAAGATTATAATGGCCCGCCAGTTGGAGCGCCAATTAATATTGAAATTGAAGGTGAGGATTACAACGAATTAATTACTACCGCCGAACGTATGCGTGAGTTTATTAATAGTAAAAACGTTGGCGGCGTTGATGAATTAAAAATTGATGTTAACAAGGACAAACCTGTTATGCGCGTGGTTGTAGACCGTGAAAAAGCAGGCGAGTTAGGTGTAAGCGCTTCGCAAGTAGGACAACAATTACGTAACTCAATTTTTGGTTCGAAAGCCGGTATTTACAAAGAAGATGGCGACGATTTCGATATTTATGTGCGTTTTAATGAAGAAAACCGATATAACACGAGTGCCTTATTTAACCAGAAAATCACCTTTAGAGACATGGCAAGTGGGCAAATACGCGAAGTACCTGTTTCTGCCATTGCTCATGCCGAAAACACTTCAGGATTTAGTGCTATTAAGCATAAGGATACGAAGCGTGTTGTAACGGTATATTCTGCATTATCTCCAGGATTTACTGATGCTGGCGCAGTTGTGAGCCAAATTCAAAGTGAAATGCAAGGTTTTGAGAATTTACCAGAAAACATTAAAATAGATTACACCGGGCAAATTGAAGAGCAAAATAAACAAATGGCCTTTTTAATGGGCGCTTTCTTTACCGGTTTAGGTTTAATCTTCTTTATTTTAATTTTCCAATTTAACTCTATTTCAAAACCAACTATTATTATGTTGGCCATATTTTTAAGTTTAATCGGGGTATTTGGCGGTATTGTTGTTACTGGTAGCTCGTTTGTTATTATGATGACTATGGTTGGTATTATATCGCTTGCTGGTGTTGTGGTAAACAATGGAGTTGTACTACTCGATTACGCCCAATTATTAATTGATCGTAAAAAATTAGAACTCGATTTACCCGAAGATGCTTATTTAAATATAGACGATTTATACGAATGTATTGTTAAAGCAGGTAAAGCACGTTTACGCCCAGTATTACTTACTGCAATTACAACTATATTAGGTTTGGTTCCTTTAGCTATTGGTTTAAACATAAACTTCTTTACACTATTTTCAGAGTTTAACCCACACATTTACATGGGTGGAGATAACGTAGTGTTTTGGGGACCACTTGCTTGGACCGTAATTTATGGTTTATTAATTGCTACATTTTTAACCTTAATCATTGTTCCTATTCTGTTCTTTTTAGTAACTAAGTTAAAAATGAGACTGTTTAAAGATCGTGTAGCTGCCTAGCAGTTACTTATAGTATTAATATTTTTAATCCCTATTAAAAATATTGATTAATAGCAGAAAAGCCTCAACATATGTTGAGGCTTTTCAATTTTAAAGTAAGTTATTTCAATATTATAATTTAAAGCTTAAACGGGCAAAAAGGAATCGACCACCAATACCAAATTGTTGAGATCTTCTGGACCAGTCGAAACGCCCACTACTTCTATTAGCTTCAATAGCTCTATCTGGATAGATGTCGAATAAATTATTAGCTCCAATGGTAAGTGTTAGGGCATCTGTAGCTTGATAACCAAAAGATAAATCGGTTACAATTTTAGATGAAAACTCTTGCTGATTAGCTACCGTATTGGTTGCTTCAGAAACAGGACCAAAATAAACATTACGCAAAAACAAATTAAATTTATTAACGGTGTAGTTATTGGTTAAATTAACTTTAGTTCTTGGCACCGCTTCTTCTAAATAAATTCTGCTAGACTCATCAAAATAAGTTTCAACTAAACCTGCATTTTCTAAAACATTTGAGGCTTTAATATCGCCAACACGTTTTGTTTTAGACAGTGTACCCGATAAGTCGGTTACCAATCTTCCATTTGTTCCAATATCGGCTTTGTGAGTAATTACAATATCTAAACCTTTAGACTCTGTATCGATGGCATTCGCAAAAAACGCAGCTCCCGATGCATTGGCTTGAGTTAATAAATTTGCTAATTCTTCGTTAGCATCGTCAGTATAACTACCATCAGCTTCTGTTTGAGGCTCAAAGGTTCCAGTATAAACAACACGATCATCTATAGCCACAAAATAAGCATCGGCTGTAATACTTAAATTGGCATCTGGAATTTTGGCAGTAACCCCAAAACTAACACTTCTAGAAGTTTCTTCTTTTAGCGCAGGAATACCAAGTAGATTTGCCACTTTACTATCGTTAGAGAATGTTCCAACTTCTTGAGCAATACCATCTACAAAAATAGTAGAAACCGAGTTGTAATTTAACTGGTGAAGCGATGGCGCTCTAAACCCTGTATTTACAGCGGCTCTAATGTTTACATTTTCACTTGCCTTTAAACGACCGGCTAATTTGAAATTAATCGTCGATCCGAAGTCGGAATAATTTTCGTAACGCGTTGCAAAACTTGCTAAAAATGTTTCCGAAAAATCGGCTTCTAAATCAAAATAAGCAGCAACACTATTTCTGCCACGAGATAATTCGTTTGTTGGTCTAAATCCAGGAAAAACTTGCGAACCTCCGGGTCTTGCTTCTCCAAAGAAATCTTGCGCAGCAACCTGAGTTGAAGTTTTAATTAACTCTCCAGCGGCTGTATATTGGCCATAAGAAGCTTCTTCACCGGCATAAATTTCATATTTCTCTAAACGATATTCAGCCCCAAAAGCCACGTTTAAACCGTTTAAAATGTCGTCATGAAATTTATTAATATCTAAATTAACGGTGTTTTGTGCAAAACTAAATCCGCCAGCATCAAAAGTAAATGGCGATGCATTTTGCATGGAAGCATTGTAAGTGTTTCCAATAACGTATAAAAATTCATTTTTACCCCAAGAATTACTTAAATCTACATTCCAGTCGTTTACTTTGCCTTTAATACCAACAGCAAAAGATTGATCGGTAATGGTTGAGTTTATTTCAGGTAAAAAACCATTTATATAAGCCGGTGTATACGTTCTGCTTTGGTTTGGTAACCTATAAAAACCTGCAGAATTTCCTTTTCTTGAACTAATACCAGCGAAAGAGTATAATTCTGTGCCTTGATCGTCGATTGGCAAAGATAAGTTTCCAAAAAAGCGTCCGCCGCGAACTTCAGACTGCCCAACACGCATATTGAAATCGCTTCTAACTAAACCTCTTGCAGCTAATTCTGCTTCAGTATTATCAGCGCTTAAAATAGCTTGTAATTCTTCTTTTGTTGCAGTTTGGCTTAAGCCTAACCCTGCTTGATTTCCATATTGAATAACATCATCAACATCATCATCTAATAAGTTTGCAATATCATAACCGTCGGCATTTGCAAAACGCTCTACTGTATTATATAAATTAAACACATCCCCTTCCCACTCTTTCATTCTGTTGTACGAATCTCTAAAATCGAAATCGCCAGTTAAGTTAATAAAGCCTCCATTAGTTCCTAACGGAATACCATAGTTAGCGCTTATATTAATGGTTTCGCCGTCAACACCGCCAGTTTGCCCGTTGGCGTTTTTTGAAAAATTGGCTCCGGTAGTCATGTTTAAAGTAAGTTCGTTAACACTACTATCTAACACAATATTAATAACACCTGCAATAGCATCCGATCCATATTGAGCAGCAGCACCATCGCGTAACACTTCTAAGCGTTTTATGGCACCAGAAGGAATAGCGTTTAAATCGGTACCAACACTACCTCTACCAAAAGTACCGTTAACATTAACAAGCGACGAGTTGTGTCTTCTTTTACCATTAATTAAAACTAACACTTGATCTGGTCCTAATCCTCTTAGCGAAGCAGGATCGATGTGGTCTGTACCATCTGAAATGGTTTGCGTGTTTGATGTAAATGAAGGCGCTACGAAGTTTAAAATTTGATTTAAATTTACTTGAGGTCCAGCAGAAGTTAATTCAGAAATGTCAATAACATCAACAGGAACAGGTGTGTCTGTTGCTGTTCTTGCTGGGTTTCTAGAACCTACTAGTATAACTTCATCTAGTGCAACACCAGATTTTAAAGAGACATTTAATTTTGGTCCTGTAACTGTAATTTCTTGAGTATCGTATCCAACATACGAAAATATAAGTACATCGCCATTATTAGCTGTAACAGTATAATTTCCGTCAAAATCAGTAGTTGTTCCTGTAGTTGTCCCTTTAACAACTACCGATACACCCGGTAATGGTCCCGTTTCGTCCTTTACGGTACCGGTTACCTCTTGAGCATTTATGGCATTTACTGTTACTAAAAACAGAAAAGCCAGAATACGTCTTAATTGTAAAAATTGATTCATAATTAGTTATATTTTAAGTTAATTACTACTAAGATAAACATTCTGACAGAATTTACGTAATCGCAAGAAATAATATTATCAATAAAAAGTTAATTTCACTAAATTATTCGCAAATTATAACAGTAATAATTATTGGTTATTAAAAAATAATTAACTATTTTAAACGTATTAAATACGTTTAACAAAAATCACTTTTTCCATTTTCTTACTCTTTTTCAAAAAAGCTTCCATATAAAACCAATACTCTCTAGTATTTATTAAATTTGCACGATTAAAATTTCGATATGTACAGAAGTCATAACTGTGGTGAATTAAGAGCATCACATACAAATACAGAAATAACCTTAGCAGGTTGGGTGCAAGGTGTTAGAGATAAGGGTTTTATGGTTTACGTAGATTTGCGAGACCGTTACGGGATAACTCAATTATATTTTGATGAAGAGCAAACCGATAAAAAAGTTTTGGAAACCGCCCAAAAGCTTGGACGTGAATTTGTAATTCAAGTTAAGGGAAAAGTACAAGAGCGTGCTTCTAAAAACCCAAATATACCAACAGGTGATATTGAAGTGCTTGTTTCGGACCTTACTATCTTAAACAAAGCTAAACTTCCGCCATTTACAATTGAAGATAAAACAGATGGTGGCGAAGATATTCGCATGAAATATCGTTATTTAGATATTAGAAGAAATCCAGTAAAAAACAGCTTGATTTTTAGGCATAAAGTAACTCAAGAAGTTCGTAATTACCTGTCTAATGCCAGTTTTATTGAGGTTGAAACGCCATATTTAATAAAATCTACGCCAGAAGGTGCTCGCGATTTCGTAGTGCCAAGTCGTATGAATGAAGGGCAATTTTACGCCTTACCACAATCGCCACAAACATTTAAGCAATTGCTTATGGTTGGTGGTATGGATAAATATTTCCAGATTGTAAAATGTTTTAGAGATGAAGATTTACGCGCCGATAGACAGCCAGAATTTACACAAATAGATTGTGAAATGGCTTTTATTGAGCAAGAAGATATTTTAAATACCTTTGAAGGTTTAACACGCCATTTACTTAAAGAAATTAATGGTGTTGAAGTCGATAAATTTCCAAGAATGCTTTACGATGATGCCATGCGTTTATACGGAAACGACAAACCAGACATTCGCTTTGGTATGCAGTTTGGCGAATTAAACCAAGTAGCTCAGCATAAAGATTTTGGGGTTTTTAATAATGCCGAATTAGTTGTTGGTATTGCAGTTCCTGGAGGAAACAGTTACACCAGAAAAGAAATTGATAAATTAATAAGCTGGGTAAAGCGTCCGCAAGTTGGAGCTTTAGGTATGGTTTATTGTAGATATAATGATGATGGAAGTTTTAAATCGTCTGTAGATAAATTCTACGATCAAGACGATTTAGCTAAATGGGCCGAAGTTACAGGTGCAAAACCAGGCGATTTAATTTGTGTGCTTTCTGGCGACACTAACAAAGTACGCGCACAATTAAGTGCCTTACGTATGGAACTTGCAGAGCGTTTAGGTTTACGTAAACCCAACGAATTTGCGCCACTTTGGGTTATTGATTTTCCGCTTTTAGAATGGGACGAAGACACCGAGCGTTACCACGCCATGCACCACCCATTTACATCGCCAAAACCAGGGCAAATAGAATTATTAAAAACAGATCCGGGTGCGGTTAAAGCAAATGCATACGATTTAGTTTTAAATGGTAACGAAATTGGCGGTGGTTCTATTCGTATTCACGATAAAGAAACCCAAGCTTTAATGTTCGATTATTTAGGATTTACAGAAGAAGAAGCTAAAGCACAATTTGGATTTTTAATGGATGCTTTTCAATATGGCGCGCCTCCGCATGGTGGTTTAGCTTTTGGATTAGATAGATTGGTTGCTATTCTTGGCGGTCAAGAAACTATTCGCGATTATATTGCATTCCCTAAAAATAACGCAGGTCGTGATGTTATGATTGATGCACCTGCACCAATTAATGATGAGCAACTCACAGAATTAAGCTTAAAACTTAATTTAAAATCATAATTTTAAAAAATCCTGCACATGCAGGATTTTTTATTACTTTTAATTGGGCTGTATAAATCAACTAAAAAAAATTAAAACCATGAAACAACTTTTACAATGTGTTACACTTTTATTTTCATTAGTTGTTTTTACTCAAGAAATTACCGGAAGTCAATTGTTAGACAAAGCTATTGCTTACCACGACCCGCAAGGTCATTGGGAAACCTTTTCCGATTCCTTAAAAATAATCATGGACATTCCTGAAAAACCTAATCGAGAAAGTAAAATTTATATCGATTTGCCAAACGAATATTTTTCAGTAAAGGCTAAAGTAAAAAATAAAGTCTCAGAATATATCGTGGATAAGGATAGTGTTATTATTGGATTCAATGGAGAAAAAAATCCTTCCGAAGCCATTTTAAAAGCAAACAAATTAAGTAAAAAGCGCGCATTGCTTTATAAAAACTATTACAGCTACCTATACGGTTTACCAATGAAGCTTAAAGATGAGGGCACTATTATTCATGAAAAAGTTGAAGACAAAACCTTTAAAGGAAAATCATACTTAGTTTTAAAAGCCACTTACGATAAAAGTGTTGGCAAAGACACTTGGTATTTTTATTTTAATAAGGTTACTTATGCTATGGAAGTGTATCAATTTTATCATGATGAAAGCAAAAATGATGGTGAATACATTTTATTATCTGACGAGAAATTAATCAGTAATATAAAAATGCCAAAAATAAGAGCTTGGTACATGAATAAAGACGACAAACATTTAGGAACCGATATTTTAAATTAGTTTGAGGCTTCATGAAATTTAACCAACTATTACGAAATTTTTTAATTTGGAAATACAAACACATTTCCGAACGAAATTTTGTGTATATTCTTAGTGTAATCGTTGGGTTTTTAGCAGGATTAGGTACTGTAACCTTAAGAAACATAACCCATTACATTAGGTTGCTTTTCGAAATCGATTTATTTAAAAACTACCAAAACTCCCTCTATTTTATTTTTCCAATTATAGGGCTTTTATTGGTTTATATTATAAAACAAACTTGGTTAAAAAAGCATATTGGTCATGGTATTTCTTCAACATTACATGCCATTTCAAAATTAAAAGGCATCATTCCCAGATATAATATTTATGCATCACTAATTACAGCACCACTAACTGCAGGATTTGGTGGTTCGGTTGGGTTGCAAGGTCCTGCCGTAAGTGTAGGATCAGCTTTAGGTTCAAACTTAGGGCGTTTATTACATGTAAATGCAAATACCCGCATGTTGCTTATTAGTTGTGCCGCCGCCGGAGCTATGGCAAGTATGTTTAAAGCACCAATTGCCGCCATTATTTTTGCGGTTGAAGTGTTTAGTTTAGATGTTGCTTTTGCTTCTTTAATTCCGTTGCTGTTAGCATCGGTTTCAGCGGTAATAACCTCGTATTTTTTCTTAGGCACCGATTTTTTATTGCGTTTCGAGTTAACCGATAAATTTCAAATAAACGATATCGCCTTTTATATCATTTTAGGTTTAGTAACGGCTTTTGCATCGGTTTATTTTTCAAAAGTATTTTTCGCCATTACCAATTTTTTCAAACAATTTGAAAGCAGAGCAAAACGCTTACTTATTGGTGGTTTAGCTATTGGAACCATCTTATATTTTATTCCGCCGCTTTATGGTGAAGGTTACGGTATAATGAATAACTTACTTAAAGGTGATCATCTTGCTGCTATTGGCAACACACCTTTCGAATTAGATTTAAATAATATCTGGATTGTAATTGCATTGCTTTTAGGAATTGCCATTTTTAAAGCTATAGCCATGACAACCACTTTTGGTGCCGGCGGTGTTGGCGGTGTATTTATTCCAACTTTAGTTATGGGAAGCGCCTTAGGTAATGCCTTTGCCAAAATAATTAATAATATTGGATTTGGTTTTCATGTTTCAGAATCTAATTTCACATTAATTGGTATGACAGGGTTAATGGCAGGAGTTTTACATGCACCACTTACTGCTATATTTTTAATTGCAGAAATTACTGGTGGCTACGAACTATTTGTTCCGCTTATGTTGGTATCGGCCATATCGTTTGCTATAACAAAATACTATATTTCACATTCTATTTACACCTTAAAACTAGCACAACGTGGCGAGTTAATGACTCATGATAAAGACCAAAACGTGCTTATGGTTTTAGATATAAATAAAGTTATAGAAACCAATTTTGTACCCTTAAAACCAGAAATGAGTTTAGGCGATATGCTTCATGAAGGCGTTTCAAAATCTACAAGAAATTTATTTCCGGTGGTCGACGATGATAATGCTTTAGTTGGTATTATTTTATTGGACGATGTTCGAGACATCATGTTTAATCAATCGCTATACAACACTACATTTGTTGAAGATTTAATGCACAACGCGCCAGATATAATCGATTACAACAACGATTCTATGAAAAAAATTATGGCGAAATTTCAAGACTCAAACGCTTGGAATTTACCCGTAATTAAAGACAATAAATACATGGGTTTTGTGTCAAAATCTAAACTACTTACGGTATATCGCCGAGAATTAATTAATTTTACAAAATCTTAATTAATAGCATGAAGTATTTAATAGGCATCATCTTTTTTGCAGCATTAGCAAGCATTATTTGTGGCTTCGTTTTACAAGTCCCTTACTCCGAAAAGCTCATAGGTTTTGGCGTAGTTGCCTTATTTTTTGTAGTCATCCCAATGTTTTCTTATCGCCACTGGAAAGATAAAGATGTAAAAGATTATATGCTTACCAAAGAAAACCTAGAATCCATGCGAAAACGTGAAGGAGACAAACGTAAACTTTAATTGTTTTTTTTGGCGTTACCCAAGGGTCGCGCTGTCATTACTCGCTACCTCCTACGTCGGTGAGCTCAAACAGGCCATTCCATCGCTAACGCAGACACCAACATTATAATAGACTTTAATGATAATGAACCTGAGTTTGATATAAAACACAAAAAAAACAGCTAAAAACTCAATGAAACAGGTAAATTTCACCTTGAGCGCAGTCGAAAAGTTTCCAAATAACACTATATCAATTAGGTTTCGACTGCGCTCAACCTGACAAAAGATATTAATTTAAATTACGTTTTTCTGTAAAAAATCGCTTTAATAATCTCGAAGCTTCTTCGGCCAAAATACCACCAGTCATTTTAGTTTTTGGGTGTAATTTAGTGTTTAAATTTATACAGCCGCGTTCTTCATCGCGAGCGCCATAAACAATTTTCCCAATTTGACTCCAATACAAAGCTCCAGCGCACATTTGGCAAGGCTCTAAAGTAACATAAAGTGTACATTTTTTTAAATACTTTCCGCCTAAAAAATTTGCTGCCGCAGTAATAGCTTGCATTTCGGCATGGGCCGTAACATCGTTTAAGGTTTCTGTTAAATTATGGCAGCGGGCAATTATTCTATCTTCTATTACAATAATAGCACCAACAGGAATTTCACCTTTATCAAAAGCAGCTTCAGCTTCCTGCAAAGCTTTTTTCATAAAATAGGTGTCGTCAAAAGGTTTTATCATAATAGCAAAAATACAAATTCAAACTTGTACTTTTGCGTTGTGCAAAATTCAATTTTAAATCAAATACAATCACCTACAGAGCTACGTCTTTTAAACCCAAAGGACTTGCCTCAGCTTGCCCAAGAGTTACGTGAGTTTATTATAAACATTGTAGCAACAAAACAAGGCCATTTAGGAGCGAGTTTAGGTGCTGTAGAACTTACAATTGCTTTGCATTATGTGTTTAACACACCAACAGACGAACTTATTTGGGATGTTGGCCATCAAGCATACGGACATAAAATTTTAACTGGCAGAAAAGATGTTTTTCATACAAATCGAAGGTTAAACGGTATAAGTGGTTTTCCAAAACGAGAAGAAAGTGAATACGATGCATTTGGTGTTGGGCATTCATCAACCTCCATTTCTGCAGCTTTAGGTATGGCTATTGCATCACAGTTAAAAGGCGATAATAAACATCATGTTGCAGTAATAGGCGATGCCAGTATTGCTAGCGGAATGGCTTTTGAAGGTTTAAATCACGCCGGAGTTACCAATGCTAATTTACTCGTAATTTTAAACGATAATGCTATTGGTATAGACCCAAGTGTTGGAGCGTTAAAACAGTATTTAACCAATGTTAAAAAAGGCACACAAAAGCAAGATAATATTTTTGAAGCCTTAAATTTTAATTATTCAGGACCTATTGATGGGCATAATTTAGAAGCACTTATTTCTGAATTAAACCGATTAAAAACCATAAAAGGCCCTAAATTTTTACATGTAATTACCACTAAAGGCAAAGGTTTAAAACAAGCAGAAAAGGACCAAGTAAAATATCATGCGCCTGGTAAATTTGATGCCATAACAGGTGAAATTATACCAAAAACTAAATCCAGCTACACTAAATTTCAAGACGTATTTGGCGAAACCATAGTTGAATTGGCTAAGCTAAATGAAAATATTGTTGGAATTACGCCTGCAATGCCAACGGGAAGTTCTTTAAAATACATGATGGAAGAATTGCCCGAACGCGCCTTCGATGTTGGTATTGCCGAACAACATGCCGTTACTCTGGCTGCAGGCATGGCAACACAAGGTTTAATTCCGTTTTGCAATATTTATTCCACCTTTTTGCAACGGGCTTACGACCAAATAATTCATGATGTTGCTTTGCAAAAATTGCCTGTAATTTTTTGTTTAGATCGTGCCGGTTTGGTTGGTGAAGATGGCGCTACGCATCATGGTGTTTTCGATTTGAGTTATTTAAATTGCATACCAAATCTTGATGTTTTTGTACCAAGAAACGAGGTTGAGTTGCGTAACATCATGTACACTGCCCAATTGGGTTTAAATAAACCCATCGCTATTCGTTATCCTCGCGGAACTGGAAATATGCTTAATTGGAAATTACCGTTTAAACCTATTGAAATTGGAAAAGGCGAACAGCTAAAACAAGGGAAAAACCTAGCTGTTTTAAGTGTTGGAACCATTGCTAACAACATTGCTAATACGATTGAAAATTTAGAAGTTTCGCATTACGATATGCGTTTTGTAAAACCGCTTGATAAGGAGTTATTACATGATATTTTTAAAAACTATCACACCATAATTACTGTTGAAGATAATAGCGTAAAAGGCGGATTTGGATCTTCAATTTTAGAATTTGCTGCAAAATACAATTACAAAAACACCATTAAAGTTAAAGGTATTCCCGATAATTTTATTGAACATGGTAGCGTTGATGAGTTGCAGAGATTGGTTGGTTTAGATGTTAATAGTCTGAAAATCGAGTTTCAAAAATTTGTATAACACTGTTCTTATTGTAGTTACAAAAATTTTAGCTAATTTAGTTAACATCACTTTAGCTAATTTATATGCCAACAGCCACCACAATTCAAGAAGTTTTAGAGCAACTCGACGAAATTATTACCGAATGCATTGCAACCAATAATCGTATGGGTTTGTTTGCTTATGTTTACCGCCGAACCACTGCCGAAATAGCTCTAGAAATTAGCTTGGGTCATTTTGAAAATAACCAACGCCTAGAAATAATGGACGTGGCTTTTGCAAATTTATATTTAGAAGCCTACCAACGCTATAAAAACAACCAAGAAATATCGAAGTCTTGGGCTTTTGCTTTTAATAATTCCAACGAATCGCTTAGTATTTTACAACATATTATGTTGGGGATGAATGCGCATATTAATCTCGATTTAGCCATTGCCACCGCTGCAACTATGAATGGAAAAGATATTAACGCTATAAAAAATGACTTTAATAAAGTAAACGATATTTTATTTAGAATTACTAATGAGCTACAAGCACGATTAAGTCGGGTTTCACCAATTCTATTTTTATTGGATTGGTTCGGAAAAAATAGTGATGAAATGATTATTGATTTTAGCATGCGAAAAGCTAGAGAACAGGCTTGGAATTCGGCTAAATTACTATGGTCGTTGGGAACTAATTATAATCCAGATGCTATTAAAAACATTGATAATTTGGTGCTTAAAGTTGCCGAAATTATTAGAAACCCAAAATCGAAAATTATTGGGTTTGTTCTAAAAATTATTTCTTTTTTTGAAGTTAAAACTGTTGGAAAGGTTATTGATAAACTTCGCGTGGATTAATGTTTTCAGGTTATAATTAATTTGCAACAATAAAAAATAAAATGGCTAATAAAAACGATATTAAAATAAGAGGAAAAGTTTTATCATCAAGCTTGTTGATTGAAGAACTACTGAATAAAATAATCTTTAATTTTTTTATTCCAAAATCTGTTGATAAAACAACAAGAAGTAAATTTTTAGAATTATTTGTTTTTAACAAGACTTTTGGTGGTAAAAAACAAATCTACTGTGAATTATTAAAAACTAATAGATATAAATCCAAAGTTGTTAAACAATTGAAAGTAGCTCCTGTTGTAATCAATGGAATAATTATTTACGACTTTAAATCTTTCAAATCTTTAGTTACTGAAAATCTAACCAAAGTAATAGAAATAAGAAATGTTATTGCTCATGGATACGACATTTCAAAAGCCTTCATCGCATTAGAAGAAAATGAGTTTATATTCGCTAATAAAAATAAGTACAAGAAAATAAGTGAATCAGATATTGATGATTACATTAAACTAACAAATGATACACTAAAACTTTTAGAAATAACAGCAGGGAGTTTACAAGATTAAAAAGCTTTAATAAAAATCTTTCGTTATATTATTTGTTTAACGTTTTACCTCTGCAAATAGCTTTTTTTAGTTGGGATAAACCTAAAACTTATTTGGTGGTTGCGTTAGGGATTGCAGTGGAAAGCCCGCAACTTGCGAGGACTTGCAACGGAAAGCCCGACCCCGATCCCGAATATTCGGGACGGGGTAACGCCCAAAGGGTTTTTAAAACCCGATACCTTTTATTTTTTTGTATTCTAAAATGGCTTTGCTATCGGACAAAGACGCGACGTAATGGCAAACACTTAACAAACGCTTGTACAAACTGGTTTGGTTGGTTTGCAAACTAGCAGGTAAACTTTTTAAAATAAGCTTATCGTAATTTGATGCTTGGTCTTTAAAACTGTTATTAACGGCTTGCGTGTAAGCGGTTAACAAGGTTTTTATAACCCCGTATCCTACAATTTCTTTATCGATTACCTCTTTGGATTGGTAAATATTTTCGATACTAATTTTTATAATATCTTTTATTTGAGCATCGTACTTGCTCTTATCGAGTAGTGCACAGTTAAATTCGCCGTTAAGTATAGCGTCTTCATTTTCCATAAATACGTTTACAGCATCGTCGATTAGGCTTCCTATGGCTAATGCCCGTAAGTAACCAATGCGATCTTCGCGGGTGGCGAGTCCGTAATAATTCTCTGGTTTTATGGTGTTTCGTATAATTTTCGACAAATATTCTAAGGCAAATTCTTCTTGTATAAGGCCAAGGTTTATACCATCTTCAAAATCGATTATGGTGTAGCAAATATCGTCGGCCGCCTCTACTAAAAAAGTTAATGGATGGCGTGAAAAACTAACATCTGTTTCGCTTCGTTTTTGTAAACCTAAACTATTAGCTACATCGATAAAGGCTTCTTTTTCGCTTTGAAAAAAGCCATATTTTTTATCGGCAATATGCGTTGTTGGTTTTTTTGGAAGCGACTCTTTTGGGTATTTTGTAAAAGCGCCTAAGGTTGCGTAGCTTAGTCTTAATCCGCCTTCGCGACCTTGACGTGTTTCGGCCAAAATTTTAAAACCGTTAGCATTTCCTTCAAAATCGCATAAATCTTGATACTCTTTAGGAGTTAATTCTGTTTTATATGTTTTACCTTCTCCGTTTATAAAAAATTCGCCAATGGCTTTTTCTCCAGAATGTCCAAACGGCGGATTTCCAATATCATGCGCCAAAGCAGCTGCAGCAACAATGGCTCCAAAATCGTTAGCCTTATAACCTAAATCGTATTGTAAATGCGGGTATTTATCCAGAATTTTTTTTCCTGCTAATCGTCCTAAAGAACGGCCAACCACACTAACTTCTAAACTGTGAGTAAGACGTGTGTGCACAAAATCGGTTTCGGAAAGTGGTATAACCTGAGTTTTATCTTGTAAGCTTCGAAACGCTGATGAAAATATGACACGATCGTAATCGACCTCAAAACCCAAACGGGTTTCGTCTTGCGCAATTCGTAAACGTGGCTCCGTATCGCCAAATCGTTTTAAAGATAATAGTTTTTCCCAGTTCATTGTTTTAGTAAAATGAAAGCAATATAACATTTCCAAATAATATAGGACTAAAAACGGCTTAACATTACGATAAACTTTTAATTAACTTTTGTTGATGTTTTGGTAACATTGGGTTTGATTGATTGCTTTTTATTTGCAGTTGAATTTTTAATTCAACTCATGAAACATTTTTTAATTGCTTTAAGCTTCGTTTTTACAGGCACCATGTTCGCCCAAAATAGCCACGCCATTTCTGGAGCGTTATTCGATGCCGAAATTGAAAATTCACCTTTAGCTTTTGCCGAAGTTTTAATTAAAGAAACTGGCGAAAAAACACTAACCAACGCCCAAGGCGTATTTAAGTTTGAAGCTTTAGAAAACACAACTTATACTTTAGTGTTTTCGTTTGCAGGATACGACAACAAGGAAGTAGCTGTTAACAATAACACTACTAACAAAGAAGCTTTAAAAATAGCATTGCAAGCTAAAACCATTTCTTTCGAAGACTTAGCAAGTGTTTTAGAAAAAGCCGACAACAAAACGGTTGCTCCTAACTAATAAACACAAACTATTTCCTCCTCTCCTCTTTAAAAAGTAAATTTTATTTACTGAAAATTGCCACGTATTAACGCTAATTTTTAGTGTTAAATTAATGTTAACGAATGTTTTTAAAAATCAAAATCAATAACGTTAACCTAACCTTTTTATTACTGTTGTTTAATCTTTCGGTAACACAATATTAAACGTACAGTGGTTTCTTTGCGCAGAGAAAATTAAATCAAAAAAATATCTAAAAAATTAATACTCATGAAAAAATCGTTCTTAACTTTTTTAACTGCATCTGCTTTAGTGTTTACTGGATGTTTACAAGATGATGATACTCCAATTATTATAGAGGAGGTTACAAACAATTATTACAATAATGGTGATACTGATAGTGGTGATGATGCTGATTATGAAACCATAGTGGTTTCTGGTGGTATTGCGCTTGATGCAACTTGGTTTGCAGATAAGGTTTACGTTTTAGATAGAAAAGTTGTAGTACAAGAAGGTGTTACTTTAACTATCGAGCCAGGAACTATTATAAAAGGTAGAGCGGGTACAGGTTCTTTATCTTCTGCTTTAATTGTTGCAAGAGGTGCTCAAATTAGTGCTATTGGAACTGCAGATGCTCCAATTATTTTTACTTCAGAAAGTGATGAGATAGCGCCAGGAGAAACTTCAAGTCCTAACTTAACTTCTGATAACAGAGGTTTATGGGGAGGAATTATTATGTTAGGTAATGCTACAATATCTGTTTCAGGTGATACTGGTCTTGCAAATATTGAAGGTATTGCTGCAGATGATACTTTTGGATTATATGGTGCCGATTTAGCTAACGGTGAATCTTTTGATGATGCTGATAGTTCAGGTACTTTACAATATGTTTCTATCCGTCACGGTGGTGCTTTATTAGGAGAAGGAAACGAAATTAACGGATTAACTCTTGGTGGTGTTGGTACAGGAACTACTATCGATAATGTAGAAGTTGTTGCTAACGTTGATGATGGTATCGAATTTTTCGGTGGAACAGTAAACGCTTCTAACTTATTAGTATGGGCTCAAGGTGATGATGCTTTAGATATCGACCAAGCTTATTCTGGAACTATTACTAACGCTGTAGTTATTTTAGGTGATGCTTCAGATCACGGTTTAGAAATTGATGGTCCAGAAGGTTCAATTAATGGTGAGTTTACTATCAACGATTTAACACTTATTGGTAACACTGCAACTCCAAACGGTGAGTATGCAGATTGGAGAAGTAACGCACAAGGACATGTAAACAATGTTTATGCTTACGGATTTAAAGATACTTCTGATGTAGAGTTAGATAACGATGGTGTTGCTGTTAACTATAACGCTGGTTTAATTTCTATGAGTAAATGGGAAATCGTTTTACCTGCTGGTGTAACAGATGTTACTAGCATCTTTAAAAACAATGCAGAAAACGAAACTGTAACAGGTTTAGGTTCTGAAGCTACTGCTGTAACTCTAGGGAGTCAAACAGTTGGAGCTACTACTACTGTTTTTGGCTGGACATACGCAGCTGAAAACGTAGATTTCTAATTAAAACCCATTATTTAATAAAATAAATACAACTGCTCACAAGGTGAGCAGTTGTATATAAAACTCATTTATGAAAAATAATTTAATAGTTCTTATTCTATTTGTAATAGGATTATTTAATGTTGCACAAGCACAAACCGGTATTATTGCTGGTAATGTTATTGATGGCGACTATAACAATGAGCCCCTTGCATTTGCGAATATATTGGTTAAAGGAACTACAACTGGTACAACATCAGATTTTGATGGTAAATACCAAATGGATTTAAATGCCGGTACTTATAATATTATCTTTTCTTTTGTTGGTTACGAAACCAAAGAGATTAGCGGTGTTGTAATAAACGCAGGTCAGGTTACTAATTTAGATGTTACTTTAGCTTCGAATGCTTTAGATGAAATTGTAATTACAACTAGTGTAAAGCGTAATACAGAATCTGCTGCATTAGCACTTCAAAAGAAATCGGTAACATTATTAGATGCCATGTCTGCCCAAAGTATAAAGAAAACTGGTGCAGGAGATGTAGCTAGTGCTGTAAAAAGTGTTCCTGGTGTTTCTGTACAAGGCGGTAAATATGTTTATGTTCGTGGTCTTGGAGATAGATACTCAAAATCTATTTTAAATGGTGTAGATATTCCTGGTTTAGATCCAGATAGAAACACCGTACAAATGGATGTGTTCCCTACAAATATTATTGATAATATTGTTGTTGTTAAGTCTGCAGCTGCAGAACATCCAGCAGATTTTACTGGTGGTATTGTAGATGTTATTACAAAAGATTTCCCTACAAAAGCCGAATATTCTATTTCTTTAGGCGCGGCTTACAACCCAAGTATGCACTTTAACGATGAAGCGCTTAAATACGAAGGAAGTGATACAGATATTTTTGGTTACGACGATGGTACTAGAAAGTTACCTATTAACCGTTACCAACCAATTCCTGGAACTTTTGAAAACAAAACATTACTTACAACTTTAACAAATCGTTTTGAGAAACAACTTAAAGCAGATAACTTTACTAACGGAGCTAACTTCGATTTAGGTTTTACCTTAGGAAATCAATATGCTTTAAAAAACGACGATAAATTTGGTTACCAAGTTGCTGTTTCGTACAAAAACGATGTTACATTTTACGACGAAAGAATTGATGGTCGTTATACTAGACGTGTTACTTCAGGATCTGAAAATATTTTCGAATTAGATGGAAATAGATTAAGTACCGGATCGGAAAGTATAAACACGGTACTTTTAAGTGGATTAGTTGGAGTTACTTATAAAACCAGTCGTTCTAAGTATAAAGTTAACTTTTTACACATTCAAAATGGTGAAACAACTTCAAACTTCTTAGAGCAACAAATAAATACCAGTGGTGGTGTTGGTGCTTTCGAACCAGTTGTAAAAGATGGTTTATTGTACACACAACGCTCAATTAGTAATTTATTAGTAGCAGGTTCTCATAATTGGGGCACTGAAAACGATTGGACTTTCGATTGGAAATTTGCGCCTACATTTACCGGTGTTTACGATAAAGATCATAGAATTACGCCATTACAAATTAGTGATGATGGTGATTATTTTATTTCTCCAAGTGCTTCTAGTTACCCATTACAATTATGGAGAAACTTATCGGAAGAAAACTGGACAGGTAAAGTAGATTTTACTAAAAAAGTAAGCATTTTTAGTAGTCCTGCTAAAATTAAATTTGGTGGTGCACACACTTATAAGTTTAGAGATTTTAGTATTGATAATTACGCGTTTACTTCAACAAACTTAATTATTCCAAATGGAAATAGTAATTTATTATTAGCAGACGAAAACATTTGGACACCAGATACTGGTGCAGGTACATACTTAAACTTAGAGAATGTTTACGAGCCTTCAAACTCTTATGAAGGAGAGTCTCAGGTTAGTGCTACATATTTTTCAGCAGAATTTAATTTCTCAGAAAAACTTAAAAGTGTTTTAGGAATACGCACAGAATATTATTCTCAATATTATACAGGTGAAGAAAATGATGGAACGTCTTATACTAGAGAAAACATTATCGATGTAATAGATTTTTACCCTTCGGCAAACTTAATTTATGCTTTAACCGAAGAATCTAACTTAAGAGCATCATACTCTCGTACAACAGCAAGACCATCTTTTAAAGAAGCTTCAAGTGCACAAATTTACGATCCTGTAACTAACGATACGTTTTTAGGAAACGGATTTGGTAAATTTGATTCTGAAGGTGATGTAATTTACGATCCTATTAGCCCAAGTTATATTACTAACTTCGACTTGAGATACGAAATATTTAGAGAAGAAGGCCAAATGATTGCGGTAAGTGGTTTTTATAAATCATTTAAAGACCCGATAGAAATTGTATTTATGCCAAATACAAGTTCGGCTTCACCACAATTTACAGTTGCTAATCTTGGAGACTCAAAAGTATATGGAGCAGAGTTAGAATTTCGTCAAAACTTCGGTTTTTTAAGCGAATCTTTAACAAATTTAAAGCTTACAGCTAATGCGTCTTACACGCAATCTGAGCTTGAAATGTCTGAATTCGAATACCAATTACGTACGGCAGAAGGTACTCTTAAAACAGGAGAATCTGTAGATAGAATTCGTGATTTACAAGGTATGTCGCCTTACTTAATAAATGTTGGTTTAGATTACGATTTCGTTGACAAGGATATTAGAGCTGGTTTGTTCTATAATGTTCAAGGTAAAACTTTAGAGATTGTTGGTACTGGATTTTTCCCAGATATTTACACACAACCTTTTCATAGTTTAAACTTTACATCTAACTTTACTTTAGGAGAAAAGAAAAGATCTTCAATTTCACTTAAAGTAAATAACATCTTAGGAGAAGAAAGAGAAAGTCATTACGAATCGTTTAATGCACAAAATCAAGTATTTTCTTTAAGACAACCAGGAACAGAATTTTCTTTAGGATATTCTTTAAAGTTCTAAATCTTAAAATTTTAAATAAAAAAAAAAGCCTAAAGTATATACTTTAGGCCTTTTTTTTGTAAACTAATATTATAAAGATGCTACGTTATTATTGTAGTTAACAAACTTCTTTTTTCCATCAATCCAATGGATCCACTTTCCAACTTTTTTTCCATTGTTGTAAAATGCAGATACTAATTTGTTCCCGTCCTTATCATAACTTATCCAGTTACCTTCAAGTTTACCTTCTAAAGTAAACGATCCAGTTTGACTAACTTCGCCATTGTTATGATAATAAACAACATCAATTAAATTTGTTTCTTCGTTTAATGTTAGCTTTTTTTCTTTTTGTGCAAAAGTCACGGTTACAAACAGCGCCATTGCAAAAGTTAATATTGTTTTCATAATATGGGGGTTTTATTTGATTATTTTTTTACAAATATAAGTAATTTTTACAATTATGAAACAATTACATAACATTAATTTAACATTGAATCAATATTAAGTTGAATACCAGTCATTTAACCCATAACATTTAGTTAACTTAAAATATACCGCTTAACATGTGCAACAACCGAATAAACATACTTATTTTAGCAGGGATATTGAAAGAACATAACATTTCGGTAACATTGAGTTCAATTTAAAATGAGACATTTGCCTTATAATATTTAATAGTTTTATGGGAGATATTTACATCTATATGTTGGTGGCATTAGCCGTTTTAGCTGCTGCCGATTTAGTTGTTGGAGTTAGTAACGATGCTGTTAATTTTCTTAATTCAGCTATAGGCTCAAAAGCCATTTCGTTTAAAACCATTATGATTGTAGCTAGCTTAGGTGTTGCCTTAGGTGCTTTGTCTTCTAGCGGTATGATGGAAGTTGCCCGTAAAGGTATATTTAACCCCAGTGAATTCATGTTCGATGAGATCATGATTATTTTCATGGCCGTTATGCTTACCGATATTCTATTACTCGATTTTTTTAATACGCTTGGCTTACCAACATCTACAACTGTTTCTATTGTTTTCGAACTTTTAGGAGCTTCGGTTTGTATTGCTATTATGAAAATTACGGCCGATGAATCTCAATCCATCTTAAATTTAGGCAATTATATTAACAACGAAAAAGCCATCGAAATTATACTCGGTATACTACTCTCGGTTGTTGTTGCATTTTCTATTGGAGCTATTATTCAATTTGTTTCCAGAGTATTACTTTCTTTTAACTTTAATAATAAACCTAAAATTTTTGGAGCCGTTTTTAGCGGTTTTGCAGTTACTGCTATTATGTACTTTATTCTTATTAAAGGAATAAAAAATGCCAGCTTTATGAATGCTAGCATTAAAGAAATAATATCAGATAATCCAATAGCTCTTTTAGGTATTTCGTTTATAATTTTTACAGCGCTGTCTTATTTAGCCATGGCGACTTTTAAAACTAATATTTACAAGATTATTATCGTTGTTGGTACTTTTGCACTTGCTGTAGCATTCGCCGGAAACGATTTGGTTAACTTTATTGGTGTTCCTATTGCTGCTTATAATTCTTACGAAGCTTGGTCCGTAACTAATATTTTACCACAACATTTTCCTATGGTTGCGCTTAGCGAACCAGTGCAGGCTAAACCAGAATTACTTTTAATTGCTGGTATTATTATGGTGTTAACACTATGGTTTTCTAGCAAAGCAAAAGCAGTTGTTAAAACCTCGGTCGATTTATCTCGTCAGGATGAAGGCTCAGAGCGTTTCGAACCTAATTTCTTATCAAGAAGTATTGTGCGTTACAGCATTGCTGCTTCAGAAAGTTTTAATAACCTTTTACCTAAGGCATTTAAGCAAAAAATTGATGACCAGTTTAAAAAACCAGTAGCCTCAACAATAATTAAAAAAGAAGATTTACCAGCATTCGATTTAGTTCGTGCAGCAGTTAATTTAATGGTTGCCAGTGTGTTAATTTCTATTGCTACATCAATGAAATTACCATTATCTACAACTTATGTAACTTTTATGGTTGCCATGGGAACCTCGTTAGCCGATAGAGCTTGGGGTAGCGAAAGCGCAGTTTACAGAGTCGCAGGTGTTTTAAATGTAATTGGTGGTTGGTTTTTTACTGCATTAAGTGCTTTTGTTGCTGCAGCTATTATGGCTTTAATTTTATTTTATGGTCGTGGTTACGCGTTAACAGCTTTACTTACAATAGTTGTTATACTTTTAATTAGAAACTCTATTGTACACAGCAAAAAAGCTAAAGAACAAAAAGCTGAAGACAGCCTAAAAAAGGCCGAAAGCAGCTCTACACAAGGTGTTATTATTGAAAGTGCTAACAATATTGCAAACGTAGTAAAACGTGGTAATAAAATTTACAGCGGTGCCATAAACGGATTAGCAACGCATAATTTAAAACAACTTAAAAAGAATAAAACCAACATAAATAAACTATCGGACGAGATTGAAGAACTTCGCGATAATATATTTTATTTCATTAAAAAATTAGACGAGCCAAGTGCTAAAGCAAGTAACTTTTACATTACTGTTTTAAGTCTTTTACAAGATATAACGCAATCACTCGAATACATTTCAAACGTAAGCTATAAACACGTAAACAACAATCATAAAAAATTAAAGTTTACTCAAATTAAAGAACTAAAAGAAGTTGATAAAGTTTTAGAGAGTTTATTTGAAAGTACAAAAACATCTTTTAACTCACATTCTTTTGAAGAAATTGGTCTAGTTTTAAGTAAAAAAGAAGCTATATTTAATTTACTTAATGACAAAATACAAAAGCAAGTTGAACGTACCCGTACCGAAGAATCGAGCCCTAAAAACACAACATTGTACTTTAGTATTTTATTAGAAACTAAAGACTTACTTAAAGCTATGATGACGCTTTTAGAAGAGTATTACAGGGCCCACGACGATTCTGTTGAGCCTGCTACTATCAAAGAGTAATATCTTAAAATCTTCTTAAAATAATAATTTAAACATCTATAATTGGTTTTGTAGCGTAAGTATAAAAAACAATTAAGATTAAATTATTATGAAGAATTTTTCAATTTTATTACTTGTAACCATTTTTACTTTTTCGTGTGTTTCAAAGAAAAAATACATAGCCCTACAACAAGAAAATGGTGAAATAAAAAGTGAACTACAAAAAACTAAAGTGGCAAATGAAGACCTTGAAACTAAATTTGCGAAAATTGAAGCTCGCGTTGCCAACTACAACAATAAAATAATGTCTCTTAAAGAAGAAAGTGACGCTAAGTTAGAAGTTGCCGAAAACGGTACACTTATTTCTAACGACGCTAAAGCACAAATGAGAGAAACTTTAAAAAACGTTGATGCGGCTAAATTAAGCAACGCTAAAACCCTTAAAGATTCTATGAATATTGCCGTGGCTTACAATCTTGAAAAAGCCATAAACGAAAGCAATATTAACGAAGATGAAGACTTTGCTGTAGATATTAATGAAACTGTAGTGATGATTTCTATTGCCGATAATATGTTATTCAACACCGGAAGCTACCGTTTAAGCCCAAAAGCAGATAACGTGCTTAAAAAGTTAGCAGATGTTATTAATTCGGAGCCTAGTTTAGATGTTATGATTGAAGGCCACACAGATGCCAGAACCATTAGTACTGCTAAAGTTTCTGATAACTGGGATTTAAGTGTTTTAAGAGCTACATCGGTTGTTAGAAAACTACAAGAAAAATATGAAGTTTCTCCAGAAAAAATGATTGCTTCAGGAAGAAGTAGCTACCAACCTATTGCAAGCAACGACAATGCAGAAGATAGAGCTAAAAACAGAAGAACACGCATTATAATTTTACCAAACATTGATAAATTTTTTGCTTTAATGGCAAATAACGACACCAATTTGGCAGAAAATATTTTAGATTAAATTTTATTTATATTATTTAATTAGTCCATTTATTTACCTACTGGTACCAGACCTGATAGCTTAAAAACTATCAGGTCTTATTTTTTACATTAATATTAAGTGCTATTATAAACGCGGATATTTGTTTTAATAATTATAAAACCAAACCCATTTATATACTTCTGAAAAACAATAAACCCCGGGAAAAGGGCATAAAAAAAGCATTTCTAATTAAAGAAATGCTTTTTTAAAATCCATAACACTTTTGTATTAACCCTCACAGCTAGTACACTCTTTTTTCTGTTTGAATTTTTGTGCTGCATTCATACTATGTTGATAGTACAGCGATTTTATACCTAATTTCCAAGCCGTAACATATATTTTATTAATATCTTTTACTGGCATATCTGGATGTACCATAATGTTTATAGATTGTCCTTGATCTATATGGTTTTGACGGTTTGCCGCTTGGTAAATAATTGTTAACTGGTCGATTTCAGAATAGGTTTTAAATACATCCTTTTCATGATCGGTTAAAAAGTCCAGGTGTTGTACCGAACCATCGTAATCACGAATGCTCTTCCAAACCTCACTCGTATTCATTCCTTTTTCTTCTAAAAGATTTAATAAAAACGGGTTTTTAATAGTTGTTTTTATTTTAGCAATATCTTTTACATAACTATTAGACCAAATTGGCTCGATACCTTGCGATACTTGACCCAAAATAAATGCTGAAGATGTTGTAGGTGCAATAGCATTTAAGGTTGTATTACGACGTCCATAGCCTTTTAATACTTCTGGTTCTCCATATAATTTTGCTAATTCTTCTGAAGCTTTAACAGAACGTTCTTTTATTGTTTTAAAAATTTCACTGTTTAAATTAAATGCTTCTTGGCTATCAAAAGATAACATTTTGCTTTGTAATAAAGAGTGCCATCCTAATGCTCCCATTCCTAAAGCACGGTTTTCTTTAGCAAAATTATAAGCACGCTCCATAAACAAGAAGGTTTGTTGGTCGTCACGATTCGACGAGTCTCTGTACACTTCTAATTTTGTAATGAATTCCTCTAAAACTGCATCTAAGAAATAAATCATGGTTTCAACCGCATCGGTATCTTTCCACTTATCGTAATGCAATAAGTTTATTGAAGATAACACACATACAAACGACCATTTTTCGTTTGTAGGAAGCATAATTTCGCTACATAAGTTACTAGCATAAATTTCGTGCTTTTTATCTCGGTAAACATCGGCAGCATTATTGTTAGCATTATCTCTAAAGAAAATATAAGGATATCCTATTTCGCCACGACGTTGTAATACTTTTGCCCAAATTGAACGCTTTTCAACATCACCATCAATCATTTCTTGCATCCAATCGTTACCTACAGTCACACCGTGAGTAAGTTCTTGAA
This sequence comes from Neotamlana sedimentorum, assembly GCF_000943565.1. GTDB lineage: Bacteria > Bacteroidota > Bacteroidia > Flavobacteriales > Flavobacteriaceae > Neotamlana > Neotamlana sedimentorum. The sequence continues at coordinate 112,095 of NZ_JTDW01000007.1, forward strand.
TTGGGTTACCTTCGGTACCGATTTCTAAAAACTCATTTATATCATTATGATCGATAGGTAAATATGGGGAAAAACGACCACGTCTTACAGAACCTTGACTAACAACATCAACCATTTTTTCAAACAATTGCATAATATGTACTGCTCCAGACGACTCACCATTGTTTTTTACAGGCGCACCACGATGACGTAGTTTACCAAAATATCCAGACGTTCCTCCACCTAGCTTCGACATCATTCCTACTTCAGACTGCGTGTATAAAATATCACCCATATCGTCTGATACATGCGAACCAAAACAGCTAATTGGTAAACCGCGTTTTTTACCAAAGTTAGACCACACTGGCGACGCTAACGAGTAGTAACCCTCGGCCATGTAACCATAAAACTTATCGGCAAACCCGTCTATTTTTAATATGTCTTCAGCACGTTGTGCAATTTCTAAAATACGCGCTTCTGGCGTTGTGCCTTCGGTTAAGTAACCCGACGATAAAAATTTACGACTGTGCTCTGTTAACCATTTAATTTCTGGTTGTTGTTTCGCAGCAGTTTCTTGTCTGGCTTCTTTTCTTGCTTTTAGTAACTCATCGTATTTTGAGGCTGCCTCGGCCTCTACTTGAGCACTTTTTAGGTCTGGATTTGTGTGTTCGTTCATGTTTAAAATAAGTCGTCGCTTGTTATACTTTTGGTTCTTTTACTGTAATTTATAGAGCGTTTAACAAAGAAATCTCCATGCTTGGTGCCTATTATCTCATCATCAAACCATTCGGTTTGAGCTATTAATGATTCGTCTATTTCGAAAATTTTGTCTATACCTATACTTTGTAACGAGTTGTTAAATCTGTTTTTAATAAACTCGTTTATAACATCTTTTGGAAGGAAATCTAGTTCTCCAGCTTCAAAAATCCAATCCACGATTTTACTTTCCGATTCAAAAGCTTGTTTACATAATTCTTGTACTTTGGTGTTGTGTGCTTCACCAAACCAAGTTGGGTTTTCATCTTTTATAATTCTTATAATATCGATACCAAAATCGCCGTGAATTTGCTCTTCTTTTGAGGTTGCTTCAACCACATTCGATATTCCTTTAAGCATATTTTTATGCTTATTAAATGCCATTATTATTAAGAACTGAGAGAATAATGATACGTGCTCAATAAATAACGAGAACAATAAAATTGATTCTGCGTATTCTTGGTTGTCTTCACTTTTAGCATTTTTAAGTGCTGTTTCTAAAAAGTGAACACGTTGCATTACTACGGGTTTCTTTTTAAGATTTTTAAATTCGTTATTTAATCCTAAAATTTCTAATAAATGTGAGTATGCATCGTGATGACGAACTTCACTTTCGGCAAATGTAGAACCTACTGAGCCAATTTCTGGTTTTGGCATTTTTTGATAAATGTCGCCCCAAAATGTTTTTACAGCTACTTCAATTTGAGAAATAGCAAGCATGGTATTTTTTATAGCATTTTGCTCAACAACAGTAAGTCTTGTTTTAAAATCTTGAATATCGCTAGTAAAGTTAAACTCCGAGTGAATCCAGTACGAATGTCTTATTGCATCAACATACTCGTTAAGCGCTGGGTATTCATATGGTTTTAAGTTAATACGTTTTTCAAAAATATTAGCTTTTCTATTTCTAGCTTGTTCATTTCTATAAAGAATATAAGCCTTGGCAACGTCGTGAAATTCGCTACCCATTAATTTATCCTCAACAATATCTTGAACCTCTTCTACCGTTGGCACATAATTAACATCATTAGTCTTTCTAGCTATTAAAGTCTCTAGTACCTTTTCGGAAATATTTTTTGCATCTTCCTTAGAGCCATTGCCAACAGAAATCATTGCTTTTTCAATGGCATTTGAAATCTTATTCAAAACAAACGGAGCTGTTTCGTAATCTCGTTTAATAATTTGTGTAATTTCCATACTACTTAAATTTACAGACTAAAATATCGTTAGAATAACTGCTTATCTTTAGTTATTCAGTTTAGCGGATTCGTTAAAAAATGTGTTTTATTGTGCTCCTAAAAAGAGGACTGATTGGGGCGTTTTTTGAAAGCTTAATTTTAGTCTAATTTTCTACCCAAATAACCGACCAAATATTTTGCTTTTTTTGCCTACAACAAAGATTGATAATTGTGTTTAAAAAAGAAAGTGGTTTTAATAAACGTTGTTAACAAGTTTTTAACAACGGGCATTACTCTTATTAAAAACACCTGTAAATTCGATATTATTTAGTTGATTGCCAATTTTTTAAACAAAAAATATTGATTTAATAAATTCTAGAACAAAATATTATTCAGTAAAAAATGAAGACTTTTAGCTTGAAGTTGAAATTTTAAAATTTATAAAGTTTTTTACCTAAAAAAACTTGAAAAACAAGATTAAAAAAAAGAGCATCTACAAGTGAATTTTAAAGGGATTTTATATTGAAAAAACCAGGCACAAAAATCTATTTTTAAAAGTCTAAAAAGTTAAAAAAATGGGGTTGTTATTTTTCGTTTCTTTCTTTAGCAATTTTCTCTAATTCCTCATACCAATCGACGCCAAATTTTCTAACTAATGCTTCTTTTACAAATTTATACACCGGAACTCCTAACTCTTCACCAAGTTCGCAAGCGGCATCACAAATTTGCCATTTGTGATAATTTACCGCCGAAAATTCGGTATAATCTTGTACTCGAATAGGATATAAATGGCAAGACACTGGTTTTTTCCAATCGACTTCGCCTTGATTATATGCTTCTTCAATGGCACAAAGCGCCGTTTTGTTTTCATCAAATATAACATAGGCACAATCGGCACCATTAATAAGTGGCGTTTCTAGTTCTTCGTTTTCAGTTGTAATAAAAGTGCCTTGATTTTCAATTGCTTTTATCCCTTCTGGTCTTAAAAAAGGCTTCACCTTTGGGTAAATAGTTTCAAGTATTTGAGTTTCCTCTTTATTTAGCGGCGCACCAGCATCACCATCTATACAACAAGCTCCTTTGCATGCATTTAAATTACACACAAAATCTTTTTCTATAACATCTTCAGAAACAATAGTTTTACCTAACTGAAACATAACTTTTAAAAATTAAAATTTTGGTAAAAATAGTTAATAATAATTTGAAATTAATTAAGATTTATATACTACTTTTGCCGAAAATTTAACCCCCTTTAATATGCAACTTAATTTAAAAGAAATATTTACCGCATTTATGGTACTTTTCGCAGTAATTGATATTATTGGTAACGTACCTATAGTTATTGATTTACGTAAAAAGGCTGGCCAAATACAAAGTGAAAAAGCCTCTATTATAGCCGGAGCTATTTTAATTGTTTTCTTGTTTCTTGGAAAAAGCATTTTAAATCTTATTGGCATCGATGTAAATTCATTTGCTGTGGCTGGTGCATTTATATTATTTTTTATTGCTTTAGAAATGATTTTAGGAATAACCCTTTACAAACAAGAAGAACAGTCTTCTACGACAGCAACCGTTTTCCCGCTTGCATTCCCATTAATTGCTGGACCTGGAAGCTTAACCACCTTGTTATCGCTTCGCGCTGAATTTAGAACAGAAAACATTATTGTAGCTGTAATATTAAATGTTATTATTATTTTTATAGTTTTAAAAACATCGGCAAAAATTGAACGCATTTTAGGTGCAAATGGCATAAATATTATTAGAAAAGTATTTGGTGTTATTTTATTAGCTATTGCCGTTAAACTTTTCACCCACAATATTAAAGCCTTATTTGATATTGTTTAAATATTTAAAATGAAGATTTTTACATACATAATTAGTGTTATTGCTTTAGGGCTTATTATTTTTAATAGCACCAAAATAAATACTGATACCCCTTTTACTGGCGAAAGTATGATAGCATTAATAACAATAATTGCAGGACTTTGTGTTATTTTATTAATGACTATTTTAAGAGTATCCAAACAAATAGAGAAAAAGGTAAAAGAAAAAAGCTAATATGTTCGATGCGGTTATAATTGGCGCTGGCGCTGCTGGCATGTCTTGTGCTTTGGTTTTAGGATCTGGTTTACAAAAACCATTCGCTAAAGGCAAAAAAGTAGCTCTTATTGCCCACCAAAAATCCTCACATTTACAAACAGCATTATTCAATAATGTTTTAGGATTAGCACCTGGCACAACAGGCGAATCTATTTTAGAAAACGGCAAAACGCAACTAAAAACGCTTTATCCCGCTATTGAACAAATTGAAAATGAAAAGGTTTTAGAAGTTAGCAAATCAAATAATCATTTTACTATTACAACCAACAAAAACACCTATACTAGTAAAATAGTAGTTGTAGCTGTTGGTTACACCAATTTGTTTACCATCGAAGGCTTAAATAAATATATTGAAGCTCATCCAAGAGCTGCAACCCAAAAAAATAGAATCTGGTTAAAAAACACCGACCACCTTGTTGAAGAAAATCTTTATGTTGCAGGTACATTAGCAGGATGGCGTAGTCAGTTTGCAATCGCTTCGGGAAGCGGTGCTCATGTTGCCACCGATATTTTAACTTTATGGAATAAAGGAAAACACATTAAAGTACATGATAAAATAGACGAGGCTTAATTTTAAATCAATTCGTGCTTTAAATAATCAAACAAAAAATGGTGAAATTTAAAATTTCACCATTTTTGTTTTTATAGAATCTATATTTTACAAAACCTAAAACGCATAGCGTTGTGGACCGCCACGACGAATTTCTTCACTACAAAAAGCTTCGTATTTTTTAAAGTTTTCTCTAAATGCATTGGTTAATTTAAAGGCCATAGTGTAATAGGCTTGGTCGTCGTTCCAGGTTTGTCTTGGACTTAATACACTTGTTGGAACACCCGGACAAGATCTTGGTTGCGCCACACCAAAAACCGAGTGAATGTGGTAATTATCGTAGTTATACAATCCCAAATCGCCATTTAAAACAGCGTTTATCATGGCCCGCGTATACTTTAATTCCATGCGCTTACCAACACCATAAGGCCCACCAGTCCAACCTGTATTTACCAACCAAACATTAACTCCAGCTTCCACCATTTTTTTGCTTAACATTTCTGCATATTTCGATGGATGTAAAGGCATAAAAGGCGCTCCAAAACAGGCCGAAAACGAGGGCACAGGCTCTACCACACCCGCTTCGGTTCCAGCAACTTTTGCCGTATAGCCCGAAATAAAGTGATATGCCGCTTGGCTTGGTGTTAGCTTAGATATTGGTGGAATTACCCCAAAAGCATCGGCCGTTAAAAAGAAAATATTCTTAGGGTTTTCACCAATAGAAGGTGTTTTTATATTCTCAATATGATAAATGGGATAACTTACCCTTGTATTTTGAGTTATTGATGTATTAGCAAAATCTACTGCACCAGCATCATCAAGAATAACATTTTCAAGAATTGCTCCTTTTTTAATGGCGTTAAAAATTTCAGGCTCTTTTTCTTTCGATAAGTTAATTACTTTAGCGTAACAACCACCTTCAAAATTAAACACCGTATTTTCTTTGGTCCAACCATGCTCGTCGTCGCCAATTAAACTTCTATTTGGGTCGGTAGATAATGTTGTTTTTCCAGTACCAGATAAACCAAAAAATATAGCGGTATCACCATCTTTACCAACATTAGCACTACAATGCATTGGCAAGGTTTCTTTAAAAACTGGGAGAATAAAATTTAAAGCCGAAAAAATACCTTTTTTAATTTCACCTGTATAACCCGTACCACCTATTAAAGCAATTTTTTTAGTAAAATTTAAAATCGCAAAATTATGTTGTCGTGTATGGTCAACTTCTGGAGTTGCCATAAAACCCGGCGCATTAACAATGGTCCATTCTGGTGTAAAACCTTCAAGCTCATCATCCTCTATACGTAAAAACATATTGCTTGCAAACATGTTGCTCCATGGATACTCGTTAATAACACGAATATTTAGTTTATAATTCTCATCGGCGCAAGCGTAACAATCGCGAACAAACAATTCTTTTTCAGAGAGATAATCAACAACTTTATCGTATAATTTATCAAAATGAACACTTTCAAAAGGAATATTAACATTGCCCCACCAAATTTTGTCGTCGGTAATAGCATCTTTTACAATAAAACGATCTTTTGGAGAGCGTCCCGTAAATTCACCAGTATTTACTGCTAAAGCCCCAGAACTAGCTTCCAGCCCATTGTACTTTTTAATGGTTATATCGTGCAATGCATCGGGAGGTAATTGATAATTTACATTGGCATTTTTAATACCATATCCTTCTAACGAAATCGTTTTCGTAATTTGTTTGTAATTCTCCATAATGTAGCTGTAAATTAAATTATAAATACAAAACTAAAATAATTAGTCAATTATTTTAGCTAAATTTTCAGTTTTTATGAGAATTTTTCAAAAAACTAAGCAATAACATGCTCCAAGCCAATATTAAAAATAAACCACCAATAGGCGTTATAAAACCAATGGTTTTAAAATTAAAAACCGACAAACTATTTGTTGCTAAACCGTAAATAGAACCCGAAAAGAAAATAACTCCAAATACAACCAGATAAAAAATAATACGTTTCGTTTTTTCTGAAATAGAATGCGTATGTGCCACAAACAATAAAAAAAGCGCATGATACATTTGGTATTTTACACCCGTTTCAAAGGTTTGAATAGCTTCTGCAGAAATCAGTCGTTTTAGTCCATGAGCGCCAAAAGCACCTAAAACAATACTTATTAAACCTAATAACGACGCTGTAATTAAAATTTTTCTAGTCATTTTTATAAATTATTTTTAACAAAACCTTATTTTTATTGATACATCCGAAATAATAATTTCGAACATAGCGTACACAAAATTACTCAACTAAACCCGAAATGCGAAAGATTTTAATTATAGGTTCTGGGAAATCTACAGCTTATCTGCAAAAATATTTGTTAGATAAATCGGATGCTGAAAATCTATTTATTACTATTGGAGATATAGATTTAAAATCGGCTCAAAAAGCCGTTCAAAATCATAAAAACGCGAAAGCCATAGCATTAAATGTTTTCGATAACCAATCGAGAACCCAAGCTATAAAACATGCCGATATTGTAGTATCCATGCTTCCGGCGCACTATCATATTGAAGTTGCTAAAGATTGTGTTACCTATGCCAAACCCATGGTAACCGCATCGTATGTAAGCCCAGAAATGCAAGCTTTACACCACGCTGCCGTAGAACAAAACATTATTTTACTTAACGAAATTGGTGTCGATCCTGGTATAGACCACATGAGCGCTATGCAAGTTCTAGATCGTATTCGCGATACCGGTGGCAAGGTTATACTTTTCGAATCGTTTACTGGAGGTTTAGTGGCACCCGAAAACGACAACAACTTATGGAACTACAAATTTACTTGGAATCCCAGAAATGTGGTGCTTGCTGGACAAGGTGGCGCTGCCAAATTTTTACAAGAAGGCACTTATAAATACATTCCGTATAACCGCTTATTTAGGCGCACCGAATTTTTAGAAATCGATAATTTTGGGCGATTCGAGGTTTATGCTAATCGCGACTCCTTAAAATATCAAGAAGCTTACGGCTTGCAAAATGTAAAAACACTGTACCGTGGCACCATGCGTCGTGTTGGTTTTAGTCGTGCATGGAACATTTTCGTAACCTTAGGAATGACCGACGATAGTTACACCATCGACAATAGCGAATATATGAGTTATCGCGATTTTACCAACTTATTTTTACCCTACAGCCCAACCGATTCGGTAGAACTTAAACTGCGGCATCAACTAAAAATAGATCAAGACGATATTGTTTGGGATAAATTAGTAGAGCTCGATATTTTTAGCGCAACCAAAAAAGTAGGCCTCAAAAATGCCACACCGGCACAAATACTTCAAAATATACTAACCCAAAGTTGGTCCTTAGCCGAAAATGATAAAGACATGATTGTGATGTATCACAAATTTGGCTACGAAAAAAATAGCAAAAACCACCAAATAGATGCCACCATGGTTGTTTTAGGCGAAGACCAAACCTATACCGCAATGGCGAAAACCGTTGGATTACCAGTTGCCATGGCTACACTTGCCATTTTAAATAAAAAAATTACAGCCACGGGTGTACAAATACCCATTTCTAAAAACATTTACACGCCCATTTTAAGCGAGTTAGCCACATTTGGCATTGTATTTAACGAAAAAGAAGTGCCTTATTTAGGATACAATCCTTTAAATATTTAGCCATTATTAGGCGTTACCCACAAGGGGTCGGGCTTTTCGTTATAATCTTTTTACGAAACAGTTCGAACTCGTTTTGCAAGCCTTCAACTAAAACAAACTTAAAAGCATATTAAATTATTAGGTTTCAAATATTCGTAAAAAGGATTTCCACTGCAATCCCTAACGCAATTTTAGTTTCAAATTAAAACAAAACACTTATATTTATGTTTTAGTTTCAAACCATTATGAAAAAAACAAAAACCATAACCATCGACGGCATCGATAAAAAAATACTACGTGCTTTAATGCAAGATGCCCGAACACCAATTTTAGAAATTGCTCGTAATGTAGGAATATCGGGAGCAGCCATTCACCAACGCCTACGTAAATTAGAAAAATCGCAGTTACTAGCAGGCTCAAAATTTATAATCGATCCTAAAATATTAGGGTTTTCAACCTTGGCTTTTGTTGGTATTTATTTAGACAAAGCTGCCGATAGCGATAGCGTTATTAATGCCTTAAAAAAAATTCCCGAAGTTGTAGAATGCCATTACACAACTGGTAATTACAACTTATTTATTAAAGTGTTAAGTTTAGACAACAACCATTTAATGCATATACTTAACAAAGAAATTCAACCAATAACCGGCGTTTCTAGAACCGAATCGTTAATTTCTTTAGAACAGCAAATTGATAGACAAATAAAGGTTTAAAAACAAAACCCCGAGTATTTTTACTCGGGGTTTTGTTTATTAAAAAATTTCCTGCTCTCGCCGAAATCGTATTATTTCATTTTCATGAGCCAGTTACGTACATCAACATCTTGTTTTATAATGTTACGTAAATCTTCAATTTTAACACGCTCTTGCTCCATAGAATCTCTAAATCGAAGGGTAACTGTGTTATCTTCTAGAGTATCATGGTCTACCGTTATACAAAATGGTGTTCCGTTAGCATCTTGTCTTCTGTAACGACGCCCAACAGCATCTTTTTCGTCGTAAATTACGTTGAAATCCCATTTTAAGTCTTCAACTATTTTACGAGCAACATCTGGCAAGCCATCTTTTTTAACCAATGGTAAAATAGCTGCTTTTACTGGAGCTAAAACACTAGGTAATTTTAAAACGGTTCTGGTTGTACCATTTTCTAGGGCTTCCTCTTCTAACGAATTAGAGAATACTGCTAAAAACATTCGATCTAAACCAATTGAGGTTTCTAATACGTAAGGCACATAACTTTTATTTTCTTCGTGATCGAAATACTGTAATTTTTTACCAGAGAATTTTTCGTGCTGACTTAAATCGAAATCGGTACGCGAGTGTATACCTTCTAATTCTTTAAATCCGAAAGGGAATTTAAATTCAATATCGGCAGCCGCATCGGCGTAGTGTGCTAATTTTTCATGATCGTGAAAACGATAGTTGTCTGCACCCATACCTAAACTTAAATGCCATTTTAAACGCGTTTCTTTCCAGTGTTCGTACCATTCCTTTTGAGTACCTGGTTTAATAAAAAACTGCATTTCCATTTGTTCGAACTCACGCATTCTAAAAATAAATTGTCTAGCAACAATTTCATTTCTAAAGGCTTTACCTGTTTGCGCGATACCAAACGGGATTTTCATACGTCCCGTTTTTTGCACATTTAAAAAGTTAACAAAAATACCTTGAGCGGTTTCTGGGCGCAAGTATAAATCCATCGCACTTTCGGCAGAAGCACCTAACTTAGTACCAAACATAAGATTAAACTGCTTAACGTCGGTCCAGTTTTTACTTCCGGTTAACGGATCTGCAATTTCTAACTCTTCAATTAAAGCTTTAACATCGGCTAAATCTTCATTTTCTAAAGATTTACCCATGCGCGCAAGTATGGTATTAATTTTTTCTTGGTATCCTAAAACACGGCCGTTAGTGCTTAAAAACTCTTCTTTATTAAAAGCATCACCAAAACGTTTTTCGGCTTTTTTAACCTCTTTTTCAATTTTAGTTTCAATTTTAGCACAATAATCTTCAATTAAAACATCGGCACGGTATCTTTTTTTCGAATCTTTATTGTCAATTAACGGGTCGTTAAACGCATCGACATGGCCCGAAGCTTTCCACGTGGTTGGATGCATAAAAATTGCAGCATCGATACCCACAATATTCTCATTCATTTGCACCATGGCTTTCCACCAGTAGTCGCGTATGTTTTTCTTTAATTCTGCACCATTTTGTGCGTAGTCGTAAACGGCGCTTAAACCGTCGTAAATTTCGCTGCTTTGAAACACATAACCGTATTCCTTTGCATGCGATATAACCTTCTTAAATTGATCGTCTTGATTTGCCATTCTGCAAAAATATAAAACCCGAATAAACTATTGCTGTTCTTTATTAAAATTTGATGCAAAATCATTAATTATTATTTATATTAGGAAACGAAAGCCATAATCTTTTTTAAAAATTTGAAAAGTATCGCCAAAGCGCATTAGGGATTGTAGTGAAAATCCTTTTGCCTAAGCAAAAGATTGCAACGAAAAGCCCCACCACGCCAAAGCGGGGTAATGCCCAAAAATTATGATTAGAAACGTTGTAAACCTATTTTTTCCTGAAATTTGTTATGCTTGCCAAAACTTACTTAACGATAACGAAGCTAGTATTTGCACATCGTGTCGGCACGATTTACCGGTTACGAATTTTCATTTTAATAATAGCGATGCTATAAAAAAAGTACTTTATGGTAGAGCAAAAATTGAACATGGCACCGCACTTTTTAGGTTCGAAAAAAAAGGTTTAGTGCAACAACTTATTCATGGATTAAAATACAAAGGTTACGAAAATATTGGTTTTGTTTTAGGCAATTGGTTAGGTGGCGAACTTAAACAAATTAAGGACTACCAAACCATTGATGCTGTAATACCTGTGCCTTTGCATAAAAACAAGCTTAAAAAACGCGGCTATAACCAAGTGGCTAAATTTGGTGAGCAACTTGCCTTAGCTTTAAACGCGCAATATAACGATAAGATTTTATTAAAAATCACGAATAACAAATCGCAAACTACAAAAGAAAGAATTTTACGTTGGAACGAAAACCAACAACTTTTTGCTTTAAACCCTGAAATACAAATTAAAAACAAACACATACTATTAGTAGACGATATAATAACTACAGGCGCTACCTTGGAAGCTTGCATAAATGTAATTACCAAAACCGAAAATGTAAAAATAAGTGTAGCTACCATGGCAATAGCATAATGTTGTTTAACGTTATAACCTTAAAATTATGTAGGTTTGTAAAAATTTATAATTGTTTGATGAATAAAACGCTTCGCGACTTAATTTTAGCTTTTAGTTTTGGTTTAATTTTAGTTAACTGTGCTAATCGTGGCTCGCCAGATGGTGGCCCTAAAGACGAAACACCTCCTGAAATTGTAAAGTCTTCGCCCGAAAATTTTACCACTAATTTTAAAGGTAACGAAATTGAAATTGAATTTGACGAATACATTAAAGTTAAAAACATAGACAAGCAGCTTATTATTTCACCACCAATGAAGTATAAACCAGACATCTTACCACAAGGGGCGGCTAGCAAAAAAATTACCATTAAAATTAAGGATACTTTACCACCAAACACCACCTACGCTTTTAATTTTGGTAATAGTATTGTTGATAATAACGAAGGTAATGCTTACCCGTATTACCGTTTTGTGTTTTCTACTGGAAATTATATTGATTCCTTAAAAGTAAAAGGTAAAATTATTGATGCCTTACAAACAAAGCCAGAATCTTTTGTTAATGTGGCTTTATATGAAGTGGACTCGGCTTATACCGATTCGATTATATACAAAGAAGTACCAAAATACATTACCAATACTTTAGATAGTTTAACCGCTTTTTCTATTGAAAATATTAGAGCTGGGAAGTATTTACTCATGGCTTTAAAAGACAATAATGGCGACAATAAATTTCAGCAAAAAACAGATGCCGTAGCGTTTCATAAAGAATTTATTACCGTACCAACCGATAGTAGTTACACTTTAAAACTTTTTAAAGAAGCCCTGGATTTTAAAGCGATTAGACCGCGTTTATTTGCGGGCGAAAAAATTGCTTTTGGTTACGAAGGAAGCCATAAAAACATGAAAATTAATATGGTTTCTGAAACTCCTGAAGATTTCACTTACCGAATTACCAAAGACGAGTTAGCCGATACACTTTACTACTGGTACAAACCAAGATTAAAAATAGATTCACTTCTTTTTAAAGTAACCAACAAAGACTACGAAAAAGATTTTACTGCTAGGATAAGCGAACAAAAACGCGACTCGTTAACTTTAAAAAATGCACCAACAGGAAGCATTGGTTTAGACGAAGATTTTAAAATATTTGGGAGTATTCCTTTTGTAAATTTAGACGCAACAAAAGTGTCTATGATGGATAAGGATTCGGCAAATGTAGATTTTAAAACCAGTTTTGATAGTTTAACGAATGCATACGCTTTTAGTTTCGATAAAACTTACGAGAATAAATATAGCATCTCTATTTTACCTGAAGCATTTACCGATTTTTTTGATAATAAAAACGATACTTTACAATTCTCGATTAGCACGAAAAAGGAATCGGATTTTGGTTTTGCTCGATTTTCTTTAGTTAACGCTAAATTTCCGCTAATTTTTCAATTAACTGATAATAAAGGGGAAGTAAAATTTGAACGATATGCTGCTACCCAAGGTGAAGTCGAGTTTTTAAGTTTAACACCTGGCAAATATTTAATTCGCGTTATTTACGATACCAATGGTAATAAACAATACGATCCTGGAGTTTTCTTAAAAAAGATACAACCCGAGCAAGTTTATCATTTTAACGAAGTTGAAATTAGAGCCGATTGGGGTATTACAGAATCGCTCACTTTTCCTTAATAACAAAGCCGTCCATATCGTTTAAAAACTGAAATCGCTTTCGGTTTTCGTCAATATGGTTTTTGTTTAGCGTCACTATTTTTACCCCAGATTCGTTGGGTTTAAAAGTGTCTATTGGGTTTCCTAAAACATCGTACACAGCCGAATGACCGCAATAGTTATTATTAAGTGCATCGACACCTACTCGATTTACGCCAATGCAATAACTCATGTTTTCTATGGCACGTGCCTTTAACAGGCTATCCCAAGCTGCTATTCGTGATTGCGGCCAATTAGCAACATATAACAATACGTCGTAATTTTGAGTGTTTCTTGCCCAAACGGGGAAACGTAAATCGTAACAAACTAAGGGATATAATTTCCAGCCTTTGTAATTAACAATAAGCTTTGTATTTCCCGCGGTATATATTTTGTCTTCACCTGCAAAAGTGAAGGTATGGCGTTTATTGTAATAGGATAAATTACCGTTTGGTTCTACAAAAACTAATCGATTATAATAGTTATCATTTTCGGTAATAACAAGGCTTCCAGATATGGCTATATGCTGTTTAGCAGCCAGCTCTTGCAACCACGTTATGGTTTTACCTTGCATGGTTTCGGCTACTTTTTTGGCATGCATGGTGAAACCAGTGGAAAACATTTCGGGAAGTAAAACTACATCGACAGTTTCAGGAAGATTTTCAATGTAGTGCGTAAAGTGAATTCGGTTTTGCTCAGGATTTTCCCAAACTAAATCCGATTGAATTAACGCTATTTCGAGTTTTTCTTGCATAGTACAAATTACTCAAAATAGCGCTAACTAATAATATTTTAAGAAGGAATTATTTTATCTTCTTTTTAGCTTTTGCCGTTTTTTCTTCCAGCGTTTTTATTTTTTTATCCCATTTAACTTCATCAACTGGCGATAATTTTCCTTTTTCTTTAAGCTTTAAGCGCTTATCCTGAGCTTTTTCTAAATTACTTTTAGCCTTATCGAAATTAGATTGGGCTTTTTGTTTTTTAGCTAATTCTTTTTCGGCTTTTTTACGTTTATTTTCAGCAGCTTTTTCCTTTTTCTCTACTTTTTTAGCTTCTTTTTTAGCTTTTTCGGCCTGTTTAGCAACTTCTTCATCTTTTTGAATTTGAATCGCTTTTTTAATATCGGCTTTTCTCTCTAATGTTAATGTTTCAGTAACATCGGCACCATCTTTAAATATTCGCTCTCCTTTTACTTCAAAATTTTGCTTATCTACTTTTACTTTTTGAGCATTTACTGCAAAACTTAAGCCTAAACAAAGGGCTAACATAACATATTTCATAATTAAATTTTATTGTTTCAGTTAAGACACGTAGCTTTTTTAAAAGTTACTCTTTTAACAAAATTTTATATTCCTAAGAGTTTTAAAAGCTTCTGCTTATACGTTCTTCCAATAGGAATTTTTTCTTGATTAATATAAACTAGATTTCCTGAAATTTTATCGACAAATTTACGGTTTATTATAAAGCTTTTATGCACTTGAAAAAACTGATTTTCAGGCAATTTTTCTACCCAGTTTTTAAGCGAATCTACATAAGTTAGTTTTTGGTTTTGAGTAACCACAGTAATATAATTACGATGCGATTCGATATACAAAATAGAGTTTACAGTTATTTTATGAAGCGTTTTATCGACATTTAAAAAAAAGCCTTCCTTATTTAAATCCTCGGTTTCTGTAAGCGGCTGCAATCTGGTTTTGGCTTTATTAACGGCTTTTAAAAACCTGTTAAACGAAAATGGTTTCACCAAATAATCGACAATAGTATCGAGCTCGAAACTGGGTACAGCGTACTCCGGATATGCCGTTGTTATAATAATTTCTGGCGGATTTTTAACCGTTTTTATAAAATCTAAACCAGGCATATCGGGTAAATTAATATCCAGAAAAACCACATCGACAGTGTTGATGTTTAAAAACGCATTGGCTTCAATAGCAGCTTTAAACACGCCTTTTATTTCAACATTGGGTAATTTCTCAATGTAATTTTTTATAATGTTTTGCGCTGGTATTTCGTCTTCAATTATTATACAATTCATTGTAAATTAATTAGCAATGTTACGTTAAAGGTTTCGGTTTTATTTACTAGCAATTCGAAATTGTTTTTATAGAGCAAGTTTAAACGCTTTTGTAAATTATTTAAACCTATTTTTTGTTGAGAAGTACTATTTTTTTGGGTATCGAAATCATTTTTACAAACTAATTTTAACTGGGCTTTTTCTACCGTAATAGTGATACAAATCTCACTATTTAAAACACTATGCTTAAAAGCGTTTTCAACGATAGTTATTAGCAATAAAGGTGCAATACGATGTTGAAACGTATCAATTTGCTTTGTGTATTTTATGGTTTTAACACCTTCGGTTCTTAGTTTTTGAAACTTTATATAATTATCGATAAACTCTATTTCCTTTTCTAAAGCCACCATAGTTTCATTGCTTTCGTACAACACATGTTTTAAATTGTTGGATAGCATTAAAATAAGTTCGGGCGTTTCGGCTGGTTTTTCTAAAGCGTACGAATAAATGGTGTTTAAATTATTAAATAATACATGCGGGTTTATTTGGGTTTTAAGAAACTTTAATTCCATTTCGGCATGTTCTTTTTTAACTTTTTCCACCTCTTGTTGTTCGTCTATAAAACGATACAACATCCAAACAAACGAAAAGAAAATTAAGGGCACTAAAGTTTGCCATAAATAATCGCTTAAACATTTATACAAACTACAACCGCATTGCGCAAAGGCATAACAATATAATTGGGTTGCAAAAAAAGAAATGGCTGCAAACACAAATATGTAAAACGCGTACAACTTCTTTTTTACAAAAAATGGCAGCAATAAAAAATTGTTTAAATAAACAATAACTACTAATAAAACCAAGTATTGTAAAAACGGATTCTCTTTCCAATAAAAATTAGAGAACAAAAACAGCGACACAAACACAAATAGCAACCAAAATAGAAGATGTACTAATATTTGAGAAATATTTTTTTTTACAATAACCATTCATTAAAAATAGGCAGAAATAAAAAAGCATCAAACAATTGTGTACAAACGGTCTCTTTAATTACACCAACGTTTACAATTTACATATTGTACCAACAAAATAACCGTTAAAACTATTATGCTTACCTGCTGTACATTTTAATTGAAACCTTCAATTTAATACGCTAGTTTTGAGAAACATCAATCTTACTTTTACATGATACGAGCAGTTATTTATCTATTTTTAATTTGTGTTCAAATTAATTTTTCTCAAAATCTAAATCAATTAACCATTAACAATGAAGGCAAAGAGGTTTTACTAGGTGAAATTAACAAAACGGGGCTTACACAAAATAGTTTTAGTACCTGGTTTAACAAAAACCATAACGATTATGTAGTTAACAAAGACCTTGTTAAACAACTAAAAGATAGCCTAAACACCTACCACATTAAAGTATTTTTAGGCACTTGGTGCGGCGACAGTAAACGCGAAGTACCTCGATTTTATAAGGTTTTAGAGCACGCCAAATTTCCAGAAAGTCAGTTACAAGTTTTTGCTGTTAACAATACCAAAGACGCCTATAAACAAAGCCCTAACCACGACGAAAAAGGGCTGAACATTCACCGTGTGCCAACTTTTATTTTTTATAAAAACGGTAAAGAAGTTAATAGAATTGTAGAATTTCCTGTTGAAACTTTTGAACGGGACATTTACAATATTTGTGTTTCAAACAAATATCACCCAAATTACGTCGTCGCAAATTATATGCACCATTTAATAAACACAAAAAGTATAGATAGCCTAACCATTGAAACTCCTATTTTAATACCGCGATTAGCCGAATTTTCCAAAGGCAGCAGAGAACTTAACACTTATGGCTATTCCCTTTTACGATCAGGCGAAACAGAAAAAGCTTTATTTGTTTTTAAGTTAAACTCCCAAATATACCCTTATAAATACAATGTTTACGATAGTTTAGGTGAAGCCTATTTCAACACTGAAAATTACTCCGAAGCATTAAAAAATTACTACAAAGTACTAAGTTTAAAACCAGATGATAAAAATGCTAGCGAAATGCTTAAGAAAATAAAATTTAATAAGTTAAACTACCTTCGTTAGGTTTTAATAAAGGTGAAATTTCATCTTGAATTTTTAATTTAATCTCTTGAATTTTGTATAAATTATAAGCACAGTAGTTATTACATTTATTTTTTGAAACTAAAGGACAATTATCACAATTATTAAAATTTTCAAACTTGTTTATAAAATCTAAAGTTTTAAATTTTCGAGTAATTTTGAAATCTTTAGCATTAATATTTAAGCTATTATTTGTGTTCGGTACATTTAATTTTGACTGATGTTTCAGTGATTTAAAAGCTTTATAAGCAAATACTAAACTAACCAAAGCATATATAATAATTAAAACCGAAATAACATAATAAGTTGTCATAATAAGAGGGCATTAGATTAATTTTTTGACAAAAATAACCTAACCACCTTCTATCTTTTTTTATCTTTCGTTAAATGGAAAATATGTGTCGACTAAATTTAATTAACTTTAGATTAGCACGTTATACTATATTCATTTTTTGCAATAAAAAGGAAGCATTCATATTTTGGCAAATACCTTGTTTTAATTTATAATCAAAAAAGAGTTCGTTGTTAACTATTTCGGCATCGAAATAGTAGTTTTTAATTTCTGGAAGCTCATTTTCCAATTCGCATAAACTTAAATCGTGAGTCGCGATAATACCAGTTGCGTTTGATGCTACTAATTTTTCAACAAACTTGCGCGAACCAATGGCCTTATCGGTACTATTTGTTCCTTTTAAAATTTCATCGAGAATAATAAAATACGGCTCTTTTTTTATAGCTTCAACAATGTATTTTAAACGGGTTAATTCTGAAAAGAAATACGAACTATCATCGGTTAACGAATCGCTAGTTCGCATACTTGTAATAAGTTTTACAGGCGCATATTGGCTAGTTTTGGCACAAACCGGCAAACCAACATTCGCCATTACAATATGCAAGGAAACAGTTCGTAAAAAGGTACTTTTACCAGCCATATTTGCACCGGTCACTATAAAAAACTGTTCGTTATTTAATATTAAATCACTATCAACTCGCTTATTTTTATCGAGTAACGGATGCCCTAAACCATTGGCTTTTATAACCGCATTAGACGTAACAATTTCTGGAAACACAAATTCGGCGTGATTAAACACATAGTTTCCTAAACTGTTGTACGCATCAAAAAACGAAACCACTTCGAACCAATCTTCCACTTTTGTAGCATTTGCTTTTATCCATTGCTCGATTCTATAAGCGTTTTTTAAATCGTTTAAAAAGAGACCATTTCCAAAAATGGCACCAATTAAATTATTGCGATTATCGAGCGCATCCAAAGCCTTTGAAAAACTTTTAAACACTTGTGATGCTTTCTGGTTATTCGATTTTATTTTTTGTTGTTTTTCCTGAAGTAATTCAGAATTAAATGCAGCATCTTCAATTAATTTAAGCAAGGTTGCATATTGCCTAAAGGTGTCTCTAACTTTATCGGTATGACTTGCTAAAACACCAATTTTCTTTAAATAAACGCCAGTTATACCTAAACCAAAAACCAACCAATAGCCAATAAAACCCAAACTAGAAACCACACCAAATATGGTTAACCCAAAAATTAATAAAGACAAAACCGTAAACACTAATGGCAGCCATTTTATAAATGTCGTTGTAAAAGGCTTATACTGTTTTAACCAATTAATTATGTTATGAGCAGGTGTTTCAACAGCCACCAAACTAGAGGTTGCACTGTATAATTGACGCCATTCTGGTTGTTCGCTAAGCGCTTTAATAGCTGTTTGTCTTTCAGAAATATTAACAATATTATTCGATTTTAAAGCATTTGCAAGTGCTTCGCCACCTTCGGCAATAGTTGTTCTATTTATAAACTGAAAAAAAGAGCCTCGACCAAACAAATCGATATCTAAACTATAAAAATGGGTTGGGTCTTGAAACTGTAAACCATCATTACGATTATAAAAGTCGCCCGCAGCAATTTTTAGTTCTTCTTCATTAATATTTACCAGACTTTTATTAATGGCTTTTTTGGTTTTTAAGTCGGTGTATTTTGAAAGCAAAAACCCAAATACAGCCAAACCTACAACCGCAATTACAACCGCCACTTGCCAATGTAAACGCATGGCGTAAACACCAAAAGCCGTTAAAGCAAAAACCGAAAGCCGCAACAAACTAAACCAACGTAGTTTACTTGAAATTTGTTTCGTTTTTACAGCATAAACTTCACTATACTTTTTATAATAATCTAATGGATTTTGCATGAAAATAGTTGCTATTTAAAAAAAAGAAAAGCCCTGAAAAACTTCAGAGCTTTAATGTAATTTCTTAATTCATTAATCGCGACCACCAAAAACTTGCATGGCCCAATATAATAATGAAGCCAACGCACCAATAGCAGCAACTAAATAGGTTCTAGCAGCCCACTTTAAGGCATCTTCCGATCCTTTATATTCTTCTGGAGTAACTATATTTTTATTTTTTAACCAAGCCAAAGCGCGGTTACTTGCATCGTATTCAACAGGCAAGGTAATAAAGCTAAATAAGGTTGCAGCTCCCATAAAAACAAGACCTAAAACAGCCACTAAAAACCCAATACTAGATCCCGATGCTGCTCCTAAAACCAAACCACCAATAACAAGCCATTGCGACATTCCCGAAGTTACAGAAACCACAGGTACTAAAGTAGAACGCATTTTTAAAGCACTATACGCTTGTGCATGCTGTACCGCATGGCCACACTCATGTGCCGCCACAGCCGCTGCAGCCGCATTGCGTTGGTTATAAACCGCCTGACTTAAATTTACTGTTTTATTTTTCGGATTGTAGTGGTCGGTTAAACGCCCAGGCGTAGAAATAACCTCAACATCGTAAATGCCATGATCTGCCAACATTTTTTCCGCAATTTCAGCGCCACTCATACCATTACGTAACGGCGTTTTCGAGTATTTATCGAATTTTCGTTTTAAAGTATTGCTTACTAACCAACTTACTAGTGCAATAGCTCCAATTAATATATAATATCCAATCATCTTTTTTATTTTTTATATTGATATAATAAATATAACAAAAATAAAGCCAAATTTTTAGCGTGAAAGTTTGTCAGTTTCTAAACTCGCTATAACTTTTAACATTCCATTTTACTTAACACTGTAATCTCGCAATAAAACCGCTACCAAGTAAAATTTAAAACGCACCAAACACTTTAGCGTTTAGCGTACTTCAACTTAAAATAAACCAACATAAATGCCGAAACCACGGTAATACTATTCGCTGCAATCATCGATGGGCTATCAATACTAATACCGTAAATTAACCACAGCACAATACCCACAAAAAACATGCTTAGCATAGGCATAGATAAACTTGAAACATCCTTTGTTTTCCAAGTTTGATAAACCTGAGGCAAAAACGCTGCCGTAGTTAAAAATGCTGCTACAAAACCTACAATTTCCATAATAAAAATGGTATAAATTATATAATAATTTAGGCGTTACACCTCCTAAGGTCGGCGTCGGGCTTTACGCTATATCTTTTTTGAGAAAAACAAAAAAGGATGCCGCTACAATCCCTAACGCAACACCATAAATCGAACATATATGGTTAACGATTAAACCTAAATTTAACCTACAATATTTACAATTTTTCCTGGTACTACAATTACTTTCTTAGGTGTTCTTCCTGCTAATTGCTCCTGCGTTTTTTCGTGCGCCATTACCGTTTTTTCAATATCATCTTTACTCATATCCATTGGTAATTCAAGCGTAAAACGCATTTTACCATTAAACGAAATGGGGTAATTTTTACTGCTTTCTACCAAATGGCTGGCATCGAACTCTGGGAACGACGCTGTTGAAATACCTTTAAAATCGACTGGTAATTGGCTAACTTCAATCATTTTATTAAACTGAACACAAGCATATAAATGCTCTGAAATATGTGGCGCATACGGCGAAATTAAAACCAATAAAGGCTCTAAAATAGCTTTGCTTGTACATTTTTGCTGGGTTAACTCATTAACAGCAATCATAAATGTAGACACCGAAGTATTAAAAGAAAAATTCTCAATATCTTCCTGTACCTTTTTTATGGTTTTATGTAATGTTTTTAAGTTGTCTTTGGTTGGTTCTGCCTCGGTAACTTTTAGTCCGTTATCGTCTGCATATAACTTCCAAAGTTTCTTTAAGAAATTGTGCACACCTGTAATACCAGCGGTATTCCAAGGTTTGTATTGCTCTAAAGGTCCTAAAAACATTTCGTATAAACGTAAACTATCGGCACCATAATCGGTAACAATATCGTCTGGGTTTACAACATTATATTTTGATTTCGACATTTTTTCGACGTCTCTATATGTTTTAAAAATATTGTTATTCCCTACAATTAATTTAGCTTCACTATATTCTGATCGCCATTTTCTAAACCCATCAACGTTTAACTCATCGGTATATTTAAAATTAACACCGTCCTTTACCACTTCTAACAACTGAATATCAGTATGATATGGATTAATAGTTAAGGTAATATTTTCGTCAAAACCCAATCGAACGAACTCATTCTTCAATGGCTCAATTTCTTTAACTTTGACAAATACCGGAAATTTCTTAAACTGCTGTTTAAAAGCATCTTCCAAGTAATCAAACGAAATAAAAGTGTTAGAAAATGACTTATTAAGATTATTTATTATTTTCTGTCTTTCTTTAAGATCTTCAAGACTAATTTCAATTGTGTTTTCTTTAATTTCAACATCTTCACCATATGTCAAAGCAAAATCTGTTATTTTACAAACAAAAGCACTAGTTCCCAAAATCATACCTTGGTTAATTAGTTTTTTTGCAAACTCATCAACTGGCACAAATCCTTTATCGAATAAAAACTTTTGCCAAAAACGTGCGTATAATAAATGGCCAGTGGCATGCTCGCTTCCGCCAATGTATAAATCGACTTCTTTCCAATAATTTAAAGCTTCTTTACTTGCAAAAGCTTCGGTGTTGCCAGCATCCATATATCGGTTAAAATACCATGAACTTCCTGCCCAACCTGGCATAGTATTAAGCTCTAAAGGAAACACCGTTGTGTTATTTATCTTGCTATTTTCTACAACCGAATTGGTTTCTGTACACCAAGCCCAAACGTTGGCATTTCCTAATGGTGGCTCGCCTGTTTCGGTTGGTAAATATTTTTCAACTTCTGGTAATTGTATTGGTAAATGTTTGGCATCAATCATTTGCGGCATACCATCTACATAATACACCGGGAATGGCTCGCCCCAATAACGCTGACGACTAAAAACAGCATCGCGCAAGCGGTAATTGGTTTTTCCTTTACCATGCTCAATTTGCTCTAGTTCGTAAATGGCGCGTTTTGTTGCTTTTTTATAGTTCATTCCGTTAAGGAAATCGCTATTAGCAATTTTTACATTGTCTTTAGATGCGTAAGCTTCTTCGCTTATATCTACACCATCAAAAATATTTATAATGTCAATATTAAAATGCTTTGCAAAATCGTAATCGCGTTGGTCGCCACAAGGCACTGCCATAACGGCGCCTGTACCGTAACCGGCAAGTACGTAATCGCCAATCCAGATTGGAATAGGCTCTTTGGTAAACGGATGCTCTGCATAAGCCCCAGTAAAAGCGCCCGAAATGGTTTTAACATCTGCCATACGTTCGCGCTCGCTACGTTTTGCAGTAGCTTCAATATAGGCTTCAACCTCAGCTTTTTGTTCTGGTGTTGTAATTTGTAATACTAAATCGTGTTCTGGTGCTAATGTCATGAAACTTACACCAAAAATGGTATCGGGACGCGTGGTGAAGACTTCTATATTAGCATCAAAATCTTTCACATTAAACGTTACCGATGCACCAACCGATTTACCAATCCAGTTGCGTTGACTTTCTTTAAGCGAATCTGTCCAATCAATAGTTTCTAAACCTTGTAATAAACGTTCGGCATAAGCAGAAATACGCATGCTCCATTGGGTCATTTTTTTACGCACCACAGGATGCCCACCACGTTCTGAAACGCCGTTTACAATCTCGTCGTTGGCTAAAACGGTTCCTAAAGCCGGACACCAGTTTACTTCGGTTTCAGCTAAATACGTTAAGCGATATCCTAGTAAAATTTCTTGTTGTTTTTTGCTTGAAAAAGCGTTCCACTCTTCAGCAGAAAAAACAGCTATATCTTCATCGGCAACAGCTTTAACATTGGCGTTACCTTCGTTTTCAAAAACTTTAATTAATTCTGAAATGTCTTCAGCTTTATTAGCATCTACATTATACCATGAATTAAATAATTGTATAAAAATCCACTGTGTCCACTTGTAATATTCTGGATTACTGGTGCGCACTTCTCTACTCCAATCAAAAGAAAACCCGATTTGATCTAGTTGGCGGCGGTATGTTTTTATATTGGCTTCGGTAGTTAATGCTGGGTGTTGACCTGTTTGAATAGCATACTGTTCTGCAGGCAAACCAAACGAGTCGTACCCTTGCGGATGTAAAACATTAAAACCTTGGTGGCGTTTGTAACGTGCATAAATATCGGATGCAATATAACCCAACGGATGCCCAACATGTAAACCTGCACCACTTGGGTAAGGAAACATATCTAACACATAATATTTTGGTTTATCGCTATTGTTTTCAGCTTTAAACGTTTGGTTTTCGGCCCAATATTTTTGCCATTTGGCTTCAATGTCGTTGAAATTGTATTTCATCCTGTTTATTTCTACATTTTTTGAAAGCGCAAATTTACGTTTTAAAACGAAAAAGAGCCAATTAATACGAACACATTTACATTAACCTATTTTTAATGATATAAAACCAATTCCATAAAAATGCAATTTGTAATTTCGTAACCTAAAGTTATTTTTAATTTGACAAACAAAACAACACAAGCGCATTTAGCACTTATTGGCGCCAATGCTATTTACGGCGCCAACTACATTATTGCCAAAGGTATTATGCCCGAAAAAATCACTCCAACCGCTTTTGTTTTTATTCGGTTAGCTGGGTGTACTTTTTTATTTTGGCTCGTTAAATTACTCTTTGTAAAAGAACGTGTAGATAAAAAAGACTTTACTCGGCTATTACTTTGCGGATTGTTTGGTGGTGCATTAAACCAAATGCTCTTTTTTCACGGAATTAATTTAACATCGCCTATCGATGCCTCTATAATACAAACTGCAACACCTGTTTTAGTGTTAATTTTTAGCTTTTTAATACTAAAAGAAAAAATTACAATGAACAAAGTTTTAGGTATTACCATTGCCGGTATTGGTGCGGTTGTATTAATTCTTTACGGTAATAAAGCCCAAGGCACGAGCTCATTTTTGGGTAATTTATTCATTTTTCTTAATGCTTGTAGTTACGGATTATACTTAGTAATTGTACGAACCATAATGCAAAAATATCATGCTGTAACAGTGGCAAGTTGGATATTTTTATTCGGATTTATTTTTGCATTACCATTTAACTATCAAGATTTTATAAACACAAATTTTAGAGCTTTTACTACAAATACCTATTTAACCATTGGTTACGTGGTGCTGTTCACCACCTTTTTCGCTTACCTTTTTAATATTTTTGCTTTAAAACATTTAGCGCCATCAATTACAAGTAGTTATATATATTTACAACCTGTAGTAAGTTTTATTTTGGTAAGTATTTTGGCTTACATTTTTATGCAAAGTGAATATGCTAAAGATATTAATATGATTAAAATTTTTAGTTGTATTCTAGTTGCGGCCGGAGTTTATATTGTGAGTCGTAGTAAAAAAGCGAAATCCAGTAAAACAATTTAACATGGCTATCGTTTATTTTAAAAGCATTATTTTACTGCAATGATGTTATTAAGTTTTATATTTTTACACGATTAATTTGTTCATTTTATGAGTTCACCATTCGAAAAACACCAAAAACGTCGTTTAATTTCATCTTACTTTTCGGTAATATTAAGTATTGCTTTGGTATTATTTTTAGTAGGATTATTAGGCTTATTGGTATTGAATGCTAAAAAAGTATCCGATCATTTTAAAGAACAAGTGGTTGTTACTATTTACTTAAAAGATAACGCCAAAGAAGTTGAGACCAAACAACTTGAAAAAAGTTTGGCTATGGCCGATTATGTAAAAAACACCGAATACGTTTCGAAGGAGCAAGCGGCCGAATTTATGAAAGCCCAAAACGGTGAAGATTTCATGGATTTTGTTGGATATAATCCATTACAAAACTCTATCGATGTACATTTAAAAGCCGATTTTGTAACTACCGAACACTTAGAAAAAATTTCGACCGAAGCGTTAAACAAAAATTTTGTCGACGAAGTAAGCTACGATAACGACTTGGTTCAACTAATGAATAATAACGTTAAAAAAATTAGTTTTTGGGTGCTTTTGGTAAGTGGCATTTTTACTGTTATTGCGGTTTTACTAATAAACAGCTCCATTAGATTATCGGTTTACTCAAAACGATTTACAATAAAAACCATGCAAATGGTAGGTGCAACAAAACAATTTATTCGAAGACCGTTTATTTGGAAAAGCATTCGCTTAGGCATGATTGGAGCACTTTTAGCTTTATTAGGAATGGCTGTAGTTTTATACTATTTAAATCAAACATTTGCAGAACTAAACTTGCTAAGTAATCCAATTTTGGTAGGCCTATTATTTGTATTTATTTTTGCTTTAGGTGTTATTATAACTTGGATAAGCACACATTTTGCTACACAACGTTTTTTAAACTTAAAAACCGACCAACTATACTACTAAATAATAATTGCTTTTATTTGTATAAAATTTAAAAACTATGGGAGAACAAAAACGAAAAGAAAGCGCAAAACCGGCTTTTGTTTTTGGTAAAAAAAACTATAAATTCATGTTTATTGGGTTAGCCATAATTGCTCTAGGGTTTATTTTAATGTCTGGTGGTGGCAGCGACGATCCAAGTGTTTTTAACCCTAACATTTTTAGCTGGAGACGTATACGTTTAGCGCCTATGTTGGTACTTTTAGGTTTTGGAATAGAAGTATATGCTATTTTATTAAACCCAGAAAAGAACTCATGAACATCATCGACGCTATTATTTTAGGAATTATACAAGGACTCACTGAGTTTCTCCCCGTTTCATCTAGCGGACATTTAGAATTAGGTAAAGCTATTTTAGGAGATAATTCTGTTCCTGAAGAAAGTTTACTTTTTACCGTTGTTTTACACTTTGCAACCGCTTTAAGCACCATTGTTATTTTTAGAAAAGATATTTTAGAGTTAATAAAAGGTGCACTAAAATTTCAATGGAACGACGATTTACAATTCATTTTTAAAATTGGAGTTTCTATGATTCCGGCAGTTGTTGTTGGTTTATTTTTTGAAGAACAACTTGAAGCCTTATTTGGCGGCAATATTTTACTTGTTGGATGTATGCTAATTGTAACAGCCTTATTACTCTTTTTAGCAGATAAAGCCAAAGACACAAATAAAAAAGTAACATTCTCTAACGCTTTTATAATTGGTATTTCGCAAGCCATTGCTATGTTACCAGGTATTTCACGTTCGGGCGCCACAATTTCAACTTCGGTGTTGTTAGGAAACGACAAAACCAAAGCAGCACGCTTTTCGTTTTTAATGGTTGTGCCTTTAATTTTTGGAAAAATTGCTAAAGATATTTTAAGTGGTGATATTTCTATGGAAAGTCAAAACTTTACGGCACTTTCTATTGGTTTCGTTGCTGCTTTTGTAGCCGGATTATTTGCTTGTACTTGGATGATTGCTTTAGTGAAAAAAAGTAAATTATCGTACTTCGCTATTTACTGTGTTGTTGTTGGTGTTATAGCTATTGCTGTAGCTTTAATGAGTTAATATGAAAACAGCCGAAGATTACCTTGCAGGACAAGTTTTACTTATAGATAAACCATTAAATTGGACATCATTTCAAGCGGTTAACAAACTACGTTGGGAAATACGGCAAGCTTTCAACATAAAAAAAATAAAAGTGGGTCATGCTGGAACCCTCGATCCTTTAGCTACTGGTTTACTAATTATATGTACTGGTAAAAAAACCAAAGAAATAAATACATTTCAAGCCCAAGTTAAAGAATATACAGGCACCATTGTTTTAGGAAGCACAACGCCGTCCTTCGATTTAGAAACCGAAATAAATGAAACCTTTCCAACAGAGCATATTACAAAAGAATTAATACACGACACTACCAAACAGTTTATTGGAGAAATTGAACAATATCCACCAGTGTTTTCGGCAGTAAAAAAAGATGGTAAACGTTTGTATGAATTTGCTCGAGCAGGCCAAGAAGTAGAAATTAAACCAAGAACCATTCATATTTCCGAATTCGAAATCACTTCCATAAATAACCTTAAGGTTAACTTTAGAGTTGTTTGCAGTAAAGGCACTTACATACGTTCTTTAGCCAACGATTTTGGAAAAGCCTTAAATTCTGGCGGGCATTTATCGGCCTTACGACGAACCAAAATTGGAGATTTTAAAGTAGAAAATGGCGTAAGTATCGAGGGCTTCCTTAATGAGCTAAACCATAAATAAAATCTATTTATCAAAATTTTACGTATATTAGGTTGAACCCGTGTAAAACATTTTTTTAAGATTTGAACCTAACAAATCAACATAAGGCTTTAATAATTACCTTTTTGTGTGCTATTACAGTACTTACTTTAGTCTTTAATATAGGTTTAGAAAAACATGAAATCTTCTTAAATGAAAGTTATTACGAGCTTGAACCAGAAAAAAAACGCATTCCCGAAGAGCAAAAAGTTCAACAATCTCCAGATAAACTTCGTAAAGCACAAACCAATAATGCTTCAAACGAAAACAAAGATAATAGGCATTTTGCGCAAGCCTATAAAACCATAGAACCGCCAAAAGATTATGTTCCTAAACTCAGCGGTCATCAAGATGGACCTAACACAGCAAAACATACAATTAAAGGTAATGATGATGCTAAACTGAAACAAGAGGAGCTTGAAAAGTTTAACAAAGTTAACGAACTACTTAAAAAACAAAAATCAGGAAAGGACAACTCTAAAAGCACCATAAGTTATTCGTTATTAAAAAGGACAAAAGTACATATTCCTATTCCTATTTATTTATGTGAAGAGGACGGTAAAATTATTATAAATATTACTGTAAATGATAAAGGTAATGTAATTGACGCTGACGTAAACACCTCGTCGAATTCTGCCAACCAATGCCTAAAAGAGCGGGCTTTAGAATATGCCAAACAATCAATTTTTAGTGCAGATCCCACCAAAAAATCTCAAATTGGAACAATTACTTTTAATTTTATTGGGAAGTAACTGGTTCTAATTTATTTAAAATTTCTGTAAAATCTTCAATTATATTTTGCCCTTTATTTTTGTTATACCAATGCTGTAAATCTTCCTTAAATTCAGGCGTTAAAGCTCCATATTTAGCTTTGAATCGATTAACTAAATTAGTGGCTTCTGTAGGCCTTGGACCATAAGTATGTAACACTTCTCCAGTCTTAGTGTCGATAAATAAAATTTTTGGAATAGATCTACTTCCATGAGTTAAATAAGCATCCATGAGTTCTAAGTTCTCATCTCGAAGTACCAATTTTAAATCTATGTTATCATTTAATTCTGCAACCTTGTTTATTGCTGGTAATACATGAGCTGCATCACCACACCAGCTCTCTGTAATTGCAAGCAATGTAAGGGGTTTAGTAACACTAGCTATAACACGTTTGTTAATATTAGTAACTTTTACAGTTTTATCCCAACGCTTCATGCGTCGATCATTAAGTTTCGTATAGTTAATTAATGCCTCTGTTTGTTCAGGCCCTGTAGTTTCCCCATTCAAGGCTAAATCTTTAATTAACTCACGGTAAACATAATAACTAACAGCTTTATTTAAACTTTTTTTAATAAACGGTTTCATAATTTCTTCTTATTTAAACAAAAATACCGAAGCAAATTTAGCCCATCAATATTTTAATTAGGATGATATTTGTCATACTTTTACTTTAAACCTTACAACTAAATTATGGAAGGAAAATACAGATGTGGATGGTGTAAAGGTGATGCACTTTACGAAGCCTACCACGACCAAGAATGGGGTGTTCCTGTTTATGATGATGAAACCTTATTTGAATTTTTAGTTTTAGAAACGTTTCAAGCTGGTTTAAGCTGGATTACTATTTTAAGAAAACGTGAAAATTTCAGGATTGCATTCGAGGATTTTAACTACAAAGAGATTGCAAGCTATAACCAAAATAAAATTAATGAGTTATTACAGAACCAAGGTATAATTAGAAATAAATTAAAAATAAAAGCTACAGTTACTAATGCCCAAGCCTTTATAAAAATTCAAGAAGAGTTTGGCACATTTAGTAAATATATTTGGACATTTGTTGATGGGAAACCAATAAACAACCATATAAACAACTACAAAGATGCGCCAGCTAATACCTCTTTAAGCGATGCTTTAAGTAAAGATTTAAAAAAACGTGGCTTTAAATTTGTAGGTTCTACTGTTGTTTACGCCTTTATGCAAGCCATCGGAATGGTTAACGATCACGAAATTAATTGTTTTAGATATCATGAAGTTTAACATTATAATCTTATTATTTTGGTCCTGTATACTTTCAGCTCAATCGAAAAATGAAAAAGAAGAACGTATTACCCTATCTCAATTTCCCAATCTAGCACACCAATCATTATTAAGTACAGAAAAACCATTAAAGAAATTAAAGTTTTTTAAAGAAATTGATGGTAGTCGTAAAAGTTACGAAGCTAAATTTAAGTATAACAAATTGCAGTATAGCGTTGAGTTTGACACCTTAGGTAAACTTGAAGATATTGAAATTATTATAAAACAAAAACACATTCCTGAAGGTGCTTTACAACAGATTACAACTTACTTTAAAACAAATTTTGACAAATATAGCTTTATAAAAATACAAGAACAATACATTAACAAAAAGGATAAAACGGATACAGATTTTATTAATTATATTCTTGAAAATCCGATTGGAAAACACACCCATTTTGAAATTATTGCAGAAATAAAATCTAAGAAAGACCGCTTATTCAAAGAATTTACCTTTAAATTTACCGGCGAATTTGAAAAATCAAGACCGATATCTTCATCGTCGTACGAGCATGCGTTATTTTAAACCTTTATTATTTCTTTTACTTTTCTATTGTTTATCGGTTTCTAGCCAAAACAATTTAACCTTAATGGGCGAATCGTCTATTTCTGTCAATCATAAAGCAACAAAAAACTATAGCGTTAATTTCGCTGCACGTTCACGCTATTTTTTAAATCCGGATAATAGTTTTGGATACAAACAGCAGCAAATAGATTTGTATCATTTTTCAACTTTTAAATTAAACATTAATCACGATTTAAGTTTAGGAATTTATTACCGAAATAGAGATTTATTTAACACAGGAATTGGCGAAGTTAGATTTACCCAACAATTTAACTACAAAAAACAAAAGCACAGTTTTAGATTTGGCCACAGAGTTAGAGCTGAACAGCGCATTTTAGATACAAAAACTATTTTTAGACAACGCTATAGGTTTGCGATTGATTTTCCATTAAATGGTGAAAAACTAGATATTGGTGAACCTTATTTATTCTTTGCTTTAGAAGGGCTTTGGAGTTTTAGTAAGAAAGACACTCCAGAATTTGACGAACGTACTATAACGCAAATTGGATGGCAAATTTCTGAAACTTTAAAACTTCAAACAGGTTTAGAATACAGACTAGAAGCTTTTAATATAATAGCTAAACATAGTTTATATTTACTAACTTCAGCTGTTTTAAAGCTTTAAATTTCTATTGTATTATATCATTATTTTATAGGTTTCAATCCTATTGTCGTATTTCATTTTTAATATTATAATACCTTGATCTAACATTTTAAGCGGAATATAATAATTTATACTTGTTTTAGTTGTTTTGTACAATGTTTGTCCTAATATATTATATACGACCATACCTTTTATGGGTAGATCATTATTATGGCTTAAAACAATTAAATTTTCATCTTTTTTTTTAACCGAAAGCGTTCCGTTTTGGTTTATCCAATATGAGTATTTTAAATCCTCGAATAAATTTTCAGAAGCAACTATCCATGGTGATTTAGCTATTTCCGTTTCCCAATTTTGTTTTATTGAAGCGACTTCTTGTAATCGTGAATCTCCCCAGCCTTCACCAACCCACATCGACTGGCTATCCCAATCTGTATTTATGTAGGCAAGTGCTTTAATGTTATCGTTACCATAAATGCTTGCAAATAGTGGTGCATACCATGAGTTCCAGTGCGACCCCGAATCTCCCTGTTTTAAATCTAATTTTGGCGTAGCTTCGGCAATCATTATTGGTTTGCTATGAGCTTCAGCAAAATCTCGAATAGATTGTCCCATATTACTTCCGTTAAAATGAGAATAACCTAACCAATTTACATAATCATCTCCTGGATACCATAAATCTATATTAGGATGATTACCTCCAGAAGATTGCCAAACGTAAGCTACATTTTTAACCTCCAATTCATCAAAAATATGAACAATGTGTTTCCATGCGGTTTTAAATTCATCGGGATTATAATTATTCCAAGAACCGTCAAATTCGTAACCAATTCTTAAATAGATCGGTCGATTTTTAGATTTTATCCATTGTGCTAACTCTGTAATTTTAGAATCGAGATAACCATCATTTATATACGGTAAAACATCTACTAAATATAAACCAATTACGAGAAACGAATTATTAAAGGTAGTATCGTTAAAATAAGCCTCAGCATGAACATCACCAGCCCCCCAATTACTTAATATTTTTAATCCTTTTAATTCTACCAAATCGGTATAAGTTGTAATTCCTGCTGGAATTTTTAAAAAGGCATCTACATAACCATTTTGATGTGAGGACAACCCTCCTACAGCTCCTAAATCTTGTCCCATTATTAAAAGTTTATCACCATTATTTGGTGCAAACTTAGCGGCTCCATAATGTGCACTTATCTGGGCAAAAGAAGTACTAAAATAAAGACTTAAAATAAAGCTAAAAACTAAATTAGTTTTCATAAAAACGTATTGTTTTTCAATTATAATTAAAAACCTCTTATGTAAAGAATTAACTAAAAGTATTAATTAATATAATTGTAAGCTAATGGTTTAACAAAAATTCGGTTTATTTATTAATTAACTAATTTAAATTGGTACTAATTATGGATGTCAATTAAAAGTATTTTTTCTTTAACCAGAACGATACCTTTACTAGCAATATTAAAGCAGGGACTTCTACTAATGGTCCTATAACCCCGGCAAAGGCCTGCCCCGAATTAAGTCCAAAAACGGCTATTGCAACTGCAATGGCTAACTCAAAATTATTACCTGCAGCTGTAAATGCTACGGCAGCAGTTTTATCGTATTCCGCACCCATAGCTTTTGTAAAGAAAAACCCAACAATAAACATTAATCCAAAATAAATTAAGAGGGGTACAGCAATTATTAAAACATCCATTGGTATCTCAACTATTAATTCGCCTTTAAGAGAAAACATGATAATAATTGTAAATAGTAAAGATATTAAAGTTAGTGGCGAAATGGTTGGTATAAATTTATGTGTATACCAATCTTCTCCTTTAAGCTTCACCAAAATTAATCGACTTAATATTCCTAATAAAAATGGAAGTCCTAAATAAATAGCGACACTTTCTGCAATAGTACCTATGGAAATATCCACAATAGCTCCTTCAAAACCAAAAAGAGGTGGTAATTTGGTAATAAATAACCATGCGTAAAAGCTATAACCAAATACTTGAAAAATACTATTTAACGCTACCAAACCTGCTCCATATTCACTGCTTCCATCTGCTAAATCGTTCCAAACTAAAACCATTGCGATACATCGTGCAAGCCCTATTAAAATAAGACCAACCATATATTCCGGATAATCCTTTAAAAAGGTTATGGCTAAAACAAACATTAGTATAGGACCAACAATCCAATTTAAAATAAGTGAAATGGAAAGTATTTTTGTATTACGGAACACCTTTGGTAACAAAGCATAGTTAACTTTGGCAAGCGGTGGATACATCATTAAAATTAAACCTATAGCAATAGGAATGTTGGTTGTACCTTGATTAAAAGAGTTAATAAAATTTGGAAAGGTTGGAAAGAAATACCCAATTCCCACTCCAATCGCCATGGCTATAAATATCCATAAGGTTAAATTTTTATCTAGAAAACTTAATTTTTTCATACCTGCTTAAAGTTTATTATTTTAATATTGCAATATTACGATGTTAAAATATATTATCAAACTGAAAATTCAAATAAATTTAATTTAAGAATTAAACTATAACATATTAAAAAATGTCTTTCCAGAAACGTGCTTCGCTCCTAAACTTTCTAAATGTTTGGTGTGAACTTGACAATCTATTAGTGCGTAATTTGAATTTTTAATGAAAGTAACGAACCCTACTTTACTCGCATTACTCACTTTTGTAAACATACTTTCACCGTAAAAAATACCATTTTTTATATCGACACCATATAAACCACCAACTAAAACATTGTTTTGCCAAACCTCAATCGATTTTGCATAACCTAGTTCATGTAGTTTAGTATATGCTTCAATCATTCTTTTAGTAATCCATGTTCCATCTTGATTTTTTCTATTCGTTAAAGCGCATTGGGTTATCACCGATTTAAAATCTTTATTTACAGTTACATTAAAATTGCCATTTCGAAGTACTTGCCGCATACTTTTAGAAATTTTAAGTTCCTGCGGATATAAAACAAAACGCGGGTTTGGTGCCCACCACAAAATAGGCTCTACATCATACCATGGAAAAATCCCCATTTTGTACGCCAACAGTAAACGCGGTACAGTTAAATCGCCTCCTATTGCCAATAAACCATCGCTATGAGCTTCGTCTGGATCTGGAAACCAAAGGTCTTCTGTGAGTTGATACATTTTGTAAAAATAAAAAACCTTTCAATAGCTTATTGAAAGGTTAAATGTTATATACGATTCTGAAAATAAATCAGAATACTAATTAAAACGGTAAATCATCGTGATCGTCTTCGTTTAAATCGCCAGCTGGTTCAAACGCATCTGCTGGAGGAACTGGAGGTAAATTTTCGCCACCGGCTTCAGCTTGTACAGCCTCTATTCTCCAACCTTGAATAGAGTTAAAGTATTTTGTTTCGCCTTGCGGGTTTACCCATTCTCTACCACGTAAGTTAATATTTATTTTTACTGGTTGCCCAACTTTGTAGCTGTTTAGTAAATCGGTTTTGTCTTGTACAAATTCAACCATAATATGTTGCGGGTACTGCTCTTCTGTAGTTACCACTATTTCTCTTTTTCTAAACCCATTATTACCAAAAGTTTGGGTTTCGCCAATCACTTTAATTCTTCCTTGAACTTCCATCTAATCAAATTATTTATTACTATTTATTTATCTTATTTTTTTATTTATCCTTTGGCTACAAAGGTCTATTTAATTTTTAAGTTAACAATATTTTCCAAGCACTATCTACATCGCCAAAACTTAAATAATTATGCGCCAACTCATGCTTTTGTATTTGGCTAAAATTTGTTATTTCTGGTTTTTTAACTGCTAAGTTTTTTAAAAAATCGGCTACTTCTTCTGGTGTTGGTAAAGCCTCAACATTTCCCAAAACACCTAAATCGTTACCAGTTAAAACGCTACTGTTTTTTATATCCTCCGGAAAACCATCAACACCAATTCCAAGTGTATTTAAAGGTTTTGCTATTTCAAAAAAACCGGTTTTTGCTCTGCTATAAAAACTTCCTCCGGCTCGTGCAACCAAATCTATTTTATGTTGGTCAATTTTACCGTCTTCATTTAAAACAGCCTCGTCAATATGCAATTTTACGACTTCGCAAATTACTAAATTTCCAGCACCGCCTTCGTTACCTAATTTTACAATATTGGTAACTTTACACTCCATTTGCACCGGTGATTCGGCAACTCTAAACGGCTTAACTAAATCCGATTTTAACATGGTTAAACCGGCCTTTTCAAACTCGTTAACACCTTTAGCATACTCGGTACTGCTTAACGACATTTGCTGAACCAACCCAAAATTAACCACATTAATTACAACTTCTTTTACCGCCTCTACGTTTTCTAACGTGTGTTTTATTGTATTATTCTTAACTCGTCTTGACGGCGAAAAAATTAACACTGGCGGATTAGCGCTAAATACATTAAAAAAACTAAAGGGCGATAAGTTTGCTTGTCCTTCGGCATCAATTGTACTTGCAAAAGCAATAGGTCTTGGTGCCACAGCACTCAACAAATAACCATGTAACTGGCTAGTTGATATGGATTTAGGATCTATGGACAACATCGCAAATTTATTTCAACAAAGGTAACTATTCTAGTCTGCATCTAAAAACCGATTTACTAACAACTTAAACAATAATATTAACAGAATTGCATTATATTACCGAACAAATCCCTTTGTTAATGATTTTAAGCAAGCATAGCAATTTATTTCGTTGGATAATTATTACCGCTTCTTTTACCATTGTTTCTCTTATTTTATGGAAAACATTCGAGTTTTTTCAGCATTTTAAAGAAGAAGAACGTATAAAAATGGAAAATTGGTCGTTTGCACAAACCGACTTATTAAAAACCACAAATTTAGATATCGATCTTGGTAATTTACCTCTTAAAGTAATTACCAGTAATAAAACCACACCCATGATTATGGTTACCGAAGATGGTAACTACGATTTTAATAACATTGATGAAAGCAAGTTAACAGACTCCATTGCCGTACAAAAATTAATTGCAAAATTTCAAGAAGAAAACAACCCCATAAAAGTAAAGTTAGATGGTAGAATTATTAGCACTATTTACTACGGCAACTCACCGCTTTTAAACAAACTAAAGTACTATCCGTTAGCCTTATTTTTAATTATATTTTTGTTTGCCGCGGTAATTTATTTCTTTTATCGAAGCAGTAAAATTGCAACGCAAAACAAACTTTGGTCTGGTATGGCAAAGGAAACAGCGCATCAAATTGGCACACCGCTGTCCTCGTTAATTGGTTGGACCGAAATTTTAAAAACCGAAAACGTTAATCCGGATTACATAGTAGAAATTGAAAAAGATATTGACCGCTTACAAACCATAACCGAACGTTTTAGTAAAATAGGCTCGGTGCCTGTTTTGGAAACCCTCGATATTGTTTCAGAAACTATTCATAGTTTCGATTACTTAAAGGCACGTGCGTCTAAACTGGTTGAATTTGAAATAACAACGCCGAGTTTAGAAATTCCTGTAAATCTCAACAAACAATTATATAGCTGGGTTATCGAAAATTTAGTAAAAAATGCCATTGACGCCATGAAAGGTCGTGGCAAATTAATAATTGAAATTTTACAGTTAGAAAACGATGTAATGGTAAAAGTAACCGATAGCGGAAAAGGTATTGCTAAGAAAGATTTTAATAGAATTTTTGAGCCCGGGTTTACTACTAAAAAACGTGGTTGGGGCTTAGGTTTATCGTTAACTAAGCGAATTATTGAAGATTTTCATAACGGAAAAATAAAGGTTCTACATTCCGAAATTGGCAAAGGCACGACCATTCAAATTAATTTAAAACAAGCAAGTTAAAACAAGGTGAAAATTACAATGCAGCTTTAATAGCATCTGCCACCGCTTGAAATTCTTCTGGAGTTAAACTTTCTTTTTTACCAAACTTAGCATCTTCCATAGCATTTAACGGAATTAAGTGTACATGTGCATGTGGCACCTCTAAACCAATTACAGTTAAGCCAACTCGGTTACATGGAATGGCAATTTCTATAGCTTTAGCAATCTGCCGTGAAAACTGCATTAATCCATTATAAGTGGCTTCATCTAAATCGAATAATTTATCAACCTCTTGTTTTGGTATACACAACGTATGCCCTTTGGCATTGGGGTTTATATCAAGAAAGGCAAAAAACTCATCGGTTTCAGCTATTTTATAACAGGGTATTTCATCATTTATAATTTTTGTGAAAATAGAAGCCATAATTAAGGATTTTTGTAAATATAAAAGATTCCTCATCACATCATTCTCGAAAAGGAATCTTTTTAAAATACACTACATCGAAATATTATCTAGAAATTTCAACAATATCAAATTTCATAACACCGCTTGGTACTTTAATTTCGGCGACATCGCCAACCGATTTACCTAATAATCCTTTACCTATTGGTGAATTTACCGAAATTTTTCCTGAAGCTAAATCTGCTTCACTTTCTGCCACCAAAGTATAATTCATTTCCATACCATTGGTTTGGTTTTTAATTTTCACTTTACTTAGCACTAATACCTTTGAGGTATCTAATTGCGACTCGTCAATAATACGCGCATTAGCCAAAGTTTCTTCTAATTTAGAAATTTTCATTTCTAACATGCCTTGAGCTTCTTTAGCAGCATCGTATTCTGCATTTTCACTTAAATCGCCTTTATCTCTTGCGTCTGCAATTGCTTGTGATGCTTTTGGGCGTTCTATATCTTTAAGCTGGTTAAGCTCGTCTCTTAATTTTTTTAATCCTTCTGGTGTATAGTATGATACTTTACTCATAACTTCATCGTTTTACTTAATAAAAGATGCTGAATTAAATTCAGCATACAAAAAAATCTCGTATAAACGAGATTGTATAACAAAAATACAAAATTTTTAATTCACTCGGTTAATTTTACGTTTATAAAGTACTAAAACAGATTACTTTTGTTGTAATTTTGCCAAAATTTATTTTCTCCTATGAAGTCTCTCTTTGTCCTAATGTTTACCCTATTGTTTTTAGGTTGCAGCAGCAATACCGTAAGAAACGAAAACTGTAATTTTTTGCTTGATATTAACGTGAATATAAACATTAATTTAAGTCTTCCGCAATACAGCACTCTAGGCTTTGTAGGAAACTCTATTTACATTTCTGGAGTTGGAAACAATGGTGTTATTGTTGCTAATACCGGCTCGAGCTTTATGGCTTGGGATGCTAGCGACCCTAATTATGTTCCTGGTTCGTGTTCTGCACTAGTGCCAAATGGCTTGTTTGGAACTAACGATTGTGGTAACGGAAATACTTATAATTTTGTAACAGGTGAAATTAGCGATAATGACGACCCAACTTTAGTTTGCGCTTTAAAAAACTATCGCGTACAGCAAAACGGAAATTCTTTAACTATCTACAATTAAAAAAGCGCAGTCAACTTAAATGTTAACTACGCTTCTAACTTCAAAAATAAATTTCTAAACCTAATTTAGAACTTTAAGGTAACACCCATTAAAAAGTTAATAGTAGCTTGCGGATAATAGCCCTCATAACTCAATGTTGTAGTTTCTCCTGGTACAGACCATGTATCGTCGTAAACTCCAAAATATCCATTAGACACATACTCGTTACTAAAAATATTATTGACTAACCCGGTTAGAATAATAGATTTAAATATTTTATTAGGATTGATAATATAGTTTACATTAAAGTCGCTAATAAAATAAGCATCTAATTTCGACGATTCCCAATCAATATTACCCATATATTGTTCACCAACGTATTTGTTTAATAAAGATAATTGCAAGCTTTTAGTTGGGTAAAAATTAAACGCATTACCAATAACCACGTTTGGTGAAAATGAAATATTAGTGTTTCCTAAGTTTACCAATTCACCATCAATAGACGATGTAAAGTCTACATTTTTATTGGTACTTAAGGCGACGTTTGTTGTGGTGTTAAAAAAATTGGTAAACTTAATAGTGGCATCGACCTCTAAACCTAGGCGGTAACTTTTACCACTGGTTGCTCGAATTGGGCTTCCTACATCGTCTAACTCGCCCGTTAACACCAACTGATTTTGATAAAACATGTAATACAAGTTTGTACTTACTGCAATATTTTCGGTGTTGTGTCTCCAACCTAATTCAATATCGTTTAAAGTTTCGTTTTCTGTTACGCCTGCCTCAAAATCGTCACGATTTGGTTCGCGGTTTGCTCTAGCATAAGACAAGTAATAGTTATTATTTACGTTTGGTTTATAAGTTAAACCCAGTTTAGGATTGAAAAAACTAAAACTAGCATCGGTAACAAACTCTACTCTGTCGGAATTTAAACCATCGGTTTCATAATTTACAAAACGACCTTGTAAGTCTACAAAACCAGTAAGTGTTTCAGCTAACTTAAATGTGGCTTTCGAGAAGATACTAAAATCGCTTTTCTTGGCATCGCCAAAGTAATAATGATCTCTTATTTGTGTGCCATCTGCTAAATCGCTTCCCCAAATAACTTCACCAAAATGATCACCGGAGTAGGTATTGTAAGACCCTCCAGAAATTAACTCTAGGCCAGAGTTTTTATACGTTACGTTGGCATTTATTACGTAAAAATGATTATCTAACCAACGACGGACAATAACATCGGAACCTTCTTCAATTAAATTAGCAAAATCTTCTGCCGATTCTTCTGGTTTATATTGCTCAAAATAACCTTCGCCTTTCGTGTAGTTTAAACCAATATTTGTAGACCAGTTGTTATTTATACGCTCGTTCCAGTGTAATTGGTAATGGTTTTGCCAATAATTATCGGTTTCGTTATCGTAAGTGTACGGATTTTGACGGCGATCTTCAGCTAACTCATCGGCGGTTAAACCATACCAAGCTTGATACGTGTATTCTTTATTCCCAAAAGTTAAAGCTTTTATTAAAGTATTATCATCTTTATAAATACCTTGTAAGAAATATGATTTTAAATCGGTAAACGCGCGATCTACATAACCATCGGAATAAATTTTTGAGAAACGTCCAGAAATTTCGAAATGATCGTTTAATAAGCCAGTGCTTAATTTTACCGTGTGTTTTCTGGTATTATAACTACCGAAACTGTTGGCAATTTCACCTGAAGCTTCTTCGGAAAAAGCATCGGTAAGCAAGTTTAAACTCGCACCAAAAGCACCTGCCCCATTAGTTGATGTACCAACACCACGCTGCAACTGCAAACTCTGCGTTGAAGAAGCAAAATCACCTAAATTTACCCAAAATGTACCTTGACTTTCTGGATCGTTATAAGGAATCCCGTTAATGGTTACGTTTACACGAGTTCCATCCGTACCACGAACACGAATACCACTGTAACCTACACCCGCACCAGCATCGCTAGTAGTTACTACCGAAGGCAAATAGTTTAACAACGTAGGAATATCTTGTCCTAAATTACGCTTTTCTAAATCCGCTTTGCTTACATCGGAGTGTGTAATTGGTGAATCGGCATCAACACGTACGGCTCTTACCAAAACTTCGTCGAGTTTTTGTGTTGTTGTAGAATCTTTTTGGGTTTGATTTTGTTGGGCA
The DNA here is from genome assembly GCF_000943565.1 of Neotamlana sedimentorum. Taxonomy (GTDB): domain Bacteria; phylum Bacteroidota; class Bacteroidia; order Flavobacteriales; family Flavobacteriaceae; genus Neotamlana; species Neotamlana sedimentorum. The sequence continues at coordinate 152,650 of NZ_JTDW01000007.1, forward strand.
TTTAAGCCGACTGATAACACTAAAAGCGTTAAAAAAAGAAAAATGTTTTTCATCTCGATTAAATAAAAATTAATCGAATAAAAAGAGGTAATTATTCTTTATTGTTAGTAATAAATGATTTGTTGAACGTAAAAACACTTAGTGGAAATTTAGCTTTAACAATAGCATCATGAAAGATGAACTAATCGCACTCACTAAAAATGTCTACTAGACATTTTTTTAACGTTCGCTTCCCTAAACAGCATTACCTGTTCTAGGTTCATTGGGTATGATCTCAGCCTGAATCTAGTTTACAGTCGCAGTAAAAAGTTAACAGACTACTGAAAACTGCTACTGCTTTCTGAGGACTAGAAATAGCACCCCTTTATGAGAACGGCGCAAAGATAATTACGAAATGTTAAATTTTCATAATTTATTTGCTCTTTTTTTCATTTAAGATGATTTTATTTGAAATCTAACACATTACACATCTGGCTTCTTACGATTGGCTTTTTTTTCGGCATTGCGTTTTTTGTTGTTTAAACGTTTTTTAATAACCGATTTTGGCACTTTGGTTTTAATACGTTTTTTACGAACTACTAATGACGCTTTTATTAATTCTAAAAAACGTTGCGTTATTATGGCTTTGTTTTTATGCTGACTTCTAGTTTCGCCGCATTGCAATATTAAAACACCATCGTTGGTTAGTCTGTTTTTAAGCTTTTCTTCGATGCGTAATTTTTGAAGCTCAGTTAAAGCTTGCGACTCTCGTAAATTAAAGGCCAATTCAATTTTTGAAGACACCTTATTTACATGTTGCCCACCACTACCAGAGCTACGAATAGCTTTAAAAGTGAGTTCTTGTATTAAGGTGTCTTCATTAATTGCCACTATACTTGGTGTACTGGTTTTAGTAAATCGTTTACTGTTTTAACTGGGTTAAAAGTTTCAACAGGAACCTCAACAAAAATAGAGTTCCAATACGCCATACTACCATTCCAAAGCCCTGGTAATTCTAAGGCTTGAATATCGATACCGTTTTGCGTTTTCATAGTAATAAAAGCTGCCTCAGGATCAACGTATTGCATTAAATCGAACTTTTCGCCTTTGTAGTTTTTAACACCACAAACTAAATCGGTTGGATTAAAATGTGTTGCGTTTTGCACAATATCGTTTTGTTGCGAATTTTTCTCATCAATTTGAGCAAATTCCACAACTTGTAACGAGGTATTTCCATCTTTATCTTTAACCCAAAATGGTCCGCCACCTGGCTCACCTTCATTTTTAACCATTCCGCAAACTCTTATTGGTCGGTTTAAGCGATCTTTTAAATAAGTTACTTTTTCAGCTTTAGAAAAATCGTCAAAGTCATCATCTAAAACGACATTAAGTTTACTTTTTATAAACGCAGCAATTTCAAGAAGTTTGGCTTCATCAATAGCTTCACTATCTAAATCGTTTAAATATGCAAAACCTTGTTCTTGCGCTTCTAAAAGAACGGCAGCAAGTACTTTTTTATAGTTTGAAATGTCTTTATTCATTTCTAAAACCACGATATTATCAATGTTTTTAATGAAAATAATATCGCTATCTAATTCATTTAAATTCTCTAATAACGCGCCATGACCTGCTGGTCTGAATAAAATAGAACCGTCTTCTTTTCTAAAAATTTCGTTTTTTGTAGTTAAAGCTAAGGTTTCGGTTGCTTGATTTTGATATGAATAAGTTACATTAAAACTAATCCCTGTTTCTGCTTCTAATGCTGTTTTTACAGCTTCGAATTCAGCCTTAAAGTATTCGTGATGCTTTTCTGAAACGGTAAAATGTAAATTAGCTTTTCCGTTTGAAGACGCATATATTTTAGATTCCATTAAATGTTCCTGAAACGGTGTTTTTGCACCTGCTTCATATTTGTGAAACGGCAATAATCCTTTAGGTAAAAAACTATAATTTAAGCCTTCTTCGCTTAAAACTGTTTCAACAATTTTATAGCTAGCTTCACTTTCGCTTAAGGCATCAAAATTAGGATTTAATGCTTTAGCTTTTGCCATTACGGTCTCGTAAAATGGAAAGCCTTCTAACCCATCAAAAAAAGCTTTAATTAGCTTATCGTTATTAGCTTCGGCGTAAGCTTCAACCGTATCGGTTTCTGGATTAAATTTATTTAAAAACTGAAACAAAAATTTAAACATACGTGTTGCTGCACCAGAAGCTGGAACAAACTTTAAAATATCTAAACTATCTTGTTTTGCATGATAACTTTCAATTAATTTTTGCATGTCGTTGTCGTTGTATTTTTCAATACCATGACCAATAGTAGCAGCCGATATTAAATTAGAATACGACATACCATTCTTAATTCGAGATACTTGAGCTTCAACCTGCTCTAGCGAAATGCCTTTGTTTTTAATTTGATTGAGATCTTTTTCTGTAAACATTAGTTTGTAATTTTTAGAATTTTGTTAATGTGCTTTACTGCTATTTCTAATCGTTCTGTTTTACTACCTTTTAATAATACGTAAGGGCGATTGTATTTAATTAATGCATCTTGGAATGCCTTAAACATTTTCTCTCGACGTTCTGGTTTATCGCGCAAATCGTCACCTTCCCAAGGCGTATCAATATAAGTTAAAAAATATAAATTGTAGGTGTTTTGAAGCGCGTATTTTTCTAAAATAGGGTCGCAACTTCCTACATAATACGCATCAGAATACACTTTAGTTTCCAATAAGTCTGTATCACAAATTAAAACTGAATTGGTTTTTTTAGCCAGTTCGTTTTCAAGTTCCATTTGTCCGTAAGCAATGGGTAACAAATCGTCTGCCTCACAGGTTTTTCGTTCGTTATTCCATTTATTTTGCAAATACTCGCGCGCATATTCGGGTACCCAAATAGAGTTGTAATGTCTGGCTAATTGCCTAGACAAAGTTGTTTTTCCAGTGCTTTCGGGCCCAAATAAAACTACTTTTATGCAGTTTGCGGGTTGTTGTTTAAGTTTTTCTTCCATGCTTTATAGCCATAAACAGCTATTATTGTAAACACTAAATATTGTAAACTGGTTAAAGTAAAGCCTTTGTAAAAATACAAGGGCACCGAAATAACATCGCCAATAATCCAGAATATCCAGTTTTCTAATTTTCGTTTAGCCATTAACCACATGCCAACAAAAAATATAGCTGTAGTTAAAGTATCTATATAAGCCACCCAACTGGTCCATTTATTAAAGGCTGTATAAACTAAATAAACAAAAATCAAAGTTGCGAAAAATATAGTTAAACCTATTTTTTTTTCGTTAAATGTAGTTGTAGAAATTGGAGTAACATGTTCAGCATCAATTTTTTTCGTCCAAATGTACCAACCATAAGCGCTCATTATAAAATAGTAAGCATTAATCATCATATCTCCCAACAAGCCCCATTTAGAAAGCAAGTACACAAAAATTACGGTACTAATCATTCCTGTTGGAAACACTAAAACACTATTTTTTTTAGAGTATAAAACCGATAAAAACCCAAATACAATAGCAATCGCTTCTAAAACTACATCAATGGTTTCATATTCTGCGTATTGTCCAAACAGGTAATCGAAAATACTAAGCATGTGTTTATTTTTTTATTTGATTGAAGAAGGCTTCATCTTCCTCAAAAGCAGTTCCAATTACAACCAAATCTGCTCCTGCAAGATAAGCACTTTCTAATTCATTTTTACTACGAATACCGCCACCAACAATTAAGGGAATGTTAAGATTTGCCTTTACTGTTTTTATAATTTCTTGTGACACTGGATATTTCGCTCCACTACCTGCCTCTAAGTACACCAATTGCATTCCTAAAAGTTCGGCTGCTTTGGCGGTATTTGTAATTTGATTAATTGAATTTTGTGAAATAGGCTGAGTGTTTGTTACCCGTTGTACCGCAGTTTCTTTACCGCTTTCAATTAAAATATATCCGGTGGGAATAACTTCTAAATTGGTGTTTTTTAATTTTGAAACCGCTTCAATATGTTTTCCTATTAAATATTCGGGGTTTCTGCCTGAAATTAAACTTAAAAATAAAAGTCCGTCTGCTTCTTTAGTTATTTGCGTAACATCACCAGGAAATAAAACGACTGGTAATTTTGTGTGTGTTTTAATCTCCTTAACTAAAACTTGAGTTGCGTGAATCTCTACAGTGCTGCCTCCTACAAAAATATGAGTAGCAATTGAAGCGTTTACTTTTGCAATAAAACGAGCGGTGTTTTCAATTAAAAACTTATCAGGATCAATTAAAATTGCAAGTAGTTTGTCTTCTTTAAAAATTGAAGATTTAATGCCGCTTAATATGTTTTTGTTTTCTACCAAAAATTTGTGAATATCTCTTTAAAATAAGCATTACTGTATGGCATAGGCAAAGGTAAATCCTTCAAACTCTAAACACGCTACGTTATAACGGTGTTTTTTATTTTTATAATCTATCCAAGCAATGGTATCGTCTGTATCCGATGAAAAAGGAATAACCAAACAATGCTGTTTAAAACTTAAACCTGGTGTAGCAAACAATTTATATAACGACTCTTTTACGCACCAAATTTTGGTTAAATATTGCACGTAATCGTTAGCCGCTTCATTTAAATAATTAATCTCATAATCCACAAATTTATGCGCAATTACTTTTATTTTTTCACGTTGTTTTTCAATATCTATACCTACAATACCATCACTAATAACTACTGCCGAAAATATAAACGAGTGCGTAATAGAAATTTGTTTACCATCTTTTAAATGTGGCTTTCCGTGCTGGTCGTAAAACAAATCGGCATCGGTGTAACCAAAAGCTTTTAGCAAATGGCGCACGCTTAAAAAACCACGTTGGTGCAATTCGCTTTTCATACCTAAAACACGCTTTAAAGTTTCTGGTTTTAGCTCTAAATCTTGTATTAAAAAATCGTACGATTCGGTAATCTTCCAAATTTTAACGGTAGTTTGTGAATTAGGGCTAATGGTTTTATAAACTGGCATGTAAAATTGTAAAACTTATTGATTATCTTTGCACTGCCTATGGCATTTTTAGCATTTTTTGCAAGCGAATTTAACCAAATTAAGTGCTAAATCCCAAAGGCAAATCAATTAAAAAAATTAGAAAGAAAAAATATGAGTACTAAAACAATTCCGTACGTAGCAAACAAAGTAAAAGATATTACTTTGGCAGAATGGGGCCGAAAAGAAATTGAATTAGCCGAAGCAGAAATGCCAGGTTTAATGAGCTTACGCGAAGAGTACAAAAACGAACAACCTTTAAAAGGTGCGCGTATTGCAGGTTGCTTACACATGACCATACAAACCGCTGTTTTAATTGAAACTTTACAAGCTCTTGGTGCCGAGGTTACTTGGAGTTCTTGTAACATTTTCTCTACCCAAGACCAAGCTGCCGCTGCTATTGCCGCTGCTGGAACTGCCGTTTACGCATGGAAAGATATGACCGAAGAAGAATTCGATTGGTGTATCGAGCAAACCTTATTTTTTGGCGAAGACCGCAAACCACTTAACATGATTCTTGACGATGGAGGCGATTTAACCAATATGGTTTTAGATAAATACCCAGAATTAGCTCCAGGAATTAAAGGATTAAGCGAAGAAACCACTACAGGAGTTCACCGTTTATACGAGCGTGTTAAAAACGGAACATTACCAATGCCTGCTATTAACGTAAACGATTCGGTTACAAAATCTAAATTCGATAACAAATACGGATGTCGCGAAAGTGCTGTAGACGCTATTCGTCGTGCTACCGATGTTATGTTAGCCGGAAAACGCGTAGTAGTTTGTGGTTATGGCGATGTTGGTAAAGGTACTGCTGCTTCTTTTAAAGGCGCTGGAAGTATTGTTACCGTTACAGAAATAGACCCAATTTGTGCTTTACAAGCTGCAATGGATGGATTTGAAGTTAAAAAACTAGAAACCGTTGTAGGTAATGCCGATATTGTAATTACTACAACAGGAAATAAAGATATAGTTCGTGCAGAACACTTTAAAGCCATGAAAGATAAAACCATAGTTTGTAACATTGGGCATTTCGATAACGAAATACAAATGGCTTGGTTAAACGAAAACTACGGAAACACTAAAAACACCATTAAGCCACAAGTAGATAAATATACCATTGATGGTAACGATATAATTGTACTTGCCGAAGGTCGTTTAGTAAACTTAGGTTGTGCTACTGGCCACCCAAGTTTTGTAATGAGTAACTCGTTTACCAACCAAACCCTAGCACAAATCGAGCTTTGGAATTATAGCGACAAATACGAGAACGATGTGTATATGCTACCAAAACACCTAGATGAAAAAGTAGCAAAATTACACCTAGAAAAAATTGGCGTAGAGCTTACCGAACTTAAGCAAGACCAAGCCGAATACATTGGTGTAACTGTAGAAGGTCCATACAAACCAGAACACTACAGATATTAAAAGTATCAAGCTGAATAATGTCACACTGAGCGCAGTCGAAGTGTTTTTCAGTATCTAAAAAAACAAAATCCCAAGCTACATTTAGTTCGGGATTTTTTTTATTCTTTTTTTGGCGTTACCCCCGAAACTTCGGGGTCGGGCTTTCCGCTATATCTTTTTCTCGTGCCTCAAAAAAGGATGTCGCTGCAATCCCTAACGCGGTAAAGCTTCTCGATACAATTTTTCGTGCCTCGAAATTACTCGAAGTGACGTAACTAATAAAAAATATAGTTTCATTACTAAAATACCTTTATTGCAATAATAACTCCTGTAGACCAATTCATTTTGGTAAGATTAAAATCTGCTCTACTTTCCAAATAATCAATTAAAGCATCAACATTTTTTTGGTGTCCTTCAGGCCAATTAGTCTGCGGTAACATGTCATCAATAATATACATGCCACCTACATTTATTAAATCTAGTATTTCATCTATTTCACTATATTTCCCAGGCCATGCATCAGCAAAAACTAAATCAAAAAGCTCTCCTTTATAGTTTTTAATCCATTCCGAACCATCTGTACAGATAAGTTCTAATCGCTTATCGTCTTCAAAATAATATTTAGCAATTTCAATAAGTTTAGAATCGTTATCAACACTTATAAGTTTAGATGCCAAATCCATGCCTTCTAACATCCATGAAAGCGACAAACCAATTCCTGTTCCTAACTCTAAAAAATTAGAATTAGGCTTCGATGTTATCATTGTTTTTAGTAACGTACCAATATAAATATCGGAAGGCATTGAGAAACCAATTTCTTTACATTTATCTTCTAATTCCGAATATCGTTTCGGTACATCTAGGATGTTTAAATCATTCATAAGACTTTATTTAAAGTCTATAAATATATTAATCCTGCTCGAAATACCACCACAAACTGGAATCTATACTCGATTTCATTTTATTAATATCGACTTCATCTTTTAAAAAAATAGTCAAGTTTTCGTTGGCACGGTTACGACCTATACTTTCTCTTATCTCAATGGTTTCAATTTCGTTAAAATGCTCTAAATGATTTTTTATTCTAGCATCTAGCGATTCATCGCCTAAAAAAATCTTGATGGTAGGTTGCGTTGGGGAATTTCTAATTTCAGATCTAAACGGAAGCATAATCTCATCAATTTAAGTTAAACAATCTTGGTTTTAGTTGGTATTTACTAAAGTTACGAATTTATTTAATATCTTTTTCTAAATTAAAATGTAAATGAGCAACAAGCAACTAGACTTAATAAACCAGCAATTAGTAAAAATTGAAAACCATATACCTCAAATTAATTTAATTAAAACCAAAGCATCAAAAGCATCAATTGGCTGGCATTTAGACCACAGTTTAAAAGTTTTTAATGCCGTTTGCACTGCAACAATACAATCTAACCCCAAAGATTATAAATGGGCATTGAATTTCTGGCGTACGCTTTTGTTTAAGTTAAATTATATACCACGAGGCAAAGCCAAAGCGCCAAAATACGTTTTACCACCAGAAAACATAAAAGAAAACGACATTCGTAATCAGTTAAAAACTGCAAAATCAAACTTAAGTGCGTTACAAAATTTACCTAAAACAAGTTTTTTTAAGCATTTTATATTTGGCAAATTAAACAAGAAACAAACGCTGCGTTTTTTACGAATGCACACACATCATCATTTAAAAATTATTGCCAAAATAGAATAAAAGAAAAACCCTTTCTACGAATAGAAAGGGCTCAAAAAATTAATTTCAAAAAAAATTAATCTAAATCTAAAAGCGCTAAATCGTGAAAAAAGAAGTTTTTCTCGTCGTTCATAGACACGAATAAGCCATTAGGAAACTTATTACCTAAAGCCACGGTTGTAACATCGCAACCATCAGTTTCTATAGTTCCTAAATTTATTTCTTTAATAAAAGCATCGGTTTTTAAATCGAATATATTAAACGAGTGCGCTTGTTGGTTCGATACTATTAAAAAACCTTTGTTTTTGTATTTTGCTATGGCAATACCTTCAATATCATCAGTGAAATATTCGCTACCAAAACAACCTAATTCTTCGTTGCCCATACTTGGTTCGGCATAATATTTTCGAACACATTGTCCTTCATCAGAATAATAAACAACACCATTTTCGTTATCTACAGCAATGGCTTCAATTTCTTTTTTACCGCTAAAATTGCCAAACTTTCTAACCAAATTAGCGTGAACGCCTAAACTATCAGTCACCAATTCGTATTGATATAAATAGCCTGTTTTTGGTCCTGCTTTTCTGCCAACAATAGCATAAATAGTTTCTGTTTTTGGCGATTTATACAACGCAATTCCCATAGGTGCGTTGTGTTCCAATTCGGTAGCATCGGTAAACACTTTAAAACCTCCACCATCTAATGGTTTCATGTCTGGCACAGAAAACACACGAATTTGTTGTTTTTCTCTTTCGGTAAACGCAATAATATCTGTTGCTGTAGAATCGTTTAACTTAAAACCGTATTCTAAATCGACATTATTAGGGCGTTGGATGTTTTTTATGCTTTTTTCATGGATAATTTTTCCATCTAAATCAAAGGCATAAATACCTCCATTTGTTTTTTTATCGGTGCCAAAAACTATACTTTTTGAGGCATCGTTTGGGTTTACCCATATTGCCGGATCGTCTGTATCGTTTGGTGTTTTTTCGGTAATAACCGTTGGTTTAATTACCGGCAACTGTTTTTTACATGAAGAAACAATTGCCAGTAAGCTAAACCCAAATAAGAGTTTTTTCATTTTTATTTTTTAAATAAATCGTATTTTAAACCAATTGTAAAACGTTGCCCGTAATACTCACGTTGCATAGTACGACTGCTAACGCCTTGGTAAAAACGTAATGGTTGATTGGTAATATTGTTTAAGCTTGTGTATGCGCTTAAACCGTTACCAAATGCATATGTTGCATTAAAATCTAAGAAAAATTGTTTGTCGTAGTAACGATCTTCAAAAGCATTTCCCCCAATTTCATCGATATAAGAATCTGAGAAGTTACTTGATAAACGCACGCTTAACTTGTTGTTTGCATAACCTAAAGAAGCATTAAACATGTTTGGCGCTGTGTTTGGTAAACCTAAATCGTCGCGCTCATCGCCATCTTCATTTCTAATACCATTAGCATCAGATGTTAAATGCGTATAGTTTAAATATACACTAAAATCTTTAGCAAAACCTGGTAAGAAATCTAGTTTTCTTTGGAAAGCAAATTCGAAACCTAAAACCGAAGCATCGTCGCCGTTTAATGGTTGGTACACTTCGTAACCCGTCGTGTCGTCGCCATAAGTATCATCGGTAGTTTCGGTTTGGTATGTGTAAATAAAATCGTTTATTTTTTTGTAGAAAACACCACCAGATAAAATACCAACAGATTTAAAATAATGTTCTGCCATAACATCAAAGTTCATTGATGTTGTTGGATCTAAATCTGGGTTACCTAATACCACTTCGCTGTCTTCGTTAATAATTTCTGCTCTTGGAATTAAATCGGCATAATTAGGACGCGCCAAAGTGTTTGTCCATGCAAAACGGAAAACAGTGTTGTCGTTTAAATCGTATTTTAAATGTAAACCTGGTAAAATATTAACATAAGAGTTTGTTTCGCTTACTGCTTCAACAATAATTTCTTCGTCGATACCAGCATCTTCATCTTCTTCAATAAATGTTAATCTGTAACCTTCAGAATCTAAGTTTGTACTTTCAATTCTAACACCAGCTAAAACACTTAATTTGCTCGTTAATTGCTGACTTGTCATGATGTAACCTGCAAAAACATTTTCGTTTACATCGAAGTTTCCGCTTTGGTATTCATCAACTAAATCTTCACCTTCAAATTGTGTAGCATCGGTTAAATTTAAAGCTCCAACAAATTCTGGCGTTGCAAAGCTTCCTATTTGGTATTGGCTTCCAGCTAAAAAGTCTGAATCTGTATAATCTCTGGTTGGTAAGGTTCCCAATAAATCGAAGGCTGAATCTTCTGGAGAATATTCGGTAAAATCGTTATCTCTGTTTTTGTTTTTAAAACGTCCGCGAACACCAAACTTTAAAAATCCGTCTTCACTATTAAGCAAGTTTAATGGTAATTTAAAGTTTACAAATACATTCATATCTGTTTCTTCGGTGTATTGGTTTTCTTCTGTTAACTCACCAAACTCAAAGTTGTTATAAGCGGCATCGGTAGCATCAACTGGTGAATATAGTGGAAATTGAGAATCGTTATTGTAGTTAATAGCATATTCGCTTTCGTGAACTAAATAACGTTCGTTTAAACGCTCTTCTGACGCTTTTGCATAAGACGCCATCCAATCTATTTGTAAACTATTAGCCAAGTGATTTCCACCTAAACTAAAGTTAAACATACGTTGGTCTTCTAAACGTGTGTTTTTGTTTCGATTGTTATCTATACCTGCTTTTGTTTCGCGTTTTGCTTCAACAGGAAACATGGTTAAGTTTCCATTACCATCCACAGTAAAATCTCCAGCTTCAATATCTTCACCATCAAGAATTTCGTGCTCTAAAACAAAACGGTTTTCGCGATCGTCTCTCCAGTTATAAATAGATTTAAAATAAATACTGTTATTATCGTTGAATTTGTAATCTAAATTCGCCGAGAAACTTCTACGAATACGTTGCACTAAATATTGTCTAATTTCAAAAACGTTGGTGTATGGATTAACATCAACTTCTTCTAAATTATCTTCGTCGCCGTTGTTGTATTCGAACTCATCTGTCCATTCTGCTTCAAAGTTATCACTTCCAAAATCATTATCGTTGATAGATGCAGAAACCATCCAACCAAATTTTCCGTTATCGCTTCTATCACCTAATAAAAACTGACCGTTTAAAATACGTTTTCCGGTAATTGAATTTACACCAGAACCAGCTGTTGCAGATAAGCGAAAGCCTTGAGGCGAAGTACGTGTAATTAAATTTACAGAACCACCAAGTGCATCGGCATCCATATCTGGCGTTACTGCTTTATTAACTTCAATAGTTTGAATCATGTCCGATGGAATTAAATCCATTTGAACTTCTCTATTATCGCCTTCGGCAGATGGAATTCTACTTCCGTTTAAAGTTACCGAGTTTAACTGCGGCGCTAAACCACGAATAACAATGTTTCTAGCTTCACCTTGATCTACTTTCATTGTAATTCCAGGAATACGTTTTACAGCATCACCAATGTTAGCATCTGGAAATTTACCAATTTGATCTGTAGATACAATATTGGTAATGTTTGTTTTGTTTTTTTGCGTGTTTAATGCTCTAGCTTGCCCGCCAATAGAATAGCTTGTAATTTCAACCGCATCAAGTTCTGTGTTTTCTGATGATAAGTGAATATCTACAGATATTGTTTGTCCTGCAGTTACAGAAACGTTTTCGTTATAATCGGCGTAACCTAAATACTTAATTAATAATGTATAATCGCCTTCAGGAATATCTACCAAAGTAAATGTACCATCGAAATCTGATACTGCTCCTTTTTTTAATTGTTCTATTACTACTGTAGCACCTGGCACAGTAATACCATTATTATCTGTAATTACACCTTGAATGTTTCCGTTTTGTGAAAACATAAAAGAAGTTAATAACAGTGCTAAAAATGATAAAAAATGATTTTTTCTCATGTTGTTGTTTGATTAATTTTAGTTGATGCAAAGCTATATTGACAACATTGCTTTTAGCTAAAATTGATGTTAACAAACGGTAATTTACAAGTGAAATTCACCTATAAATGATAGCAACATTAACACTGCAATAACATTGGATTGATATTTATTTAAAAACCACTAAAGGTTTAAAATATAAGCTTGTAGATCGTCTTTTGATGATAGCGGAAGCTTCTTACGCATTCTATATCGGGCTATACGAACACTATCGGGCGTAATATTTAAAATAGAAGCAATGGCTTTAGACGATAAGTTTAAACGAAGCAACATGCATAAACGCATTTCAGAGGATGTTAACTCTTCGTGAACTTGAGTTTTTAAATTTTTAAAAAAGCTAGGATTTATTTGACTAAAATATGCCATGAGTTCTGTCCACTCATTTTCTTTTGATAAATCAGAATTAATAGTATTTACAATATCTATAAGTTTCGTTTTTACTAACTCTGGGTTTCTGCTTTTTAAATTATTTAGTGTTCTAGAAATATCGGCCAGCAATTTATTTTTGTGCGCTAAGTTTAAACTGTAATTAGTTAAAGCAGAAATTTTAATATCTATTTCTCTTTTTAACCCAGCTTCTTCGGCAGTTTTAATATCTAGATCTGCTTGTAATAATTGCTGCTTGTATGTTAATAGTTTCTGCTCTTGCTTTTTTCGCTTTTTTAAATGCATTACACCAATAAAAAACACTAAAATCACCGCTAAACTTATAATTATAATGGCTAGTTGCCGTGTTTTATTTATTTGATTTTGCTTGTTTAATATAGCTACTTGCGCTTCATTTTCTTTTACATTGTAAAGCACTTCCATAGCGCTTACCAATTGTGTGTTCTGGTTTATAAGCTGCTGTTCGCTAATTAAGTTTTGCCTATTTAGGTATTCGTATGCTTTCTTAAAATCTTGAAGTTCTGCATAGGTTCTAGCTAAATCTTTAAGTGCGCTTTCTTCTTGTTGTTTATTATTTTGTGCTTTGGCTAAGTTTAAAGCTTTTTCTGTTAATTTAAGAGCTTGGTTATATTGCTTTTGTTTTCTGTAAACATCTGCAAGATTATTAATTATATTAATTTTTAAATCTGACGTTTTTGCTGATTCAAAACTATATGCTTTATTAAAATAGTTTCTAGCTAAATCGTACTGCTCTAAATCTTCATAAATGCTTCCTATGTTTTCGTTTGTTAATGCAATTCCCGTGCTATCATTTAAGCTCTCAAATAATTGTAAACTCTCGTTTTGAAAGCCTAAAGCTGCATTATAATTGCTTTGTTTTTCGTAAACACTTCCTAAAATAGCATTTGCTGTAGCTAAACCTGTTTTATAGTTAATTGATTTTGCTATTGAAACACTACTCTCGGAATATTGTGAAGCCTCAGCATATTGTTTTAAGTGTAAATGGATAAACGCAATTTTGTTATTAGCATAAACAAAAAGCGTGTCTTTTTTTAAATGAATCTGTTGTGCGTTGTGGTAATTTTCAATGGCTTCACTGTCTAACCCTAAATTTTTGTAGAAATTAGCTAAATAAATGAAGTTTTTTGCGATGCCTAAGGTATCATTTTCATGTTTTGCTAAATTAAGAGCACCCTTAATTGTATTAATTTTAGAGATAGCATTTTTTGATACTAAATCTTGAGCACTTAAAAGCTTAACGCCAAAAACAACAATCAGTAAAAAATAAAATGTTTTAGTAGAACTCACAATTGGTTAGTGTAAAATTCTCAAAGAAAGAACTCGCACTTTACTCAAATGTAGTTACAATATTAATTTACCATTAATAATGCAAAAAACCCTTCCTGAATAAACAGAAAGGGTTTTTTATAAAAATTTCTTAAGAAAAAGTTTCTTAAGCCTCGAAAGGCTCGATAGAAACGTAAGATTTGTTATCTTTTTTCTTAGTAAACTTTACAACACCATCTACATAGGCGTGTAATGTATGATCTTTTGAAGAATATACGTTTTCACCTGGGTGATGTGTATTTCCTCTTTGTCTTACGATAATGTTACCAGCTTTAGCAGCTTGACCACCAAAAATCTTAACACCTAAGCGTTTCGATTCTGATTCTCTACCGTTCTTAGAACTACCTACTCCTTTTTTATGAGCCATTGTTTTAAGGTTTTATTGTTATACTTAAGTGGTTTGGCAATTAAGCTTTACCACCATCTAATTCGTCTTGCCATTTCTTTAACTCATCCCACTTACCATCTGCAGCTAATTGAGCTTGTGCTGGCCAAGTATCAGTTACGTGGTTACCACGAACACCAGAGATAATTTCAGAAATTTTAGCAGCATCGGTTTTTGCTAATTGAGCGAAAGTTGTAATTCCAGCTTCTGCTAAAGTTTCAGCAATTTTAGGTCCAATACCTTCTACTTTCTTCAAATCATCACCTTTAGATGATTTTTTAGGAGCTGCCTTTTTAGCTTCAGCTTTTGGAGCTGCTGCTTTTGGTTCAGCTTTCTTAGTTTCTTTTTTTGGAGCAGCTTTTTTAGCTCCAGAAGCTACAATGCTTTCAATAACAATTTCAGATAAAGATTGTCTGTGTCCGTTTTTTACACGGTAACCTTTACGTCTTTTCTTTTTGAAAACTATAACTTTATCACCTTTAAGGTGCTTTAAGACTTTTGCTCCTACTTGAGCTCCGTCTATAGCTGGGGCGCCTACAGTTACATTGTCACCATCACCTAAAAGAAGAACATTGTCGAAAGATACTTTCTTACCTTCTTCTGTTTGTAGACGGTTAACATAAACTTTTTGGTCTTTTTCAACTTTAAATTGTTGCCCTGCTATCTCTACAATTGCGTACATAGCGTAACGTTTATATTAATTAATATTATTAAATAAATACGCCTAAACCTTAATTTAAGCGGGTGCAAATATACTGCTAATTAATTAATCTACAAACGTTTTAATGGTTTTCAACTAAATTTTTCGATTTTTTAAACAATTGCATCACGGTAAAGGTCGAAACAAGGGTAGTAGCAAACCCCATAACTGCAACAATAAAGGTTACCATACCAACACTAGTGTTAAATGCATCGCCATGAATATTTTTAAATAATTCGGGTAAAAAACTACTGTTAATTTCCGTACTGTAAACCAAAAAGAAAACGGTAAATATTGCCGTTGCAATAAATCCTGTTATTAATCCTGTTTTAAACCCTTCACCATAGGTAAAAGTAGCATGTTCTTCTAGTTTTTTAAACCTTATAGTTTCGTAAATTCCGCAAGCTGTAATGAAGGCATTAAAAAAACTAAATGCAGGGTTGGTGTGTTTGTCCACCATCGCTAATACCAAAAAATAAGCTATTAAAATGGCACTAGTTACTAACCCAAACCGTAGTGATAGTGATAAATTTTTCATAAAATGTCCTGTTTAGTTCTTTTAAATTTCGTGAAAATTTATCAGATTAAATAATTTTTAACCACTTTTAAACATAATAACAATGCTATTTTCTGTAATTTTGTGACAACCTAATTTAAAATTTCATATAAAATGAAACACATAAAATTTATCCTAATAGTAGTTTTAACAGCCACGTTTTTTACTAGCTGTAAAAACGAAACTAAGCAACCTGAAGTAAAAACAGTTGAAGTTGCTGCATCGGAAAATAAAAAAACATTAGATCCAAACGCCACATATGCAAAAGCTGAATTTACCATTGATGGAATGACCTGCCAAATTGGTTGTGCCGCAACAATACAGAAGAAAATATCGAAAATGGATGGCGTAAAATCGGCTAAGGTGGATTTTGACAAAAAATTAGCTATGGTTGAGTATGACGAAGCTAAGGTAAACCCAGAAAAGTTAACAACCACTGTAACTAGTGTTGCAGACATATATAAGGTTAGTAACATGAAAACAGTTGATGCATTTTCATCTGAAAAAAAATGTGGCGACGATTGTAAAAAAGGGTGCTGCACAAAAACCGAAGGTGAAAAAATGGCCTGCAAAGCAGATTGCAAAATGGCATGTTGCGAGAAAAAAGCATAATTTTATAAAACCTAAACTGCTCCTTTTGAAGCAGTTTTTTTACGCGTAACAATTAGTACTTTTACCAAAATTTAAATTAAAGAAAATCTATGTATTCAGTTTTACAATCAGTTCATTCCTATTGGGCATTTTTAGCATTAATTGTATTAGCTATTGCCTCTATTAACGCAATAATAAAAAGTTTTGGAGATAAAACATACGAACCTAACGATTTTAGAAAAGCGCTGTTTACCTTAATTGTAACGCACATTCAATTATTAATTGGATTAATATTATATTTTGTTTCTCCAAGATTACAACTGTTTTCCGAATTAGGTATGGGTGGCGTTATGAAAGATGCTGTAAACCGTTTATATTTAGTAGAACATCCGTTTGTAAACATTTTGGCTATTGCTTTAATTACTATTGGATACTCTAAACACAAAAAGAAATTAACCTCGCAAGGAAAGTTTAAACTCATCGCTATTTTTTATACGCTTGGCCTTGTTTTATTACTATCCAGAATACCTTGGAGCACTTGGTTAGGTTAAAAAAAGTTAAACCGACTAATTAAGTCGTTTTTTTTATGTTTTCATTTTAACTTCTTTAATTAAAAACACATAAACTGGAAAATGGTCGCTAAAACCATTGGTGAACCCGTTACTCCAGCTTTTAAATGGGTAGCCTTTATATTTACCTGAATTCTGTATAATATATCGCTTATTGTAAATGCCTGCTTTGTAAAATTTAAATGAGCTATAATCTTTCTCGAGTAGTGGTTTAGTTAGTAAAATTTGGTCGAATAAACTCCACGAGTCTCGGTAGGCTGTCGTTCCTAAACCTTTTTTAAAAAACGTTTCAAAAGGATTATAAATGCCTTTCATAGCTATTTTCTCACGATTATTTTTTGTTTTTAAAACCTTTTTAAAACTCGCATTATTTGGGTTATCGTTAAAATCGCCCATAATTAAAACACGTGCATAAGGGTCTATTATTTGAAGCGAATCTACCAAATGCTTGGTTAATTTTGCAGCTGCCATGCGCTTGGCTCTACTTTTAGCTTCACCACCTCTACGCGATGGCCAATGGTTTACTATAACATGTATTTTATCGTCTTCAAGCATACCAGAAACTAACAGTTGATCTCGTGTGTAAATGCGTTTCTGTGTTTTATTGTCGTAAATTTTTAAAACATGTGAGCTTGTATGTGTAGGAGTAAACAAGGCTTTTTGATAAAGCATAGCCACATCAATTCCGCGAGCATCAGGGGAGTTAAAATGAATAATCTCATAATCTCTATCTACAAGAAGCGAATCTGAAATCACATCTTCTATAACCTTTTTATTCTCAACTTCCGATAATCCTATAATTACAGGTGAATTTCGAGTTTCATCTTTTCCAATATCTGCTAAAACCCGAGCCATATTATTAATTTTTTGAAAGTATACAGAACTTCTTTCGGTTTTTAGTTCCATCATCGGGCTGTATTCGTCCAATTTACTAGGGTCGTTAATGGTATCAAATAAATTTTCCAAATTATAAAAAGCTGCGGTATGTATTTTATAATTCTTCTTTTGACCAAAGACTGAAAATGAATGCATCAGTAAAAAACACCATACCAAAACACTGCTATTTTTATATAAAAGTTTCAAATTCATAAAAACTATATTACAAAATTTGAATGAATTTATTTCAATTAATAATCTTTTTTCTTACATTTAAGATAATTATATGCCAACAAAAAAACTAACACTCTTGTTCCTTTTCGGAATTATCTCGTTTACAGCATATTGCCAAAAAACTATGGTTAAAGGTTCTGTACTCGATGGTTTTTCATACCAACCCATTGAAGATGTGACTGCTACAATTAAAAACACATTGCTTTTTCAATTAACAAACAATGAAGGTGTTTTTATAATAAATGAAAATTTGCCGCTAGGTGAACAAACGTTACTCATATCGAAAACGGGTTATTTAAGTAAACGTTTATCAATTGTCATAAACGAAGGAAAAACCGTAGATATCTCTGGCATAACCTTGGAGAAAGACACTTCTCAAACAACCGATTTATTCACCATTTCACTTACCGATGATGAATTAAATGATGATTTTTCTGGAGCCGACAATATTTCTGGCTTACTAGCATCATCTCTCGACATATTTCAACGCACAGCGGCTTTCGAGTTTAGCGCTTCCTTTTTTCGCATTCGCGGATTAGATTCTAACAACAGTTCTGTTTTAATTAACGGTATTGAAATGAACAAAACTTTTAACGGTAGGCCACAGTGGAGTAATTGGGGCGGTATAAATGATGTAATAAGAAACCAAGAATTAAGCGCAGGCTTAACACCTTCAAATTATACTTTTGGTGGTGTTTTAGGAAGCACAAATATTAATATTCGCCCTTCTGAAGCGCGACCAGGAAGCCGATTAACTTACTCATCTTCTAACCGAAGTTACACCAACAGGATTATGGCTACTAATGCTTCTGGTTTACTAAAAAACAATTGGGCTTATACTATTTCTGTTGGTAGGCGATGGGGAAACGAAGGTTATCAAGACGCTACAAACTATAGCGCCAATTCGTTTTTTGCTTCTGTAGAAAAGCAATTCAACACCAAACACAGTTTAAATTTAGCAGCTATTTACACGCCTAACCGAAGAGGAAAATCTTCACCCAACACACAAGAAGTTTACGATTTAAAAGACATTAAATACAACGAATATTGGGGTTGGCAAAATGGCGAAAAGCGAAATTCAAGAATTAAAGAGGTAAACGAACCCATTTTTATTTTAAGTCATTATTGGAAAGTAAATAGCAAAACCACCCTAAACACCAATATTGGTTACCAATTTGGTAAATTAAGTAATAGCCGTTTAGACTATAACGGAACCGATTTAGTTAACAACTTTCCGCAAGGTGGCGGCAGTAACCCAAGCCCAACGTATTACCAAAAGCTACCAAGTTATTTTGAACGTAATTTTCCCGATAATTTAGAGCATGCGTATTTAGCTTTAAACGAATTTCAAGATATCGGACAAATAGATTGGAATGCCCTTTATAATGCTAATATTACAAACACAGCAAATGGCGGGAATGCTATTTACGCCTTATATGAAGACCGAGTTGATGACACGCAAATCAACATAAATTCAATCTTAAACAAAGCGTTAAACGAACATATTACTTTAAACGCTGGTTTAAACTTTAAATCGTTAAAATCTGAAAACTTTGCTAACGCTCTAGATTTATTAGGCGCAAAAACGTATTTAGATGTTGATGCCTACGCGACTACAATTAATGAGGCTCAAAATGATTTACAAAACCCCAATAAACTAGTAAGCGAAGGCGACAAGTTTAAATACCATTATAATATTTCATCAAAGGAAATAGGTGGTTTTGTACAAGCACAATTCAGTTATAACAAAGTAGATTTTTATACTGCTTTACATACCAAAAGCACCAACTACCAAAGAGAAGGCTTATACCAAAATGGTGGTTTTCCAGATAATTCTTTGGGCAACGGCGAAATGCTTAACTTTTTTGGTTTTGGATTAAAAGCCGGTTTAACCTATAAACTTTCTGGCAAACATGTTTTCGATGTCAATACTGGCTATATAACCAAAGCCCCAACCATACAAAACACTTACACAAACTCTCGAGAAAACCGTAATACAGTGCCTAATATTTCGGAAGAACAGATTTCCTCTGTGGATGTGAGTTATATTTTCAGGTCGCCCATTGCAAAAGCTAAACTTACTGGTTACTATACAAATATTAATAATGCCAACGAAATTTCATTCTATTTTGCCGATGGTATTGGTGGCGATAATGCGGTTTTTGTTCAAGAAATTCTTCAAGGCATTAATAAAAAACATTTAGGTTTAGAGTTTGGTGTTGAAGCCCAAGTTACGTCAACCATCAAATTAAAAGGTGTTGCTTCGGCTGGTCAATTCACCTATAACAACAACCCTAATTTATATCTTTCTACAGAACCAGATGAAGATGCCGAAAACGCCGGTTTTATTAACGGATTTAAAGATTTTGGAAAGGCCTATTTAAAAAATTACAGATTAGCTTCTGGCCCACAACAAGCTTTCTCTGCTGGTTTTGAGTATCGCGACCCCAATTATTGGTGGTTTGGCGCATCTGCAAACTTTTTCAATAACATATTTATTGATGTAAGTCCGTTAACCAGAACTTCAAATTTCAACACAGATTTTGATGGCAATGTATTTAACGATTACAATGAAACCATAGCGAGAGAACTTTTAAAACAAGAACAATTTGATGACTATATGGTGGTGAATTTAGTTGGTGGGAAATCATGGAAAATCAACAAGTATTACATTGGCTTATTTGCTAGCATTAACAATGTTTTAAACGAAATTTATAAAACAGGTGGTTTTGAACAAGGTAGAAATGCCAATTACAGAGAACTTAGAGACGATAAAGCACTTGATACGCCTGTTTTTGGATCGAAATATTGGTATGGTCGTGGCACCACCTACTTTTTAAACTTAAATGTTAGCTTTTAGTCAATAATTGACAATAGATAAATGATAAATTCAATGTCAACCTGAATTTGTTTCAGATGAAATGAGATGCTGAAACGAGTTCAGCATGACATCAAAATATATTAAAACAGAT
This sequence comes from Neotamlana sedimentorum, assembly GCF_000943565.1. Taxonomy (GTDB): domain Bacteria; phylum Bacteroidota; class Bacteroidia; order Flavobacteriales; family Flavobacteriaceae; genus Neotamlana; species Neotamlana sedimentorum. The sequence continues at coordinate 173,389 of NZ_JTDW01000007.1, forward strand.
GAAAAAAATAATCCCCGCAATACTATTAACTTTTCTGTTTTCCTGTGTGAATAATGAAGATTTTAGTATTCCAGACATTTCTACAGAAGACCCTATAATTCCCGAAAGCAACATCACCACATTTTCGGCTATAAAATCGCTTTACGAACAAGCGGTAAATAACGGAAATTCAACCGCAAAAATTTATAGCGATACCGATTTATATATTGAAGGCTATGTAATTTCAACCGATAAATATGGTAATTTTTTCGAAGAACTCATCATTCAAAATAAAACAGACGACAGCAACCCAGATAACGACCCAAGACTAGGGTTTTCAATTAGTATAAACGCCAGCAACTTAAGTGACACCTACCAAATAGGACAAAAAATTTATGTAAAAATGAATGATTTAACCCTTGGAGAATCTAATGGTATTATAACAATTGGCAAAGGTAATGCTGCTGAAGTAGAACAAATTCAAGCATCAGAATATCAAGATATCATTTTAAGAACTAACGAAATCGCAGATATTTTACCAAAAATAGCAGGTTTTGAAACCTTAACCAGTGCCGATTTAAATACGCTTATTCAATTAGAAAATATGCAACTTAATCGGTATGAAATGGGAAGAACTTTTTCTGCTGAATCGTTCGATGAGTTTGACGGTTTTAGGTTACTAGAAAGCTGTGAAACTGGTGTATCTGTCTTTTTACAAACCAGCACATTTGCCGATTTTAATGCGTTAGTCATACCGCAAGGTCAAGGACATATCACAGGGGTTTTTTCTAGAGATTATGGTGATGATTTTAATGTGCTTATTGTAAATTCTTCTGAAGACATTAATTTTGAAAACACTAATAGATGCGACCCTGCAGAATGGGAATGCGGATTAGCTGAAACTTTAGGCGCTAACAATTTATTATACCAAGATTTTGAAGACCAAAGTAACAACCGCTTTGTTGAAATTGAAGGTTGGACCAACTACATTGAAACCGGAACCGAAGCTTGGGAAGGCTACTCATCAACCTCATCAAACGCCTCTTTGGGGCGTTCTTGCAGATTTCAATGTGCCAGTTCTGGCGATGTTAGCAACATAGGTTGGTTAATTACACCACCTATAAATTTAGATGAACACGATGGCGAAACACTTCGCTTTAAAACTTCAAATAGTTTAGCCGATAGTAGTTTTATGGAAGTGTTATATTCGCAAGATTGGGATGGCAACGAAGCTACAATTACCACTGCAAATTGGGGTGTGTTTGCTCATGCATACATTGTACAAGACACCGATTCTTTTGCGACTTGGTTTAATTCCGGAACCATAGATTTATCCTGTCAAACCGGAACACTATACGTTGCCTTTAAATTTACTGGCGGCGGTATTGATTCGTTTGATGGTATTTATGAGTTAGATGAAATTAGTGTTGATTACGTAGAGTAAAAATTGAGCTAGCAGTTAAGTGGTTTAACTGCTAGCTTTTATATTGGTTGCATTAGGGTTATTTTACCCTTTGTTATTCAGTTGTTTTTCTAATTGCTCAGCTTTTTCTTTATACTTCTGCATGGCTTTTTTTAGCTGACCCACTTTTTTTAAAACTTCTTCATTTTGTAAAGCTTCATAAATCGTATGTCCATCTTTTTCTTTTATTTTTGATTTGCCTCCGCAAGTTGGGCAATTCGCTATTTTGCTCATCTTAATTCGTTTTTAAATGATCAATAACTCCGGTCATAAAAACCGTTTTTAATGTTCTTTCGGGCTTATTTTCGTAACCGATAATAATGGAACTGTGCACTATCATTTTATCAAAATCAAAAACTAGGGTTAAATAATCTTTGATACCAGTTTCATGCCAATTTACTATATAAAGATTGTCGCCAATTTTACGGGAACGATAAGGAATGTCTGAATTTCCTCTTCCTTTTCCAGGACCAACAACCCATTCGTAGTTAGCTTCTCCATTGTTAAATTCCATATGTATAGCTTTACCATCTTGATATTGGAAATTTAATGAATACCCATCTAAATGATGTTCAGCTTCTCCAAATTGAAATTTGTTTGTATCGTTGGTTTTGGTTTGCGAAAATCCTAAGCCGAATGTTATTAGGCTAATTAAAGTGATAAGTTGCAGTTTCATTTTATTGTTTTTAAAAGTTAAATTTACCATTGGTATTTTTTCGGTCAGCTTCTGGTAAAATGGTTTCAATAGTATCCCAATGTTCTGCTATTTTTCCGTTTTCAATTCTGAATAAATCATAGAATGAAGTTGGATTTCCTGCAAATGTTCCTTCGGTTACCGATAGTACAAAATTACCTTCTCCTAAAATGATATGACTCTTTTCAAAAACCATGGTAATGCCTTGTTTTGCCATTGCTTCAACTGCTTTTCCAAATCCTGAAAGTCCATCACCAATCATTGAATTATGCTGAATGTAGTTGTCTCCATCAAAATAATTTGGCAATTTATTGAACTCCCCTTTTATCAAAACCGTGTTTACAAAATCTTTAATTAAGGCTTTATTTTCTTCGGTTTTGTCTAAATCTGTAATGGTTGATGCTCCATCGGTTTGTGTATGTCCGCTTGGATTTACTTTTGACAAATCAGAGAAATTATCCCAATGTTCTACAATTTGTCCGTCATTAAATTTAAAAATATCGAATCCTACTTTTGGTCCAAAAAAGTCATATTCGGTATGTGTAATGGCGTAATCTCCGTCTTGAAAAAAACGCACTACGTTTGCTTTAAAACCACCTTCTGGTGCGTGGTGTAAAACTGCTCCAAAACCTTCCAATCCATCAGCTACAGCAAGATTGTGCTGTTTGTAGTTTGTAGGATTAATGTATGCAATGGTAGATTTGTCGCCCGTTTCTAAACTTGTGATTAATGCTGCTGCTTTTTCTTTGTTTGATAATGCTGTTTTTGTTTCCATTTTTTCTAAATTTTTAATGTTATTATTTGTGTTTTGTGCATTGCTAGCTGTAATTAATAACACAGCTGCAACTGTTGTAATTATTTGTTTCATTTTGTTTGTTTTTAATTATGGTACAAAGATGAAGCAACTACAAGTTGTAGAAAAGATGAAAACGAGTGTTAAAATGGTTAAAGTTGAACCATTAGTCTTTTAATAGTGATTTTAAGAATGATTTTGGGGTTAAACCTGTATTTTTCTTAAAATATTTGGTGAAGTTTGTAGGGTCTTCAAACCCTAATTTATAAGCCAATTCAGAACTATTTATTTTTGAATTGATTAAATTTCTTTTGGCTTGAAGAATTACGAAATCATCAATTACGTTTTTGGCAGTTTTATGCATCAACTCCTTGCAAATGGTATTTAAATGCTTGTAGCTTATAGCCAGTTCTTTGGCATAAAAATTAGCACTTCTGCTTTTTCTAAGGTTCTTCTCAACAAGAGAAACAAACTCCTGATAAACAGCAACTTTTGAAGTATCTGAAATATGAAAAGTGATGTTTTGCTTTAAATTCTCTGCTTTAGAAATGAGGATAGTTAATAGCGAATTGATAATGTTTTTATGATTAAAAGCTGCTGAATTTTTGTATTCCTTTAGCAATAAATTAAAATAAGTTACAAATTCAGAATTTTCAGGAATTTGAAGAATAGGTGAAAACAATTCTGGGTTAAAAAGTCGAAATACAAAGTCGTCAGATAAATTAGAAAAACTATTTACAAAATATTCTTCGGTAAATATGATGCAATAGCCTTTTAGTTCTTCTGAAAACTCAAAAGCATTCACTTGGTCTTTGGTTAGATATACCAAACTATTTTCTTGCACCGGAAACCATTTAAAATCAATAAAATGTCTTCCAGAACCTTGTGTGAAAAAAATTAAGTTGTAAAATTTTAACTGGTGTGGTAATTCAGGATCGTGTTTGTGTTCGGTTTTATCTTTAGCGATTTTTTCAATCGGGACAATTTCAAAACCAAAATTGTCAGTGGTTGCAGGGTTAAATGTTATATGTGGTATATCATTAGCCATAATACCGATTACTTCTTAAAAACCGCATAAACAGGAAAATGATCGCTATAACCACCATTGTATTTTTTACCAACATAAGTTCTAAAAGGCGAACCTTTGTAACGACCACTAAAGGTTTTTAAAAAATCTTCATCAAAAATATTTGCTTTAAAAAATTCAAATTCATTATTCGAGTTTTTAAAGTAATTGGTTGTAAACATAATTTGATCGAACAAATTCCATTTTCTATGATGATATGTTGTACCGCGACTAAAAGAACGTAAAGTTTCCATAGGGTTATAAAGTCCGCAATTATCGACTAAATTTTTAATGCTTTTATTATCGGGTTCATCGTTAAAATCGCCCATAACTATGATTTTAGCATCTTCATTCTCTTGTTTTAACTTGGCTATAATTTCTACCACCTTATTTGATGATACCATGCGTTTAAACTCGGTTTCCTTCTGTCCTTCGCGTCTAGACGACCAATGCGTTACAATAATATGTACTTTTTCTTCATCTAATTTCCCAGAAACTAAAAGGATATCTCTGGTATAATCTGGCGAACCATCGTCACCTCTAAGTAAAACGCTATACGTTTCAGAATGTAAAACTTCAAAACTGGCTTTATCGTAAATTAAGGCAACATCAATACCGCGTTCGTCCGGCGAATCGTAATGCACAAATCCGTAATTATAATTTTCTAGATGTTTATAATTCAGTAAATCTTGAATAACTGTAGCGTTTTCAACTTCAGCCAAACCAACAATAGCAGGGTTTTTACCGGTTTCGCGTTTCCCTATATTAGAAATGGCATAACTTAATTTCCTAAGTTTATTATCGTAGCGCTTTGGGGTCCATCGTTTTACAGAGGTTGGTAAAAAATCGTTATCATGAGTATTTCTATCTTTATGGATATCAAATAAATTTTCAAGGTTATAAAATGCAATAGTTTGCAAATCGTTTCTCACCGGGATATCATCAAAAATGTCGCTCATCAATAAAAATTTAACTTCAAAAATATAAAAATATAAGTGCTAACAATTGATTAACTTTGTTTATATTTTACATATATGATAGAGAAAAAAGATATTACTTTAGAAAAAGCTGTTTTAATTGGAATTATTACTAAAGACCAAGATGAAACTAAACTTAAAGAATATTTAGATGAATTAGAATTCTTAACCTTTACCGCTGGTGGTTATGCCGTAAAACGCTTTACGCAAAAAATGGACATGCCAAACTCGAAAACTTTTATTGGTAGTGGTAAAATGGAAGATGTGCGCCAGTTTATAGAAGACAACGATGTAGGAACCGCTATTTTCGACGACGAATTATCTGCCGCCCAAGAACGAAATATTAGTAAAATTCTTAATGTAAAAGTTCTAGACCGAACTAATTTAATTCTAGATATTTTTGCCCAACGTGCGCAAACGAGTTATGCTCGTACTCAAGTAGAGTTGGCGCAATGCGAATATTTATTGCCACGTTTACGAGGTATGTGGACACACCTTGAGCGCCAAAAAGGTGGTATTGGAATGCGCGGTCCGGGTGAAACCGAAATTGAAACCGACAGACGTATTGTTCGTGATAAAATAGCTTTACTCAAAGCTAAAATAAAAACCATCGATAAGCAAATGGCCGTACAACGTGGAAACCGAGGCAAAATGGTTCGCGTGGCGCTAGTTGGTTACACCAACGTTGGTAAATCTACACTTATGAACGTTATTAGTAAAAGTGAAGTATTTGCCGAAAACAAACTTTTTGCAACGCTCGATACCACGGTTCGTAAAGTGGTAATACAAAATTTACCTTTTTTATTAAGTGATACGGTAGGATTTATTCGTAAACTACCAACCCAACTTGTAGATAGTTTTAAAAGTACTTTAGATGAAGTTCGTGAAGCTGATTTATTGTTACATGTGGTTGATATTTCACACCCTAATTTTGAAGAACACATTGAGTCTGTAAACAAAATTTTAGGCGAAATTGAAAGTAGCGATAAACCAACCATTATGGTTTTTAATAAAATTGATGCTTACCAAGCCGAACCGCTCGATGAGGACGATTTAGAAACCGAACGCACCGAAAAGCATTACAGTCTAGAAGAATGGAAAAGCACCTGGATGAACAAAATTGGAAACAATGCTTTGTTTATTTCTGCGTTAAATAAAAAGAATCTTGACGATTTTAAAAAACGAGTTTACGATGAAGTTAGAGAAATTCACGTAACACGTTTTCCGTACAATCACTTTTTATATCCAGACTACGACGAATTAGATGCAGACGACGCCTAAAAACCACATAACAATACCCTTTAAAACTAAACTAACTACTTTTTTAAAAAAGAAGTGGGTAAAGTTTAGTTTTATAGGTATTGGAGTAATTATTTTATTTTTTATTGGGCTTTACTTTAGCATTTATTTGGGCGCATTTGGTAAACTACCTACCAAAGAAGACCTAAGTTCTATTAAACAAGAAGAAGCTACACAAGTTCTAGATTCTAACAAAAAACTTATAGGCAAATATTACATTTACGATAGGCAACCTCTAGAATTTGAAGATTTTCCAGAACATTTAATCCAAGCTTTAGTTGCCACCGAAGATGCCAGGTTTTACGAACATGACGGTGTAGATAATGTAAGTTTAGGACGCGTGTTTATAAAAAGTATTCTGCTTCGCGATAAATCGGCTGGCGGTGGTAGTACCATAACATTACAATTAGCGAAAAACCTGTTTGGGCGCAAGCATTACCCAATTGTGGGCATAATAGTTAATAAATTTAAGGAAGCTATAATTGCCAAACGTATTGAAGATATTTACTCTAAAAACGATATTTTAACACTGTATTTTAATACCGTTCCGTTTCCTGATAATACGTACGGCATAGAAAGTGCAGCACAAAAGTTTTTCAACAAATCGGCTAAAAAACTAACAAAAAACGAAGCCGCATTGCTGGTTGGCACACTAAAAGCCAATAATTATTACAACCCAAGATTACATGAAGAGCGTTGTAAAGAACGCCGAAATGTTGTGCTTAACCAAATGGTGAAATACAATTATTTACCGCAAGATTCTCTAAACGTTTTAAGTAAACACGATGTAAATTTAAGCTACCATTCTTTTAACCACGACGTTGGTATTGCTCCATATTTTAGAGAACAAGTTAAGCAAGAGCTTACTCAAATTTTAGACTCCATTAATAAAGCTGATGATACCGAATACAACTTATATAAAGATGGATTAAAAGTTTACACCACTTTAAATTCTGATATGCAGCGTTTAGCTGAAGAAGCTATGGCATCGCATTTAACCAAATTACAAACTGCTTTTGAAGCTTCCTATGGAAAAAATTCGCCTTGGAAAAAAAATTCAGCTTTACTTGAAGCCACAATAAAAAAGCATAAAACCTATAAAATTTTAAAAGAAAAAGGTTTATCCCATCAACAAATAATAGATTCTTTATCGGTTAAACGCGATATAGAAGTTTTTAATTGGGAAGGCGACACCATTCAAAACATATCGACTATTGATAGTTTACAGCATTATTTGAAGCTTTTAAATACCGGCATGCTAGCAATTGAACCAAAAACTGGTGCCATTAAAACCTATATTGGCGGCATTGATTATCGGTATTTTAAATACGACCATGTATCGCAAAGCGAAAGGCAAGTTGGCTCTACATTTAAACCTTTTGTTTATACCGCAGCCATTGAAAACGGCATGAAACCATGCACTTATTTTTCACTTTCTGAGGTTACTTATAAAAATTACGATAATTGGACGCCTAGTAATTCTGGTAGCAAAGAAGAAGATCCGTACATAAACTACACCCTAGAAAAAGCCTTAAGCAACTCTATAAACACAATTGCCGTTAAAGTTTTTAACGAAGTTGGTATTCCTAAAGTTATTAATCAAGTTAAAAAATTAGGCATTACTAAAACGCTTCCAGAAGAACCTTCGTTAGCGCTTGGCGTTGCCGAAATTAATTTAAAAGAATTAACCGGAGCTTACGCTAGTTATTTAAACAACGGACACAGTGTTAAACCCTATGCCATAACCAGAATTGAAGATAAACATGGTAATTTAATTGCTGAGTTTAAACCAGAAATTAATAAAAGTGAAGCTTTTAGCGACTACACAAAAGAAGTCATGTTAGAAATAATGAAAGCTACAGTAAACTCTGGAACTGCATCGCGATTACGAAACACTTATGGTTTAACAAACGATATTGCTGGTAAGACAGGAACTACACAAAACAATAAAGATGGTTGGTTTGTTGGCTTAACACCTAATTTGGTTACTGTAACTTGGGTTGGAAACGACAACCATAGCATTGGTTTTAAAAGTACAGGCTTAGGTCAAGGCGCTAATTCGGCCTTACCAATTTTTGCAAAATTCTATCAAAAATTAAATGCAAATACCGAATTTAATTCTATTACTAAAAGTAGATTTAATAAACCAGATTCTAAAGTTATAGAAGATTTAAACTGCGAACCAGAAAAACGAGATGGCTTTTTAAAACGATTATTTGGTAAGAAAAATAAAATTAAGAATTTTAAAGTAGAATAAAAAAAGACTCATCAGGTATTGAAACCTAATGAGTCTAAATTACATACTATCTATATTATAATTAGAATTTATAGCTTAATCCTAAAGTCCAATACGTCTGTAAATCATTATCAACATCATCAAAACCAGTTGCAGTTGCAGGGTCTTGGGCTAAGGCATAGTTTAAAGCCTCTTGTTTATTGCTGCGTAAACCAAAATCGAAACCAACGCCAATCATTTTCCATAAGGTATAGCTAAATGAGTTAGTCCAAGTTAAGTTCGATAAATCACTCGATTTATAACTTTGAAACATCGACAGGTTTGTTTTAAATCCAATAGCACCAAGTTGTCTTGTATAATCTGCTACAATTTTAGCACCCATAGACGACTCAAAAACGGCATCGTTATCGGCAAAAACAAAGTTGTAGTTTAACGGATGCACAACAACAATTAAGTTTGTAATTGGAGTCCAAGTAGCACCAATACCAAGATCTAAATATCCAGGATCGTTAAAATTGTTTAATATCGTTGTCCTATATTCCATTAAAGCTGAGGCTGCTATTTTTTTTGTTAAGTTTCTACCGTATAATGAGGTTATATTAAATACATCGGTAGTTGGCTCAAAACTATCATCTGCATCGGTACCGTTATCTTTATCATCTAACTTTACCCAACTTAAATTTGTATTTAAAGAGTTTCTCCAGAAAAACTTATCTTCAATTAAATTAGCAAAAGCATTAAACGTAAACCCAATATTACCAGAATTATTGTTTGGTTTATCTTGAGCATACCAGTTATTAAAGCTAGAAAGTGATCCTCCAATTGTACCAAAAGCACCTATTTTCCATCCTGGTAAGGCATCTATTTGGGCTTGAATAGCATTAGCTTCGCCTTGAGCTTTATCTGCTATGGCTTGTTTCTCTGCTTTTTGCGCTTGTAACTCTTCTTTAGTTTGTGCGTTTAATGAGACAACTCCTAATAAAAGAAGTGCTAGTAAAAGTGTTTTTTTCATTTTTAATTATTTATTTTTTCTTTTGCAAATATACGGTTATGACCCTGTGTTTAGTTTAGAGTCACTAAATTTTAGGACTTTTTTTTGAAAAGTGGCACCGAAGAACATGCTTCGCCATACATTATAGACTTAGCTACTATTTTTACTTTATTGGCAAGCATTATGTAAGCGTTTTGCGGCACTGGCTTTTTAGAACAACCTTTAATAATTACAGGTTTACCTACACATTCCGAAACATCTAAATCGTTTATAATGTCTTGGTAAATTGAAGTTTCTAAAACTTCTAAATCGCCTACAATTGTTTTTTTTGCGTAAGACTCTAAGTTCAAACTTAACAACATATATGCCCAACCAGGAATTATAGCATCGCTACTACAAGTAAGCGCCACATAATTACCTTGGTATTGCGCCCAATTGTGTTCGCTTACCTGTGTTCTAAAATCTTTTTCTCGAAGCACAAAACCTTCAAAAAGCCAATCTTTTATATCGAAAAGAACACGTTTTCCTTCAGGATAAAAATCCTCTAAATCTAGTGTAACCAGTTTACTATTCGCAACGCGATTTATAATTTCATCTGCCATAATATGCATTATTTTTTGTTATTGATAACCTTCTGCCTGAAGGGAAAAGAGCTCAGAATATAACGTTTTGTTCTGCATTAACTCTTCGTGAGTTCCAATTTCTAAAACTTTACCGTCTTGTAAAACCAAAATTCTATCGGCTTGTCTTACGGTACTAAATCTATGTGAAATAATAATACTTGTTTTACTTTCTGTAAGCCCAATAAATCGCCCAAACACTTCACTTTCGGCTTTCGCATCTAGCGCCGATGTTGGTTCGTCTAAAATAATAACTTCGGCATCTTTCATGTAAGCTCGCGCCAAAGCCACCTTTTGCCATTGCCCGCCAGAAAGCTCTTGCCCATTAGAAAAACGTTTACCTAAACGTTGGTTGTATCCATATTTTAATTCGCTAACAACACCACTCGCCAAACTTAATTCGGCCGCATTTTCAATTTTTAATTGATTTTCTAATTCTGTAATACTTCCAATGGCTATATTTTCTTTTACAGTAAATTCATACTTAAAAAAGTCTTGAAAAATCACTCCAAAAAAAGCTTGATATTCCGATTTTTTGTAACGATTTATATTGATGCCGTCTAATAAAATTTCTCCTGAAGTTGGCTCGTAAAAACGCAACAACAACTTTGTTAATGTTGTTTTTCCAGCTCCGTTTTGGCCAACAAAAGCCATTTTTTCGCCTGCTTTAAGTGTGAAATTAATCCCTTTTAAAATATCTTTTTCAGATTCGGGATAATGAAAATAAACATCTTTAAACTCGAAACCTTGTTTAATCTCTTTTGGCAAAGACAAATCTTCATTAGTTTCTGGTTTCACCGAAATATCTACAAAATCGAAATAATCTTTTAAATAAAGTGCGCTTTCTGCTATGCGTGTAAATTTGGAGAAGAACTCTTGTAAATTCTTCATTAGTCGATTAAACGACCCCGATAAAAAAGTTAATTCACCTAAAGTTATTGCTCCCGAAAGCACACGGTAAATTATAAAAACATAAGCACCATAATAACTTAACGAACCTAATACGTTAAACAGAAAACCTAATGCCGATCGTTTTACGGCTAATTTTTTATTGAGTTCAAAATATTCTTCCGAAAGATTTTTAAAACGATTTACAACAAAGTCGGTTAAATTAAAAAGCTTGATTTCTTTAGCCGTTTTATCGTTAGCTCCAATAAAACGCAGATAATCTAGTTCGCGTCGTTCTGATGTCCAACTTCTAGCCAAAGAATATTGCTGTTGGCTAAAACGAATTTCGTTAATAAACGAAGGAATTATACTTAAAACCAGTAAAATAATTAAATAAGGATCGAAAATTACTAAACCAGCAACTAATGTTGCTATAGAAATGGCGCTTTGTAATTGCCCCAAAACGTTCGACATTAAACCTACACGCCCCGTAGTTTGGGTTCTGGCTCGTTCTAGCTTATCGTAAAACTCGGCGTCTTCTAATAAACTAATATTTATTTGGTTGGTTTTTCGAATAATAGTTACCGAAGTAGCAATATTGTATTGGTCGCCCAATAAACCGTCTGTAAGTGATACGGCTCTACTTATTAAATCGGAAAGAATTACTAGCCCAAACTCTAAACCAACATAGGTCCAAAGCTGGGTATAGTCTGTAACTTCCAAGGAAACTTGGTAAATAATTTCATCAATAATTAATTTACCAACCCATAAAATAATAACAGGTAATAACGCGGCTATTAGCCTGCAAAATGCGGTAAGCAAAAATAGGGTTTTATTAACGTTCCAGATTTCTTTAAAAAAACGTGGAATGTAAAATAAGGCGTTAAAAGATGTTTTTAAATCAACCTGTTTTCTTTTACTATCTTTAAACGACTTTGGCCTGCGATTTACCATGCCTTAAATTTTAAAGCATCCCTAAGCCTAATTTGGCTTCTTCGCTCATAAGCTCTTGAGTCCATGGCGGGTCGAAAGTTATTTCTACCTCGGCATTGTTAACTGCATTTATCGATTTTACTTTCTCTTCAACCTCAAGCGGAAGCGTTTCTGCAACAGGACAGTTTGGCGTTGTTAAGGTCATTAAAATTTTTACATCACGATCTTCATTTACAAATACATCGTAAATTAAGCCTAATTCATAAATATCTACAGGTATTTCTGGATCGAAAATGGTTTTTAAAACGGCTACTATTTTTTCACCTAATTCTTCAGTATTTATTGTTGAATCACTCATTTTTTTGTGTTTAAAAATCTACTATTTAATTAAAAATAATAAAATTGTTATTAAAAAAATCCTGTTTTGGCAGGAATAACAAACTGTTTTTACAGTTGTGTTTGGTATGCAATAGCATACATTTTTAATTGTTTTACCATACTAACCAAACCATTGGCGCGGGTTGGCGACAAGTGTTCTTTAAGTCCAATTTTATCAATAAAATCGGTATTGGCTTCAATAATATCTTTTGGGTGTTGGCTTGAAAACACTCGAATTAAAATAGCAATAATACCTTTGGTTATAATGGCATCGCTATCGGCTGTAAAAACTACTTTATCGGTGTCCATTTCGGCATGAACCCAAACTTTACTTTGGCATCCTTTTATAATATTATCATCGGTTTTATACTGGTCGTCAATTAAGGGTAAATCTTTCCCTAAATCAATCATATATTGGTAACGTTCTTCCCAATCTTCAAACATTGAGAACTCGTCTATTATTTCGTTTTGAATATCTTCTATCGTCACTATTTCAATTGTTTTAATAGTTGAATTTTTTATCAAGTCTTGATAATGAAAAGCTTCGGTTGGCGCTCAACCTAACAACATAAATTTATATACAAAAGTACAATAAGAATTATTGCTATTCAATGTTTTCTGAAAGAGATAAGATTTCTTTAACAAGATTAGCAATTTCTTTAGGCGGATTACCATGATCGAAGGCTGAAGACTCGTAAGTTTTACCGTTTTTAGTAATTGTTAATTGAGCCAGAGCTGCACCATCGAAAGCATACTTTTTACTGGGTGCATTAATTTCTGAAAGCTCATTTAATTGAAGCTGATTTAGCAAAGTCTCTACCTGCTGCCAAGTAGCTTTGTCACACGCTTTTTTTATGGCTGTCCCGCCACGTTTTTGTACGGTTGCAATTTGATTTTCATCTACAATTACTTCTTTAAAAAAACCTCTAGATGATGCTGTGTATGCGATTGTAAGTTTAGCGTCGTTTACTGCCGATAATAATAAATCACTACCACTAAACACAGAAAAACCAGTAGCTGTAAATGTTATCGCATCGGCGTTATTTAATGCTTTTAACAACGCATTTTCGGTAGCTACCAAAGCTGGACGACACATGCGTTTTGTTGATGCCATTTTACCAAATTTTAAGGTCGATTCATTTAAACTAAACGTACCAAAAAAACGATTACAACCCGAAAAACCGAATACTTTTTGCGTTTCTTTATCAAAATTAATTTTTAGATTAAAACTTGAAACATCGTCGCCGTGAAGCCTATTAATAGTATAATCGCCGTGTAATTCAGGATTTATTGAGGCATTTTGGTTTTCATTAATTTGCATCGTTTTTGGGTTTGTAACATCGCCACCGCATTTAAGTAAAACCAGAGCGAAAGCAAGTAATATACTTTTCATAATTTTTTATTATTTATTCTGAAATACTTAATACAAAAAGAAAGCCAAACTTAATTTAGCTCAACATCATTTTTGCTTTTTTAACGCCTTCAACCAAAACATCGATTTCGGCTTTTGTGTTGTAGAATGCAAATGATGCACGCACGGTTCCAGGAATTTTAAAATAATCCATTATGGGTTGAGCGCAGTGGTGACCAGTACGAACGGCAACCCCTAATTTATCGAGAATAGTACCAACATCGTATGGATGAATACCTTCTAAATTAAATGAAATCACCGATGTTTTACGTTCTGAAGTACCGTATATTTTTAAACCTTCTATTTCTAAAAGTTTTTCTGTAGCATATTCTAAAAGTTCATGCTCGTATGAAGCAATGGCATCGAAACCTACGGCATTCATATAATCGATGGCTGTACCAAAGGCTATGCCACCACAAATATTTGGTGTTCCTGCTTCAAACTTATGTGGTAAAGCTGCATAGGTAGTTTTTTCGAACGTGACTTCGGCAATCATTTCTCCTCCACCTTGATATGGTGGCAATTTGTTAAGCCATTCTTCTTTACCATACAATACGCCAACACCTGTTGGGCCACACATTTTGTGGGCTGAAACTACATAAAAATCGACATCTAACGCTTGAACATCTGGTTTAATATGTGGGCTAGATTGTGCGCCATCAACTAAAACAGCTGCCCCAACCTCGTGTGCTTTTTTTATAATATGTTCTATAGGATTTATTGTTCCTAAAGCATTTGAAATATGATTTACAAAAACAAGTTTTGTATTCTGGTTTAATAACGTTTCGAACAACTTAATTTCCAACTCACCATTTTGGTTCATTGGTATTACTTTTAAACTGGCTCCTGTACGCTCGCAAAGCATTTGCCAAGGTACTATATTACTATGATGCTCTAAAGCTGACACTATAATTTCGTCGCCCTTTTTTAAGAGTGCAGAAAACCCGTTGGCTACTAAATTTATACCATGTGTAGTTCCTGAAGTATAAATTATTTCGTGGGCATGCTTAGCGTTAAAATGTGCTTGTATTTTATATCGTGCTTGCTCGTATAAATCGGTTGCTTCTTGGCTTAAAGCATGCACACCACGATGTATATTAGCATTGTAGTTTGAGTAATAATCTACAATTACATCTATAACTTGCTGTGGCGTTTGCGATGTTGCTGCATTATCGAAATACACCAAAGGTTTACCGTTTACTTGTCTGGACAGTATTGGGAAATCTTTTCGTATATTTTCTACTTTAAACATGATGTTGTGTTTAGCCCCGATTGAGGCATTTGTTGAAGCTCGCCCGATAGGGAAGCGACTGCCGAAAGCGAGATTAGCTTCAAAAAAAATTAAATACTAAAAATGCTTTTAAGACTATAAATCGAAACCTAAACTTACTCCTAATTTATCGGCTATAATTTTTGTAATGCGTTGTTTTAATTCTGGTATTTTTACCGAGCTTAATACATCGTTACTAAATGCAAACATTAATAATGCTTTGGCTTCTTTTTTAGGAATACCGCGCGATTGCATGTAAAACATAGCACTTTCGTCTAACTGACCAATAGTACAACCGTGTGAACATTTTACATCGTCTGCAAAAATTTCTAGTTGTGGCTTGGTATTAATAGTAGCTTTATCGCTTACTAAAATGTTATTGTTGGCTTGAAATGCATTTGTTTTTTGCGCTTCTTTTTCTACAACAACTTTACCGTTAAAAACACCTGTTGAGTTTTCGTTAAAAATACCTTTATAGTCTTGATGACTTTCGCAATTTGGCTCGATATGATGCACTAGCGTATTATGGTCTACATGTTGTTTGTTTCCAATAATAGTTACACCTTTTAGTGTAGAATCGATACCCTCTCCATTTTGATAAAAATTAAGGTTGTTACGTGTTAACTTACCTCCAAAAGAGAATGTGTGTACAGATGCTAAACTACTTTGCTTTTGCTTAATAAACGTATTGTCTATTAACGATGCATTGGTGTTATCGTTTTGTATTTTGTAATAATCTACAATAGCACGTTTTGCTGCAAAAATTTCTGTTACGCTATTAGTTAATATCGGATTATTGGTTAAACTTTGGTGACGTTCTATAATTTGAACATGCGAATTCTCGTCTACAACAATTAAATTACGAGGTTGCAACATAATTGCTGCTTCGTTACCTGTTGAGAAGTGTATTATTTGAATTGGTTTTTCTACCAATTTATTTTTTGGAATATGGATGTATGCGCCTTCACTTGAAAATGCCGTGTTTAAAGCTGATAAGCTATCGCTTTCTGCGGCTTTATTAAAATAATTTTCTATAACCAAACGATATTTTGGTTTACATAATGCTGACGACATTAGGCAAACATCGATACCTTCGTGTGTGGTTTGTGATAGGTGCGATGAATATTTACCATCTATAAATACAATTTTATAAGTATCTATATCGTGAATAAAATATTTTTTTACATCGTTATATTCTAAAGCGGTTTCTTGTTTTGGAAAAACGCAATAGTCTTCGCTTAAAACTTTGTTTAAAGAGGTGTATTTCCAGGCTTCATCTTTTTTACTAGGAAAGCCTTTTTCTTGAAATACTTTTATAGCATCGTTTCGTAAATTATTCACATATGATCCCATATCTGAACGGTCTTCGAATACTAAATGCGATGATAGTAATTTGTCTTTTAAATCCATTTTTTTTATTGTTTCAAGTTTCTTGTTTAAGGTTTTAAGTTTATCACTCTTGCCCTAAACATTATCTGAACTTGTTCCCCTTAAAATCTTTTTTATTTAGATAAGATATGAACGCCGATATTCGTTTGCTGAGTTGTTCATATTCATTCACTAAATTTTCTAGTTTTTCTTCTGAAATATATTCAGAATCAAAAACACGATATAATTGCGATCTGGTTTCTCCAGCCGAACCTTTTGCTATAGATAGAAATTGTCTAAATTCTAAATTTCCATCACGCTCAAAACCTTCGGCAATGTTATCCATTACGGAACCAGAAGAACCTTTTATTTGATCTTTAAGTTTAAAGTCATTTTTTAAATCTGAATTTTTAGAAATGGTAATTATTACTTTAGAAAGACGTCTAGCTTCTTTCCATATTTCTAAATCTTCAAAATGCGTTATAGTCGCCATTAACTTTAAACCTTGAACTTTAAACTACAATAATTGGCTAAACCAATTCTTGTTTAATCCAATCGTAACCTTTAGCTTCAAGTTCGTGAGCTAACTCTTTAGTACCTGATTTTACAATTTTACCTTTGTAAAGTACGTGTACGTAATCTGGAACAATATAATCTAACAAACGTTGGTAGTGCGTAATTACAATTACAGAATTGTCTTTACTTTTTAGTTTGTTTACACCATTTGCTACAATACGAAGTGCATCGATATCTAGACCAGAATCGGTTTCATCAAGAATTGCCAATTTTGGATCTAACATAGCCATTTGGAAAATTTCGTTACGTTTTTTCTCACCTCCCGAAAAACCTTCGTTTAAAGAACGTGATAAGAAATTACGATCTATCTCTAATAAATCGGCTTTTTCACGAATTAGTTTTAGCATGTCTTTAGCAGGCATTTCTTCTAAACCTTGTGCTTTACGCGATTCGTTTATAGCTGTTTTTATAAAGTTAGTTACTGAAACTCCAGGAATTTCTACTGGATATTGAAACGATAAAAAGATACCTTTGTGAGCACGCTCTTCAGCATCTAACTCTTCAATAGCTTCTCCATTAAAAGAAATTGATCCTTTCTGTACTTCATAATCTTCTTTTCCAGCAATTACTGAAGCTAACGTACTTTTACCAGAACCATTTGGCCCCATAATAGCGTGAACTTCTCCTGGTTTTACTTCAAGGTTTATGCCTTTTAAAATATCCTTGTCTTCAACACTTGCGTGTAAATCGTTAATTTTTAACATCCTATTGTTCTAATTTTACAACGTTGCTACTTTCCTTTGGTTTAGAAACATTAATTATCTCAACAATTTCAACTTTATTTTCCCAAAGAATTTTATCGTCTTTTTTATTTGTAATTTTTCCTCTAATTATAACATCAACCATATCGGTTGGCTGCCTTTTATATTGTTTTGCCTTTGCATCGAGCTCTAGCATTTTATCGGTAACATAAACTCCATAAATTTCGTTATGTGTTTGCAATACTGCTGCATCTCCAAAATAAACAAATTCCCCTTTTAACAAGGTTAAACCATCGCTTTGCTTTTCTGTAGGCTCACTACTTGTATCGGTAGCTACTGGCACATCTTCTGGTTTAGTTTTTGTGTCGTTTTTACAATTTGTAAAAGCGATGAGCACAAATAATAAATAAATGATTTTTTTCATTTTGAAAACTTAATTCCACAAACACTTCGACTTTACAAAGCGTATATTTAAAATTTATCCTACGCTACCTTCTAAACTTATTTCTAATAATTTTTGTGCTTCTACTGCAAATTCCATTGGTAATTTATTTAACACCTCTTTACTAAACCCGTTTACAATTAATGCAATAGCTTTTTCGGTATCTATACCACGTTGGTTACAGTAAAAAATTTGATCTTCACCAATTTTACTTGTTGTTGCTTCGTGTTCTATTTTAGCTGTTTTATTTTTTACCTCGATGTAAGGGAATGTATGCGCACCACATTCGTTACCCATTAATAAACTATCGCATTGTGAAAAGTTACGTGCGTTTTCTGCTCTAGAATTTACTTGAACTAAACCACGGTAACTATTTTGCGATTTTCCTGCCGAAATACCTTTTGATATAATGGTTGATTTAGTGTTTTTACCTAAATGAATCATTTTTGTACCGGTATCGGCTTGCTGGTAGTTATTTGTAACCGCTATTGAGTAAAACTCACCTACCGAATTATCGCCTTTTAATACACAACTCGGATATTTCCAGGTTACGGCAGAACCAGTTTCAACTTGCGTCCATGAAATTTTTGCGTTTTTCTCACATAAACCACGCTTTGTTACAAAATTGAAAACACCACCTTTACCTTCGGCATTTCCTGGAAACCAGTTTTGAACAGTTGAGTATTTTATCTCAGCATCATCTAAAGCTATTAACTCTACAACAGCCGCGTGCAACTGGTTTTCATCACGACTTGGTGCTGTACAACCTTCCAAGTAACTTACATAACTGCCTTCGTCTGCAATTACTAAAGTTCTTTCGAACTGACCAGTTCCGGCTTGGTTAATACGGAAATATGTAGATAGCTCCATTGGGCACCTTACGCCTTTTGGTATGTAACAAAAACTACCATCGCTAAAAACAGCAGAGTTTAAAGCGGCGTAAAAATTATCTTTTTGAGGCACAACCGTACCAATATATTTTTTTACAAGTTCTGGATGCTCTTTTATAGCTTCAGAAATACTCATGAAAATAATTCCTTTTTCTCCTAAAGTCTTTTTAAAGGTTGTAGCCACAGAAACAGAATCTACCACAACATCCATAGCTACTCCGGCTAATTTTTTCTGCTCGTCTAGAGAAATTCCTAACTTCTCGAAAGTTGCTAATAACTCGGGATCGACCTCATCTATACTATCGTATTTTGGCTTGCTATTTGGTGCAGAATAGTACGAAATAGCTTGAAAATCTGGCTTCTGGTAATTAACATTCGCCCACTCTGGCTCTTCCATGTTTTGCCAAACTCTAAAAGCTTCTAAGCGCCATTCGGTCATCCATTCTGGTTCTTCTTTCTTCTTAGAAATAGCGCGAACAATATCTTCGTTTAACCCAATAGGAAATGTTTCAGATTCTATATCTGTATAAAAACCATATTCGTATTCTTTGGTTTTTAATTCTTCTCTTAAATCATCCTCGGTATATTTCGACATAATGCTTTCTTAATTATTATAATGAAAACGACTCCCCGCAACCACAAGTGCGGTTGGCGTTTGGATTATTAAACACAAATCCAGTTCCGTTTAAACCTCCTGAATATTCTAAAGTTGTACCTATAAGATACAAAAAGCTTTTTTTATCAACAATAATTTTGACACCATTATCTTCAAAAACTTTATCATCGTCATTGCTTTCTTTGTCGAACTTTAAATCGTACGACAACCCAGAACAACCACCGCTTTTTACGCCCACACGCACATAGTCTGTACTTGGGTTAAAGCCGTCATCGTTCATAAGCTCAATAACTTTCTTTTTTGCTGTTTCAGAAACTTTTATCATATTATTTTTTATTGAGTGCAAATATACAATTTAAGACGTGTATTTCAACATAACCTAACATTATATTACTATATAGTTTTATAGCTTTTTCTTATGGATTTACTCTTGCTGAGTTACCATATTCTTAAATTTAGCAGGTTTTAATAGCTGTGGCGTGTTATTTATAGCCAAACCTAGGAAATTTTAACCTATTTAACACGTCATGAGAATGTTACGCTATTCACAAGCATCACCAATACCGTTATTATTTTCATCTTCTTGTAACGGATTTGCTGTAGTTGGACAGTTATCGAAGCTATCATTAATACCATCTTCGTCGGAATCAATAAACTCACCTAGCCCTAAAACCTCCATATTACAAGATTGTATAGCCACAAGAGGAAATCAAACAAGAAATTTAGCAAATAGGTGTTTTGTTCTCATTTGAAATTAGTTTAGTATATTTTAGTTTTAGCATAAATTTACTAAAAAACGAAAATAGCTTCTTATTTTTGCAGCATGATTGAAGATAAAAACCAACAGCGTACCCAATTAAGTGATTTAGGTGAATTCGGATTAATTGACCACCTTACTAAAAACTTTAAAATTAAGCACAGTACCACCATAAAAGGCATTGGTGATGATGCAGCTGTTTTAGATTTTAAAAAGCAAATCGTTGTTACAACCGATTTATTGGTTGAAGGCGTACATTTCGATTTAAGCTATATGCCGTTAAAACATTTAGGATACAAATCTGTAATTGTAAACCTATCGGATGTTTATGCAATGAATGCAAAAGCTACGCAAGTAACAATTTCGATCGCGGTATCAAACCGATTTCCTATAGAAGCACTAGAAGCTATTTATGCCGGCATTGAAACCGCTGCAAAAATTTACAATATCGATGTTATTGGTGGTGACACCACATCATCGAACACAGGTTTATTAATTTCGGTTACCGCTATTGGCGAAGTTGAAGCCGACCAAGTGGTTTATCGTAACGGTGCTAAACCAAACGACTTATTGGTTGTAAGTGGGGATTTAGGCGCCGCCTACATGGGTTTACAGGTTTTAGAACGCGAAAAAGAAGTTTTTAAAGTTAACCCAAACAACCAGCCCGATTTAGAACCTTACACCTACATAGTTGAGCGACAATTAAAACCCGAAGCTCGAAAAGATATAATTAAATTACTAAGTGAGCTTGAAGTTAAACCAACTGCAATGATTGATATTAGCGATGGATTATCTTCTGAAATCATGCATTTGTGTAAACAAAGCAAGGTTGGATGCGATTTATATGAAAATAAAATACCTTTAGATCCTCAAGTTATTTCAACTTGCGAAGAATTTAACATAGACAGCACAACCGTTGCTTTAAACGGTGGTGAAGATTACGAATTACTTTTCACTATTACGCAGCAAGATTTTCCTAAAATAAAAGCCAACCCAAATTTAAGTGTTATTGGTTTTATTAAAGAAGAAAAAGAAGGATTGCATTTAATTACTAGAGCCGACACAAAAATTCCTTTAAAAGCACAAGGCTGGAAAAATTTTAATGACTAAAGCTAATTAGATTTCCTACAATAAGTGGTGGTGTGGTTGTTTCGGTTGTAGTTGGAATATGGCCGTGACGTTTTATAAACATCGATGCTAACACATCATTAATTTCTTTGTATTTTGGTGTTAGCTCAACAAGATAGCCGTTGCTATTTGTGGTTAGTTCTTTACCGCAATTTTTGCAGGTGTATTCTTTTACGTGACAAGTAACATCTCTAGACACTTGGTAATGATGCCCAAAGATTTTACATTGAAGGTTTTTCATTTACTTTCCAAATCTTTTTAATTAGTTAATTAGAGACTTTTAAACTAAGTAAAAAGTTAGAAAAAATTAAACGATTTGATGCCTAATCGACGAAGTGATAGATTTATCCTGTAAACGCTTATTTCGGACTGAATGAATTTTCTCTAAAACCTCATTAATCTCTTTAAATTTAGGTGTTAAGGCAGTTAAATCACCATTGCCGTTGGTGGTTAATTCCTTTTTACAATGACTGCATCGATACTCTTTTACATGTCGTGTAACTTTTTTTGTTACGTGATAGTCATGCCCAAAAATATTACAGTAAATTCGGGGCAATAACGCTGCTTTAAAGGTTGAATTATTTTCCATGATTGTTAGATTTGGTACCTAAACTTAGAGAAAAAAAATTAAAACACGACGAAAAGTTATTTTTTTTCGATGAAATGCATTATTTCAATTAAAAATTCGGTCGAATTTTCGATATGACTCATGTGACCATCTGGAAATGAAACTATTGGTGTATTAGTTCTTTCCGCTTGACGAGCTATAGATTTATATAAAAGTACTGGATCTTTTTTACCAGCAATTATTAAAGTTTTAAAACTACTATTTTTTAAAACACCTTGTCTATCTGCTCTTATTTTCATTCCCTCCAATGCAGCAATAATACCTTGTAGTGGTGTTTTTAAAGCTTCAATAACTGTTTTTTGTATTTGCTCTGCATAAATCGTACGGTTTTTGAGTCTAAATAAATTAGCAATGGCCATTCTTATAAAAAGTTCATGATTTTTCTTTACTGCTTCAATAGCGCGATCTCGATTTTGTTTTCGTTCAATAGAATCTTGCTCCGAGGTTGAATTCATTAAACACAAACCCGATAGCATTTCTGGCCACTTTTCAGCGAAAGCCAAACTCACATATCCCCCCATGGAATGCCCAACTAAATAAGTCTTAAAAATTTTTAAATGATTTAAAACTGCATGAACTGTTTCGGCCATAAGCTCCATTGTATGAACATAACCTAAACAACCGGTTTGCCCATGCCCCAATAAATCTATACAAATTACTCGATGTGTTTTTGTTAATTCTGGAATAAAGGCTTCCCACATGCCGCCATGTTCTAAAAAACCATGTAATAAAACTAAAGTTTCACCCTTTCCATAATCTGTATAAAAAACAGAAGTTTCCTTATAGTTTATAACCATAAAAACTAAGCCTTAACTTTTTTAATAGCGGTAAAAGCTTTGTCTACGTATTCATCTTCCACTAAAATGGTAAACTCATTGGTGGTAGATATAACCTCGTACAACACCACACCTTCCCAAGCTAAACGTTTAAAAAAATGATAATATAAACCAGCTATTTTAGAATTGTCTTTAGGCAAGTTTATACTAATTGCAGTTAAGCCATCTTGAACAGCTAAGAATGTTTCGTTTGATAATTGGTTTTCAATAAAACCTTTTAAACTACTAGAAATAATAATGTTGCTTTCATGAATACCACGTGTAAACGTATAAAACAACTTCGATTCCTGATTTATACGTTCAAGAATTTTAGCGTGATTATCAATTATCGTATCCGAATTTCTAACCGTAAAATCAGTTAAGTTAGAACGTACCGTAATATCTCCTAGATTTTGAATTACCCGTTTCATTTTTATAGAATTTGATAATGCAACGGGCGGGTTATACCTTCTTAAAGCCATCATTATAGCTCCTGGTTTAACCTCTTTTTTTAACATTTGACTTATAGGCTCAGTTAACTCTATTGCCAAAGCACTAAAGTTAATAATGTTTCTTGAAAGCGCTTCTTCTAGATACGGTTGCGATATTAAAATATCTTCTACACAATTGGATACTGTTTTCATGTTAATTATTTAACAATTTGTGTAAAAATAATTTTTTTTTATTAAAAACATAGTAAATTCTAAAACTAGTTATAATTTAGCATCAAATTATTTGAAAATGAAGGTATTGAAATTTGGAGGAACCTCGGTAGGTTCGGTAAAAAACATGAGCAATGTTAAAAGCATAATTAACGATGGTAATAAAAAGGTTGTAGTATTATCTGCTATGTCTGGCACAACCAACGCTTTAGTTGGAATTGCTCAACAAATAAAAGAAAAGAACCCTCATGACGCATTAGAGAACATTAATGCACTTCATGAAAAAT
Source organism: Neotamlana sedimentorum (assembly GCF_000943565.1). GTDB lineage: Bacteria > Bacteroidota > Bacteroidia > Flavobacteriales > Flavobacteriaceae > Neotamlana > Neotamlana sedimentorum. The sequence goes on from NZ_JTDW01000007.1 coordinate 197,256, forward strand.
ATACAGAAACTATTAACCAGTTATTACAGGAAAAAACGTTAAACTATAATGTAAAAAGTTATGTTAACGATGTATTCAACTTTTTAATAGAATGTACTTATAAGTTACACACACCAGCACTTGAAAACAAAATTTTAGCGCAGGGCGAATTGCTTTCAACATACATGTTTAATAGCTATTTAGCTCAAGAAGGTATTAGCGCTGCTTTACTTCCTGCATTAGATTTTATGCGTATTGATGAGCATAAAGAGCCTAATTTTAATTACATAGAAGAAAAATTTGCCGAAGTAATAAAAAAGGCCGGTGATGCAGAAATTTATATTACACAAGGTTTTATATGTTTGGATGTGCAAGACAAAATTTCTAACCTGCAACGTGGTGGAAGCGACTATACAGCAACCATTATTGGTGCTGCTATTAAAGCTGAAGAAGTACAAATTTGGACAGATATTGATGGCATGCACAACAACGACCCGCGACATGTTGAAAACACCAGACCAATTTCTAACCTGTCGTTTGATGAGGCTGCAGAATTAGCTTATTTTGGAGCAAAAATTTTACATCCACAAACTATTTCTCCTGTCAGAAAAGATCAAATTCCAGTACGCTTAAAAAACACTATGGACCCTGAAGCTTATGGCACATTAATATCTGAAGAAACTTCAGAAAACGGTGTTAAAGCTATAGCTGCAAAAGATAACATTACTGCTATAAAAATTAAATCGGGCAGAATGTTACAAGCCCATGGTTTTTTGAAACGTGTTTTTGAAATTTTTGAAGTTTATGAAACTGCAATCGATATGATTACTACCTCTGAAGTTGCGGTTTCTCTAACTATAGACGACGATAAAAACCTAGCTAAAATAATAAGTGAACTTGAAAAGTTCTCGACTGTTGAAGTTGATAAAAACCAAAGTATTGTTTGCCTAGTTGGACATGCCGTTGTAAACCATCAAGACACCTTTAAGTTATTCCAAATACTGCAAGATGTTAAAATAAGAATGATTTCTTACGGCGGAAGCAATAATAACATTTCTTTATTAATTGACACCAACAATAAAATTACCACACTACAAAAGCTAAACAATTATTTATTTGAATTAGTCACTCTGTAAATGCTATGTTAGCGTGGAAAAAGGGATTGCTTTTGCAATCCCTTTTATTTTTTCTATGAATTCATAATGTCTTCAATTTCATCAGCTTCAATAGGAATATTTTTCATTAAATTTATAGGTTCTCCTTGTTCTTGAATTACCACATCGTCCTCTAATCGAATACCAAAACCTTCATCAGGAATATAAATTCCAGGCTCTACAGTAAATACCATATTTGGCACCATTGGATCGGTTAAAATTCCGTAATCATGCGTATCTAAACCTATATGATGAGACGTTCCGTGCATAAAATACTTTTTGTAAGCAGGCCAATCAGGATCTTCATTTTGCACATCAGCTTTATCTAGTAAACCTAAACCTAAAAGTTCAGAAGTCATTATTTTACCAACCTCAACATGATAATCTTCCCAAATAGTACCAGGAATTAACATTTTTGTTGCTTCTTTTTTAACATTGTTTACTGCGTTATAAACATCTTTTTGTCGTTTAGTAAACGTACCAGAAACCGGAATGGTTCTAGTTAAATCGCTAGAATAATTCGCATACTCTGCAGCTGTATCAAGCAAAACTAATTCACCGGCTTTACATTGTTTATTATTTTCTAAATAATGCAATACATTAGCATTTTTTCCAGAACCAATTATTGGAGAGTATGCAAAACCTTTAGATCGGTTTTTAATAAATTCATGCAATAACTCTGCCTCAATTTCATATTCCCAAACTCCGGGTTTTACAAAATTTAACAACCGTCTAAATCCTTTTTCAGTAATATCACAAGCTTGCTGCATTAAAGCAATTTCTTGTGGCTCTTTTACCGAGCGTAATCGTTGTAAAATAGTTGCACTTTTGGCAACGCTATGAGCTGGGTATTTTTGCTTTAACCATTTAGAAAATCGATCTTCACGGGTTTCAGTTTCTACACTAGCACGATAATGTTCGTTTGTATTTATGTATACGGTATCACATTGAGTCATTAATTCAAACATTACCTTTTCCATATCCTGTAACCAATATACCATTTTTACACCACTGGTTTTGTAAGCCGCTTCTTTGTCTAGTTTTGCCCCCTCCCACACAGCAATGTGCTCGTTAGTTTCTCGCAGAAATAAAATTTCACGATGTTTTTCTTTTGGACAATCTGGAAATATTACTAAAATACTCTCCTCTTGATCTACGCCACTTAAGTAAAAAATATCGCGATGTTGCTGAAATGGCAGGGTACTATCTGCACTAATTGGGTATATATCGTTCGAGTTAAAAACAGCCAAACTATTAGGCTTCATATTAGCTGCAAACTTTTTTCTGTTTTTCACAAACAACTCATTATCAATAGGTAAATATTTCATAATAAAAATAGAAATTAAATTTTGTAATTACACAAAGCTACAAAAAGCTATTTGCCTTACTAAGCTTTTAACATAATGTAAATTTTTAAGGGTATAATCTTCTTTAAAATGATTCTAAATACACAGTAAAATGCCATTTAATGCTTGTTAAAAATAGCTTTGAGCCTTACATTTGTTATATATAAATAAACTAACAAAATAATGGGCGGATTTTTTAAATCTTCGATAGGAAGAAAGGTTGCCATGGCACTTTCGGCATTCTTCCTTATGGTATTCTTACTACAACACTTCGCAATTAATTTACTTTCGGTTTTTAATCCCGATCTTTTTAACGAAGTTTCACATTTTATGGGAACTAACCCTCTTGTTCAATTTGCATTACAACCAGTTTTAATTTTTGGTGTAGTGTTTCATTTCATCATGGGATTTGTTCTTGAAATAAAAAACAAAAAAGCACAAGGTGTTGCTTATGTGAAAAATAATGGTGCCGCAAATTCAACTTGGATGAGTAGAAATATGATTTGGAGTGGCGCAGCTATTTTAGCTTTTATCGTGCTTCACTTTATCGATTTCTGGATTCCTGAAATTAACACAAAATACATTCAAGGCGATTGGTCTGGAACGCTAGAAGGCGTTGAAGGGTTTCGTTACTACGAAGAGCTTACTCACAAATTTGTAAGCCCTATTCGTGTTGGTGCTTATGTATTGGCTTTTGTGTTTTTAGCTTTACACTTACTACACGGGTTTACTTCGGCATTCCAATCTGTGGGAGCAACGGCTGGAAGAAAAAAAACTTTGCAAAACATTGGTAAAGCTTATTCTATAATAATTCCTTTAGGATTTATTTTTATAGCACTTTACCATCATTTTAACCATTAATCTTAAAAATATGGCTTTAAATTCAAAAGTACCTCAAGGTCCAATTAAAGATAAATGGACAACTTATAAAGACAAAATTGATTTAGTAAACCCTGCAAACAAACGTCTTATCGATGTTATTGTTGTAGGTACTGGTTTAGCTGGAGGTTCTGCAGCTGCAACTCTTGCCGAATTAGGATATAACGTAAAAGCATTTTGTTATCAAGATTCACCTCGTCGCGCACACTCAATTGCGGCACAAGGTGGTATAAATGCTGCCAAAAACTATCAAGGTGATGGCGATTCAACATATAGATTATTTTACGACACCGTAAAAGGTGGCGATTACCGTTCGCGTGAAGCTAACGTATACCGTTTAGCTGAAGTATCGGCAAATATAATTGACCAATGTGTGGCTCAAGGCGTTCCTTTTGCTCGTGATTATGGTGGCCTTTTAGATAACCGTTCTTTTGGTGGTGTACTTGTTTCTAGAACATTTTACGCTAAAGGACAAACTGGTCAGCAATTATTATTAGGCGCTTATTCTGCTATGAATAGACAGATTGCTCGTGGTAAAATTGAAATGTTTAACCGTCACGAAATGCTAGATGTTGTAAAAGTAGACGGAAAAGCTCGTGGTATTATTGCGCGTAACTTAATTACAGGAGAAATTGAGCGTCATTCTGCTCATGCTGTAGTTATTGCTTCTGGTGGTTACGGAAATGTTTATTTCTTATCTACTAATGCTATGGGTTCTAATGCTACTGCAGCATGGAAAATTCATAAAAAAGGAGCTTATTTTGCAAACCCTTGCTATACACAAATTCACCCAACTTGTATTCCTCGTTCTGGTGATTACCAATCTAAATTAACGTTAATGTCGGAATCGTTACGTAACGACGGACGTATTTGGGTGCCAAAAAACATGGAAGACGTTATTGCTATTCGTGAAGGCAAGAAAAAACCAACCGATTTATCGGAAGATGAAAGAGATTACTACTTAGAGCGTCGTTACCCTGCATTTGGTAACTTAGTGCCTCGTGATGTTGCATCGCGTGCCGCTAAAGAGCGTTGTGATGCTGGTTATGGTGTTAACGCTACTGGTGAAGCTGTATATTTAGATTTTGCTTCGGCTATTGAAAGATATGGTAAAGAGCAAGCTAAAATTCATAATATTGAAAACCCTTCAAAACAAAAAATATACGATTTAGGTAAAGCTATTGTTGAAGCTAAATACGGAAACTTATTCCAAATGTACGAGAAAATCGTAGATGAGAATCCGTACGAAACCCCTATGATGATTTATCCTGCAACACACTATACTATGGGTGGTGTTTGGGTTGATTATAACCTAATGACCACAGTTGATGGTTTATACTGTATTGGTGAAGCTAACTTCTCCGATCATGGTGCTAACCGCTTAGGTGCCTCTGCATTAATGCAAGGTTTAGCCGATGGATACTTTGTTTTACCTTATACAATTGGTGATTATTTAGCTGATGAAATTCGTACCGGAAAAATTCCAACCAATACACCTGAGTTTGATGAAGCTGAAAAAGAAGTAAAAGATAGAATCGATTTCTTTGTTAACAACCAAGGAACTAATTCTGTAGATTATTACCACAAAAAATTAGGAAAAATAATGTGGGATAAATGCGGTATGTCTAGAAACGAGCAAGGATTAAAAGAAGCCATGGCCGAAATTAAAGCCCTTCGTGAAGACTTCTGGAAAAACGTAAAGGTACCAGGTACTGCAAACGAAATGAACCCAGAACTTGAAAAAGCTGGAAGAGTGGCAGATTTCTTAGAACTTGGTGAACTTTTTGCTAAAGATGCCTTAAGCAGAAATGAATCTTGTGGCGGACACTTTAGGGAAGAATCTGTAGAACTTGATGGTGAACAAAAAGGTGAGGCTAAACGTAACGATAAAGAATACGCTTATGTAGCTGCTTGGGAATACAAAGGCGAACCTGCCGATGCTGTATTGCATAAAGAGGAATTAGAATTTAACGATATAGAACTGAAACAACGTTCATACAAATAAGAAAGGTTATGTCAGAAAAAGGAATGAATTTAACATTAAGAATCTGGAGACAGAAAGACTCAAACGCTAAGGGTCAAATGGTAGATTATAAAGTTACCGAAATTTCAGAACACATGTCTTTCTTAGAAATGATGGATGTTCTTAACGAACAATTAGTAGCTAAAGGTGAAGAACCTGTTGCTTTCGATCATGACTGTCGTGAAGGTATTTGTGGTATGTGTTCTATGTATATAAATGGTGAAGCTCACGGCCCAGATCGTGGTGTAACAACCTGTCAATTACACATGCGTATGTTTAAAGATGGCGATACTATTACTATCGAGCCATTTAGAGCCGCTGCTTTCCCGGTAATTAAAGATTTAGTTGTAGATAGAACATCTTTTGATAGAATACAACATGCTGGTGGTTACATTTCTGTAAACACTTCTGGAAACACACAAGATGCAAACGCTTTACCAATTTCTAAACATGCTGCAGATGAAGCTATGGATGCTGCAACATGTATTGGTTGTGGTGCTTGTGTTGCAACATGTAAAAACTCGTCTGCTATGTTGTTTGTTGGTGCTAAAGTATCGCAATATGCACTTTTACCTCAAGGGCAAGTTGAAGCTGCAGACCGTGTAAAAAACATGGTAGCTCAAATGGATTTAGAAGGTTTTGGTAACTGTACAAACACAGGAGCTTGCGAAATTGAATGTCCTAAAGGAATTTCTTTAGAAAACATCGCAAGAATGAACCGTGAATTAATGAAAGCTAATATATAAGTTAACTCACACTAAAACATAAATTAAAAAGCCTAAGTAAAGTTTACTTAGGCTTTTTTTATCTACTTTTATTTTTTAAACAAAACCAACTACCTAGTAATAAGTGAAAAACTCAAAACCTAAAAAACTATTTGCCTCAAGTTTTAAAGAAATGAAGAATCATTCCCACATATTCACTCTATTATTTTTCATAAGTTGCTTTTCTTACTCACAAACCGAATTACAGCAAAACTGGTTTAATGAAAACGACTTACTTAAACATGTAAAAACACTCTCTTCTGATGCTTTTGAAGGCAGAAGAACTGGTACAGCAGGCGCAGAAAAAACTAAAAAGTATATTATTAATCAATTTTATTCGCATGGCGTAAAACCATTAACCAATAAATATAGCCAGAATTTCACATTTTCAAAAGGTGTAAAACAATACCAAGCTACAAACATTTTAGGCTATATAAAAGGCACATCGAAACAAAAAAAATATATTGTAATTACCGCACATTTCGATCATGAAGGTATTAAACGTAACGAAATTTATAACGGTGCCGACGATAATGCTTCGGGCATTGGCGCACTTTTTAGCTTTGCCGAGTACTTTAAAAACAACCCACCAAAACATACTGTAATTTTAGCTGCTTTAGATGGCGAAGAACTCGGTTTAAAAGGGTCGTACTATTTTACAAAAAACCCATTAATTCCGCTTAAAAATATTATAGTAAACATAAATCTTGATATGGTAAGCCGAAGCGATAAAAACGAATTATTCGTTGTAGGAACAGACACCCATAATAGCTTTAAAAACATTGTTAACAATTATAAAAACAGTGAACAATTTAAACTAGTTATAGGACATGATGCTAACGACGATTTAGAAAACTGGACTTACTCATCCGATCATGCTAACTTTTACAAACAAGGCGTTCCGTTTTTATATTTTGGAGTTGAAGACCATGAAGATTACCACGAACCTACAGACGACTTCGAAAATATTCACCCTGAGTTTTACATTAAAGCGGTACATTCAATTATATCTGTTTTTAAAGATATTGATACACAACTTTAAAAATAAGCCTTTAACTGAATATTGCCAGTATGAATAACACGACTTGTTTCTGTTTTTCTACCAAAATAACTAAAGTTTAAATCGAGATATTTAGTCAATTTTTTTTGAGCTAAAAGCGTCCATGTAAAATTAGTTCCTGGTTGTAATCCTTCTAACATTTGGTAAGCCACTGGTGTGTTAGCATCGCCCTTAAAAGCATTCGAAAAATAATTAAACTCACCATTTAACGCACTTTTTGCACTACTAGCAAAACTAAAGGATGCTCCATATTTTTGTTGTTCTAAGCGCTCCAAATCGTCAATAATATTATTCTTATTTGAGTACTGATAAAACAAATCGAAACTAGAATTACCACCAAACAAGTATGATATTTTTGGATTAATTCTAAACTGATTTATATTAAAATTTTTACTAGAATAATTTTCGCTTTCACTTTTATTTTTGTCGTGTGCAGATAAAAAGTTAATTAACCAACTTTCCATAATTTTATGGTTAAAGTTTAATTGATGGCTTCGTATACGACTTGATAATGACCCAACGGAAAGATAACTTTGAGTGGTGTTTTCTAAAAACGTATACGAGGTGGTGTAACGCTGTTTACCTCGATTAAAAAAGAACACATTTCTAAAATTAAGCTGTAACCCTCTTTGGTTTTCTTCATCTTTTTCAAAAGGATTCAACCTAAATGAGTTTCCAAATCGCAGGTTTTTTCTATCGATTAAATAGCTGGTTTGATTATAAAAATGAGACAAAAACTTTTTAAATTTATTTTTACTAACCGACCAAGTTGCCGGATTTAATGATAGTGTACCACTAAACTTATTTTGGTGAGTTTTAAGATAAACTTGGTTAGGTAAAAGCACGCGAATATAAGTACCTTGATCGGTAAACGGTGCTACTTCAAATTCTTCAAGTTCTTGAATGCCATTATTATTATAATCGAGCCAAGTGTAACTACCTTGTCCTGGTTCGACCTCAACATATGTAAAATATTGTTCTGCTATCCTACCAGAATTAGTTTCGTAGTTTATATTTAGTTGTACCATTTGCTTAAAAAGTCTCTGGCTAAATTGCATGCGCGAGTTTACAGAATTTTCATCCTCAAAAGCATCATCATCATAATCCAGCTTTCGGTAATTAGCAAATAACACTAAATTAGTGTGTTTATTTTCGATTAATTTAGAGTTTAAATAATAAGTATTCGATGTATTTACCCGTTGCAAACTGTTATTTTTAATACTATCGTTTACACGATTTTTGTATCCTATTTCGGCAAAAACCTTAGTACTATCTCCCACTCCAAAATAGACATTGTAGGATTTATAACGCTGACTTAAATCGGTTAAATTTTGATTTTCTTGGTCGCGTTGTTGGTTATCTTCAACCGAAAATTTTGTTCCTAACCAACTTTTCTTCATACTATAAGTTAGCTGATTGTAAGAACGCAAAAACTTCGATTCGTTAACAGTAAAAGTCGCATTTAAATAACTCGAGTTTGAGGTTACTAAAAACTTATTAAACTTAACCTGTGCGTTTACCAAATGCCGATTACCATTAAACCCGTTTGAAAAACTTAAATGTTGAAATTCGTAATTAGCAATACCGTTTTTACGATGCAACATATTTACACCTGCATTCATTAATATTTGGTTACCCAAACCAAACCCTATTCCAGTTATATTATTGATATCTAAATTCCAATCGCGATTAAATTCGGGAGAATATAAACCTTCAATATTTCTAAAATTATCCGAAATGTAATCGGCATCAACAAAGGCATCGACATTTAAAACACTATCTCTTTCAACAACCGTTTGGTTGATTGCAACCTTTCCTGCGAAACCATTATTATCACCATCATTTAAATTAGAAAATAAGTTTAAATCGTTTTTACTAGCCGAAGCTTCAAAATTAATTTGTGTTTTTTCGGTTGGCGTATAACTACCGTTTACAACAGCTATTTGTAGTTTTGTAGGTGCGACAAGCTTTGTAATTGGTGCATAACCACCTAAATTTTCGCCTAAATATTCGAAAATACTATTAATAGCATTGCTACTTTTTATGCCATAATCGCCTTGGTTTTCGCCAACATAACTAAAGGTTACTAAATACAGTTCGTCTTCAGGATTGGTAGAAAACACAAAGGTTTCCGTACCATCAACAATTTCTTTGGTGTATAAAATGCGATTTTCGTCGTATTCTTGACGACTTTCCGATGGTGCTACCATTAAACTAGCATCGTCACCTGCATTGGCAAGAATAGCCACTTGTTCTTCAGATAAATTTTGTTGTAAGGGTTGATTTTTAGAATCGTTTTCTGAATACACCGAAACGCCTAATTGCAATTTTTCGCTGGTGTAATTCGTTCCGCCGTAGGCAACAAATCGAGAATAATTTCGATCACTAAATTGGTAATCGACCGTAATTCGCATTTCGGAAGTTATAGGAAAAGTAGAATTAAAAATTATTTCACCTGCGTTGTAATCAATAATATAATCTTCGCTTTCCCCACGTTTAAGCGCCATACCGTTTACATAAACCGTTTCACTGCCCGACACTACCAAAACATACAATTCCCCATTTTGACCTTGCAATTTATATGGGCCTTGGTTACCTTCTTCTGCTACAAATTGGCTGGTGGTAAATTGACCACGAACCACCGCTCCCGCCGCAAAAATATTAGTTTCATTATCAGAATCACCTAAATCAACATTAATATTTAAACCTTGCACACGTTTAGAAAAATTAGCAAAATACGAGTTGTTATTTACCAAATCTATATCGCCAGCACGTACCCGCCAACGCTCGCTAAACAACTCGATAAAAACTTGGTCGAACTCATCTAAACGTTGGCTATAGCCACTTTCTTGTAATGGTACATTAGCATCTTGTATTGAAGCTCGCAACGACACTTTATCGTTTAATTTACCCGTTATTTGTAAATCTAACTCGCTATTTAAAACAGAATTTTGGTTATTACCAATGGTTACTCCTCGGGCAATGCTTCCTGAAGTTGTTAAACCATTAAAAGGCACAAAGGTGTTTTCCTTATTACTTTGCGTAAACTTATAAAGTTGATTTTGCGCATCGTTATTTTCGGCAATTATACTTTCATCGAGTTGCTGGTATGTTTTAGTTAAAAACTTGGGAAACTTTAAATATTCAATAATTACAGAGTCGGTTTCAACTGGTTGTTTAAACCTTAAAAGTGCCTTTTGAAAATTAACCGAATACAACGAGGTATCCAATAAAACTTCAGCTTTAGTTTTTACAAAAAAGTAATTAGAATTAATACTAACGCTATCAATTAAAATAGTATCATTAACTGCAACTTTTTTAATTCTGTAATTCGATGAGCTATTCTGTGAAAACCCACAAAACCCCAACAAAAACAATAAAAAAGCAACGGTTAATTTCATTAGTTATTAAAACTAAAAATAAATATGAATATTTTATTTGTATTTAAGAAGAAGACATTTAAAAAGTAACACATAAACACCTATAATTTAAATAATTACCAAAAATACCATCAAACTAAAGCTAGAAAAAACTTTAAAATCTCTTTAAATTTAATAGTGTAAAAGTAACGTATTATTTATTTTAGCAGAAACATTAAACTTTTAAAATAAAACGCCCATTTATCCTTTGGATTGTTTACAAACACCACAATTATGAAGATTATTTCCTATAACGTTAACGGTATTCGCGCGGCATTAAACAAAGGCTTTATTACCTGGTTAGAAGCTGCGAACCCAGATGTTATTTGTTTACAAGAAATTAAAGCCCTTAAAGAACAACTCGATTTAGATGTTTTTACCAATGCCGGTTACACTTACCAATATTGGTTTAGCGCACAAAAAAAAGGCTATAGCGGTGTTGCTGTTTTAAGTAAAATTGAACCCAAACATGTCGAGTATGGCACGGGAATTGAGTCAATGGACTTCGAAGGTAGAAATCTGCGTGTAGATTTTGATGATTGCTCGGTAATGAGTCTGTATTTACCATCAGGAACTAATGATGCGCGTTTAAGCCATAAATTTAAATATATGGATATGTTTCATGAATACATCAATAATTTAAAACAAAGCATACCAAACTTGGTTATTTGTGGCGATTATAATATTTGTCACGAAGAAATCGATATTCACAACCCAAAAATGAAAGGTGTATCTGGTTTTTTACCCGAAGAACGCGAATGGTTAGGCAACTTTATCGATAGTGGTTTTATCGATTCGTATCGATTTTTAAATCCCGAAAAGCAAGAATTTAGCTGGTGGAGTTACCGTGCTAATTCTAGAGCAAACAACAAAGGTTGGCGATTAGATTACGCCATGGTTTCACAACCCTTACAAGAAAACATTAAAAGAGCCGTTATACTCACAGACGCAGTGCATAGCGACCACTGTCCAATTTTAGTAGAAATAAATCAATAAAACATCAAAAAACAACTTAATTTTATTTTTCATGCTTAAAAAAATCTCCATTTTGTTACTTCTTGCGGTAGTTTTAACCGCATGTGTCTCGCCAAAAATTTATAAAGAACTCGAAGACAAATACAATACCTTAAAAAAAGAAAATCGAGACCTTTCTACCGACAACGAAATGTTACAAAGTTCAAAAAACATTACTGAAAACGAATTAAAACAGCTAAAATCAGCTTATAACGACGCCGTAACCGAGCGTGACAAATTAAGAGCCGATTACGCGGCAACCAAAGCAAATCTAGATGCCTTAAAAGCATCGTACGAAGCTTTAGAAAAAAACAGTTCGGCAGCTATTACCAAAAATTCAGAAAAAAACAGAGAACTTCTAGCACAACTTGAAGCAAAAGAAGATGCCTTAGCCGCAGAAAGTGCGCGTTTAGAAAATTTAAAAAATGCATTAGCAGAACGCTCTAACCGTGTTGCCGAATTAGAAAAAGTAATTGCCGATAAAGATGCCGCAATGAGTGCACTTAAAGATGCCATTTCGCATGCCTTAACCGATTTTGAAGGCAAAGGTTTAACCGTAGAACAACGCGACGGTAAAGTGTATGTCTCAATGGAAAACAAATTGCTTTTCGGTTCAGGAAGTTGGGCTGTAGGTACCGAAGGTCGTCGTGCCGTACAACAATTAGGAAATGTTTTAGGCGACAACTCAGACATAGCCGTTTTAATTGAAGGCCATACCGATAACGTACCATATTCTGGCAACGGGCCACTAACAAGCAATTGGGATTTATCTACCAAACGCGCCACAGCTATTGTAAATATTTTACGCGAAAATCCGCAAATTACACCAGAGAATTTAACCGCAGCAGGTCGTGGTGAGTTTGCACCAGTAGCAACAAATAGTACGCCAGAAGGCAGAGCTAAAAACCGTAGAATCGAAGTTATTTTAACACCAAAATTAGACGAGCTTTCGCAACTATTAAACGAATAATATAATTAGGGCGTTACCACAAGGGTCGGGCTTTACGCTATATCTTCTTTGTGCCTTTATGCACAAAAAAGGATGCCGCTGCAATCCCTAACGCAAACCTTAACACAGTTTTAAACCTTTCAGTTAAACAACAACTGAAAGGTTTTTTATCTTTATCGTTTAGTAACAATAAATAGTTGTCATTCCACACTACGTTACGAAATCCATTAACAACTAAAAGTTTCAATTAATAAGATGCTGAATCAAGTTCAGCATGACAAAAGGAGTAAAATGAAATACACAACCCTACCAAATACCAATATAAAAGTTAGCAAATTATGTTTAGGCACCATGACATTTGGTAACCAAAACACCGAAGCAGAAGGTCACGAACAACTAGATTATGCCATAGATAAAGGCATTAATTTTATAGACACTGCCGAGTTATACCCAGTACCGGCCACTGCAGAAACTAGCGGTCGTACAAGCGAAATTGTAGGAACTTGGTTAAAAAAATCTGGAAAAAGAGAGCAAGTGGTTTTAGCCTCAAAAATTGCTGGAACAGGCGATTATACTGCACATATTCGCACCAATGGTTTTAGTAAAGCTGCCATAAACGAAGCCATAGATTTAGAATTAAAACGTTTACAAACCGATTATATAGATTTATACCAATTACACTGGCCAGAGCGCGAAACTAATCGCTTTGGAGTTAGAACTTATACACTAGACACCCAATGGGAAGACAATTTTAACGACATATTAAACAGTTTAGATGCTTTAGTGAAACAAGGTAAAATTAAACATATTGGTATTTCAAACGAAAACTCTTGGGGAACCATGCGTTATTTGCAAGAATCTAAGACTCATAATTTACCACGAATAAAAACCATACAAAATGCATATTCGCTATTAACTCGAAGCTTTGAAACCGATTTAGCAGAAGTATCTTTAAGAGAACATGTAGGTTTATTAGCTTACTCACCAATGGCTTTTGGTGTACTATCAGGCAAATACATAAAAGGCACAGCCGAAGATAATGCGCGCTTAAAACTATTCCCAAGATTTTCACGCTATAGTGGTGTTAATGCCACAAAAGCAGCTACACAATACTTAAAAATAGCCGAAGAGCACGGGTTAACTTTAGCACAATTAAGTTTAGCATTTGTTACCCAACAACCCTTTGTAACTAGTACTATTATTGGAGCAACAACAATGAATCAATTAAAAGAAAATATTGAAAGTATAGAGGTTACTTTAAACGATGATATTTTAAAACAAATAAACGCCGTACACAACGATATACCAAACCCTGCTGTTTAAATTAAATATTATTTAACCATAGCAATGCTGCTTCTCGAGTAGAAAACACCTTGTACTTATATTTTTCGTTATTTGCAATAGCACCATAAATAGTACTCAGGGCAGCACCTATTGGGTTATTAATTACAACTGCCGAAGCCACAGTAGTATATTGTTGTAAAGACTGATTTTTAACATCATTAAAATCTTTTAAATCTTTAACCGAAAATTTAAATTTTACCCGGTTACCGGTTACAAGCGTTTTTAGTTTTCTCGGGAGAGCTTTATTAGATTTAAACTCATTTAAATACAATAAAACATCAACCGCATCTACTTCACCATTAAGTTCGGTTTCTAAAATATTAGTTTGTTCGTTAAATTCTGAAGTTATCATTTTAAAAGAAACTCTAAGTTACAAACTTAAATTTATATTATATATTTAAGTACATCAATTAATTTTTAAACATATAATAACAAAAAACCCGCTAACTATAAAGTTGCGGGTTTTAGTTTATTTAATTTGTTTACCATTTTTATCAAAAAAATGATATTCCAGGTATGTGTAAGCATCTCTTGGTAAAATTTTCACCCATTTTTTGTGTTCTAAAAACCATTTAGAACGTTCAGATGGAAAGCCTTTGGTTAAAAAGGCTGCTATAAAAGGATGTGTGTTTAAGGTTACCTTATTATAGTCTTTTTTAAATAGTTTTTCAAGATCTTGCGTTATTTTTTGTACTACACCAATAGGTGCTTCAATTTCGGCACCATTAATACCGTTAGGATTTTCTTCACGGGTTTTAATGTCTAATTCTGGGCGTACGCGCTGTCTTGTTATTTGTATCAATCCAAATTTACTTGGAGGCAATATTTTATGTTTAGCCCGATCGTCTTTCATTTCATCACGAAGGCGATTAAACAATTTTTGCCTGTTTTCAGCATGTGTCATATCGATAAAATCTACTACAATAATGCCTCCCATATCACGTAAACGTAATTGGCGCGCAATTTCGGTAGCAGCTATCAAATTAACTTCTAGTGCTGTTTCCTCTTGATTATTGGCTTTATTAGATCGGTTTCCGCTATTTACATCCACAACATGTAAGGCTTCGGTGTGTTCAATTACCAAATATGCGCCTTTTGCCATAGAAACGGTTTTACCAAATGAGGTTTTTATTTGACGTTCGATACCAAACTTCTCGAAAATAGGAATGTTAGATTGATATAATTTAACTATTGATTCTTTTTTAGGTGCAATTTCTTGCAAATAATCTTTAATTTGATAATAAAGCTCTTCATCATCAACTGTGATTCCTGTAAAGGTGTCGTTGAATATGTCTCGCAAAATAGACGAGGCTTTATTCATTTCACCTAATACTTTTGTAGGATGATGTGCTCTATGTAGCTTTTTACTCATTGCCGTCCATCGACTAAGCAAGTTTTGTAAATCTTTATCTAGTTCGGCTACTTTTTTGCCTTGTGCTACGGTACGCACAATAACCCCAAAACCTTGAGGTGTAATACTTTTGACCAGTCGTTTTAGTCGATCTTTTTCATCTTTGTCTTCAATTTTTTGAGAAATAGAAATACGATTAGAAAAAGGAACTAAAACAATATATCTACCAGCTATAGATAGCTCAGAGCTAATTCTAGGACCTTTGGTAGATATTGGTTCTTTTACAATTTGTACCAATAGCGATTGATTTGATTTTAAGACGTCTACAATTTTGCCGCCTTTATCAATATCTTTTTCAAATGGGAAATTTTTTAAAGAAAAATCTTTTAGTTTACCTGTGCTTACACGTTTTATGAATTTTAAAAGGGAAGGTAATTTAGGGCCTAAATCGTGATAATGCAAAAATGCATCTTTCTCGTAACCAACATTAACAAATGCGGCATTTAACCCCGGAACAGTTTTTCTAATTTTGGCTATAAACACATCACCAACAGAAAACTTGTTCTCGCCTTCGTCCTTTTGTAATTCAATAAGTTTTCCATCTTTTAATAAGGCAAAATCAACATCGTCGGAACTAGATCGAATAATCAATTCTTTATCCATGTTGTTAATTTTAATCCATTACACCTATAGCGTAACAGATGGATTATACAATATTTTTCACAGGTCCCAATCTCGACAATTTCATCGAGTATATTGGGAATTATCCGTGGAGTTCAATAACACACTTTATTTAAAAAGCGCTAAAAACAAATGAACTCATTTCAAAGAACTTAGTTTTTTAAAAACCAAAAAAGTAGTCAATCACTAACTACTTTTCCGATTTATTTTTTCTTTTTATGACGGTTAGCGCGTCTACGTTTTTTACGTTTGTGCGTAGCTACCTTATGTCTTTTACGTTTTTTACCACTTGGCATAAATAGTGTCTTTTTATAAATTAATAATTATTTTAAAAACTATATTCTGCTACTTACAGAATACAGCATGTTATTTTACTTTACGTCTACATTTGTTTTAACACCTTCTACGAAAACTTTTGCAGGTTTAAACGCAGGAATATTATGAGCAGGTATTTTAATAGTAGTGTTTTTAGAAATGTTTCTACCTGTTTTCTCTGCTCTAGTTTTAATAATAAAACTTCCAAAACCTCTTAAATAAACATTATCTCCACTTTCTAAAGATGTTTTTACTTCATCCATAAAAGATTCAACTGTTGCTTGTACATCTCCTTTTTCAATTCCTAATTTTTCAGAAATTTTTGCTACTAAATCAGCCTTAGTCATACTTAATTTTTTTTATTTGGGTTACTATTAATTTTTAAAGGGATGCAAATATAGGAATTAAATATTCAATATTTCAAACCTAATTCACTAAAATTTAATATCATAAACGTTTATTTTTGTTTACCCGTTATAAAATAGCACATGAATTTTACAAGAACAATAATACATTGGTACTCAATTAATAAGCGAAGCTTACCTTGGAGAGAAACTCAAAACCCCTATAAAATATGGCTTTCTGAAATTATTTTACAGCAAACGCAAGTAAAACAAGGGTTACCATATTATGAAGCTTTTGTAAGCAAATACCCAACTATTTTTAAATTAGCTAATGCACCTGAAAGCGAGGTTTTAAAACTTTGGCAAGGGCTAGGTTATTATTCTAGAGCTAGAAATTTACATACTACTGCTAAATATATTGTTAACGAATTGCAAGGCGAATTCCCAAATACTTATAAGGACATTATAAAACTAAAAGGTGTTGGCGATTATACTGCAAGTGCAATTGCTTCTATTTGTTTTAACGAAGTCACCGCTGTAGTAGATGGCAACGTTTACCGTGCCCTGTCAAGGTATTTTAATATAAATACACCTATAAACTCTACCAAAGGAGCAAAAGAGTTTAAAATACTTGCCCAGGAACTAATTGACAAAACCCAACCAGCTACATTTAACCAAGCCATTATGGAATTTGGTGCCAAACAGTGTAAGCCCAAAAACCCAAATTGCCAAAATTGTCCGCTAAATACAAGTTGCCTAGCTCTAAGCAAACAAAAAATTGACCAACTACCAGTAAAATTAAAGACCGCTAAAGCTCAAAAAAAGCATTTTAACTTTTTAGTCTTTATTAGTAACGATGGTAAAACTCTACTAGAAAAAAGAGAAGGCAAAGGTATTTGGCAAAACCTCTATCAATTCCCGTTAATTGAAACCGAAAAAAGCACCAATGAAAAAATATTAAGAAACACACTTAAAAACAACGTCTTATTAAATAATTTAAAATTTGAACTTACACTTTATAATAGTAAACCTATAGTGCATAAACTCTCTCACCAACATTTATATACTAAATTCTGGATTATTACAGTCGAAAATATTAATGCAGAATCTATAAGTATAAAAGATATTAATCACTACCCCGTTCCTATACTCATAGAAAATTTTATTGAATCATTTAATTTTGATTTAGTTTAACACCAACAATCATATTTTTTTATTAATTTTAAAAATGACACACAAATAACTACATTTGTTGTCTTTAACTTATAAAATTATGTCTGGAACCTTAAATAAAGTAATGCTAATTGGGCATTTGGGAGATGAAGTGAAAATGCACTATTTTGAAGGTGGTGGTTGTGTAGGTCGATTTCCGTTGGCAACCAACGAAACCTACACCAATAAGCAAACTAACGAGCGTGTTACCAATACCGAATGGCATAATATTGTAGTTAGAAATAAAGGCGCCGAAATTTGTGAAAAATATTTAAATAAAGGTGATAAAGTCTATATTGAAGGTCGTTTAAAAACCCGAAAATGGCAAGACGAAAAAGGCAATGATAGGTATTCTACCGAAATACAATGCACAGACTTTACCTTTCTTACAGCAAAAAATGAAAGTGAAAATGCGTCAAGCATGGCAACACAACAAGCCAATACAGCTCAAACAAAACCTATTGAGCAAGTTGAAGCTGATGATGATGATCTTCCTTTTTAAGTTTAACTAAATTAACCCTAATTGGATCCCGACCCTGCCAGTTTAAAACTCACCTTTTTAGCAATTGATTTTTCAATTGTACTTGGTTTTGCATTATTATTTTTGCTTTTACTCTGTTCTGCATTAATTTCTGGTGCCGAAGTGGCCTTGTTCTCCTTAAGTAAGTCTGATTTAGAAGAACAAACCACAAATAAACCAAAACATATTGACATAATTTTAAATCTTCTAGATCGCCCAAAAAAATTACTCGCTACCATTTTGGTTGCCAATAATTTTATAAATATTGCCGTAGTTATTTTATTTGCCTTTTTAGGAGATTTTATGTTTGGTAGTGTAACTAATTTACAACTAAAATTTATTTTAGAAGTGGTTGTGGTTACCTTTTTAATATTACTATTTGGAGAAATTTTACCTAAAATTTATGCTAGCCGTAATAACCTAAAATTTGCCGCTTTTATGGCGTATCCGCTTCGCTTTTTAGATGTGATTTTATCACCAATAAGCTTACCTATGCGCAGTGTCACCATTGCTATACATAACAAATTAGGTAAGCAAAAATCTAATCTAAGCGTAGATCAACTATCACAAGCCCTAGAACTCACTAGTGAAGAAGACACCACTAAAGAAGAACACAAAATTTTACAAGGCATTGTGTCTTTTGGTAATACAGACACTAAACAAGTTATGAGACCACGTATAGATATTTTTGCTCTAAATATTGAACAAAAATACAATGATATTATGCCAGAAATTATAGAAAATGGTTATTCTAGAATTCCGGTTTACAAAGATAATATCGATACAATACAAGGCATACTTTATGTGAAAGATTTACTTCCTTATATTGATAAAAAACAATTTGATTGGACCACCTTATTACGTGAACCATTTTTTGTACCAGAAAACAAAAAACTCGACGATTTAATGACCGAATTCCAAGATAAAAAAGTACATTTAGCAGTTGTAGTTGATGAATATGGCGGAACATCAGGACTTATTTCTTTGGAAGATATTATTGAAGAGATTGTAGGTGACATAAGCGACGAATTCGACGATGAAGATTTAACCTATTCTAAACTAGACGAAAACAACTATGTTTTTGAAGGCAAAACTGCTTTAAAAGATTTTTATAAAATAATTAAACTTGAAGATGATACTCTGTTTGAAGAAAATAAAGGTGAAGCCGAAACCATAGCTGGTTTTGTTTTAGAGATTTCCCGAATTTTTCCTAAACTAAACAGTAAAATAAATTTTGAAAACTACGTTTTTACTATTGAAGCTATGGATAAAAAACGTATAAAACTTGTAAAGTTCACCATTTTGTAATGAATCGATTCGCCTACCTAATTATTTTCATAATTTATTTTTCTTGTAACGAAGATTATAAACCAAAGCCAAAGGCTCAACTACGTTTAGAGTATCCTGAACCTAAATACACGCCCGACAATTTAAAACTACCTTTTACCTTCGATAAAAATGTTTTAGCAAAAAAAACAACACTAAAATCAATACCATCAACCACTGATAGCTACGGAATTAATTTAGAGTATCCAGAATTAAAAGGCACCATTTTTTTAACGTATAAAGCGATTGAAAACAATTCAAAAAACTTAAGCGATTTTTTAAAAGATGCTCAAAAATTTACTTTAGAGCACACTCAAAAAGCCGCTGAAATTCCAAAGTATCCTTACGAAAACAATAAAAGAAAAGTTTACGGCATGCTGTCCGAGGTTAGAGGCAATGTAGCGTCGCCAGCACAGTTTTATGTTACCGATAGTGTACAACACTTCCTTACTGGTTCTATATACTTTTATGCTAAACCCAACTATGATTCTATTTATCCTGCAGCTCAATATTTACAAAACGATATTAAACGCATTATGGAATCGTTATATTGGCAATAAAAAAACGCAACTCAAAATTAATCGAGCTGCGTTTTTTCAAACTAACTAACCAACCAAATAGCTTATGAAACTAAATGTTCTTTTAACTTTTCACTATTAATAGCTGCCTGAATTGCGTTTTTTTGATTAAACAACATTGCATCAATACTAGGCGGCAGCGTTCTGTCTTTTAATATATCGTTATATTCTTTTAAACTTGCTTCTTCTCCTCTAATAGCCTCTTCTAAAATAGCCTCTTCATCATTATTAGAAATAAGTGATTTTAAGCTCATCCAATTACGGTGCATAGTTCCTTTAAAACTTCCAGATTCCTTTGGTTCTTCACCATAATTTAAAATTTCGCTGCGTATTTGTTTAGCGAACTCACTACGTTCTGTAGCTCGTCGTCTAAAAAATATTTTTAAATTGGTATCTTCAACATGATTAGCTGCATTTAAATACCCTTTTTCAGCATCGTAATTTTTTACTAAAAGTTCGTTTAACTTGTTAGAAATTTCTTCTGTGTACTTCATAATTCTATCTATTCATTTTAAATTTCTTGTGTTTGATTTTTGAAAAAGTGTAACTATTATTAAACACAATTAAATATTAATTACACCTTGAATTTTTACAACCAAGCTTATAGCACTTCGTTTTAAATTCATAGTAAAGATACTTAATAAGCAATGCTATGTCAAGGCATTTAACAAGGTTTATAATACCTTTAAGAGCACATTAACAAATTGATTTAAAAATATTAAATTTGAAAAAACGCGTTACTATGAAAAACATTTGGCTCTCTATTTTTGTTTTAATTCTATACTCTTGTAAAACAAAATCAACACATGTAACTTTAAAAAAAACGAATATTCCTTTATATGTAGGTACATTTACAGACGAGGATAGTAATGGCATTTATCATTTTTTATTTAACCTAGAAACAGGTGAATTAACTAATCAAACTTTGGCAGCAGAAACTAGTAGCCCTAATTTTATGGTATATTCAAAAAACAGAAAATACTTGTATACTGCCAACCGATCTACCAACCCTAATCTACCAGATTATGTTTCAGCATTTAAAATAAATAAAAATGGTACACTTACTTTAATTAACACTCAAAATAGCGAAGGAAAATCGCCATGTCATGTTGCAATAAACGAAGAAGGCACTATAATTTCTAACACCAATTATCATGGTGGCACAGTATCGTTATACCAAATTAATAAAGATGGAGGTTTATCTAAAGCTATACAAGTATTTAATCACAATACCGAAAACCAAACATCACATGCTCATTCCTCTAAATTTTATAAAAATGAATTATTTGTGGCCGATTTGGGAAGGAATGCTATTTATCAATACACCTTAAATGAAGGCAAATACAACTTAAAATCTGAAGCCATTACAAATACACCTGGTAATCCGGGTCCAAGGCATTTTACTATATCAAACAACGGAACATTTATTTATGTAATTAATGAATACGGAAACTCAATAACCAGTATAAAAAGAGATAACTCAAATTTTAAAACTATAGATTTTGACAGCACATTAAGCAATAATTCAACTGGAAAAAACTTTAGTGCGGACATTCAACTATCTAAAAACGAGCAATTTTTATATGGTACAAATCGAGGCGAAAATACCGTTGCAGTATTTAAACGTGAAGCAGAAACTGGAACCATAGAGAAAATCCAGAACATTTCGGTTGAAGGTAACTGGCCACGTAATTTCACAATAGACCCCACAGGAACATTTTTACTTGTAGCCAACCGCCGCAGTAATAACATTTCGGTTTTTAAAATAAACCAAAACAATGGCAAACTCACCTTTTTACATGACGTAAAAACACCATCGCCAGTTTGCCTATTATTTTAGTTAAATACTTGAAAATTAAAAATATTAGAGTATATTTGCGCCCTCATTAATAACCCGAGGTCGAGAACCTCAATTAATTAATTATTATGCCTGTAAAAATTAGATTACAAAGACACGGTAAAAAAGGAAAACCTTATTACTGGATTGTTGCCGCCGATGCACGCGCAAAAAGAGATGGTAAATACCTAGAAAAACTAGGTGCTTACAACCCTAACACAAATCCTGCAACAGTAGAGTTAGATGTTGATGGTGCTGTAAAGTGGTTACAAAATGGTGCACAACCTACCGATACTGCTAAAGCTATTTTATCTTATAAAGGAGCTTTACTTAAAAAGCATTTAGCTGGTGGTGTTGCAAAAGGTGCCTTAACCGAAGAGCAAGCTGAAGAAAAATTCAACGCTTGGTTACAAGAAAAAGAAGCTAAAGTACAAGCTAAAACCGACGGTTTAAGCGAAGCTGAAACTAAAGCTAAAGCCGAAGCACTAGCTGCAGAAAAAGCTGTAAACGAAGCTAGAATTGCTGCCGCTGCTCCTGTAGTTGAAGAAGAAGTAAGCGAAGAAGCTACTGAAACTGAAGCTTCAAACGAAGAAGAATAAAAAACATTTAGTTTTTATACTTTTAAACTCCGATACGTTGTATCGGAGTTTTTTATAAATAAATATGTCATTTTTGAAATACTGTCCAGACATTTATTAGTCATATATTAGTAAATTTTAAATTGAGGCTCTGACACAAGTTCGGGGTGACAAATCGATTAATTTGTCATGAAAAAAGAAGATTGTTTTTACTTAGGAAAAATTGTTAAAAAATACAGTTTTAAAGGCGAAGTTTTAGCCAAACTAGATACCGACGAACCCGAGATTTACCAAAACTTGGACGCTGTATTTTTAGAGCTTAAAAACAACTTAATACCATTTTTTGTAGAACATTCACAATTGCACAAAACAGAACTACTTCGCTTAAAATTTGAAGATGTAAATTCTGAAGCTGATGCCGATTCAATTTTAAAATGCGACTTATATCTACCCTTAGATTTACTTCCAAAATTAGACGAAGACAAATTTTATTTTCATGAAATTATTGGCTTTACTGTTACCGATAAAAACTTTGGTCAAGTTGGAATTATTAAAGCTGTTAACGACTCTACAGCTCAATCACTTTTTGAAATTGACAGAAACGGCAAAGAAATTTTAATACCAATGAACGATGAGTTCATTGTAAAAGTTGATAAAAAACAAAAAACCATCGAAGTAAGCACTCCCGATGGTTTAATAGATTTGTATTTGTAATTACAGTTTACACTGCAACTCTATTTCTTGAGCAAGAATCTTTATACACATTAATAGCGTATAATGTCATCACCAATTTCTCTTTTTGGCTTTTTAATATACTTTCCAATTTTTCAGATAAATCGAACTTATTAATAACAGCTTGATATCTTTCTATATCCATCATTTGAATTTTTCCAATTTCGCTAAAAATATATACATCATCATTCGATGATTTAATATTTTTTAAAATTTCATTCAACCCGTAACCAATCATTAATGGCGACGTTACTTCCGGATATTCAGGAATACCATTTTGAGTTCTAATAGCAGCATCTAATGCTTTTATAAACTGACTTCTGTCGTGGCTAATTAATCTTAAAAATTTAGATACCGATTCACTTTCAATCGCTTCAGAAGTGTTTATAAAAGCTTTTTCAGTATTAAAATTTAAAGCAAGTAACTTGTTAAGATGTGCTGTAATTTCCGGAGAATTTTTCATATTAAGCAGATTTAAATTTGGGGTTAATAAAGTTGACAAATTAGATTTGGTACAAGCTAAATTAGCAAAACCAGTCAATTAACAACTAAATAGACCTAAAAATTTGATGAATTTTGGCCACAAAATACCAAAATCATCGATAAAGTGTAAAATTAGTTATGAAAGGGTTATTTGTCTTGCAAATAAATCTTTATGGACTTCAATACCATATAAAGAATTAACGATAGTATTTTTTTGATTTCTTAAAGCCGCTTCTAGTTGTTCTGGTAAATCTACATTATTAAGCACTTTTTGATATTTCTCAATATCAACAACTTGCATTCTACCAATTTCGGTTAAAATTTTAAGTTTGTTCTTTTTAGCTATTATTTGTCTTAATTTAGAACTTTTTTTATTCGGCTTTGGCAAAGTGTGGTCTGGGTAAGTTGGTACACCACCTTTTTCTCGAATAGCTAGGTCTATTGCTTTTATAAACTGTTTTCGTTCGTATCCTGAAACTCGCAAAAAGTTTTTAATTACAGTACTCTCTACATTTTCTATAACATCTAAGAAAGCTTTTTCGGCCTTAAAATTAATAGTGAGTAAACGGTTTAATTGCTTATTAATCTGTTCTGATTTCATGGTTTAGTTGATTTTTAAAATGCCTAAGCATTTATGGTTCTTATTCAATAAGGAGATTTCTAAATTAAGAAAAAACACTTTAAACTAAAAACAGTATAAAAAAATTCATGAATATTAATTTATACCGTTCGTTTTATCTTATACTTAAATTATTTGTTAAAGAATAGGCGTTTTTTTAAATAAAAAAGCAAAATTTAAGCAGAATTTATATCATTATTTTATAAACAATTCGAAACTTAAACACTACTATTTATGCAACAACGGCGTATTCACGTTTTAAAACACGCAAAGTTGCTTGAATACTATCGCGTTGTTTCACCAATATTTTACATAATTTTAAAGGTAAATGTGGCTGCATTAACACTTCGTTATACTTATTTATACTATCTTGTTTTAAATTAAACACTTCATCTATCAAATCATTTTCATTATCAACAATAGTTAAATTTTTAAATTTAGATTTTAACCTATAAAAGTTTTTACTTAATGCACCTATGCGTTCTGGTGTTTGCCCTAACGCCTCAATTTCTAAGTTTATACGCTTACTAAATTCATTTCTTTCAATAGCTCGCTCTCTAAAAAAATCACGTAGCGTATCATCGTTTACGTCATCTATCATTTCACTATAAACCTTTTCTACTTCAAAATTAACTAACAATAAATCGTTAAGTTTTCCCAATATCCTATTTACATATCTCATAGCCTCTAATTTTCTAGTTTGCGGTATTAATATTTTATATACGCTCTTATAACTCTTTTTGGATTATACAATTATATTTTTTAACATTTTTTTACTTTTTTAACTTAATTTTACCGAAAAAACTATGTCAGACGCACCTTTTGTATTTAAGCAATTCACAGTTAACCAAGATAAATGTGCTATGAAAGTAGGTACTGATAGTGTTTTACTAGGTGCATGGACTAATATAGGACATCAACCATTTTCTATTTTAGATATTGGAGCCGGAACAGGTATTTTAGCTTTAATGTTGGCGCAACGATATTTTGCTCAAGTTATTGATGCTTTAGAAATTGATGCTGATGCATACGAACAATGTGTAAATAACTTTGAACAATCGCCTTGGGGGGACCGCCTCTTTTGCTACCATGCTTCGCTAGAAGAATTTGCAACCGAGATTGAGGACAAGTATGATTTGATAATATGCAATCCACCATTTTATACCGATTGTTTTAAAAGCAACGATCTATCTCGAGATTTAGCTCGTTTTCAGGACGCCATGCCTTTTCACCATTTATTAGAAAGTGTGGCCATTTTACTTTCCGAAAACAGTATATTCTCGGTTATAATACCAAAAAAGGAAGAAGCGCCTTTTATTGAGCTTGCATCTAATTACCAACTTTCGCCTGTTAGAATATGCCATGTTAAGGGCAATCCGACTTCCGATATAAAAAGAAGCTTAATAGAATTTTCGTTTACAGAATCAGACATTAAAACCGAAACTTTAATTATTGAAACCGAAAGACACGTGTATACCCCAGAATATATTGCATTAACTAAAGATTTTTATTTAAAAATGTAATTTCTCAAAAAAACAATACCAAAACTCCAGCAACCAGCAACCAGCAACCAGCAACCAGCAACCAGCAACCAGCAACCAGCAACCAGCAACCAGCAACCAAATTAAACATTTCACAAAACAAGCTCCTTTCTATTAAATATTTTAAATAAATTTGTTAGAAACCTGAATAATTTGAAAAATTATGAAACCAGATTTGTTTGAAGCACCCGATTATTATAACCTAGACGAATTACTAACCGAAGAACATAAACTCGTAAGACAAGCTGCTCGAGACTGGGTAAAACGTGATGTTTCTCCAATAATTGAAACCTACGCGCAAAAGGCAAAATTTCCTGAGCAAATAATATCTGGATTAGCCGAAATAGGAGCTTTTGGCCCATATATCCCTTTAAAATATGGCGGGGCAGGCTTAGATCAAATTAGTTATGGCTTAATTATGCAAGAAATAGAGCGCGGCGATTCTGGTGTACGATCGACTGCGTCGGTACAATCATCTTTAGTTATGTACCCTATCTGGAAATATGGTAACGAAACGCAACGTAAAAAATACTTACCTAAACTTGCTAGTGGTGAATGGATGGGCTGTTTTGGTTTAACCGAGCCCGATTATGGCAGCAATCCAGGAGGAATGACTACCAACTTTAAAGACATGGGCGATTACTACCTTTTAAACGGAGCTAAAATGTGGATTAGTAATGCGCCCTTTGCACAAATTGCTGTAGTTTGGGCTAAAAATGAAACGGGAAGAGTTCACGGACTTATTGTTGAACGCGGTATGGAAGGATTTTCTACTCCAGAGACACATAACAAATGGTCGTTACGAGCTAGTGCTACAGGTGAACTTATTTTCGATAATGTAAAAGTCCCTAAGGAAAACTTATTACCTAATAAATCGGGTTTAGGTGCGCCTTTAGGGTGTTTAGATTCTGCTAGATATGGTATAGCTTGGGGTGCTATTGGTGCCGCTATGGATTGCTACGACACCGCACTTCGGTACAGTAAAGAACGTATACAATTTGGTAAACCTATTGGCCAGTTTCAACTACAACAAAAAAAACTAGCAGAAATGATTACTGAAATTACCAAAGCGCAACTTTTAACATGGCGTTTGGGTGTTTTACGAAACCAAGACAAAGCAACCTCTGCTCAAATATCTATGGCTAAACGCAATAATGTAGATATGGCGTTAAACATAGCCAGAGAAGCGCGCCAAATGTTAGGGGCCATGGGAATATCTGGAGAGTACAGTATTATGAGGCATATGATGAATTTAGAAAGTGTAATTACCTACGAAGGCACACACGATATTCATTTGCTTATTACCGGTTTAGATATTACAGGTTATAATGCATTTAAATAATAGAACTTAAAAAACATTATTAGCATATTTAATAAAACGTTTGTATGAAATTTGTTTACACCCTAATTTATTTGGTTACACTTTATGGTTTTAGTCAAACGCCAGCAGAACAATTCCATAATAAATCGCAAGAGAACAACAAATTAATTAAAGCCTCTGGTAGTGAAAACACAAATCAAAAATCATATAAAATATTAGCTTTAGGAGACAGTTACACCATAGGTGAAAGTGTTTGCAATACTTGTAGGTTTCCCGAACAACTAAAGGATAGTTTAAACACTAGATTTAAACCTCAAAACTCTATAGAACTAAAAGTTATAGCTACAACTGGCTGGACAACAACTAATTTAATTAATGGAATTACTGAACAACATTTAGACAATAATTTTGATTTAGTAACACTACTTATTGGAGTAAATAATCAATACCAAAATCTAAATTTTTCAATTTATGAAAAAGAATTTCCAGAACTAGTAAAAACAGCTATTAAACATGGTAAGGGCAACAAAGCGAACCTTATTGTAATTTCTATTCCAGATTATGCATATACACCCTTTGGTAAAGGCAATAAAGTTATTTCTGAAGCTATAGATAAATATAATGCCTTTGCAGAACAATATTGTATTTTAAACAATATTACTTTTATTAATATTACAGACATTACGCGTAAAGGCTTAAACAACACAGAACTTGTAGCATCAGACAAACTTCATCCTTCAACTGCAGCATATACACAATTTGTAAAACGCCTTTTACCTTGGGCTAAAAAAAAGCTTGAAAACTAAGCTTTTAACTCAAACGTTTTCTTAAAAAAATACATGTTTAACTGATTTTTGTCAGCTTTTTTCAGCGATACTAAATATAAATTTGTTTCAAGGATTTCCAGAAAACGGAAATAATAACTACTAAAGAAACAAATTATGGAAGACACACGAAAAGACATTGTTCAATTTATAAATTTACAATTAGCAACTTTAGGTCAGCCCATTTATAAAGATAAACCAGGTAGTAAAGAAGTACTTTGCGACTCAGATTTTGAAAAAACAACAAGACCATTAATAATGAGTCTTAGAGAAAAATCGAGGTTATTAGCAGAACACCTTTCGCCTGCAGATTCGCGTATCCAAAGTTTTATAGACGATTATTTAAAAGATACTGGTTTTAAAAAGTCATATAAACTACCAAATAACACTCTAATTTTGTCTAAAAAAGGACAGGCAAGAGAAGCCAGTTTACCTCCAGACGGAAACTCATTTGAGAGTAATTTAGTTACATCTAAACGCTTAAAGCAAGGCGTGTTAAATAATCCTTTGCACGACAAACGTACTACTAAAGGCACATTTCATATAGTTGAAGGTCCTCTTCCTGTACCTTTAGATAAAAAAGAAGTTCCAAAAATTGTTTTTGCTCACTTTTTAAACGAAGCATTTAAACCATCAGACGAGTTAAACACTTTGCCGTTTACTTCCAACCAAGAAAACCAAGCTAAAACAATGGTTTCAATGTTACTTCGCCCAGTAGTTTGCCCAGAAGTAAAAGGTATTATTGCAGAAAAATCTTTAGAAGTTCGTTTTTATGCACCAGGTTCTTTAGTTAGTAATTTAGATTTTGTTGAAAACATTTTTGGCAACGCAGGCAATCCAAATTTAGCACATAACGATGCTGCTCTAGATCCGGAACATTGGACAGGACACACCGGTTGTATAATTCTAGCTCCACAATTATTAAAACTTAAGAAAAAAGATGTTGGTCTACCACATTTTGATGATGCTACCGAGCGCCAGAAAAAAGATGGCATGTGCTGGAAAAACGAAAACGAACTTTATAACGATGGTGGTGCTTTTAAAATTACCTGTAGAGACGATCGCGGTGTTGTAGTTACCATTATTGCAGACAATTATTATGGATATTCTAAAAAAGAAATTAAAACACAAATTAGTTATTCTGCCAACCTATTTGGTTTAGCCGAAGAAGAACATGCAGGTGGAGCCATTGCTTATGCCAGACGTGTTATGGGAGATACAGTAAACTGTTCAGACTACCAAAAATATTATGGATTAGATCAAACTTTTGAGGATGTTAAAACCTTACTAGCAGATAGAATTGAAGTAAAACCAGAAAATTATGCAGTAGATAAAAATTACCCAAATATTATTTACATTCCTGAAGCTTCATATTTCGATACTAATAAAAATTGTATTACCTGGATGCATAATGGTAAAGAGCAAAAATTAACCTTGTCTCCTTTTAAGACCTATATTCATCCGTCAGGAAATAAATTACGATTAGAAAAGCACAAATCAATCAATTTGTGGCGCATGGTTGAAACTTATCCAGAGGGTGTATTTTGCCATAAGCCGTGTACAGTGTCTGGTGGCGGTAAATCAGAAATTTCAAAATCTATGCAAAACGCTATTACTTATAGCCGTTTTAATATCCATGATATTGAAGAAGATTTTAAAAAAGCCGATGAAATTATTGAATTTGATTACTCAACACGCTGGAAAGTTAAAGACCCCAACAGACCTAAATCTAGATCTTTATTAAGCGAAGATAGAACTTTAGGCTCTGTTGTAAAACTGCTAACACCTTCAGAAGAAAACTCAGATGAGTTTAACGCATTCTTAAAAAGTATTCCTGTTCATGTACGCACATTAGTGTTATTTGTAAAACGCCTTTTTAGACAAGCACATGGTGGCAACCTTAACTGGAAAGACATGATGTCTGTTGAAATAATTAACGGTGTAAAAGGCACATCGTTACTTTACAACAACACACCTGTAGTTGGTAGTTATGTACGTATTGGTTTTAATCAAGAAGGTAGTTGGATGCTTAATAAATTACGCTCAGATTTTGCAGCGAGCGAAAAAATTCAAACAGAAGACGATATTACTGCATCTATAACATTTCCTAAAAATCAGTTTAAAAATTTAAATGAAGAATATGGCAACCAAAGTGTAAAAATAGCAACTAACTGTGAGGCTCATTTATTTCAACGTCCAGACGAAGCCATTGTACGTGGTTACGATAAAGGTGCAGAGTTAGACATTATTACAAACGGAAGGTTTTTAACCAACTACGAAATGCTAACCAAAGCAGACGCTATTGAAATTTATGAAGACACCATAAACTACGACAAATACACGCAGCCAGTAAAAGATTTTATAAAAGAAATAATTGATTCTGAAGATGAGGACACCCAATTTGTACTACCATCACATCCAAGAATTGTAGATGGAGAGCCCACTAAAAACCCACGTTATTTAGAACCAAACAAATTTTATAACGAAACGGAAGCCTCTTACATTTCAGATGTTGGGGTTCGGTTAAAACGAAAAATAAAACCTGAAAACCCTGTAATTCATGCTGTAAATGCTGTATTACCCGGTAGAAGAAATAATCCAGCCGATAGAGATGCCGGAATAAGACCTTTGGCGGTATATAACCCAATACACTATCAAGAAACACCAGAATTATTCATGGATTTTGTTTGTAGTTTAACAGGTAAATCTCCATCTACAACCGGAGCTGGATCTGAAGGTGCCTTAACAAAAGCACCATTTAATATGCTAACACCAACAACCGATTTAAATAATGCATTATTATCGCATATTTTAACCGAATCTAACGGATTTAGCACAGCCGCTGGTTATATTGGTGTAGAAAATAAAATAGATCATGATGTTAGTCTTCTAATTCCAGAAATTTGGGCTAGAATGGCTCCAGAAGATCGAGATCCTAAAAACCTAATTACCTATGGCGCTTTAGAAAAATTAGAAGATTTTGAACACAATGGAGAAAAGATTTTGGCAAGCCGTTTGGGGTATAGAATTACAAAAAAATTCGCTTTAAGATGTTTAAATAGAATTTTTGATGAACCCACTGCTGTTTTTAACGAAAAAATGCTTAAACCAGAATTACAAAATTTAGAAGATTACGTTGATGGTATAAATAACATTGTTGAAGCACAACAAAAAGTAGCATTAAATTACTTTGAAGACGGTAGTATAAATGCCGCTATTCCGCCATTAAAAATCTTGCTTAATATTATGGCATACGGTCATTATGAAGGCAAAGCAATAAGCGATACTGAATTACGCAAATTCTTCACAAGAGATTATGTAATTAATAGCGACTGGTATAAAGAACGTTTATTATTAAAACAACAAAAAGACATAGCTTATTATAGCAAAGAAATAGAATATTTAGAAGCGTTTATAAACAACCCTACTAATAGTCTTTTAGTTGAAGAAATGCAACTTACAGAACGTTTAAAAATTACTAAAAACTTGTACAATAAAGTAAAATCGCCAGAATATTTAGAAGAATTAGTAGGTACAATTGGAGCAGACCCTTTATATTATAATAATTAAGATTAATAGCTTTCTTAAAGGCCCACATAAAGTTACATTCTGTTCTTATGTGGGCTTTTTTATACTGTGCATTAACCGCTTTTTATCCAAAAACATAAAAAAAGCATTAAGAAAAGAAACGCTTTTTTTACATTTACTACATGTTTTCATCCAAAAAAAGATTAGATAACGCTTATAAAAATGCTAAAGTTGTAGAGTTCGACGACACTAGTAAATTTATTCTTTTTAGTGATTGCCACCGTGGCGACAATAGTTTTGCAGACGATTTTGCAAACAACCGTAACATTTATTTTCATGCTCTAAAATATTATTACGCCGAAGGCTTTAATTATTGCGAACTTGGTGATGGGGACGAGCTATGGGAAAACCTCTCTTTCAGTTCCATTTTAAATGCTCATAAAAATGTGTATATGCTTATGAAACAATTTCATGAAGAGCAAAAATTACACATGATTTGGGGTAACCACGATATGGTTTATAGAAATGAAAACTATGTAAAAAAGAATTTATCTACTTTTTTCGACCCTAAAATTGGAGAGGATGTACCACTTTTTGGACATATAAAATATAACGAAGCCATTATATTAAAACATTGTAGAACTGGACAAGAGCTTTTTTTAACTCATGGGCATCAAGCCGATTGGTGGAATTTTTTATTCTGGAAATGGAGCCGATTTTTAGTACGTATTTTATGGAAGCCATTAAACGTTATGGGAATTGCAGACCCAACAAGTCCGGCAAAAAACTACACAGAGCTTATAAAAGTTGAAAAACGAACCAAAAAATGGATTGCAGCCAACAATAATTTACTAACTATTGTTGGACATACGCACAGACCACGATTTCCCGAACCTGGCGATATCGCATTTTTTAACGACGGCAGCTGCGTGCACCCAAGAAGTATTACTGGTATTGAAATTGAAAACGGAGAAATTTCGCTTATAAAATGGCAAATTGCAACTAAAGACGATGGCACTTTGCAAATAGTTAGAGTATTACTTGAAGGCCCTAGAAAATTAGAAGCATACAAACCCTCATAACTAGTTATGTTCCAAAAACATTACAAAGGCTTTTTAAGCACACCAACACTTTGGGAAAGTAATACTGTTTTTAATTTACAACAGTTTAACATAAAACAATACGATTCAAAATTAAATATTAATATTGATGATAATCTTCGATTAGGCAAGTATGTTGAACGGCTTGTATCGTTTCAATTAAATCAGGAACAAAACATATTGATTTTAGCTGAAAATATTCAAATTCAAAATGATAAACTTACTTTAGGCGAACTAGATTGCTTGTTACTAAAAAACGAAAAGCCAATTCATTTAGAAATTATATATAAATTTTATTTGTATGATGCGTCTGTTGGTAACAGTGAAATTCATCATTTTATAGGTCCAAATAGAAAAGATTCTCTAATTGAAAAGTTAGACAAATTAAAAAACAAACAATTGCCTCTACTACATTCGCCCTATTGCCAACCCTATTTAAAAGCTCTCGGTTTAAAAGCTAAAACTATTGCACAGCAAGTTTATTTTAAAGCGCAATTATTTATACCATTTAATAAAACCATCATTTTAAAAACCTTAAATAACGACTGTATTGTTGGCTATTACATTTCAAAATTAGATTTAAAAAATCTCACAGATTGTAGATTTTATATACCAAAAAAGAAAGACTGGTTAACACAACCCAACACGAATGTAAATTGGATAAATTTTGATTCATTTGAAGCTTTAGCCGAAAAATATTTTACCGAAAAATTCTCCACTATGTTTTGGATGAAGCAGCCTAATGGCGAAATAAAAAAAATGTTCCTAGTTTGGTGGACAAGCTAGGAACATTTTTAAAAACTCCGAATTAAGTTCGGAATTACAAATACTTTTATTCTGTAGGAATACGTTCGTCAATCATTTTTAACGGCATACCTTCCATTAAATCGAAAAGGTCTATAATTGCTCTAAAGCTATCTTCTTCTTCAGATTGCTCTGAAACAAACCACTGCATAAAAACTTCGGTAATAAAATCGTTGTTATCTCTTGCTGCTTTAAATATTTTAAAAATCGATTCTGAAACGTTAATTTCGTGCTCTAAACCTGTTTCGAATATAGAACGTAAGCTTTCAAATTCGTTATTAACACCTGTTACGTTTGGCGAAATAGCCGCACCACCATTGTCGTTAACAAATTTAAAAATTTTCATAGCGTGCTCTCTCTCCTCTTCAGCTTGCTTATAAAAAAAAGCTTTACTGTTTAAAAGTTCACGTTGGTCGCACCAAGAAGCCATTGCTAAATAAGCAGCCGATGCTTTCATTTCCATTCCTATCTGATTATTTAACATGTCCATCACATCTGGATGAATGGACATTTGTTTTCTTATTACTGTGTTCATAACTACTACTTTTTATACAAAGTTAAAACAAATAGCACGATTTAGTAAGTATAAATAAAATTTATACAAAGTCTAAATAAATATAAATTTAAACTAAAATAGAAGCCGGAGCGTGAAAAAACAACTCTATTTCTTCTTTTAAATGAAGTAATTCTGGAATTTCTAAATAAAGTAAGTGCTGCTTATCTGCAACAAACAACAACACAAAGTTTTCGTTGTTAACAATTCTTTCTAAGGATGAAAACTGAGTTAACTTATTAATGTTACGTCTTAATTCAAGAATTTGAGGAAAACTTAAATTAATTTCATTATTTGGCGTAGTTAAAATGTACTTACAAAAGGTAAGTGCCTTAATTTCGTAACTATATTTTATATCAATTTCCATAAGATGACGGCAAATATAGTTATTTATTTAGAATAAATAAAAACAATTTAACTTTCTGGCGCCAATTCCACTTCTAAACCTTCCATATCTGGCGTCATTTGTATCTGGCAACCTAAACGGCTATTGTCTTGAACGTCGAATGCTTCCGATAACATAGCTTCTTCATCGTCGCCCATTTCGGGTAATTCGGTTTCACTTAAAACATAACATTGGCAAGATGCACACATGGCCATTCCCCCGCAAACACCAATGGTTCCTTCTGGAGCTAATTCGTAAGATCGAACCACTTCCATTAAATTCATTGCCATATCGGTTGGAGCTACCACCTCGTGTGTAACGCCATCTCTATCGGTTATTTTTATGTTTATATCACTCATTATACTTTGTTTCTATTTTTTTAAAACATATCACGTTTTATGCCACAAATTTAAGGCTTGAAAAGCTATTATTAAACTATTTAGCTTGCATTTGTAACAGTGTTATAAAAAAATAAAGAATCCTTAAAAAACAATGTTTTAAGAATTCTCTTTTTTATTAAATAAAGCGTTTTGCTTATAATTTTTTAGAAATATTAGGGTTTTATTTTATGCCTCAACATTTATTACTTCCTCAATTTGAGGTGCATGTTTTTTTATGGTCATTTCCACACCAGATTTTAAAGTCATTTGGTTAACGCTACAGCCTACACATGCCCCGTGTAATTGTACTTTTACCAGCTTCTCATCTTCAATAGAAATTAGCGAAATATCGCCGCCATCACTTTGTAAAAACGGGCGAATTTCATCTAATGCTTTTTCAATATTTATTTTTAACTCTTCTGTTGTCATATCTTATTTTTTAACGGCCGAACAACCTGCCATGGTTGTTATTTTAATGGCTTCGGTTGGTGGTAAATTATCGTTTCTTTTTACAACTTCTTGAACAACTTCTTTAGTTATTGTTTCGAAAGCCTTTTCAAGAGGTGTTGCAGTTTGCAAAGCAGCAGGACGACCAATATCTCCAGCCTCACGAATACTTTGCACTAAAGGCAATTGCCCTAAAAATGGTACGTTTAAGTCTTCGGCTAAATTTTTGGCACCTTCTTTACCAAAAATATAATATTTATTATTTGGTAACTCTGCTGGGGTAAAGTACGCCATATTTTCAATAATTCCTAAAACAGGCACTTGTATGCTTTCTTGCTGAAACATAGCAACCCCTTTTTTAGCATCAGCTAAAGCCACATTTTGCGGTGTACTTACAACCACAGCACCAGTAATTGGTAAGGATTGCATAATGCTTAAATGAATATCGCCAGTTCCTGGTGGTAAATCTATTAGTAAAAAGTCTATTTCACCCCAATGAGCATCAAAAATCATTTGATTTAACGCCTTAGCCGCCATTGGACCACGCCAAACTACAGCTTGATTTGGTTGTGTAAAAAAGCCTATAGACAAAACCTTTACTCCATAATTTTCTATAGGTTTCATTTTAGATTTACCATCTACATTAACCGCTAAAGGTTTTTCGGCCTCGACATCGAACATAATTGGAATAGATGGCCCATAAATATCGGCATCTAAAACACCAACCTTAAAGCCCATTTTAGCTAAACTAACGGCTAAA
This sequence comes from Neotamlana sedimentorum, assembly GCF_000943565.1. Classification (GTDB taxonomy): domain Bacteria; phylum Bacteroidota; class Bacteroidia; order Flavobacteriales; family Flavobacteriaceae; genus Neotamlana; species Neotamlana sedimentorum. Next base: position 233,406 of record NZ_JTDW01000007.1, read on the forward strand.
TTTGCTGTTACGGTAGACTTACCAACACCACCTTTACCAGAAGCTACAGCCACAATATTTTGAATTCCCGGAATTGGATTTCCTTTTATAACATTAGTTTGTGATTTTGCTGGAGCAACTACTTTTATATTTACTTTTATTTTAGCCTTTTGGTAAACCTTTTCATGTATAGTTTTTAAAATATCGACCTCGGTACGTTTTTTAGCTTGTAAACTTGGGTTTTTTATAGTTACATCTACTATAACCTCATCACCAAAAGTTACCACATTTGTTACGGCACCACTTTCAACCATGTTTTGTCCTTCACCAGGCACTGTAATGGTTTCTAAGGCTTTAAGTATATCGTTTTTATTAAGTTTCATTCGTTTTATTAAGAATCATTCTAATATGCAAATATACGCATTTAAGACTGAAGCCTAAAACTGAATTAAGAAGTTTTATTGATATAACTATGTAAAATATTTATATAAAATGGCATAATTTGTGTGCAAGAAATTTCACAAAAACCCAACCAATATGTTAACAAAATACGCTTTAGTGCTTTTAATTATTTTGAGCTTTAATTTTTCTCAATCTCAAACCAAAATTGAAAAAGCCGAAGAAAGCTTAAAAAAACAAGAACAACCTGTTGGTTTTTATAAGGAAACTAATAATTACCCAAGCTCTAACAGAAATAGCAATTCTTATTTTGGAGAGGTTGTAGCCGAACTTTTTATTGGCTTATTTGCTTACACTGCTTACGGCGTTTTATTTGAGAGTCCGTTTGAATTTAACAGTAAAAACAATAATGCTATTTTAACCAAGCAGGTTTATTTTGAACGAAACACAGGGCATTACACTTATGAGCGGAACGATAATTCAGCCATTGGACGCACCTCAATTTCAACGAAATATATTTTTGCTAATCCTAAATTAAAAGGTAATCATTTAAATGTTGATATGCGCATTTTTAACCGATTTGCTTTAGATGTTAATTACCTTCAACTTTGGGAAAACAACACCAATTTTGGACACGATGCTCTTGCAATTTATACGGCTTTAGGCAAATACCACCGTGTTCGCACTAAGGCTTTTGATGGCTGGTGGGGTGTTGGTGCTTCTTATGTGGATGGCGAAGTAAATAGTTTTGGGTTTACCTATGGTTTGGGCGCCGAAGTATTTTTAGGAAAACCAATTAGTATTGAAAGCAGTTTTAACCAAACTTTAGTAAATCAAAACACCATTAACAAGTTTAATGCGCTTATAAATTATTACATTAACCAATATAAAATTAACGGCGGTTATGAGTATTTAAAAGTTGGCAGTCAAAACTTTTCTATGGTAAGTTTAGGCGCTGGTTTTTCGTTTTAAACTGTAGTTTATTACCTTATAATTCTTCCGAAGGATCCCAAAAAACAGCTTTAAAATTTTGAACCTGGTTATCGATAACAACAACACCTTCACTTTCTAAAAGTTGTTGCATTAAGTTTGTACCTTCAAAATGATGTTTTCCAGAAAGCAACCCATTGCGGTTTACCACACGATGTGCTGGCACATCTTTTCCATGCGAACCATTCATTGCATAACCAACCATTCTTGCACTTCTAGCAGCTCCTAAATATTTTGCAATAGCGCCATAGCTAGTAACTTTCCCGTACGGTATTTGTTTAGCTACCTCGTAAACCTTATCGAAAAAATTAAGTGTTTCTGGTTTCATATTACATCTTCTTAATAATATTTATTAAAGTAATAACGGCAATAATAGCGGTGATAGAACCAATAATATAATTCATGTTTTTTTGAGACGTAAACTGTTTTTCGCTTATTTTATCGAAAAAAGCCATGTACAAATAAAGCACTAAAAAAGATCCGGAAGCGGTACCTAAAACATAAGCTACAATATTTGAAATACTAAAATCTAGCCAACCAAACGACGCCAAAGTAATTGTCATGTAAGCCTGAAACGGTATAGGAAACACATTTAAAGCAGACATTAAAACACCTTGAAAAAACCGACTATGCTTACTTCTGCTTTTTGGTTTTTTGTCTTGCTTTTTAGGCTCAGACTTAGCAACTAAAAAGAAATAAAGTGATATGGCAATAAATAAACCACAAGCTACTTTTTGAAGAACGCTAATAACCTCGGGGTGCATTTTTAAATAACGGGCAAAAATAGCTGCTATATAAGTTTGCAAAACTACAATTAAGACGGCCCCAATAGAAAACATAACACCTCTAGTTAAGCCTTCTTTTAACCTAATTTTAGCCGCGGTAATATTTAACATGCCTGGAGGCAAAACTGCAATAAAGGCAGCCACTAAACCTAGTAAAAAAACAAAAGTTATATTCAAAACCTATTTAATTTTAAAAGCTATATAAGTAATAGGCTTTTGTAACTGTAAATATTGCGACTCGTAAAAGGTTTGAATTGCTGTAACATCTTCGGGGCTTCCTTCTTGCTTATAAACATTGTGGTTAGCATAGAGCACTTCGTGACCAGCACCATGTAATAAACCAAGTGTGTAACCATGCATAAATTCGCTATCGGTTTTTAAATTTACAACACCATCGGGTTTTAAAACTTTTTTGTAACGTTTTAAAAATTCGGCATTGGTCATACGGTGTTTTGTGCGTTTGTATTTTATTTGTGGGTCTGGGAAAGTAATCCAAATTTCATCTACTTCATTTTCACCGAAAGCATACTCTATTAACTCAATTTGGGTGCGTAAAAAAGCGACATTGTTTATACCTTCTTCAACTGCTGTTTTAGCGCCGCGCCAAAAACGGGCACCTTTAATATCGATACCAACAAAATTTTTATTAGGATATTTTTTAGCCAAGGCTACCGAGTATTCTCCTTTGCCACAACCCAACTCTAGAACAATAGGATTATTGTTTTTAAAATGGGTTTTACTCCATTTGCCTTTTAAGCTAAACTCGGAATTAACCAATTCGTCACGCGATGGTTGAATAACATTGTTAAATGTTTCGTTCTCTCTAAATCGCTTCAATTTATTTTTACTGCCCACCTAATTAATTTTTTTCTGGTAATAATTATTTTGCAAAAATACGGCAGAGATCATCTATTTTAAAAATTTGCTTAACAATTAATTATTATTTAAAATTAAATAATAAAATTTAGGAAATATACAAAAACCATAATATGCTTAATTTTGTTAAGATTAGAATTCACCTTAACTTAGTAATTAATTGATTTAAGGAGAATTAGACTATTTATGAAGAAAAGAATTTTAATTACTCCTTTAAACTGGGGATTAGGACATGCCACGCGTTGTATTCCTATTATTAATGCCTTATTAAATTTTGGCTTTGAGCCTATTATTGCTAGTGATGGTGTAGCACTTTCGTTATTACAAAAAGAATTTCCAGAGTTAACCACCTTAAAACTCCCTTCCTATAAAGTTACTTATGCTAAAAAAGGCAAGTATTTTAAGTTAAAGATGCTAAAAAACTCGCCCAAACTTTTAAACGCCATTAAGGCTGAAAAAAAAGTAATTAATAGCATTATTGACAATTATAATATTGAAGGTATAATTTCTGACAATCGCTTAGGTGTTCGAAGTAAAAAAGTGCCGTCTATTTTCATTACACATCAATTAAATGTATTAAGCGGAAACACCACTTGGCTGAGCACAAAAATTCATCAAAAAATTATAAAAAAGTTTGATGTTTGTTGGGTTCCAGACACTAACGGGAATATTAATTTAAGCGGGAAACTTGGTCATGTAAAATCGTTTGAAATTGAAACAAAATACATTGGGCCTTTAAGCCGGTTTAAAAAAACTGAAACTACTATTAAAAACGATGTTATGGTTTTAATTTCTGGCCCCGAACCACAACGCTCGTTACTAGAAGAAAAATTACTAAGCGAATTAAAAGATTTTAAAGGAAACGTTGTTTTTGTAAAAGGGAAAATGGAACGCGAACAGGTTATAGAAACTATGGGCCATATTACCACATATAATTTTATGACTTCTAATTTACTAGAAAAAACAATAAACGAGAGCGAATTAGTGATTTCAAGATCAGGCTATACTACCGTAATGGACTTAGCAAAGCTAAACAAAAAAGCATTTTTTATACCAACACCTGGGCAGTTTGAACAAGAATACTTAGCTAAAAGATTAACACAACTAGGTTTAGTACCAAGTTGTAAACAAGAAGATTTTACGATAAAAAAATTGGGACAATTACCTCTTTACAAAGGGCTAAAGTCTTTTGATTTTGAGATTGACTACACCGATTTGTTTAAGCCTTTTCTAGCGTAAACGAAAACTCACTACCTACGTTAAACTCGCTTTCTACGTAAATTTTTTCGTCATGGGCTTCAATAATATGCTTAACAATAGACAAACCTAAGCCAGAACCCCCTTCTTTTCTAGAACCACTTTTATCGACTCTAAAAAAGCGTTCAAAAAGACGTGGTACATTTTCAGAGGCTATTCCTTCACCATTATCTGTAACACGAACAATTACTTTGTTTTTTATTAGATTTTCCACGCTAATTTCAGTAGTACCTTTTTCGTTTCCATATTTAATCGAGTTTACTACCAAATTAACCAAAACCTGCTGTATACGCTCTTTGTCGGCTTTTACTAGAATAGGTTCTGGATAATCTAAATCGAAGGTTAATGTAATTTTTTTCTTGGTGGCCTTCATTTCAAGCATTTCAAAAACACTTTTGGCAAGCTCTATAATGTCAAAAATTTCTATATTTAAACTTAAATCGCCAACCTCTAATTTGGTAATCATGTCTAAATCTTTAACAATATATCCTAGACGTTCAATGCCTTTGCTGGCACGCTCAAGATATTTTTTACGAATTGCGCTATCGTCCATAGCGCCATCTAAAAGCGTTAAAATATACCCTTGAACAGTAAATAAAGGTGTTTTTAACTCATGTGAAACATTTCCTAAAAATTCTTTCCTGTATTCCTCCCTAACCTTAAGAGATTCTATTTCAATTTTTTTGTCTCTAGCAAACTTATCTATTTCTTGAGTTAAAGTTCTCATATCGGTAGTTATGGAGCCTTTTCTAAGATTAGTAGATTCTAACAGTGTTAAATCGTCGTATATTTTTTTTACACGTTTGTAAATAAAAAGTTCAACTCTAAACTGAATAATAAGAAAACAAAACAAGTATACTATTAGTGCAAAACCAAATGTAAAGTACCATTTTAACTCCTCATAAAACACCCATAAAAAAACACTCGCTAAGAGTGTTGTTAATACTGTTATATATAGCGAGGTATATAAAGCAAACCTGTATGACTTTTTAAATTTTGTTCGCATTAATCTACAAACTTGTAGCCTACACCTTTTATAGTTTTAAAGCTTTTATCACCTAATTTCTCTCTTAATTTTCTAATATGAACATCAATAGTTCTACCTCCAACAACAACTTCGTTGCCCCAAACAGTATCTAAAATTTCGTCTCTTTTAAATACTTTTCCTGGTTTAGATGCTAATAAAGATAATAATTCAAATTCTTTTCTAGGTAAAACTATTTCTTTTCCTTTGGAAGTTATTTTATACTCGTCTCGGTTTATAACTAAACTTCCAACTTTTACCGTATTTGTAACGTCTTCTTCTTTATAACGACGTAACAATGCTTTTACCTTACTAACTAAAACTTTTGGTTTTATTGGTTTTGTTATATAATCGTCGGCACCAGCCTCAAAACCTGCCACTTGAGAGTAATCTTCTCCTCTGGCAGTTAAAAAAGTTATGATAGAATTTTTTAAATCGGGGTTTTTTCTAATTATTTCACAAGCTTCAATACCGTCCATTTCAGGCATCATCACATCTAAAATAATTAATTGAGGAAGTTCTTTTTTTGCTTTTTTTACACCTTCACTTCCGTTTTCGGCTGTAATAACTTGGTAACCTTCACTAGATAAATTGTATCCTACAATTTCTAAAATGTCTGGCTCATCATCAACAAGCAAAATTTTTATGTCCTTTTTTTTCATTATAACGTACTGCTATTTTTATTTGAACAAATATAAAACTAATAACACAATTTTATTAAAAGTACCGATTTAATAACATTAAGGTAACAATTTACTTAAGAAAAATTAGTCTTTCGACGTATGAATCAAATCTTTAACAGTTTTTTGGCATCACTTTTGTAAGAATTTAATATTTTTACTAAATCTAAAAGTACCTATGAAAAAAAACTACATTTACATTTTATTATTTGTTCTGGCGTTTTTCACAACTCAATATAGTGTTGCGCAAAGTGATGCTAAATTAGCATCGGCTACTTCGCAAAATATTGAGGGGTTAGCTATTTATCCAAATCCGGTAAGTAGCGGTAAAGCTTACATTAATATTTCTACAAAATACAATTTTAAAAAGCGTGTTGAGTTTTACAATGTTCTAGGTAAACGAGTTTACTCTGTTGTGCTAACAGGTAAAGAATTAAATATTTCAAGTTTAAATCGTGGTGTTTATATCCTCAAAATTACCGAAGGTAGTTTAAGCGAAACTCGTAAATTAGTAATAAAATAATGCTAATATTATTATATAGTTAAAAAGTGGCCTTATGGCTGCTTTTTTTTTGGCTTGTATTTAAGTTAGTATTAGTTTTATCATAAATTAATTAATTCTTTTTTTTATGAAAAAACTTTACTTTTTATTACTCACAACTTTAATATCGTTTGCTTCTTTTGGGCAAACCACTGTTTTTCAAGAATCTTTTGAAAGCGGAACTTCTGGAACACCGTCTATAACATGTAATGATGGTTCGTACGACTTTTTTACTATAACAGATGGCAGCGACATAGGTTCTGGCTATTCAGTTTCTAATCCTAACGGTTCATATTTTTTTGCTGCACAAGACACCGACGCAACAGAATGTGGCGCTACAAATCCTACTTTAACTTTCACTGGAATTGATATTAGCTCATACACAAATTTAACTTTTGCAATGCTTGTTGCAGAAGACGATGATGGTTCAAACCAAGATTGGGATGCCGATACAAGCGTATTAGTGGAAATTAATATTGATGGTTCCGGATACACTTCTATTCTACAATTTTCAGGTGGTGGAGCAACAAACACAGAACCTGGACTAGATACTAATTTTGACGGAATAGCCGATTCTACACTTTTATCTGATGATTTTAGCGAATTTACAGTAAGCATTAACTCTGGAAGCTCTGCCGATTTAAGAATTACTTTTAATAATTTAAATGCTGGAGATGAAGACATCGCTATAGACAACCTTAGAATTATTGATGGTTATGTTTCTTGTGGAGTTACTTTAGGTACAGAAACTTATACCTGTAATGCATCGACAACTGGAACTACCGATGGTGTTACTATTAACATCCCTTACACTGGAATTGATGCTAGTATAACTTCTGTAACCACTTCAAGTACTGGTACAGTTGCTGGAGACAATCCTGCAACAACTACCAATGGTACGATAACCATTACTGGATTAGCAGAAGGCGACTCTTGGAATATAACGCTTAATGGTGGTGTTTGCGACGGAACTACTATTTCTGGAACTGTTGGACCAACCGAATGCTTACCAAGTACTTGTTTTGATTTAACAGGAGCTAACGAATTTGAAATTGTACAAATTTCGGCAAACGATGAAGCAGACAACTGGTTCTTATCGTCTGGAGAATATTACATAAACGGTTATTGCCCAAGTTGTACTGAAGATGCAACAGATAGCTGGTTAGTTTTTGGTCCATTAGATATGTCGAGCGCATCGAACGTTGAATTAGTATTTAATTCGGCTGAAGGATTCTCGGGATCGGACTTACAAATTTTTTATACCGATGCTTATAATGGTTGTCCAGATGCTAGTTTAACTACATGGACTACAATTTCTACAATAGCAAGCGGCGGAAGTGGATCTCATAATTTCCCAATAGCTTCAACCGGAACTGAAACTTATATTGGTATTCAATATAGCGACAGCGATGGTACTTACTCTTCTTGGACATTATCTAACATTGGTATTTACGGCTCAGCGTGTCCTACTTTAGGAGCCGTTACTGCGTCTGATTGTAACACACTTTCTACAACACAAAACCAAATTGAAGGTTTCGATATGTATCCTAACCCAACTAATTTAGGTTATGTAACTATTTTAAGTGCTAATAACACTAAAATGGAAGTTTCTGTATTTGATTTATTAGGAAAACAAGTTTTAAACAACACCGTAAAAAATAACAAACTAGATGTTTCAAACTTAAAAAGTGGCGTTTATGTTATGAAAGTAAATCAAAACGATGCCATTTCAACTAAAAAATTAGTAATAAAATAACTTTACTAAATAAACTTTTTTAAAGCGCTGCCATTGGTAGCGCTTTTTTATTTTATATACTTTTGCAATGGTAAAAACAACCTATGATAAACCCAGAAGACATTTTTAAAATAAACTCTAAAGAAGCCTTTGAGCACATGGCTCTAGAAGTGTTTAAATTTCAGTTTGAGCATAATAAGGTTTATCGTTCGTTTTGCGATTTGTTATACAAACACCCAAGTAGTGTAAAAACCATTCAAGACATTCCGTTTTTACCCATTCAATTTTTTAAAACCCACGATATTTTAAGTAGTTGCGACACTATAAATACCACTTTTACAAGTTCGGGCACAACAGGAACTGTAACCAGTAAACACCTTGTAACCAATTTGAACATTTATGAGCAAAGCTTTACCAAGGGTTTCGAGCATTTTTATGGCAATGTAAACGATTATGTAATTTTAGGTTTGCTTCCATCGTATTTAGAGCGCACAGGCTCGTCGTTAATTTATATGGTAAACCATATGATTAATGCTTCAAAACACCCCGAAAGTGGTTTTTATTTAAATAACCTTTCCGAATTAAAAACCACCTTAGAAAAACTAGATTCCGAAGGCAAAAAAGTATTGCTTATTGGCGTTTCATTCGCATTATTAGATTTGATTGAACAACATCAATTCAAACTAAAAAACACAATTGTAATGGAAACCGGCGGCATGAAAGGGCGCCGAAAAGAACTTATTAGAGCCGAATTACACAACTTACTAAAACAAGGTTTTGGTGTAAACGCAATACATAGCGAGTATGGCATGACAGAGTTATTGAGTCAAGCATACTCCAATGGTCATGGTATTTTTAATTGTCCGCCATGGATGAAGCTACTCACGCGCGACACCGAGGATGCTTTAACCATACAAAGTGCCGGAAAAACAGGCGGTATTAACGTTATAGATTTAGCTAATATTAATTCCTGCGCCTTTATTGCAACCCAAGATTTAGGAAGCGTAAAACCAAATGGCGAAATAGAAATTATTGGTCGTTTCGACAACTCCGATATTCGTGGTTGTAACCTAATGGTTTTATAATATTTTTTGTAAGTTTTAACAGGCAACATAGACTTACTAAGAAAATATTAAAATGAAATTATTTTTAGTTCTATGTTTTTTAAGTGTGTGTACTCTGCAAGCACAACAAATAGATTATAACTTAAAAAAAGGCTATGTAGCCGAAGGTTACGATGTTGTTTCCTATTTTAAAGGTACTCCAGTAGAAGGTAAAAAAGACCTAACTACAACATACAGCGGGGCAAAATTTAAATTTAGCACGACAGAAAATTTACAAAAGTTTAAAAAAGATCCCGAACGTTATATTCCTCAATACGGTGGCTATTGTGCTTATGCCATAGCCGAAAAAGGAGAAAAAATTGGTATAGACCCAGAAACCTATCAAATTAAAGATGGCAAACTCTATTTATTTTACAATGCTTGGGGTATAAACACCTTAAAATCTTGGAAAAAAGCTGGAGATACTAAACTACAACAGCTAGCAGATAACAACTGGAAAAGCATAAAATTTAAAAAAGATTAAATTTTTGTAAGGTTAAATTATATTACCGACAAAACTAATGTGAAGAAAAAGAAAGATTATTAATTTTTGGTTAATTAGTTAATTAAAGCCTGATTTTTTCAAATCAGGCTTTAAAATTTTAAAGGACATTTTATTTGCCTAACATAAGTAGTTCGTTACATACCACTTCGGTAATGTAGCGTTTGTTTCCTTGTTTATCTTCATAGCTTCGTGAAGTTAATTTTCCCTCAATAGCAACCTCGTTACCTTTGCTTAAATATTTCTCTATTATTTGTGCCGTTTTACCCCAAGCAACCACAGCATGCCATTGGGTATCGGTTATTTTTTCACCTTTATTATTGGTGTAACTATCGTTTGTAGCCATATTAAATTTAGCTAATGTTTTACCAGATTCAAGATTAATAATTTCTGGATTGTTTCCTAAGTTACCAATCAACTGTACTTTGTTTCTAAGCGTGTTCATAATTTTAATTTTAAATGTTAAACAGTTAATACTATCGTGTTTTGTATAACGACATGGCAAAGATGCAACTGGAATAAAATTATAAACGGTTATTAAATATTTGTGTTCGTTTGTAAATGTTTGTAGTCGTTTAAATCGGCTTAATTATCTTAAAATAGAAGGCCTTTAAAAAAAGCCTTATATGTAAGAATTTCTTATATTTATTGTTATTACGAGTTGTAAGCAAGCTGAAAACAAGATTGTAACTTTGACGAAAAACAGTAAAAAGTGAGAAAATTAAAACTTCAAATTCAACTCTCGATTGATGGATTCATTTCTGGTCCAAACGGAGAAATGGACTGGATGATTTGGAATTGGGATGAAAGACTAAAGAACTTCGTCAAAGAAATAACAGAATCGACTGACACCATTGTATTAGGACGAAAACTTGCTGAAGGATTTATTCCACATTGGAAATCCAACAAAGAATTGGAAGGTGCTGAAAAAATTAATAACTCAAATAAAATAGTTTTTACAAAAACACTCGAAAATACTGAATGGGAAAATACTCTTTTGGAAAAAGGAGATTTAGTCGAAAAAATAGAAAAATTAAAGTCCTCAACTGGAAGTGACATAATTGCCTATGGAGGAGGCGAATTTGTTTCTTCACTAATTAGAGAAAATTTAATTGACGAATATTATTTTTTCATTAATCCTTCGATTTTGGGGAAAGGAATGCCAATATTTGAGAAAGTTGATTATAAAACTGAATTAAAACTGGAAAGTGCAAAAGCCTACGAATGTGGAATAACAGTTTTGACATATAAAAAGTAAAAGCCAGCTTACAACAATGTATAACCGCAATTACGGCGGATTCGACTACGTCCGAATCCACTCGGAATTGCTAAAGTCTGTGCCAAACCGAAAACTAACGCATATTAACCCGTAACTGACGGTTATACGAGACCGTTGTGCTGCATTTTTGACCCGTCCTGAATAAAGGCTACATAATTTTAAACATTATGTATAGAAATGACAAAGTAATTAGACGGTATTCAGAACCTTTTAAACTGAAAATTTTAGACGAACTTACAACCGGAAAACTAAACAAATATCAACTAGGTAAAGCATACGGTATTGCACCTACAACCATTAACGAATGGATTAGAAAGTACAACCGTAAAGACCTGATGAACACTAGAATTAAGGTGGAAACTAAAGATGAAATAACACGTATTAAAGCGCTTCAAAAAGAAATCAAACAACTAAAACAACTCTTACTCAAAAAGGATTTAGATGCTTTGGTGCTGGACTCTT
>NZ_JTDW01000008.1 GCF_000943565.1 Neotamlana sedimentorum
TGCTTGTTTTTTAACTCAGTTCTTTGTTGGCTTTTAGTGCTTATTATTCAACTTTTTTCAAATATCTATTCGGTAATATGTCATTTACCAATACATTATCTTTTAAAATAAATAGTTCCTCAATCATTTCAGTGTTTCCTTTGATTTTAATTGTGATGCTATTTTCAGTTGCATTCCAAGTTCCAATTTTTTCATCGTCTTTAATAGCTCCATTTTTTCCATTATTTTTTATCCACAACCATTTTGCACCACCGTTTTCGTTCAAAGCGTACATTTCGACAGATTCATTTGATGATTTTTTCCCTTTGATTTCAGTTGTATATGCTCCAGCAAATTTTTTCCTATGTTCTATTCCTTTATCAAGTTCAACTATTTTTGTTTCTTGATTTTTAGAATTATTAGTCGGCTTTAATTTTTTAATTATGATTGCAATTAGCATTAAAACAATAATTCCTCCTATAATTTTTATCGTAGTTTTATTCATTTTTTTGTCTTAGGATAATTCTGATTAGATGTAGTTAATAATTCAATTCCGTAAACTTGTTTCGCATTAAAGCCAACTCCCAGATAATAGGAACAGGAATCCTAAATATAAAAAAAATAACACAAAAAAGGCTAACCTTAATTGGTTAGCCTCTTTAACAGTTTAATATATTTATTTAGTTATTAAATTTTAAAAGTCATTACCGGTAAAACCGAGTGGTTTGCTATATCTTCCGAAATACTTCCTTCTAAAAAGTGCGCAATCCCTTTTCTACCATGGGTGGCAACGGCAATTAAATCGGCATTAATTTCGGCTGCCTGATTTAAAATACCAGCTTCAACCGAGTAATTCGACACAAAACTTGTATTAGCCATTCTATCTGTATTACCTTCGGCTTCCATTAAAAAGCCTGATACTTTTTCGCGCATTTCTTTTGAAGTAAGAAATCGACTAGGTGTATTTACATAAACCAAATTTACTTTTGAATTCATGGCTTTAAACTCTGATAACGCCCTTTTAAAGACCTCTATAGAATCATTAGAGAAATCGGTAGCAAAAAGTACATTTTTAAAGCCTACAGTTTTAATTTCATCTTTTAATACTAATACTGGTATTTTAGAATGACGTACCACTTTTTCGGTGTTACTGCCAACAAAAATTTCGGTAATGCCACTAGAACCATGTGAGCCCATTACAATTAAATCGGCACTATGATCTTCTGCTACATCGCTAATTTCACTAAACACCTTAAAATGTTTTACAATTGGAGTCACTCTTACTCCTTCTAAATAGTCTCTATTTAAAAAAGATTTAAATTTTTTCTCAGCTAATTTTAAGTAAAAAACGGCTTCTTCATTTTGTTGAAAACCACCTTTAGTTAAAACGGCCTCCGATAACTCTAACATGTGTAATGCTAAAACTTCTCCTTGATGCTGTTTTGCTAATATCGCTGCCGCTTCAAGTGCATATTCTGAATAAATTGAAAAATCTATGGGTACAATTATTTTTTTCATGACAAATAATTTAGATGGTTTAACTTCCTTTTTTTAATTACTTTAAGTTACAAAATTTAAGGCAAATTTTCAAGTATATTAACGTTTAAATTGTCATTGAAAACAATTGTTTTTGGGGCTGTTTTTGTTGTAATAACACATCGAAAGCCATACAAACATTACGCACAAAAGGCTTTCCTTGTTTTGTGATTTTGAGAGTATTATTTTCAATTATAACCAATCCGTCTTTTAACATTTCTGACAATTTATTTAAGATTTTATCTAGATTTTCAAACTTTAAATTACTAGCATTCCAAGAGGTTTTATAATGACACATTAAATTTAAAATATGTTGTCTAATTGCTAAATCTTCTTCATTTAAAATATGTCCTCGAAATACAGGAATTATTTGGTGATCTAATAAATGATAGTATTCCTCGATGCCTTTTACATTTTGAGAAAAACCATACCAACTATCACTTATCGAAGATACTCCTAAGCCAATCATCATTTTGGTTTTTGATGCCGTATACCCCATGAAGTTTCGGTGTAACTTTAGGTTTGCCATTGCATTGTACAACGCATCGCTTGGTAACGCAAAATGATCCATACCAATTTCTGTATAACCAGCATCAATTAACAATACTTTACCTATTTCATACTGTAAACGTTTTTCTTCTGCTTTTGGCAAATTATTTTCGTTAAAACCGCGTTGTCCATTACCTTTAATCCATGGTGTGTGGGCATAACTATAAAAAGCAATTCTATCTGGTTTTAACTGTCGTGTTTTGGCAATAGTTTCTCGAATATGGTCTACTGTTTGAAAAGGAAGTCCGAAAATAATATCGTGCCCAATACTGGTATATCCAATATTTCTAGCCATTTCGGTAACCCGCTGTACATTTTTAAATGGCTGAATTCTATGTATTGCTTTTTGCACAGCATGGTTATAGTCTTGAACGCCAAAACTAACACGCCTAAAACCTAAATTAAATAAAGTTAATAAATGGGCTTCTGTTGTATTATTAGGATGCCCTTCAAAGCTAAATTCATAATTATTGGCTAAAATAGCTTTACGAGTTATACCGTTTATTAATCGGTTTAAGTTTAATGGGGCAAAAAAGGTTGGCGTACCACCGCCTAGGTGTAATTCTTTTATAATAGGTTTCTCATCGAAAAGCTCACAATACAAATCCCATTCTTTTAAAACAGCGGTTATGTATGGCGACTCTACTTCGTGCCGTTTGGTTATGCGCTTATTACAACCGCAAAAAGTACATAAACTTTCGCAAAATGGTAAGTGGATATATAAACTTATACCTTCGGAAGTGTTACTCTCTTTAAACGATTGCTGTAACGATTGTTTCCACAGTTTTAAACTGAAGGAATTATTATCCCAAAAAGGCACCGTGGGATAACTGGTATATCTTGGTCCTGGTACATTATACTTTTTTATTAAATTTTGGCTCATACTAATTAATTTGAGTCAAAACTAATCTCATAAAAACTAAAAAACCATGACAAAAGTCATGGTTTTATGTTTAAACTAAAACAGTATTAAAAAAGATTAGACTCCATAGTACGTTGATTAATAGAATTATTAAATACTTCTATCATTCGCTTAGCGATACCAGTCCATCCAAAATTACGACGTGCAAAACGAGCGCCTTCAACCGAAAGTTCGTTTCTTAATTTAGGATATAATAGCGGCATAGCCATCATTGCACCAAACTCGGTTGGTCTATGCGGATCGGCAAATAAGGCTTGATTTCCAAAATCAATTAAATCGTACAAACCACCATGTACAGTGACCACACTTGGAGTACCACAAGCCATAGCCTCGATAGCTACCATACCAAAAGGTTCATAACGCGATGGCATTGCAAATATATTTGCTGCTCGGTAAACGTTGGCTAAATCTTCGTCTGCTACATAACTTTTCCACGTAATTTTATCTAAAACGCCTAATTCTCCTGCTATTTTTTTTAATCCTTCAACACCTTTATCATCTTGTTTAGAGCTATCGCCACCAATGGCTGCAACCAAGCGTGCTTCCGGACAAAGCTCGAAAACTGTTGGTAAAGATTTAATTAGTAAATCGTAACCTTTATTATGAGCCATTCTACCTAACGCTAAAATATCGGTAGGGTGTATATCGTATTTAGCTCTAATTTTATCGTTTTCTTTAGTTGGTACAGGAAAGAAACGATTTTCGTCTATTCCTGGAGGAATCATTCCGCAATTACGTGGTAAAACATCATATTGCTGTGTTAACAAATCTACCTGAGGTAATGTAGTTGCAATAACATAATTACACATTTGATACACAAAATACTCCTTACGAATACGTTCTTTAAAACGGTATTTTTCTTCCATTTCTTTTTCGTCCATATCGCTACCCATGGTATGCTGTTTCCACCAACCTAGAGAGTGCGGAGTATGCACGTGCGATATACCAAGTTCTTCTGCTATTTTTTGTCCTGCCCAACCAGCATCCCAGTAGTGCGAGTACACAACATCGTAACGTTTACGTTCTTTTTTTATAGCTGCAAGACAATTGGTTACAAACTTTTTTAGGTGGTCGTGCATATCTTCTTTGCGAATAAACTTTTTACCACCAAAAGGTATACGCCATACACTATAATTTTCGTCTACGTGATCGTATTCTGGTTGGTCTTCAAATTGACGCGTAACTAAATCTACTTTTTTGCCTAAACGGCTAAATCGTTCGGCGAGTTCTAAAACGTAAACTACTTGTCCTCCTGTATCTGGTTTTCCTAATTCGGCATTTGCTCCTACATATCCGTGCAAGGATATCATTAATATTGATTTCATAGTTTTAAATTTTAGTTAATCTATTTATAATTTTTAAGTCGTGACAAGCAGAAATATATTGTGCTGCCGACCATGCTTGATAGGCTTTACCCATAGCTTTTCCTGTGATACCATGCGCCCATTCTGTAAACTCCCATTCTTCGGTTAAACCTTCTTTATTTATTAAAGCTAGTTTATGAAGCTCGGAAATTGCCACATCTTTTAAACCTAATTTATTGATAAACTTCACCCAAAAACCACCTACAAATGGCCAAATACCGCCATTATGGTAATGGTTAGGTAAATTTAAAAGATTTACCGTGTAATAAGGTCTCCAGTCTGGATCACCTGGTGTTACTACGGGATACACATTTGATACTGGAAACGGATCGTTAACCCCTACGCCTAGCATAAACTTAAAGGTTTCGTGTGCTTTTTCAGAATCTATAGTTCCATGTAAAAAGGCTAATACGTTTCCAAAAACATCGCAACGCCAACTAAAATCGAAGGGGGTTGTTTGTGCTATTAAATATGAGGTATCTCCTAGTGTGAATTGACGTTCGGCAAAAGACACCGATTGAAATAATTTTTGTTGTGTTGATGGCCAAAAGTTTTGTAAAATTTCTTTTTTTATAACTTGAGACCAACGAATGTATTCTCCAGCTTCTTCATATTCGCCTAACATTTCTAGCATACGCCCAAAACATACATTTGCTCTGTACCATAAAATTTCGTCGTAAAGTATATTATAACTTCCACCAAATAAATCGGTCCAGTCACCAGCTTCAGGAATTTCTAATAGCGCATCGTTATTACTATCGTGAGCCCCCAACCAACGCATAGTTTCTTTTATATCTTTTATATATTTTCTTAAGAATTTAATGTCTTTTGTAACATTTACATACTCGTAAAAAGCTATAACTACCCAAATACCACTATCTATGGAACATATTCCTCCTACTCCAGAATAATCTGGAACATTATCTTTAATACGAACGTTGGAAGGAATTTGACCGTTTCTTGAAATGTGTTCGAATAAAGTTTCAAGCGTCTTTTTTTGACATGCATGAATTTCTTCATCGTGAATTAATGGCAAAGAGCCAATTACAGTTATGGCGCCATCACGTGCCCAAACGCTATAATAATTTTCGTCGGTACCTTTGGATACATTGTCTTTTATCGAACAAGCAGAAAAACCTAAAGGTGTGATGTTCTTTTTTAAAGCGATGACTGCTTTTTCGTATCCTTCGCGAATTAATGCTAATTTTTCGTCTTCATCTTCTTCGGCAATATTACTTAATTCTTGCTGAATGATATAATCTTCGGTATGATCGATACTTTCTGTTACCTTAGCCTCTTTTGGTAGAACATTGTAATAAATTAAACCTTCTATAATACCATCACCATGCATATTTTCAGCATGATAAATTTGTTTATGCTTGGTATATTTATAAAGTTCTTCGTGTGCATTCGCTACAACAATTCCTTTTACATCATCCAAATCGAACATTGCAGAATCGTTTCCGCTATCGCCTGCTACTAAAACATTTTCAGGATTAATATCTAATTTATTAAGCAACCATTGTAGGGCATTGCCTTTATTTGCCCATTTTGGAAGCACATCTAAAAACTGATTTCCGGAATACACAATATTCACAAACATATTAGCTTTTGCAAAGTCTTTTTCTATACTTTCAATAAGTTCTTCGGTAGCATCATGAAAAAAGTAGCTTCGTTTATAAGCATGCTGATATTTTGAAGGCTGCTCGCTTATTGGGTGGTTTATGTTTGTTACAATACTTTCAACGGCTTCCAAATCCCAACCTTCATCTAAAATATCATTAAATTCTTTTACAATACATTTATTATTATAATCGTATATAATAGTTCCTACTCCAGCAATTATGTAATCGGGTTCAGGTAAGGTACGTTTTTCAATTAAACCTAAAACATCGTCTACCAAACGCCCTGTGTTATAGGTTAAAATGACATCTTTGGGTTTGTGTTTTTTCCAAACTTTTCTAAAATTACTTTTGTGTGTATGAAAATCGATTAATGTATTATCAATATCGAATGAAAGTAGATTAATGACCGCTTGTGTGCCATCTTCAGTTTTGTTCATGTTTTTTTGCTTTTTTTACAAATTTTGGTAAGATTTTTCCATAATTTAAGCCAAAATGGAGTAAAAAACAAAAAAAAAACGAACTATTATTTCTGCAATTTTGATGTAATAAATTGAAAGCGATTAACTACGAAATTTAGAATTAAAATCTACTTTTATTAAATTTTCAATAATCAATAAAATTTATTTTTAAGCCTTACAAACCTTTTATAAAATTACCATAAGGATCTTTAAATTGAATGCCTTCTGTGAAGCGCTGTTTACTTAAAAGTTTAAATTCAACAAGCGCCCAAAGCACAAATTCTTTTACAAAAAAGCTATCTTCTTGAGAAATATTAGGTTGATATTGTGCTAGTAGGTCGTTTAACGGTGAAATATTACTTAATAAGCTTTTATATTCTTTATCGCGCAAATCGTCTAACAACTCAAAACCTTCCTTTAAATTAAAAAACCACGATACAATAGCATCGTATGGTGTTTCTTCGTTTGCCTTTTGAAGCTTTTCAATTTTAGGAAAATACTCAATAAACAAACTTTTTACAGCCTCGCCTATTAAATTGTAAGCAACAACAGCAGCGCCTTCTTGTTCGCCTTCGTAAACTAATTCTACTTTTCCGGTAATGGCGGGAATTATACCTACAAAATCAGACAATCGAAGCGTTGTGTTTTCTTCTCCATTTACTAAAGCTCTACGTTCTGCTGTGCTTAATAAATTCTCTAAAGCCGTAATACTTAAACGTGCACTTACACCACTTTTAGCATCGATATATTCGCTTTCGCGTGCCTCGAATACTATTTGTTCCAATAAATCTCGTGCTAAATCGGGAATTACCACGGTAGATTTTTGCGACTCGACCACCTTCGCTTCTTGCTCAGTAATTTTTCTTGCGGTTTCAATATCGATAGGGTAATGCGTTAAAATTTGCGAACCAATACGATCTTTTAACGGCGTTACAATACTACCTCTATTGGTATAATCTTCTGGGTTTGCTGTAAAAACAAATTGCATATCTAAAGGTAATCGTAATTTAAAACCTCGTATTTGTATATCGCCTTCTTGTAAAATATTAAATAAAGCCACTTGAATTCTGGCTTGCAAATCGGGCAACTCATTAATTACAAAAATACAACGGTTCGCTCGCGGAATCATTCCGTAATGAATAACTCTATCGTCGGCATAACTCAGTTTTAAATTTGCAGCTTTTATAGGGTCGACATCACCAATAATATCGGCAACAGTTACATCGGGAGTTGCCAATTTTTCGGCAAACCTTTCGCTTCTATGCAACCAAGTAATAGGTGTATTATCGCCCTTTTCTTTAATAAGTTCTGTTGCAAATCTAGATAACGGCTTTAAAGGATCGTCGTTAATTTCGGAACCAGCTACCACCGGAATATATTCATCTAACAAATTAAGCATTAAACGTGCAAGACGCGTTTTTGCTTGTCCGCGTAAACCCAGTAAATTTATATTATGACGCGATAAAATGGCACGTTCTAATTCTGGAATTACCGTGTTTTCGTAACCATGAACACCAGTAAAAGTGGTTTCTTTATTTTTTATTTTTTGAATTAAATTTTCGCGAAGTTCATCTTTTATTGATTTCGATTGATATCCTGAAGCTTTTAATTCGGCTAATGTTGTTATTTCGTTAACTTTCATTATACATTTTTAGTTTTAAGAAACATCTCGACTGCGCTCGATGTCACTATAAATTTTCTTTTTTCAATGTTTAGAGTGCTAATTAGCCTCTAATTCTTTTTTTTCTGTTTGTTTCATAGTCTTCAAAAATCATTTCACCTAAACCTTTTAGACCTGTGTAAAACGCTTTTCCTTGGTTGGCATAAGTAAATTCTCGAACAAATTGCATTAAGTAACTATCTTTTGCAATCATAAAGGTTGTAATGGGAATGTGTAATTTTCGGGCTTGTTGCGCCATCATATAACATTTATTAGTAATGTTTGGATTTAACCCCATACTATCTTTAAAATACTCACCGTTTTTCAATTTTAAACAACTTGGCTTCCCATCGGTTATCATAAAAATTTGTTTGTTTGTATTTCGTTTTCGACGTAACAAATCCATCGCCAATTCTAAACCTGCAACCGTATTTGTATGATATGGACCGACATTTAAATACGGTAAATCTTTAATTTCTATTTGCCAAGCATCATTACCAAATACTAAAATATCGAGTGTATCTTTTGGATAACGCGTGGTAATTAATTCAGCAAGAGCCATAGCAACTTTTTTGGCAGGTGTAATTCTATCTTCGCCATATAAAATCATGCTGTGGCTAATATCAATCATTAAAACAGTACTCATTTGCGATTTATGTCGGGTATCTTCAACCACTAAATCGTCTTCCGATAAGGTAAAGTCACCAATACCATGATTAATTTGCGCATTTTTTAAACTTTCGGTCATGGAAACACGATCTAAACCATCTCCAAATTGATAATCTCTAAAATCGCCAGTATGTTCGTCTCCAATACCCGGACTTTTACTTTTGTGATTGCCTTGTCCGCTTCGTTTTATTTTACCAAAAATTTGATCGAGCGCTTGCTGCCTAATCGCGCGTTCGGTTTTTGCTGTTATAGCTAACCCATTTTTGCCATCGGGTTTAATTTCTTCTCTTAAATAACCTTTCTGTTTAAGGTCTTCGATAAAATCATCAATCGTATATTCGGCAGTGGTAAGCTTGTATTCTCTATCGAGTTCGCGCAACCAATCTATAGCTTCATCAAAATCGCCAGAAGTATGCGTAATTAGCTCTTTAAAAATCTCGAAAAGTTTTTCAAAGGGCGATTGATTAGGAGCTTCATACTTTTTAAATACAAATCCTTTTCTTTTCATATTTCGTTTTTTCATAGCTGTCTAAAATTACGAATTTGCAGGATATAACGCTTGTTTTAAAATATTAAAATTTTGTTATAGCGTAGTTTAAATTTGTTATTACATCAATATTCATTTAAATTAAGTGGAACAACAAAACAACACTTTACTATGAAAAATTTAAATTTATTACTTATTGTAAGTACAATTGCAACATTTACAGCATGTAAAAATAATACGAAACAACAAGAAAAAAAGTTGCCTAACCATGAAGTTAGTAAAACCGTTGAAGAAAAAACCAACAATGCTAAATCTGTTACAATTGCTTTAAACGCGAAAAGTGAAAGCAATGTAGGTGGAAAAGTAGTTTTCACCGAAAATAATGATGTTGTTAACATGGTTGCCTCCATTAATGGTTTAGAGCCTGGAGTTCATGCCATACATATTCATGAAACGGCAGATTGCTCTTCAGCAGATGGAAAATCTGCAGGTGGTCATTGGAACCCTACCAGCCAACCTCATGGTGCTTGGGGTGCAGAAACTGGTTACCATAAAGGAGACATTGGTAACTTTACAGCAGACGAATCGGGCCATGCAGAAATTGAATTTTCTACTTCAGAATGGTGTCTTGACTGTAACGACAACACTAAAAATATTATAGGAAAAGGTTTAATAGTACATGCAGGAAAAGATGATTTAACATCTCAACCATCCGGTGATGCCGGAGCTAGAGTGAGTTGCGCTGGTATAATTCAATAAAATCTGTTTTAAGAATTAAATAACAACTATAACTTGGTATTCGTTTTTTTATCTCTTAACTTTCGGTTAAATAAAAAAGACATCAGTTAACATGAAAAAATTAAACATCCTTTTACTTTTTTTATCCTTAAGTATTATAGCTTGTAAAAACAACAAAAAAGAACCTACAACCATTGAAAATGAGACAACAACAGCCGAAGTTTTTGTTGTAAAACCAGAAGCCACATCGGTAAAATGGACCGCATATAAAACCACCGAAAAAGTGGGCGTTGGCGGTGAATTTACTACGGTTAACTTCGAAGAAAAATCTGGCGCAACACCAGAGGAAGCTTTAAATGGTTTATCATTCTCCATCCCTGTAAGTAGTTTATTTACAAACGATGCAACAAATACGCGTGATGCTAAAATTAAAACTTCCTTTTTTGGTTCGATGTTAGACGCCGAATTATTAACTGGAACTATTGCTTATACTAGCGGAAATTGCGTGGCTAATTTAACTATGAATGGTGTTACACACGAACTTCCTCTTGCTATTAACATTACCGATGAAAGACGTGTAACTTTAACTGGTGTTATGAATTTAGCCGACTGGAATGCCCTTGATGCTTTAGCCGCGTTAAACAAAGTGTGTTTCGATTTACATAAGGGCGCCGATGGTGTTAGCAAAACTTGGGAAGATGTTGCTATTCAAATAGAAACCTACCTAAGAAAAAGTTAGTAAAAACAGCATGACCACCCAACAAATACTTGAAAAATTAGTGTCGTTCCCCGTTTTAGGAGGCGATAGTAATTTGGAAATTATTAATTGGATTAAACAGTATACAGAAAGCTTTGGTATTAAAACGTTTTTGGTTTACAATAGCGATAATACCAAAGCTTCTTTGCATTGTAGAATTGGGCCAGCCATAAATGGCGGCACTATACTTTCTGGACATACCGATGTTGTTCCGGTTAAAAATCAACCTTGGTATACTAATCCGTTTAAATTAGTAGAAAAACCAGATGGCAACCTTTATGCTCGCGGTAGTTGCGACATGAAAGGCTTTTTAGCCTGTTGCCTTTCGGCATTACCCAAAATGGTAAAAGCCAACCTAAAAAAGCCCATTTATTTTGCTTTTTCTTACGATGAAGAAATTGGGTGTTTAGCCGCCGAAGCTTTAATAAATCATATAAAAGCAACCTACAGCGAAACGCCAAAATTTGCTATTATTGGTGAGGCCACCATGTTGCAACCCATAATTGGGCAAAAAAGTATCCATATTTTAGACATTACAGTTAACGGTTCCGAAGGACATAGCAGCCGCATAAAACAAGAAGTTAGCGCCATTCATGAAGCTGCAAAAATTGTTCTTTGGGCAGAAGAAAAAATGAACACTCTTGTAAAAACGAGTAACGATGCTCGTTTTAATCCGCCACACACTTCATTACATGTTGGCACTATAAACGGAGGCATTGCAGCGAACATAATCGCTAATAAAGTAACACTTTCGTTAGATATTAGATGTTTACCAAAAGACAACCCAAACATATTATACCAAGATTTAATACATTTTTGCAGAGAAAGAGAAAATACTCAGCGCGCAATTTTCTCTGATTTTAAAATTGACGTTGAAGAAAATCATCCTATTGTTCCTGCTTTTAGCACAAACGAAAACGCCGAAGCTGTTAATTTAATTGGCGAAATTACAGGAAATTATAATTGGAATACCGTATCGTACGCATCGGAAGCTGGCTACTTTGCTAATGCTGGTTTCGAGGCTATAATTTGCGGACCAGGATCGATAAAACAAGCGCATAGAGCTAACGAGTTTATATCGAAAGATCAACTACATAAAGGTGCACAAATGATTGAAACCTTAGTTAGCTATTTAGAAACCTCTGCATAATTGTTATTTATTTTTTTAATAAACAAAATTAAGCTTAGAGATATTTATAAAACTTATTGTATTAATAGCTAGCAAACAATTTGAGATACAGCATATATAATAATTAACTCTTTCCCCTCAATGCATTAATTAATTTGACCATTTCTGCGTTTACCGATTCTCGTTTTTTCTTATTTAGTAAAGAATAATAAAAAATAACTATAATTAAAAAAAAGAATGGAGATTTGACAAGCATAATTAACAAGTCAGAAAAGGATTCAATAACTGCGTAGGTAGGACTAATATCTTTCATACCAAAATCGTTTAACAAGAAAATGTATTTCTTGAATTTAACAAATAGCCAATAGGCTCTCTAAATTTCGATTAGATGGAAACGTTAACGAAGTCTTGGAAGAAGTCCTTTTCAGCCGTATTATGCCCCTTGTTCTTTGCAGTCCTTTGCAAAAATGAAATGTTAGTCCTTTTGTAGTCCTTTATTTGTATTAAAGTCCTCAATAAGTGCCTAACACTTATCCATCTAAATCAAAAGTAACAATTAAATTGATAACATCAAATAAAAATAAAAACGTTATTCAAAATCGTAAAAAAAAAGCTAGCTTTAGCTAACAAAGTTGCTTGCTTTTAATTTAACCATCGAAAAATAATCACATGCAAACACGCAACTTTCCTTACATATAAACACGCAACTTTCCTTACATATAAACTTTGTGTGTAATTTGAAATAAAAATGGAGAAAATAATTATGATAGCTACAATATTATCTTTTTTAGGTTGCAAGAAAGAAAAAACCAATTTTGGAAATTATGAAAAACCTGAAATCCTTGAAAAACTTGAAAGTTATGCAAAAAAGAAATTAGCAAATTGGGAAAATCTTGAATTTTGGGTTGATTATAATCATTATTACAGTATAACTCCAATTGATGTTATACCTTTTGCAGGTACTGGAAACAATGGAATACATTTTGGGTTTTTAACTGATTTTGGGTTTGTTAAAAATTTAGAAAAAGCACCTATTGTTTGTATTGCGCCATCTTATGACCCTCCAATAAATATTGTAGCAAAAGATTTAAGACAATTTTTATCTTTTGTAGCCTATTGTGAACAATCTAGCTTACTTGCTGATGTATATGAAAATGAGAAAGCGTTTGAGTTTAGAAAAAATCAATATTTAGAATGGCAAATGGAAGAAAAACATATCGTTAAAAGAAAAAAAACAATAGAATTATTAAACAAAGATTTTGGGATTGAAAAAGACAGTAAAATAATTTCAAAAATAATTAACCTAAAAAAAGAACGTGAAAAAATTTGTAGCACGGAAACATCTGATGGAATGGGTTTAATTCTAGAAAATGATGAAAAGGTATCAAATTTTGAATACAGTAAAGACCCACAGAAAGTTAAGGCGTTTTTAGATAAATCCAACTTGAATAGTCGATTGAAATTTTATAGAGAATCTACATTTCAATATATTTTAAGCGATGATTATGACAAAGAAATTAAAAAGTTAATTATTGAATATTTAGAAAAAGACGGATTTAAAAGAGAATCTGAAATTGTTAAAAATTTATAGAAAGACTATTTAAAACAGTGAAAAAATTAATCACCTAGTTCTAGCCTGCTTATAAAAATTCTAGCAGACTTTCTATTCCGTTTTTATTTGCTAAATTAGGTGTTCGAACAACATAACTAACAAGACACAAAACTGTTTACGGCAAGCTTGACTAACCAATAACCAATGATAAAATTCTTTAGAAAAATTAGACAAAAGACACTGACTGAAAATAAGTTCGGAAAATATTTAACCTACGCTATCGGAGAAATTATTCTTGTTGTCATTGGAATCTTGATTGCACTTTCAATAAATAATCACAATAACAATAAACAACAGCGAAAAATAGAACAGGCTTATTTATTGTCTCTTCAATCTGAATTTGAAACAAACTTAGAGAAAATAAACAATTCTCTCACCGAAAATTATAATCAAGTGAAAGCCGTTGAAAATATGCTTACTTTATTTGATGATAATGTTCGTGATACTATTGGTGAAAAAGAAATATCAGATATTATATTCTCAGTTTTTAAAGGAGTTGCGACTTATATCCCTTCAAAAGGAGTGCTAACTGATATTATTAGCTCTGGAAACCTCAATTTAATTCAAAATGAAAAACTAAGACAAAACATTGCATCTTTTGAGAGTACATTGGATTTTTTAAAAATCCAAGAAGTTTCAACTCATGAAATGATGAAAGAACTGCAAAAACAATTAAATGAAAATGGAAGTGTTAGAAAAGTATTGATAAATAGAGGCTTTAATTTTGAAAATCAATCGATATCCGATAGTGTAAGTAATAAAAACATTTTCAGTTTAGTTAAATTTGAAAACACGCTTCTTGATTTCTATTTAACAATTAATGCAACAAATGGGCAAAGGTTTTTTGGCGGAATAAAAGAACAAATAGAACAAATTTTAGCTGACCTTGATTCAGAAATATTAAAATAACGAAAGCACAATAGTGTGTATAACTAACTACTATTTACTAGCCTACTTACAATAATCCTCACAGGCTAGGTATGTTTTATTTGCTAATTTTAGCAACTAAACTAAGCAACGAGCCAAACTAAAACACGTAGTAAACAAGTAGAAAGCAACATCGAGATTAAATGAGTGAATTGTTTATAGAAGAAAAAACATATAAAAAAAAGGACTTTTCAAAAAATGGACTTGAAAAAGGTGAATATGAATTATGCACTTTTACTAATTGTAATTTTTCTAATTCCGATTTGTCGAAAATTAGATTTATCGACTGCGAATTTTACGACTGTAATTTAAGTTCAGCTCATATTTTACAAACAGGATTTCAAAATGTACGGTTTAAAGATTGTAAAATGTTAGGCTTACCATTCGATAAATGTAACGACTTTGGATTTTTAATAAAAGTTGACAAATGCCTATTAAATCATTCTTCATTTTTTAAACGAAACCTTTCAAAACTGTCTTTTAACAAATCCAAACTACAAGAAGTCGATTTTACAGCATGCGATTTGAGTGCATCCGTTTTTAACGAATGTGATTTACAAAATGCTATATTTAAAAACACAGACTTACAAAATGCCGATTTTAGAAGTTCTTATAACTTTACAATTGACCCCGAAAACAATAAAATTAAGGGCGCGAAATTTACATTAAGCACTGTAGTTGGACTTTTAACAAAATATAACATCAAAATAGATCCTAACATTTAAAGCAAAATCAAGAATAAGGCGTCTTTTAAAACATACAGAAAAAAGATAAAAAACAATCACAACAACTCTTAGCGCATTCAACGGGTTAACAAAAATCGCATAAAAACCACTAAGCACCTTTTAAAGTGTGCAATCACCTCAAATTAAACCACTTAAATAGCTCGGTTTATCGTAAATTCTCCTTAAATTACAACACTTACTTCAACAAAAACCTACAATTTATCCATAACTTTCAACATTTCAGAGGATAATAATTTAAATTTTTATAATTGAAATAGAAATTTGCACGTGTAATCGCTAACTCATATTAAGTAAAATGAATAAAAAGAAAACTATAATGCTTAGGATAATTTTATTTTTAGGAACCGTTACCTCATTATTTTTTGTGCCATGGTTATTGGTAAAAGCATGGATATTGCCACTTCCAGAAACAGTACAAAAACAATTAGACCAAGCTGTTGGCCACGGATTTGATGGTGTAATTGTTTACATTGACCAAGCTAATAAAGCACCGCAATATCTTGCATCTGGTTGGCACAATAAAGCCACTAAAACACCTGCTAAACCAAATGCTTTGTTTAAAATTGCTAGCATTAGTAAATTATATGATGCTGTAGCGGTTACTAAATTGGTAAGTCAAGGTAAACTTTCTTTAGATAAAACTTTAGCCGATTATTTACCCGAGGTTGTGGGACATATTGAATATGCCGAACAAATAACTTTGCGCTTAATGATACAGCACCGAAGCGGTATTCCAAATTTTACCGATGCCCCAAATTTTTGGGCAAACCCAACACAATCGTACGAAGAAAGTCTTACTTTAATTTTAGATAAACCAGCTAATTTTAAACCAGATACCGATTACGAGTATTGTAACACCAATTATCTTTTAATTAATAAAATAATGGATAATGCATTAGGTTACAATAACTTTAAATTTATTAAACAAGAAATTTTAAAACCCTTAAACCTTAAAAACACATTTAGCTCGTTAAGCGAAGTAAATATTAACGATGTTATGAGTGGTTATCACGTAGGGCATCCGTTTGATTTAAAAGCAGATGAACACGGCATGGTTGCCACAGCAGAAGACGTGGGTATTTTTATTAGAGCCTTAAATAACGGATCTATTTTTAAACCAGGTGAACAAGAAATTTATGCTTCTATTTATGAATTTGAACACGGTGGTTGGGTACCAGGTTACCAAAGTTTTGCCAATTATTATAAAGATTTAGATGCTGTTGTTATTCAGTTTTATAGCACAACCGACTCTAAACTATACAATTGGAACCTCTCTGAAATAATAAATAAAAGGATTAAAAAGATAATTAAACGTAAAACTAAATAATGCTTACTACTTTGTAACCTAACATTAATTATTACAGCTAAATTTTAGAATCTTTTAAACCCCAAGTGTCCAATGCTCTAAGTACAGTTTCTAAAGATTTACCTCTTTCAGTTAAGCCATACTCTACTTTTGGTGGCACCACTGGATATACTTTACGATGTATAAGCCCATCCTTTTCTAATTCGCGAACGGTTTGTGTAAACATTTTATTTGAAATTCCAGGAATATGCTTTTGTAATACTCCAGAACGCAAATTATCATCTAGCAAATGAAACAAGATTAAAGGCTTCCATTTAGTCCCAATTAAATTCATTGTATAATTTAACGGACATTTAACTTCATTTTTCATAAAACTAACTTATTAATAAACAGTATTTTACTCGTTTAAGTAACTATATAACTTTTTAGTAAGTTATTGCCTAATAAGCAAATATAATCTAATTTCGCAGTCTAAAACAAAAATTATGACAACAAATAAAAATTATCCGAAGTCGTTTTCACACATCGGAATTACAGTTCCCGATATTAAAGCAGCTACAAAATTTTACACAGAAGTTATGGGTTGGTATGTTATTATGGAGCCTTCAACAGTAAAAAAAGAAACCAAAACAGCCATTGGAAAAATGTGTATTGATGTTTTTGGAAACGATTGGGAAACGTTTGAAATTGCACATTTAGCAACCTCGGATGGTATTGGGGTTGAGTTATTCTCCTTTCCTCATGGTGTTAAAGATGCTCCTGAATTTAATCCGTTTAATACCGGGTTATTTCATTTTTGTGTACAAGATCCCGATATTGAAACGTTAATTGAAAAAATTAAAGCCTACGGCGGAAAACAACGCATGCCCATTCGAGAATATTACCCAGAAGATAAACCGTTTAAAATGTGTTATGTAGAAGATCCTTTTGGAATTGTTTTCGAAATTTACACACATAGTTACGAGCTTACGTACTCTAGCGGTGCTTACGCTAAATAAATTTTATTTAAAAAAACTAAAAAAGGGCTGTTTAAATGTTAACCAGCCCTTCACCTAACAAAAACCTAAAAATTAACACATAAATTTAGGTTCCAAAAAATATTATAAGTTAGAATCTGTACGTTACCATTGCTTTAGCAAAAAAAGGTGTTCCAGGAGTAAAATGTATTTCTTCTACGGCTTGAGGTTCATTTTGTAAACGCGATTCTGTAGCAAATTGTGTTTCGCTCCATTCTACATCAAATATATTTTCTACGGCTATTCCAAAGGTTAAATTATTTATGGTGTAGCTAGCATTAAAATCGGCTACAAAATACCCATCAGCTATAATACTATTATCTTCATTTGCTGGCCTATCATCAATAAACCTATAACGTAATCCTCCTGAAAATCCTTTTAAGTTATTAACCGCTAAGCCTCCTGCCATTGTAAAACTTGGGGCTAAAGGAATATAATTTTCACCGTCAGGATCTTCTGTACTTCTTGCGTGAGTTAACGTAGCATCTGTATCTAGAAACAACCAATTGGTTAATTGATAACGCATACCTAAATCTAAACCGTATCGTTCTGTTTTACCACTTGGCTCAACAATTCCAGCATCGCCTACATAAACAAACTCTTGTTCTAAAAATAAATACCAAAGCGCACTGTTTACAACGAGATTAGAAAAAGGTTTCCAAACAGCTCCTAAATCTGTACCATAAGCTCTTGGTAAAATATCTTCACCTGAATTACTTACCACCACCCTAGCATCGTTAGAGTGAAAGCCTAATCCTGTTTTTAAATACAACTGCAAATTATTGTTTGCATTATAAAAGAAATTAAGTTTTGGACTAACAATAGCTTTGGTTTCGGCTTCGGCAGAATAGGTTTCCGATAACTTATCGGTGTATAAAAACTTAAAATAATCTAAACGTAAAGCTGGAGCAATTGTAAATTTGCCCATTTCAAAATCGGCATTAACATAAGCCGCTGCATTAGTTTGATTAATATCGCCTAACTGAATATTTTCTAAGGTTGTAACTCGATTTAAAGTATGCGACAATTCTGTATCTGTAGTAGCATCGTGCCTTAATGAAACTCCTGAAGTTAATTTTAATTCTGTACTACCTAAAAAGGTATTATAAATAAGTTCAGAATTTAACCCAAAAACATCGCGATCTTCCTTTTGTTTTATTTGATCGCCGTTATCTGGATCTTCTAAAAAAAATGTAAAATTTGAATATAGCTCGAATGCATAGTGCGAATAAAAGGCATTAGTTTTTATTGTTGTATTGTTTGATACTTGTTTGTTGTATTCTACATTTAAATTGGTGCGTTCTGTTGTACCTCCTTCGGTATCATCTATAGCTCCAAAACGAGATATATTACCATTATCTACTTCACGCTGTGGTATTTGCCCAGAAGCATCCCATCGGCTTGTAAAGTGTGAAGCTGTTAGCGTAAGCTTATCATTATCTGGCGTAAAAATTACATATTTACCAAATAAATTTACTCTATTAAAATTTTGTGGTGAATCGAAAGGGCCATCGCTTTCTAAATATTCAACTGCAACAAAAGCATTCTTATTTTTTCGTTTCCTAATAAATCTATCATACCTAAAGTTCTGAAGGTATTAAATTGCCCGACACCAAATGTTACCTCACTATTTTTTAAATAATCTTTGGTAGAAAAATCAACATAACCAGCGGTAGTAAAATCGCCTTCTTTTGCATAGTATGGCCCTTTACCAAAATCTATTTTATTAACTGTTTCTGGTATTAAAAAATGTAAATCTGCATAACCTTGCCCGTGGGCATGAGATACCATATTTACGGGCATTCCATCAACTGAAATTGAAATATCTGTACCATGATCTATATCAAATCCTCTTAAAAAAATTTGTTCGGCTTTTCCGCCTCCTGCATGTTGACCTATAAATAAACCGGGGACTTTACGTAACACATCTTGCGACGAGTTTACAGGGTTTGTACTTAAATCTAACCTAGAAATTGTGCTTAAGGCATTAACCTGCTCTTCTACAATCATTTCATCTAACTTAAATATTTTTTCTTGTAATATTATTTCTACATTATCAAGATTATAGTCTGGTGTTAATTTTATTATTTTGGTTTGGTAGCCTAACAAACCTATTTTTAAAGAATCGCCAGTTTTTGTTTTTTCTAGAATAAAAACGCCACTTTCTGAGGTATGGGCATGTGCTTTACTACTTAAATTGTAAACATAAACAGATTCTAGTGGTTGGTTTATATCGTTTTTAACAATACCTTTTATTTGCTGCGAAAAAGCTTCACTAGATATTAATAAAAACACATAACAAATTAGTTGTACTACTCGGTTTAATAATTTCATTAAATATTGATTGATTAATATTGGTTTTGGTCAAAAGTACTTTCTAGTAATTTTTATTTCAAACATTTAGTTTTTTTTAACTTACTTTTAGCTTTATAAACTTTTGATGCTTTTTTAAAATAAAAATTGCGGAAGCTATAATTCAAAATATTACATTTATACTTTCATAACATTTCAACATAATTACATGAACCCATCGGCTTCTGGTTGGATAAAAAAACTGCTCAAAATTTGTGGTAACACTAGTTCCCTTTTTAAGCTAAGCGATGACGTGCTATATAAAAACCTTAGATCCTCTGGATTTATTTATGGCAGTAATTTATATGTTATTGAGCATATTATAGAGAAAGGCGATTTAACCGAAGAAGAAATTTGTAAAATAAATTTATGTTTAGCCTTACTTTATACTCATAAAAAAGCCAATATTGAAAATGATTTTGTAGAAAGTGTTATAGATTTTTATAACAGTATAAACGAAACTAAAACCTCTTTTTTTAGAATATTATTAAGTGAAAAAAAAACTACGGAACAACTTGAAAAAATATTTCATAAGCGCATTCAAATAGATACAAATATTTTAACCAAAAACTTTAAATATTTTATTGTTAATGCCTTACTTTTTATTGATGTTTTGGCCTATAAACACTATTTAGAAAACAAAATAATTTCAACAGATTACCTAACTAAAATCGAAGCTTCAATAGCTTCTATTTCATTAAATGTTTTAAACTCTAAAGCAGAAAAAAATCAATACGATGAGAGTTTAATTCGCCTTTTCGAATCATCTTTACGCTATTTTAACGAAGAAACCAACGATTATAAACACGCTATATCTCACATAAATACCTCTTTAGAAAAGCAATATATGATTGACCTCGCTTGTATGGCAACCTGGACCGATAAAGTTATTGATATACAAGAACAAAAGTTTTTAATTTCACTTAGAAAAGATTTAAATCTTGAAAAAGATATTTTAAAAGAATCTATTATAACCATAAACTCCTTTTACACGCA
Source organism: Neotamlana sedimentorum (assembly GCF_000943565.1). Lineage (GTDB taxonomy): Bacteria > Bacteroidota > Bacteroidia > Flavobacteriales > Flavobacteriaceae > Neotamlana > Neotamlana sedimentorum. The sequence goes on from NZ_JTDW01000008.1 coordinate 20,829, forward strand.
AAACAAAAACAACATTGCCTTATTAAGCTCGAAAAATTTGGTTAAAAGTTTTTACGATAATTCTAGCAAAATGGTAACTAAACTTATTTCTAGAAACAGAAAACGCTTATACCAAGAATTATTAGACAGTAAAGAACTTATGGTTTTACTAAGCCAGTCTACGGTGCGAGAATTAACGAAAGAGGAACAAAAAAAGGTACAAGATCAATTGCTTGATATTTTTAAAAGCATTCCAAGTTTAGCTATTTTTATGCTTCCTGGTGGAGCTATTTTATTACCACTGGTTATTAAGTTTATTCCTAAACTTTTACCATCGGCTTTTGACGAAAACCGTATTGAAGACGATTAATTTTTCAACTTAACCGCGCCAAATAATCATAATGTTCGCCTTCGTAAACTAGTTCACATTTCAAGCCAACCGTTTCGCAAGCTAACTTTAAGGTGTCAAAATCAAGATACAACCATTTCATTGGAGTTTCTTTTTCTCCTTTATAACTTAAATAATAATCGAGTTCGCCGTAGTAGCTCGCATTCATATCTTGCCAATAGCCACCGTCGTCGTCTAAATACATGTATTTAATATCAGACGAATCAATTAAAATTTGCCCGTTAGGGTTTAGCAAACTTTTTAAATGCGTTAAGTATTTCGAAACTTGAGTAAGTTCTTGAAAAATTCCGGTACCATTCATTAATAATAAAACGGTATCAAAAGTTTCCGATTCGTTTAAAATATTTAAAACTTCGGCATTTTTTACACCGCGCATTTTTGAAACTTCAATAGCTCCTTCCGATACATCGATAGCTTTCACAGCTATACCCTTTTGCTGCAAATACAAACTATGGTTTCCGGCACCACAACCAGCATCTAACACCTTGCCTTTACTTAATTTTAAAGCGTGCTGTTCGAGTTTAGGCATTTCAGAATAATTTCTAAATAAATACGGTAAAGGCAATTCATCTTCATCAGAAATACTTGTAGACGTTATAATGTCTTCTGTATAATTTCCGTTTTGGTAATCTAGTAAAGCTTTTCCGAAAAGGTCTTTCAAATTCAAAATTCAAGTATTAAAATACAAAGTTAGTTTGCTTTTAGTAGTTTTGCTAAAATTTTAAATTTTGAGTATCCAACCTAAAATAGAAGATCTTCCAAAGCTCGCCAAAGATAAGCATAACGAAACCAAAAAATTCTTTACAAAGCTTAAAAAAAAGCCACCAAAGAATTTAGATTATGTGATGCAAGAGTTACACGAAGAAGCGTTTGAACGCACCGACTGCCTACAATGCGCAAATTGCTGTAAAACAACAGGTCCGTTATTTACACCTAAAGATATTGAACGTATTGCGAAACATTTTAAAATGAAACAGCAACAGTTTATAGATCAATATTTAAGAGTTGACGAAGAAAATGACTATGTACTGCAAAGCGTGCCATGTACGTTTTTAGATGCCGATAATTACTGTCTTATATACGATGTGCGCCCAAAAGCATGCCGAGAGTTTCCACATACCGACCGGAAAAAATTTCAGCAAATAACCAACTTAACTTTAAAAAATGTGGCTATTTGTCCGGCAGCTTTTAACATAGTTGAAGCCATGAAACAAAGGATAAAATAGTTATATTTAAAAACTAAACTAAATTACTTTGGAAGCTTTATTAAACTATTTCGAGACCATACCATCTCATCACCGAGCCATAATTTTAATTGGAGGCCTCACTTTTTTCTGGGTTTTAGAAGGCATAATGCCGTTATTTGGTAAACCTTACAAAAAATGGAAACACGCTGTACCCAATATATTTTTCACGCTAACAACCGTAATTGTTAATTTACCATTGGCATTTTTACTTTTAAAATCGGCCGATTGGGTTACTCAAAACAACTTCGGAATTCTTAATTGGTTACCAGAAATGCCTTTATGGCTATACGCACTTTTAGGTATATTTTTAATAGATTTTATTGGTGCTTATTTACCACATTTAATCGAGCATAAAACCAAATTGCTTTGGAAAGTGCATTTAGTACACCATACCGACCATAATGTAGATGCAACAACCGCAAATAGGCATCACCCTTTAGAAAGTTTAATACGTTATTTATTTACGTTGGCAGGCATTTTTATTATTGGAACTCCAATTGCTATTGTATTTTTATACCAATCGCTATCTGTTGTGGCAACCCAATTTAATCATGCAAACATAAAATTACAAAGAAAAATAGATGATTGGCTAAGCTACGTTATTGTTTCGCCCGATATGCACAAAGTACATCACCATTACAGATTACCCTTTACAGATTCTAACTACGGAAATATTTTTTCGGTTTGGGACCGACTTTTTGGAACTTTTATGAAATTAGACAGAGATGCTATTGTTTATGGCGTTGATGTATTTCCAGATGAAGCTGCCAATAGCAACATAAAAACCTTATTAGCACAGCCTTTTAAAAAGTACGAGCAGCAAACCATAAAGCCAGACGAGTTTTGAAAAATTTATCGGTTTTAATTTTAGCAATAGTTGTAGTGAGTTGTAATTCTAAAAATATCGACATTCAAGGGCATCGCGGTTGCCGCGGATTAATGCCAGAAAACACCTTACCGGCATTTAAAAAGGCTATAGAACTTGGTGTACAAACCTTAGAACTCGATGTGGCCGTAAGTAGCGATAACGTAGTTATTGTATCGCACGAACCGTTTTTAAGCCGTACCATTTGTTTAGATATTGAAGGCAACCCAATTCCAAAGGAAGATGATATGAAATACAATTTATATCAAATGACTTTTGATAGTATTAAACAATACGATTGCGGATTAAAAAAGCACCCCAGATTTCCAGAGCAACAAAAAATTAAAACCTATAAACCAGCTCTCGACGAAGTTTTTAAACTCGCAAAACAACTAAACCCAAACATAAAATTTAATATCGAAATTAAAGCAAAACCCAAATACGATGGCATTTATACGCCAACCCCAAAAGCCTTTGTTGCCTTAGTTTTAAAAGTGATTGAAGCTAATAACGCTTTCGCGGAAACCAACTTGCAAAGTTTCGATTTACGAATACTAGAAGAAATTAAAATACAAGCTCCAAAAATGAAAGTTGCTATTTTAGTTGATGAAGATGAAAACATCACTAAAAAACTTAACAATTAAGTTACAAACCTCAAATTGTAAGTCCGTATTTTAAATTACTAAATAAAACTACTGTTGAAGATTTACAGGCTCAAAACTATCAAGTTATTCCATGGACGGTTAACAAAACCTCAAATCTTGAAAAAATGATAGCTTTAAATGTAGATGGTATAATTACAGATTACCCCGATAGATTAGTGGCGCTATTAAATAATTAATTTAGAAAAAGAGCTTCTAATTGATTTCCTAAATCGTAAACAGGAACGTTAGACAAATTAGTAACAATAGAAATAACAACCTCTTCTTCAGGATAAATTAAAAGTAAGGTTGATGCGCCTACACCACCACCAGAATGTCCAAATCTGGGTGTTTTGTTTTTAGATAAACCTACCGAAAAGCCTACGCCGTAATGTGTGTTTTTACCAGAATCTAAAATTTGAGGCGTTAACAATTCACTTAAAACAGTTTCAGAAATTAATGTTGGATGTATTATTTCGTTTCCAAATTTAATTAAATCTTCAGATGTTGAAATAAAACCACCTCCAGCAGCTTTAAATTCATTGCAAACAGGACTGCCCAATTCAATTTTACCATTTTCATTTTTTCTGTAAAATAGCGTTCTATTAGGTATATCAGTATTACAATAGTCTAAGCAGGTGTTTAGCATTTTTAGCGGACTAAAAATGACGTTTTTCGTATAAGTATCAAAAGGTGTTTTTGCAACCGTTTGCGTAACTTCGCTAAGTAAGTTCCAGCCATAAGTACTGTATTTGTAGTTGCTTTGTGGCTTAAAAAGTAAGGTGTCGTTTTTAAAAATATCTATACCTTGAGTAATAGTTAACGGTTCGTTTAACAAAAACTCACTATTTTTATAATGCCTAATTCCTGCCGTATGCCCACCAACTTGCCTTATAGTAAAATCGTATTTCTTTTTTGGGTAAGTAGGTAAATAGGCGTACACGCTAGAATCTAAATCTATAAGTTTAGCATCAATTAAAGTGGCCATACAAACAGCCGAAATAGGTTTTGAAATACTAGCAATTCTAAATTGAGTTTCGTCTGGCCTTACCTTAATTTTTTTAGCAATATTCGCATAACCAAAACCTTCCGACCAAACCAAATCGCCATGTTTTAACACAGAAACAGACATACCAGGAATTTGTTCTTTTATTAAGAAATTTGTAGCAAAGTCCTTTGGTGTTTTAGGGTTAGCCGTAACCGTAGGTAAAGCACTTTTACAAGCGGTAAGACCAAAAAAAACTGCAATAATAAAAACTGAGATTTTAAGCTTCATTTAAAAATATTTAAACCCTTAGTCGTACAAAAGGTAATTTGCTCTCGTAACATTAAAACTTTTCAACCCTTTTTGCCAAGTGGCTTTAATTTCGCCTTCGGTTAAACCAGCTTCAATTTGTTTTTGTAAATCTTTTGTTCCTGCAAGTTTCACAAAAAAGTTATTAAAAAATTTACTTTTATCTGAGGTGTTTTTGTAAGCTTCAATTAACCAAGTAAGCTTTAATTCATTCAATTTTTCGTATTGTGTTAAATCTACTCCGTAACATAATTCGTTTTTGTGTTTTGGATATTTAGCACCTTCGTTAGGTTGTGGTGTAAAGGTGAACGAAAACACTCCAGAATTTAAAAACGGACTCCCAAAAACCTGAAATTGCGTAGCCGTACCACGACCTGCACTAACATTCGTACCTTCAAAAAAGCATAAACTTGCATATAAATTTATAGCTTGAGCATTGGGCAAATTTGGGCTAGGTTTAATCGGCAAACTATAGGTTTTATTGTGCTTGTAATGCTTCATTGGAATTACAGTTAAATCACATTCAACACCATTTTTTAGCCATTTTTCACCATTAATCATTTTTGCATATTCGCCAATAGTCATACCATGAACCACAGGAATAGGATGCATACCAACAAAACTCTGGTTTTCAATTTCCAAAATCGGACCATCAATAATATGTCCATTCGGGTTTGGTCTATCAAAAATGATAACAGGTATATTCGCTTCGGCGCAAGCTTCCATAACATAATGCAACGAAGAAATATAAGTGTAAAATCGTGCGCCAACATCTTGAATATCGAAAATAACCGCATCCAATGCTTGCAACTGCTCTGGTTTAGGCTTTTTATTATTGCCGTAAAGCGACACAATAGGCAACCCTGTTTTGGTATCAATGCCATCTTTAACAATTTCTCCAGCATCAGCTTTTCCTCGAAAGCCATGTTCGGGTGCAAAAACTTGTTTTACATCAATTTGCAACGCAAGTAAGGAATCTACCAAATGCGTATATCCCCTATCTTTAAAATTTTCCGACTTAAAAACAACACTCGTTTGGTTGGCTACTACGCCAACGCGTTTTCCTTTTAATAAAGTCAAATAGCTATCAGTTCTATTAGCTCCAACAACTATGCTGGTATCAATCTTTATTTCTAGCTGTTTCTCTATACTTTCAATATTTTCTTTCTTAGCTTTATGCGCACAAGAAATAAATAAAACAAACCCAATTACTATCGGGAATAAAACTGTATTTTTGATAACTTTAAACGGCATCATATATTTTGAATTACGAGTATTTTATAGCAAAACGCTTAATTGGTAGTAAAGCGTATAAAAGTAGTATTTCGGCGCCAATAATAAAAATTGGCATTGCAGCAATTGCAATTGGAATTGTAGTCATGATGATTGCCATTGCAACAGGTATTGGCTTGCAACAAAAAATTCGCGACAAGGTTGTGGCTTTCAACGGTCATGCAACTATAACTAATTACGACAGCAACAATTCGCAAGAAAGTGTTTTTCCTATTTCTATAAATCAAGAGTTTTATCCCGAGTTTAACGATGTAGAAGGTGTAACTCACATTCAAGGTGTTGCCACAAAATTTGGAGTAATTCGTACCGAAACCGATTTTGAAGGCGTCGTTTACAAAGGCGTTGGCAACGATTATAACTGGCAATATTTTCAAGAATTTTTAATTGAAGGTAAACTGCCTAACCTAGAAAAAAAATGGAGCGAAGACGTTTTAATTTCGCAATATTTAGCCAACAGATTAAACTTTAAGGTAGGCGACCAATTTCAAATGGTGTTTGCTAAAAACGACCCCGAAAAGCTACCTAATTATGTAAAATGTAATATTGTTGGCATTTACAATTCAGGCTTTCAAGACCTCGACAAACAATTTTTAATTGGTAATTTACGGCATATTCAACGACTCAACCAATGGGAAAGCGACCAAATAGGAAACTTCGAAGTTTTTATAAACGATTTTTCTAAAATTGAAGAAAAAGGAGTCGAAATTTTCCAAAACACCCCGTCAACATTAAACACAACAACAGTTACCACAAAATTTGCTTCAATTTTCGAGTGGATAAACATTTTCGATAAAAATATTTACGGCATTATTGGCATCATGATACTGGTGGCAGGCATTAACATGATTACAGCATTATTGGTTTTAATATTAGAGCGTACCCAAATGATTGGTATTTTAAAAGCCTTAGGCAGCAACAATTGGAGCATTCGAAAATTATTTCTATACAACGCCTCGTACCTAATTTTGTTAGGTTTATTTTGGGGCAACCTCATAGGTTTAGGCCTACTTTTTGCCCAAAAATATTTAAAATTATTTCCACTCGATCCCAGTGTTTATTACGTTACCGAAGCGCCTGTTTATATAAGTTTTGGTTACATTTTAGCACTAAATTTGGGCACACTCGTATTGTGTATGGCAATGCTTTTGGTGCCGTCTTACCTCATCACTAAAATAGCTCCAGTAAAAGCCATTAGGTTTACTTAATTTTTTGGGCGCTACCCCAAAGTTTTGGGGTCGGGCTTTCACTACTCGCTTCACGCTAAGGCGCGAGAGCTCAAACACACCGTTCAATCCCTAGCGCACTAGCTAACTTCAATACAAGTTTATACTTTCAAATTAATATTTCAATAATCAAAAATTATAATTACACGATTTAATTATAAGTTTTTCTTATCTAGATATTAAAAATTCATTTAAGTCATCCGTGTAAAATTTCAATACTAATTGTAAATTTGATTTATAAAAAAACAACAACATGAAACTCGTATTATCACCCGCCAAGTCGTTAGATTTTGAAAGTGAATTACCTATAAACACTCACACCGAAGCTCAATTTTTAAAGCAAGCAGAACGCTTAAATAAGCTTTTAAAAAAGAAATCGGCAAAAAGTTTATCGAAACTCATGAGCATTTCCGAGGCGTTAGGACAATTAAACTACGAGCGCAATCAATCTTGGGAATTACCATTTAACCCAAACAATGCACGACCTGCGGCTTACGCCTTTAATGGCGATGTGTACCGCGGCTTAAACGCTTATACCATTCCTTCAGATAAAATAGAAACTTTTAAAAATACCGTTCGTATTCTTTCTGGTTTATACGGCATTTTAAAACCAACCGATTTAATACAACCGTATCGCCTTGAAATGGGAACAAAAATGCCTGTTGGAGTTAAAAAAAACCTATATGAATTCTGGAAAAAAGATATTACCACGGCACTAAATAACGAACTTGAAGACGACGAGTTATTTTTAAATTTAGCCAGCAACGAGTACTTTAAAGCCATCGATACAAAAGCATTAAAAGTACCCGTGGTTACAGCCAATTTTAAAGATTTTAAAAATGGCGAATACAAAATTATTTCATTTTTTGCTAAAGAAGCTCGCGGACTTATGGCACGATACATTATTGATACAAACGCCAAAACTATCGACGATTTAAAAGGGTTTAATTACGAAGGTTATGGGTTTAGCGAAAGTATGTCTAAACCAAACAGTTTAGTTTTTATTAGATAATATATTTTCGTAATATTACGAAAAACACAGCATGTATTACCTAATTTTAGCGCTTCAAGGCTATTGCATATACCATATGGTAAAAAACAGAACTCCTTATTATTGGGTGTTTCTAATTTTATTTTTACCTGTAATTGGCTGTATTATTTATTTAGTTACGCAAGTTTATAACAAACGAGATGCCGAAAAAATAACTTCGGACATCACCAACATTATAAACCCAACCAAAAAAATTAAAGATTTAGAAAACAAGCTAGCCTTTTCTGAAACCTACCAAAACAGAATTGATCTTGCCGATGCTTTTTTAGAAATAAAAGATTACAACAACGCTATTTCGCATTATAAAGAAGCTTTAAAAGATACATCGCAAAATAATTTTTATGCAACCACACAATTAATAAACGCATACTTTAGAATCGACGATTTTGAAAACATTATAGCTTACGCCGAAACCATAAAACACCAAAGTGAATTTAAAAAATCGAAATCGCAGTTTTATTACGGTATGGCGCTTAAACATTTAAATAAAATTGAAGAAGCCGAAATTAATTTAAAAGCCATCGATATTAGGTATTCCTTTTATGAAGAACGCTTAGCTTTAGCCAAATTTTTATTTGATATAAAAAAGGAAACCGAAGCTAAAGAAATATTAAACGAAATTTATAATGAATCGCGACATATGACAAAAACGAACAAGCGTTTATATAAATCGACGATTATAGATGTTGAAAAATTAATAAAAGAATTAAATTAATTATTTAGGCGTTGCCTTATTACCAATACTTATTTTTTTCTCAACCGATGGTTTCTTTTTAATACGAGGACGTCTGCTACCAAAAGTACCGCGGTGTATTTTACCTCGTTTTGTTTTTTTATCTCCTTTTCCCATAATAATTTGTTTATTTTGTTAGCAATAAACTACAAAAAATAACAACGCAAGTCAAATTTAAACGTGTTTAAACACAAGCATCCATACCAGCCATTTATTCAAGCAGATACCGAAAAACTTATCGTGGGCACCTTGCCGCCTCCTCGGTTTTCAATAGGCGAACTTTTAGAAAAAGATGTCGATTTTTGCTACGGAAGTTATTACAATTCCCTTTGGTTATTTATCGATAAAATTCATAATCTAAATTTGAGATATGATAATTCTGAAGAAGCCGTACAACAGCGTAAAAACTTTTTAATACAACATAAAATAGGTGTTTGCGATATCGTTGCTAGTTGTGAACGCGAAAAAATTGATGCTTCAGATTTAGGAATGACAAACATTAAACTGCGCGATGTTATTGGCTATTTACATCAATTTCCAAATGTAAACACACTGCTATTTACCGGCGGAAACAGCAAAAATGGTCCGGAATATTTCTTCAGAAAACATTTAAAAACCTATGGCTTAAAATTGAATTTAGTAACTAATGAAGTACCACGAATACACGAATTTACACTTTGCCATCCTGAACTTGATTCAGAAGCTCAACAAAAACAACGTAAAATAAAAACTGTTTCGTTAACCTCAAGCTCTGGAGCGGCTAATATTTCAATTAGCAGAATTCCACTGTATCGTCAATTAAAAGCCAAAAACCCCGATTTTAATACCTTCGATTTTCGAGTGCTTCAGTATCGTGAGTTTTTATAAATTAAAATAATAATACCTTATTTAGGTTCTCGTAAAATCTTTTCCATTTTTCGGCCACGTGCTAATTCATCAATTAATTTATCTAAATAGCGGGCTTGTTTGGTTAAAACAGTTTCAATGTCCTCTATTCTATAACCACAAATAACACCTGTTATTAAATGTGCGTTTGGGTTAATTTTAGCCCTTTCAAAAAAGGTTTTAAAAGTTACTTTTTCGGCAATGAGTTCCTGTAGCTTCGTTTCGTTAAAACCAGTAAGCCATTCAATAACTTGGTGCAATTCTTCAATTGTTCTGCCCTTTTTTTCAACTTTTGTTACATAATGTGGGTAAACCGAAGCAAAAGTCATGTTCGCAATACGTGCATCGTGTTCTGGTGTTGTTGCCATAATTTAATTATTTAGTTGTGTTTTCTATATCACTAATATGGTGTTCTAGGGCTTTTACAGATATTTGAATTTCAAAAACCAATAAAGCCAATGAAATTATTAACAACAATAAAGCCATACCAAATACCCAAACTGCGACATTTTGTTGCTCTATATAAATTAAAAACATAGTTAATACACAAAACAATAAACTGCTAATACCAAAAATTTGCATATATCGTGTTAAATACAATCGGGTTTTAATGTTTTTAATTTGAGCCATCAATACCGAGTCTTTTTCTTTTTTATACTTATCGTGCAAACTCCTAATTACCGATGCGTATGCCAAAAACCTATTGGTATAAGCCAGCATAATTAACGAAATTGCCGAAAACAATAAGGCCGGCGTAGTAAGTGTTAATTGTTCCATAATTATTTTTTTCGCTGTTTATAGCTATCGTGTAATCCCATGCCGTTTAAAATTAATGCTGTACATTTTTCTATTCTAGATAGTCGTGTTTTTACTTGTTTGGGTTGCGAAAAATACAAAATATAACCACGTTGTCTCCCTGGAGTTAAATTATTAAAAGCCAATTTAAAAACCGGATCATCTTCAAATTTCGTCTCTAACTCTTCTGGTATTGGTTCTGTATTTTTCTTAAATTCTATTTTTAAACCAGCCTTTTCAACCTCAATAGCTTCAAATATATAGGTTTTAATATCCGTTTCAATTGCTTTTATATCTTCTAAATTAGTAAACTTAAATAAACGTACGGCTCGTGAGTTTTCTCCTGGTTTCACTAAATGTTTTTTTACATCGGCTAATAAAACGCCTTTAAAAAACCCAATGGAACAGAAATTTTTAAAAGCACTAATATTTAAAACATTCTTGTTCTTGTATGTATAACAAGGCACACCCCATTTACAGGTTTCGGTTAAACCGCATTGTAAAACTATATTTTGCAATAGTTGGAGCTCTTGTTTCCAAGTATGCACTTTACAATCGGGCGTTGCAGCAAGAGTACATCTACCGCAACCTTCAATAAAATAATTTTCAACCAATGTATTCATTTAACTAAACTTATAATTAGGATCAATATAACTTTATTAAAAACAAAATCAAATATGAACTTAAATTACAATTAAAAAAAGACCTCTAAAAAACTGATAAATTGACAGTTATACAAACATATCATAAGAAATATTGACACAAAAACGTTAATAAAAATTTAAAATTAATGACAAGACAAAAGGATAAATTAACTGGTATTTTTTTTGTTACGCCATAAATGTAAAATTGAAAAAATAAATGTTTAACTTAAAATTTTTAACAATGAGTAATTTAGTGACATTACCAAAAAATGGAAGTTTAACAAAAAAAGATAATATGTCTAACTTCCCATCTTTATCAAGTTGGTTTAATGATTTTGGGTTTAACGAATTTCCTTCGTTATTCTCTACTAACTTTAACACCGGAATTACCTTACCTAAGGTAAATATAAAAGATGAAGCAGATGCCTTTATTGTAGAAATGGCTGTTCCTGGTTTAAAAAAACAAGACTTTAATATTAACCTTGATAACAATACTTTAGCTATTTCTACTGAATTGAAAGATGAAAATGAAACCGAAAAAGACAACTACACTCGTAGAGAATTTGGTTACTCTTCTTTTAAGCGTTCTTTTGTATTACCAGACTCTGTTGATAACGATAATATAAAAGCCAACTACAACGACGGTATTTTAACTGTAACCCTTCCTAAACGTGAAGAAGCAAAGCAAAAACCCGCAAGAAATATCAAGATTTCTTAATATTTAATCTAAAAAACAAGAAAAGCCGTCTTAAAAGACGGCTTTTTTTTTAATAACATAAAAATTACTCATATTCGAATTTCTAAACATGACCAAAATCATAGTTCGCGGCGATCCTATATTATACTTTTGAAGTATTAAATTTTATACGTCATGAAAGCTAAAAAAAACCCAGAATTAGAAGTTGGAAGAAACAGTAGTTTGTATTTCGCAATAGGTTTAAATTTAATGTTACTATTGTCTTGGAGTGCACTTGAGTATAGAACGTATGAAAAGGATGACTATGTGATGGAAGTTCTAGATGTTGAATATAAAATTGAAGATGATATCCCAATTGTAAAAATGAAAAATCCAACTCCTCCGCCGCCACCTCCTGCTTCTGCTCCAGAAGTCATTGAAATTATTGAAGATGCACAAGACATTGAGGAAACTGTTATTGAAAGTACAGAAGTTGGACAAAATGATGCCATTGAAGCATTTGAAGTAGTTGATGTTGATGCGGTTGAAGTGGTAGAGGTTGAAGAAGAAGTAGAAGTTGCTTTTGCGTTAATTGAAGATGTTCCTGTTTTCCCAGGTTGTGAAGGTTTGAATAGAGCCAAAGCTGTAAAATGTTTTCAAGAAAAAATGCAAGATCATGTTTTGAAAAATTTTCAATATCCTGAAGCTGCTATGCAATTAGGTATTCAAGGTCGTGTCTCTGTAGTGTTTGTTATAGACCCTAACGGTTATACAACAAACATTCGATCAAGAGGTCCAGATAAAATTTTAGAAAAAGAAGCCGAACGTATTGTAAGCTTACTTCCAAAAATGATTCCTGGAAAACAAAGAGGAAAACCTGTTAAAGTAACTTATGGTGTACCTATTTATTTTAAATATCAAGCTAATTAATTTACAATCTAAACATTAAAACCATAAAAACTAAGGCCTTTAAAGCCTTAGTTTTTTTTTTGTATAGCCTCAAATTTAATCCTTATATACAATTCAGTATAAAAAAATCACAATTCGGTTATGGTAATTTTAAAAATCAATCCTTCCTAAGGATATTTGTAATATAATTAAAAGTTACTTTTAGTATTTTAAAACACAAAACTTAAAAACACCATGACAAAATCTGTAAAAAACATATTAATAACTTTTATAATAGGGTGTATTGTTTTTGTAATTGGCACTGTACTATCGGGTGGATTTAAGTTTGATAACACCGCCGAAAACATAACAAATTTCGCTTTTTACCAATTGTATGCTTTTGTTTTAGGTTATTCTAACATGATGTTTTTCGGTTTTTTAAATCGCAGAAACTGGAAAAAAACCGATACTATTAAACGCATTATTATAGGTGTTACAGGCGCTACTATTTTAACCTTAATTGGGTTATTTATTTTAAGAGCTTTAACCGCGTTAATTATGTACCACCAAACTTTTAATGAGTTTATTACACACGAGAAATTTGCCTATTATAAGTTTGGCTTATGGATTACATTAACGATTATTGCAGTTTTTCATGTCATTTACTTTTACAACAAATACCAGCAAAACCGTATAAAAGAACAAAAAGTAATTGCAGGTACTGCCAGTGCCAAGTTTGATGCTTTAAAAAACCAATTAGACCCACATTTTTTGTTTAATAGTTTAAATGTACTTACCAGCTTAATTGAAGAAAACCCCGAAAGTGCTCAAAAATTCACAACGTCTTTATCTAAAGTATACCGTTATGTTTTAGAGCAAAAAAACAAAGAATTAGTAACGGTTGACGAAGAACTTAAATTTGCCAAAACCTACATGTCCCTTTTAAAAATGCGCTTTGAAGACAGCATTATATTTAACATGCCAGAACAAGCTAGCAACCCAGAAAGCAAAGTGGTACCGTTATCGTTGCAATTATTATTAGAAAATGCCGTAAAACACAACATGGTAACAAGCAGCAAACCACTACATATAAATATTTACGAACAACAAGACAGCTTAATAGTAGAAAACAACTTGCAGCCTAAACAAATAGTTAAAAAAAGTAGCGGTGTTGGTTTAAGTAACATAAAAGAACGCTACCAATTATTAACGCATAAAAAAGTATTCATTAATCAAGAAGCAAACAGTTTTGCAGTAGCAATACCTATGCTAACCAAACAATTATCAGTTATGAAAACAATTAACACAAAATCAAATTTTGGCGATAGTTACGTGCGAGCACGCGACTACGTAAACGAACTAAAAGGCTTTTATTACAGCTTAATATGCTATTTGGTAATTATTCCTTTTTTAATTTACATTAATTATAACACGTATTGGGGCGTAAAATGGTTCTGGTTCCCCATGTTAGGCTGGGGAGTTGGTTTAGTTTTACAAGCATTTAAAGTTTTTGTAAATAATGGCGCTTTTGGTCGAGACTGGGAAAAGCGAAAAATTGAACAATTTATTCGTGAAGAAGAAGATAATAAACGTTGGAACTAAAAAGTAAAAATCATGGAAAATAAAGATATGCAACCTTATAACAGCGCGTTTAAAAACAATGAATTCATAAAAGAAGAAGCCTACCTTCGCGCTAAAGAAAAAGTAAAAAAAATAGTAGGTTTTTATTGGCATTTGGCCGTTTTTATAGTAGTAAATGCTTTTATAATAATTACAATTGTAGTTAATGGTGGTGGCTTATGGAGCTTTGGCACTTGGGCAACACCACTATTTTGGGGTATTGGTTTACTCTTCCATTTTTTAGGCGTTTTTGGTGTTACTTTCCTTTTTGGAAAAGATTGGGAAGAACGTAAAATTCGTGAGTTTATGGAAAAAGACAAAACCAATTGGGAATAATAAATTATTACAATAACTAAGCAACCAAAATTATGAATGTAATTATTATTGAAGATGAAAAACCTTCGGCACGTCGTTTACAACGTATGCTCGAAAAACTAAATATTAAAACTCAAACACTTTTACACTCTGTTGAAGAATCTTTAGAATGGTTTAGCAACAATGCGCATCCAGATTTAATTTTTCTAGATATACAATTAAGCGATGGCTTATCGTTCGAAATTTTTGAAGCAATTGATATTAAATCGCCAGTTATTTTTACAACAGCATACGATGAATATGCATTGCAAGCTTTCAAACTTAACAGTATCGATTATTTACTTAAACCTATTGATGAAGATGATTTGGCTACGGCTGTAAAAAAATATCAAGAACGCCAACCACAAAAACAAGCGGTTACTTTAGATTTTAACGACATTAAGAAACTATTAGTTAACCCAATAGATCGCGAGTATAAAAAGCGCTTTTCGGTAAAAGTAGGACAGCATTTAAAACTTATTTCAATTGATGATATTGAGTGTTTTTTTAGTGAAAACAAAGGCACTTATTTACACACCATAGAAGGCAGAAACTATTTACTTGACACCACATTAGAGCTTTTAGAAAACGAGTTAGAACCACAAACTTTTTTTAGAATTAACCGCAAGTTTTACGTAAACATTAACGCCATAAAAGATATGGTAAGCTATACCAACTCCCGTTTGCAAATAAAACTTAAAACATACAACGAACAAGAGGTTATTGTGGCTCGCGAACGTGTAAAAGATTTTAAAGCTTGGTTGGAGTAGTTATTTAAGAACTAATTTAAATTGTAAATATGGTTTTAAATTGCTCGCAAACAATAATCATATTTTGTGACGGTTTTTCGCCTTTAACGGCCATTTCTCTGGTGTAAAATGCCCAATGCACATCTTGCCAATATTTTAGCGATTTATCGCCTTCGCCCTCAATTTTAGCATAGTTTGCAGTTATTTTATTAAATGGAATTTGCTCTACTTTTAGGGTTTTAATTATAGCCTTGGCCTCACCACTCCAACTGGTTATTATGTTTAAATCGCCAACTTTTGGCAATGCATAATTATAAGTTTTAAACCACCAAAGCGATGTTGATGTGGCTTGTTTTACACCTTTTACAACGAGGTTAGTACAATCGTTAGCATCGGTTTGGTTATCGCAGAAATACCAAGCTTCGGGGCGATTATAATTTTTATATTCTGGATTTGCTTTTATAAAGTTATTCCATAATGTTTGTACCGATGTGTTATTAAAGGTTTTCATGTGTACAAAATACTATAATTTATACAAAGCTTGCGTTAAGGATTGCAGAGGAAAGCCCACAGGGAGGCACGACCGAGGACTTGCAACGGAAAGCCTGACCCCGACACTTCGGGGTAACGCCCAAATAATTAAACTCTAATTTTATAAGATGATAAGCTATAAATGAAACCCTGAAATAAATTCAGGGTGACAATAGATGTTTTAAAAATTAAGGTTTGCGCTTTCGCAGAAGTAAAAAAACAATAATCTATTTAAAAATCGAACTTATAGGTTGCTCCTGCTAAAAGTTGAATGCCCTGAACTGGGAAATTCTGCCATTTTTGGTAGCTATTATTTGCTAAATTATTTCCTTTGGCGTACACAGAAAATTTATCGTTTATGTGATATCCAACATGTGCATTCGCATCAAAAAAGCTATCTAAAGTTACGGTTTGTATAGTTGGTGTACTTTCCATAGCTATTAAATCTTTACGCTCGCCTACATAAAATAAATTGGCTCCAGCAAACCAATTTTGGTCTATTTGGTAATCGAAAAACAACGATCCTTTTATGTCTGGTAAGTTCCAGACTTCGGTCTGTGTTTTGGCATCGTAGCCAAAATATTCGGCTTTTAAACCTAATTTAAAGTTACGACTAACATCGACATTGATTTCGCCAGATACGCCAAAAGTATCTACGTTATCGTAAATAACGGCGAAGGAATTTCCGTATTCGTAAGCTTCGGTAGCCGATAAATCTTTTATGGCATTTGTAATAAACAAGGCTTTGTTTTTATTGGCCTTGTAATGTCCACTTATGCTGTAACTCATATTGCTAGATAATTTACCTTTTAAACCTATAAACGCATTATACAAATTATCGGTTGGCGCAATATTTAAAGTTGGTGATACAAATGGGTTTTCGCTAGCAAAACCGTAATACGAATTTTGGTTTAAATCGCCTTGAACACCACCGTAAACAATTAAAACATCGTTTACTAAGCGATACGTAGCCGTTACATTTGGATACAAATAGAATTTATTATCGCCTGTTTCGGTATCGTTTAAATAATAGGTAGACACTCCTAAGTTTAAGGTTAAATCGTCGCGTTTAAGCTGATATGTTGGCGAAAGCCCAACGAAGAAATTACCATAATTTAACTCGTCTGTTGTAAAATAATTTCTATCGAAAGTTCCTCCTAAATAATCGAAGGTTAAACCTGTTGAAATTTCGATATCGTTTATTGGAATATCGACCTTGGTATTTACAACAAACCTATTTTCGCCCGAGCCTTGATTATCGCCAAAACGACGAAATTTAAAATCGGCCGATTTAATATAAGTATCTTCAAAAGTAATATCGCCACCAAAATGAGCATTATAAAACATATGGTCGACCGCAGGATTATTGGTTTGTACGATTAAAACTTGTGATTCTGGCACACCATACCAATTGTAAACTTGGTGCTGAAAACCTCCTTCTACATTCCACGCGTAATCGCGCATACGACTGCTGTAGTTTACATTAATTTTTGAGTTTGAAAAATGATCGTCGAACTCGACACCTTCAATGCCGCCTTGCGATGAATGATGACTTACATAACCGCCAATACTTTCGTTACGATTTAGCGCATGATTTAAATACACCTCGCCTAAAAGCGTGGTATATGTTCCTACTCCTAAAGTCGCATAATTATCAAAAATTTTAGCCGGTTCGCGCTTTTCTACAACCGCTGCTTTACCTTTTGCAGGTGTAAATGTTGAAGCTACAGGAAAGGAGAAAATATTATATTTTACATCCTTTTTAGTTTCGGTGGTTTCGTCGTCGAGTTTTGGAGTTTCACGAACCTTAAACGCATCGGAAATAGTTGGTGAATATGGTTTAACAACATCTATTACTCCTGTATTTATAGTATCGTTTTCTCTACTTTGAGCAAACGATAGCGTTGTAATTAAAACGACAAATACTGCTGAAATATGTTTTATTTGCTTTCGCATGAATTCTATTTTTTATTTTTTAATTCCGCAAAAGCGGACATTTTTTTGATTTATTTTGACTGATGTTTTTTACACTAGTTACCAAACTTCGTGTAACATTAACTAAACTAATCTTCGGTTTCGATTGATGAGTTTGTTTTAGCTTCTTCGGTTTTTATTTTCTTTAATTCTGCTTTCGCTTCGGTTACTACGTCGTCGAAATCTGGAAAATTTTGAATCACACTTTCTAAAATATAAGTGGCTTGAAAAGCATCTTTTAAAGCGTAAAAGTTTTTGGCCATAAGCACCAATCCTTTTGCACTGTAATATTTATAGCCCGAAAAATCTTTGGCTAATTTTTGTACGGCCGTGTTCGATGCTTCGTATTTTGCTTCTTTATTTTTAAAATAGGCATTGTAATATAAGGCTTCGGCTGCGGTTTCGCCAGTAGCTACTTTTTCAACTTCGGCAAAGGCTGTTTTGGCTTTAGCTTCATTGTTTGTTTTTATAGCCGAACGTGCAATTATTACGTGCGCATCACTTTTTATTTTGTTATCAATTTTAGAGCTAACGAGCACTTTTTCCGCGTAAGCGACAGCCTCGTTATAATTTTCTAATTGATAATTAGCTTTCATTAAATTAGACTGTGCAAACACTACGTTTTGCGGGAAATTTGCTTCGGCTTCCAATCGTTTTAACACTGGAATAGCATTTTTCCAGCTTTTCTTTTCTAAATGAAACTGCGATAACCGCGTTAATGCTTCTTCGGTATATTCGTTTTGCGTTGCCTCAACTATGTATTGGTAATGCGGTGCTGCATTTTCTAACAAATCTTTTTTGTAGTACAACTGCGCAATGTAAAAATGCGCTTGTAATGCATGCAATCCGTTAGGAAACTGACTTAAATAGCCGTTAAATTGTTTAATGGCTCTGTCGGTATTGCCATCTACATATTGTTTTTCGGCTGCCTCGTAGGTTGTATTATCTAAATCGGAATCGGTAATTTCAACATAATCTAAAGTTTTTACCCAAGCCGCATATTCATCTACTTGACCCAAATCGATATAAATTAAACGTGCTGTAGAAACCGCTTGAACCGCTTCTGGTGAACCTGCATAATTACTGGCCACATTTTTAAATTTAACCAACGCATCTTGGTTTTGACTCGCATTGTAATAAATTAATCCTTGGCGTAACAAGGCTTTTGGTACAAACGAACTGTTTTTATAAGCTACACTTAATTTATTGTAGGTTGCGTGTGCTTTTTGAGTTTGACCATCTTTTACATAAGAATTACCGAGTTCGTACATAGCGTCGTCTCTCAATTTTGAATTTGGATAATTTTTAATAAAAGCTTCTAACTCACTTATTTTTTTTGAAGATTGCCCCGCATAACCAACACTTAAGGCTTTTTGAAAAAATGCATAATCGGATTCTATTTCGTTTAGCTTAATTGCATTTTGATAAGCATCGATGGCATTGTTATATTCACTAGACACGAAATAACCATCGCCTAATCGTAAATACGCATCGTTAAGTCTTACCTTATCTTCTTTATGATTGCTAATAAATTGGTTGAAATAGGTTGTAGCTTGGGTATAACTTTTTAGTTTAAAATAGGTATATGCCAAATTATAATCTAAATTTTCGAACTCTGGGGTTTCTGAAGCTTCAGTACTTTGTCCAAATTGTTTGAAACCAATTAAAGCATCATCGAAATTAGATAAGTTATAATCGGCTTCGGCTTTCCAAAATGTGGCACGCGCTGTGTAAATTGGTTCGAGAGATTCTTTTAACGAGGCATCGAATAAATTCTCGGCTTCTAAATAATCATTGTCATTATACAACTCTAAACCACGATAAAACGCCACTTTTTGGTATGCGACTTTATTATCGTAACTGTTTTTTCCTTTTAACAGTTTTAAAGCTTCGGCATAATTTTTTGAAGTAATGTAAGAATCAATTAAAAGCGTTTCGATTTCTTCACGATAACTTGTTTCTGGATATTTTTCTAAATAACCGGCCAAAACTTGAGGTGCCGATTGGTATGGATTACCTATTTCGTAACTAATTTTCGCATAATTTAACCATGCATCTTCTTGAATTTTTAAATCGAAATCCATTTCTGAAGCATTTTTAAATGCATTTAAAGCTTCTTGTTTTTTATCGAGGTGCACGTAACTTTCACCTAAATGATAATACGCGTTTTGAGCTATGCTGTTTGTACCTCCTACTATTTTATTAAACTCGTTAATGGCATTTTCGTATTCTTTTTGCTTGTAATACGTGTAACCCAACTGGTAATAATCTGTATTATTCCATTTTGCTGTTTTTTCGCGTCTTCCTTTACGACCTTTATAAGCTTTTAAATACGGCAAGGCTTCGGCATAATTTTCAAGATTAAAATAGCTTTCACCAATAATTTTTGAAAGTTCGGATACTTCGTTTTCGTCGCTAGAATCCAATCGGTCTTTTGCCAACTCTATGGCTTTTTTGAAATTACCAAGTTTAAAATTTAAATCGGCTTGATAATACGATAGCTTTTCTTTGTAACGTTCTTGGTCGCTAACTTGATCGAAATATTCGTTGGCCTCATCGTAATCGTCACCTTCGTAAGCCATAAAACCAATATAATATTTAGCTTGCGAGCCATATTCTTTAGAGCTTTCAACACGGTTTAAATATTTTTTAGCGTCCTTATATTGTTTTACTGAAAACGCCGAATAACCGTTATTGAAGTAAAATTTTTCTTTTTCGCTTCGCCCTAAAGCATTTTCGTTTACTTTGCTGTACCATTTTCTAGCATAGGCGTATTTAGAATTCTCGAAATAATAATCGGCTACATCAACATAAGCCGTGTTTTTTTTGGTACTTGTTGGATATTCTGCAACGAAATTTTCGACTAATTGGTCGGCATTCTGCTGATTTAATCGCACCGCACAATTAGCTATGTAATACGCACAGTCTGATTGTAAAATGTCCTCTTCTGCCGTTCTTTTAACACTGCTAAACAACGATTGGGCAGCTAAATATTGTTGATTATTATATAAGGACAAAGCTTTCTGGTAATCTACTAAATTACTGGTGTAGGTTGCCGATTGTTGCGCCCAAGTGGCTAATGAAAAACCAACCGCTACAACTAGGAAAAGTATGTTTTTGTAAATCATTTACAAGTCGTTTTTTAATTTGAGTATTCAAAGATAATTGAATCTAAAATGTATAACGCAACAATCGCGCTAGAATTATAAACCGAGTTATTAAATATTTAAAATAGTAAATTCTAATACATGCAACACTAAAAAGTAACACCCTAAACAATAAAATTTTAGGAATTAGGTTTGTTAGGTTAAACTATAAACTTTAAACTTGTACTTTTAAACCAATATTTCATGCCTACCCCTATTTTACAATTAAAAGACGCATCGATTTTTCAAGGTGGAAGTCTCGTTCTTTCTAACATAAACCTAGAAATGAATCAAGGCGATTTTGTATATCTAATAGGTAAAACAGGCTCTGGAAAAAGTAGCTTTATGAAAACGCTTTACGGCGATTTACCATTAACTCAAGGAGAAGGGAATATTGTAGATTTCAATTTAAAAACCTTAAAAGAAAAAGAAATTCCGTTTTTAAGACGAAAATTGGGCGTTGTTTTTCAAGATTTTAAATTACTTCCAGACCGAAATATAAACGAAAATTTACTTTTTGTTCTTAAAGCGACTGGTTGGAAAGATAAAACTAAAATGACCGCACGTGTTGATGACGTTTTAACAAAAGTCGACATGAAAACCAAGGGGTTTAAATTTCCTCATGAAATTTCTGGAGGCGAGCAACAACGTGTTGCCATTGCTCGCGCTTTATTAAACCATCCAGAACTTATTTTGGCCGACGAGCCAACCGGAAACCTCGATCCTCAAACCAGTATTGAGGTTATGGAAGTATTACAAGAGCTTAGTAAAAATGGCAATACTATTTTAATGGCCACTCACGACTACGCTCTACTACTTAAATATCCAAGAAAAACTTTAAAATGCGACGAAAACCAGGTTTTTGAAGTGGTACAGCGAAAAAGCTAGCTATGTATAATTTTATAAAACAAAAAGCCAAAACCTTAATTCCGAAATCATTTTTATTTAATAACGAATTATTTCTCCGCTCGTTTTACGGCTATTTTTATAAAGGTAAAAAACACCAGTGTAACATTTGCCAGCACAAACTAAACCGTTTTGTACCTTTAAACGAAAATGATTTACTTTGCCCATTTTGCGGAAGTATATCTAGAAAACGCCGATTATTGGATATTTTAATCAAAGAAAACGCTATTAAAGGTTCAATTTTACATTTTTCGCCATCAAGAAGTATCTACAGGTTATTAAAAAAAGATCCATCTATTAATTATTTCAGCTCAGACTTTGAGGATGAATTTTTAGCTGATTACCAATTTGATATTACTAAAATAGATAAGCCTAATGCTTATTTTAACACTATAATTTGCTATCATATTTTAGAGCATATTATTGATGACAACAAAGCTATGAGCGAACTATATAGAGTTTTAAAACCTAATGGAAAAGCATTTATACAAACACCTTTTAGGTCTGGAGAAATATATGAAGACTCCTCAATAATTTCGCCTGAAGAATGCTTAAAACATTTTGGGCAAGAAGATCATGTAAGAATATACTCGGTTAATGGATTAAAATCGAGATTAGAAAACGTAGGTTTTATAGTAAACACGCTTGAGTTTAAAACCACCAACAGTAACGAAAAATATCATGGTTTTACCACTCCAGAAATCATATTAAAACTTACAAAATAATGCTATCGGTATTAATACCAACATACAATTGTAATATAACATCGCTTGTAAACAAAATACATAAACAAGTAAGTGAATTAAATGTTGTATTCGAGATAATTTGTATCGATGATTGCTCAACAAACAAAAGCATAAGTAAAGCAAACCAAAACATAAACAATCTTAAGAATACCAATTATACTATTCTAGATAAAAATGTTGGCAGAAGCGCCATTAGAAACATTTTAGCAAAAACAGCCGCATACAGCTTACTGCTTTTTATAGATGCTGGAACTATGCCAAAAAATGCCGATTTTATTAAAAACTACCTCAAATTAAAAAACCACGACGTAGCTTCTGGGGGCATGACTTGTTTGGCGACACCACCCAACAAACCATATAAACTAAGGTGGTTGTACACAAAAAAAAGAGAATATAAAACACTGTGTTCATCGAACTTCATGATTAAAAAAGATGTGATTTTAAGGCATCCATTTGATGAAACTATAACAAGTTATGGTTATGAAGATGTCCTGTTTTTTAACAACTTAGAGGAACATCATTTTAAAACTCATTTTTTTAACAATCCTGTTGTACATCATGCCGACGATGATGCCTCAATTTTTATAAATAAAACTGACAAAGCATTAAATAATTTAATAATACTTTATAATGAAAAAAAGATTTTTCCGCATCAAGTTAAACTCTTAAAACTGTATTTAAGTTTAAAAACATTAAAATTGAACGGTTTAATTTATTTAATCTTTAAAATTGTTAAGCCAATTGTGCTAATCAACTTAAATTCAAACAATCCCTCAATTTTATTGTTCGATTTTTATAGAATAAGTTACCTTTGCCGCCATTAATAATTAACGAATGTCATTTTTTTCCGTAATTATTCCTTTATATAATAAGGAAAAATATATTGAATCCACTTTAAAAAGTGTTTTAAACCAAGATTTTAAAGACTTTGAAATAATTGTTTTTGATGATGGTAGCACGGACGAAAGTTTAAACAAAGTTAAGACATTTAACGATAGACGTATTATTATTCATAAGCAAAAAAACGAAGGGGTTTCATCTACCAGAAATAACGCCATTAAAGTTGCAAAAGGCAAATATATGGCACTTTTAGATGCTGATGATTACTGGACTCCAAACCATTTAACCGAACTAAAAAACTTAATTCACACCTTTCCTGAAGCCGGTTTATTCTGCAGTAACTACCAAGTTATTTACAACAACAAGGTTTCTTTGCCTGCTAAATTCAACTTTAATTATGGTAACAATTATGTAATTGTAGAAGACTTTTTTAAAGCCAGCATAATTAACTGTGTGGCATGGACTTCATCGGTGTGTTTTTCAAAGGAAACTTTTCTTGATATTGGCGGTTTTCAACCTCATTTAAAAACGGCTCAAGACCTCGATTTATGGATTAGAATCGCTTTAAAACATCAAGTGGCTTTTAATCCTAAAATCACTATGCACTATAAGCTTTATGTGAAAAACAGCTTATCGAAAAGCGAAGATAATTTTAATGGTATTAGGTACGATTTTATTTCTAGTTTCTCTAAAATTGAAGCAACAAACCCTTCTTTAAAATTATATTTAGATATTAACCGCTATTCTGTAGCACTGCGTTCCCTAGTAAATAATAACAACGCACTTTACAAAAAGTTAAAAAGCGAAATAGACCAAAATAACTTAAATTTTAAGCAAAAATTACTTTTAAACTCACCTAAATCTGTATTAATTAGATTTAGAAGATTTCAAAAGTTTTTATTAAACAATAATATTTATTTAACTGCCTACAAATAGTTTAAACGCTTCAAAATCTCGAATATAATCGGCTTCTTCGAACACATCAGATGCTAAAACCAAGCACACCGCACCCGATGAGAAGTTTTCAATTTCACGCCACACTCCTGTAGGAATTAAAAGCCCCTTATTAGGCTTATTAAGCATTATGGTTAGTCGCTCCTTTCCGTCGTTTAAAACCACATCAAAACTACCACTTAGAGCTATTAGAAAAGCTTGCTGCTCTTTATGAGCATGCCCGCCACGATAGGCGTCGCTTGGCACATCGTACAAATAATATACGCGCTTTATTTTAAATGGTATACAATCTTTCTCTATCACAGATAAATTTCCTCTTGGGTCGGAAATTTTAGGGATATCAATAAGCCTAACCTTCTTATTCATTTAGTAAAATTTTTCGCCAATGTAATGCAATTTTATTAGCAGACAAATGTTTCACGCTCTGTTTTGCGTTTTTCTTACAGTAAAAATACAATTCATTATTATCAACGAATGTATTCATTGCTGTAGCCAAAGTTTCGCTACAGTTGTTCTTAATTAAAAGCCCATTATATTTATCTTTTATAATTTCCTTGGGTCCAGATTTACAGTTAACAGAAATAACGGGTGTTCCCATTGATAATGACTCGACAACAGATCGGGGAAACCCTTCGTAACGACTAGTTAACACTGTAAACTCAGCTAACTCCACATAATTATACGGATCAGCTTGAAACGGAATAAACGTTATAAAATCAACTAAACCACAAGCTTTCACCTTGGCTTTTACAGCATTTAAATCTGGTCCTGAACCTAAAATCACCAATTTTATTTGTTTTCGAGGTAATTGAGACCGTTTGTAACCATCAATTAAAAGTGATAAATTTTTCGATGCTTCCTGCACTCTTCCAAAGAACAAAATATACTTAAAATCTAAAGGTTTAAATTGTTTTATTTCTTTTTCACTTTTTTCAATATTAATAGGATTGTAAATTACAGTCGCATTTTTAAACCCATACTTTAACTCAATCTCTGATTTAATTTCTTTACTTACCGCTACAAATTTATTAACTCCACCAAAAACTAAACGCGCTAAAAATTTATTTCTAGGAAAATAGGTAACTAAGTTAAAACTGCGGATAACTTTTATAATTTTGGCTCTACCAAAAACAACTCGGTACAATAAAAATTCCTTAAAAAAATTCCCATAAGGCCTATTATCTATAACATAATTAAAATTATTTTCTTTAAAATAAGCTTTTAAAACTTTTGTTTTCAACCAATTACTTGTTGAACCATGAATTGCTTTTTCTAAATTAAATAGCGTTCCAGAATATGCGTATTCTATATTATTTTTTGTTGAAACCACATGCACATTATACCCCAAACTGCATAACATTTGCGACAATAAAGCCGTAGAACGCTCTGCTCCTCCAGAAGCTAATGATGTTGTAACAATACACACTTTTTGCATTTAGGTAAAAAACAGTTTTAATTAAATATATTTACACCAAAGATTGACAAAGGTAATAAATGAATATTTTATTAATAGGCGAATTTAGTAGGCTACATAACTCTTTAAAAGAAGGTTTAGTATGCCATGGCCACGAGGTTACCATTATTGGTACTGGTGATGGCTTTAAAAAGTATCCTATTGATATTTGTATAAAGAATCGCTTTTTAGAAAACAAAAAACTTCACTTTTTAGCCAAAGCAATACACCGTATTACTAACATAAGTTTGGTTAAAGTTGAATATGCTTATAGATATTTTAAGCAACTACATAAGTTAAAACACTACGATGTTGTTCAACTTATTAATGAAAATAGTTTTAAAGCAAACCCTAAAGTTGAAATTTGGTTGCTAAAAAAAATTATAAAGCATAATAAAAAGGTTTTCTTATTATCCTGTGGGGCAGATTACAGCAGTATAAAATATGCCTTCGATAAAAAATTAAAATACTCTATTCTCACGCCTTTTAACAAGGATGAAAGCTTGCAAAAAAAATCGAAACACATGCTACGGTTTTTAAAACCTAAGTATAAAAAACTTCACGATTTTTTATTCGAAAATGTTAATGGTGTTATTGCTTCAGATTTAGATTATCATTTACCATTAATAAATCACCCAAAATATTTAGGACTTATTCCTAACCCAATTAATACCGACAAAATCAACTTTATTGAGAATAAAGTTTCTAACAAAGTCAATATCTTTCATGGTATTAGTATTGCTAATTATGCAAAAAAAGGCAACATCTATTTTGAAGAAGCACTTGCTACTTTAAAAGACAAATATCCAGATAAAGTTCACATTGAAACCACAAAAAATGTTCCCTATAAAACATATATAACTTTATATAATAATTGCAATATTTTATTAGATCAAACATATTCTTACGACCAAGGTTTTAACGCGCTTGAAGCCATGGCAAAAGGCAAAGTTGTTTTTACAGGTGCCGAACAGGAGTGGTTAGACTATTATAATTTAAAAGAAGACACCATTGTTATTAACGCCATACCAAACACACAAAAATTAATTGAGAAATTAGAATGGTTAATTTTGAATCCGGACAAAATAAATGAAATTTCTAAAAACGCAAGAGCTTTTGTAGAATCGCATCACAACTATAAAAAAATAGCACAATTATACTTAGATACCTGGCAAAAAAATTAAATTTCCCCGCCATGTGGCTTTTTTCTAAAGTAGAACCCAACTAATACTACCACCAAACTTAAATAAATAATATATCGAATAAAATGCGCCATAACTACCCCTTCTACACCATATTTAATAACTAGGAATTTTGATAAAAAATAAAAGCTTCCTAACGAGACAAGCTCTGAAAACACAAAACTTTTCACCATTCGTTTTGCCAAAAATTGATGAGCGATTACTAAACTAGCCAACCTAATAAAATCTCCAAATAATTGCCATTTAAACAAAGGCGCCATACCAGTAAAATTGGGGTAAATTATATCAATCACCAAGTACCTAAAAACATAAACAAGCAGCATGCCTAAACCAAAAACAGGTAATAATGTTTTGTATATAGTTAGGACTTCATTTTTAAAACCAGTTTTAGAATAAATTGTTGCAAATTTGGGAATAACATATAGCGAAAATATACCAGAAGAAAATGCCATATAATTTTTCGAAATAAAATTAACAGCAGTCCAATATCCAGCTTCTTCAATGTTAATTTTATTAGTAATTACGGTTCTAATATCAATTTCAATATAATTGAGTAAAACAGATGATACTAGAGACATCACCATAAAACCCATAAACGGATTTAAATATGGCACTTTTAAACTGAGAGACTTAAATGTGATATACTTTTTTAAAATACTCCCAAAAACGACAAAAACAATAAGTAACTGAATAATTGGTGTGATTACAATAGCAATCAACACGCCTTTTAAATTGAAATAATATAAACCCCCAATTAAAACAACTACAGATAATAAGTAGCCATAAAAATCAATTTTAGCGTATTTTTTGTATTCCGACAATCCGTTTACTACACCATGAAAAATACGATTGGCTCCTATTACAAACGGAATTACACCAAGAATGTAAATGACAGATATAAAATCGTGGTTTCCAAATAACTTAATCGCGATCCAACCTGCATTTAAAACTATAACAATGCTCGAAATAGTGGTTCCAACAATCCAAAAAACAAAAACAGTATTAAAAACATCTTTAAGTGTTTTAACGTCGTTTTTAAATTCTGCCACATACTTTACCACACCATTAAACGTTCCTAAGGAGGTTAAACCAGTAAGTATTTGTGTTAGGTTACGTAACTGCCCTATTTTCGAAATACCCGCTTCGCCAACATTTATAGCTAATACCCGTTGAACAAACAACGAAATAATTAAACGCATAACTATTACCAAAGCATTTAATGAGGTGATTTTTAAAAGTAAATTTTCACCTAAAAGCGCTCTAATTTTTTTCACGGTTGTTGTCGTACTTTTGGGTTAACAATTAAAATTTATTAATTAAATCGACTATTGTTGTAGCTTCGGTTTTGGTTAACGACGTATTTAGAGGTAAACTTAAAATCTGGTTATGCAACGAATCTAATTCATTAAAAGCTAAACCGTTTAATTCTTTGTAGGCTTTTTGACGATGAATTGGTAACGGATAATGTATCATGGTTTGCACATTATTTTCTAAAAGATACGATTTAAGCGCATCTCTAAATTCGCTTTTTATTACAAACAAATGAAACACATGGGCATTATCGCTGGTTACTTTTGGCAGTTGTACTTTATTAGTATTAATTCCGTTTAAATATATTTTTGCAATAGCCTTTCGCTTTTCGTTTTCGTCATCTAGTTGTTTTAATTTCACTCTTAAAATGGCCGCTTGTATTTCGTCCATCCTATTATTATAACCTTTAAAGTCATTAACATAAGATTCCGAACGCCCATAATTTCTTAATTTAAGCAAAACATTAGCCAAATGGTCGTTATTAGTAGTAATACCACCGGCATCGCCTAAAGCACCTAAATTTTTGGTAGGATAAAAGCTAAAAGCTGCCGCATCCGATAAATTTCCAGCTTTTTTTCCATTGCTGTAAACGGCACCATGCGCTTGAGCAGCATCTTCAATTAGTAACAAATCATGAGCGTCGCAGACACGATGTATTTCATTAAAATCGTATAAATTCCCGTATAAATGAACTCCTAAAACAGCTTTAGTTTTTGGCGTTATTTTTTGTTCAATAGCTTTTGCTTCTATGTTAAAAGTTGAAGGATTTGGCATAACCAAAACGGGTTTTAAACCAGCATGACTAATAGCTAAAACAGAAGCAATATAGGTATTTGCAGGCACTAAAACTTCGTCACCATCGTTCAATTTTCCTAGTACTTTAAAACCTTCAAAAATCAACTTTATGGCGTCGAGCCCGGTGCTTGTTGCAATAGCTTGTTTAGTTCCGCAAAACTTAGCAAATTCTAACTCGAAACGAGATACTTGGTCGCCCAAAATATATTGTCCAGAATTTAAAAATGCCTTAAAGACGTTGTTAAACTCGGCTTCATAGGCTATATTTATTTTTTTTAAGTCTAAAAACTCGATCATTTCATAACAGAGTTTAACAATTTGTAATTGTCCGTTTTAACAGAAAAAAATTCTTGTACCACAGTACGCGCTCCAAAACCTTCTTTCCAAAATTGAAGCCCTCTATTTATGGTTCTACCGTGGTTTTCGTTCGACGATCCAAAATCGAAAAATAATTTATCGGCAAAAAACTCATTAATCAATTTTTCAAACAAAAAATCTAAACTTCCCAACTGGTTTTTATCTTGATTTCCTGAAATATATTGACAATGCGCCACATTTTTAGTAATGAACATGGTTGTTCCAGCAACTATGGCACCTTCGTGATAAACGTTGTATTGTTTTATATTATCTGGAAAATTTTCGTGCAATTGTTTAATTTCAGATAAACTATGCACTGGCTTTACGCCATGTTTTTTATTTAAATTAGGTATTAAAATGGTGTTCCAAAATTCATCAAAACTCTTAGACTCTTCAACCTTTAAATTGTGTTTAACACCACGTTTTACACCTTCTAATCTGTTATTTGAAATCGCTAATTTATAACGCTGATTAACTACCGATAAATTGTCCTTTTTAATTAATTCTGCTTGAAGTAAAAATAGTAAATAGCTCAATTCGTCATTGGGTAAATTACAGTACATTGCTGGCATTAATTTAATTTCTAAATGGCTAATATTTTCACTATTTAAAAACGACAACAGACTAGAAAACATCTCTAAAACTTCATTAAATTTCACATCGTTTTTTAAAATAAGACCGCCATATGTTAAACCTTGATGCGAATAAACCGTTTTTGAGTTTCGATTTGCCGGAAGCAACGCCACTAGCTTATTTTTTTTGAAAACCATTAATGAAAAATCAGAAAACCTATCAGCATGATATTCCATGAAATTTCTATAAAATAGAAAGGTAGCGTTTTTACTGTTTTGAATAAAGTTATTCCATACATCAAAATAATTTGGGTTATACTTTATTACAGTAAAATTATTCATAAAAATAGTAGGTTAATCGTTTTTAAAACCTTTAAAATTCTACAATATCATCTTTATCTGCCCCAAAAAAAGAGCTACTAAAAATAAGCAAAATAATCCCGTAGTACATAATATAACTAACAAAATGAGCTACTACGGCACCCTTAACTCCTCCAAATAAGTTTATAAAATACACACTGGTAATGTAAAGAATAATAATTAAAAAGGCCTCGGTTAAAACGTAATGCCAGAACATTTTTTTCGCCAAAAATTGATACGCAATTATTATGGAAAGCACTTTTACAAAATCGCCCAAAAGCTGCCAAAAGAAAAGGTCTTCAACAGGTTCAAACTCTTCCGTAAAAATGGCTAAAATTATATACTTTTTAAGCACAAAAATAAGCACTAGTCCAATGATAAGAAAGGGCACGATAGTTTTATAAAATTGCCAAACCTCTTTTTTAAACGCTTTTATCGTCTTAATTTCAGAAAAACGGGGCAACAAATAAAGAGAAATTAAGGAACTCACAAACATCAAGTAATATTTAGAAAGACGCGTCATTGCCTCCCAAAAACCTGCTTCTTTATAACCTATATTGTCGATAATATACGAGCGAATAGCAATAGTAACTAAAGGTAAAAGTAGCACAGGAAATAAAGCCATAACAGAATATGAACTAAGCTTTTTTAACATTTGAAAGCTCACTGCACTAACTTGTACTTTGGGTAACATACTTTGCCTGTTAAAAATACCTACAAGTGTAATTAAAAATATAATGGACTCAGCTATCGCAACCGAGATTAAAGCACCTTTTAATTTTTCCTGATAAATTAAAATTAGCGCTATAGATACACTAAGAATTTGCCCAATAATATTAATAATGATTAGAATCTTATACTTTGAAAACCCATTCATTATAGAAAAAGTGAACATATTTAAAGCATAAAAAGGTAAGGCTATAGCAAATATTTTAATAACATAACCATAATCGTTATAACTTGGAAAAATAATGGTATTTATCCATTCTGAAGCAAAATAACAGAAAAAAGAAACCAATAATGTAGAAATAAACCCGAAATAATAGGTTGTTGATAACGTTCTTGTTAAAGCGTTACTATTATCTTTAAACTCCGATATATATTTAACAATGCCTTTGTACAAACCAAGGGTTGCTAATGTTTGAAACGCCGCTACAAAATTTCTTAAATTCCCAATTAGCGCTAAACCAAAAGGACCAACAATTAAAGCAATCGCTTTGGAGGTTAGCAAGCCTGCTATTATTCTGGTTATAATAGCAATCATTTGTAGTGAAGCTATTTTTACTAAAACTTTTTCGTTTATATACTCTATTAATTTTCTCAATTAATAACTTTTGGATTGGCTAGTTTAATTTTATAACGTTAAAATTAACTCAATATTCTAAATGCACACATTACTGGGCGTCTAAATATACAAATCATTTGGGTTTATCATAATGTAAAACCTATGAGATATTAATGTTTCCGATAAAAAGCAATTAATCTTACTTTTTTAATATGTAGTATAAGTTAATAAAAAAAATAGCCAAATTGGTTATAATTATTGGCTTTGAAAGCGGAGTAAGTAAAAAACCATAACATACAAATAGTAAACATCCTATACAGTTTACTATTCGCAAACGGGTAACTGCTTTCATTAAAAACGAAGTTAAAACAGTAGCAGTGGCTAGATAACCTAGCCACTCTACCCAATGTATTCCAAAAAAGTCCATAAATTATTAAATAGACTTATTACGTTTTCTATCTACTTCTTTTAAGTATATTTTACGTAAACGTAAGTGGTTTGGTGTTACCTCAACGTATTCGTCTTTTTGTATGTATTCTAAAGCTTCTTCTAACGAGAATTTAATTGCAGGAACAATTTTAGCTTTATCATCGGCACCTGCACTACGCACGTTACTTAACTTTTTAGTTTTAGTTACGTTAACCGTCATATCGTCTTGACGCGAATTTTCACCAATTACTTGTCCTTCATAAATATCTTCACCCGGATCTATAAAAAACTTACCTCTATCTTGTAATTTATCAATAGAATAAGGAATTGCTGTACCATTTTCCATAGATACTAACGAACCATTTTGACGCTCAGGAATACCACCTTTTAATGGTTGATACTCTTTAAAACGGTGTGCCATAATAGCCTCACCAGCGGTTGCTGTTAGTAATTGGTTACGTAAACCAATAATACCACGCGATGGTACAATAAATTCGCAAACCATACGCTCACCTTTAGCTTCCATACTGGTCATTTCACCTTTACGCATAGTTACTAACTCTACCGCTTTACCCGAAACGTTTTCTGGTAAATCAATAGTCATTTCTTCAACAGGCTCACATTTTACACCATCAATTTCTTTTATAATTACTTGCGGTTGCCCAATTTGTAATTCGTAACCTTCACGACGCATGGTTTCAATTAAAACCGATAAGTGTAATACACCACGACCAAAAACCATAAATTTATCGGCACTATCCGTTTCTTCAACACGTAAAGCTAAGTTTTTCTCAAGTTCTTTGGTTAAACGCTCTTTAATATGTCTAGACGTTACAAACTTTCCGTCTTTACCAAAGAAAGGCGAATCGTTAATTGTAAAAAGCATACTCATTGTAGGCTCATCAATCGCAATGGTTTTTAATCCTTCAGGATTTTCAAAATCGGCAACAGTATCACCAATTTCAAAACCATCTAAACCAACAATAGCACAAATATCACCTGTTTGTACTTCATCAACTTTAATTCTTCCTAAACCTTCAAAAACGTGTAATTCTTTAATTCTATTTTTTACAATAGAACCATCACGCTTAACTAAACTAATTTGTTGGTTTACTTTAAGCTGCCCTCTAGTTAAACGGCCAATAGCAATACGTCCTGTAAAGCTAGAGAAGTCTAACGAAGTAATAAGCATTTGTGTTGTTCCTTCTTCAATTTTAGGTTCTGGAATATGCTCAATTACCATATCAAGCAATGGCTCAATATTTTCAGTTGGCTTTTGCCAATCTTCGCTCATCCAGTTATTTTTAGCACTACCATAAACTGTTGGAAAATCTAACTGCCACTCTTCTGCACCAAGCTCGAACATTAAATCGAATACTTTTTCATGAACCTCATCTGGCGTACAGTTTTCTTTATCAACTTTATTTACCACTACGCAAGGTTTTAAACCTAAATCAATTGCTTTTTGTAAAACAAAACGCGTTTGTGGCATTGGGCCTTCAAAAGCATCAACTAACAATAGCACACCATCGGCCATATTTAAAACACGTTCAACTTCTCCACCAAAATCGGCGTGACCAGGCGTATCAATAATATTAATTTTAGTGTCTTTATAAATAACCGATACGTTTTTAGACGTAATAGTTATTCCTCTTTCACGCTCTAAATCGTTATTATCTAAAATTAAATCGCCAGTATTTTCATTTTCTCTAAATAACTGACAGTGATACATAATTTTATCAACCAAAGTTGTTTTACCGTGGTCAACGTGCGCAATAATTGCAATGTTTTTTATAGTAGCCATAATAGTGCTTATTTTAAGGGCGCAAAGGTAGTTATAAATTATCGATATTCAACACATTTTTTTTATTTGGGCATTACCCTTTGCAACCCACAAACAGTTTAACCTAACACAATGTTTATTAATAGGTTGCAAAGGGTCGCGCTTTCACTACTCGCGCTCTGCGAGGCGCTCAAACATTTAGCCTGCGTTAGGCGCAGTCTAACCGTTCAATCGCTAATGCGCATATTTGCCAAGGTAAATTTCTTAAATCGTAAAATCGAACTTATTAAATTCGGGCATTAATAGTATCTTTGTTCTATTAAATTTTAAATTGCACATGAAGCTTCAAGACATCCCCAAAATAAAACATACAAGTAATACTAATTTCTTTTTACTATGTGGTCCTTGTGCCATAGAAGGCGAAGACATGGCTATGCGTATTGCCGAAAAAGTAGTAAACATAACCAACAAATTAGAAATTCCGTATGTATTTAAAGGAAGCTTTAAAAAAGCCAACCGTAGCCGAATAGATAGTTTTACAGGCATTGGCGACGAAAAAGCACTTGAGATTTTGGCTAAAGTTTCAGAAACATTTGATGTACCAACCGTTACCGATATTCACGAAGTTAGCGATGCTGCAAAAGCCGCTCAATATGTCGATGTTTTACAAATACCAGCATTTTTAGTGCGCCAAACCGATTTGGTTGTTGCTGCTGCACAAACAGGTAAAGTGGTTAACTTAAAAAAAGGCCAGTTTATGAGTCCCGAGGCCATGAAACACGCGGTACAAAAAGTTAAAGATGTTGGTAGCGATAAAGCTTGGATAACCGATCGGGGTACGATGTTTGGCTACCAAGACATGATTGTAGATTTTCGAGGCATTCCAACCATGAAACAATACGCACCTGTGGTTTTAGATGTTACACATTCTTTACAACAACCTAATCAAACTGCTGGTGTTACAGGTGGTCGCCCAGACATGATTGAAACTATTGCCCGCGCCGGTGTAGTAAATAATATTGATGGTTTGTTTATCGAAACGCATTTCGACCCTGCGAACGCAAAAAGCGACGGTGCCAATATGTTGCATTTAGATAATCTGGAAGGTTTACTAACCCGATTGGTAGAAATTAAAAAACTAGTAAGCAGTTTTTAAATAAACCATGCTTTTTTACTCGCTTTAAGTTTTGTTGCAGCTACAATCAATAAAGTTTCGAATTGCTGTTGATTAAAATCTTCAAGACTATAAACTTGTAACGAACGTACTTGTTTGCGCTTATTGTCGTTTTTTAATTCTGGAAACTCGGGCTCAAATAAAATGCCTTGTATAAAAGCCACATCAACATAAGTTTTTCCTTTTAAAATATTTAGGTAAAGTAGCGGCTTTTTATCAATACGATAAAACGGAATTTTGTAGCTGTAGTACTCTTCTGCTTCTGGTAACGTTTTTAAAATAACACTTCGCAAGTAAAGCATTATAGACTGGTATGGCTCTTTTTGATTTATAAAGTAAGCATCAACCGGTTTCATCTAATTTAAAAGTTTTATTTAAAGCTATGAAATTTGAATATAATGGCTCGTGAGTTTCCTTTGAAATTTTAAAACAATTTTCATCTACAAAAAAATCAAAAACAACACAGCTATAATCTTCACAACACTCAGGAATATTATTTTCAATAATAAATTTCATGACTCTCTTTCTAAACTCATACTCCATTTTAAGTTTTGTGCTCAATACCTCATCGCTAAACGAGCTAGTAGAGTTCCAATTAATTTTCATTGTTTACCAAGTTTTTACAGAAAACAAACATATTAATTTCACATTCAATTAACAATTATTTAACACTAACAAACATCTAACATATTTTACAAATCATTTACTTTGTATTTCAAAGTACTCTAAAAAATGGAATCAAAAGATTATTTAAAAGACATATCAGAAATTAAAAACCTAATGAATAAATCTTCTCGATTTATTTCATTAAGTGGATTATCTGGTATACTTGCAGGCATATATGCAATAATTGGCGCTACAACGGCATACTTTTTAGTTAAAAACTCTAATCGGGGTTATTTAATTTTAGACGGTTATATTTTTAAACTGTGCATGTTAATTTTGGCATTAGTTGCTATTTTAAGTATTGTAACGGGTATTATATTAACCACTAAAAAAGCAAAAAAGCAAGGAGCAAAAATTTGGGATACCAGCTCCAAGCGACTTGTTTCCAATTTTTTAATCCCACTCATTACGGGTGGTACTTACATTTTAATATTGCTTTATCAAGGTAAATATGGCCAAACAGCAGCCTTAATGTTAATTTTTTATGGCTTAGCCTTAGTAAATGCTTCAAAATATAGTTTTGGTGATATTAAATACCTTGGAATTATAGATATAATTTTAGGTTTGGTTGCTGCCACCTTTCCTGGTTACGGATTTTGGCTTTGGGTTATTGGCTTTGGTATTATGCATATTATTTATGGTGCTTTAATGCATTTTAAATACGACAGAGTATGAGTAAGAACTTTTCTGTAATATCAATTGGTATATTAATCGGTATTATATCCGTAATTATATTTAGAAACCCAGATTATTTATTTGTTGGTCTAATATATAGTGCATTAATATTAATTTCTGGAATTTATTATCATACTAATAAGGTGTTTTATTGGCTTTCCTTTATTTGTATAATACCCTTGGCTTTACTATTTTATTTTCAATTGGTTAACCGTTTGCTTTTTTTATTAAAATACGTTCTTAACATTAAAAACGCTCCGGCATCTCCTTTGGCTTTCCCTTATGGAATATTTTTAGAATTACCTTTTTTAACTTTAATTTCGTTTTATTTATATAATTTTTATTCACAATTTAGAAATAAGAAAGCTAGACTACAAACAGAAATATGAGCATTATAAATAACATAAATAAAGCATTCGACCACAGGATTAGATTAGGCATAATGTCTATTTTAATGGTTAACGAATACGCCGATTTTAAAATGCTTAAAGAACTTCTTGAAGTTACCGATGGTAATTTAGCTAGCCATACAAAGGCCTTAGAAAAGGTTGAATACATCAAAGTTGAAAAACAGTTTATAGGCAGAAAACCAAACACACGCTACTCTGCCACCAAACTTGGTAAACTTGAATTTAAAAAACATATTAATGCCCTTGAAAAATTAATAAACAAACAATAATCATATTTTTTTATTCAATTACTTTGAATTCCAAAGTACTTTAAATACCTATTTATGGAAACAACTCAAAAATCACAACCAACTAACCGATTTACAAATTGGTTAAAAACCTCTATTACTTCGCGTTTGGTAATGATTGGTTTTTTAACCTTAGTATTATTAGTACCGTTAACCTTTATTCAAAATTTAATTTCGGAACGTTCTTACAGGCAAGATGAAGTCGTAAACGAAATAAACCAACAATGGGGCAACGAAGTATTTATTTACGGTCCCATTTTAAAAGTGCCATATAAAACCTATTCGGAAAAAATAGTAACCGACAAAAAAACGAAACAGGTTTTTACAGAAACTAACGTGGTTATTAATTATGCTTATTTTTTTCCTGAAAGCCTCAATATTACATCCAATATTAACCCAGAAACAAAGCAACGTGGTATTTATAAAACTGCCGTTTATAACAGCGAAATAAAACTAAACGGTAAGTTTACAAAACCAGATTTTAGTGATATTGAAGTTGCCGAAAGCGATATTATTTGGGAAAAATCTAAAATAATTATTCAAACTTCAAACGTAAAAGGTGTTAACAAATCTAATTTAACCCTTAATAATAACACCTACGAATTATCGTCAAAATACCTTAACCAAACCAATTTAGCTTATAACCAAGTAGCTATGCATACGCTAGAAACTAAGTCATTAACTAAACACCCAATTAATTTTAACGCCCCAACATCCTACGCTATAAACTTCAATATAAAAGGCAGTAAACAAATTCGTTTTATTCCAACTGGTAGACAAACGGAAGCTAGAATAACATCAAACTGGAAAACAGCAAATTTTATAGGTGAATTTTTGCCTTATAATGGAGACAAAACCAGTGACTCTGGCTTTGATGCAAAATGGAAAATTCTCGATCTTAATCGTCCGTTTTCCCAACAACATTTTAACAGCTTGCCAAATTTAACAGCCTTTGCTTTTGGCGTTAATTTTATGATTCCGGTAGATGAGTACCAAAAGAGTGAACGATCGGCTAAATACGGCTTTTTAGTTATTGGTTTAACCTTTTTGTTTTTTTTCCTTATTCAAACACTTAGTAAAATAAACATACACCCTTTTCAATATTTAATGATAGGATTGGCTTTAACCATGTTTTACACATTACTAATATCTATTTCAGAGCATAGCTCCTTTTTAAAGGCCTACCTTATAGCAGGCACTTCGGTTATAACGTTAATAACACTTTACTCTAAAACTATATTAAAAACACTTAAGTTTCCGCTATTTATAGGAATTTCATTAACCACACTTTACGCCTTTATTTTTGTAATTATTCAATTAGAAAACTATGCACTTTTAGTTGGTAGTATTGGCTTATTCTTAATACTAACAACAGTTATGTTTATATCTAGAAAAATAGACTGGAACAACGGTTAATATCATTAGTTAATTAATAAACCTTGTTTAAAAACATATTAAAATTAGGCAAGATTTATCTTAAAATTTCAAGTATTATGGAAAACATAAAAGAATTATCATTTAACAAATACACAGCATTAAGCACGCTATCTATAACATTATGTTCTAGCTTTTTTTTACTTCTTGTAAGAATGAAACTAGCTCACTCTTTTCATTACTCATTTTTAATGTGGAATTTATTTTTAGCAGTCATACCTTATGCCATAACCACTTATTTAAAACGCATCCCCAAGCGAGAAACCTTAAGTTTGATGTTATGGCTTTGTGGCTGGCTGCTTTTTTTACCTAATGCGCCATATATTGTAACAGATTTTGTGCATTTAAAATACAACCATAGTAATTACTTTTGGTTAGATGCTTTAGTAATTTCTGCCTTTGCTTTAAGTGGTTTATTATTGTTTTACTTTTCGTTATTAGATTTTAATAAAATAATAGCAAAAAAACTTAACACAGAAAAAGCAAACTATCTATCTATTTTAGTATTATTCGCATCTGCATTCGGTGTGTATTTAGGTCGATTTTTCAGGTATAATTCTTGGGACATTGTTAGCAATCCTGCGAATTTATTTATTGATATTGCTAACTTATTAGTTAACCCAGAATACATGAAAGAATCATGGATTTTCACAATAACCTTTGGGGTATTTTTATGCGGTGGCTTTTGGGTGTTTAAAACACTAGAACAACAAAAACGACCACATTAGTGTTGGTCGTTTCTGTTTTTTTCTTGAAGTTTTCTAACTATGGTTGCTGCCATGTTACGCGGTATAAGCCTTGGTAGTGTTGCTAAAAATTTATTAAAAGCACCAGGTATTGCATAAGGTTTGCCTTTTTGCATAGCTTTATAACCATATTCTGCTACCGATGTGGCGCAACCCATATTAAATTTAATTTTGTTTTCGCTTGTATTTGCAGATACTGTTTCTTGAAATGCTGTTTTGGTTGGCCCTGGACATAATGCGGTAACGGTAACACCTGTGCCTTTTAACTCGTTAGCAATAGCTTCTGTAAATGATAACATATACCCTTTTGAGGCGTAATAAATAGACATTAATGGCCCTGGTTGAAAAGCTGCTAAAGATGACATATTTAATATTTTACCAGAACCGCGTTTTACCATGCCTTGCAAAGCCAATTTTGTTAAATGTGTTGCCGATAACACATGTACGTTTAGCATTTGTAACTCACGTTCCCAATTGGTTTCTACAAACGAACCAAATAAACCAAAACCAGCATTGTTTATTAAAACATCTAGGGGTTGGTTTACGGTTTCCATTATTTCTATGGCTACGTTAGGTTTGCTTAAATCTTTTGCTATGGTTATTACCTCAACACCATGACTTTGCTCTAACTCACTTTTAACATCTTTAAGCTTATCCTCATCAATATCCACTAAAAATAATGTGTACTTATCTTTTGCTAATAAAATGGCTAATTCGTAACCTAAACCTGAGGCTGCACCTGTTACTAAAGCGTATTGTTTCATACCTCAAATAAAGTAATTATTCTGGAAAATCACTCTTTTTCGTTTACAAAATCTTGCAAATAATTAAATTTTGAAGTTAGTTTACCATTTTCGGTAATTTTGGCACGTTGTAAAATACCATCTTTATCTCCGTTGAAAAAAGCCGGAATTACATGTTTTAAAAACATGTCTCCAAAGCCTTCGCTGGCATCTTGTGGTAATTCACAAGGTAAATTATCGACCGCCATAACCACAATGGCATTTTTGTTTTTATAATCGACTTCTGTTTCGGTTTGTGGGTCGTAACCATAAATGGGGTCTGCAATGGTTGAAGCGCGAAGTGTTGTAGCTACTGGCCCGTCGACATCGCAACTAATATCGGCTACAACTTTAATATTAAAATCGGGCGATTTTACATCTTGTCGGGTATACAAATATGGTGCGCCATCGCCGTAAAAGTGTCCTGCGATATAATAATCGGTTACTTTGGCGAATCGCATGAAATTGGATTGGTAATCCTTCGGATTATTAAAAAAGTCTGTATTATTTAAAACCTGTCCGTCTGTACGCTTGTTATAATCGAGCACATCAATTTTACAATACACAGGTTCGTTGAATGTTTCGTTTAAATATTCTTGAACCGAAACCGATTGTATTTGCATAGCATCTAACATTTCTTGAGCCCCGTTGGCCACTTTACCGCTTCCGGTTAATAATATTTTTAGGTTTGGAAGCTCTAATTGGTTTAATTCTGAAATTAAGGCTGCCTGGTTGGGCAAAGGTCCTGCTTTTGGCAATTGCCAAGTATTGTATTTTAAACCCCAAGCTCGAAACCCGTTGTAAGCCCCAACTATACCTGCAAATCGGCCAAAGCCTATAAGCCGGTTTCCTTTGGCATCGACAATGGTTTCGTGGTCGTAAAGCTCTATATTTTTTTCTAAAATGGCTTTTAGTAATTTACGATTGTACGGTTGCTTTTTTATGGTGTGCGAAAAGAAGAAATATTTTTTATTAGGAATTAATGCCGAAATTGGCACTTCTTTTACACCAATTAAAACATCGGCATTTGAGACATCGTTTGTTACTTCAATCCCTTCGTTTTTATAGGCTTCGTCTGAAAACACCCGAATAGTTGAAGCTTCGGCCACAAAATCGGCTTCTGGAAATTGTTTTTTAGCTTCGGCTAATTTTTTGGGTGAAAATACCACGCGACGATCGGGTGGTGTTTTTCGTTCTGTGATTATTGCAAATTTCATAAGTTTTATGCGCCTAAAAGTGGCAAGTGTTTTATTTTATGATAGGTTAATGCGAGGGTTATACAATGCTGTAGTTCGGTTTTAGGAATGGTGCCGTTTATATTAAAAATAATGGCTCTGTTACCTTCGAATTTAAAAACCGTTTTATAAATTATTTTAAAGGTTGACACCAACTGCGAGCTGCATTGAAAATACATGGCGTATTGGTTGGGTGTTTTGGGTTTC
Source organism: Neotamlana sedimentorum (assembly GCF_000943565.1). GTDB lineage: Bacteria > Bacteroidota > Bacteroidia > Flavobacteriales > Flavobacteriaceae > Neotamlana > Neotamlana sedimentorum. The sequence goes on from NZ_JTDW01000008.1 coordinate 62,435, forward strand.
CAATCGATTCGCAAGGTACTGCCGTGTTTTGTTAGGTAACTTGGCTCGTTCCATTTTAAGGTTTCTTCTAGTTTTTCTAATCCTGTTATGCTTTCTGCTGTTTTTAAAACTAAAGCGCGTAGCGCATCCATTTTTGGTTTTACCTGCGGTGGATAGTTATTAAATATTTGTTTTACTTTTGGATGACTGACAATTTGCATAACATGAAACTATGGAATACTTTTTGTTGTAATTTAAGTGTATTAAAACAGATTTACAAACTTTTTAATATCTTTGCCGACCGCGTTAAGGATTGAGGTATTGTTGGAGCTCCTCGCAGAGAGCGACTACCGAAAGCCTGACGCACTTTTGCCATTAAAAGCAAAAGTGGGTAACGCCCACTGTTTAAAAATACGCTTCGACTGCGCTCTGCGTGACAATTGAAGTGACATAATAAGATTCCCGCCTGCGCGGGAAAATGGGGTCGACTGGTTTTGACAGCGAGATTAATTGAACGGTAAGCACGTGGTGTAATGGTTTTGAAACACCTAAAAGGCTAGACCAAATTTTAAACGGCGAGAATAACTACGCTTTAGCTGCATAATCTGAATTATAGTAAGATTGGCCTAGGTACACAAGGTGTACAAGCTTTATGTCTCCGGAAAGCCTTGATTGACGGCGTTCCATTTTGAGGCATCGTAAATGTCAATATAGTTTAAGTGCTGCTTCGATGCTTAAGCGAAACTAAAGAAGCTAAGTTGTAAGTAGGTTGTCTTTAACCAGCTTGCAATCGAAAACCTAAGAAAAGAATAAACGTGTAGAAAGCCCTTTGGTTACTTGTTTGGACGAGAGTTCGATTCTCTCCGACTCCACTTTTAAAAACCTCAACTAGTTAATTTTTAATTAGTTGAGGTTTTTTCTAGTCAACATATAGTCAACAAATCAAAAAAGAGTACTTTATATACTGTTTTTACAAATAATAAGCACCCGACTATTAACTTGTATATTTTACAACTAAACACTTGCACCTTTTTTATGTACAAAAAACAATACCTATAACTTGTATTGCATAAAGTAACTCGCAAAAATACTATTAACTTGAAATAATATTGAATAATCAAACAAAGCCAATATTTTTATAAACTTTTAAAAGCTTATTTTTTAGATAAAATTTTCGCTAATTAAATTCACTAAAGTTATCATACTAAATCAATATATATTTATATTTTTAAGTTCTAAATAATCAACAACTTATTAATGTCATTATATCAATCTTCGGTACTTAAACACTATTTAAAATTACAAGATAGTGAAGCCATAAATAAAGCATATAAAAAATATACCAAGTACTTTTTAAACCCAACTATTCAAGATAACATACGTAGCTCTAAAGAAGAAGAATACCAAGGCATTTTCCTTACAGAATTGTTTGTAAATATATTAGACTATACCCTTAAACCCAAAGCTAACTTTAATTTAGTAGCAGAATATAAAAACCAAAATAACGCACGTAAAGCCGATGGCGCCATATTAGATAATGATATAGCTATTGGTGTTATAGAATTAAAAGGTACAAATACCAAAGATTTAGAAAGCATACGTAAACAAGCGTTCGATTATAAAGCAAACCAGAAAGGATGCGTTTATGTAATAACATCAAATTTTGAAAAATTACGTTTTTATATTAACGATGCCACCGAGTTTGAAGAATTTAATTTATTCGAGCTTACACCAGAACGATTTGAGCTGTTATACATCTGTTTGCAAAAAGACAATGTATTAAATAACACAGCTTTAAAAATAAAAGAGCAGTCGGTTGTTGAAGAAGAACAAATAACCAAACAATTTTATAAAGACTATTCGGTATTTAAACGTGAACTGTTTAGAGACCTGGTTAAACGCAATGCTAGTAAATTAAAAAACTTACGTCATTCTCAATTGGTTTCAGAATCAAACCAAACAGACGAAGAAAAAACAGAATTAGTAAAACTAGAAAAAAACGTTAAACTAACCCTCTTTAAAAAATCACAAAAATTAATAGACCGTTACCTATTTATTTTCTTTGCCGAAGATAGAGGCTTACTACCACCAAATAGCACTCAACAAATATTAGATAAGTGGAAAGCCGATGTAGATTTTGGAGACGACCGCCCACTTTATACGCTATTTAAACAATATTTTAAATTTTTAGACCAAGGTAGAGCAGGAACAACAAACCGAGCAGAAATATACGCTTATAACGGTGGTTTATTTAAAGAAGATAAAACCCTAGATAGTTTAGATATAGATAGTGAGTTGTTGTACAAACACACCTGTAAATTGGCAGCTTACGATTTTGAAAGTCAAGTAGATGTAAATATACTTGGGCATATTTTTGAAAACTCACTAAACGAGATAGAAAGCGTTAATGCCGAAATTGAAGGAGGCGATTTTGATAAACAAAAATCTAAACGTAAAAAAGATGGCGTTTTTTACACGCCTAAATACATTACCAAATACATTGTTGAAAATACCATTGGTAAACTGTGCGACGAAAAGAAAACCGAACTAGGCTTTAAAGAAGAAGAATATTTTAAAGGCAGAAAAAACAGAAATAAAACAACCATAACCAAATTAGTAAATATTTTAGATACCTATCGCGATTGGTTACTACAACTCACCATTTGCGACCCTGCCTGTGGTTCTGGTGCATTTTTAAACCAAGCTTTAAACTTTTTAATAGCAGAACACCAATATATAGACGAACTTAAAACAAAAGTATTAGGTGGTGGCTTACAATTTCCAGATATTGAAAACACCATACTAGAAAACAATATTTACGGTGTAGATTTAAACGAAGAATCTGTAGAAATAGCAAAACTATCGCTGTGGTTACGTACCGCACAACCTCGCCGTAAATTAAACGATTTAAGTAGCAATATAAAATGTGGAAACTCTTTAATAGATAGCAAAGCCGTTGCAGGCGATAAAGCTTTTAATTGGCAAGAACAATTTCCTAAAGTATTTGAAAATGGTGGTTTTGATGTGATTATTGGGAATCCGCCTTATGTTAGACAGGAATTGTTTAAAGAGATCAAGCCTTATTTAAAAGAAAATTATAAATGTTACAACAGTATAGCTGATTTGTATACATATTTTATAGAAAAAGGAATTAATTTGATGAATGAATATGGTCTGTTTTCTTTTATTCTTCCTAATAAATTCTTGAAAGCTACTTATGGTAAAAACATAAGAAAGGTGATGAAAGAAGATGCTAATTTGGAGTTGTTGTTCGATTTTGATGACTATCCTGTTTTTGCTGACGCTACAACCTATCCTATTATTTATGTTTTAAATAAAAAGCCTAATTATAAAACTAAAACATTTTTATATTCTGAAATTAACAAAAGAGATAATACGTTAGACCCAATAAACACTTTAGAGTTAAAGAAATACCAGGTTTTTCTAGATTCTCTAAAAGATGAAATGTGGAATTTTATTGATTTAAAAAAATCTAGATTATTAGATAAAATTATAACTAATTCAACTTATTTAAAAGATTTAGTTGATAATAAGATATTTGCAGGTATAGCTTCTGGTAAAAATGATGTATTTATTGTAAATGACTTGAATAAATTTAAATATGATATAAATGCTTCAGATAAATTAAAATTAATTTTAGGAGGTAGTGAAATATCTCGTTATAAAATTAATCCAATTGGTAATTATATCTTGTTTATGCCATGGGATTATGATTTAAATTCCTCTGAGTCAATAAAAAAATATCTTATTAACAATAAAACAGAGCTTGAAAAACGACCAGAAGTTAAGTCAGGTAGATTTAACTGGTGGTGCTTAAGTAGATATGGTAGTAATAATTCACACCTTCTAAATAAACCTAAAATAATCGCACCTTTTATAAATAATAAGTGCAACTTCTATTTAGATGAATCAGGAGAAATTTATTTACAAAAGAATAGTATGTTTATCTCTTCAGGTTCTAAATCATTATTAGCCTATTTGAATTCTAAAGTTTCATTTTTCTATCTTTCAAATGTTTGTACGACTCTTCAAGGTGGATATTATGATTTTAGAAGAGATAAAATACAACTATTACCAATTCCAAATAATTTAAATGAAAAGGAAACTTTTTTTGTTCAAAAGGTAAATGCAAATCTAAACTACAATAAAGATTTTAATTTAATTATAAAGAAATTTGAAGCCTATCTTAAACAACATTATAATTTAGAAAAACTGTCCAAAAAACTACAAAACTGGCACGAGTTAGAATTTGGCGAGTTTATAAAAGAGCTAAACAAAGCCATAAAAGCCAACAACAAACTACGTGTTAAAGATGGTTTAGAAGAAATACCAACCCTAACCAAAAAAGACGAGTTTGAGTGGTTAGACCTCTTTGAAGACAACAAACAAAAAGCACAAACCTTACAAACCCAAATTAACCAAACCGATAAAGAAATAGACCAAATGGTTTATGAGTTATACAATCTTACCGATGAAGAAATAGCAATTGTTGAGCAAAGTTAATTTACTAACCATTAAGGCGTTTACTTCTTTTTTTTAATGAGGTTCCCAAGTCATAAGGTTTTATTTATGCTATCGCCTAACACTATGTGTAAGTTTCCGCCATCGATAATGTCTTGATGGGTTATGGTTAGCGCGTTGTAAGGCTCACCATTTAACAACATAGATTGAATATATTTATTTTCGGGAGATTGATTTTCGGTAGTGATTTTAAATGCCTTACCGTTTTCTAAATTAATAGTCGCCGAGGTTACCGTTGGCGAGGTAAGGCTATAAACCGCCTCGGCCGGATTTATTGGATATAATCCCATTGATGAAAACACTAACCACGCGCTCATTTGTCCGCAATCTTCATTTCCACAATAGCCATCGGGCTTCGTGCTGTATTGGGTTTTTATAATTTTACGTACCATCTCTTGGGTTTTCCATGGCTGCCCAATTTCGTTATACAAATAAGCTACATGATGACTTGGCTCGTTACCGTGCGCATATTGCCCAATCATACCGGTGCTAAAAATAGGTAGCTTATCCTCTTTTTCTGGATAATAAGTAAACATGGAATCTAATTTTACGGCAAATTGTTCTTTTCCTACGGCTTGCTCTAATCCATCGATATTATGCGGAACAAACCAAAAATATTGCCATGCATTACTTTCGCAAAATTCTTTGGTATATGCTTTTGCTGAAAATTCACTAATAAAATGACCTTGATCGTCTTTTGGACGGAAGAAGGTCGATTCTGTATCGTACAAATTACGCCAGTTATCAGCACGTTTTGTAAACACCTTATTAGCCTCTACATGTCCTAAGGCTTTTGCTAATTTGGCTATGCACCAATCGTTATAAGCATACTCCAAAGTTTTTGAAACCGACCAATTTTCGTGATGTTCGCCAGTGGGAACATAGCCTAACTTTTTGTATAAATCTATTTGTCTGCCATCTTCGTTTGCTGAAGCTATACAAGCCTCTAAAGCTTTTTCGGCATCCATTGGAATGCCTTTAAAATAGGCGTCAACAATTACAGGAACAGCGTGGTAACCAATCATCATATTGGTTTCGTTTCCTGCTAAAGACCATACTGGAAGTAAACCCGTTTCGTCGTAATGCGATAAAAACGATTTCACCATATCTTCGGTTTCTTTTTGAGAAATGATGGTGTATAATGGATGCGTTGCTCTAAAGGTGTCCCACAATGAAAACGTATCGTACTTATTGTAACCGTTGGCTACATGATTTTTGCCATCGGCACCTTTGTATGCACCATCCACATCGCTGTGTAACGATGGCGTTAAAAACACATGGTACATGTTGGTATAAAACAATTCTTTTTGAGCTTTTGTGCCTTCAATAGTAATTTTTGAGAGTTGTTTTTCCCAAATGGCATCGGCTTCTGCTACGGTTTTTTCGAAATCCCAATGCGGTAATTCGGCTTCGAGGTTTTTTCTAGCACCAGCTATACTTGCCGAAGATAACGCCACTTTTACTTTTATTTTTTCGTTATCTGATGTTTTATAATGAGCCACTATTTTGGTAAACTGTCCGGCTACGCTATCGGCATTAATTTCTTCGGATTTATTGAATAACTGTGCTTTATCGAAAGGTTTAGAAAACTGCATTACAAAATACACACGTTGGTCTGCTGCCCAACCTTTCGATTTTCGGTAACCCACAATGGTTTGGTTGTCTTCTATCGTTATTTTAGTTTCCATAGGCTTATCCCAATTTAAGCTATATCCTAAATCGAGAATAATTTGACTGTTATCGTCCTTCGGAAATGTGTATTGGTGAAACCCTACACGTGCAGTTGTGGTTAATTCGGCCTTAATTCCAGAGCTTAACAAATCTACGGTATAATAACCTGGGCTTGCCTCTTCTTTATCATGAGAAAATTTAGAATATGGTCTGTAAGCAGCTTCGGGTGTTAAACTTTTAGTGAATTTACTGTTTAAAGGCATTACCAATAAATCGTACATATCGCCAGCACCAGTACCCGATAAATGCGTATGGCTAAACCCTGCTATAGTTGAATCTGGGTAAAAATAACCTGCAATTCTGTCCCAACCAGGTAAACCGTTATCTGGACTTAATTGCACCATGCCAAATGGAACCACTGCTCCTGGATAGGTATTTCCTGGTCCGTCGGTTCCTGTAAATGTATTAACGTATTGTGTTAGCTTTTCTGTTGTTTGCTGTGGTGTTTCCTTTGTAATTTGAGCACATGAAACTACGGCTAAACTTAGCATTAACAATAAACTGTTATAAAACTTCATTTCCTAATATTCTTTAAAGCACATTTACTGTGTGCTATGACAAATTTACGCTTAAAACATATGGTGGTTACTTATATTCTGCTTTAAGCTTATTAATTATTTTGTTGGCGTTATTGGCAATATGTCGACTATAATCTTGAGTATATAAAGTTGCAATAGTGCTATACTTTTTTGCTAAATTGTTATAATCTTCCCAAGCTTTATCGTAAACTTTAAGCCATTTTTTTACGTTTTTAGCATCGCCATTATCATCTGCATATTTTATATTAACCAAGCTTCGGTAAATTTCGTATAGCTTTAAACCATATTCTGATGAACCAATAGCATGATTTTTGGTTTCGTTATTTCCCCAATCAATGCTTTTAGCTAAACTAACTATCGTTTTCCATTTTGCAACGGCTTCATCTTTTTGTGCTAAGTTTCGTAGCTGTTCTGTTTCACCTTTAACCACCATTGGCCACGCAATACCTTGATCTCTTGTCCACCACGGATTCATATCGCGATATGTACTATTTCTACCACGAACAACCGCTTCGGCCGAGAGTAAACACATGCGTCGAAATTTTTCTAAATCATTTCCTTTTAAACCTAAACGCTCTGTAGCATATCGATTAAAAATAAAGGCTTCTGTTTTATCGGTGTTTTGCCCCCATTGTGCCATTACCCACGCATTTAAATCGCACCATAACTCATCTTTTATGTATGGACCATCCCAACCGCCACCGCGAGACCAAGTCCAGATACCTGCGTATAATTCGGGTTTGGTTTCAACAAATTCCTTGATACTATGAATACGCTCTTTAGGCATACGGCTATGCTCTTCGAAACCCTCAATAACACCATTAGCAATATAATTTGGGTAAGCGCCTTTACCTTCGTATTCGCGAGCCGATTGCACTTCAATAATTTGACGATGACGCCCTTGGCCAATCACTTTACTAAAGCTATTTGCTCTATGAAAATCGCCTTCGCAATGTTTAATACTTATAATTAAATTGTTATGCGGCGTTACGGCATCACTCACTTTTAAATAGTTTTCTAAATTAACATCGAAAGCGCCCCAAGTTCTAAAAATTAATTGTTTATCGCGTTTCTCACATATTTCTTCTTTTAAAATATTGATTAACGGAATAATAGTTTTTTCAGGACTCTTTTTATCTTTTATAGACCCTAAATGATAAGGCGCATCGTGTAAATAGGTTTCGCCAATACGCACAACCAAACCATCTAGATCTGGAAACTGATCGAACATTTCATTAATTTGAACTCTAATTAATTGCTCGGTTAATTCGTTATTAGGATCGCCAAAAGTGTCTTCAATATTATATTTTTCTATTAATCTTTTAGGAAACAATACTAAATCTGACATGGCATAAATGGCCATATTTTCGGCCTTACATGCCGCATGCATTTGTTTAATTTGTGCCGCTTTTTCATCAACCCATTTTCTATCTTGAGAGCCTTTAGGTAGCACATCTTTGTCGAAAGATTCCCAGTTTATAGCCAAGGCAGGAGATTCGAATAAAAAGTACACTTTGCCGTTGTACCCCATTTCCTTAATTACTGCCGGATTGTTGTATTTAGAATCGTATGGTGTTTCACCAGGATTATGATGAACCATATCTAAAATTAAAGGTTCTGTATTCTTATTTTGTGCATACCCTAGGTTATGTCCTATAAAAAACACAACAAGTATTAGGTTTATAATTTTTTCTAATTTTAAATGATTCATTTTCTTTTTTACTAACATTATTAATTTTTTAAAAACCGGTAAAATCTGAGTTGATTAATTGTAATTTTTCACCCTGTAACCCATACCAAGCACTAATGGCTCTAGGTTTATCGCTTGGTCTGTATTTAATGGTAATAGGATGCCATCCTGCTTTTAATGCTACATTACCGTAACGTTTTCTTGGTCCGTGCCAACCGCTATTATCTACAACTAAAGTGTCTCCAATGTATAAATAATCGCCACCATCCGATCGGGTTTCAAATTGATAAATACCATCTTTTTCGGCTTTTATATAACCAGAAAACACCATATTAACCGGTTTTTTTCCTTTAAAATCGGCGATATCAACGCTATCTACAACTTCCCAGTTTGCGGTATTTTTAAGTTTAACATCTGCTACTTTTTTAAGTTTACCTGAAATTAAAAAACGTTTAAGCCCTTTGGTTTTAGGTTCGATAGCTTGAGAAAGTATATAGGCTTTCTGCTCAACTTTTGTCTTTTTTATATCATTGAATATTTCTCCTTTATAAGCTCTCGCCTTAATTTCTACGGTATCACTCACCGTAAAAGGTGCAGTATATTTTGTGGTTTCTTTTGTTGGTATAGAGCCATCTGTGGTGTAAAAAATCTCAACACCATCTAAAGGATAAGCTAATTCCAACTTAATTTGTGTGCTATCAACCATAGCTATGGTTTTATCTAAGCCTTTTACAATTGGAATGTAATAATATACGCCTAACTCATCTAACCTTGGGTATTGTTTTTCAACGCGCGAATTAAAAGCTTCAAAATCTTTATTTTCTTTTGATGCCCATGCATTTTCTGCCACCGCTAACATACGTGGAAAAGCTTGGTATTGTAAACGTTTAAAACTTGGAATCCACTCAGACCATAAATTGGCTTGAATACCTAAAACGTTAGCTTCTTCTTCGGCAGTAAAGTTTTCTGGAACAGGCTCGTAATTATAAATTTTTTCTAACGTGTTTCCTTCATTTAAATAATCGAAATAATAGGCATCGGTTGGTGTAATTACCAATTCGTTACCGTTTTCGGCTGCTTTTTTAGGCGCTTCTGGTCTCCAACCTCTCCACCACATAACGGCTGCATCTTTGGTTAAACCACCTTCAACAATTTCGTCCCATCCCATAAGTTTTTTTCCTTTTGAATGTAAAAACTGCTCGATATCACGATTAAAAAACGACTGCAATTCGTGTTCATCTTTTAGGTTATTATCTTTTATTGCTTTTTGGCAATGCGGACACACTTTCCATGATGCTATATTAACCTCATCGCCGCCAATATGAATGTATTCGTAAGGAAATAAATCGACAACTTCGCTTAACACATTTTTCATAAACTCGTAAGTCGTGTCTTTTCCTAAACATGACGGATGCGTAAAAACAGTATCCCAACCCGACTTTCCAGTACATGATAAAAACGGATAGTTATCTATAGCTGCTTTAAAATGCCCTGGCATATCAATTTCTGGAACCACGGTAATACATCTATCATCGGCGTAAGCCACGATTTCTTTTATTTGTTCTTGGGTAAAGAAACCACCGTATTTACGCTCACCATCAATAGTTTTAAACTTAGCTTCATCAATGGTATAAAGTTTATTTTCTTCAGCGCGTTCCATACAAATCGTGTCTTGATTGTTTGGTGTTCTCCACGCTCCTTTTTCGGTTAATAAAGGATATTGTTTAATCTCAATTCTCCAACCTTGATCGTCGGTTAAATGCATGTGATAAATGTTCATTTTATAAAGCGCTAGGTAATCTAAAAAAGATTTAACCTCATCTATATCAATAAAATGACGACTAAAATCATTATGCATACCTCGCCATTTAAAACGCGGTTCATCTTCAATACTTAAACATGGTACATACCAATTTGCTGAAACCTCGCTCGTACTTTCTATTTCTGCAGGCAATAATTGACGAATGGTTTGAACACCATTAAAAAACCCGCTTTCTTCTGAAGCCGAAATAATAATTTGCGACGGATTTACCACTAATTTATACGCACCTTCTTTTAAACCTTCTACCGTTTCAAAAATTACTGCTGCTGCAGTTTTTGATGTTGATTCGCTAAACTCGAACCCTGCGGAAGTACTAAATAATCCTTTTAAATAGTTAGCTGCTTTTTTATGCGCATCTTCGGTAACTACTAATTTGGTTTTCGACTCGAACTCGAAAGCATTTTCATGAAGTTGTATGCTTGAAGGCTTTGGTATTATTGAAATATCTTCTTTGGTAAAAGATGGTTTTTGATGGGAGCAGCTTGCAAAAAGAACTGCTAAAAGTAAGAGCGTTAGGTAGTTTTTCATGGTTATCGTTTTATTTTCATTTTCATGTTGGTTTCAACCGCTTTATCAAAAGCTTCGGTTATTTCGGTTTTTAGTTTAGATTTTTCAATCCAAGCAGCATCGCCATAAATTCCAGCTTCCGAATAATTAAAAGGTTTAAAACCAATCTTTTTGTAATTATTTTTTCTTTTAAAGTTAAAATTAAAAGCTTCTGCATCTTTAAAATAGGGCTTAGTAATTAGGCTATGTTTATCGAATCCTAAAGCTTTCCATTCATTAAAATTATGTTCATTAAAATTGTAATCGGTACTGCTGGTGTTCCAATATATATTCTTATCAATCTCTGCAACTACAGTATCCCAAGCGCCTTTGGCCACCATACCTTCGTTAAAAATTACAATATTATTTGTGAAGGTAAACGACTTATGCTTTTCTGGAATAGTACATTGCAATTGATATTTTTTTGCAAAGGCCAAAATGTTATTTTTTACAACATTATGTTTTCCATAGTTTTGCTGAAATCCGCCAGTTTTTGTGCTATAAACTAGGTTGTTTTTAAACACAATTCCTGTAGAACCTTCGTCGGCATACATGCCCCAGCCACCGTAAGAATACGAATGTATATGATGAATCAAATTTTTTTCGACCACCGTACCTTCTGAAGCTCCCAAAGTATAAATTCCGGCCATATCGCTTAATAAAGCCCAACCAATATGATGTATATGATTATAAGAAATCGTATTACGTTTTGCTAAACTTGGTTTATAACCCCAAACCCAACCAACAGAAATTCCGGTATAAAAAAAGTTACCAATATCGTTATGAGTTATTATGTTGTTTGAACTATGTCCAACCCAAACACCAACGGCTGCCGGAAATTCTTGCCCACCAGATTTTATAATATTATTTTCTACTGAAATGTGATGTGTATGAAGCTCGTTTTGCAACGGTTTAAAATCGCCTAAATAAACACCACCGCCACCAATATTATGAATGTATGTTTTATTGATTGATGAATAACTACAGCCTCTACCAAACCAAACCGCATGTTGACCAATATTTGATACTTCGCAATTGCTTATGTTTATATGCTTCGCATTTTCAACCAGAATGGCTGCATTTAAAATAGCTGCTGCCTGATTAGGCTCTGAACCCGTTGGAGGTATTTTATAATGACAATGTTTAAAGCTTAAGCCTTCAAAATTAACATACTGTACATACTTATTTTCAATAGCGTTACCTTCAATTGTTATTAAATTACCCAATACTGGAGCAATAAACTCGGTATTATTAATGGTTTCACCATCCTTGGGTTTGTAAAGTAAAATGCCGTTATCTTTTAAAAACCATTCACCCGGAGCATCAAGTGCGGCTTCGTAGTTTTCAAGAATTATGCGTCTGTCCTTTTTTAACGGATTCCAAGGTTTCATACCTTTTCCTGATGTTACTATTTTGCTGCTGTCGGCAATAAAATCATCAATATGTCTTAACGTATAATCCCATTTATGGTAGGCTTTAAACCGTACATTTTTAAGTTCGTTTGGCTTTATATTTTGCAAAGCTTTTGCGCCGTTACTATCTAAATATATAATTTGTTCGGCACGTTCTGCAACTTTAGATTTACCTTGTTTCCATATGTTTTGAAAAACTGTATCTATTTTTATAAAACCTTGGTTTGGTGTTTTAGCTAAAGTCGCTCGGTTATTATTAACGTATAGCTGATGGAATTTCCAGTTGTAATACACCGATTCTGGAATTTTAGTTTGCCACAATCCGTTTTCTGTTTCAGTAAAATTTGAAATTGTTTTGCCACCACTAAAAATAGGATGTGCGCCTTCTTCGGCTTTATAAATTATTGGATGTTTTTGCGTTCCGCTATCCTTTGGTAAAAGCTCCAAAGGTTCTTTCATAACATACAATCCATCTTCAATAATTACTGTGAAAGCTAGTGTTTTAAAAGATTGATTTTCCTTTAATAATCTAATGGCATTTCTAGCTCCAATTAAAGTAGCTAAAGGCTCTGTTTTAGTGCCCGAATTAGCATCGTTACCAGTTGGAGAGATGTAAATTTTGTGTTGTGCATTTAAGTTGAAACTTAAAAACACGATAGCGAAAACTAAGTGTTTAATATTATTCAAAATTGAGAGATTTATTTTTTATGTTCGACTGGCGTGGTACTCAACTTTAAAAATTGTTCTTCGGTAGCTAAGCCCATCATATTATTTTTTCTGTGCTTAATACGCTCTGCAGCTTTGTCTAAAAATTTTAAATCTACATCTGTTCGTAAACCTTTTGTTTTGGTATACTTCGGGTTATTATCTAAACTTGGCAAAGCATCAACTTTCGTTTGAAATTCGCTTACTACAGATTGTAAATTAGCGTCATCAATTAAATTTGATGTTTCATAAGGATCTTCTTTTAAATTGTAAATTCTGTGTACTTTTTGAAGCGTATCAACATATACTTTATACTCCTCGTTTCGCAATACACGATCTCTAAATTGCAAAGCATTCACAAGCCAACCGTCTTTGTTAAAATGCGCAGGTAAACCGCCCATTGATAAAATATAGTCTCTGTTAGTACTTGATGCTTTTTCAGTTAAAACTTTAGCAAACGAATGGCCGTCAAGATTTAAATCTTCGTTGTTTGTGGCACCTGCTAATTCTAAGAACGTTGGAAAAATATCCGTAAAATCAACCAAAGCATCGGTTTCAAAATGTTTATTATCTGGTGTTTTTACAATGAAGGGTGCATTAATCCCGTTTTCGGTTAAATAAGCTTTTCCGCCTCTAATATACTTTCCGTTTCTTTTACCAATAATTGATGGCGATGTACCATTGTCTGTCGTTAAAACTACATAAGTGTTTTTTGATAAGCCTGAAGTTTCAAGGTTATCTAGAATGTTTCCGATGATAAAATCGGTATAACGCACCATCGCTCTATGTTTTTCGTATTTAGTTTTTACGTTAGGTTCTAAAGGTGTATGCACAAAAGGGGAATGCGTTAAAACCATGGGATAATAAATACAAAACGGATGGTTTTTATTGGTATTCATAAAATCGATTACAAAATCTGAAAACAGATCTGGCCCAAATTTACCTTCATAGGTTTTACTACCTTCTTTTGTAAAAATATAAGGATTCCAATAGCGTTTATCGCTTGGTTTATTACCCGATTCGTAACCTGTCCACATGCAAAATTCATCGAAACCTGCTTTTTGCATCGCATTTGGCTCAATTCTAAAATCGTTTATTTGCCATTTACCAGCAATACAAGTTTTGTAACCCGATTCTTGTAAAGCTTTAGCAAAACTTGGGTTTTTATCGGCATCAAAATTAGCACCATGTCCCCAACGAGGCACATCGTAATGGTTTACCCAACCATTTTCGTAAGGATATTGACCAGTAATTAAAGCCACACGACTTGGTGTACATTGTGGCATAGAATACACGTTGTTAAATTTTATACTCGTATTAACTAAGGCATCAATATTCGGGGTGTTAATTTCTGAAGCGCCATAGCTTGTAAACCATTCTTTACCTAAATCATCTACTAAAATAAATATGAAATTTGGTTTATCATTGGTTTCAGAACTCCCCTTTTTTTCAACGTTTTGCTTACAAGACCATGCAAAGCTAATGGTAATAATTAGCAGTAAACTAAGTTTAAAATTATCAGATATTTTAACGCACATACACCTTAGTTTTTCCATTCTATTTCACCGTTTTCTAAACTCCAATCGTTACCGTAATACCCAATGGCTTCCACAGCATTAACACCATCATTATAAATGGTATTATTAAAAATAAAAACATCGGGAGTATCTGTTCCGGAACCAAAGTATTTGTTTTGGTTGGCCGATTTAAATCCGTTAATTCCCGTACCTGTAATTACAGCAATTGAAGCCGTTTTACTATCCGTTCTTGGGTAAGTTAAATAAGCGCTATAATTATCCCCTTTTAGTATTTTGTTTCCTACTTTAATTTCGTTGCGTTTTACTTGCACCGGACTATCTTTCAATAATACTTTCCATGCACTGTTTGTTGAAGCATTTCCGTAAAGGATAACCGAACGATCTTTATATTTTTGAAGTGAAAATTCTTTATCTGATATGATATCAATAGAGCCATTACCTCGATAATAAAAAGTTTCAGCATCAAAACGGGCTTTATTAAACGCCCAATTGTTTTCGGCTGTAGTTCCTTTTGTACCATAAACAAACAGCATATTGTTTTTGAAAGCTTCTTTAAAATTACCGTAGCGTGTTGGGTTTTTCTCGAAAGTATTGCTAGGAGCTTCTGCTATTTTCCAAGAATCATTTAATTTTTCAAACCAAATATCATTCTTGCTTTTAGCATCAATATTATTAAACTTAACACCATCAATTGTAATATTTACAGTGTCTGAAGCTTTGGTATGTTCTAGATTAACTTTAAACTTTTTTAAGTTTTCGGTTTCAAAAGAAATGTGTCTCGTTTTTAAAACTTCATTCTTTTTTATTTGTTTTTCGGTTCTTACGTTTTGATTTCCTTTTATACTTGTAAACTCAAACAATTTTTCTTGTTGATATAAGCTCACATATCTACTTTCTGATGACACACCTGGATTTACCGTTTTAAACTCAAAAGTTTTTACCACATCGTTATCCGGAATGGTATGCCATTTAAAATAATCGAAAATGGTGTGGAAATCGATACCGAACCAATGCTTTTTGTCTTCGTATTCTAAGTAGGCAAAATCTGGGTGAAATTCTGCTAAATGCTTTTTCATAAAACGTGCTTGATCTACCGAAACTACCTCATCGGCATCTCCATGTTGAATATAAACGCCGTGATGTAAATAGTTTCTAGATAATTCTAAAGTATGACTCGCATAATTAGAACGCGTAAACATATGCTCAATAGCCGATTCGTTTTCCGCTTTCTCTTTTCCAGCATACGAAAACAAGGAATACCAACCCGAAATTGGTGCAATAGCCGCCCATTTATTAGGAAAGGTAGCGCCTAAATGCCAAGTACCATGACCGCCCATAGAATGTCCTGTTAAATAGGTTCGTTTTGGGTCTGTGCCATACATGTTTTCAGCTATTTTTTGAACTTCCATAGCATCCCAACGGCCCCAATCTTCCCAATTGAAACCAAAAGGTCTACGGTTTGTTGGAGCAAAAACATGTCCCCAATCTTTTGCTTTGTACGATGCTGCTTGGTTTCTAGCTTCAACACTTGCCCCGTGAACCGATAAAAACATCGCTGGTTGTTCGTCTGTTTTTAAATCGCCTTCTTTAACTGAAAAATATTGCACACTGCCGTCGATGTTTGAAACAAATGTTCTAGAATATCGATCTTGCGGTGTACGCACGTGATATAAAACCGAGGTTTCATCAACTAACTTATTGTTGTTATATAATTTTAAGTGGACTCTTACCGTATCTTTTTCAGTATAATTATCTTTAACCTTATAGGCTACTTTGCGCATGGCCATTGGAATAATAGACGCAGCTTTAGTTTCTATAACGTCACCATTACTTTCTGCAACTATTTTTAAGTTTTTTAGGTTATTTTCTGATGCATTTAAAATTCTAACCGAACCTATTTTGGTATCGTTTTCTGTGGTTAAAAAATCTGGAATTGTCATATCGCGTTTTAAAAACGAAATAGGTTTAACCACCGGTAATAATTGTAAATTTACTTGTCCGCGACCACCTTTTACTAAAAAGGTATTCTCGCCTTTTTTTATTTGAATTGGATGAAAAGTTAAGTGCTTATTATACACATCGCCACCACGAGGTACACCATTAACAAAAACCTCGTTATGCCCAGATATTTCTAAAACACGAAGCTCTTCTATTGGGGAATTATAGGTTATAAACAAATAACCACCGCGTAGTTTTCTGCTTTTAAAAACACCTTTTTCATCGGCAGTAACACGTTCCCATCGCTCAACCTCATCTCTTCTATTTAAACCAATGCTGTCGTTTTCTTTAGGTTTATAATGTTCTTGAGTAATAAAACTATGAAAAACAGGATCTTTATAAATCATGCTTCTTCTAGCTTGACTTGTACTACCAACCATTAAACCTTTGGTTAATGGAATGGTGTCTTGAGCTATTAAAACGACTGTTGAAAATAATGCTATTAATAAGGTTGAGAGACTTTTGATTTTCATTATTGTATTTAGTTAATTAATTCTTTTTCGTTTTTTAAAAGTTTTTTAACTCCTTCCGGATCTGGAGTTCTGTTTGATGTTGTTGCCGCATTTCCATACCAATACACGCCTACGCCATATTCCATATCGCATTTAGTCCAACTCCAAATTTCCATATCTAATTGTAAAGAAGAACCAAAAGGCATACCATCTAAAGCACGAGTACGTGTTTCTGTACTATATTTTTGGGTATTTCGTGTGCCAAATTCGGCTTCAGGTTTTCTATTTATTTTATTGTAAACATTGCTAGCTGTTTGCGCATGGAATGGATGCTCATAAAAATCGTTACTCATACCGCCCCAAGAATAACCGTAGTAATCTTCGGTTCCGGTACCAAAAATGGATGGAAAATCTTCTCCATCTACCCAAATTTTTTCATCGCCTTCGCCCCACCATCTTTTTACAGGATTCCAAATGGTTAAAGCATCCCCAACATACACACCTTTACCTTTTATTGTAACATAATTCCAATCGGAAAATGGTCTGGTTGAAACTGGGTATTCGCCTCTCCAAGCAGCATTAAAATACATACTGTTTTCATCCCAAGTATAATCTCCAACGTTGGCTTCTAATTCGAAATCTACAGGTTCTTTACCAAGATTAACTACAGATATTTTTCCTGAATTTTGATAAGGCATTACCCATCTGCTCGCCATGGTTCCATCATTATCTACGGTTCTATACCAACCTTGAAACGGATTTAAGCCAATACCGCAACCAAAAAAATCACCTATAGGACACCACACTGTTTCTTGCCCATCAAACTCCATTTTTAAAACTACCGAACGTGTAACTGTAGAGTCTTTGTAACTGTCTAATTTTAACGACAAATCTTTTATGGCTTTTGTGCCTTCGGGGAGGTTTAATACTTTTTCTTCGCCTTGTTTTAAAGTTTCATGTAATTGCAATGTTTCGCCTTGTTCTGTTACTTTAGGAGCTAACAAAGCTTCACCTACTGTTTTTATTAATTCCGTTTCTTTCTTAAAATCTTCAACCGTAAATGTTTTTATTTGGGTTTCTTCTGTATATTCTCTGTAAGTGAATTGATAGAAAAAAGGTTTTTCAGTCACCGTAATTTTACAGCTTTTAGCATACGGAATTGGAAAAAAGGACACTGCAGAACGTATAGATTTATGTGCAAAAGGAAACGGGAATAACCCTGTTCCGTTTAAAAGCCCTAGCATATTTCCTTCTAGAGTTGGTTCTTCTGCTCCATCTAAATATATTTTAATAATGCTAGTTGTTGTTGGTTTTTTGGCGTTTAAAAATGGCATCCAAGTACGTACAATTGCTCCTGCGCCTTGGTGATCCATTAAAACCCATTCTTTTTCTCCATTATTTTCTTCTACACGAATAAAATTTTTGTCACTTTCTTTAGAATTGAAATCGTGGTTAATAAACCAACCAATAGTATCGTTTGGTGTTTTTGATGCCCTGTTGTAACTACTTTCTTGTTTTAAACGAAACTCATTTTTTGGAAATTTAGATATGGCTTCTCGGTCTATCATTTCATTTAATAATGATTCTATTGACACCGTTTCGTCTTCTTTTAATTGTGAGCAAGTCATTAAAACGATACACATTAATAAAACTATCGTTTTAATAATATTTCTAAATCCGGTACTTTTTTTGCTTTGTAAATTCATGTGGTATATATAGTTTGTTGGTTATTTATTTTGGTAATTTACATCGTCACCTTGTTGTTTCATCCAATCTTGAATGGCCTTTTTTAATACAGTTATTCTTGAACCGTATTCTGGTTGATTGGAAAGATTATTAAGCTCATAAAGATCTTCATTTAAATTATACAATTCGAACTCTGGTCGTTTTTTATAACGCTGCACCAAGTTACTCGCAGTTTCATTATAACCTGCTTTTTCAAACCAAGACAGATAAATTTGTCTAACATCTCTATCGGGCATTTTCTTATCGACATAACCATAATCAAAGCCATTAATTACACGTACTGCATAAAGATTATCTGGTGTTAAATTCCAAATGAGTTTAAATTTTCCATCGGTTACTGCTCTAGATGCATATTCGGGGCCTTCACTACCGCTATTGTACAAGAAAAAAGCATATTCTCGATGTGTATCGGCCTGTTTGTTAATAATTGGCATTAAGCTTTTACCATCAAGATTTGTAGGTACATTTCCTCCTGCTGCATCTATTAGCGTTGGAAGAATATCGCAGTATTGCGCAATAGCATTAGTTTCTAATTTCTGATTAAATGATTTTGGCCATTTCATTACACAAGCAGACCGCACGCCCCAATCGTAGGTAGTCCATTTTCCACCAGGCATTCCCGTACCGTTTTCATCTAAAACAATCATTGCCGTGTTTTTTTCTAGACTATTATCTTTTATAAGGTTTCTCGCTTTACCAACTTGCTCATCAAACGCTCTAACTTCTGCTAAATATTCACGAAAGAATTTTCGCGTAACATCGGTATCTACAAGATTATCTGGTAGAATCAACTCATCAGTATTCCATAAACTGCTATCTCCGGCATCCCAAGGAGCGTGCGCATTAACAGAGCAAATAAGTAAACAAAAAGGTTGATTAGGATTGCGCGTAACAAACTCCTTTACGCCGCTCCAATCCTCCGGTGCTGGCCCTCTAAAACCAACACTTTGTATAAAACCATCAATAAACTCATACGGATAAACCGATTTTGGTTTAAAATGTCTTTTCCCTGTTAATCCTACCCGATAGCCTAACTTTTCTAGATGTTGCACAATACTTAGCGTGCCTTTTTTTGTCGCAGCATGATTAATAGAACAACCATTTTTTACAGGCATTAAACCTGTCATTAATTCTGCTCGTGCTGGTGCACAAATAGCCTGAGAAACAAACATGTTGGTAAACTTTATACCTTCGCTTGCCAGTTGGTCGATATTAGGAGATGTATTGGGGTTTGGAGAACCGTAGCAACCTAATGTATTGGCGCTAATATCGTCTGCTAATACAATAACAAAATTCGGTTTTTGCTGTTTCTGTGCGTTAAGCACTGAGCAAAAGCTTAGGAATACAAATAAAAAAAATGTTATTCTATTAATTTTCATCTGGTCGTATTCCTTTTTTAGTTTACTCTCTATTTACTCTAAATTGAATTAACTTTTCATTTTTGGCGTTGCCCCCATTTCAAACTCTAAAACACCACCGTTTACAATTTCATCGTGTGTAATGTAATACCTGTTTAAAGTTTTACCGTTCAATTTGATAGATTGGATATAAATATTTTCTTCTGAATTATTATGAGCTATAATTTTGAAGGTTTTTCCTGAATAATACTTCTTATCCAATTTTATTTCAACTTCTGAAAATACCGGACTTGTAATTTGATATTTATTATCTCCAGGATTTATAGGGTGAATTCCTATTGAAGCTAAAACATACCATGCCGACATTTGCCCAACATCTTCATTACCGCATAACCCAAAAGCATCTGTTCCATAAGCTTGCTCACAAATTTTGCGTGTATATTTTTGCGTTAAATGTGGCGCATCGGCTTCGTTTAACATAAATGGCACATGATGTACTGGCTCGTTTGGGTGATTGTAATAGTTATTCCAAAGAAAATCTTCTGGTGTATTTTCAAAGAAAGAAATTAACTCGTTTTTAAACTCCGCTTCGCCTCCCATAAGTTCTTTTAAACCAGCTATATCATGTGGTACAAACCAACCTTGTTGATACGGATTACTTTCTATACAACCTTGACCGTGTTTTGTTTTTCCCTCCCATGGCAACCAAGTTCCGGTACTATCTTTAGCTCTAAACCAATTTACCTCATCGTTCCAAATATTCTTATAATTTTTACTGCGCTTAAAATATTCTTTAGCAACATCTGCTTTTCCTAAAGATTCTGCCATAGTTGCCAAAGCCCAATCGGAATAGGCATATTCTAAGGTTTTAGAAATGTGTTTATGGGAATAACCAAGTGTTCCATTACCCGTATTATTTACCGTGTTTAAGGAATAGGTAAACGCTTTTTCAACATCGTAATTTCTGATGCCTTTTTGGTACGCATCGTTAATAACTGAAACTGCAGGATTACCCAACATCACTCCGGAATAGGAATTAAGCATTTCCCAACGTGGTAAATATTCGCGACCGCTTAATTCTGCCATTTGAATTAGCGAATTAATCTCATCATTAACCAAACTTGGGTTAATTATGGTTTGAAGTGGAAATTGTGAACGAAAAACATCCCAACCACTAAAAATGGTGCGGTATGTAAAATCATTAGTTTGATGTATTTTTTTATCTGCTCCAACATAATTTCCGTTGACATCTGAAAAAGCACGAGGATCGATTAACGTATGATACAACGACGTATAAAAAATAGTTTTTTCTGCATCTGTGCCGCCTTCAACCGAAATATTAGAAATAGCATCACTCCACAAATCCTTAGCTTCTTGTCTAGTTTTATTAAAATCCCAGTGATTAATGTCGTGCTCTAAATTTTCTTTAGCGCCTGCGATACTTACAAATGAAATTCCACTTTTTACTAAAACTTCTTCGCCGGCTTTGGTATTAAAATTGGTATAAAAACCTAAATGTTCGCCTTGTAATTCCGTTTTATCGGTATAAATTTTAGCATTCTTAATGGCGTCTTGGTAATTGTCTTTACGTATCCAACGCATTTTACGTTTTACATCTGGTAAATCGGCACTCCAAATGCCGTAATCTTTTAAAGGCTTGCTAAACTGACAATAGAAATACACCACATAATCGGCGTTTCCGGCTCCAGCTCCCCAACCACCACCTTCTGGCGGACATTTCATCCAACCTTGAATGGTATTTTCATTTACTATTTTTATGTATTGTTCAGTTGATGATCCGCCTACTCTACGCGCTAAATCTATTTGCACACGAGAACTATCGCTCTCTGGATAGGTAAAACGAATAATTCCTGCTCTTGGCGATGACGTTAGTTCTGTACGCACCTTGTAATCGTCCATAGTTACTGCATAATATCCGGCTTCTGTAACTTCGGTATCGTGCGAATATCGCGAACGGTAACCACTTTCTGGGTCTTTTTCAACGCCTCTATTCGTTTGTAATTTACCCACGGTTGGCGTTACTAAAAAGTTACCTAAATCGCCAAACCAACCAATACCACTCATGTGTGTAAAACTAAACCCTTCTATAGTAGAATGCTCGTACGAATATCCCGGGCCGTTATCGCCATCGGAAACCGTATCTGGACTTAATTGTACTAAACCAAAAGGTGTTGCCGAACCTGGAAATGTTTTACCAAAACCGTGAGCATCTTTAGATTTTTTACCGTAGGTAACTGCGCCAATTATTGGGTCGATATAATCTACCGGCTCTTTTGTATTTTTATCAGCTTCAACCGTTTTGACAGTTTTTGTTGTAGAACATGCAATAGCCAATAACACACTTAAAACTAAAGTGAAATAGACCGATATTTTTAACCTTTTAATTTTCATGTAACGTATTCTGTTTTGTTAGTGTGCCGATGCTTTTTTTGTAATACCTGGTTTAAAAATGTCTACTTCCACATCGTTTTCTAATGTTTTTCCTGAAGTTGTTCTTCCGTTTTCTACAATTTCAACGAGCTGTGACGTTAGTTTTTTAACCACTTTTGGATATTTATTGTAAACATTTGTAGTTTCTTCAACATCCTTCTTCATATTATATAATTGAATATCTGGATAGTTTTCTTTAATAGCTTTATTATCGGTAGGTGCAGACCAACCGCCAGAACCTGGAGTTAATTCTAATTTCCATTTTTTATTACGGATAGAAAATTTTCCGTGTATAGAATGATGCACCACTAAATTATAATCAGTTTTCGCTTTTTTGTTTTTAAGCATAGGAAGAATGCTGTATGAATCTACTCCGGTAGTTTCATTTAAATCTGCACCAACAATTTCGGCACAAGTAGCCATTAAACTGGTTTGGCAAATTAATTTATCGTTCTCTGAACCCGCTTCAATAACACCAGGCCATTTTACAATAAACGGAATGCGGTGACCGCCTTCCCAAATATCAGACTTATACCCTCTAAAATTAGCACTTGGGTAATGCCCAAATTCTTTTTCTAATTTCCCTGCTTTTGAAACAGGAGCAGAACACCCATTATCGCTGGTAAAAAATACAATGGTATTATCTTCTATGCCATTTTCTTTTAAAGCATCTAAAACACGGCCAACCACAAAATCGGTTTCCATAACAAAATCTGCATACGCACCCATACCGCTTTTACCTTGCCAATCTTCAGACGGAACAACCGGACTGTGCGGAGAGTTTAAAGCCAAATACATAAAAAACGGCTCGCTAGCATCGGCTTCTTTTGCAATATATTCTGTAGCATGATCGCCTAAAAATTGAAGCATTTTAATAGGCTCCATTTTATCGATTACTTTATCATCTTTAATTACGGTTTTCATAACTCTAGAGTGGTGAAACCCAATATAAGAATCAAATCCGCGTGACAATGGCCCGTTAGGAACGGTAGAACCAATTGCAGGACCAATTACTTTTTTACCATCGTAAACTTCGGCAGGATTGCCTTCATCATCAACAAACTTAAATCCTAAATGCCATTTACCAATAGCCGCTGTTTTATAACCCGCCCCTTTTAACAATTGTGGAACCGTTGTTAAATCTTCTGCAATTAATGGTTCTAGTTCATCACCAGTTCCTAAAACGCCTTGTTGTAATCTAGAACGCCAAGAATAACGACCTGTAAGCACTGCATATCTAGATGGTGTACAAACAGCCGATGCCGAATGCGCGTCGGTAAACGTCATGCCTTCTTTTGATAAAGCATCAACTTCTGGTGTTAGTATTTTTCCTTTTTCTGGGTTTAAAGCTTGTATATCGCCATAGCCTAAATCATCACAAATAATGTAAACAATATTAGGTTTTTGTTGTGCCGATACTAAACTTGAAATGAATAGTGCTACAAAAAGTATTTTATTTAGTTTCATATTATTTTAATCTTATTTCTGTTATTTCTCCCAAGAGTTCGCCTTTTTTATTGAATAATCCTGCTTTTAATAAGGATTTAGGTACTGCTTTAAAATTTTCGGTATACTTAGTAGCTTCAATTGTTGGGTCGCTACCATCTAGTGTATAATATATATCGTAACCAACTGCTTCGGTTTCTAAATACACAATAGCTTTATTATGCAATTGATCTATACCGAAAGCCGGATACACTGTAAACAAACTTTTTGCAACGTTTACACCTTCTTTTTTTAATCTATTAAAGTGTTTAAACTCCAATGCATTTTGAAAACGCTCCCAACTTTTCACTTCTGGGTTACTCCAAGATACTTCTGCGCTTGCTAAAGTTCTTGGGTACAACATATACTCAAAATGTTCTCCTGTTGGTGTAAATTCCCCCCATAAACTGGCTTGGTTTCCTAAAACTCTAGCCGCTTCTTCTTTGGTTAATTCTGCTGGAACAGGTTCGTGATTGTAAACTACAGATAATGGCAATACCGAATTAGGACCTTCTGGCTCCATAAAAGTTGGACCTTGAACTCGGCTTATGTAGGAATGTAAATAAGAGGTCATAATAGTTGGATAACCTTCTCTTGGCGCTTGTACTTCTGGGTTATATTTACCTCTACGCCATGCCATAATGGTTGCTCCAGGAACACCATTACCACTTAAAACCTCATCCCAACCAATCATGATTTTGTTTTGTTTTTCTACAATTTTATGAATACGTTGAATAAAATAACTCTGTAATTCTTCGTAATCTTTTAAACCGTTTTCTTCCATAAGAGTAGCACACATGGCACTTTTTTTCCAATCTTTTTTGCTACACTCATCGCCACCAATATGTAGATATTTTGACGGAAATAAATCGGCTATTTCTTCAATAACACCTTCTAAAAATTCATAGGTAAATTCACTTGCTGGACAAACCGTATTGTTAGGCGCTTTACCACCAGTAGCAACTTCAAAATTCACACCAGTAGTATCAATATCCGAACAAAATAATTCTGGGTATGAAGCTACCAAAGCTTTACTATGACCAGGAACATCTATTTCTGGAATAATTTCTACATTTCTGGTTTTAGCAAATGCAATAATTTCTTTTAAATCGTCTTGAGTGTAAAATCCACCAACCGTTTTAGGTTCGCTGGCGGTTGCCGGTTTTCTGCTCCACCAATGTTCGTCTCTTTCGGCTCTCCAAGCACCTTTTTCTGTTAGCTTAGGATATTTTTTAATTTCTACTCTCCAACCTTGATCGTCGGTTAAATGCAAATGAAACACATTTATTTTGTAAGACGATAATAAATCAATCTGCTTCATTACAAATTCTTTAGAATGAAAATGACGCGACACATCCATTAAAACACCACGCCAACCAAATCTTGGATTATCTGTAATTGTTACATTTGGAAGCTTAATTTTGGATGTTTTTTCTATAGGAACTATTTGTCGTAAAGTTTGAAATCCATTAAAAAAACCAGCAAAACCTTTTGCTTTCACTATGATTTTTGAATCGGAAACTTCTAAAATATAACCTTCTTCTTTTACCGATTTATCTTTCGTTTTTTGAAATTCAATGTAATTCGATTTCGCTTTAACTTTTCCTGTTTCAACAACAAAATTTAAACCTGTTTCAAACTTTAATTTTTCTAAAACGTAAGGTTTAAAGCTTAATGCCACTTGCTTTGGCATGTAAATTTTAGTGGTATTCGATAAATTAAACACCCCATTTTTAAACACCACAGATTCTGGCTGCGGAATAAATGTATTTTCTTGTGCTTTTCCTGTTACAGAAAGCAATATAATGGTTATAAAAATTACTATTCTATTCATAAACTATAAGTTTTGGGCTATTATTTTAGCCACTTCTTTACCTTGAGCCGTTTTACCAAGCTCATTATAATGTACATTATGAGGTTTTATATACCACTCTTTCTCGTTTGGTTTTGTAAAGGCATACAAATCGTTAATTTGTATTTCAGGATAATTGGTTAAAACCTCTAATGCCGCTGTATTGTATTTTACACTATCACCAGCTACTCTACCATCGGCACCTTCTTCTGGCACTGCGGTTGTAGTTGCAAAAATTAATTTTGCTTTAGGGTATTCCTTCATTAAATACTTACAGATTTCATGCAAGTTTTCTTTGTACTTTTCAATGCTATTTACTTGCTTGCCGTTTTCTAAATCAAGCTTACCGTTTTTAACATATTTTAAATCGTGTAAGCCTACATTAAAATGAATAACGTCCCAAGTAAAATCCCAACCACCTTTTAAATACGGCTGAAACATAGTCGTTTTCATTTTTTCTGTAAACGGAATAAACTTATTACTTGACTGTCCGTTTTTATGAAACCTGAACACATTGGCTTTGCCTTCTAACTCTTTTCTAACTGTAGTTGTATAGCCAATAGAAATAGAATCGCCATAAATAAATACGTTTGGTAATTTTTTATTAGGGCTTACATAAGCAAAAGCAGCTTCTTTGTTTGCTAAGTTTTTCCAAGCTTCGCGTGCTACTTCTTCATCATATGTATCTCCAAATAAATTTAAAGAGGCACACGATGAAGCACTAATACAAATTCCTGTAGCTCCTAAATATTTTACAAAACTTCTTCTATCCATGTTTTATAAGTTTACAGTTAAGGTGTTAAACGACTTGGCATCTAAACTTGCTTTAACTTCTTTATCGTTTATATTAAACTGAACGGTTTTATTTTCGCTAGCGTCGTTATACGCTAAAATCACCACATTATTTTCTGCTTCGTTATAAAAAACTACGGCGTTTTCATCGTCTCCAGCAGTATCAATTTTTACTGAACCTGGCATAACAAAAGCACTTAAATGCTTCATTAAATAAAACTCTGGGTTGTAGGTAATGGCTTTTGTTTTACTATCAATAGAAATCATAGAATTTTGTTTCCAACCCCATTGGCTTTTTCCTGTTTCATCTAAAACCATGTTCCAATACATATATGAATTTGCACCATTTTCAAAATAATGTTTCATTAAATTAAATGTGTATTCGGCAGCCTTCCAATCGTTAGAACCATCACCACATTCGGTTTCAGTTTGCATTAAACGCATGTCTGGGTATGTAGCATGAACCGCTTCAATGGCACCTTTACCAGCCCATTGAAAACCAATACCATCAACATATTTTTTGGCATCACCATACTCAACAACATCTGTTACACGCTCTAATTGCGGACGCTCTACAGTTCCTAACCAAATTTCGGCATCTATATTTTCAGCTTCAAATTTTGGTCCTAAATAATCTGAAATAAGAATTCCTAAATCTTCTGGTTTCCAAACACAAGATGGAAAGTTTTGTGCTGAATTATATTCGTTTTGTACGTGAACAGCGCTAATATCTATACCTGCTTCTTTGTAAGCTTGAACAAACTTTGCAAAGTATAAGGCGTAAGCCTCAAAATACTCTGGTTCTGTAATAAAACGTGAAACTAATTCTTCTGTATTACTCCACTCTTCTGGTAAATCGTTAAATTCCGGATTAGCTTTACAAGCGTAATGTTTGCTGTGTTTCATCCATGACGGCGGACACCAAGGCGATGCCCAAACAGCTACATCTGGATTAATTTTTTGTGCTTCTTTTATGTAAGGAATTAATCGTTTTTTATCGCGATCTATAGAAAAGTTTTCCATTGCAAAATCGCCTTCGGTTTCGTTATGGCTATACCAATCTACCGCATAATCGTTAGCACCAATTGGCATTCTACACAATGTAAATTTACAGCCTGTTTCTTGGCTAAATAAATCGTTTAAAATTTGTTGCTTTTCTTCAGGTGTAACCATGGCTAAAGCGTCCCAACCTAACTCGTTAAAACAGCCACCAAAACCATCAATTGTTTGTTGTTGGTTTGTTGTATTTACAACTATGGTTGCCTCTGGAGTTATTTCTGATGCCTGTGGTTGATAGGTTTTATCAGTCCAAACACTGTTTTCTGTACTACTTTTCCAAGATACATCAAGTCCTTTTTCTTCTTGTTTACACGATGAAAAAGCCACTAATGCAACTAAAATTAATCCTTGTATATGTTTCATTTTGATGTTGGTTATTTTACGGTTAAAATTTTTCTTAAACGGATATCTTTTGATGATGCACCAATCATAATTCTAAAATCTCCAGGTTCAACAACACGCTTTAAATTAATATCTAACATAGATAAAGCTTCACTATCTAAAGTAAAAGTAACGGTTTTAGATTCCCCTGCTTTTAAGGCAATACGTTGAAATCCTTTAAGTGATTTAATAGGTTGTGCTACTGATGATAACTCATCACGAATGTAAAGTTGTACCACTTCTTCTCCATCTAATTTACCTGAATTGGTGATGGTACAAGTTACTTCTATCGCTTCGTTTGGTGCAATATTATTTTTACTGAATTCAATATTTGAATACTCAAACGAAGTGTAACTTAAACCGTAACCAAATGGAAATAAAGGTTGCCCTGTTAAATTATGGTAGTTATCACCACGACCTGTTGGTTTGTTATTGTAGTATAATGGGCATTGTGCTTCATCTACCGGAAATGTAATTGGTAAACGTCCCGCAGGATTTTCATCACCAAATAAAATATCGGCAAAACCATTACCTCCGTTTTCACCAGCATACCAAGCCATGATAATACCGTCTACATCGTTTTTCCAATTCGCCATAGTAATCGCGCTACCACCAACTAACACAACAACGGTTGGTTTACCTGTTGCAGCAACGGCTTTTATTAATGCTTCTTGATGTCCTGGTAAAGCCAATAAAGCACGGTCTCTAAATTCACCTTCGTGAATACCAGCGAATACAACCGCAATATCACTTTTTTCTGCAGCTGATACAGCATCTTTAATTTGCTGTTCCCATTCTTGGGTTACATCGGCATCCCAAATAAATTTGAATTTAGCATTTCCTGCAGATTCGTAAAATTCAATTTTTACATCGTATTCTTTACCTTCAACAAAATAAAATTCTTTTAAAATGGTATTATATGATTGTTTTTGCCAATTATCAATTAACAATTTACCATCTAAATACAAACGGTAACCATCATTACCTTCAATACCAATTTTTGAAATTCCTGTTTTAGGTGCTTTAACTTTTCCTGTCCAACGCACAGAATACCAATCGTAAGGTAAATCTTTATGAGGTGAAAATAAAGTCCAACCAAAACCAATTTTCTTATCTACACGCTCCACTTTTGGCGAACCGCTTAATGTAATATTATCAAAATAATCGCCTTTTAAACCTTCAACTTTTTTACCATCTTTAGTTGACGATAAATATTTTGGAGCAATAACGGTGTAATTTTCTTCTTTAAGTGAAACGCCTTCGGCATAACTAATATTAGCTTCTCCAATTTTAGCAGCTACGCCGTTGTAAAACGAAACTTTATCGTTACCAGGACCGCTATAACCACCTAAACGCACTGTTTTAGCATCGTGACCAATTAAGGCTACTTTTTTATTTGATTTGCTTACAGGTAAAACCGAATTATTATTTTGAAGCAACACCATAGATTTTGAAGCTGCTTTTCTTGCTAACTCGCGGTGAGTTTTGTGTCCGTTCCATTTGTCGGCTTCTTTAGCATCAACGTAAGGATCTTCAAATAAACCTAATTCAAATTTTATTTTTAAAATACGACTAACCGCTTCATCAATAGCTTTAATATCAACCATTCCTTTTTCGTAAGCTTCCCAGAATAATGGAAAGTGGTTATAGTTGGTTTGAAACATCACATCTAAACCGCCTTCAACTGCATCTTCTGTAGCTTCAGCATAATTTGCAGCTGTAAAATGCAATACATTGGCGCCACCAGTTGCACCAGCATCTGAAATTACAAAACCATCGAATCCCCATTCGCCTTTTAATTTATCTCTTAACAACCAAGCGTTTGATGTACAAGGTGTTCCATCTAAAGAATTATAAGCCGTCATTACCGAACGTGCGCCTGCTTTTTGAAAAACAGCTTTAAAAGCTGGAAAATAAATTTCTTCTAATAAGCGTTCGTTAAAACTAATTGGGTAACTATCGCGACCACCAGCACCTACATTTGCAACAAAGTGTTTTGGCGTAGTTATAACGCCTTCGTTTTCAAACTCACTAATAAAAGATAAACCCATTTGTGTTGTTAAATATGGATCTTCTCCGTAAGTTTCCTCTACACGTCCCCAACGCACATCGCGTGCAATATTTAAAACTGGCGATAAAATTTGACGAATACCACGTGTTTTAGTTTCTTTAGTTATTGCCTTTGCAACATCGCCAACTAAATTGGTATCCCAAGTAGCTGCTAAACCAATTGCTTGTGGGTACACCGTAGCACCATCGCGCGCTAAACCATGTAAAGCTTCGTTAAACGGAATGATAGGAATACCTAAACGTGTTTCTTCTAAAAAGTACTTTTGCAGCTTGTTAATTTCGTTTGCCATATCTTGAGCACTTCCGGTAGAACCGTAATCCATAATTTGCTCTGCGGCATTATCATTTTTTCCTTTTGATGAAATTTGAAAACCAAAAATACCGTGTTTCAATTTATCTTTACCAATGCTTAAATCGCCAGGAATCATAAACATTTGCCAGAACTTTTCTTCTAAAGTCATTCGGCTTAACAAATCTTGCACACGCTCTTCAACAGGAAGTTTAGGGTTTTTATAAGGCGGATCTTTTTTATCTGTAAACGATAAAGAAATTGTAATAATTCCTCCTAAAAGCAAACACGTAAATACCTGTTTTATGTTTAATTTATATTTCATCTTTTTGTTAACTATAATTTTGTATTCTTTAGTTTTTCTAATTGTGGCCAATCGCTTGAACCATCGTTTTCTTGTTTTGCACCAACAGTACTTCTGCCATCATTTATAATTTTTAATAAATCGGCTTTAAATTCCTTTACAATTTCAGGATGTTCTGCTTGTAAATTTTTGGTTTCGGCAGCATCGGTTTTAACATTATACAATTGAACCATTGGAAGTGTATCGTAAATTGCTTTTTTAGTGTTGATATTTGGATAACTCCATCCGCCAGAACCTTTACAGAAATTAACTTTGTAATCGCCTTTACGATAGGCAAACTCACCTCGAACAGAATGATGAATGATGCTTTCGCGTTTTGGAGCTTCAGAATTTGTTAAATGGCTGAAGCTGTCTTCTGCTACATTATCTTCTAAATCAATATTTAAAACATCGGCAACGGTTGCAAAAAAGTCAGTAGTACAAACCAATTGTTCTGTTTTTGTTGGCTGAATGTTATTTTTCCATGTCATGATGTATGGTACACGGTGTCCGCCTTCAAAAATATCAGATTTTGTACCTCTATAAACGTAACTTGGATTGTGATCTTTAGATTTTAATTGTTTGAAATTTGCTGTTGGTGAACAGCCATTATCACTAGTAAAAACAATTAATGTATTTTCTGAAATGCCGTTAGCTTCTAAAGCTTTTGTAACTTCTCCAACAACCCAATCGACCATAATAACAAAATCGGCATACGGATTTTCTAAACCACTTTTACCTTTAAAAGCATCGGTTGGTAAAATTGGCGTGTGCGGTGCAGGCAACGGCATATATACAAAAAACGGATCGTCTTTTTTTGCATTATCGTTAATATAACTTACGGTACGTTTTGTGATTTCTGGTAATGCTTGTTCGTGCTCAAAATTATCGGCAGTTAAGCCATAACGCCAAGTACCTTGTTTGGTTTTACCTTTGGTATATTTTGTTGGTACGCTGGTTGGCATATCGTTTTCTACCCAAACGTATGGTGGCATGTCTAAAGAACCACAAAATCCGTAGCTATAATCAAAACCATGTGTATTTGGGCCATTTTTAATAGGTGTTGTAAAATCTACCTCAGGTATTGCTTTTAAGTTATCAATATCCAGACCTAATGAATCCGGTTTTGTAATATCCCAGTCCCAGCCCATGTGCCATTTACCTATAAAAGCGGTGTTGTAACCGTTGTCTTTTAAAACATCGGCAATAGTAGTTCGGTTTGGCTTTATTAATGATTTTGAATAACCACTTACCACACCTTGTTTAAGCGATGTTCTCCAATTATAACGACCAGTTAAAATACTGTATCGTGTTGGCGTACATACGGCAGAGCTTGTGTGGGCATCTGTGTACATTACGCCGTTAGTTGCCAATGCATCGATATTTGGTGTTTCAATTTTAGAGTTCTCGTTGTAAATAGATACATCGCCAATACCTAAATCATCAGCAAGAATGTATATGATGTTTGGTTTTGTTGCATTTGTAGTGCTCTTTTTCTCTTCTTTTTTATTACAAGAAAAGAAAACGATACTCATTAAAGTAATTTGTAAGATGTTTTTAATTGACATTATTTGCTGCGTAAATGTTGTTGGTTTCTTTTGTTTTGTTGTAATTCTTCATCAAAATCTAGCATCAATTTTTTAAGTTTTTTAACCTTTTTAGGATATGTTGACGCTAAATTATGTTGTTCTGATATATCGTCTTTTAAATTATAAAGCGCTACATCATCTTCTATTATTCTTAATTTCCAATCGCCTTGTCTTACTGCTTCAAGGTTAAAATCTTTGTAATAAAAGAAGCCTTCTTTTTTATGAGGTGATTTTTTATTTTGTTTACCTGAAAGTATAGGCCAAATGTTTTTTCCGTCTATTTTTTTCTCTGGTAAATCTGCTCCTGTTAAATAGGCTACAGTTGGTAAAACATCGATAGTAGAAATAACTTTATCGCTTACTGAAGCTGGTTTAATTTTTCCATTCCATTGCGCTATCATTGGTACGCGAAAACCACCTTCAAAAGTTTCATTTTTATGCCCTCTTAACGGTAAAGCACTTCCTCCGTGTTCTCCTCTTGAAGTCCACGGTCCGTTATCTGATGTAAAAATAACTAAGGTATTTTCATCAAGCCCTTGTTCCTTTAATGTTTTTAAAATTTCTCCAACACTCCAATCTATTTCTTCTACAGCATCGCCATAGAGCCCTCTTTTACTTTTACCTTTAAAATTAGCCGATGCATAAAGCGGTACGTGCGGCATTGAATGTGCCAAGTATAAAAAGAAATGTTCGTTTTTATTGTCTTTAATAAACTGTATTGCTTGTTCGGTATAGCGTTGAGTAATGGTAGATTGATCTACGGGATATTCAATAACTTCATCTTTTTTAAGCAAAGGCACTCTACTACCACGCCATTTTGTTTCACGCAAACTATCTAGAGTCATGCCTTCTCTAAACACAATATTTTTAGAGATTTTAGATTTTGGATTAACCGACATATCGTTACTAAACGGAATGCCATAATACATATCGAAACCTTGTGATGTTGGTAAGTATTCTTGCTTATCTCCCAAATGCCATTTACCAATACAAGCTGTGGCATAATTTTGGGATTTTAACATGTTTGCAATAGTGGTTTCTGCATTGCTTAAACCTCCAGGAAGGTTTGGCCATAATACCTGAGGCACTCCAACACGATTTGGATAAGAACCCGTTAATAAAGCAGCTCTTGATGGCGAACATACCGATGATGCAGAATAAAAATCGGTGAATTTTATACCGTTTTTAGCCATGTTATCTAAATTTGGTGTGCTAATTAATGGCGAGCCAAATACACCTACATCTTGATAACCTTGATCGTCGGTAAAAACAATAATAATATTGGGTTTAGAATTTTTAGCCTGAGCGAATACTGCTTTAGGGCTAAAAAAAGCCGTTATAAAAAGTAATATGAACGTTAATTTCTGCATTACGATTTTTTGTTTAATAAACCATCAAAATTATAGGTTTTACCTGCTTCGGTTTCAAACTCAATAGATTTGTCTCCATATTTTAATACACAAGGCATGCCACTTTTTGATAAAACTGACACGTTTTTAAGTGTACCTGCTTCCCATGAAAATGCTAACTCAAATCCGCCACGTGCTAAAATTCCAGAAACATGTCCTTCTGGCAACGTGCTTGGTAATGCTGGTAATAATTCGATGTAGTTTAACTGACTTTGTAAAAGCATTTCTAAAATACCTGAAGCACCTCCAAAATTACCATCTATTTGAAATGGTGGATGCGCATCAAATAAATTAGGATAAGAACCACCGCCAACTTTTCCATTTGGTCTTTCGGCAGGACTTAATAATTTATGTAATAATTTATATGCGTGATCGCCATCTTTAAAACGCGACCAAAAATTAATTTTCCATGCTAAACTCCAACCTGTACCATTGTCTCCTCTATATTCTAAAGATTGTTTTGCAGCTTGCATTAAATCTGGAGTCTCATCAAAATTAATTTCGTTTCCTGGGTGAACTGCCCAAAGATGCGATACATGCCTGTGATGATTTTCAGGATTGTCTTTATCTTCCATCCATTCTTGTAATTGCCCATGTTTACCTATTTGGTTTGGCGCAATTTTATTAATCATGGGTTTAAGGGTTGATGTAAACTCTGCATCTTGATCTAGAATTTTTGAAGCTTCAATAGTGGTTTTAAATAAAGCTCGAATTAATTGATGATCCATAGTTGGGCCAGCAACTAAACCTCCTATTTCTGGTGAATTTGAAGGCGAACTAATCAAATATCCTGTATTTGGATCTTCATACAAAAACTGACTATAAAATAAAGCCGCATTACGAAGTAACGGATAACGTTTTTTTAAGAATTCTTTGTCTTGTGTAAATAAGTAATGCTCCCAAATATGCGATGATAACCAAGCGGCACCTCCTAACCAAATACCGTGATGCGATGCATTTACTGGAGCAGCACCTCGCCAAATATCAACATTATGATGTACAATCCAACCATCGGCGTTATAATGTGTTTTTGCAACTTTGGCTCCTGTTATAGATAAATCTTCAATTAAATCGAAAAGTGGCTCGTGGCATTCACTTAAATTATACATTTCTACAGGCCAATAATTCATTTCTAAATTAATATTGGTGGTATAACTACTAAACCAAGGCGGCGTTAATTTATCGTTCCAAATGCCT
Source organism: Neotamlana sedimentorum (assembly GCF_000943565.1). Lineage (GTDB taxonomy): Bacteria > Bacteroidota > Bacteroidia > Flavobacteriales > Flavobacteriaceae > Neotamlana > Neotamlana sedimentorum. Next base: position 97,410 of record NZ_JTDW01000008.1, read on the forward strand.
TGCAATGTTGCAGGTTTAGTTCCTGGTCTGCTACTTGCTATGGTTAAATAGCGTGCATATTCCACGTAAAGTGCTACCAATTGCGGATCGTTAGGTGTTTCGCTAAAATCGGCAATACGTTTATCGGTTGCGTTTTTAGATTTTCCGTTATCGCCAAAACTAATTTGAAAACGATTGTAAAGCGATTGATAATCGGAGATATGTCTTTCTTTTACAAACTCAAAACTTTGATCTTGCACATTCACTAAAGTTTCTGGAACTATTTTTTCTGGTGTTCCGGTTACATCGTTAAAATCGACATAATTTGTGGCTGCAGATAAGTATACCGTAGCGTTTGAAGCATCGGTAATTTGTAATTTACCATCGGTAGTAGTTACCGTTCCATCGGTTTTAATTTTCAAGGTTGAAACTCCCCACAATACACCGTCTTTTACTTTAACTACAAGGGTTTGTGTATTATTTGAAGTAACAACCGATTTATCTTCATGTATAGCATCTAACCATAAATCGAAATTTAAAACTTTCTCTTTACTTGCCGATACATTAATTGCTATTATTTGGTCTGGAAAACTAGATAGTACTTCGCGTTTATATTCTACATCCTCTACTGCATAAGAAACCGAACTTACGGCATTATTTAAATTAAGCTCGCGTTTATAGTTTTTATAGTCTTCGTGATTTTTAAAGTCGAAATAAATATCTCCAAAAGGCTGATAGTGGATTTGTTTTATAGGATCGCTCATAAAATGCTCTTGAGCTAATTTTTGAGCCTCTAACTGCTTTCCTGTAGCCAACAAGGTTCTTATTTCGTCTAAATATTCACCAGCGCCTTCGTGCGAATAATCGTGAGGTTTCCCGCGCCAAAGCGTTTCCTCATTAAACTGAATGTGTTCTTGTGAAACACCACCATAAATCATGGCGCCTAAACTACCATTACCAACAGGTAAAGCTTCTGTCCATTTTTCGGCAGGCTTGTCATACTGTAATTTAAACGTTTCTTTTTGTTGATCGCTTTTAGCGCTATTACAACTTGAAATTGTAATTGCTAAAGCAACAATACTTAACTTTTTTATGGTATGTATTATATGTTTCTTCATTTAATTCCTCCTGATTATCCTTTTATTTCAATGTAAAACGGATAGGCATATTTTAACTCGCCTTTTCTTTTTAAATAGGTTTTAGGCATTATGGTAACTTTGCCTTTTGGTAATTCTATATTATTAAAACTGAAACTTGTTTGTCCGTTAGCTTCAATTTTTACTGTTTTTGTTTGCGAACCTAAATCTAGTTCTAACTCGCCGGTTGTAGCTATTGGCGCATCAAAATGAACTATAAAATCGAACGTTTTTGCTTCATCTACAATAACATCCCAATAAATAAATTCTTTTTTAAAACCTTCTTTCTTTAAGAAAAGAGCATCATTCTGATTTAGCATTACTGGATTTTCGTGAACCGTTCCAATTATTGGCATTGGTGAGTTTACAATATGTTCTGAAGTTTCCATGGTATTTAACCAAGTATCCATTTCGGCTTTTAATTCTTCAACTAAAGCAGGATGTTCTGCTGAAATATCGTTTTGTTCGTAAGGATCTTCATTTAAATTAAATAATTCAAACTTATCGTTACCATCTTCATCTTTACCAACACCAACTAATTTCATTTCCCCTTTTCTTGTAGATACATTTCTGTAATGCACTGGTGCTGTTCTTGCCCAATAACGGTTAATGATGCGTTCTGGTAAGCTATCTTCTTTTTTGGTTAATAATGGTAATAAACTTTCACCTTCAATTTTTAAACCTTCTGGTAATGAAGCTCCTGTAAGTTCGGCTAATGTTGGTAAAATATCGTAATGAGCGGCTGGCGTTTTTATATCTCTGGCTTCTTTAAACGCTTTTGGATAATACCAGAAACTTGGTACGCGTACGCCGCCTTGAAAAACAGAACCTTTTTTACCGCGCATTCCTGCAATGTATCTAGGATGTTGCGGACCATTATCTGTCATGAAAATAACTAGTGTATTTTCATCTATACCTAAATCTTCTAACTTTTTAAATAATAATCTTAAGTTATCATCAATATTAGTTACCATTCCGTAGACTTTTCTAGAGTTTTCTCTACTATGGTCGGTAACATTTGGATATGGTTTTCCTTGGTTAATTAAACCCGCATCGATATCTACATCTTTGTACATATCGTAATATTTTTGCGGTAATTGCAATGGCCCGTGAGGCGCATTATAAGATAAATATAGGAAGAATGGATTGTCTTTGTTGTCTTCAACATAATCCATTGCAGCTTCGGTTAAAACATCGGTACAATATCCTTGAGTTTGCACTTGTTTACCGTTTTTCCATAAAATAGGATTGAAGTAACTACTATCTCTTTTTAAAGTATTTGGCCAATCGCCGTATTGCCCAATTCCGCCAGATAAATGATTTAGTGTATACTCGAAACCTTGGTCTTGTGGACGCATTGGGTAATTATCGCCTAAATGCCATTTACCAATCATTCCGGTTTTATAACCTGCTTCTTTTAAAATTTCGGCAATGGTAACTTCACTTGGCGCCATCATTGCACCACCTCTGTAGGTATCGTGCACTCCTGTTGTCATGGAGTACTTTCCTGTCATGATCGCCGAACGTGTTGGCGCGCACACTGGGTTTACTGAAAAATCGTCGAAACGTACACTTTTACTTGCTAAACTATCTAAAATCGGTGTTTTAATATGCGGATTTCCATAATATCCAATATCGCCAAAACCTTGATCGTCTGTTACAATTAATACAACATTTGGTTTTACTACTTTATCTACAGTTTTTGTTTCGGTACAACTATTAAAACATAAAATAGCTATACTTAAAGCGATATAAATTGAATATTTCATTAATGGTTATTATTTAGTTGTTGCATAAACATCGTCGCCCCAAGCTTCTAGTTTTTTAGTTAAACTTTTAACTAGTTCTGGATGTTGTTGAGCGAGGTTATTATTTTCTCCTATATCTTCTTTTAAATTATATAATAAAGGTTCTGCGGTTTTGTTTCGAATAATAAGTTTCCAATCGCCTTGACGAATGGCTTTTCTTCCGGCATAGCCCCAAAACAAATCTCTTTCAGCTAAAGGCTCGCCTTTAATTAAATTATTTTTTAAACTTACACCATCTAGATTTTCTGGTTGTTCCGCACCTACTAAATCCATGATCGTAGGAAATAAATCCATGGTTAAAACCGTTTCGTTATTTACTTGGTTTGGCTGAATTGTTCCCGGATACCAAGCCATTGCAGATACACGATGACCACCTTCCCATAAGGTAGACTTATAGCCTCTTAAACCACCATTGCTACCTACTTTTTTTGATGCACCGTTATCTGAACAAAAGAATATAATCGTGTTTTTATCAATATTCAGTTCTTTTAAGGTTTTCATTACTTCACCAACACCTTCATCCATAACTTCAACCATTTCTTTATAAATGTTGTTGAGTTCTTCATCAGACATTTTATCTTTTTGCTTTGCGCCATTTTTCCAACCTACGTAACGTTCTGCAGCAGATTTACGCCCTTGAAATGGCCCGTGAGGCGCTTCGTGCGGAATATAAAGTAAAAAAGGTTCGTCTTTATGTCGCTTAATAAAATCTACAGAATGTTCGGTAATTAAATCTGTAGAATAACCTTTTTCATTTTTAATAGTATCGCCAACCCACCAATCTTCGTAGCCTTCTTGATCGATGTGTGAGTGATAATCAACATTACCAGAAACATAACCAATATACTCATCGAACCCTTGGTTAATCGGGTTAAATTCCTTTTTGTAACCTACGTGCCACTTACCAAACATTCCGGTTACATAACCTGCTTTTTGAATAGCATCTGCAAACGTTTTTTCGCTAACAGCTAAACCTTTATCACGATGATGTTTGGCTGTAACCACACCATCAATACCAACGCGTTGTTGATATTTACCTGTTAAAATAGCAGCTCTGGTAGGACTACAAACGGGACCGTTGGCATGAAAATCTGTAAACTTAATACCTTCTGAAGCCATTTTATCGAGATTAGGCGTATTTATTAATGTACTACCGTAACACGATAAATCGCCGTAACCCATATCGTCTGCCATAATGATGATAATGTTAGGCTTAGTTTCTTTTTGTGCTTTACAACTTAGTGTTATTATACTTAAAAAGATTAGGCTAAAAAGTGTATTAAGTTTACTATGCATTTTGTTACTTACTTTTGTTGAATATTAATTCCAGTGTTTTTCAATAATCTCAAGAATTTCTGGATTATCTGCATCTGTATCACCAATAGCCTCGCGTTGTTTTAAAATTTCAGCTTTCATATCGGCAATAATATCTTTGTATTTTGGGTCGTTGTATGCGTTGTGTAATTCGTGCGGGTCTTCTTGTAAATCGTAAAAATCCCAGAATTGATTTTGAGCAGCTCCTTTGAATCCGTTGCCGTAAAAGAACGCTAATTTGTAACGTTGCCCACGAATACCGAAATGTCCAGGACGATCTTTGGAATGATCCCAATAACGATAGTAGCCGTAATCTCTCCAATCGTTAGGTGTGTTTCCTTTTAAGTTTTCACGGAAACTGCGCCCTTGCATATCGTTTGGATAATCGATTCCTGCATAATCTGCGAATAATGCTGAAAAATCTACATTTTCGATTAAATCTTTATTTCTTGCACCTGCTCTTACTTCTTTTGGATATCGGATAACGAACGGCATGTGAATAGATTCTTCGAAAATTAAACGCTTATCGAACCAACCGTGTTCACCCAAGAAATAACCTTGATCTGCTGTGTAAATTACTACGGTATTTTCTGCAAGTCCATTGGCTTCTAAATAATCTAAAAGTTTACCAATATTATCATCTACCGCGGCACCAGAACGCATAAAATCTTTCACCATTTTTTGGTAGGTTTTGTAACGTGCTTCTTCGTTGGTTAATCCATCAACCGAAAATGGTAACCCCGGATAATTCATAAAGTCTTTACGCAATTCTGGATTTGCTGTAGCATCTAAATAACGTTGCTTTAAATTATCCATAGATTGTCCTAAAAACGAACGTCCTGTTACAGATGCACTACTATCGTAAAATGATTCTGGAACTGGAATTTCTTCATCTTTATAAAGGTCCGCAAAACGCTCTGGGTAATCGTAAGGCTCGTGTGTAGCTTTAAAATGACACATAGCCATAAATGGTTTATCATTATCTCGGTTTTCAATCCAATCGATAGTCATATCAGCAATAACATCTGTACTATAACCTTTATATTGTTTACCACCTTCGTAATAATCTTTCCAATTATCGGCAGTTTTAATTACTGGATCGTGATATTCTCCTTGACCAGGAAGCACTGCATAATGATCGAAACCTGCTGGCTCTTGTTTTAAATGCCATTTACCAATAATTGATGTTTGGTACCCCCCTTTTTGCATTTCTTTAGCAATGTTATTGTATTGTGGCGATAAACCAGCATCTAAAATTTTAACACCGTTAACATGACTGTATTGTCCTGTTAAAATTGTAGCTCTACTTGGTGTACAAATAGAGTTTGACACCAAACAATTTTCTAAAACAGTTCCTTCTTTAGCTAAACGTTTAATGTTTGGTGTGTGTACCAAATCTTTTAAAATGCTTTCGTAAATACCCCAAGCTTGACCCGTATGGTCGTCTGCCATTATAAACAAAATGTTAGGGCGTTCTGGAGTAGCTTCAGTTTTAGCTGTTTCTTCTTTTTTTTGATCTTTACAACTTGTAAAAGAAGCAAAAACTAATAAACATATTGCACCTATTTTAAGTACATTTTTCATTTTATATATTGTTTAATTGGTAACGTTAAGTGTTACCGTTTCAAAATTATTTGATGCTGGACCAATACCTATTTCAAATTCGCCTGGTTCAACTATGTATTTATGTAGTTCGGTATCAAAGAATTGTAAATCTTCTGGTGTAATATTAAAAGTTACTGTTGCAGATTTCCCTGGTTTTAAAGTAATACGCTTTATACCTCGTAAACTTTTTAATGGTCGTTTAACCGAACTCTTTAAATCTTTAATATACAATTGTACAACTTCTTCCCCTTGCAAATCTCCTACATTTTTCACCTTAATAGATACTTTTGTTGCCTCTGTAGTTTTAATTTGATTTTTATCTAATTTCAACTTTTCGTAATCGAATTTTGTATAACTTAAACCGAAACCAAAAGGATATAAAGCTTCGCCTTCGTAATACCTATAAGTTCTGCCTTTCATACTGTAATTTACAAATGGTGAAAGTTCTTTATGCGATGTATAAAAGGTTACAGGTAATCTTCCTGAAGGGTTATAATCTCCAAATAGCACGTCGGCAATAGCAGTTCCACCAAGTTCACCAGGATACCAAGCTTCTACAATAGCTGGTAAATTATCGTTTTCCCAGTTTATGGCTAGTGCACTACCGTTTAATAATACTAATACAACAGGCGTTCCTGTTTCATGAAGCGCTTTTAATAATTTAGTTTGAACTGCAGGTAAATCAATATTAACTTTATCTCCACCATCAAAACCTTTAGAATTTACAGGCATATGTTCTCCTTCTACACTTGCAGAAATACCGCCGACAAAAACCACTACTTCAGATTTTTTAGCTATTTCGATAGCTTTATCAAATGAAGTCTTGTCTTTCGAAGCCCACATAAATTTCAACTTAGCAGGATAACCGTGATGTATGTATTGAATTTTAACATCGTATGATTTTCCTTTTTCTAAATACATCGATCCTTTGATAACTTTACGCTTTGGGCGATTAGAATTATCTGCTATTACTTTTCCATCGATAGCTAAAGTGAAGACTCTATGATGACTCTGTAACCCTAAATCATATTCTCCTGACACATCTACTTTTATTGTCCCAGTGTATTCTACACCAAAATTTGCTTCATTTAAACCTTCAACAGGATTTAAATTCCAATTAGAATTTACAACATCTTCTATTCTAGTTGCTACAGGTGTTCCTGTAAACTCATGATTATTGTAATATTTAGCTTGCAGACCTTTTTGGTTATTAAAACTTAAAAATTCAGTAGGAATTAAAGACATTTTTGAATCTTCGGTAATCATTTCTGTACCTGCTTCAAAATATATTTTTGTGTCTTTAGAGACTTTAGATTTAATTCCATCTAAAGGTGTAAAATATCTTGATGGAAATCCATTATAATTTCCTAATAATACTTCTAGCTCGTTTGCATTAGGACCTACAATGGCTATAGATTTTACATCTTTTTTAATTGGTAAAGTTTTGTTTTCATTCTTTAATAAAACAATAGATTTTTGAGCGGTTTCTAAAGCTAAAGCTCTGTGCTTATCTGAACTCACAACATCCATAGGAATGCTTGCATAAGGCACCATTTCTGTAGGATCGAACATTCCTAATTTAAAACGTGCTTTAAAAATTCGTTTTAATGATACATCTACATCGGCTTCTGTAATTAATCCTGCTTTTACAGCGCTTACTAAATATTCATAACGCGAACCACAATTTAAATCTGTTCCTGCAAGAAGAGATACTGCAGCAGCTTCTTCTTTAGAATCTACGTAATTATGGTAATCGTGAATATCTCTAATGGCATTACAATCTGAAACAACGAAACCTTTAAAACCCCAATCTTGACGTAAAATTTCATCTAATAATTGGTGACTTGCACAACATGGTTTACCCATATATCTATTATAAGCACCCATAATAGAATATGCCTGCCCTTCCTTAACCGTTGCCTCGAAGGCCGGTAAATAGGTGTCGTATAAATCACGTTCGGTAGTTATGGCATCAAAGAAATGACGTTCTGGTTCTGGACCACTATGTACTGCAAAATGCTTTGGAGTTGCTACTAACTTTAAGTATTTCTCATCGTCGCCTTGTAAACCTTTTACAAAACTAATTCCCATACGAGATGTTAAATAAGGATCCTCGCCATAAGTTTCTTGACCACGCCCCCAACGCGGATCACGGAATATATTTACGTTTGGCGTCCAATAGGTTAAACCTTCGTAACGTTTGTATGATTTATTACGTTGGGCTTCATGGTGTTTAGCTCTTGCTTCATCTGAAATTACTGTAGCAGATTCTAAAATTAAAGCTTCATCAAAAGTAGCTCCTAAACCAATGGCCTGAGGAAAAACCGTTGCTTTACCTGCTCGAGCAACTCCATGTAAAGCTTCATTCCAATATTCGTGTGCAAGAATGTTTAATCTTGGAATTGCAGGCGCATCATTCATCATTTGCCCTACTTTTTCTTCAAGAGTCATTCTTGATACTAAATCGTCTACACGTTCATCAAAAGATAAAGATGTATTTAAATATGGTAGTATTTCTTGAGCCTTAGAAGAACTAACTACAACTAAAGTTAGTACTATTAAAGTATTAGATCGTAAAATTTTCATTTTTTATATTCTTCTTCTCTATTTCTTAAATTTCGCTTTTAATACTACTGGGTAACTATCTCCATTTACAGCTGGCATCGTTATAGTTAAACCAACGTTTGATTGTTTAAATACTACTTTTCTACCATCGTATAATTGTGTTAATCCTTTAAGAGTTCCTGGACTAACTTCGCTTGATTTTCCAAAAGAAGGAATTACAAATTCACCGCCTTTAGGATTCATTACTATAATGTAAAAATCGTCTCCTTTTGTTGTAAATCTCACTTCATCGTTAGCAAAAGCAGGCGTTGCAGTAGTACGTTGATTAAAATGCTCTCCATGCTTTTGGTTAGCGGTAGCATTTCTTAATTCTCCTTCAACAGTTTTAACCTCTTCCCCTCTTACACTTTTACCGTCTCCAAAAACTTTCCAAGGACGTGTGCCGTAAATAGCTTCACCATTAATTTTTAACCAATCGCCAACAATAACGACACTCTTTTTAATTTCGTGCGGAATTGTTCCATCAGGATTTAATTCCATGCTTAATAGTAAGTTTCCGTTTTTACTAACTGCTTCAATTAGCATTTCAAGAATGGTGCGCGCATTATGTGTTAAATGACGATCTTTTTTGTAGAACCAATCTGTAAATGTAATTTCGGACTGCCAAGGGTATTCTCTTAAAGTATTACTACCACCAGATTCTACTTCATTTACAGTACCTTTTGCTTTACGCTTTAAAAGCATTACAGCATCAATTTTACCATTTTTGCTTAAACTATTGTTGTAAAGTTTACGTGTTACTTCTTTACCATATTCACCGTAAGTAAAGTTAAATCCGTCGTTGTATAATAAATCTGGTTTGTATTTATCAACTAATTCTATATGACGTTTTAGCCAGTTTTTTTTGATGTCTTCAATAATTTCAGGTGTACGATCTTCTGGAGCTGGACCGTATAAATCTTTTGGGTCTAAACCTTCCCACCATTTTCCTTTTCCATCTGCTTTAGTTAAACGTGCATCGTAAGGTACACCAGCGTACTTTCCTTCTTTATCTGAACCAAAAGCGGGTTTCCACCAATTTAAAAAACGATCGTCGTGACTGGTAACCCCAAATTTTAATCCAGCTTTACGTGTAGCTGTTTCAAACTCACCAATAATATCTTTTTTAGGACCAACATTTACAGAGTTCCATGGATGGTAAGACGAATCAAACAAATCGAAATGATCGTGATGGTTTGCTAATGCCACAATATATTTTGCGCCATTTTCTTTTGAAAAATTGATTAAGGCTTCGGCATCAAAATTTTCTGCCTTCCAACTATTTATAACGTCTTTAAAGCCAAATTCTGAAGGGTGTCCGTAAGTCATTAAATGATACGGATACGCCATTTTACCAAATTTTTGGCGACCTACATCTTGCATGTACATATGTCGTGCATACCAACCACCACCTTGCTCTGGTGCTGCTTGAGGTCCCCAATGAAACCAAATGCCAAACTTAGCGTCTCTAAACCATTCTGGGCATGCGTACTGTTCGGCTAATTCATCCCAGGTTAATGTTTTTTCTTGTGCAGTTAGTGGAATAGCTGTTAATAAAACAAGAAGATTACAAAGGATTAAATTGCTAAGTTTTGACATTAATTTCATCTCGTTCAAAGGAATATATTATTGTTTTTTTGTTTTAAAATTATATGCTTCAGGGTTATCGAAAAGACCAAATTCACGTTTTGTTAAATCTGCAGGGTCACCTACTTCTTTTATTAACTTTTCAAGCTCTTGTTGTAAATCTTCTTTTACATCTTTATAGTTTTCATCATCAATAAGATTTACTAACTCCCAAGGATCATTTTTAAGGTTGAATAATTGATAAGTGTAAACTTCTTTTTTAGCACTAACAATTAATTTAAAATCACCTTTTCGAACTGCTCTGTGCCCGCCGCCATTATTAATATTTGGGCGTGTTTTTTCACCTGGCCAAGAGTTATAGGCGTAAAACATACTTTCTCTAACGGATTCTTTTTCACCTGTAATTACTGGGGTTAAATCTTCAGTTTGAATAGATTCTGGAATATCTAAGCCTGTTAAACCACAAAGCGTTGGGAATATATCGTGTAAATAAGCTAAAGCATTATTTTTTTGATTTTTTGGAATGTTTGGTCCACAAAACACCATTGGTACACTTACACTATGCTCGTAAACGTTTTGTTTACCTAAAAGCCCGTGTTGACCAAGCGCTAAACCATTATCTCCAGCCAAAACAATAATTGTATTTTCTGCTTTTCCTGAAGTTTCAAGCGCTTTTAAAATTCTACCTATTTGAGTATCAGTAGCTGTAATCATAGCATAATAATCTGAAATTTCTTTTTGAATTGCTTCTGGCGTTCTTGGAAAAGGAGCTAATACCTCGTCTCGAATTTTTTCGTCTGCTAATTCAAAAGGATGCTTAGGCATAAAGTTTTCTGGTAGCGCAATATCTGCTGCAGGGTACATGTCGTGATATTCTTGTGGTGCTGTTCTTGGATCGTGTGGAGCCGTAAACGCTACATACATTAAAAATGGTTTATCTTGTTTGTATGCATCAATAAAACCGACGGCTGCATCAGCAAATACTTCACTACTAAATTTTTCATCATTTTTATAAGGCTCAGACCAACCTGTTTCCGGAGAATAATCTTTTACTTTGGTACCAAAATGTCTTGTCATTCCTCCTAAGAATGCCGATTTTACATTTGTAAATCCGCGTTCTACCCACTGCTCACCATTATGTTGTTTCCCTGTTGCAAAAGTGGTGTAGCCATTGGCTTTAAAGTATTCCGGAAATGTTAATTTATTACTTATACCTTTATCTTCTTTATCAAAAGCAAACTGCGCATACACATTGGGTTCAATATTAAAATAGTGACGCCCTGTCATTAACATCGCTCTACTTGGCGAACAAACAGCGGCAGTAGTTGCACCTAAAATATAAGAATTAGTGAACGCCGTACCATTTTTAACGAGCTTATCCATATTTGGCGTTTGCACATTGTATTTATGCAATTCGTTGATGGTTCCGTTACGTTGATCATCAGTAAAAAGAAATAAAATATTTGGCATTTCTTTTTCTTCAGAAACTGCTTTTTCTTCTGCTTTTTCCTTACATGAATTAACACTTACAAAAAGTATTAAAACAAAAATTCTGATTAGGTTTTTAGTGTTGCTCATTTTATTGTGAACCTTATTTTAAAATTAATTCTTTCTTAATCTTCCCAAATTTCTGGCTTTGGAGCCTGCAGTTTTTGGCCTATAACTACATTTTCTTTTCGCGTTGACGGCGTCACTTTTAAACGTTTAATTTCTCCGTTAACTATTTCACCTTCAACTATAGTATTTTGTTTTGCATATAACTTAAACTCAGCACTCCAATTTGAAGGAAATGCTGGTAAGAGTATAATTTTATCGTTTACATTTTGTAAAATCATGCGTTGTAAAGCTGTAGCCGCTACGGATGAGTGTTGTACATCTGGAGTGCCATCGTGTGTAGACATAAAAAATCCTGGGTAACGTTGTTCTGGAACCGGACGGTGTAAGGCCCAAACCACTTCTTTCTGTACAGAATCGGTTAAACCAACCATGGCTGCCATAATGGCTTCTGGATGCCAACCACCACGAAGATATCCTGGTGCCCATTTTGGGTTTTTACCGCCAACATCATCAACTAAAGTTGTACGGTTTTTGTAAGTATCTTGTGCCATTTTTAAATCAGGCAAACCAACACCGTACAAATGGTATGGGAATACTGAATATAATTCGGCAACTTCTACATTGGCTTTATTAGATTTTATAACTTCGGCATTCGCTAAAATTTTTATACCATTTCTGTCTCTAGTAGGAATTTCTGGCACTCTAGCTAATAGTGCTTTCCAATAGGTTCTATCTGCTTCTGTTGTTAAGTGAGAAGGCAATTTTAATAACCTACCTAAAACCGAACGTAATCCTGCTATAAAAGGCATTGGGTTATCTGCTTTTCTAAACGATTCTAAAACATGAACATCTGGGAAATATAATTTGCCATCTTTATGTGGCCAGTGCTTATCGAAAAACGTTACAATTTCTGATGCAAACGGAATAAATTTTTCTTTAGCAAAAGTTTCATCTAAAGTATAATCATAACGTTCTGATAAATACCAAGCTACTTCTAATCCTGCATTCCAATGGGTTCTGTGCCATTTAGATTGTTGCTGTCCTGGTTCTAAACCTTCACGATTTACACCGTAAACACCTGGAGCAACAACACCCCAAAGTGTAGTAGACTCGCGAATTACAGTACCTTCGTGACCAAAAACCGTATTGCTATGTTCTTTCATGGCATTAAAACCACGCATGTATAAATCGATAAATGTGTTGGCGTATTTAAACTGTCCAGCAGCATTCATGGAATAAAACGGTAAGCGCACATTTTGATGCAACATTAAATTACCCCAAGAACGATGGTCTTTATCTTTAAAGTGCTTTATACCGGTATGATTGCGTTGTAAAACTTCGTTTAAATCTGGGGCAAACATAGAGCCATTCCAGATTATTGGAAACTCGCCTTCGCCTGCCATAGCATTTAAATACATGGTATACGCATACCCTGCACTAGTTTGTTTGGCTTCTTTAAAACCAGTTAAATGAATATAACTACTCGCCCAAAAGTTTTGCCACCAAGTAACATGATTTTTCCAATTGGATTTAGTGTTTATTTTTTCTGAAGCTTCAGCATTCAAATTTGACAACCATTTTTCGGCCGATGCTGTACGCTCGTTAAGTGTATAAATTTTTAAATGATTGCACTTTCGTGATTTTGATACCAATGTAGTATCTGAAGTATTAATCATTTTATCGCCCACAATTTTAGCTCCAAAAGTTCTATTTTCTAAAACGTTATCTAAATTTTTAGGTTTTGGAATTTCAAGTGCTTTAATAGTCCAATCGAAGACTTTTGTTGTGCTATTTCTATGATACCATGAAATGGCATTTTTATTACCGCTTACAATAACATCTGGAGATTCGGTAACACCTTCCGGAATACCTTTTAAATTGGTTTCGTTTATAACCTTTGCTTCTTTTCGCCAGTTGTGCAGTGTTACATTGAGTTTAAATTTTGATTGTGAATTATTCTCTACATGAATAATATTGTTATGCTTATCGATCCAGATTTTGGATTTAAACCCGTTATCTCCTTCTAAATAAATAGCACTTTCACTTAAAACAAGCTCTTGTTTAAATGTATTTTCAAACGGATTTGGAGAAACCTCTACTTCAACATCTCCTAATTTTAAAAGTCTGTGCGCTTCAGACCAAGCATCAATATGTCTTACAGAAATCCAAAGGTGTCCGTTTTCTAAAACAGATACTAAAGCTCCTGTTGTGCCATTACCAAGTGGCATAGCATCAGAAGCTATTTTACTTTTTTCTGTCCATGAAACATTATACGCATCAACGGCTATATTTTGGCTGTAAAGCTTAACACTAATTAAACAAAAGCAAATGTATATGATTGATAATTTAAGTTTCATTGGTAAATTTTTATTCTTTTTTTAGTGCTTCTTTTTAATGTTTTTCTTGTTTAAATATCTATTTAAATTTTCTTCATTTAAAGCATCACTGTCGCCGTATTTTTGTCTCATTCGCTCCAATTGTTCGTGCATATCTTTTTGTACCGATGCATATTCTGGATTATCGTAAAGGTTATGCATTTCCTGTGGGTCTTTTTCTAAATCGTATAATTCCCATATATTAACATCGTAGTAGAAATGAATTAATTTATAGCGATCGGTTCTTACTCCATAATGGCGTTTTACTTTATGCTCGGCAGGAAATTCGTAGAATGTGTAATATAAAGCGTCGCGTAACTCGGTAACTTCCCCGTTAACTAAACCTCTTAACGATTCACCTTGAATAGATTCATCAATAGCAATACCAGCATAATCTAAAAATGTAGGTGCAAAATCAATGTTTTGAACTAATTCATCAATTACAGTTCCTGGTTTAATTTCTTTTGGATATTTCATTAAAATAGGTGTTCTAAACGACTCTTCGTACATAAAGCGCTTATCGAACCAACCGTGTTCTCCTAAGTAAAATCCTTGATCTGAAGTATAAACTACAATGGTATTTTCTTCTAATCCGTTTTCTTTTAAATAATCTAAAACCTGACCTACACCATCGTCTACAGATTGAATAACTCTTAAATAATCGTGCATGTATCGATTAAATTTCCAAACGGCAAGCTCTTTTCCTTCTAAGTTTTGAGATTTAAAATCTGCTATAATTGGGTCGTAATAGGCATCCCACGCCGCTTTTTGTTCATCGGTCATTCTATCGTACTTCTTTTGGAACATGCCACGGTATTTCGTTTTAATATCTCCGTTTTTATCTAACATTTTTAAATCGTAAACCAAATCCATGTCTTTAAAAATGCTCATTTCTTGTGAAGCTGCTGCAGGTCTATCTTCGTAATCATCAAAGAAATTAGCAGGCGGCACGAAGTTTACAGAATCTAAAAGTGTAAAATATTTTTCCTCTGGCATCCACGTTCTGTGTGGTGCCTTTTGGTGGTACATTAAAAGAAAAGGTTTATCTTTTTCGCGTTTATTTTGTAACCAATCTAAAGCAATATCGGTTGTAACATGAGTAATGTAACCTGGATATGTTTTTTTAACACCATTCTCGATAAAATCTGGAGAATAATACTGTCCTTGCCCCGGAAGTACATTTGAGTAATCGAACCCTTGAGGCAAACCATCTAAATGGATTTTACCAACTAAAGCTGTTTGGTAGCCATTTTTTTGTAACGATTTTGCAAAGTTATCTTGATCCCAGTTAAACGGTTGTAAATTATCAACTTTACCATTTTTAAAACTATGTTTACCTGTAAGAATGGCTGCTCTACTTGGCGCACATATAGAATTATTTACAAAACCTTTATTAAAAATAGCACCTTCGTTTGCAATTCTGTCAATATTAGGTGTGTTGTTTAAACCATGACCATAAGCACTAATAGCTTGATACGCATGGTCGTCGCTCATTATAAAAACAATGTTTGGTTGTTTTGCGACTTCTGTTTCAACTGTTTTACTGGCTTTGTCGTTTTTACAGCCAACAAAAGCAAGTAGACAAAAACCGAGTAAATATGCTGGTATATTATGTTTTAAAGTAAATTTTGACATATCAAATTTTATAAAATAGTTGTTCTTATTTTTTTCCAAACATTTTTAAGCAAAAATGCTGCAATTATAGCCACAATGGTTAACACAATTGCATAGCTGTAATCGCCATAAATCCAATAGCCTGTTGCGAACATACACGAGTAAATAAGCACACAACCTATTAACATTGCCGAAATTCCAGAAGGCACGCTCCAAGTTTCGTTCGTGTCCACAATTTCTACGCCATCTTTATTGGCTTCTTCAATAACTTTTGTCCATCCTGGTCCGCCAGGTTGTATTTTTTTGTAAAAACCTTGTAAAACAGCTTTACTTTCTGGTTGCGTTAAGTAAGTCGCAGCTAACCAAATAGCAGTTGTAACAATAACTACAAATGGGTATTCTAGATAACTTTCAAACACACTATCTTCTGCTTTAAATAAAATATCGCCAACAGGTGTTAATTTTAAAAGAATAGAAATAATACCAGATGCAAACATGGCCGTAATTTCGCTCCACGCATTTATTCGCCACCAGAACCAACGTAGAATAAAAATTAATCCGGTACCTGCACCAAACACTAATAACAATTCGAATAATTGCAGCGCATTTTGTAGTAATAATGCCAGTAAAGCACTAACAACCATTAACACTACTGTTGATAAACGCCCCACTGCAACTAATTTTTTTTCTGAAGCATTAGGATTAATTTGTTGTTTATAAAAATCGTAAACCACATATGATGATCCCCAATTTAATTGTGTAGAAATGGTACTCATATAAGCCGCAATTAATGAAGCTAAAACCAAACCTAATAAACCACTAGGTAATTTAGTTAACATGGCAGAATATGCTAAATCGTGACCTAACTTGTCGTCTGCAATATTTGGGAACGCCGCTTGAATGCTCTCTAAATCTGGAAATACAACCAAAGACGCCAAGGCTACTAAAATCCATGGCCAAGGACGTAAGGCATAATGCATGATATTAAAAAAGAAGGTTGCACCAATGGCATGGTTTTCGTCTTTTGCAGCTAACATACGTTGCGCAATGTAACCACCACCACCTGGTTCGGCTCCAGGATACCAAGAACTCCACCATTGTACAGCTAACGGAATTATAAAAAGTGTAATTAAAGCATCTTTATTTGTAAAATCTGGAAGAATAGACAACTTATCAACCACATTTTCGTTCGTCATAACAGCTTCTATACCTCCAACTTCTGGTAAATTAACCAAATAATAAGCAGCTCCAATAGCGCCACCCATAGCAACGAAGAACAAAATAAAATCGGTGTAAACCACACCTTTAAAACCACCTAAGGCACTAAAAGCAACTGTAATTAAACCTGCGCTTACAACAGTTTGCCAAGGTTCTAACCCCAACATAATACCTCCAATTTTAATTGCAGCAAGCGTAACCGCAGACATGGTAATTACATTGAATATTACACCTAAGTAAATGGCTCTAAACTTTCTTAAAAAAGTAGCAGGCTTCCCGCCGTATCGAAATTCATAAAATTCAATATCTGTATTCACATTCGATTTTCGCCATAATTTAGCATAAACAAAAACCGTTAATAATCCTGTAATTAAAAAGGCCCACCAAACCCAGTTTCCAGAAACGCCATTGGTTCTAACAATATCGGTTACTAAATTAGGTGTATCGGTTGAAAATGTTGTAGCAACCATGGAAACTCCAAGTAACCACCAAGGCATTGTTTTACCCGACAAGAAAAATTCCGAAGAACTTTTACCAGATTTTTTTGAAAGATAAACACCTATAGATAAGGTGATTGTAAAAAATAAAATAATGAGCGTGTAATCTAATGCGCTTAAAGAAACCATATAAAAACAGATTGAAATTAGTAATATTTAAGATACTAATTAGTAGTTAAATAAAAGAGAGAAATTTTATATTCTCTCTTTTTTAAACTAAAATAAAAACTATATAAATTAAACTAAAAATTAATTTTCAAACGAAATATAAAGAACTATAACATTTCACTTAGCATTTGTTCGACCAACAACAATTCTGAAAAGGTGTTGGATAAAAAATGTTAATATTTGTAAAAAACAGAGTTAATTTTAAGCTTATAACTATATATATTTTATCAATTAAATTAATATCCTCTATAAAATTAACACATCTATTGGTAATACGAACATTATCTCGAACTATCGATTAAATATTTCATAAATCGCACAATAATAGCGGAAGCTAATCAACTGTAAAACAGCAAAAACAAGATGAATATTTTGTTATTACAGCTGTACAGAACTACCAAAAGGGCTTTTGCTGCAAGAAAAGTTTAAAAAAGAAAAGTTTTATTTCAGGTTAATTGTTAGATGTCCGCCTTCAACCAAATTGGAGTGATTTACAAAGTATCCTGAATGAGACTTTCCATTTAACTGAATAGTATTGATTTTACCACTAGAATCTCCAGTTTTTTCTATTACAAGTTGTTTTCCTTTGTAGTAAGCATCATCTAATTCAATGGTAATTTTATCGAACATTGGTGCTGTAATCGTATAAAATGGTTCGCCAGGTGAAATTGGATAAATTCCCATCATGCTATAAATTACCCAAGCAGACATGGTTCCGGTATCATCATTCCCAGGTAAACCATCCGGAGTATTCTTAAAATATTGATTTACCAATTGCTTAACTAATTTTTGACTACGCCATTCTTCATCTTTAACATAATTAAATAAAAACGGGTAACCTATATCTGGCTCGTTAGCCATATCGAATTGATTAGAATCGAATACTTTTTCTAATTGATTTACAAATTGCTTTTTACCACCCATAAGCTTTATCAACCCTTTGGTATCGTGAGAAACCATAAATGAGTATTGCCACGAATTCCCCTCGATAAAACCAATATTTTCGGCAAAATTTGCACCTGCCAACGGATCGAAAGGCTCGTACCAAGAACCATCTGGGTTTTTAGGGTGTAATAATTTTAAATTTTTATCATATAAATTTCTATATGAAAAAGCTTGCTTATAAAAGCGTTTGTAATCGTCTTTTTTCCCTAATGCTTTTGCTAAAAGCGAAATGGAATAATCTGTAATATTGTACTCT
This sequence comes from Neotamlana sedimentorum, assembly GCF_000943565.1. Classification (GTDB taxonomy): domain Bacteria; phylum Bacteroidota; class Bacteroidia; order Flavobacteriales; family Flavobacteriaceae; genus Neotamlana; species Neotamlana sedimentorum. The sequence goes on from NZ_JTDW01000008.1 coordinate 116,073, forward strand.
TGTGTTGTAGATACCGAACCTCGATTTTGTGTTGTTAAAAATCCGTTAGACCAATATTCTTTTACTCCTGGACGTAATGGATTATCTTCTAACTGTGTCGCACTTTTGCGCATGGCTTCATAGGCCTTTTCAACACCGAAATCTGTAATTCCTTTTAAATACGTATCGGTTAAAATAATTCCCGCAGGATCACCAACCATAGTTGTGGTTTCGGTAGCATTTAATTCCCACTTTGGCAACCAGCCGCTTTCATCGTAAATATTAAGCATGCTTTTTACCATGTTAGATTGCTGCTTCGGGTACACTAAAGACATCAACTGATGTAAATTTCTGTAGGTATCCCAAAACGAAAACACAGTAAATCGAGTTCCTTCGGTTTTTAAAGTTTCCCGTGTGGCCATACTTGGATATTCCCCATTATAATCGTTTAAAGTATTTGGGTGAATAAGTGTATGATAGAGCGCCGTGTAAAACACCGTTTTATCATCTTCGCTACCACCTTCAACTTTAATTTTCGATAATAAGTTATTCCATTGTGAAGACGTATTTTTATAAACCGTTTCGAAGGTTTGGTTTTCGGTTTCCTTTTCAAGGTTTTCCCTTGCATTTTCAATACTCACATATGAAACGCCTACTTTAACCTCAACCTGAGTAGGTTCAGAAAAATTATATTTAAAATAACTACCAATGCTATCGCCAACAACCTCTTTTTTGTAGCCCTTCATTATTCTGGTTTTACCATTGTAGGTCATCCATTCAGCTTCAACACCTTTATAGATTCTTGGTTTTCGCCAAACACCAAACTCATCGGCAGGCTTACTAAATTTCGCCACGAAATAAACTGGGTAATTTTCTTCGGGTTTGTAATAGCAAAACGAACCTACCGTTCGCATACCTTCAATTTCTGTTGGTGATACAACTTTTATTGAAGCACCTTGCTCGTTAGTTAAACCTAAACCCAAATTAAGTAAAATATTAGCTTCGCCTTTTGGGAAACTATATCTTGAAATACCAACTCTTGTAGATGCTGTGGTTTCAACCTTAATATTGTACTTATTTAAAACCGTACTATAATAACCCGCTTTTGCAACTTCATTTTTATAAATACTTCCATATTTTAAATGATTTGTTTCAAGCGCTCCAGTTGTTGGCATGAGTAGAATAACGCCTAAATCTGGACAACCAACTCCACTTAAATTTACATGCGAAAACCCTGTTAAAAAGGTGTTTTCGTGTACATAAGGATTAGACAACCAACGGCTGTCTTTTTCTAATTTATTTTGTTTTCCAGAAACATTAAAAGGAGATACACTGGCCATACCACGAGGCGCAATGGCTCCCGGATTTGTAGCTCCAAAATTTGATGTTCCAATAAATGGGTTCACATACGTAGTGCACTCTTGTGACACTACGCGCGAACCACAAAACATAAAATAAACTAAAAATAAAACTGTTAAAAACTTAAATCTCATTAAAAACTAATAATTAATCTATTAAAATTTCATCCATAAATATCCAAGCTTCTTTAACTTCTATATCGCTTTTATCGATTTTAGCCTCAACCTTTATATATCTGGCTTTTTGTGCTTTAAAATCAATACTAAAATCTTTTAATTCAGGTTCATCATCTACCTTAAACGGTTTTTTAATTTTACCAACTTCTGTGAAGTTTTCGTTATCATGAGATAGTAAAACCTTTATTTCTGTTGGGTAATAAACACTATTTTTTTGGTTTACCATGCTCCCAATAATCACTTTGCTTATATTTTTTTCTTCACCTAAATCTACAACAACTTTAGCGTCTTTATTTAACCAAGCTTGCCATCTGCCATCGCGAAAATCTTTACTACCACGTAACGTATTTACTAAATTAAAGGCATGAGAACCTTGATACCTTTCATGATAATTAGTCAAATAATCTACCTTACTCGCAACACCTTCATGAAACGTAATTGTTTCTTTAAACACATGATTTATTGGTTTATCTGCTTCAAATAAACTCGCTTTAATTGCTGTTGTTCTATTTACAACAATAGGTTTTGTAAACGGAATGGCTTCAGAATTTAAATCCGCATCGTTTAAAACATATCTTATATCTGAGTCTGGGAATTCATTCTGTAATGTTATTGCTACCGATTTACTCTGAATATCTGTTTTTACTTTAGAATTAATAATATAGGCGCTTTTTGCATAATTTACATCTAAATATTCAAATCTGTTCATGATGCTTTTTAAACGTACTGAAAAATCATTCCAATTTCTTGATTCTTTTGGACTCCAAAGCGTTTCAGATAAAGCTGTTAATCTTGGAAAAATCATGTATTGCGAATGTTCTTCGGTAGGAATATGTTCTGCCCAAACGTTGGCTTGTCCGCCTAAAATATGTTTTTCTTCTTCTTGAAAAAGTTCTCCAACAATAGGCTCGAATTGATATACTTTGCTAACTGTAGTAACTGGTCCTGCCGCTTTTGGCTCTAAATCTGGTGTACCTTGATAATAATCGAAATAGCAATAACCAACCGGAGACATAATAGCATCATTACCATGTTTTGCTGCTTCAATACCGCCTTTTACACCACGCCAACTCATTACTGTAGCTTCTGGTGCTAAACCACCTTCTAGAATTTCATCCCAACCAATTAGTTTTTTTCCTTTAGAATTGATGAATTTTTCAATTCGTTTTATAAAGTAGCTCTGTAATTCTTCAACATTTTCAAGCTTTTCTGCTTTAATTCTTTTTTTACAATGTGGGCAAACTTCCCAATTGGTTTTAGTCGCTTCATCTCCACCAATATGAATGTATTTAGAAGGGAATATATCCATTACTTCCAACAGTACATTTTCTAAAAACTCAAAAGTAGATTCTTTTCCCGCACAGTAAATATCTGTAATTGGCCATAAGGCTCCAGAAGGCACTGCAATTTGTTCACCATGACAAGATAACTCTGGATACGCGGCAATAGCGCTCGACACATGCGCAGGCATTTCTATTTCTGGAACAACCTCAACACCTTTTGTAGCGGCATAGGCTACAATTTCTTTTAAGTCTTCTTGAGTTAAAAAACCGCCGTAAGTTCCTTTGTCATCAGGATTATTATCTTCTCTAGCATTCCATAGTAAATGTTCTTGATCTACTCTCCACGCACCAATTTCGGTTAATTTTGGATATTTTTTAATCTCTATACGCCAGCCCTGGTCATCAACTAAATGCAAATGCAAAATATTCATTTTGTGCAATGCCAGCATATCAATAGTTTCTTTAATATAATCTTTACCAAAGAAATGACGCGATACGTCTAGCATTAATCCGCGCCACTTAAATCGCGGACTGTCCGTTATTTGAACATTTGGAATTTCCCAATCGATGTTTTTAATAAGCGTATCACTTTCTATTTCAACAGGTAGCAACTGCCTTAAACTTTGAATAGCGTATAAAAACCCTGAAGCACTTGATGCTTTTAAAACAACATGGCTTGTACTAGCATTAATTGTATATGCTTCTTGTTCTAAACTGTTATCTAATGCTAATGAAATGTAATTTGAAGTAGGCGTTTTTGCTGTAATTTTTAAATTCCAATTGGCAGCATTATTAAATTTATCGATGAGTAGTTTAACAGCCTGTTTTTGCTCTTCATTCGACACAACAAACACCGTGTTTTCATTAAACTGAAATACACCTTCTGTAATATTTAAATGTGCAACTTTGGGAATAATATTTACATCGGCTTCCGTATAAACCTTAGCTGATTTTTCTTGGCATGAGTTTAAAAGGATACCTACAGTAAACAGAACAAAAAAAGATATGTGTGATGCTTTTTTCACTAAAATAAATTTATTTTTTCTTTATTTTAAATCCTGCATCTTCCATACGATTACCGTTTTCTTTATCGTAAACGGCATAATTAAAACCAGGTCTTATACTATAACCGGCATGTTCGCCTTTTTTATTAACCGCAATAAAACCAACTTGTAAATAGGCCATATCTTTATGGTTTTTATGCTTATTGTAAATGCGTTCTACAATTTCTTTACAAGCTTCGTAAGGCGATTTTCCTTGGCGCATTAACTCTACAACCATGGCACTTCCGGCGGTTCGTATTACAGCTTCACCTAAACCGGTTGCTGCAGCTGCACCAACTTCATTATCTAAAAATAAGCCGGCTCCAATAATTGGCGAATCGCCTACTCTACCATGTAATTTCCAAGCCGCTCCACTGGTAGTACAACCACCAGAAAGATTGCCTTCTTCATCTAAAACCAACATACTTATTGTATCGTGATTTTCAATATTTATTACCGGTTGATATTTCGATTTTTCTAACCATTTTTCCCAAGATTCTTTAGATTTATCGGTTAGTAAATTTTCTTCTTTAAACCCTTTTTCTAAAGCAAATTGTAGGGCACCTTTACCGGTAAGCATAACGTGTGGCGTTTCGTCTAAAACTTTTTTTGCCACTGCTATTGGGTGTTTTATGCCTTGTAAAAAAGACACCGAACCGCAATCGCTATTCTTATCCATAATACAAGCATCAAGCGTTACTTTACCTTCACGATCTGGTAATCCACCGTAGCCCACACTACGTACATCTGGATCGGCTTCTGGAACACCTACACCGGCAACAATAGCATCTAAAGGTGCCGCACCGTTGTTTAACTGTTTCCAGGCTTCTTCGTTTGCAGCTAAACCATGTCTCCATGTAGAAATTACCAAAGGTTTTTTTACTGGTTTTGCTTTTGAAGTGTTTTTATTCGCTTCCGCGGAAGCTGAAAAACTACTTAACAAAGCACTTAAACCAACAGTTCCTAAGGCCGTATTTTTAATAAATTTTCTTCTACTAGACATGATAAATAGACTTTATTCTTTTGAAGCTTTTATAATTTCGAATTGCTCATCAGTCATATGATAATCATCAAAAAATGCAACACCACTTGCGCCATTATCTTTAGCGTATTGAATGGCATCTTTTAAATCTTCATTACTTAATTTTGGTGTATATAAACCTGTGTGTAATTCGGTTGATTTTCCTTGTAAATCTTCTACACCTTGTTTTGTAGCATAACCAATCCAATCTAATTCTTCGTTGTAGAAGTTGTAATAAATCATTGGTAAAACCATATCTATATTCCATTTATCCCAACGCTGACGCACCATATGATCTGCCATTTCTGGATAAGGAAATACTGCGGCACTTAATTTCTTATCGTGTTTATGCACAATGTCATAAGCTTCATTTACTAACGAACGAATTTCGTTTAAACGGAAGTTTTTCCACTCGATATCGATAGCTGGGTTTTCCATTTTACGAGGGTCTTTATGATGTAAAGCCATAAACTTATTTACACTAGCATCAGAATAATCGAAATCGTAATCAGGTAATTCTTCTTCTTGTTTTAAATCGTATTTTGGTAATAAACCAATTGGTAAATATACATCTGGATAACGTATATAATCTAAATGTACACTAGCAACACCTTCTACTTTTGCTAAACCTTCAACAAGACTTAAAATGTGCTTTCTGGCTTCTGGGTGACTTGGTGATAACCATTGGTAATACCCAACGTATGGTCGTTCTTCCTTTTTAAAACAAGATTTACCACTGCGGCTTACCATGTACCAATCTGGATGTTGTTGCGCTATAGAATCGCCAGGTCTGTTTGTTGTAAACATCCACGCATGTACTTCTAATCCTGCTGCTGTTGCTAAAGGCGTTAAACGTTTTAATAAACCTGGATCTGCTCCTGTGTTTAATAAAACAGCATCAATACCTTTACTTTTTAATTTATTGAAGTGTGCCGTGTAGGCTGAATCTGATTTTTTATGACCAACCGACATCCAGTTCCAATACTTAAAAGTTTTAGTAGTTTCTTCTGTAGTTGTTGTAGCAACAGGTTCTTCTGAAGCGGTTTCTTTAGTAGCTTGATTGCATGATACTATTGAAAGTACCAATCCAAAAAGTGCTATTTTAAGTTTCATAAGGTTAATTTTATTATTTGGTTATAAATTTTCCGTTTTGATTTACTATTAAAGTTTTTCCTGAAAAAGGGCTAACAATTGAAAGGTTAAAACCTGTACTATGATTCTCTAATTTTGGAACCACCGCCTTATCATCAATTTTTATGCCTTTTTGAGTTAAACTATCAATAGATTTAAAATATTCGTTGTTTTTTTTAAAATGTGCGATTTGCTTTCTGTACATGCTATATAATTCCCACTTAATTTTTTCATCTGAAGTTATATTGAAAGCATCTTTTGCTCCCGCTTCTTTTGATGAAAAATATACATAACCCCATTTTTCTGGTTCGTGCATGTTAACTACACCCATTGGCGACCAAACCCAATTGTACTCGTGTAACAACTTCCCTTTGTCATCACGTTTTCTTTCGTACTTACCATCTTTAATTTGGTAATCCCAATTAACTCTTGAGAAGTTAACTCGCCAAAATGAATCTGTTGGAACGTTTTTATGGAAATAGCCTTTTTTATAAGCCTTCCAAGGAATAGCAAGTTCTAATACCCAACCTTCATCGGTATCTTTAGGATTGTTTAGTGTTCCGTTAACTTTAACAGCCGATTTTAAACCAGTGATATTCCAATCGTTTAAAACCACATTATTTTTTCTGTAAGGTTGACTAACAAATAAATCCCAGGCTGTGTTTAATGCGTTAATCTCTAATTCGTAATAATTATGAGTATCGCCATCTGGATCTATAAACACCTCAAAATCATTATTATGAAAAATTATAGTATCTCTTTTGGTTAACGTTGCCCATACATGAGGTTCTTCGAGCTGTGCTAAAATATAATAGTACTTATCGTCCCACAACATTTTAACTTTTGTTTTATATTTTGGCTGTTTAACACCTTCAATATCTATAAAAGTATCGCTCCAGTCTACCTTACTCCAAGCAGCATCATTAGCTTCACCATCAATTTGTATTGGTGCGCTCGTTTTATAAGCAATATAACTTTTTGGTGCCTTGTTTTCTTTACTTTGCGAACAACCTAAAGCAGACACTACACCAAGAATTAAAACGAATATGTGCTTTTTTAACTTCATTTAATATTGTTTTTTTGAGATACTGAAACAAATTCAGCACCTAAAGGCTATTGTTTTTTGTAAAGGCAACCACCTCGCTTAGTTTACCGAATGCCATGGCTACCACAGTATCTGCAGCTCCGTAATAAACCGCTAACTTATCTTCTTTTTCATCATGCAATGCTGCACAAGGAAAAACAACATTAGGTACATCGCCATTTTGCTCGTAATTTACTGCCGGACCTAATAAATAAGGTTGCGTTCTGTATTTTACTTTATCGGGTTCATTTTCATCTAAAAGTGCTGCTCCCATGGCGTATCTAAATCCGTTGCAGGTATTTATTACTCCATGATATAACATTAACCAACCTTCATTTGTTAAAATAGGAATAGGTCCTGCCCCTATTTTTGTGCATTGCCAAGCACTATCTTCAAAATTAGCCGCTTTCATTACACAACGGTGTTCTCCCCAATATTTCATATCTGGGCTGTAGCTAATGTAAATATCGCCAAAAGGTGTATGTCCGTTATCACTTGGTCGACTTAACATAGCGTATTTTCCATTTATTTTTTTTGGAAACAACACACCATTTCTGTTAAATGGTAAAAATGCATTTTCGCATTGGAAAAACTTTTTAAAATCGAAAGTATAACCAATACCAATCGTTGGTCCATGATAACCGTTACACCAAGTTATCCAATATCTATCTTCGATAAACACAACACGTGGGTCGTATTTATAGGCAGACTCAATCATTTCTGTATTTCCTTCTTGAAATACGATAGGTTCGTGCTCTATATCCCAATTGATACCATCTTTACTAAAGCCTGCAAAAATATTCATTTGCACCGCTTTATTATCACATCTAAAAACACCTGCAAAACCATCTTCAAAAGGCACTACGGCACTATTAAAAACACTGTTTGATGTTGGTATAGCATACCTATCTATTATAGGGTTTTCGCTATAACGCCACATAACATCGTTACAATTTTCTGGCTTATCCTGCCAAGGCATTTTACTCATAATCTGTATATTATTAATCTTTATATTGTTTTACTTTATCTAACCAAGTGAATTTTAAAATAACTGTTGTTATTATAAATACTATAAAGGCCATCCACATTTTTGGATAATCTCTTATCATGAAATAAATGGGTAACAAAATCATACTCGATTGCCACACGATTCCTACTACACAATTTAACATATCGCTTAAAAAACTTGTGTTTTTCTCGAATGTTTCGTCTTCACTTTTTAATGCTTTAAAAACAGGCCCCCAGAAACCCCAAGGTTTTACGTTTTTGTAAAACGATTTTAAGGTTTGCATATTTGTTGCCGGTGTTAATAAGGTTCCTAAAAACGAACCTAACAAAGACACTACAAAAATAATAGGAAACATGTAAATTGCAGGTATTTGTGCTAATTCAAACAACCATGTTCCTTCTGTGAAATTAGCTTTATTTTGGTCTAACAAAAACTGCAAAGTTGCAATAAATAAGCCTGAGGTCATTCCCCAAAAATATCCCCAACCATTAAAACGCCACCAAATCCACTTTAAAAAGTTTGCGGCTACATAACCTCCATATAAGGCACTTGTAATCCATAGCGTAATAGAGTTAATAGAATCTGCAAAAAAGCCCATTATAACACCCAAGGTTACTACTGCAAAAGATGCTATGTGACTTGCTTTTATATAATGTTTACTAGATGCGGTTGCATTGTAGTATTTTTTGTAAATATCATTTACAATATATGCCGGACTTGAATTAACAAAAGCTGAAAATGTAGACATAAAGGCCGCTAATAAGCCTGCTAAAAGTAGTCCTTTAATACCTACAGGAATATGATTATTGATAACTTTAGGCAAAATAACTTCAAGCTCGCTTAAGTTTGCACCGCCATTTGCTATCATATCTGGAGCACAATAAACTAGAGCCAAAACTACTACGCCACCAATTAATAAATAACGTGGAATAAATAGAATAATATTAGTAAAACCACTCATGTAAGCCGCTTCTTTTACCGTTCTTGTAGATAAAATACGCTGCATGTCGTATCCTGGTGTTGGTCCTGCAATACTAGCAAAAAAACCTTTAAATAAAGACATCCCTATAAAAGCACCGAACATTTTATAGCCTTGTGTATCTATTAAACTATTAAAAGCTTCATATTTACCAGACCAAGAACCTTCGAGCTCTGAGCCAAACATTATATTACTCCACTCGGGTGAAATAACATTATATATTTGAACATCGGTTACCGTAACAAAAGCATAAATAGCTATTAAAATACCGGCTAACACCATGATTCCGTACTGTAACACTTCGGTAGCTACAACAGAAAACATACCACCTTTAATGGTATAAATTGTTGTTAATAAAATAATTATTAAGGCATAAGATTGATCGGAAGTTAGTAATACACTTTCATTTAAAACTAAGCTTACATCCCAAGGTAAAATAACGGTCATGAATTTACCAACGCCTTCAAAGAAATATGCTATAAAACCAATAGAAGCAACAACTGCAAATACAGCAACAATTAAATGTGAAGCTCTCCCTGCTTTATCGTCTCCAAAACGTGTTAAAATCCATTCGGAACCTGTCATTATATTCGATCGACGAATCCATGCCGCGAGGAAAATCATCACAAAAATTTGATTCCAAATAGGCCACATCCACATAAACATGAAACTTTTGGCTCCATATAAAAACAGAATACCAACCATCCAAGCTGTTCCAGATACATCGAACATACCAGAACCATTACTTAAACCTAAGTAATACCATTTTATACTTTTACCACCGAGAAAATAATGATCTAACCCTTGAGACGCTTTTTTAGACACCCAAATACCAACTCCTAGAGTAAGCAGAATGTATAACGCAATAATAATAACATCAACTATATCCATTATTCTTGAGTGTTTTTAGTTAAACCCCAAGATTTATTAGGTTGATTTCCCATAACGAATTTTAACTCGCCACCATTTAAAATGGTTTCATGAGAAACAGATGTTGTATTGAAATCTTTACCGTTTAAAGTTGCTGATTGTATGTAGATATTATCGGCAGAAACATTTTCTGCTACAATAGTAAACACTTTTCCATTTGGAAGCTGCATGGTTGTTTTATCGAAAATTGGGCTACCAATTTCGTAAACCGTTGAAGCTGGATTTAAAGGATATAATCCTATAGAACTCATTACAAACCAAGCGCTCATTTGCCCGCAATCTTCATTTCCACTTAATCCGTTTGGTGTTGTGTTGTATTGTGTATCTAAAATTTCACGAACCCAATATTGTGTGCGCCAAGGTTTCTCGGCATGATTAAACATGTATGCAATATGATGACTAGGTTCGTTACCGTGTGCATATTGCCCGATTAAACCAGAAATATCTGCAGACACATTACTACCCGTTATTTCTGAGCTTTCTGTAAATAACTGTTCTAATTTAGCGGTGAACTTTTCATTACCGCCGTGCATTTCTGCTAAATCTTCAACAGCATGTGGCACAAACCAACTGTGCTGCCATGCGTTACCTTCGGTATAATCTGTATGTTCTCTGTGGTTAGAATATTTAGGGTCGAATGGTTCATTCCAAGATTTACCATCTTCAAATTTACCGCGCATAAACCCTGTTTTTGTATCAAATAAATACTTATAAGCTTCAGATCGTTTTAAAAACAACTCATAATCTTCAGTTTTACCTAAAGCTTTTGCCATTTGCGCTACACACCAATCGTTATAAGCATACTCTAAAGTAATGGTTACAGATTCATCTAATAAATTATAAGGAATGTAGCCGTAATTTTTATAAAACTCCAATCCGCGCTCGTCTTGCATCATGGTAGTTTTCATTGCATTGTAAGCTTCTTCAGCACTAAAACCTTTAATTCCTTTTAAATAAGCTTCAACTATTACAGGTATTGAGTGATAGCCAGTCATAGTATTTGTTTCGTTTCCGTAAAGGGTCCAAACTGGCAAAATATTTTTATCCTTGTAATACTCCAACATGGTATTAACCATATCTGACACCTTATTTGGCGCCAAGAATGTAAGCAAGGGATGCTCTGCCCTAAACGTATCCCACAGTGAGAGTGTGGAATACGCTGTGTAGTTAGAGGCAGATACCAAGCTATCTGTTTGTTTTCTAAACTGTCCGTTTTTATCACTAAATGTAACTGGCGCTAATTGCGCATGATACATAGCGGTATAAAACATTGTTTTTAACGAGTCGATTTTTGTTTCAACTTTTATTTTTCCTAAGACGCTGTTCCATGTTTTATTGGCTTCAGTTTTAACTGAATCAAAATCGAAGTTAACTTCTCCTAAATTTTCTATAGCATTAGCCACACTAACCGAAGACAACGCAACCTTGATATATAATTTATTACCTGTGGTTTCATCAAAAAACAACTGAGCTACGCTTTTTTTAGCGTTCGAAATACTATCTACTTTTATCTTATCGGCGGTTAGATCATATTTCATAATTGGCTTAGAAAACTTTGCCACAAAAAACACTTTTTGATTTTTTGCCCAACCTGTACTATATCTATATCCGCTAACTGTAAAATCATCTTCAACTTGTATTCCACTTGACGTGGCTTTATCCCAGTTTATAGCAAAACCTAAGTCTAGCACCACAGATTGAATGTCGTTTGGTTTATAAGTATATTTATGGGTAGCCGAACGCAAACCTGCGGTTAATTCTACATTTACATTATGATCTTTTAAAAACAATTGATAATATCCAGGTTCTGAAGTCTCATTATCATGACTATAAGTAGATTTATAAGTTATAGAGTCGCGACCTTTTGGCATTACAGTTAAATCGACCGCTTTGTTTACCGGAATTATTAATACATCGGCTAAATCGCCAATACCAGTCCCACTTAAGGCTAAATGACTAAAACCAACAACTAAAGAATCTGAATAATGATACCCTGAACACCAATCCCAACTACTTACTCCATTTACAGGAGTAACCTGCAACATTCCAAAAGGCACTGTAGCACCAGGGTAAGTATGCCCGTGTCCTCCAGTCCCTATAAATGCGTTAACATGTTTTGTTAAAAAAATTGAGTTATTGTTAGTTTTACTTATATTTTTGTCGCAACTAACAAACAATAACAATATAAATAGGTGTAAAAAGTGTTTCATTTAGCCGTTTTATTTGAGATTTTATAAATTTTAATAATTTTAACGTTTATTAAAAGTTATTTAGACGGATAACACTTCAACTTAGTTAAACACCAAAAAAAAAACATTACTAATAATTCTAAAAAAATAAAATTATAAAAAGTGATATAGCTTAAATGTACTATTTAAATAGCATTAAAATCTATTTGTTTTGAAGTGCATATTAATAAAAATACGCCCCCGATATACTATTGGACAAGCCCCTAATAGAATTTAAGATAAAAGAATAAAATTATACATGTTAAAATAGACATTAATCTAACTTTAAAAAGTATTATATTTTTCATCATATGCAATGTTTTTACCCAAACCTATAACAAAAAAATTAATTCTATTTTTTTATGCTATCCTCTAAGAATTTACAATTCTCTCTCATCTTTTGTAAAATATCTATATAATTGGCATTATCTTTAAAATTTTTTAATTGATTCTCATCTTGTTGTAAATCATGTAAATATTCATAGGATGGGTTTTGTTCATAATAATTTACATACACATACCTTTGTCCGTGAATCCCAACATATTTTGGTAGTTTATCATACTCCATTCTATGTTCTATAAGAAAACTATGTCGCCAAGCTTCAACTTCTTCATTATTTAAAATTGGCATTAAGCTTTTTCCCTGATGATGTTTAGGTTTTGCAACTCCTGCTATATCAAGAATAGTTGCCGAAATATCAAGATTAAGAGCTAATTTATCAGATTTTTTCCCAGAATTCTTAGTTGGCTTTCTGGGGTCATAAATTATTAAAGGAACCCTTAACGATTCCTCATAATGTGTCCACTTACCTGCAAAACCTCTATTTCCCATATAATAACCATTATCAGCAGAATAAATAATTATGGTATTTTTATCTAAGCCTTTTTCCTTTAATACTTTGAGCACTCTATTCATTACATTATCGTACCCACTAATCATACGGAAATAAGCTCTCATATTGATTTGGTACTTTTCTTCTGTGTCCCATCTCCAGAAATAACGTTCTCTATTTAATGAGTTTTTTAGAAAATCAGGATGATTCTCATATATCTCAGAACTAGATAATGCTGGTTTTGGCATTTCTATATTTTCATACATATTAGCAACTGCTTTGGGGTAAGGGTAATGCCCGTCATTTCCTGGAGTTAAATTAGCATCTACAGCATGTACAGCATTAAAACTTATAGAAAGACAAAATGGATTTTTAGAAGTTTGATTTTTAATAAATTCTACAGCTTGATCTCCTCGAATTTCGGCAGAATGCCTCATGCTACCATCAGCTTGCTTTTCAAAATAGGGAGCATTTTTACGAGAAGGCTTAAAATAATCAAACATTTGTTTAACCATGCTATCTCGTGCTTCAATATTCACTCCAAACTTCCCAGTAAAACCAGTAATATATCCGGATTTTTTTAGTAGATAAGGATATGAATTACTGATAAACTCTTTTTTAAGAGGTTTTTTTCCAAAAGTATAATTGTGTTTAGACTCATATAACCCCGTAAGTATAGAAGCTCTACTAGCCGCACAAATTGGTGTTGTTACAAATGCATTTGTAAATACTGTTCCGTTTTTAGCAAGCTTATCAACTGTTGGTGTTTTCACAATGGGATGCCCCTCAAATGAAAAAACATCGTTTCGCTGATCATCAACTAGGATAAATAAGATATTTGGCCTTTCTTCTTTATATATGATATCATTATTTTTACAACGACTGAATAATATAACAATTAATAAAGAAATAAATAGCTTTAATATGTTTTTCATGTTATTTTTTACGACTTTATAAAATTTATTTTGATTACTTTTTAATTTTGATTTTTAAGAATATTCCTAGTCTATGACTATCTTAAATCCACACACTCTTTCCCTAAATTCACCATTTAAAAGGCACAGTTCCTGTTGAATCAACTGTATGCCCCCACTTCTCTATATACGCTTTACCTGGTAAAAATTCATCGTCTAAACGATTGAGTTCTTCTTCAAGCAATATTTCTAATTCTTTAGAAACCACTTTATAATCTGGATTTTCTATAAGATTATTTAACTGATAGGGATCTTTAACATTATCAAAAAGTAACCATTCACCATCTAAATCTCTAGCATACGTGTGTGTTTTTGTTATAATACCTCTAAATTCTTTTCCACCTATTTTTCTTTTCCATTGGCCAAATGGCTGAATACATGCTACAAGAGAAGCTTTTCTATCATCCTGTTTTTTTCCAAGAATGATATCTGTAATATTCTCACCATCTAAATTTTTGGGAATCTTAATACCCGACATTCCCAACATAGTAGGTAATATATCTAACGTGTTTAATAAGAAATCACTTTTCTTTCCTTCTTTTCCAAGTAATGCTGGATATTTTACAATAAAAGGCACTTTAGCCGATTCTTCATATATTTTTTGTTTTTTCATTTCACCATGACTGTTAATCATATCTCCGTGATCTGAAGTAAAAACAAAAATGGTATTGTCTTCAATATTATTTCGTTTTACAGCATCTTGTAATTCTTTTATGTAACTATCTAAAGCAGAACAATGAGCATAATACCCTTTTAATATTTTTTTTGTTCTTTCAACTAATTTTTCTGGAACATTTGGTCTTAATTGTATATCCACATTTTTGTATAAATCTTGAAATTCTTTAGGAGCAGTTTGATAGGGAGCATGAGGTGGTCCCCAAGATAATACTAAAGAAAACGGCTTTTCACTTTTTGCTTGTTCCTCTATATAGGCAACAGCATCTTTGGTTTGAGCTTTGGCATCATAACCTTTCCATTGTTTTAATTTGTCATCATTTCCCCAATAATTTGAATTGTTATAACTATGAGAGCAATTTAGTGTTTTCCAATAATCAAATCCTTGTCGTCTTTCCTTAGGTATGTATGCAGAACGCTCATTACCATCAAGATGCCATTTACCAATATAAGCAGTGTTGTATCCTTCTTCTTTTAAAATTTTTCCGAAACTATTGTTATCTGGACCTAGCCTAACATCGTTAAGAAACACTCCAGTTTTCAACACATATTGCCCTGTTAACATCATAGCTCTATAGGGTGTACATACGGGACTAGTTGAAACGGCATTAGTAAAATATACACCTTCCGAAGCAAGTTTATCTAAATTCGGAGTTTTAACATCTAAATTACCAGCATACCCCAGTGATTGGGCTCGCCATTGGTCTGCAAACACATATATAATATTAGGCTTCTTTATTTCGTTCTGGTTAACTTTTTCTATTTTCTTATTGCAAGAAATAATAAATAAGCACAAGAATAGTAAATAAGTAATATTTTTCATTTATTTATAATTATGAAAGTATTTTAATAAATATGAATTTTTAAGCACTACTAAACCCATAAAAAGAGTTATCATTAGTTTACTTATATTTTTGCCAAAAGCAACAAATAATAAGAGCACTATAACAACTCGTAAATTTTTATAAATTTAGTTATTAATAAAAGTAATTTAGACGGATAACACTTCAACTTAGTTAAACACCAAAAAAATTGCAGACAAACTTTCTTTACAATGAAATTTAATACTAAGCACTTTTATCGCGTATCATTAAAACATCATGTTCTTTTTTGGTTGATTTATTTTACTCTAAACACTCTAAGATGGGGCAGCTATTTTAGTGACATTAAGGAATTTCCTTATTTATATTCCTTAACAACCAACTTAATAGGATTTCCTATTCACATGATTTTATGCTATTTAAACATTTATGTTTTAATGCCAAAGTTTGCCTTTAAGAAGAAATACACTCGCTATATTTTTTTAATTCTTTCTACCATTTTTACAATGGTATTTATTAAATTTAATTTAACCTATTACCTAGTTAGCACAAATGTTTGGCCAGAAGGACCAGAACCCATAAGCTTAATGACCATTGACTATACAATTGATATGATGTTTGGTGAATTATACGTAATTACATTTGTAACCGCTATTAAAATAACTTTAGATTTTTTAGAAGAGCACAAAAGAGTAGCTGATTTAGAGAAGGCTCAATTAGAAACAGAATTACTTTTCTTAAAAACTCAAATATCACCACATTTCTTTTTTAACACACTTAACAATATCTACTCTTTGGCAGTTGAAAACTCAAAAAAAACTCCAAAAATCATTTTAAAATTATCTGAACTTATGCGCTACCTTTTATATGACACGGGAAGCAAAAGACAATCTTTAGAAAATGAAATACTTTGCATTCAAAACTATA
Source organism: Neotamlana sedimentorum (assembly GCF_000943565.1). Classification (GTDB taxonomy): domain Bacteria; phylum Bacteroidota; class Bacteroidia; order Flavobacteriales; family Flavobacteriaceae; genus Neotamlana; species Neotamlana sedimentorum. Next base: position 132,525 of record NZ_JTDW01000008.1, read on the forward strand.
TTGATTTAGAACGGATAAGACATAATGATGAGCTAGAAGTAAACATGTCAATTTCAGGTGATATACAAGACAAAAAAATTGCCCCCATATTATTACTAACTTTTATAGAAAATGCTTTTAAACATGGTGCTAAAAAAAATATTGGAAACGTTAAAATTAATATTGACTTAACAATTAAAAAAGATTTTCTTTACTTTACAATCTCAAACCCAATACCATTAAAAACCGTTCACGAAGAACGATTTAATCGCTCCAGCGGAATTGGTCTTGAAAATGTAAAAAAAAGGCTTGCTTTGGGCTATAATAAAAGTGATTATAAGTTAGTAATTAAAAACGAAAACGACCAGTTTGTCGTTAACCTTAAAATTAAAGTATCGTAACACTTTAAAATAATATCCCTAAACTAAAATAAATTTGTTCCTAAGAAATGAAAACTAAATGCTTGATAATTGATGATGAACCATTAGCGATAAACGTAATTAAAAACTATCTAGACCAAATTGAGAATTTCGAGGTAACTAAAACTTTTACAAATGCCATTAATTGTTTAAACTTTTTAAAAGACGAAACGGTCGATGTTATTTTTGTGGATATTAATATGCCTGTGCTCGATGGCCTTAACTTAATTAAAAGCTTAGAAAACCCACCGTTAATTATTGTGACAACTGCATACGAAGAATTCGCCTTAGAAACCTACGAACTCGATGTGCTAGACTATTTGGTTAAGCCAATAGAATTCCCAAGGTTTATGAAATCGCTTAATAAAGTAAATCGCAGACTAGAAAACAATACCCCAGTAAGTGATACTCAAAATAACAGGCCTTCTTACCTTTTTGTTAAAATAGACAAAAAGAAAATGAAAAAAATATATCTAGATGAAATTTTAACTATTGAATCTTTAAAGGACTACTTAAAAATAAACACAACCACAGGTAAATACATTATTCACAGCACACTATCTGACTTCACTGATTTATTACCCTCTAGAGATTTTATTAGAATACACCGCAGTTACACCATTGCTATAAACAAAATAGATGCCGTAGAAGGCAACAGTGTAGAAATAGAAGGACTTCGCTATACCATTGGCAGATCTTACCTTGAAGAGGTAAAGCAAAAAATATTAAACTCATCTCTGTAGTTCTTTAATTATCCCACATTTAATAAAAGCTTAACAAAACACTTGTAATAATAAGCTTTACTCTAATATAAGCGTAAATTTATTAAGGTTTATTTAACATTAATACAATTATTTGTCGAAGCCCAATAGTTGTTGGTCGAATTTTTTAAATACAGCCGTTAATAAATATTTAAGTTTAAACGATTGTTTTAATTTCTATTACTGTTAATTTTAACAAAAAAAATTAAAACTTATCAACTAAACTTTAGGCTATCTATAAACCTTTTTAATTAAACAAGAAAACCCTAACAATAATTAATTTATGCTTTATGACTCTAAAACTACTCTCAAAACCCTTAAAAACATTTTCAATTTAAATTTCTAAAAAACTAATTAACTAATTGTCTAACAATAATCAAAACAAGCTTATGAAAGTCAAATTAACCACTAGTTCTTCCTCACAAAGGAAAAAACTATTAATTACTATTTTTAATTCATTTGTTATCTTTTGTTTTTTAGGCGCGCATGCAACATATGCAAGAAGCGTTAACAAAACTGTTATAATTACACAACAAACTCAAATAAGTGGTGTAATTTATGATAACAATGAAATGCCATTAGCCGGAGCTACAGTTTTAGAAAAAGGAACCTCAAATGGTGTTCAAACCGATTTTGACGGTAAGTTTTCTTTAAACTTAAGTAGTTCTAATGCTACTCTTGTTATTTCTTATATTGGTTTTGTAACCAAAGAAATAGCTGTAAATAACCAATCAACTATGTCGATAACTTTAGATGAGGACATTTCTCAACTGGATGAAGTTGTGGTTGTTGGTTACGGTACTCAAAAGAAAGTTAACTTAACAGCATCGGTTTCTCAAATAGGAGAAGAAATATTTGAAAACAGACCTGTTGCTAATACAGCAAGATCACTACAAGGTGCGGTATCCAATTTACAAATAACCACCAATACTGATGGTGGTAGACCTGGATCATCACCTAGTATTAACATTCGTGGTTTTATAACAAGTGTAGGATCTGGTGATGGATCTATTCAAAACGCTGGTCCGTTAGTGTTAGTTGATGGTATAGAAATGGGCTTAGATCAAATTAATCCTGATGATATAGAAAGTGTATCTGTCCTTAAAGATGCAGCAGCTGCTTCTATTTATGGATCTCGTGCCGCTGCTGGTGCCATCATTGTTATTACTAAAAGTGGTAAAAGTTCCAATGGTAAAATGAAGGTTAATTATTCAAACAATTTTTCATTTTCTAGTCCTACCATTTGGCCTGAATCTGTTGATGCTTTAACATTTGCTTACGTTATGAACGAAGCAAGAGCTAATATTAATGCTAGTCCTTATTGGGATGAAGATGCCCTTGAACGCATTAGGCAAAACATGGCAAATCCAGGAAGTGCTCCAACCATGTTCGATGCCAATAACGATGGTAGATATGAAGTATCATCGCTTGGTCTTGGAACAACAGGGTCTACAGATTGGAAAGACTTTCTCTTTAAAGATTTTGCAGAGAGTCAAAGACATAATTTAAGTTTTACTGGAGGAGATAAAAAACTGAATTATTATATCTCTACAGGTTTATATAACGAATCTGGTTTATTGGCTGTTGGAGACGAATCCTTCAAAAGGCTAACTGTTGATGCTAAAATTGGTGGAAAAGCTAATGATTGGTTAAGTTTTGAACTTTTGACAAAATTTCTAAAAAGTGAAGATGACTTCCCATGGGACGCAAGAAGTTCAGGTAGTTCAGGTACTTCTCGTGTATTCGACTTATTATCGAAGTTAAAACCTACATTACCTACAGTAGATCCCAATGGAAATCCTCTAATACAGGCACAATACCCATATTGGGCTAATGAGCGAGAAGAGAACGAAAACAATCAAATTGCATTTCTCCCAAGAGTTATAATTGAACCTGCAAAAGACTGGATCATTAATCTACAGTATAACTACAGAAGGAATAACAATAAGCAAGTATATAGAGCTGCTACTACAACATATTTAGATGCATTTGAAGAAACAGTTTTTTACAAATCACAAGAACAAACATCGTATGCGCCTCAATTGATTACCAATGAATATTTTTCTCCTAATTTATTCACAACCTATACCAAATCAATAGGTGGCCATAATTTTAAGGCACTTGTTGGCTATCAAAATGAATTGTATGAATATTATGCTCTAAATGGGGGTGTTAGTTATTTAATTACCGATAATGTTACCTCTATAAATACTTCTCTAGATGACACCCCATCTGTTGGGGAAAATATTTTTCATTGGAGTACAGAAAGTGTCTTTAGTAGATTTAATTATAACTATAAAGAAAAATATTTATTTGAATTTAGTTACCGTAGAGATGGATCTTCAAGGTTTAAACCAGGTGATCAATGGGCAGGATTTCCATCTTATTCTGTTGGTTATAATGTGGCAAAAGAAAACTTTTGGCCAATTAAAGATATTAGCACCTTTAAACCTCGTGGATCTTATGGTACTTTAGGAAACCAAAATGTTCCTAATTACAACTATATTTCAGCTATAAGTATTAATTCTCCTGGCACCCAGTACCTATTCGATGGCAATAGAGCACTTTTTTCTTCTACACCTGGTTTATCAAGTGAAAATCTAACTTGGGAAACAGTTCAAACTACAGATATTGGTATAGACATTAATGCTTTTAATAATAAATTAATCATCGCTTTTGATTGGTATAGAACCGACATAGAAGGTATGGCTGGCCCAGGACAAGATTTGCCTACCGTACTCGGTACAACTTCACCACTTACAAATATTGGCACATCTCGAGTTCAAGGTTGGGAATTTGAAGGAACATGGAGACAGAATATAGGTGATGATTTTAGCTATAACATTAGAGCGGTGCTGTCAGACTATAAAAGATCTATTGTTAGCTATCCTAACGAAGCTAATTTATTATCCGATTATTATGCAGGACAGGATTTAGGAGAAATATGGGGTTTACAATGGGACGGATGGTTTCAAACACAAGAAGAAGTGGATAACCGTATTGACCAATCGTTTGTAGCTGGAAATTTCACTATTGGTGATACTAAATATAAAGATATAAATGGTGATGATGTCATTGATAGGGGGACAAATACTTTAGGGGATTCTGGTGATTTTACAGTTATCGGAAATACCACACCTAGATATCAATACTCTGCAACCATTGGTTTTAACTATAAAAATCTAGATTTTAATATGTTTATACAAGGAGTTGGAAAACGTGATATTTTGGTATCAAACCACCAACGATTTAGAGGACCTGCACAAGGACCACTACATGCCATGGTTTTTGAAGAGCATTTAGATTATTATAGGCCAGAAGACACAACTAATCCGCTAGGTCCTAATACCGATGCTTATTTTCCTAAACCATATGCAGCGAACCCTGGCAACAATAACAGAAATTACCGCTACAATGTAGATCGTTATATACAAAATGGTGCTTATACTAGGATAAAAAACATTCAAGTTGGTTATACCATTCCTAAAAAAATAACAGACAAATACAGTATTGATAAAATAAGATTGTTCGTTACAGGTGAAAATCTTTTTACCTCAAGCAACAACATGTTTTACGATCCTGAAACAGTACCTTCTGGTTTTGGAAGCGCACAGTCCTATCCTTTATCTAAAGTATTTTCTACTGGAGTAAATGTCTCATTCTAAAAAAAAAAACAGAATTATGAAAAATATAATTAAAATAATAATCCTTGGCATTGCAATTTCGCTGTCATCTTGTGAAGACGATTTTTTAGTCAGAACACCTTTAGATGATATAACAACAGAAAATTTCTACAAAACAGCACAGGATTTAGAAACAGCGGTAAACGCTTTTTATCAAGATTTACCTGGCTGGGCAGGTGTAGGTAATGGTTATTCACAAATGCCTGATAGTAATACCGACATGATAACTGGAGAAACTCCAAGTTCTGGATTTCTTGGCAACTATTCCATTCCAACATCTAGCTCAGGTGCAAACTGGGGCTGGTGGGACGAAGTTAGAGAAGTTAATTTTTATTTAGACCGTGTTGATCAAGCTGAAGGTAATGAAACCGACATAAACCATTTTATTGGGGAGGGTTATTTCTTCCGAGCATACCACTATTTTAACTTTTTATCTAAATATGGAGCTGTACCTATTATTGATAAATATATAACAGATAAAGATACTGAGTATCTTTTTAAAGGAAGAGACCCAAGAAACGAAGTAGCCAATTTCATAATTTCAGACTTAGATACTGCCATTAGTTTACTAAAGTCATTTCCAGATATTTCATCAACACCTCGTATAAGTAAAGAAGCCGCTCAATTATTTAAAGCAAGAGTTGCACTTTATGAAGGTACTTGGGAAAAGTATCACAATGGTACTGATTTCGGTGTTGCAGGTTCAGATGGCACAGAATTTTTAGAAATAGCAGCAGATGCAGCTGAAGATGTTATTGATAGCGAAGTGTTTTCTTTACATGACGATTATGGCTCTCTATTTAACCAAATCGGCTTAAAAGGAAACAGCGAAATGATACTTTGGAGGGATTACGATTATGTTACTTTAGAAATCGGTAATGATCTTCAAGTATCTTGGCCTAACAGAAGTTCATATACACGTTTTGCTATCCGTAGTTATTTATGCACTGATGGAAAACCTATTTCAGTAAGCTCAGACTATGTAGGTGATCAAGACTTATCGACAATAGAAACGAATAGAGACCCAAGATTAGCCGCTACATTAATGGTACCTGGTGACTTGGTAAGAAAAGATACTGATGGTACCGAAACCTACTTTACAGCTCCAGTAATAACAGGTAATAATGCTGCTAATGGGGGTTATGAATCACAAAAGTATAGAGATCCCAACATCGAGGCAACAACAGGTCAAGTCACTAGAAGTACATCAAAAATACTAATGAGATATGCTGAGGTTCTATTAATATATGCTGAAGCTAAAGCAGAATTAGGAACTATTACTCAAACCGATTTAGATAAGTCTATAAATAAATTAAGGCTAAGACCTAGTGTTAATATGCCTATTATTACACTAGGAAATATAACAGCAGACCCTGACTGGCCAAACTACGGTTATTCTCTTACAGATATTTTATATGAAATACGAAGAGAACGATCAGTTGAGTTAATGGCTGAAGGTTTTAGGTTAGATGACTTGTACCGTTGGAGAGCTCATTCGTTATTTGATGGAGACACGCCAAGGGGTGCTTATTTCGATGATGGAATTGTTAATTCTAACACGAATGCATCAGAGGTATTACTAGACAGTGAAGGTTACCTGACACCTTTTGCTGGTGATGGAAATTATAATTTTGATGAAAGTAAGGCTTATTTAAGCCCAATACCTGCTGACGAACTAATTCTTAACCCTAATTTATTACCACAAAATCCAGGTTGGTAATCAACTTTAATTCTTAAATTTAAAAATCTCGTTATATTTCGATAACGAGATTTTTTTTGCTCAATAATTAAAATTTAATAGTGTTACTCTAAATATTAAATCAACCCATAGTATGGTTTTTAATAATACCATCTTACAAAAGCTTCCATAGCAGCATATCGCGATAATCCTAACTCATCGTATAATTCGGCTGTTTCTCTATTACGGTCTTCTGCTCGTTGCCAAAACTCGCGGCTATCGGTACCTTGAAAAACAACACCATCCTTTTGCGATTGATGTTTAAAAATACCCTTTCTTTTTTCTATGACTTGGTCTGGTCCCATAGGTATAGCCATTTCAATTTCGTCTACACCCCACTCTTGCCATGCACCACGGTAAAGCCATACCCAACAATCTTTCATAAATTGTTTTGGTTTTAATTGCTTTACTGCTGCAAATATGGCATCTAAACATACTTTATGTGTACCATGAGGATCTCTTAAATCGCCCGCTGCATAAATTTGATGCGGCTTTATTTTTTCAATTAATTCGGCGGTGATATGAATATCTATATCTGACAACGGCTTTTTCTTCACAGTTCCGGTTTCATAAAAAGGCAATTCCATATAATGAATTTGCTCGTCTGGAATACCCACATAATAACAGGTGGCATACGCTTCCCCTTTTCTAATAAGTCCTTTTATGTACCTTACTTCCGGAATATCTATTTCGCTAGCCTTTTTGTTTTTTAAAAATGTTGAAGCTTTTTGAAATATAGCTTCGGCCGCTTTATTTTCTATTCCAAACTTTTTATTGTAATCGCACACAAACCCAGCAAATCTCAACGCTTCGTCATCGGCCACAGCTATGTTTCCAGAAGTTTGATAACCTACATGTACTTCATGACCTTGTTCTACCAAACGCTTAAAGGTTCCACCCATACTAATAATATCATCATCTGGATGCGGACTAAAAATTAGCACGCGCTTTTTGGCAGGTTCTGCACGTTCTGGACGCTTACTGTCATCGGCATTCGGTTTTCCTCCAGGCCATCCGGTAATGGTGTTTTGTAGTTGATTAAATATTTTTATGTTAATATCGTATGCTGGCCCAGAATCGGTGAGTAAATCACTCATACCGTTTTCTATATAGTCGGCATCGGTTAGCATTAAAATAGGTTTCTTTAGGTTTAAGGCTAATCCTAAAACAGCCTTTCTAATGAGTTTATCTGTCCAAGTTACTTTTTCTACAAGCCATGGAGTGTTAATTCTTGTAAGCTTTGAGGCAGCGGCTTGGTCTAACACAAAGGTGGCGTTATTATGTTCTTGCAAATAAGATGCAGGGACCTGGTTGGTTACCGTGCCTTCTACGGCTTCTTTAATGATATTAGACTTTCCTTCGCCCCAAGCCATAAGTATCACTCGTTTGGCTTCCATAATCTTTTTTACGCCTAGTGTAATGGCTGTTCTTGGCGTTTTTACTAAACCTCCAAAATCGCCACTCGCAGCTACTCTCGTTATATGATCTAAAGCAACCAATCTGGTTTTTGAGTTTTTTAAGGAACCCGATTCGTTAAAACCAATATGCCCATTACCGCCTATTCCTAATATTTGTATATCGATACCGCCTAAACTTTCTATTTTAGCTTCATACTCTCGACAATATTTTGAAATAGCTTCTTTAGATAATGTGCCATCTGGAATATGACAATTTTCTGGCAATATATCTACATGATTAAACAGTAGCTCTTTCATGAAGAAGACATAACTATTAATAGAATCTGGCTCCATAGGATAGTATTCATCTAAATTAAATGACACTACATTTTTAAAGCTTAAACCTTCTTCTTTGTGCAGTCTTACTAATTCGGCATAAAGTCCTTTAGGCGTCGAACCCGTTGCTAATCCTAAAATACAGAATTCGTTTTTGGCTTGCTTCGCCTTAATTAAATCGGCTATTTCCTTTGCTACTGCTTTTGATGCTTCGGTTGAGTTTTCGAAAACAATAGTCCCTATGTTTTCAAATCTTTTTTCAAAACCGGTGGCTTTGTCTATATTACTTTTTAACATGGTGCTTTTAATTTCTATTTTTTGGTTTATTGTTATTTTTTTAATAGCAGAGCTTCTCTTAAAACACTAACTGGGTGCTTTGCGTGTTTGTATGTTCCATCTTTTATTTGATGTCTGCAACTCGTTCCTGAAGCAACAATTACTACCTCATCCTTTGCATTTCGTATTTTAGGAAAGAGAGTGTCTTCGCCTACTTTCATACTAAGTTTATAATGTTCTTTTTCGTAACCAAAAGATCCTGCCATACCACAACATCCTGAGTTTATAATAGTTGCTTTATAATTTTTTGGAATGGTTAACATTTTAAACGACGATTCCATATTGCTTATAGATTTTTGCTGACAATGCCCATGAATTTTTAAAGTTTTGGCTTCTGCTGTAAAACTTTTGGGATTAATATTATTCCTTTCAAATTCTTGCTTTATAAACTCTTCAATAGTCCATGTGTTTTTTGCTATGGCATTTGCGGCTTCTTTGTTGTCTGCCAATCTTGGATATTCATCTCTAAATGTTAAAATAGCCGAAGGCTCTAAACCCACCAACGGTGTTTCTTTTGAAATTTTATCTTTAAAAAAATGAATATTAAAATTTGCTATTTTTTTGGCTTTATCTAAAATGCCTTTCGATATAAAACCTCGACCGCTTTCTTGATGTTTCGTAATATTAACTTTATATCCTAACTCGGTTAAAAGTTCTATACAGTCTATCCCTATATGTACATCGTAATAATTAATAAATTCGTCTACAAACAAATAAATTTCTCTTTGTGATTTAGGCTTAGCAATAAGTCGATCTTTGTTTTTTGCATACCATTTAAGAAAGGTTTTATCTACCAATTCTGGAATATTTCTTTCTGAAGCAACGCCTAGTATTTTTTTAGACATTTTAGTATTTATAATCCAATTAGAAACAGAAGGCATTAGGCTTCCTAGTTTGTTTAACTTTACGTTATTGGCAAACACTCTTGTTCTAAACGGAACGGCATTCGCTTTGTAATATTGATATAAAAATTCTGCTTTTAAAGTAGCTACATCCACATTACTTGGACACTCACTAGCACATGCTTTGCAACTTAAACACAAATCGAAAACATCATACAATTCTTTGTGATTAAATTTATTGTCTTTTTCAGAATGCGTTAAAAACTCACGTAAAGCATTAGCCCGCGCTCTGGTGGTATCCTTTTCGTTACGAGTAGCTCTAAAACTTGGACACATAGTTCCTCCCGCACTAGGCAACTTTCGGCAATCGCCAGAACCGTTACATTTTTCGGTTGCTCGAAGAATTCCTAAACTATCTGAAAAATCTTGAATGGTATTAACATTGGGCTCTTTTCTATCAACTTCATATCTCAAACTTTTATCCATAGGAAAGGCATCAACTATTTTTCCTTGGTTAAAAATATTTTTAGGATCGAATGTATTTTTAATTCGTTTTATTAGTGCGTAATTTTTTTCACCAATCATTAAAGGAATAAACTCTGCTCGTACAATGCCATCGCCGTGTTCTCCACTAAAAGAACCACCGTATTTTTTAACTAATTGGGCCGTTTTAGTCGTTATTTCTCTAAACAACACAACATCCTGTTGCTTTTTTAAATTTAAAATGGGGCGTAAATGAAGTTCTCCTGCCCCAGCATGTGCATAATAAACCGCTTCTTGCCCAAAATCTTTCATCATTTTAGAAAATTCTGAAATGTAATTTGGTAAATCCTTTACATCGACTGCGGTATCCTCAATACAGGCAACCGCCTTGTTATCGCCTATTATATTTCCTAATAAACCTAAGCCAGCTTTTCTTAATTCTATGGCTTGATTTATTTGAGTTCCTACAAGTTTTGGGAAGGCATATCCCAATTTATTAGCTACTAAATCTTCAATTAAACGGTTTGCTAATACTTCTGAATTTTCTAAAGTATCTGTACAAATTTCGAGCATTAATATGGCCTTCGGGTCTCCTTCTACAAAAAACCTGTTTTTTAATTGCTCTCTGTTGTTTTTGGTGCAATCTAAAATGGTTTTATCCATTAATTCACACGTATATAAATCGTGTTGCATTGCCACAACTACGGCTTTCATACTTTCTTCTATACTATTAAAATGGGCAGCTACCAAAATGTTTTTTTGCGGTGGCAACTCATCTAATTGCAAGGTAATTTCTGTTGTAAAGGCTAATGTACCTTCGCTACCAGTTAATAGTTTAGCTAAATTTATTTTCTTGCCTAACCCTCCAAATTCTTTAAACTTTAATAATTCATCAATAGGATAACCATTATTTCGACGGTGTATATTTTTTTTAGGGAATCGCTTTTTTATTTCGGTTTGAGTTTCTTTATTAGAAAGCTCGTTAAAAATGGTATTGTAGATTTTATTTTCTAAAAAGTTCCCTTTTCTTTTTTTATGAAATTCGTTTATACTTATATCTTTAAAAACCACTTCTAAACCATCGCTTAAAATGGTTTTAAGTGTAATGACCTTATCTCGGGTAACTCCATATTTTATTGAAGTTGTACCCGATGAATTATTACCAACCATACCGCCAATGGTACATCTATTACTCGTAGAAGTATTTGGCGCAAAAAAAAGCCCATGAGGTTTTAAAAAGTTATTTAATTCGTCACGAATTACGCCTGGTTGAACTGTTACTGTTTTTAACTTTTCATCGAAATTTAAAATTGCATTAAAATGCTTTGAAACATCAACCACCAAGCCATCACCTACACATTGTCCTGCCAAAGAAGTTCCCGCTGCTCTTGGTATGAGTGTAATATTTTTTTGTGAAGCAAAACGAATTATTTTTTTTAAATCTTTACTATGTTTAGGATAAACAACGCCTAAAGGTATTTTTCTATAAACAGAAGCATCAGTTGCATAAATACTTTTATGTAAGTTATCTTGAAAGAGATCACCTTCTAAAACATTAGATAATTCGTTTAATGCTTGACTTAAAGTAGTATTCATTTATTTTAGACAGTTTTAAACAATCTTTTTAATTCGATTTTAAAATTTTAAACGATTCTTTTTGACCTAGTTCATTTTCAACCTTTAAAAAATAAATTCCATTTTCTAGGTCAACCAGATTAATGTTTTGGTTCCTTGGACTTATATCCTTTATTAATTGTCCTGTAATACCATACAACTCTATTTTACTTAGTTTAGAATTGTTTAAACTTGAAATAGTTGCTACATCTTTAACAGGGTTTGGATAGACTTCAATTAGGTTTTCTGCAACCTCGTTTAAACCTGCAGTTGTTCCAAATTTCGTATTTATAAGTTCCCATAGTTCCGGACGCCCACCATCATAATTTAATGCCCACATGCCAACGCCACCGAGGTTGTTTTCTATAGCCAAATCAAACTTTTTTGATATACCTAATTCATTATCTGCCCAAACTTGATTCCAGTTAGTGCCATTATTCCAAACATACCAAGAGGTTTGAAAATCTGAATTCCAATTAAAACCGCCATAAGAATCGGCTTCTGCTGCTGTATCTCTATATCGTGTTGAACCCACAGAAGAAATTGTTGTAGATTCTGCAAGGTTTGTTTCTGTTTTCCAATGCCTTCCGTAATAAGGCACTGCTAAAATTAACTTTTCTGGATTATTGGTGGTAGGCACCGCATAAGTACCAGTTTCAATGGTTCTGGTAACCGACCTTTTCCAAGATGTGTGATGCGTTAAAGGCGCAACAGCTCCGGTGTACCCATCGTTAGCACCAATATAATCGTACGCCATAACAATTAAATAATCCACACTGTTTACTAAATCATCTATTATCCAACCGCCCCAATTAACAGCAGGACCATCGAAAGACACTTCTTTACCAGGTAATTCGGTATGAATATAATTCGTTAAATTAGCCATAAAGGTATTTAATTCTGCGCCTCTGTGAGCGCTTGTCATACCTTCAAAATCTATATTAACACCATCTAAACTATAGGTTTCAATTAAATTTTTAACGTTCTCAAAAAATGTCGTTTGTTTAGATGAATTTGTAAATAATTCCCAGGCAACGGCATCTGCCCCGTCTAAACCACCAAAGTTTACCACCGTCATAATTACTTTTGTTCCTGCGCTATGAGCCGCATTTATTTCGCTAGTCCATGGCCAACCTGCTGGCGTTGTTATTGAAGCATCTAACTGAACCAAAAAATCGAAACAAGCCAAATGCGACAATAAGTTGTATTGTATATTACTGTGTGCATTACTACTTTGCTCCCAATATGGTAAAAAGCCAAATACTGTTTTATTTAATGTATTTGTTTGAGTGTTTTGTAATGAAATGATTTTATCATCATTCGTTTTTTTGTGTTCCGATAAGTTTATTTGTTTACCAAATATTTCCTTTTGTAATTGATGAGCTCCTTTGGTTACCACTTCTTGAGAAAACATGGTATTAACGAAAAGACCAGCTGTTACTAGTAATAATTTACATTTTAAGTGTTTTTTCATGACTGCTTAATTTTAATGATTATAGACCATAATTAAAATGATACTTATTATTTATTGAAGCAGGTAGTTGTCCTATGGCTTGTTTTTTACCTAAAACAATTTGGGCTGATATTTTTTGGGCTATTTCTGTATTTTCGAATGAAATTATAAGACCTTCAATATTTTTGAACGCTACATTATTTACAGCATACTGACTGGCAAATACATTTAAAATTACTTTTGATTTGTTGGCAATAGTTTCGATAAACGCTTTTTCTTGTGCTGAAATATTTTTAGTAGACCTACTATTTAATCTGTGATAACTAATAATTACTTTATCATACTTTTTTATTTGTTGTAACACTTTCTCCTTCGAAATTCCTGTTAGGTTTTTAACCTTAATTTCCGATTGCAATTCTGTTATAAAAGAGGTATCGGTGCCGTTACCCAATTTTAAATAAGCTATTTTTTCTTCATTTTGATTTGAAACAGGTAAAACAGCATCAGCGTTTTTTAACATTGTAATGGCTTTACTAAGAGCTTCTTCATTTAAAAGAAGGTTAGCATCACTGTTTAAGTCTGCTATTAATTCTTCTGAATTTATTGGTGTAAACTGATGTAAATTAGCTTCGTATTTAGCTTTAAGAATCTTTTTAACCGAATACGCTAGGCGTTCTTCAGATATTTCATTTTTATTATAAGCCTCTACTATTTTTAATATGGCCATTTGCGCATTTTCTGTAAACAATAAAACATCGTTACCTGCTTTAAAAGCTGCCAAATCTATATCTCCAGGTTCTTTATAATTCGCAGCGCCTTTCATATTTAAAGCATCTGTAAAAATTAACCCATTAAAATTGATTTGTTTTTTTAAAATATCGGTGACTATGGAATAAGATAATGAAGAAGGCAACTGATTAACAGGCTCTAAACTTGGCACATTTAAATGCGCTACCATAACTCCGGCAATGTCTTTTTTAAATAGTTTTTTAAAAGGATATAATTCTACCGAATCAATACGTTGCTTACTAAACGACACCGTTGGCAAGGTTTTATGAGAATCTTGACTCGTATCGCCATGTCCCGGAAAGTGTTTTGCACAAGCCATAACGCCCTCTCTTTGCATGCCTTGAGTAAAGGCAATTGCTTTGTTTGCTACGTTAAATTTATCTTCACCAAACGACCTTACACCTATTATTGGATTTTTAGGATTTGTATTTATATCTACAACTGGTGCAAAATTTACATGAATTCCTAAACGCTTACAATGTTTACCTATTTGGCTACCTATTTTATAAATTAAACTATCATTCTTTATGGCTCCAAGTGTCATGTTATAAGGAAATCTGGCAGTACTATCTAATCTCATATTCAAGCCCCATTCGCCATCGATACCAATTAACAAAGGCACTTTAGAAACCGATTGATATGTGTTAGTTAATTCTGCTTGACGCAAAGGACCTCCTTGAAAAAATATTAGGCCTCCAATCCCTTCATTTTTAATTAAACTTTGAATAGAATCGGTATGTTTTTTATCTCGATTTGAGTAAGCAGCTACCATAAATAGTTGCCCTACTTTTTCTTTTAGAGTCATACTGTTGTAAACACTATCTACCCAAACCATTTTACCATCATAAATGCTAGTACTTTCTGTTTGTTTTGGTTTTTTACAACTGACTACTATAAAAATTAAAGCGAGTACACCTACTGTTAAAATTTTATTCATTACTTAGTTAATTTAGTTTCATACTATTTGTATGCTTCAATAGCTTTTCTAACGTTTTTGTGTTGTTTTAATAAGCTATTTGCAGTGGCTTCATCGAGGTTTAATTCTGCCATAATCATTCTAATTCCACGACTTACAAGCTTTTTATTAGAGAGTTGCATATCTACCATTTTATTTCCTTTAACTCGTCCTAACTTTATCATAACGGTAGTAGAAATCATATTTAAAACTAGCTTTTGGGCTGTTCCAGCTTTCATTCTAGTACTACCTGTTACAAATTCTGGTCCTACGATTAATTCAATAGGAAAATCGACCTCAACGGATAAGGGTGTGTTTTCGTTACAAGTAATACATCCGGTAACAATATTATTATTTCTACATTCTTTAACGCCACCAATTACATAAGGCGTGGTTCCAGATGCAGCAATTCCTATTAAAACATCTTGTTCGTTTATATTATGCTTTTGCAAGTCTTTCCAAGCGAGTGTTTCATCATCTTCGGCATTTTCTACCGCTTTTCGAAGTGCCACATCGCCTCCTGCTATTAATCCAATTACTAAATTATCGTCTACGCCATAAGTTGGTGGGCATTCTGAAGCATCTAAAACGCCTAACCTGCCGCTAGTTCCAGCTCCTATATAAAACAATCGTCCGCCCTTACTCATTTTTTTATAAATAGCATCAATTAACTTTTCGATTGTTGGTATTGCCTTTTCAATGGCATTTGGCACTGTTTTATCCTCGGCATTGATATTAGAAAGCAGATCGAACGTGCTCATTTGCTCTAAATTGTTGTATACCGAAGGTTGCTCTGTTGTTAATTTATTTTTCATTTTAAAAGCCATATTTCATTACAATTACGCACACTCGATTAAGTTTAAGTGTGCCATTTAATCACTATTAACTTGGTATAATTAGTCCGATAGCCATGTTGTTTTCTAGAACTAAACTTTGGTTTAAACCCGCATTTTTACATCCTGTTAAACAACATAAAAACACATACAGACAAACTATAATTACCAGTATTAATTTTTTATTCATCTTCATTTTAATTTTTATTTACATTTCGTTTATGTTTGTTGCTTAACCTTATGTTTTTCTTTAAAAAACAAAAGGCAAACAACCGTTAGAAACCCATTAACAAATATGTTCATAAACCCAAAATCGAAATTCAACCACTCAATAAAATAATGGTTTAAGGCATAGGTAAATAGTGGCATAAGAATACAAATTACAGGCACAGCTTTATCTTTTACTTTTATTTTAGTAAAAATCCCAAACATGTAAAGCCCTAACAGAGGCCCATAAGTATAACCCGCCACTTTAAATATGGTAGAAATCACATCGCCTTTACTTTGCGAAAACACCATTATGATAGCAAAAACAACAACCGAAAAACCAAGCAAAACATGGTTTTTTAATCGGTTTTTTTCTTTTGAAGTTTTATGCTGTATATCTAAAAAATCATGAGTAAACGAAGTCGTTAAAGCCGTTAAAGCAGAATCGGCGCTAGAAAATGAAGCGGCCGTAATGCCTAAAATAAAACTTAGGCTAGCCAAAGTGCCAAAATGGTTTAAAGAAAGTATTGGAAACAACTGATCTGTATTTACAAATTTTCCGTTTTCAACTTCTAAAGATATGCCATGCTTATTAGCATAAACGTATAATAAAACACCCAATCCTAAAAACAAAAATTGAGTAATTGCTAGAATTAAACTGAAGGATAAAATATTACGTTGTGCTTCTTTTTTATTCTTACAGGTTAGTGTTTTTTGCATCATATTTTGGTCTAAACCAACCATGGCTATCGCAATTAAAACACCCGAAATAAATTGTTTAAAAAAGTTACTTCCAGATTTAACATTCCAATCAAAAACTTTAAAATACTCATGGTTAACTACAGTAGTTATTGTTTTTGAAAAACTTAATCCTAATGAATTTTTAATAACATAAATAGAAACTATCGCTGCAGATATCAAGAAAAACGTTTGAAGCATATCTGTCCATACAATAGTTTTAATACCAGATTTATTAGTATAAAACCAAATTAGAAGTAATATTAAAATAACTGTTACATAAAACGGAATATGAAACGCATCAAACACAGCATATTGCAATATTTTCGCAGCTAACAACAGTCGTAATGCCGCCCCAAAAGATTGGGATATTAAAAAAAATAGTGAACCCGTTTTATAAGTATTAATACCAAAACGTGTTTTTAAATATGTGTATATAGAAACTAATTTTAAATCGAAATAAATAGGAAGAAGTACATAGGTTATAATAACATACCCAACTACGTTACCTAAAACAAACTGCAAATAATAAAAATAATTATTACTAACCATTCCAGGTATTGACACAAAAGTAACTCCAGATAACACAGCTCCAATCATTCCAAAAGCAACAACCTGCCAAGGTGATTTTCGATCTCCTGTATAAAAAGAATCGTCACTTGTGTTTTTAGAAACTATGTATGATATTAACATTAATAGTCCAAAATATGATGCTATAATTACTAAAATAAGAGTAGCTCCCATGTACGAATTGAATTTATTTCAACTAGCAACCAAATAGTGTTACCAATTGTTTGTTTTTTGATTAAATTGTATTAATAAAGTTTTACTGTATTAAGTTGCTTTTTGTATTCTATTAAATTTTCAAACCCATTTAAAGCTTCAAAAGCACCTCTTGTTTCTACCCAATGCCTGAGTTTGTTAGTCCCGTTAATTATATCTATTGGCTGCTGACTGTAATTATATTCAAAAGGAGGTTTTCTCCATTCAAACTCATTTCCTAAATAATGATATAATTCTCGTAGCATAAATTGCCCTACACGCCAAGGTTTAAACGTTTTTCTATTAGTAATGTGTAATTGAATACCTCCACATGATGCATCTTTATACTTATCAAAAGTTGGCAAAAATGTTACTGGTCGAATAACAAACCCCGCTAAATTAGTTTGCTTTAAACTGTTTTTTAAAAAGCTTGATAAAGCAAATGGTTCTACTTTAGGATGCCCAACAATTTCAAGAGGTTGTGTTGTTCCTCGTCCTTCGCTTAACAATGTTCCTTCATATAAAACGATGGCTGGAAATGATAGCGCACTTGCTGCTCTAGAAAGATTTGGCGAAGGTAATAACCATGGTAAATTTGTATCTTTAAAATACATAAATCGCTCCCAATCTTTCATTTTAATTATTCTGAGTTTTGCTTTTTTTGTTGCCCAAAATTCCTGATGCATTTGTGCAACTTCTCCAATTGTCATTCCATGTCTTACTGGAATTGGATGTCTCCCTATAAACGATTCAAATTCTAACTCTAAAATATTCCCTTCAATATCAACGCCGTTAATAGGGTTGGGTCTATCTAGCACAATAATTTCAATGTCCTTTTCACTGCATTTTTCAAGTAAAAGTGTTAACGTATAAATGTATGTATACATTCGAGCACCAACATCTTGCAAGTCAACAAATAAATGATTTATCCCTTCTAACATCTCATCTGTAGGAACTCGCGTTTCTGAATAGAGCGAATAAACTGGAATTTTAAAATATGAATGTATATAATGATTTGTTTCAATCATATTATCTTGGGCATCGGTTGTAAATCCATGTTGAGGCCCAAATAACTTAACAAACCTATCTCCAAAAAGCGCCTTAAACCTAAACGCTGCATGAGTAAAGGTCGCATCTACCGATGCATTATGACTCAACAAAGCAACATTTCCTTTAAATACATTTTGAAGGTTTGTATCATTAATTAATACATCGAGTCCTGTTTTAACTTTTTTCAAAATAATAAACTTTGCAGACGATTAAGACTAGTTAATGAGAAAGAACCAAGGTGAGAAGTGCTCTCACCTCAATTACTATCTCTTGACTAAAAATAAAAAAAACGTTGTTTTATGATATTCACGGAATTTGAACCAAAAATGTTTTAATTTACATCCCACCACATTCTTGTTAATAAACTATCTCCTCCTTGTTGCTCTGTCGCCAAAGCTACATTTCCGGGGTTATTAAGTGCTTCGGAAGATGGATAAACAAATCGTCTAGGAATTTCTCCTCCCGTAAGTGTTTCGGCAACATCGGCTGCTACTAATTGCGGATATCCAGAGCGTTTCCAATTAGAGAAAGTTTCTAATCCATTTCCAAAAGTAGCTACCCAATATTGTTCATTTATCATTTTTAAAGCTTCTGCAGGAACAAACGGATTTGCGGTTAAATAATCGCTAATTTCCGATGCTGAAATACTAACACCATTTCCGTACATAGCTAAATATTCCATTGCTGCTGTTACACCTGCATTATAGTGCGCTTCAACATCGCCTCCTGCTAAGCCCCAACGCTCTGCAGCTTCGGCAATCATAAACTCAACTTCAGCATAAGTTTGAAAGAAAAACGGCGCATCGTAAATAACTTCGCCCGAACCTCCAAAAATATTAATGTTAGGTTTAGAATTAGCTTCACCTCTGGTTGGGTCGTTAATATCTTGACCAAATTGAAGATCGAAAGAAGTATCTCCATCGACAGTAGAGCA
Organism: Neotamlana sedimentorum; assembly: GCF_000943565.1. GTDB lineage: Bacteria > Bacteroidota > Bacteroidia > Flavobacteriales > Flavobacteriaceae > Neotamlana > Neotamlana sedimentorum. Next base: position 151,834 of record NZ_JTDW01000008.1, read on the forward strand.
AAGTACAGAAACACGCGGATCGTTTCTATCTTTCATAAAATCCATAAATGTTTTTGATATTTTTACTTGAGTAGACGCTCTAGAGGTAAAACACTTGGTAAGCGGATTTACATTTGGACCACCATCGTTTGCATGATTTTCGTATTGAAGATATGCAATATCATCATTGCTTTCCATTACACCTCCAGCAATTGCTTTTGTTGCCCAAGCTTCTGCAGATGCATTATCTACATTCACCATTCGCATAGCCAAACGTAGCATTAAAGAATTACCAAATTTTATCCATTTAGATTTATCACCAGCGAAAAACAAATCAGCAGAACCATAAGAACTTTCGCCACTTCCACTTAAAGTGGCAACCGAGGCTTCTAAAGTAGCCAACATATCGGCATAAATATCACTTTGCATATCGTATTTAGGAAAGCGAATGCCTTCTAAAAAACCTTTACCAGCTTCACTGTAAGGAATATCTCCATAAGCATCGGTTAATCTACTAAAAATTAACACTTTTTGAATTCTAGTTATCGCTAAATCAATCACAGCCGTTGGTTCATTGCTGCTTTCTAATTGCGCTTCTAAATCTACTATGTTTTTAACTGTTGTATCGTATTGCTCTTCAAACAACCAATTTGTACTGCCTTCTTTGTATAAAAAAGACACGTACGACGTAAGATTTAAGTGTTGTACATTTTGCATTAAATGAATAACATTCCAAAATAAATTTGCCACATAACTACTACCACCTGTGTACAACTGCACATAAGTAAACTGTGTTGAAGGCGCTAGTGTTGTTGCCTTGGTTGGGTTTACGTTTATTTCTTCAAAACCATTATCACAAGCCCCAAAGAATATAATTACTGCCAATAATATTAATATTTTTTTCATTTTCATTTTTTTTAAAATTTAACATTTACAGAAAATCCTAAGCTTCTGGTTGACGGCACACCAAATCGTTCTATACCTTGGGAATTCAAGTTATTTAGTGATGCCTCTGGATCTACATTTTCGATATCTCTCGAAATAAAGAACAAATTCCTACCTATTAACGACAGCCTTACATCTCGAATAAATAGATTTTTAAGCACTGTTTTAGGAATATTATATGATAAACTTAATTCTCTAAATTTTATAAAATCGGTACTGTAAACAAACTCTTCAGAAATACCAGAATTTTGCTCACCAATTAAACCGTAATACGTTCTTAAATTTTCTGGTGCTACAACGGTTGTAAATGCTTCGCCTGTGCTGCTATCTATTCCAGAAACTTCAAGTCCAGTTTCGCGACCTTCTAATGTTTTTTCATGTAAACCTCTTAGCATTAATTCTCTATTTGTACCAGAATGTACACTACCTCCAAATTTTGCATCGATTAAAAAGCCTAACGAAACATCTTTATATCTAAAAGTGTTTGAAAAACCAAAAGTATAAGGTGCAACACCCTGGCCTAGTACTTTATATTCACCTTGAACTGGCGTTGGTATAGATCCGCTTAAATCATAAACAATATTGCCACTATCATCGCGCTCGTAAGACGAACCGTATATAACACCATAATGCTCTCCTACAATGTGTGAAATAATAGCAGTATAAGATCGTGTTTGGCTACCATCTACATTTATTGGAGTATCCTCGTCATCTGTATGTAAAATTTCACTGTTATTATAACCTACGTTAAATGATGTATACCATGAAAAATCGTCGGTTTTAATTGGCGAACCTCCTATTAACAATTCAATACCTTTATTTTGTAATTCGCCAATATTTAAAACTGCAGAGTTAAAACCAGACGACAAAGAAGCTGCTGCCTCAACAATATCGTTAGTTGTTTTATTAGAGTAGTAAGCTACATCAAGATTTAAACGGTTATTTAAAAATCGACCTTCAAAACCAAGCTCGTACTCTGTTTTTTGAAATGGTACTAAGTTTGGATTAGGAATATAACTTCCGTTTAATTCGCCATACGATTGTCCTTGGAAAGAACCTGTAATTGCATAATCTAAGTTTAAGGCATAAGCATCAGAAGCACCTCCCGCTACTTGCGCATAACTTGCTCTAAGTTTTGCATAATTAATTGCTTCTGGCAGTTCTAAAGCTTCAGAAAGCAATAAACTACCACTTAGCGACCAGTAAAAATCGTTGTTTGGAGTCGTTTTTCCTGGGAATGATAATGTTGAAAACCAATCATTTCGACCTGTAAATGTAAGGTAAGCAAACTCACCGTAATCTACCTCGAACGACCCGTATACCGAATTGGTTTTAGTTTTATAATAGCTATAATTTGGTTCTGGCAAGGTTGTATTATTTATATCTTCTAGCCCAACCACAATAAACTCTCTTCCTGTTGCACTAAGCGCATCGAAAGTTGATGTTCTGGTATTTGCTCCAATAATTGTATTTATGGCAAATTTATCTGTAAGTGCTTTTTCTACGCCAACCATAAAATCTGCATTAAACAAAGAATAGGTTGATTTAGACTCGGTCATTTCTCCTGTTGGCCTATAAGCTGTACCAAATGGAACCACTCTACTTCTTGACAATTCGTAGGTATCAATACCTGCACGTCCAGTAGCATACAACCAATCTGTAATATCATATCTTAAAACCGTAGAAGCTGTTAGTCTGTTTTTTTTGTCATCATTATTAAACCCATTTACCACCCAATACGGATTGGAAATAAATTGACTTGGTTGAAACAAAAGTTCTGTCCCTTCGCTATTCGAGCCTGGTTTTAAATCATTTATATCTAAACTGCTTGGTAACACATAGGCCACCGTATTTGCATTTCCGGGTGTATCGCCAAGATTTACACGGTTGTGAACCTTTTCTATAACATATTTAGCATTTATTGTTGATGTTAATTTGGGGTTTATATTTGCCGACCCATTAAACGAAAGCGATTTTCGGTTTAAAGTAGACCCTGGAAAAATATCTTTATTTTCTAAGTTTGAAAAAGAAAAACGATAATTATAATCTTCTGCTCCTTTAGTTAATGCCAGTGTATTAACTGCCGTAGTACCAGTTTGGTAGAATTTATCTAAATTATTTCCGGTATAAGAATAAGGTCTTTGAACGCCGTCCCAATTATAAACCATTGAGCCATCCATTTTAGCGCCCCAAGAATACAAGGTATTAGTAAATGCATCATCAATCGCTAAAGCAGTGTCTGTAATTTCTACAGGATTATCGTTTACATCATATTCATATCCTGGTTTTAAACCTTGACTTCCTTGACCATATGTAGTTTGCAAGCTTATAAGGTCGGTATTTATTCTTTCAAAAGTATAAGAAGAAGAATACTCAACTCCCAAACCTTGTTGCCCTTTACCCGATTTTGTAGTAATCATGATAACACCGTTAGATGCCAACGAACCATAAAGCGCTGCCGCAGAACTACCTTTTAACACAGAAACAGATTCGATATCATCTGGATTAATAGAGGAAATATCGTCACCACCATCGCCTGTTCCATCGTTAGTTGCTCCAACAACAGAACCATTTGTATTGTTAATTATAGGAATACCATCTACAACATACAGTGGCTGATTATTACCCGTAAGCGAACTAGCACCACGAATAATAACTCTACTCGAACCAGAGGCTCCAGTGCTACTGGTTGAAATGTTAACACCTGCAACTCTACCTTGTAAAGAATTAACAGCACTTGTTGTTTTTACCTGAGACAACTCGTCTCCTTTAACTTCTGTTAAGGCATACCCTAAGGCTTTAGCCTCTCTTTTAATCCCTAACGCCGTTACAACAACAGCATCAAGATTAGTAGCATCTTCTTCTAAAGCAATATTAACAATTTGATTTCCGCCTTTTAATACAACTGAAACGGTTTTAAAACCAATAAAGCTAAAAACAAGAGACTTACCTTCAACAGCATCTGATTGAATAGAATACTTTCCATCAAAATCTGTTACAGCTCCTTTTGAAGTGCTTTCAATAGCAACATTCACCCCTATTAATGGCATATTTGTTCCTTCCTCGGTTACAACACCAGATACCGTTGCTGTTTGTGCAAAAGCACTATGCGAAAAAAACAATAACACCAAAAGGGTTAATTGAAAATAGTAATTTTTCATATTAGTTAGAATTTAAGTTATTGTTAAAATTATGAAAAAAAAATTAAACACGCATTTTTTAGGCAAAAAAATGCGTGTTTAAATATTAAAACATGGAAAAATTAACAAATAACTTTTTAAAATTAGAAAAATTGCTAAATTTTTATAAAAACTCTGCCTTTAAAAAGCAAAAAGCAAATTCCCCAGAAAAAAACAATGTGACTTAAAGCAAACAGTAAAGAACCATTCATATGGCCCGTAATTGGAGCAAAAACATGCTCGAAAAGATATTTATAGCCCGATATTTTAGCTTCACCAGCAGCTTCGGTTGGTATTTTCACTAAATAACTTATGGTTTTTACATAAAGACCAGAAAAAACAAAAATAAATAACGGATTAGTCCCAAAATGGACAAAGGGTTTCGCCCATTTAGAATAACCTTTATAGTCTATTAAAAAGACCAACAACGCTAACAACAAAATTGCCCAACCAGCTGCATATAAAACATACGAGCTAGTCCATAAAGCTTTATTAATAGGAAAAACAATACTCCAAATACTTCCTAAAGCAACTAATAAAACACCATAACCTAGCAACACCTTAATTTTATCTATAACCGAAATTTTAGTACCAACTATTTGTCCTGTTAAAAACCCTATTATTAGTGTACCAATAGCTGGTATTGTTGATAGTACACCTTCTGGATCGAACGGAATACCGAAACCTTTGTAAACATGTTTTTCTCCTAATAAAAACAAATCAAAGGTTCTAACAACATTATTTTCTAAGATGTACAATTCTTGTCCAGATGTAAAATATAATAGCGCCCAATACCCAATTAATAAAACACCCAAAACATATAAAAGCTTAATTTTTTCTAAACTCAAACAAAGTATAGCGCCTATACCATAAGCTAATGCTATTCGTTGTAAAACCCCCATAATGCGCACATTACTAAAATCGAAGTGCGGAAAAAGATTAAGAAACAATCCTAAGAGAAATATAATTACCGTTCGTTTTAATATTTTTAAAAGACTGGTTTTATTCATATTGGTATGATATTTTTTAAAAGAAAAAAACACAGACACCCCTACAATAAATATGAAAAAAGGAAACACCAAATCTGTCGGCGTACAACCGTGCCACTTGGCATGCCTTAACGGCGGATAAACATAACTCCAACTACCTGGGGTATTTACCAATATCATAAACGAAATAGTCATCCCTCTTAAAACATCTAACGCAATTAATCTTTTAGAAATATTCATATTTAATTATTTATAGATATATTCAAATGTATAAAAAAAGAAATAAATGCATTTTTAATATCATAAAAACGCATAAAATTGCATTTTTTATTTAAAAAATTTGCACATTAAAACAATTAAATCTTATTTTTGATAAAAGCCAACCTTATGAAAAAAAAGGAAAGACAACAAAAAATAATAGACGAAGTAAGCATAAATAGAAAAGTTAGTTCTAGCTTTTTATCTGAACGATTGGACGTTTCTGAAGACACCATTAGAAGAGATATTAAGCAACTTCACGACAAAGGATTGATTACAAAAGTACACGGCGGTGCTATTTCTAATATTCAAAAATTGTATCACTATAACGAAGATGTTATTTACAACAGAGAAGGAAAAGTACGCATTGCTCAAAAAGCTATTTCACTAATAGAGGATGGCATGGTAATTATTATAAGCGGAGGAACAACAAACTTAATGTTCGCCAAATTACTGCCAAAAAAGTTAAAAGCCACCGTTTACACCTATAGCTTACCAATTGCTATGCAATTAACAGAGCACCCATTAATTGAAACCATTTTTATTGGTGGAAAAATTCATAGAAGCTCAATGGTTACAACGGGCATTGATGTTATACAACACCTGTCTGATATTAGAGCAGATATTTGTTTTATGGGAGTAAGCGCTCTAGATGTTGAACACGGCATTACAGACGAAGGTTACGAAGTGTCTTTAATTAAAAAAGCTATGATAAATGCCTCCAATCAAATTGTTTACCTGGCATCGATAAATAAATTAAACCTGATACACAACTATAATGTATGCGAATTAAAAGAAATTGACATGGTAGTAACAGATTTAGAAATTAATGACCCTAAACTAAAAAACTACATTTCTGCAGGCTTAAACCTTTTATAAACCACTAATTAATCATTAAATTTTAAATTATGCGACAAAAAAATTCAAAAATAATAGCGCCAATAATACTATTATTTATATGCTTCACGAATTGTAAACATAAGAACGAAAAGCCAGAAATAATCAACGAAGTACTAGAAACCACAACCGAAGCAATTGTTGTAGGCGCTAATCAAACTGAAAACTATTTACACTTATTAAAAGGCAAAAGAATTGCTTTAGCAGCCAATAATACATCGGTGATTTTTAAAAATAACGACCAAACAAGCCATACACACCTTGTCGATTCCTTAAAATCGTTAGATATAAATATTGTGAGAATATTTGCCCCAGAACACGGTTTAAGAGGTAAAATTGACGCTGGCGAAGTTATAAAGAGTGAAATTGATGAACAAACTGGCATTCCCGTGGTTTCTCTTTACGGAACCAATGACAACAGCAATTCGGAAGAGAAGTTTAAACCATCTAATGCACATTTAAGCGATTTAGATCTTGTTATTTTCGACATTCAAGATGTTGGCGCTCGTTTTTACACCTATCTCTCCACATTGCACTATGTTATGGAAGCCTGTGCTGAAAAAAACATTCCTGTAATTGTTTTAGACAGACCAAATCCAAACGGTCATTATGTTGACGGCCCCGTAGTTGAAGAAAAATTTAGAAGCTTTGTTGGACTTCATCCTGTTCCCATAGTTTACGGAATGACCATAGGTGAATATGCAAAAATGATAAACGGAGAAAAATGGCTAAAAAATGGTATTCAATGCGATCTTACTGTAGTTCCATTAAAAAATTACACGCATAATTCAAGTTACACCTTACCTTTAAGACCATCTCCAAACTTGCCTAACGATAAATCTATAAATTTATACCCAAGCTTATGTTTATTTGAAGGTACTAACGTTAACTGCGGACGAGGTACAGATATGCAATTTCAAACTTTTGGGTCTCCAGATTTACCAAAAGAGAAGTATAATTTCAGCTTCACTCCTAAACCAAATTTTGGAGCTAAACATCCAAAAAACATGGATAAGGAATGTTATGGATTAGACTTATCTGAAATGGAAAAATTAGATTCCTTAAATTTTAAATGGCTTATAGATGCTTATAATTCTACAGCAAATAAAACTAATTTTTTTAGAGAACGATCGATTAATCTTTTAGCTGGGACAGATAAGCTAAAAAATCAAATTGAAAAAGGCTTTAGTTTAAAAGAAATAAAAGCTACTTGGCAAGATGATTTATCTAACTTTAAAAATACGAGACAGAAATATTTAATTTATCCTTAAACCGCCTACAAAGCGGGTAATTAAAGAAGGCTAGAAACACCAAAATAGTATTAGCATACAACTTAGAGAGCTTACTTATTTTAATACATTTTGTCGGGATGACAGGATTCGAACCTGCGACCACACGGCCCCCAGCCGTGTACGCTAACCGGACTGCGCCACATCCCGTTTTAATTTTAAAAAGTTTTCAAAGAAAATACTTTTTTTAAAACTAGCAAAACAAAAAGAGGCTGTTTCAAATATTTAAAACAGCCTCAAATTTTATATGTAAATATGTAATTACCTAGTTGTAGGTAGACGTTGAAACTTCAAACGAAGCATCTTTAGCCGCTAAATAACGTTCGGCATCTAAGGCTGCCATACACCCCGTTCCAGCAGCTGTAATGGCTTGTCTGTAAACATGGTCGGCTGCATCACCAGATACGAAAACACCATCAATATTTGTTTTAGAAGTCCCAGGCTTGTTTATAATATATCCTGTTTCATCTAAATTTAAAAAACCTTTAAAAATATCGGTATTTGGTTTATGTCCTATTGCAACAAAAAATCCAGTAGCCGGTAATTCTTGTTTTACCTTGGTTTGGTTATTAAACACACGCACACCTGTAACTACTTGTCCATCGCCTAAAACCTCATCGGTTTCAGTGTTGAATAATATCTCAATGTTTTGAGTATTTTTAACTCTATCGGCCATTATTTTTGATGCTCTAAACTCATCTCTACGAACTAACATAGTTACTTTTTTACAAAGTTTAGATAAGTAATGTGCTTCTTCACAAGCCGAATCGCCAGCACCAACAATTACTACCTCTTGATTTCTATAAAAGAATCCGTCGCAAACAGCACATGCCGAAACACCCCCTCCCAATTTAAGGTATTTTTGTTCAGAATCTAATCCTAAATATTTAGCAGAAGCTCCGGTTGAAATAATTACCGTATCGCAATGAATTTCTTTAGTTTCGTTAACCCAAACTTTATGAATATCTCCAGAGAAATCAACTTTAGTAATCCATCCGTCACGTATATCGGCTTCAAACCTTTGCGCTTGTGCTTGCAACTGCATCATCATTTCTGGGCCGGTAACGCCTTCTGGATAACCAGGAAAATTTTCAACTTCGTTAGTTGTCGTTAATTGCCCTCCGGGTTGTGTACCTTGATATAAAACTGGATTCATATTAGCTCTGGCGGCATAAATTGCTGCTGTGTAACCAGCTGGTCCAGATCCTATAATTAAGCATTTTACGTGTTCTATTGTATCTGACATATTGAATTTCTTTTTTACTATTACAAAAGTAGGTTTTTTGTTAGAAACCTTACCACTAAGTTATAAACACTTCTTATAAATTAATAATAAAAAACTATAAAAAAAGCCCCGATAAACGAGGCTTCTATTTATTTTTTAATTCAAAAATTATTGAATTTGAATTTTTGCACGATTATCTTCAATCTCCGCAGATTCTTTCAAAGCATTATACAGTTTACTCGACACAACGCTAGTTTTTTGCTGTGCCACACGATTTGCTACAGCTTGGTAATTCTCTAATTCGGCTGCTGGGGTTACTTTGGTAACTTGAACCATATAAAGGCCATTTGCACCATCAATAAGTCCAGAGGTTTCACCTTCATTCAAACCAAAGGCAGTTCCTACAACTAATGGCTCTCTACCTGCTCCAGATATAGTAGGTGTTTTCATGCTTATACCTGTAGCTGTTCTAACACTTGTATTTTCAGCTTTAGCTAAATCATCAAGATTTGATGCAGAAACACGATCACGAATTAATTTTGCTTTCTTTTCCTTTCTTATTTTGGGAAGTACAGTTGCAGTAGCTTCTTCAACAGACATTAATCCTTTTGCATGTTTTGCAACCAATTGTGCAATAACATAACCTCCTGTAATGTTAAATCGTTTTATATCGCCAACTTCAGACTCTTCCTCGAACGCCCAACGTACAATAGGACGTTGGTTACCAATACCCGGAATAGCTTCATCTAATGCTTTCATTCCATTAACCGGTTTTACTGTATACTTATTCTCGATTGCTAAAGCTTCAAAATCACCTTTACCAGCGTTAATTTCGAAATTAGAAGCTTCTCTAAATATTTTATCTGCAGTTTCTTCAGAAGGCTCTATTTCTCTTGCAATAGTTGCCACTTGAATCGCCTTGCTTTTATTTTTCTGACCTTCAATTTCAATAATATGATAACCAAAAACAGTTTTTACAACACCTAAATCACCAACTTTACCTTCAAATTCAAACGCATTAAATTCAGGAACCATCGTGTTGTAAGGGTGCCAATCGTAACGCCCTTCTTTTGCTACACTTCCTTGATCTGAAGAAAACTCGGTTACAAACTCAGAGAATTTAGATTTATCGGTTTTTAAAATAGCTAATAAACTATCGGCTGTTACTTTTGCTTCGGCATCGGTTTGTGTCACCTCTGGCGACGTACTTTGCGCTCCAATAAATGGAATTAAAATATGACGTACTTTAGCCGAATCTGGAATTTGCTTTACAGCTACCACTTTCGATAATTTAAAGTATCCGTTATCTTTATAAGGTCCGTAAACTTCGCCTTCATTTAACTTATAAATACTATCGGCAACCGCAGTTGGCAAAGCATTTTTAAATACAAAACGCTCATCGAATTTAATATCTGAAGCCGCTGTATGATTTACATAATCAGCATTATTTTTTACTTTTGAAAAAGCAACAATAGTATCTTTTCTTCCCGTTTCATCAACTAATCTTCCATTTAAATAAGATGTTAACTCCTTTATAATGTTAGTTTCATCTTGTACAGAAGCCTCTTCTTTAAATTCAACAAAACGAATATCTCTTGAAGCTTCAACCTCAAATTGCTTTTTATGATCGTTAATATAACTTGAAATTTCAGATTTAGTTACGGTAACCGTGCTATCTGGAATTTTGCTGTAAGCAACTTGTACATATTTAATATCTACTTTATTTCCCTCTAACTTATGCTCTAATTCGCCTTCGTTTAACGTTCCTGTTAAACCGGCTTTCACTAAATTAAAATAATTTTGCTGCAGCGCGTTGTTAGCCACTTGCTTTTCGTAGTTTATCCAACTTTGGTAACCGGCTTCAGAGGTTTCTTTTAAGTTTGCGATATACTCGTTTAATTTATTTTCATCAAATAAACCAGCTTCATTTAAAAATTCTGGGCTCGACGCCAAAGCTGTCTTTAATAAATCACGCATTTGGTCTTTTTCAACAGTAATCCCTAAGGCATCGTATTGTGTTTCCATAATGGCTTGACGGACTTCCTGATTCCAAACCTGATTCATTACCTGAGAATTGGTAGCGTTTGGTCCCATTTGGCGTTGTAAGGTTTCTACCTTCTGAAGAAAATCTTCACGCGAAATATCTTTACCGTTAATTGTCGCAACAATATTTTGCGATTTCGAAGTTAATGCATCACTGTTTTTAAACAAATCTGCTAATACAAAAGAAAATAACGCTAATGCAATAATTAATATTAAAATTAGTGAGCGTTGTCTTATCTTATTTAAAACTGCCATTTGAAAATTTAATTTTTTAAAACCCTATATTACAAAGGATTACTAATTAGGTTGTTTGCCAAATATTAAATCTAGCAAAAATATCGTGCGCGAAAATACCATTTTCTATTCAATAATAAAAGTGTAAGTAGGTATTTTAATCGTCTTGTAAAACTTTAACTTCTACGAGGTCTATTTTAGTGTTAGATACCTCGAGAATAGTAAATTGAAACTGCTCTATTTTTACTATTTCGTTTTGTACCGGAATTTCTTCGGTGTGGTTTACTATTAGCCCACCAAGCGTTTCGTAGTTTTCATTTTCAGGTAAATTTAGCTTAAAAGTTTCATTAATATAATCAACTTCTAAACGAGCCGAAAATTTAAAGACTTTCTCGCTTAATACCTCCTCAATTAAATCGATAGAATCGTGTTCGTCTTCAATTTCACCAAATAATTCTTCAACAATATCCTCAACCGTCATAATGCCCGATGTCCCCCCATATTCATCTAAAATAACGGCTATACTTTTACGTTTTTTAGTAAGCACACTAAGCACATCTTTTATTAAAACGGTTTCTGGAACAAATTCAACAGGAAGCATCATGGCTTTAATACTTTTAGGTTTTTTAAAAAGTTCAAAAGAATGCACGTAACCTAAAATATCATCAATAGTATCCTTATAAACTAATATTTTAGTACAACCTGTTTCGGTAAAAAGAGCACTTAAATTTTTTATTGAATCGTTAATTTCAACCGCAATAATTTCGGTTCGCGGAACCATAACTTCTCGGGCTTTTACATCGGAAAACTCTAATGCATTTTGAAAAATTTGTATTTCGGAATCGACATCATCCGACTCTTCAACAGATTCTAATTGTTCACTTATATAATTACCCAACTCTACTTTAGTAAATGCCATTTGTATCTGGTCGCCTTCTGTTTTAAACAAGTATTTTAAAATGATGTCTGAAATCCAAATTACAAATTCTGAAATAAAGGTAAACAAAACATAAAATAAATATGCTGGAATTGCCAAGGCTTTTATTAAGGTATTGGCATAAATTTGAAAGAATACTTTTGGTAAAAATTCGGCCGTAATTAAAATTACTAAAGTTGAAATTATGGTTTGAGATAGTAAACTTAAATCATTAAGTAAGTAGTTTAAAAACTCGCTATTTGTTGGCAACATAGATTGAAACCAGTTGACCAAAAAATCGCCCATAAAAAACCCATAAATTACCAATGCAATATTGTTACCAATAAGCATAGTTGTAATAAATTTTGATGGTTTAGCCGTTATTTTACTTAAGGCTTTAGCCAGAATACCATCTTGCTTTTTTTCTATTTCGATGTGAATTTTATTCGAAGACACGTAGGCAATTTCCATGCCCGAAAAAAAGGCCGAAAAAATTAATGAAACAATTATAATAACAAGAAAAACACTCATTTACTTTGAGTTATTTCTATTATCGAATTTTTTACCGAATTTTCTACGGAAGAAAAACATAAAAACAGCCAATGCAGCTAATCCTAACGATATATAAGCACCGGTTGTATTTATCTCCCATTTTGTAAAGGCATCATACAAAAATAAAACTGCGAATACCAAATAGGCGTATTGAAAAATTTTATAAAATTTCATGAATTGAAACTATTAATTTATTTGCTGTAAAGATACTTAATTTTGAAGAATGCCAAGAGTATGATTGTTAATCTTCTTCTAGGGTAATAATACCGGTAACTTCTAATACTTCGGCGTTTGTGAATTTTGAATTAGAATCGAAACCATTACCATTTATTAAATCCTTCTCGGTTTTAAACGATACCGGTTTGTTGGTATATAACCAATCTTTACTTTGGTCGTAATATAACTGCTCGGTTTTTAAAACTTGATTATCGTGTGTGGTAATTACCACGTTGCTGCGCATGTCTATTAAATCGGTATCGGCATAAACATAAGCGTAATCGGCAACAATAGTGCTTTTTCGGCTTTGGTCGTCGTAAACATAAAGCGTAGCGCCGTCTTTAAATTCGTGAAACGGAAAATCACGATTGGAGTAATCGAAAAGTTTAGTGCTTACCAAATTAGCTTTTAACTTGCCCGAATCGGTATATTTTAGGTTGGAGTTATATTCAACACCAATAGGCTCGTTATCTGAAATACCTATTTTTTGCACATTCGACAAACTATTATTACAAGAAAAAAACATAGTCACAGCAAAAGCTATGACTATGTTTTTTTTAATATATGTTTGTGTTTTTAACATTAAATGCTTGGTACTTTTACCGAAGAACCAATCCAACATCCAATTTTAATAGTTTCTCCAGAACGTCCTGAACTAAAAATCTCAGATTTTGATGGTGCTTTCGCTTTGTAATTTGCTACAGATTGTGCTGCTCTAGATTTCATTGTAGGATCTACATTTGCAGCTCTTTGTGCTTCGTTTGCAGCTAACCAATAAACCGCTCTTTTATCGAATGCTGTTGTACCACAACTGTTTGCACTAGCCGCATACATCGCTGCGATAGATAAATACGGGCTTCCGTCTGATGGGTTTAATTTTAATGCTTGTCTAAAAAAGCTTCTTGCTTGTCCATAACGTCCTTTTCCTTTTAATTTTAAACCAATACGCTTGTTAAGTTTTGCTTTTTTAAAGTCGTCTGTCTCTAAATCGATAGCTTGCTTGTAAAATGCAATGGCTCCGTTAGAATCTCCGTCTTTATCTTTTAAGATACCTAAGTAGTATGCCGAATTAGCTGAAGGACTTAACTCGTGGTAAGCGTTTACTAACTTAAAGAATAATGGATCATCAGTACAATCTTTTTCACTCATTTTACCAGCAGCACGTTGTAACCAAACCGCATTATCTTTGTTAGCTTCAAAGTCCTTTTCGTAAAGTGGAATTAAGTTATCGCAATTTGCTCTATCTCCTAATTTACTATCAATACTTCCAGATACTTGATCGTAAGCTTTTAAATAACTTTCGTAATATCTTTTATAACTTTTTTCTTTGCTTGTATAAGTAGCTCCAGTGGAATCTTTAGCAATAAGTTTGTTTAATTGCGCAGAATAATTTCCTACTTCTTCTTCAACTTTTTCAACAACATCATCGTATTTGTTAAATAAATCGGCAGCTGTTTTCTTTTTAGCATCATATAAATCAACCATTAAAGAAAAGTAAGTATATAAACTTTTAGGGTTTCTAAACGTTTCCTTATCTTTTTGATAAGCAGCATCAAAAACAGCATAAAGCTCCTCTTTAGTTTTTCCTAAATCTTTACGATTATCGTACATTAATTGTGCCGCCTTTGCAGCATATTCGCCAGTTGCTGTTTTACTAGCAAAATGTTCAGCACGTTGTTCCCAAAGTTTTAATAAATCGTTTATAAAAGCTACTTTTTCAGCTCCTGTTGAATTATCTATTTTATGATCTAATATCTTCTCGCCATCTACATAAATAGCGTTATTAAACTTAGGACATGCATTTCTAACCGCCATCCAAGGCTCATAAGCAGCATCATAATTTTTAGCTTTTACATACTCATGAAATATAGAAAGCTTCGTCATGCATTCTTCATTTTGTTGGGCAAAACCAAAATTTAACCCAAAAAATAAAATAGTTAATAATAATGTAATTTGTTTCTTCATGATATTAATTAATAAATTTATACAATTAGTCGTATTTTCTCTTCTCAAACCATCGATCGTTCAAAGATAAGCTTAATTGGAAATTAACAAAATTCTCCTGTATTAAACTATTGTTTGTTGTTCCTCTTTTGCCAAACTCGGCACCTAAATTAGCATTCGATAATAGTCTAGAATCTCCTACAGGTATTCCTACTCCAAAAGATATGCCAAACTCTTTAATAGACTCGTTATTTATAACTACCCCTGTTTTTTCGAAACGCATACCAGCGCGATATACCACGCGTTTAAAAAAGTTATTAAAGGCATTGTATTTTGGTATATAAAAACCTCCAAACGAAATTGTTGAAGCATCTTCATGTATAGTTGGGTTACTACCGTTAGTTACCGAGCTTCTTATATTACTAGTGTTTCTAAACACATACTCGGTACCTACAAACCACTTTCTTGATTCCCCAATACCAATACCAGCAGAGAAACGCGATGGTAAAATTAAATCGGTTTCTTGCAAGCCTAAAGCATCTAAATCAACATTAATAGTATTATAAACAAATTCGGTACCATTTGTGTTTGTAGTAATAGTAGAAAATGTGCGCTTATTTTTAGATCCCAATAAACTTTCTGGTGCATAAGTTACACCTACCGATAATTCTAAATTATTTAAAATTGAACCTTTATAGGTGGCTCCAAAATTTAAATTTAACCCACTTAAATCCGATCGGTTATCTTCTCTAGATTGGTATTGAATAGGTGTGCCATCTTCATCATATAAATACTCAACAGTACCGTTAGTAATGCTACCAAAATTATATTGAAAATCGACCCCTAACGACAAGCCTTTAACAACCTGATAACCAACACCTACAAACACTTTATTTACACCGCCTTCACCAGTAAATTTATTTTGTAAATTGCCATCTGTATTAAGCGACTGTAAACGATACCCAACCGAAGAATGTGGTAATAAGCCAAAACCTATTCCAAACTTACCAAGCGGCACTGCAATAGCTAAATAATCGAATGTTGCAGACGATGTTTTATCGTTACCATCTTCACTCTTTAAATTAATGCTTGAATAATTACCACCAACTGCAAACTTTACAGGGCTTGTTTCTCCATTAAAAGGATAAATACCTACTCTATCACTTGCATAAGATGCCGGGTTTCGCAGGTTAACATGAATACTATCGGTATAAATACTTAATCCTCCCATGCTTCGGTTTTCTGCTGTACCTTTAAATTTAATATTTCCTATTCCGTAAAAAGAATATGGTGATGCAGAACCTTCTTGTCCGTAACTGTAAATTGAAACAACAGCTATAAAAACTAATACTAGCTTTTTAATCATTCGTTTATATTATATTGTAAAATATAGTTTAATCCCTCTAATAAAAAATCAGAAAGCGCAAATATGCTACTTTTTAATTGTTTTGACAAAAATTTAGCATCTCCTCCTGTTAAAATAACCGATAAATCAGGATAACGTAACTTATATTCATTAATTACACCATCCAATTCATTTAAAACGCCATAAACAACTCCAGAATGTATGGCTGCATTTGTTGAAGCGCCTATTAATTTAGCAGGCATTTCTCGTTCTAACAACGGCAATTTAGCCGTAAAATTATGTAAAGCTTGGTATCGCATTTGTAAACCAGGAGAAATAGCACCTCCTAAATACTGTTTTTGCTTGTTTATAAAATCGAAAGTTAAACAAGTACCCGCATCAATAATTAGCACATCTTGCTTCGGAAATTGCTTAACTGAAGCAGCCACCAAAGCTATACGATCTACACCTAAAGTATTTGGAGTTTCATACAAATTTGTAAACGGTAACATTACCTCTGCCGATAACACCTGTAAGCTAAACTGACTTTCCAGAAAAATAAGGGTTGATTGTTGAAGCTTGCCTACCGACGAAATTATAGCCGTAACCAAATTTGGATAGTCCATTTTAATTTCGGTAACGGTCTTTATAATAGTATGTTCGGCAACCGCTTTTTTTAAAACCAATGTATTATTGTTAAAAACGGCAAGTTTTATTAAAGTGTTTCCTACATCGATAACTAAATTCATATGTTGTAAATTGGTACTAAATTTATAAAACACAAAAGTAATACCTTTTGTTTTTAACATAAATTATTAAATTTCAAAACAATAGTATTTTTAAGAAAATTTATTTGAAATTTTTACGATTTTATTTTGGCAAATAACAAAATTGCATATATATTTGCATCCGCTTTGGCGAGGTACCTTAGCTCAGTTGGTAGAGCAAAGGACTGAAAATCCTTGTGTCCCTGGTTCGATTCCTGGAGGTACCACAAAAAGATCCCGAAACTTTGGTTTACGGGATTTTTTGTTTTTACTACTTTTTGTTAAAATTCTTAGATCGAAATTCGCTTAAACTTATAATTTTATTTAAACTATTGATTATAAAATCGTGACGAAAACAAAAGACTAAACCTTATTTTTATGCTATACTAAAAGTTTGTCATGCTAAATTAATTTTAAGCATCTTATTAAATAACAACATTTAAAATTATAATTCTAAATCTGTTTTATAAAATAATTGTTTAACGGTTCTCGATATCATGTTGACGTACGTCAAACATTACTCGGACTGATCAAAACTCATTAATATTTGGAACTTAAGCCCTTTTCGACTACGCTCCAGGTGACAAATTAAAATGAAAAAATTGTTCTCTTTAGTCAGGTTGAGCCCAGTCGAAACCTCATTAAATATTACGGATTTTCAACAATAGTAGTTTACTCAAATTGTTTCTATTATTTATTGTATACGTTAATCTAACTTTCATAATCCTATTTAAGAATTTCCAACAATAACAATTCCCTCCCTCTTCCGTAAAATTGTGCAGTTCGCAAACTATATGGGCCATTTCTTTATCCATTTGATAATTTAACTGTAAAAGACTTATTCTTATCTTTTGTTATCTTAAAAACGTTCTAACTACTTAAATTCATCTTTTTTTTTAGAGTTAGTCCCTATACTAGATGAAATTTATCGACTATGCTCGAAATGACACCTTCGTCGTGCTATTTTACACTCAGTTTGTTATGTGCCATTTTTATATTGTTAAGCTCTTTATAAAGCCTTAAAACTCCAAATCGCAGCAATATGTTGCCATTTTTTGGATTCTTTGTCCAATTAGCATGTTATTGAAGCTATTTAGGATATCTATTTAAACAACTTTTTACTTTAATCTGTTTATTGTAAACCTTCACCCTAGTTTAAGACAGTGTTATTTTTTAAAGGAGGAAAAAGTATTAAAA